>LNFI01000041.1 GCA_001464615.1 Sphingomonadales bacterium Ga0077557 | reverse complement strand
TAAAGAGTAACGGAGGCGCGCGATGGTGGGCTCAGGCCGGTTGGAAACCGGCTGTTAGAGTGCAATGGCATAAGCCCGCCTGACTGCGAGACTGACAAGTCGAGCAGAGACGAAAGTCGGTCATAGTGATCCGGTGGTCCCTCGTGGAAGGGCCATCGCTCAACGGATAAAAGGTACGCCGGGGATAACAGGCTGATAACCCCCAAGAGCTCATATCGACGGGGTTGTTTGGCACCTCGATGTCGGCTCATCACATCCTGGGGCTGGAGCAGGTCCCAAGGGTTTGGCTGTTCGCCAATTAAAGTGGTACGTGAGCTGGGTTCAGAACGTCGCGAGACAGTTTGGTCCCTATCTGCCGTGGGCGTCGAAATTTGAGAGGAGTTGACCCTAGTACGAGAGGACCGGGTTGAACATACCTCTGGTGTACCTGTCGTTTCGCCAGAAGCGCAGCAGGGTAGCTATGTATGGACGGGATAACCGCTGAAAGCATCTAAGCGGGAAGCCTCCCTCGAGATAAGATTTCATAGGACGGTCGGAGACCACGACCTTGATAGATCGGATGTGGAAGTGGAGTAATCCATGGAGCTAACCGATACTAATTGTCCTATTCGCGCTTGAGAGTCCCACCATCAATGACAGCTCTGGGCTTTGCCTATAGCGGTCGTCGATAGGTCGGATGATCATCGTATGCCTGATTAATTTTGTAAGCGGTTCGCCGTTTGCAGTGCACGATCTTAAGAACCGTTTTTCTTGACAGCACCGGCTTCATTGCCTGGTGGCCATAGCGTCAGTGAACCACCCGATCCCATCCCGAACTCGGCCGTGAAACCTGACAGCGCCGATGGTACTACTGCCTAAGCAGTGGAAGAGTAGGTCGTCGCCAGGCATTGTAGCTGGTGCTGTACGGAACAACGTTTCTAAACGAACCCATTCACATGTTTTTGCCCGCGAGGGCGCGTGCGCCTCCGCAATGCGGAGGCGTTTGCGTCTCTGCTAGGCAAGAATTTGAACTAGTTCGGCTTTGGCCGAGCTGGTTCTGATGTTGGCGCGGGGTGGAGCAGCCCGGTAGCTCGTCAGGCTCATAACCTGAAGGTCACAGGTTCAAATCCTGTCCCCGCAACCAACCGTCCAAATATCAAACCGCCTCAGGAAGTCCTGAGGCGGTTTTTTTTATGTCTTTTTTCAGTGATTTGACCTGTTTCAAGGCGCTCCGATCCGTCCCAGGCCACCCCCCAAAATGCCAGGACGTCGATTTGCTTTTGGGGGTATTTTCGGGGGTATGATCTCTTCGTCAGCAGGAGATACCCCCAATGGCCCTCAAGGAACTCGAAGTTCGCCACGCCGCTAAACGCGCCAAGGACTATAAGCTCGCCGACGGAGAAGGTCTCTACCTTCTCGTTCGTGCAAACGGCTCGAAGCTGTGGCGCTTCAAATATCGCTTTGGTGGAAAGGAGAAGCTGCTGTCATTCGGTGCGTATCCAGTCACCAGCCTTGCCGACGCCCGGCTGCGCCGCGCCGCGGCCAAGGTGGCGCTCGGACAGGGGGGTGACCCGGGGGCCAAAGAGAAGGGCCCGTCCGTCACAACCTTCGAGCAGGCAGCCAGGGCTTGGCATGCGAACCGGCTGGCCTCCCTGGATGCCGGTCATGCTTCACGCCTGCTGACGAGACTCGAGAACGATGCCTTCCCTCTTCTTGGTTCACTCGATTTGCGCTGTGTCACGAGCGCCGACGTACTGGCAATGGTTCGCAAGGTAGAAGCGCGCGGCGCACTTGATGTCAGCCGTCGCCTCAAGCAGCATGTTAGCCAGATCTACAGTTTTGCTATTCCGCAGGGATGGGCCGACGCCGATCCAGCCCAGCATCTGACCGGTCTCCTGAAGCCCAAGCCTCGGACGCGGCATATGGCACGCATCAAGCTGGACGAATTGCCACAGCTCGTGCGGGCAATAGACAATTATGACGGATACGAGACGCCAAAGCGACGCGCGGTGACTCGTGCGGCCCTGCTCTTCACGTTGCTGACCTGGGCTCGCACGAACGAGACACGGCTCGCCACATGGTGCGAGTTCGAGGGGCTCAACACTGGCGACCCAATCTGGCGTGTACCTGCCGAAAGGATGAAGATGGAGCGCGAGCACATCGTGCCGCTCGCGCCACAAGTTGTCGCGCTACTTGCGGAGCTATCCGAGTTCGCCCGTGGCGATTACGTCTTTGCTGGCGATAAACCGGGTCAGGCGATTTCGCAGAACACCATGATCTACGGATGCTACCGGATGGGCTATCGGGGCCGCCAGACCGTCCACGGGTTTCGGGGGATTGCCTCGACGTGGCCGAACGAGGCTGAATGCTATCGGCCGGATTGGATCGAGACGGCGCTAGCCCATGCTGATCGTGACGAGGTACGAGGAGCCTATAACGGTGCGCTCTATATCACCCCGCGCCGGCGCATGCTCACAGCTTGGGCCGATATGTTGATGAGTATGATTCACGAGTCGACCACCCCAGAGGTCAAAAAGTGAGGCGCGACTGATCTCAACGATTTAGTTGGGTGGCATGCTTGGGGTGACTCAGTTATCCTTGAGGTTGAGCGCGAACTGCTGCCCCAAGGTGACGCCGCGTCGGGGTGGTTGTCTCCAGCCTAGTACCGAGCGAGATATGTGAAATGCCGATGTGCGTTCGAGACAGCCACCACATTACAAAGACCCATAAATCGCCATTCACCGCGAAATTGCGCTCTCCCAACTTCGGTCACTTGTTCATGTCGGTCGAACGGCCGGTTCCGAGTCCCTAGAAGCGGCTGCGGAATGACTTGAGTTGGGTGGACAACAGCCCGGAAGGATTCGGCGCTGGATAGGTCGAAAGCCGCCAATCGGTTCACGTTCCAGGCCAAGCCGCCGAAATAGTCTGGCAGAACGAAGGTTTAGGCGCTTCCGCCATCGCCGACCGCACCATCAGCTTTTGGAACCCGCTATACCGCATGGGGTCGGCTTCGATGGTCGCTACGTTGGTGTTAAAATACGTCTCTATGGACATTGTGGCGTCAGTCGGCATCGATGCTCCCGGCCGCTGCGCGATGAAGTTGGCTAGGCGCCGCTCTGTTGCCACTTGTGAGGGATGATCGCGCCAAAAGGCCACCATCATGCGATTGGCCTCATATTCCGCCTGCCATCGATTGATCGGCCGACGGGCGACCTCCTGAACCCAGTGGCCCAGTTCGTGCCCCACCAGAAGCGTATTGAAGACCTCGCCATATTGATCCCGGCCGGACAGACCGAGCGTTCCGATCGCCGCGAAGCGATCCATCGCCGCGCGCCGACCGGGATTGAGTGCCTCATAGGGCACGAGGACGATGGCGCGTGTAGCCGGATCGTACCGGGTGGCACCATCGTTGCTCGCGAGGCTGATGACCGGCTTGAACCGCGGCGTGCGGCCACAGGCCACCACTGCGGAATAGAACACCTCGACCACCGGCTGGGCCCGCGTGAGCGTATCGTTGGCTGGCACCGCGCCGGTGAGAGAAGTCATGCCAGCCGTTGCCGCCAATGCGGCATGTCGAGGAGTCATATCCAATATCCTATTGATCGATTGGAACGCTTCCGGATCAGAGGAGGGGGAGGAACAGGTCCGTAACCGCCTCATGCTCGGCAACATCGGGATAGAAACTAATTCGCTGGCAATAGAGTGGGAAATCGCGCGTCTCTTCCCCGCTACCTGGCAGCCAGTCGCGATACAGGTAGAGCGCTGCCGGCTCGAGATTATCGCTCATGCCGACCACGCGCATCACCGCGCAGCGGCCACCCGGTATCACACCGGATACAACGCCCTCATCATTCGGCTCGATCGGTCTATCGGTGGCCGCGCACAGGTCCATCCGGAACGCTTCAGCCGGCGTGGTGCGAGGATCGTCGTGATAGACGGTGAACGTGGCACTGACCCGTGGAGCCAATCCGGACTTCTTGCGCCAGGCAATGAACCGCTGGATCGTGGTGCCGATCATCGCGGGGGCGCCGCGATGCTCCATGATCGCCACCGGCGTTGGAGGCACGTCACGTATCTTCACGTCGTCGCGGATAAAGGTCTTCTGCATCAGCTTGCTCCTCGCGTTGTCGAGTGGCCCGAAGGCCGCAAGCCACGGCTCCCAATCGGGAGATTCCCGGAATGACGAAGGCGACTGCCCGAACCGTCGCCGAAAGGCGCGGGCGAAGGCATCCGGTGCGTCGTAACCGGCATCCAGCGCTATCTCCGTGACGCTCTGAACGCCCCTGTAGGCCAGCCGATAGGAAGCGCGCTTCATGCGGGCGAGCTGGACATAGCGATGCAACGACAACCCGAAGGTGGCCGTGAACTGCCGGTGGAAATGGTATTTCGAGAACGCTGCGACGCCGCTTACCGCTGCCAAGTCCAGATCGTCATCAAGGTACTGGTCGATATGATCCAGCACCCGCTGCATCCGGGCATGGTAGTTTTCAAGCGCCGCCTTCACTGTCCTGTCCTCCGTGGCGGCACCACTTAGGCGCTCCCCGACATGTCACGCTCGACCGATCTTGCGGTTTTGACAGCGCCTGATGCCTGCGCCCAAGGCGGCTTACGAGCGACCTTCGATAAGTCGCAAACGGCAACATCTGGGGCGCCTCCTGATTGGCCACTTTCTGGCAGCGACGACCCAGAAGTCGCCGTTCGGGGCCCACTGCCTGCTCACCGAAAGCGGACGACCATTCAGACGATGAGGTGTTACCGGAACTGGGCCAGAAGCGGCCTGGCAGGTTTTCGGTGAGCTAATTCGCTAAGCGGAAATTCTTTCAGCAGATTCTAGAATGCGACGTCCAGCAAAAATAGCTGCGCCCGGAGTGGACATTTCCGACGCTCCTAGTTGTATCTCGCCGAAGCACCCGCCGGAAGGCAGGAAGCGAACGGCTAACGATTGGCGGCACGCTGCATTTCGAGCTTTACGGGGTGGCTTGCCGAATAATCCAACGCGTAAGGATATCGAGCGCAGCAGGCGCAATTGTTTCTTCGATCTGGCTGTATTCGCTGGGCCCGCCGGTTTGAGCGCTTTGGAACAGATGATTGAGCCCCGGAAGTTCGACAATCTCGACATGTCGATTGCTGCGAAGCGCGGTACGAATCGCAGGCAGATTTTGGGCAGCGGATACCTGCAGGTCCTTGCTACCTTGCAAGATAAGGACAGGACAGTTGACTTTCCGCAGGGTCGGCGCCGGCTCATAGTGAAGAAACTCGCGGAACCACTGGTTGTTGACCGCGGCAATCGCCGCTTCGACTTGCGCTGCCGGGGCGTCGCCCGACATCAGCGCGCGCAGCTTCGGTGCCGCTGTGTTGGCATCGCTCTCGCTTAGAAGGATTTCAATTGTTCGCTGCCGTTGCGCCACGGCCGCCGCGATCTTGTCTGCTGCCATCCCTTCCGCTGCTAGGACGAGCTTGAGCTGCTCCAGCCACACCGCAGCGCCATTCACGCCGGGGCCTGCCATCATCACAATAAAGGCTGCCGAGAGATCATGCGTCGCCACGATCGGCGCTATCAATCCGCCCTCGCTATGGCCGATCAGCCCTATGTGGCGCGCATCGACTTCGGGACGATTCTTCAGATAGGCGAGGGCGGCCTGCGCATCGTCGGCAAAATCGCGCGTGGTTGCGGTTGCATAAGCACCACCCGACGCGCCGGTCCCGCGCTTGTCGTAGCGCAACACGGCGATGCCATGTCGTGTGAGATGGTCTGCGATGACAAGGAACGGCTCGTGACCAAGAATTGGTTCGTTGCGGGTATTGGGGCCAGAACCGGCGACAAGGACCACGGCTGGAAACGGCCCTGCACCCTGGGGTATGGTGAGCGTACCGGCGAGGCGGAACTGGGCCGCATCTTTCGAGAAACTGATCTCCTCCTCGCGGTAGGGGTAGGGTTTTTTCGGCGTCTGCGGCCGGGCGCTGACCGGCTGAACCTGGCCGGGCTGTCGACGGGTCAGTATGAGCGGCAAGGCATTACTCCCCTGACGCCACTCACCCTTGAGCGTCTGACCAGTGGGATCGAGCACGGCTTTGAAGGCTGCGTTGACGAGGGCGATCTCGAACGTCACCGCGCCGGCATCCCTGTCGATCTTGGAAATCGGGATCCCCATGGCTTGCTGGTCGATGCTGTCGATGGTCCCCTTGGTGCCGGTCGCATCGGTGCGAATGTGAAGGGCGAGGCGCAATTTGATGACGGAGACCGTCAATGTGCCATCCCAGTCGCCGTCGATGCTCTGCGCTGCGGTGGGCGTCGAGGCAGCGGTGGCGTGGCTCTGCGCACGGGCGCCCGGAGGCACACAGATCAACAATAGGGCAAAGGAGAAACCCAGGATTATTTTCAACATGCCGCTTCCTTACCGATGTGATCGATAGAAACATTCAGAAGAGATCAGGACCGCTCATCGTCGAAGATCGCTTCGGCCGGTTGCCCAAACAGACGGGCGATCTTGAAGGCCAGCGAGAGGCTGGGATCGTATCGTCCTGTTTCGATCGCGTTGATGGCTTCACGCGATACATCAAGTCGCTTGGCGAGCGCCGCCTGCGTCAAGCCTCGTTCGGCACGCAAGACTTTGAGGCGATTTTTCATGCCCGCGAGAACCGTCCCTCGGTCACGCCTCATTCCCCCGGTGCGAGAACCGCGCGCCGAAATAGCCGGCGATCAATCCGACGCACGGCAGGACAAATCCACAGGCGAACGCCATGATCAGGGGGCGGCTCATCGACAAGGCGGGATCAACAAGATCCAGGCCACCGTTGACGATGAACAGCGAGATCGGAAATGTCATCGCCAGACCGATGCTGCCGCCCCAATACCAGGCCGACTTTGCTCGCTCCTGCTGAAATTCATCGGAACTACGATGCATCCGCGTCGCAAACACGAGCGCCCAAGCCTCGCCAACCAGCGCGGTCGCTATCACTGCCATGACCCAGAAGCCCCCTGAGGGAGCCGCGTGAAAGAATCTTGATGCGAGGACAGGCAGAAGAATGATGACACAGCCACCACCAATACCGACCAACGCCAACAGCATGGGTTTTAAATTTCTACGCTCAATCATGTGAGGCTCCCATCACTAAATGTGAAGTATACATCACATAAAGCGCTGTCAAGGGCTGAGTGTGGGACGTCGCCTGATGTTCACCGCGCCCGTCTTCCAACGGTTTTGCTGGATTGTTCGAATGGTTGGGAAGCCGGCAAGGCCCCAGTGGTGCACAGGCCTTTGCTTTGCCGATTTACTGTCGGTGGCAGCCTGTAGCTATGGCGGACCGTGCGAGCGCGTCAGGAGCATCATCAACCTGTTGGTGCTGCTGCGCGGCCTTGTCTCGGCATCGTGGTGACAAATGCCGTGGCATGAACCGGTGCGGTGCACATTGTACCGGCTATATCCGGATCACCCACCTCGCCTGTTTGTCGCCTCCAACCCTGTGCTGCGTTTCTGATGCGTGTTTTGGACGTCAGCTTTCCGGATCGATCTGCGGCAGGTCGAACGACCGATTATAGGGCGCGAACCTGACATCCTAAG
This sequence comes from Sphingomonadales bacterium Ga0077557, assembly GCA_001464615.1. GTDB lineage: Bacteria > Pseudomonadota > Alphaproteobacteria > Sphingomonadales > Sphingomonadaceae > Sphingomonas. Next base: position 12,316 of record LNFI01000041.1, on the reverse strand, counting down.
GCGGACAACGAACGTCCGCTTACCTCAAGCCGTTGCTCCAAAGCGGTCATTCCGGTTTCCACCCTTCCCGGCAGCTTGCCTTTAGGCCTCCAAAAGTCGGCGTTTGGAATTCGCTTCGCGGCGGCTGTAAGGTCGGGTTTTAATGCGCAGGGCGGATCATCGGCTGCCTGATTCCGCATCCTCGACGCTGTAGAACATGGGGTTACGCAGCCAGTCGGCGATCGCTGACTCACGCCAGCCGACGCAGCGCGTGGCAATGTGTATCTGGGCAGGGAACGTGCCCTGTTCGACTTTGCGGTAGAGGGTCGAGCGGCTGAGGCCGGTACGATCAAGCACGCTATTAAGCCGAAGAATGCGGTCGGGGGTGTTGGAGGTCATGGCGTGTTCCTGTCGCTTGTGCTGTTTCAATTCTCCCCATGAACGGATTTGAGACTGAGGGATTTGACCGTCAAGAGTGCCGAAAACAGTGCCGGTTCAACGAACTAAGCCGTAGCTAGCCGTAGCTGGCCGTGGGCCGCTGTTAATGCTCATGCGTGCGATAAAATAAATTTCGAGGAACTGACGTCCCCGCGCTGGAGCGCGGTCGCGCTCTATGTCGCTTACGCTCCACCGAGCCGCCTTCGGCGTCTCGTCGGCACAGCCGTGACGATCGCATGACGCATGGATTGCTCCTGCGGATCAATCTGCCGGTCGTTCCGACCGGCATGCGGTCAGCGCGGTTGCGCGCGCTGGCGTTGGCGCGCCGCGGCGCGATCTGGCGGGGGTAGGCGTCGCTTCCCTTAGTCCCGCCGCGACGGGCCGCAACCGGCTTCGCCGGTCCTCCATTGCATTTCGGCCCTGCGGGTGCGGCCCGCCGCTCAAGCGGGACTGCCGGGTCGCTCCTGCCGCCTACCCCCGCCATTCCGGCCGGGCTGCGGTGTGAAGGAGTGAGGATCATGGAACTCAAGCATATCGACATCGCAAAGCTGTCTGTGTCGCCTGCGAATATGCGGGCCAAGGGCAAGGCACCCGACATTGCCAAGATCCTGCCGTCGATCCGGGCGCGGGGCGTGTTGGTCCCGCTAATCGTGCGGGCAAATGGCAGTCCCGACACCTACGAGATCGTCGCGGGCAAGCGGCGCTATCATGCGGCGTTGGCAGTCGCAGCCGAGGGTGGCGAGGTTGAGCCGTTGCCGTGCGCGGTGATGGCGGCGGGGGATGATGCAGCAGCACTCGAAGCCTCGCTGATCGAGAATATCGCGCGGCTCGACCCCGACGAGGTCACCCGCTGGGAAAGCTTCACCCGGCTTGTCCGCGAAGGACGGACCCCGGATGATATCGCGCTGACCTTCGGGTTGACCGAGCTACAGGTGAAGCGGACACTGGCGCTTGGCAATCTGTTGCCGCGCATCCGGGCGCTCTATCGGCGCGGTGACATCGATGCCGCGACGGTGCGGCACCTGACCCTTGCGACGAAGACCCGGCAGCGTGAATGGCTGGCGTTGCTCGAGGACGAGACCGCATATTGCCCGAGCGGTCATGCGCTCAAGGCATGGCTTTTCGGCGGCGCATCGATCCCCGTGACGGCGGCTCTCTTCGATCCGGCAACATACGAAGGTGACATCGTGTCCGACCTTTTCGGCGACGAGCGTTACTTTGCCGATGTGTCGGCCTTCTGGGCTGCGCAGAACGCTGCGATTGAGGTTCGCGCCGAGACGTATCGCGAAGCCGGATGGGAAGCGACCATCATGCCCTCCGGCGAGGCCTTCCATAGCTGGGAATATGAGCGCACCCCGAAGCGCAAAGGCGGCAAGGTGTTCATTGCCGTCAGCCATCGCGGCGACGTCGCGTTCCACGAAGGCTATGTGACGCTCAAGGACGCGCGCAGGCGGTTGGCGGGTGAGTTAGGGAAGGGGTCCGAGAAGTCGGTCCGCCCCGAGGTGAGCACGCCGATCCAGAACTATGTCGATCTGCACCGGCATGCAGCGGTCCGGAATGCTGTCGCGGGCAATGCGTCGGTCGCCTTGCGATTGGCGGTCGCGCACATGATCGTCGGGTCGAGCCTCTGGAATGTCCGGATCGTGCAGCAGCGCGCCGCGAGCAATGCGATTGCCGAAAGCGTCGAGAATAGCGCGTCCGAAGCTGCGTTCGACGAGCGGCGGCGGGCGGTGCTCGCAATCCTCGGGTTCGACGCCGACGCCCCAACCGTGACCGGTGGACATAACGGCGATCATGGCGTGGCGGGCCTGTTGGCGCGGTTGCTGCCGTTGCCGGATGCTGCCGTGCGCGATGTGCTCGCGATCGTCATGGCCGAGACGCTGGAGGCGGGCAGCGCTGTCGTCGAATTGCTGGGCACCTTGCTTGGTGTGGACATGGCCACCGTCTGGCAGTCCGATGACGCATTGCTCGACCTTATCCGCGACCGCGAGGTGCTTGAGCCGTGCTGGCAGATGTGGCGGGCGAGGGGGTGGCGACCGGCAACGAAGCCGCAACCGGCAAGGTCAAGCGCCAGATCATCCGTGACTGTCTGACCGGCGAGAATGGTCGGTCCAAGGTCGAGCACTGGGTACCGCGTTGGGTGGCGTTCCCGCCCAGCGCTTATACCGAACGTGGTGGCGTCGGCACCGTCACTCGCGCCGCGCAGATCAGCGATCTTGCAGTTGAACCAGCGCAGCCCCCCGAACCGATCCGCATCGCGGCGTGAGCCGCTTGCCGGTGGCGGCGCAGCCGCCACCGGCTTTCCTCAAATTCGTGCGTGGGAGACCGATCATGAACGACGAACCCGAACCCACTGACCCCGAACGGCTGGCGCGCATCGAGCGCGCGCTCGCATCGCTGACCCGACGAACCCGCGAAATCTTCCTCGCCTACCGGCTGGACGATTACAGCTATGCCAAAATCGCCGACATCACCGGCCTGAGCGTCAGCCAGGTCGAGCGCCATATGACGAAGGCTATTCGCCAGCTTGGGCGCTATGCTGACGGCGATGAACGCACCGCATGGCAGCGCTGGCGGCAGGCGCATCTGCCGCGCTGGTTTGGTTGAGCGCGTACCGCCTCGCCCGGCACAAACCGGGCGAGGTTGGCGCAATGCTTGCCGGTGGTTAGGAAGAAGCAGTGAAAGTCGATCTCGATCATTTGCCACCGGCAAAACAGCGCGAGCTGGAACGCGTCATCCAGATCCTCTTCGAGGAGTTTGGCGACGCGACCGCAATCGCGACGTCGGGCTGGAAGAAGCAGGCGCGCATCCTGAAAGTCATTCTCTACGGTTCCTATGCGCGCGGCGGCTGGGTCGATGAGCCGCATACCGCAAAGGGCTATCAGTCGGACTTCGACCTGCTCGTCATCGTCAATCACGAAAAGCTGACCGACCGCGTCGAGTTCTGGGCAACCGCCGAGGACCGGCTCAATCGCGAACTGGCGATCACCAAGACGCTCAGGACCCCGGTCAACTTTATCGTCCATACGCTGGCCGAGGTGAACACAGGGCTGTCCGAAGGCCGCTATTTCTTCATCGACATCGCCCGCGATGGCATCGCGCTGTACCAGAGCGATGCGACCGATCTTCCCGAGCCGCAGCCCAAGACCCCAGCGCAGGCGCTGGCGATGGCGCGCGAGTATTTTGACGAGTGGCTGCCGAGTGCAGGCGGCAGGGTCAAACTCGCCAAATACGCAGCGGAACAGGGGCTGTTGAAACATGCTGCGTTTGAATTCCACCAGGCAACGGAGAGCTATTTCCATTGCGTTTTGCTCGTCTGCTGCTTCTATACGCCGCACGTCCACAATCTCGGGTTTCTGCGCACCCAGGCCGAGCGGACCGACCCGCGCCTGATCGATGTCTGGCCGCGCGAGGGCCGGACCGACCGCGCCCGGTTCGAGAAGCTCAAGGAAGCCTATGTTAAGGCCCGCTACTCGAAACACTTCCGCATCACCGAAGCCGAACTGGCGTGGCTGGGCGAGCGAGTCGAGGCACTGGGCAAGGTGGTCGAGGTCATCTGCACTGAGCGGATCGGGGCGCTCGAACGAACCGCCCGCGTCGCGTAAATCTGCCAGCACGCATTGAGGTTGCAACCCCCTCAGAGCGACCGTCCCCAACCCCGTCACTCACGCCTTGACCTGGGCCGGGCGGGAACAGGTGCAACCCTCGTTCGCGCCATTTTTCCCCAGCGACGTTGTCGCTTCCTCGCGCCCCAAAAATAGCACGCCCTTCGGGTCCTTCGCTGCGCTGTGGTCGCTTACGCGATGCGCCTGTCCCCTGATACCCGGCCCTGTTGGTCGGCGTCGACGGGAACGGGTCCCGATCGCGATCGAAGGAGTAAGTTCAATGCCTGCCATCGGCTATGTCAACAAGGACACCAACGGCTCGTTCAAGGGCCAGCTCAGGACGCTCAGCATCCGTGCCGAGATCACCATTGTCGCCAATGCCCGCAAGGCCAACGACGCCCAGCCCGACTACCGGGTTCTTTCGGGTGATGTCGAGATCGGAGCGGGCTGGAACCGGCGGTCCGAAAGTTCGGGCCGCGACTACGTGTCGCTGAGCCTTGCAGCGCCCGAGTTCGGGCCACGTCGGCTCTACGCCAACCTCGGCCGCGCCGCTGATGGCGGCGACGACCGGTTCGCGATCATTTGGAATCCGGCGGACTGAGGTCCGGGCCCGGCGGCTCTGCCGCCGGGCTATTTCGCGCCTCAAGCGCGGCGTCAATCATGGCCTTGGACTAGCACCTAGCCAGCCTTCGGTTTGCGGCCCGCACGGGCGGCACGACCCTGTTTGCCAAGGCCGATCTTCATCGCCATTTCACGGCGCTGAGCCGAATAGCTTTCGGCGACCATCGGATAATCGGCCTTGAGATTATAGCGCTCACGATACTCTTCGGGCGTCAGGCCGTGGGTCGAGAGATGGCGGCGCAGCGTGCGATAGGGTTTGCCATCGATCATCGAGATGATGTGGTCCTTCGAACCAAGCGACTTGCGCACCGTGACGGCTGGCGTGAAGGTTTGCTCGGGCGCTTCCTCCACCACTTCGGGTGTCGTCGCAGCCGCACCAGCGAGTTCGGTCACCGTCGCATGCATCGCACGAAGAAACGCCGGAACGTCGTCGGCCTGCAAACGGTTGTTCTGATTGCCGAGCCAGGCGATCGTCAGTTCAGTCGCCAGTTCAAGCGCGTTGGGGAAAGTATCGTCAGTCATAGCGGGTCCTGCAAATTCTAGCGCCAGCCAGCGGAAAGTCGCCCGCACGCCGCGATGCGCTTAGCGCAACAAACATCCAAAATGAACCTATCCCGTTTCACGCGCCAACCGCGTCTTCATTAGCAAACGCGCGACGTCCCCGCCGCCGCCAAAGAGCAGCCGCGGCACCGCCATCATCGCTGCGTAATTTCCCAGCCGCTTCGACGAGGATACCGAAGATCAGTGGACGATCGTCGTCGGACAGATCGATCAGCCCGGACTTGGCGACAAGACCGCCGAGCTCGATCAACTGTCGCGTGCGTTCGCGGCGTTTCACCTGCCAGTCGCGAGTGTCACGACGGGCGCGCGTCAGCAGCAGCCGACTTCGCGCCGCTATTGTTCGCCGCGTCGCCGCCCGCGTTACCAGCATTGCCGCCGCCAGCGCCCCGCGCCGATCGTTGAAAGAAGGCAGCGCCGCTTTTGCGCCACCCCTCCTTCGTCGCGGCATCGGTGGCTTGCGCAGCGGCGAGCATCGCGCCCGCCAGCACTTCCACCGGCAGGGCGTCGGCGCCGGTGGCGACCGCAAGTTCGCCCAGCTGGACGAGCCTGCGGTCCTTGAGCGCCTTGGCTTTGTCACTCAGCGCCTTTAGTTCGGCGTCGAAGTCGCGGGGTTTTCGCATCGGTCGGTCCTTCCTTGATTGGTAAGGACGAACCAGTTATCGCGGCAGTCGATCAGTCGCAATGCACTGACATCTCATGAAACTTCAGCGTCCCGAGACAGATGAAATCTTTCGAGGGCGCGCCTATGACGAGGCTGGGCATTTGCATGCCGCCGCCAGCCGCGAACAGGCCAGCGCCGATCTGATCGACCGCTGGGACCGCGATCGCGAGGGGTATCCCGATGCCAGCAGTATCATCCTCACCCACACCAATGACGCCGTCCACGACCTCAATCTGGCCGCGCGCGAGCGGCTGCGCGGCGCTGGCGAGTTGGGCGAGGACGTCACAGTCGCCGCAGAACGTGGGCGCCGCGCGTTCGCAACCGGCGACCGGATCATGTTCCTGAAGAACGAGCGCAGCATGGGCGTGAAGAACGGGTCGCTCGGCACCGTCCAGAACCTCACGCAAACCCGGATGGCGGTGATGCTCGACGATGGCCGCTCGATCGCGTTCGACATAAAGGACTATAACCAGATCGATCACGGCTACGCCGCCACGATCCACAAGGCGCAAGGGGTCACCGTCGACCGCGTGCATGTGCTCGCGACGCCGGGGCTCGATCGACACGCCGCTTATGTTGCGCTGTCACGGCACCGCGACCGAGTCGACCTTCACTATGGCCGCGATGACTTCGCCGATCAGGGCAAGCTGGTGCGTGTGCTCAGTCGAGAGCGGGCGAAGGACATGGCGTCGGATTACACGCGCGACTTCGCCGATCGGCGCGAGATCCGCTTGCCGGCGCCGGCGGTCGAGAATGGCAAAGCAACACCGGCACGCAGTCCGTTCGCGGGGCTCAAGCTCAACCTTGGACCGCTGCGCGACATCCCGGCGTCAGGCAAGGGTAGCGCCGAACCGAAGCGCGACGGTCGCTTCGCCGGGCTCAAGCTCAATACGGCGTCGCTCGCGAAAGCGCCTGAGCCGAGACCGCTCGATCAGGCGGTCGCGCGCTACGGCCGCGCCGTTCAGGACGTCATGCGGATGCACGACCAAGGCTTGCAGCCGCTCGCGCATCAAACCCAGGCAATGAACAAGGCCGTCGATGCGCTCAACGCAGTCCGCGCACATGGGGCGCAGGACCTTTATGCCGCGATCCGCAAGGACCCAGCGCTTGTCGGCGAGGCAGCGAACGGCAGGACGGCGCGGGCGATCCAGGCAATGCTCGCCGAGACCGACCTGCGGCTCGACGTTGGCGCGCGTGCCGACCGGTTCGTGGCCGACTGGCAGCAGCGAGCACGACTGTTCCGTCGCCTTGAAAATGATGGCGATTACGCCCGCGCCGAGCGGGTCAAAGACCAGCTTAACACGATGGCGAAAAGCCTGCACCGCGACCCGCAGCTCGAGTCGTTGCTGCGTCAACGCACAAAGGAGCTCGGAATCCGGCCCTCGAATGGTGGGTCGATATCCCAGGACCTCCATCAATGGGTCGGCCGCTCGCGTTCGCGCGGACGTGGGCTGTAGGTTCTCGACCATGAGCGATGAACCTCAAACTCCGGACGATGTTACCGCCGCCTTTGATGCGCTGAGCGCGCGGCTTGCGGGGCTCACGGCAGCCGTCGATGGGTTCGCGGCGCGCCAGCAGGAGCTCGTGGCCCGCGACTACGCTACCGAACTCGCAACGCTTCAGAGCAGTAGCGAAAAGATGATCTCGGCGCTGCGCAAAGTCGGCGAGATGCCTGCCATGCAGTTCACGCCTGATGCATTTGCGAAAGCCGTCGACAAGGCGTCAGCGGTTGCGCGCGATGCCGACCATCGCGCTTGGGGCGAGGCGCAGCGGCAACTTGGCGAGGCGATCCAGTCGATCAGCGCCCGTGTCGCATCCGCTGCCAGTGCGCAGCATCAACGACGCTGGATTGCGGGCGTAACGGCTGCGGCAATGGTCGTCGGGTTCGTCCTTGGCGATACGATTCCGACGCGGATCGCTCGGGCAGTACCGGAGGGTTGGTATTGGCCCGAAGAGCGCGCCGCTGCCATCCTCGGGCGCGACGGATGGTCAGCGGGCCAGCGCATGATGCAGGTGTCCGATCCCGGTCAATGGCGCGCGCTACGCAACGCGGCGAGACTCGTCATCGAGAATGCGGGTGCGTTGGCGGAGTGTGAGGAGCGCGCGGCAAAGAAGGGCGAACCCGAGCGGTGCGCCATCGTCGTAGCGCACACAGCAGAACCACCTAAATGAAATTTAATGTGAGACTGTGACGGCACCAAAACGGTCAGGAGCGGGGCTGTAGCACAGGATGACATCGACGTCGGCTTTGCGCCCTAAAGTCGGTCATTAGACAGCCGCGCCGTCGATCTCAAAAGCTGCCGCTCGTCGGTCGGTCAGGCGCATCGGCTCGGCGCGATGCGCCGCGAGATGGCGGACCTTGGATTCCCGAGCCTAGACGCACCATATTACGCCCGTAGTTTCTGCAGACACGAGGGCATAATGAAGCGTAACATGGCGGCGTTGGTGTTCGGCAACGCCAACTATATCAACGGCGGCAAACTGCAGAATCCGGTGAACGACGCCGAAGATATCGCAAAAAAGCTGAAGGCGTACGGTTTCCACACGATCGTGGCGAAGGACGCGACGCACAAGGAAATGGACAAGAGCCTGAAGGAGTTCAAGGAGCTCCTGAAGACCAACGATGTGGGACTCTTCTTCTTCGCCGGCCACGGCATGCAGATCGACGGCCACAATTACCTGCTCGCGACCGATACCGACAATGCGGATGAGACCGAGGCGAAGCACAGTTCGCTGTCGCTCGACAAGGTGATTGAAGTCATGGAGAAATCCTCGGCTTCCACGAAGATCATCATTCTCGACGCCTGCCGCGACAATCCCTGGGAGCGGGCATGGAACCGCGCGGCCGCGAGCCGCGGCCTCGCGTCGGTCTATGCGCCCAAGGGAACCATCATCGGCTTCGCGACCTCCCCCGGCGAACTCGCTTCCGACGGGAAGGGGCGCAACGGCACCTATACGGCGGCTTTGCTCCAGCACATCGACGAGCCGGATTGCACGATCGAGACGATGTTCAAGAAGGTGCGCAACACCGTAGCGGCGGAGACGAGAGGCAAGCAGACCTCATGGGAGCACACGTCGCTCTCGGGCAATTTCTTCTTCAACCTGAGCCTGGGCCAGGTGATCAAGACCTATGCCGATACGTCGCTCGCCGACGGCTTGTTCGTGCTCGACGAGAGCTTCCCGTCGCACAAGATCATCAAGGGACTGAAGAGCCTCAACTGGTACACACAGAATGATGCGCTCGCACTGCTGACCAGCAAGGCCGTTAAGAAGATGTCGGTGAACAACCTCTTCGTGCTCGGCAGGAACATCTACCAGGCGGCCTGTGGTGGCTCCAATTCCGCGATTGGCTTTATCCGCTCCTTCGTCGAGACGACCGCGGATTATCCGGAGGATAAAAGCAAGGCGCTGCTCGACGGCATGCTGTTCGAGATTTTCTTCGATCCCGCAGCCAAGCTGCGGACGAAGATCAAGGCGAACATGTTCAACCAGATATTCGACCTGCAGCGGCACAAGAAGCTGAAAGACAGTTTCGATTTCCTCGCCGAAACATTGGTGGCGTCGCGCGGCGAATTCTACGCGCTCCCGGGGCGCAATCACGATCTCGCGGTCACGGTCGCGACGACCAAGGTCAAGGACGCCTACCGGGTCGATGCCGTGTATATCGACGGGGCGGACGTGTTCCGCGCGCAGGGCGAGCAATGGGCCACCGACGATGAAGAGGGCAAGATCTATACCCGGAAGGATGCGGAAGACCTGGAGAAGCAGCTGTCCGAGGAACTGGCCGTGCCGACACGGTCGCTCAAGGTGACCTACACCCCGCCAGAGGCGGCGAAGGGCGAACTCAAGGTGCCCTATGGCCATACCGTCCGGAAGGATTGATTCCTCGGGATCGGCGAGCGGGTCGGAACCCGCGTCGGAGGAAATCGGGCGAACGGGCAAAGCTCAAATAGAACTGCCTCCTCCGGTCGCCGGGGAGGCGGGACCTGTCCAGCTGATCCTCACGCGGCTTCTGGTGGAACCTTCGGTGTCGGCCATGCTGGCCGCGCTGAAGACGCTGGAGCGACCGCAGCCTTCACGCTCGCTCGAGCGCGAGATCAAGCAGATGCTGGTAGCGTTGGGCGACCATATTGCTGCCGATCGCAAGCTTGAGGCACTGGCAACGGCGCTGGCGGCGATGTTCACGGACGCCGATTATGCGATCGGCAAGATGCGGCGGAACGGGCAGCTGCGCGCCTCGAAATATGGCTATAACGGCTTGCTCATCGCCAATATCGCGCGAGCGGGGCTCGATGCCCGTCTGTCGCTCGTCGCGCGTGACGAGCGTTTCGACTATCTCGAATCGGTCGTTGCGCTGACCAGGCTGGCCCCAAGCGCGAAAGCGCTTCACGACCGGGTCGTCAGGACCCTCAGCACCCGGCGAGACGTCGCGCTGAAGACCGTGCTCGTCGTCCTGAACTCGCGCTTCTACCAGCACAGCCCCGCAGATGATTCGATGAGTTCGCTGAAGCTCGGCCGCTATACGATTGAGGATGTGTCCGACGCGGCGTCGCTTATTCTGAACACGTACCGGCAATTGTTCACGATTGAGGACAATTGCTGCAACCAGTTCGATGCCGAAGGTGTCGCCGGAAATTCGCCGATCTACGAACGCCTGTTCCTGGCCGCGATCCGTCTGACGAAGTTCAAGGACGCCGAGACAATGATCGACGGCCTCCCGTTTCGGGCTGTGTCGAAAGGTGGTGCCGTCCGCATTTCCTCGATCCGTCCAGAGGTGGAGAAATCGATCCGTCTCGGTTATGTTCAGGGTCAGATGCAGGTCGCGCTTCGCGCCCGGCATTTTCCAGCACCTGACTCGGCCGTGTCGGTGCGCGAGATGATAGACAAGGGTTTCGAGCACGGAGCGTTCGGCCCATTGCTGAAATTCGCGGAGAAGCCGGTACGGCGGTTTCGGCTCTTTCTGCCGACGGCGCCCCAGATCTTCCAGCTGTTCCGGTCCGAAAGCGTGTTTCGCGACGAGGCCGAGAGCCTGATGATGATCGACGCGGATACGTTCAGCGAGCTTGATCCCGGCCAGATGATCACGCCACTCGTGTCCGTCCTGGATTTGCTCAAGGTCCAGCGCTACTTCAACTTCATCAGCTGCCTCTATCAGCGCAAGCTCGACGAAATCGAGGACGAGGGCGACCGGGCCTATCTCACCTTCACCTCGACGATTCCCGTCATTCCGCACGACAAGCTGTTCGAGCAGATCCAGCTGATCTTATCCGACGAAGCCAAGTCCCGGGCGGTTATCGACCTGCTCACGATCGACTATTCCGCGAACCATCTCGACCTGCAATATACGCCGCTCATTAACCTCGGTACTTATTACGCCGTCGCACCCCATGTGCTCGCCGCATCGAACCTGCCCCGCAATGTGATCGTGGCGAAGGATCTGAGGCATTTTGCGCTCGAGGCGGGCGATCCGATGGTGGCAGCAGTGAAGGCGACCTTCGAGGCTGCCGGCTTCAAGGTGCGCGCCGATTTCGAGGTTATCATCGGGAAAAGGCCGTTCGAGCTCGACCTGGTCGCCTGGCGCGACGACACGCTGTTTCTGTTCGAGTGCAAGAATGCATATCACCCTTGTTCGGCGCACGAGATGCGCAACAGCTACGATCAGATCCAGAAAGCGAAGGACCAACTGGACGCGAGGCGCGAAGCTTTCAGCGCTCCGGCCAATCAGAAGAAACTTTTCGGCAAACTGGGCTGGGACGTCCCTCCGACCAGCCGGCTGCATACGGGGATCGTAATCGCCAACCGAATTTTCCACGGTGCCGAATTCAACGGTCATCCGGTGCGTCAAGCGCACGAGCTGATCAACGTCCTGGCGACTGGGACGATCGGCGGGGATGTCGAACTCAAATTCTGGAAGGGTGACGCCTTCGCTACAGACGATCTGATCACATATCTCGGCGAAGATTCGATCGCGAGAAAGCAGCTCCAGGCGTTTGTGCGCTACCCGATCGAGATCGACCTTGGCGGACGGCGCCTGGTGTTCGAGTCGCACCTTCTCGACATGCAGCGGCAGATGGACATCATGTTCGAGAGTTACGGAGAAGGACTCGAGGTGCCGTCTGTCTTGAGGCATCCGCCATTCGCAGCCTGAGGCGGCAAAGCGACCTTACGAAATCGCCATCAATCCAGAGCCGGATCGGCGCGCGCCGAACGATGGGATATGAAGACTAGCCTATACTGAGAGGCTCCGTGGTTCGATCGTCCGCTTCGCAGAAATCGGCTCCTGAAAGCCGCCGGTCAGCAAGCGGCCCACGAGCTGCCGGACTGGTTTCGACGTAGGCTGCAGGTCGGCTGTCTGAGCTGCACCCGGTTTTGCGGGCACCAGGTTAGGCTACATTAGCCTGCTTCTCGAAGTCCATGGGGCTGAGATATCCCAAGGTCGAGTGCCTGCGTG
>LNFI01000040.1 GCA_001464615.1 Sphingomonadales bacterium Ga0077557 | reverse complement strand
CGCCATCCACCGCGCTCAGACCGCTTCGCCAGATGCGCGCCGTCGAAGGCACGGCAAAACCTTAGCGTATATCTGGGTCCGTTCTGTGTACCGACCCCAGGGTAGCGATGAAAAGATGAAGATGGGTTACGGCCGGTTCGCAGCGATGATCGCGACGTCTACGGTCGTCATGTTCGGGCTGATGTATCTCAACACCTACGCTTTGAGCCACGTTTTCTACAGCCAGACGCGCACATGGATGGCGATCTATATGGGCGCGGTGATGGCGATCATCATGCTCGGCTTCATGTGGTCGATGTATCCGAACAAGCGCGCCAATCTGGCGATCATGGCGGGCAGCGTCGTCGTTTTCGCAGGAGCGCTATACTTGGTGCGCAGTCAGGAAACCGTCGACGATGTTTCCTGGATGAAGGCGATGATTCCGCACCACTCGATCGCGATCATGACCAGCGAGCGGGCGCACATCAAGGATCCCGAAGTCCGCAAACTGGCGGATGGCATCATCGATGCGCAAGTCCGCGAGATCGCCGAGATGAAGGCGATGATCGCCCGGCTGGAGGCGAGGCCGACACCGAATGGTGCGCCCGATCTGCCATCCTACCGCGATACAGGTGCGACTCCGCCGCCGCCGCAGACGGACGAGAGCGAAGGTATCAATACCTTTCAGCCTATCCGTTGAGTTTGGTTGGCTCCCCAACCTCAAAGGGGGGGCATAATTCGCCATGCCGCTGATGCCGTTGCCGAACCCGGGTCGCCGAACGTCTGCTTGTCCGCTTCAAGGCACGGACAGTGCTTTGGGAACTTGGCTACCCACCCAGAGCCAATTGCTTGCGGATCTTGGCCTCTTCACCCTCGACAATCAGGCGAAGGGCATAACGAGTGCTGTGGCTGGCGGCGCTATATCTTGTCGATCGACTCGATCTCTCCGGCCTTTCCATCCCAGCGAAAGCTGAACTTGACCTTGTCGCCAACCTTTAAACCGTTGAGCTGATTTCCATTTGCATCGAAACCCATGGTCATCGCGGGCCAGTGAAGTTCGGCGACGGGACCGTGCGCGAGGGTGATTTTGCCGGTACTGGAATCGATCGCCATGATCGTTCCTTCGCCGTTGCCGACCCTGGGATCTGCTTGCGCCGTTGCAGCAATGCCGTTGCCTTTGGCATCAACACCGGGATTGTCGCAGGCAGCGAGCAGCAGCGGCGCGATCACAAGAATTGGCTTTTTCATACGGTAACTCCTTCTTTTGCACCTTGGGTATGGGATCGACGCCGTCGCATCAGCAGATACCCGGCGGGAATGACCAGCATCGACAGCAGCGGTGCGGTCAGCATCCCGCCGATCATCGGCGCCGCGATGCGGCTGGTAACCTCCGAACCCGTGCCGGTGCCGATTAGCACGGGGAACAGCCCCGCCAGGATCACCGCGACCGTCATCGCTTTGGGGCGAACGCGCAGCAACGCGCCCTCGCGCACCGCTGCCTCGACCTCGGTCGGGGACGGGTCGATGCCGCGATCGGCGAGCGCGTGTTTGAGATAGATCAGCATCACCACGCCAAACTCCGCCGCGACGCCCGCCAGCGCGATGAACCCGACGGCCGTCGCCACTGATTGGTTATAGCCAAGCAGCCAGAGCAACCAGAATCCACCAGTCAACGCGAAGGGCAACGTCGCCATCACCAGCAACGCCTCGTCGAATCGTCCGAACGTGACATAGAGCAGCACGAAGATGATCAGCAGCGTCGCCGGCACTACCACCGTCAGCCGCTCGCGGGCGCGCTGGAGATATTCGAACTGACCGGTAAAACTGACGCTGATGCCGGGCGGCAGCTTTACATCGCGCGAGATGACCCGCTGCAGATCGGCGACGATCGAGGTCAGGTCGCGACCCCGCGCATCGACATAGATCCACGTCACCGGGCGCCCGTTTTCGCTTCGCAGCATCGGCGGGCCTTCGCTGGTGCTGATCGAGGCGACGGTGCCGAGCGTCACCTGCTGTCCACCGGGTGCCAGAAAGCGCAGGTTGCGTAGCGCGTCGGCACTGTCGCGCAGCTCGCGCGGGTAGCGCACGCTGATCGGATAGCGTGCGAGCCCCTCGACCGTCTGCCCGACGGTCTCGCCGCCGATCGCGCTGGAAACGATCGACTGGACATCGGCGATGTTCATGCCGAACCGTGAGGCGGCAAAACGATCGATATCGACATCGATGTAACGCCCGCCGGTCAGTCGCTCGGCGAGCACTGACGACACATTAGGCACGGTTTTCGCGACGGTTTCGATCCGCTTGGCGGTCGCGTCGATCTGGGCGATGTCGGCGCCCGCGACCTTGATCCCGATCGCGCTCTTGATGCCGGTGGCGAGCATGTCGATCCGGTTGCGGATCGGCGGTATCCAGAAATTGGCGAGACCAGGGACTTTCACCGCGTGGTCGAGCGCATCGATCAGCTTGTCGGGCGTCATCCCCGGACGCCATTGGTCACGTGGCTTGAACCGGATCGTCGTCTCGAACATCTCCATCGGCGCGGGATCGGTCGCGGTCTCAGCGCGCCCCGCCTTGCCGAACACGCTGTCGACCTCGGGAACCGTCTTGATCAGCCTGTCGGTCTGCTGGAGCAGTTGCGCGGCCTTGGCGGTCGAGATACCGGGCAGCGCGGAGGGCATATAGAGCAGGTCGCCTTCGTCGATTTGCGGCATGAACTCGCCACCAAGCTGCGATAGCGGGAACAGGCTGGTCGCAAAGACGAGGCCCGCAATCACCAGCGTCCGCTTCGGATGGACCAGCACCCAGTCGAGCGCTGGCCGATAGAGTGCGGTCAGCACGCGGTTGATCGGGTTGGCGCTTTCAGCCGGAATGCGCCCCCGGATCAGATAGCCCATCAGCACCGGCACCAGCGTCACCGACAGGATCGCGGCCGCTGCCATCGCATAGGTTTTGGTGAAGGCAAGCGGCGCGAACAGCCGGCCTTCCTGCCCCTGCAGCGCGAAGACGGGGATGAACGACAGCGCGATGATCATCAGGCTGAGAAACAGTGCAGGGCCGACCTCTGCCGCCGCCTCGGCGATCACCGCCCAGCGGGCAGCACCCTTCAGTTCGGCGTCCGGGTTGTCCCTTGTCCAATGCTCCAGATGCTTGTGGGCGTTCTCGATCATCACCACGGCGGCGTCCACCATCGCGCCGATGGCAATCGCGATCCCACCGAGCGACATGATGTTGGCGTTGATGCCTTGCGTGCGCATAACGATGAACGCCGCGAGAATGCCGAGCGGCAACGTCACCACAGCGACCAGCGCCGAGCGGACGTGCCACAGAAACAGCGCGCAAACGACCGCGACGACGATGAACTCCTCGATTAGCTTGCTGGTGAGATTGTCGACCGATCGACCGATCAACGCCGAGCGGTCATAGGTCGGGACGATCTCGACCCCCGGCGGCAGGCTTGCTTTCAATGTTTCGAGCTTTGCCTTGACCGCAGCGATCGCCGCACGGGCATTGGCACCCGATCTGAGAATGATGATGCCGCCTGCAACCTCGCCTTCGCCGTTGAGCTCGGCGACGCCGCGCCGCATGTCGGGTCCAACCTGTACCGTCGCGACATCGGCCAATGTGACGGGCACACCGCCCGCCGTCGTCTTGATCGGCAGCGCGCGGAAGTCATCGAGATTGGCGAGATAGCCGTTCGCGCGGACGATATATTCGGTCTCGGCTTGCTCGATCACCGAGCCGCCGGCCTCCTGATTGCCGCGCTTGATGGCGTCGATCACCGCTTCGTGCGTGACGCCGTAAGCAATCAGTTTGTCCGGATCGAGCACGACCTGATACTGCCGCACCATCCCGCCGACCGCGGCGACTTCGCTGACGCCCGGGATGGTCTTCAGTTCATAGCGCAAGAACCAGTCCTGCAGGCTGCGCAACTGCGACAAATCGTTGCGACCGCTCCGGTCGACCAGCGCATATTCGTAGATCCAGCCGACCCCGGTCGCGTCCGGGCCGAGTTCGGTCTTTGCGCCCGCTGGCAATTGTGTCTGCACCTGGCTCAGATATTCGAGCACGCGGCTGCGCGCCCAATAAAGGTCGGTGCCATCCTCGAACAGCACGTACACAAGGCTGTAGCCGACGAACGAATAGCCCCGCACGACGCGCGCGCCGGGCACCGACAGCATCGTCGTCGCCAGCGGATAGGTGACCTGATTCTCGACGATGCGCGGTGCTTGGCCGGGGTAGTTGGTGCGGATGATGACCTGCACGTCGGACAGGTCGGGCAGTGCGTCGATGGCGGTCGATCGGACCGCGATGACGCCTGCTGCGACCACCAACAGGGCGGCCAGCAAGACGAACAGGCGCTGGGCGATTGACCAGCGAATGACGGCGGCGATCACTTGGCGCCACTCGCTGGGGCAGCCTCGATCGCCCTGACGGGAATGCCCGTCAGGCTCGCTTCGGAATCGAGCAGGAACTGACCCGAGGCGACGACCTTTTCCCCCTCGGCGAGGCCGGCGAGGATTTCAGTACGACCGCCGCTTTCGCGCCCGATCTGCACTTCGGCAGGGTGATAGCGGCCATCGCCCGCCGACAGCATGACGATTGTGCGCTTGCCGGTGCGGATCACGGCTTCGGTCGGGATAAGGAGCGCCGACTTGCTGCCCTGTCCCAGCGACACGCGCGCGAACATGCCCGGTCGCAGCCGTAACCCCCTGTTCTGCAGTTCGACACGGACCGTGACCGTCCGGCTTTCGCTTTGCGCGGTCGGCAGGATCGCCTGGACGCGCCCGGGGAAATGCTCGCCGGGAAAGGCGGTCAGATCGGCCGTCACGGCGGCGCCAGGCCGGACATCGCCGATCCGCGCTTCGGGCACGGCGGCATCGAGCCAGACCGATCCGAGACCCACGATACGCGCAAGTGGCTGGCCCATCGCCAGCGTCATCCCGGGACGCACGTCGAGCGTGTCGATGACTCCGCCCGAGGGGGTCGTCAGCGTCGTCACGTCATGCACGCGCCCGCTGCGCGCCACTGCATTCACTAGCCCAGGCGGCATGCCGAGCAGCATCAGCCGCTGCCGGGCGGCGCTCGCCAGCGCGGCATTACCCGTCCGCTGCACCGCCAGAAATTCGCGCTGCGCGCCGCCCCATTCGGGCACCAGCACACCCGCGAGCGGCGCGCCGGCCGCAATCACATCGCCCGGTGCACGGGCGTAGCCGCGCTGCACGAACCCGGCCGCGCGCGCCTGCACCACCGCAACGTTACGCTCGTTGAAGGCGATGACGCCGGTCACGTCGAGGCCGGTTGCCAGCGTATCGCGTTTTGCCGCGGCGATACGCACCCCCAGATTCTGCATCGCCGCCGGATTGATCGTCACCGCCGGCGGTCCACCCGCGCTTGCGCCACCAGCGCCTTCGTCGGCGAATTTGGGGACCAGCTCCATGTCCATGAAGGGCGACTTGCCGGGCTTGTCGAACTTCTGGTTCGGGAACATCGGGTCGTAATAATAAAGCGGCTGCTTGCCTGACGTTGCAGCAGCAGACGATGTCGACCCTCCTGAGGGCGACACATAGCGACCCGCGACAAAGCCGATGAGCGCCACACCGGCTAGGGCTGCGGCAAGTTGCGAGGCCTGGAGCGACGTCATCTTCATGGCCGTTCCCCCTCATAGGTAAGCGTGATCCGCACGCCGTCGCGTGCGACATCGGCTTCGCGGTCGAGCAGGTCGATCGCTGCTTCGGCCAAGCCGATCGCCGATTGCAGCGCGGTGCCAAGGTCGATCCGCCCTGCCGCATAGCTCGCACGGTCGAGCTCGGCCCGCTCGCGGGCCAGCGGCAGCAACGTCGTCTGTGCCCGCTCGAACCGCTCATGATGCATCCGGTGATCGGCAAGATCGGTATCGAGGGCGGCAACCAGCTCGCGTTCGGCATCGATCCGGTCGAGCCGCGCGCGCGTCATCTCGCTTGCCTTGGCGGCGATGACCGGGTTCTGGCGCTTGCCCGCGAACAGCGGCAGGTCGATCTTGACGCCGAGGGAAAAGAGATTGCCATAACGCGGCTCGCGGTTGCCGATCGACCCACTCACCTCCCAATCGGGATGTTTTGCTGCCTCAGCGAGCCGAACATCGGCGGTGGCTTGACCGACCAAAGCATCCTTGACCTGGAGCGCAGGGAGCGAGGCAAGTCCGGCATGCAGCTTGGCTGCGTCGGGCGAAAGGTCTGGCGGCGGACCGGTCACTTCCGGGTCGGGGTCGCCGGTCCACCGCGTCAACTTGGCACGCGCGGTGGCAATCTCGGCGACCCGGTCGCTGCGGCGGTCGGCGAGTTCTGCCTTCAATCGCTGGGGTTCGATCGCTTCCGATGGTCGGGCAGTGCCGCTCGCCAGCCGGGCGGGCGCAGTCACGCCGAGATCGTCCAGACGCTTTTCGAGCTGGTTCAGTATCTCCAGGCGACGTTCGGCAAAATAGAGATCGATCCACGCCATGCCCGCTGCGATGCGAACACGGCGACGTTCGGCAGCTGCTTCTGCGTCGGCAGCGCCGATATCAGCGGTCGCGCGGGACGCCCGGGCATGACGCTTGGCGAGATTAGGCACTTCCTGGCTGATGCCGAGGACCCCCATCGTGAAGTTGTCGCTGTTGAATTTGCCGGCGTCGGGCCCGGTGAAGGGAAAGTCCTGTAGCTTCACCTCCAGCTTGGGATCGGGCAGCCGGTCAGCGGCAATCGCAGTCGAGCGCGCGGCATCGGCTTGCGCCGCGCGGGCCGCGATGCTCGGGGCGTCCTCATCGGCGCGCGTGAGCGCCTGCTCGAAGGTAAGCGGTCCGGCCAACGCCGGGGTCGCCAGAAACATCACGGTCGGCAATATTAGATAGCGCATGCTGTGTCCCCCAGACATGATCCTAGCCAGAAGCCTGGCCATCACGGAAGCGGGGACCATGCCGGTGGCAGGTCCCCGAACCCGATAAGGACGACGCCTCCCTCGTCGATGTTCGGGGGAGGCATCGAGCTTGATCAACTGGCTTTGGTCATCGGTACGTCACTCGCCATCCGTTCGATTGGTATCCGGTTGTCAGCGCGATCGGCGGGGATCCAGGTCGCGGTACCACGCGGCCCAAATGGCAAACGCCAATGGCCGGTTTCGCTCGCCACCGTGGCGGGCTTGGCGGGACGGTCGGCAACACGCCGTGCCGTGCCGCGCGGGCCGGGGGTATATTCCCAGTGATACCCGTCACCGGCGTGGTCGGCGGCGAACGATGGCGCAGCGCCGGTGAAAGCTGCCACGACGGCGGTGGCGACAAAAGCGATTTTGGAAAAACGGTTCATGATAAAATCCTCGAATGGATGCCGGTCCCGCCGCTCAAGGGTCGGGCCGGTCGATGTCTTGATCCATGCGCAGCCCGGCCAATGCCTGCGGCGTGCGCATCCGAAATTGGGAGCCCGATAGCGGGCATGGGTCAGACGATGGTTCGAGGAGGTCGGTCGAGGCCGCTGACGATCTTGGCGATCGTCAAGCTGGCGGGACTGGTGGTTGGCAGGCTGGAAGGCGCGAGGCTCAAGCGAATAGGCATTTGGGGCGGCGTAACCATCGCAGTGGCACAGGTCGCATCGCATGCCAGAAGGCACGCCTTGTGCTTCTCGTCGCAGCATGAGCCCTTTTTCATGCCGTGGTCCATCGACGCCATCATCGGCATCGAATCAGCGCACATCGCCTGCGTTGCGAGCGCCGGGATCGGCGCCGCAAGGGCGAACATGGCCAAGACGAGGATGAGCAAGCGCTTCATATAGTCGGTTACGTAGCACACACTGCAGCGGTTACACCAGCGGAGGGCTTCCGCTTGCCAGACCGACCCATCCGGAAACGCCCATATAGAGGGCAATGACAATCATGACCGCCGCCGAGGCATAGGGTGCGCGCCGCGCAAACGCGCCAAAGCCCGACCAGCGCTTCTGGATATGCCGCACACTCAGCGACGCAGCGACGCCCATCAGATTTGCGGACATGTGTGTCTCGTTACGTCGCCAAGGGACCTCCCCCGACGAGGGGTGCGTCACGTTGATATATACTCTTGGTCCAGCCCGAACTGTGGTCGTTGGTGCCTTCGACCGCGCCACCGGGACGCCCACGCCGTGATCGCTGGCAGCACCAGCAGCGTCAGCGCGGTTGAGGTAATCAGCCCACCGATCACCACCGTCGCCAGCGGTCGCTGCACCTCGGCACCCGTGCCGGTCGCCAGCGCCATCGGCACAAAGCCCAGGCTGGCGACCAGTGCGGTCATCAGCACGGGGCGCACGCGTTCCATCGCGCCGTCAATGATCGCCGTTTCGTCATCGGCCCCGTCCTCGCGGTGCTTGCGGATCGCGCTCATCATCACGAGCCCGTTGAGCACGGCTACGCCAGACAACGCGATGAAGCCGACCGCGGCTGTGATCGAGAACGGGATGCCGCGCAGCAGCAACGCGAATACACCGCCCGCCAGCGCCATGGGGACCGCGCTGAACACGATCGCCGCCGGCACGAAGCCGCCGAGCGCCATATAGAGCAGGCCGTAAATGGCGAGAAAACAGATCGGCACGACGATCATCAATCGCAGACGCGCCGATTGCAGGCTCTCGAATGTCCCGCCCCACGCCGTATACATGCCCGGTGGCAGATCGAGCTTGCCGATCTTGTCCTGCGCCTCGGTGACGAACCCGCCGAGATCGCGCCCGCGCACATTGACCTGGACGACGACCATGCGCTTGCCGTTCTCGCGGCTGATCTGGTTCAGCCCCTGCGTATAGCTGAACTTCGCTACTTCGCGCAGCGGGATCGAGCGCGCCATCTGGCCGTCCATCGTCGGCAGCATCACCGGGATGGCGCCCAGCGTCTCCAGATCGTCGCGCTGCGCGTCGGCAAGGCGGACGACGACCGAGAACCGCCGGTCGCCCTCGAACAGCAACCCCGCCTCGCGCCCGCCAAGCGCGGCGGCAACGGTGTTCGCCACCTCCTCGACCGACAGGCCGTAGCGCGCGACCGAGGGCCGATCGATCTTCACGTCGAAGGTCGGCGCGCCGTCGGTCTGTTCGGCGCTGACATCGGCCGCACCGGGGATCGCGCGGAGCGTCGATGCAATGCGCTGCGCCTGCTGCGTCATCTGGTCGAGGTCGTCGCCATAGAGCTTCACCGCGACGTCCGACCGGACGCCCGCGATCAGCTCGTTGAAGCGCATCTGGATCGGCTGCTGGATTTCGGTGCGATTGCCGATCAGCGGCTTCATCTTGGCTTCGATCCGGGTCAGGATGTCGGCCTTGCTGCGCACGTCGGCCGGCCATTCATGCTCCGGCTTGGGGATCACGTAAGTGTCCGACGCGTTTGGTGGCATCGGATCGGTGCCGAGGTCAGCATTGCCGTTCTTGGAAAAGACCAGCTCCACCTCGGGCAGCGTCTTCAGCGCATCCTCGATCCGCAGCTGCATCTGCGTCGACTGGTCGATCGACGCCGAGGGTACGCGGAAGTTGGTGACGGTGATGTCCTTCTCGTCGAGCTGCGGCATGAATTCCTCACCGAGCAAGCCGAAGCACAGCACCGCCGCCGCGAACACACCTGCGCCAGTCGCGATAAACGGCAAGGGCCGCGCCACTGCCTGCGCCAGCAGCGGCGCATAGCGATCCTTGAACCAGCGGATCGGCTTGACTTCGGTCTCGCTCACCTTGCCGGTAATGACGAGCGCGATCATCGCCGGGACGAAGGTCAAGGACAGCACGAAGGCGGCGGCAAGTGCCAGCATCAGCGTGATCGCCATCGGCGCAAAGGTCTTGCCCTCGACGCCCTGGAAGGTGAGCAACGGCACGAACACCAAAAAGATGATGAGCTGCCCATACAGGGTCGGCTTCACCATCTCCTGCGCGGCGAGCGTCGTCTCCGCCATCCGCTCCTCGCGCGTGAGCAGGCGGCCTTCATGCTCTTGTCGTTCGGCGAGGCGCCTGAGCGCATTCTCGACGATGATGACGGCCCCATCGACGATCAGCCCGAAATCGAGTGCGCCGAGACTCATCAGATTGCCCGATACGCCGAGGCCGTTCATCCCCGCCGCGGTCATCAACATCGTGATCGGGATCACGGCCGCCGTGATCAGCGCCGCCCGGATGTTACCGAGTAGCAGGAACAACACGACGATGACGAGCAGCGCGCCTTCGACGAGGTTTTTTTCGACCGTCGCGATCGTCGCGTTGACGAGCTTGGAGCGATTATAGACGGGTTCTGCGAACACATCAGGTGGCAGCGACCGGTTGACCTCGGTCAGCTTGTCGCCCGCCGCATTGGCGACGATCCGGCTATTGCTGCCGACGAGCATCAGCACGGTCGAGATCACCGCCTCCGATCCCATGCGGCTGCCAGAACCGGTGCGGACGGCACCGCCGATGACGACCTCGCCAACGTCGCGCACGCGCACCGGCGTGCCGGCGCGTGTCGCCACCACCGCGTCCTGAATGTCCTCAATCGATTTCAGCCGCGCGTCGGCACGGACCAGGAAGCTCTCGCCCGCGCGGCGGACGTAGTTCGAGCCGGCCGACATGTTCGCGCGTTCGAGCGCATCGGCGAGTTCGGTGATCGACAGGCCGTAAGCGGCGAGCGCGCCCAGATTGGGCTCGACCAGATATTGCTTCACATAGCCGCCGTTGGAATCGACGCCTGCAACGCCCTTCACGGTGCGCATCTGGGGGCGGATAATCCAGTCCTGCACGGTGCGCAGATACGCCGCCTTGGCGAGTTCGGTCGTCAGCCGCTCGCGCTCGGGCGTCAGATAGCTGCCGTCCGATTGCCAGCCGGGCTTGCCATCGACCGGCTTGATGCCCTTGCCGTCAGGATGCCGGAACGCGACCGAATAGAAGAAGATTTCGCCAAGCCCCGTGCTCAGCGGCGCGAGATTCGGCTGGATGCCGGCGGGTAGACTATCCTTCGCCTGCGCGAGGCGTTCGGTCACCTGCTGGCGCGCGAAGAACACGTCGGTCGAATCGGTGAACACCGCCGTCACCTGACTGAAGCCGTTGCGCGAGAAGGAGCGGGTCATTTCCAGCCCCGGAATGCCCGCCAGCGCGGTCTCGACCGGGAACGTCACCTGCTTTTCGATATCGACCGGGCCCAGCGTCGGCGCAAAGGTGCTGATCTGGACCTGGCGGTTGGTCACGTCGGGCACGGCGTCGATCGGCAGCATGGTGATCTGCCACGCGCCAAAGGCAATGACCACCAGCGTCAGTGAGGCCACGAGCCATCGCATGCGGACCGAGAGCGAGAGGATGCGCGCGATCATTCTGCCTGCTCCTTCTCGATCTCGGCCTTGAGGAGGAAGGCATTGGTGGTGGCGATTGGCGTTGCGGGATTGATGCCCGACGCAATCGCGACCATCCCGCCGCTGCGGCTGCCGACCTGAACCGTCTGCGCCTTGAAACCGCTCCGCGTGCGGACGAACACCACGCGGCGATCACCGATCGTCTGGACCGCGTCCTGCGGCACCATCACGCCCGACTTGGCAGCCCCGCCGCTGGCGAAGACGCGCGCCTGAACCAATTGCCCCGGCACGAGCAGGCTGGCGCCCGCGCCCGGCTCGATCACGATCGTCGCACCGCGCGTCTCGCGGTCGACCACGCCCGTGGTCGAGCGCACCCGCCCTGTGATCATCTGTCCGTCGCTGGTGGTCAGTTCCACCCGGTCGCCGGTGCGGACGCGGGGCGCGTCGGCTTGCGGCAAACTGGCGGTGATCTGCAGGCGCGACGGATCGGCGACGCGGAACAGCTCGGTCTCGGCCGCAATGAACTGACCGAGACTCGCAGTCGCGGCGGTGACGCGACCCGTCACTGGGCTGACGACCGCGATCGACCGGCCATCTCGCGCCAGCCGCACCGCGCCAGCCGCTGCGCTGGCGCGTCCTGCATCGGCTTGTGCGACCGCAAGTGCTGCCTGCGCGGTCTCATAATCGGCCCGTGCGGAAACGCCTTGCGCGAGCAATGACCGCTCACGCGCCAGCTGCTTCGAGGCCAGCGACACGCGCGCCGCAGCGGCAGCACGGTCGGCGGCGATCGTCGAGGCGTCGCGGCTTTCGACCAGCGCCAGCGTATCGCCCGCTCGGACCGGATCGCCGATCCGCTTGAAGATGCGCATGACGGTGCCGGGCGCGCGCGCGGTCAGCACCGCTTCGGCATCGGGGGTCGCCTCCACCGTGGCGGACGCGGGAATCGCCGCGTCGAGTTCGCCCGATGCGGCGGCCGCGACGGTGATCGCCGAAATGCGGATGCCGTCTGGCGTGATCTCGACCGCGTCAGTAGGCGCGCTCGGCGTCGTCGCCATCGCTTCGGGCGCGGGCGGCGCTGGCTGGGTCAGGCGCGCGGCACCGAACCCGAGCGCGGCGGCCAGGCCGATCGCGGCCCCGGTGTAAAGGCGTGTCTTGTCGTTCATTGGACCGGGTCTCCGGTGATGGCCATGCCGTTCAGGCTGGCGAGTTGGGCACGGGCATCGAAACGGGCAGCGGCAGCATCGGCGACGACGCCACGCGCCAGACCCAGTCCGTGGCGGGCGACGAGCAGTTCGCTCAAGGGCGATTTGCCCGCTTCATAGGCGATGCGGGCAAGCCGATAGGTTTCCTCCGCCGTCGCCATCGTCCGTTCTGCGGCGATGGCGCGGGCGTCGGCGGCTTCTGCCAGCGCGACGGCGCTGCGAACATTGGCGGTCGCTTCAAGCCGTGCCGCCGCCGCCCTTGCCTCCGCCCCGCGCAGCTCGGCGTCGGCTGCGGCGATATTGCCCCGGTTGCGATCGAACAGGCGCAGCGGCAACGAAACGCCGGCGACCAGCGCGGTCGCGCGGTCCTGATCGAGCCTGCGCACGCCGATCTGCCCGGTAATGTCCGGCATGGCACGCTTGCGCTCCGACGCTGCACGTTTTGCAGCAGCCTCCCGATCGGCCAGCGCGGCGAGATAGCCGGTGGTTCGGAGCGGATCGGCCGAGCCGTAAGCGGCGCGTGATTGGGGCAGATCGAGCAGCGAGTCCGAAATACCGGTGAAGGGGGTCTCCACCCCGGCCAGCGCGGAGAGCCGGGCAAGTGCCGCTGTGCGCGCTGCCCGCGTGCTTTCGAGCACGGCACGGGCGGCATTGAGTTCGGTTTCCGCTTGCAGCGCGCGGAGGCGGGCTTCCTTGCCTGCCTCGACCAGCGCGCGGGCGAGTTTCAGGTCGGCTTCGCCCTCTTCGACTTCGTCCTCGGCAATCGCGATGCGCCGATCGGCGAGTTCGACGGCGGCATAGGCCCGCGCAAGATCATAAGCAAAGGCGACGCGACCTTGCAGGCCTCGCGCGCGCGCCGCTGTCACCCCGGCTTCGCCAGCAGCGATGCGCGCAGATCGTTTGCCGCCCAGCTCGAACGGCTGGCTATATTGCAGCGTCGTCTCGGTCCGGTCGAACCCGGCATAGGGCGACGAGCCGGCAAAGTTCTCGGCATAGACGCTCACGGATGGATTGGGGCGTGCGTGCGCCTGGTCCGACAGGCCCGCCGCACGATCGACGTCGGCGGCCAACTCCTGGAGGCGGGGAGATTGCTCGGCTTGCTTGAGCAACAGAGCGAAGGGTGGCGCGGGGTCGGCCCACGCCGGACCCGCCAGCGTCACGCCCGCGAGTCCGCCGAACAGCGCCGCAAGGCGCCGTCGGCTGATAAAGCCAGTCATAGAGATGTGATCCTTGCACGAGTTGGACTCGGGCGCGCCCCCAGCGCGCGGCAGGGATCAGGCCTTTGGTGGTCTCAGTAAAGATGTTGGATCGATGCCAGCTTTAAGGGCTGAACGCGGCACCGACCAGTTGGTCGTGAATGACGCCTCATAGATGTGGGCGACGGCTGTATCAGGCATTGCGAGGCTCTGCCCCACCATGTGCGCTGTAAGGTGCACGGCGCCATCGGGATCGCTCGAATCCTGTTTCTCATGCTCGTGTGCGACAGAAACGGCGTGGACCGCGTCGTCGTCGTGAATGCTGGCATTGTGCCATGTCGATACGGCGCTCATCGTCATCAAGGCGAGGAGAGCGAGCAGGAACCCCCAAGGGGCGGATCGGGATCGGACGAGCGCCACACCGGGTAGTGTATGCGGAGTGCTGCGCTGCGGCAAGGGAAACGCGCTCACGCCTTGGGCCAATCGGGGTGACGCTTGTCGATCACGAAGGCATGATCCCCGCGTTCATGCTCTTTCAGGTGCGGATCGTCGGCCGAAAGGTCGCCATGTTCGTGCGCGACAACGTCGGGATCGTTCGCCGGCCAGAGCCGGACCGCAGCCAGCGTGCCCACACCGGCGATGGCCGCCATCGCGCCAAACGCTGCCGCCATGCCGACCCGCGCGCCGAGCTGCCCAACCAAGGGGTAAGCGAAGAGCCAGCAGACGTGGCTGAGCGCGAACTGCGCCGCGAACAGCGCGGGGCGATCGTCGGCATTGGCCGACCGGCGCAACAGCCGACCCGAAGGCGTAACGCTTGCCGAATAGGCCAGGCCCATGACGATCCATCCTGCGATCAGAATGTACCAATAGCTGTCGGCCGTTCCCATGGTCACGGTGACCAGTGCCATCGCGGCAAGTGTTAGCGTCAGAAGAGCGGCAGCGATCAACATTACGGTGCGGTCGGCGACCCGATCTAGGATGCGCGGCAAGGTCAGTGCCGCCGTGATCGAGCCCGCGCCGAACGCCGCCATCGTCAGCGCGACGTCGCGCTGGCTGAGGCCGAGCCCTTTGACGATCACGACTGTGTTCACGATCACCATCGCGCTCGCCGCTGCCGCCGCCAGGGTCAGCGCAAGCAGGCCGCGCAGGCGTGGCGTCTTGAGGTAGATGCGCGTGCCCCGCGTCGTCTTGTCGTAGATGCCACCCGCGTCCTCGACCAGCTTGGGTCGCGGCAAGGTGGTCGACACTACCAATAGTGCCGAAGCGACGAAGCCGATCGCGGTCCCGGCGAACAGCCAGTGGAAGCTGATGACCGTGAGCAACGCCGCCGCGAGGATCGGGCTGGTCAGGCTTTCCATGTCATAGGCAAGCCGTGACAGCGACAGCGCCCGCGTATAGTCGCGCTCTTCGGGCAGCACGTCAGGGATGGTCGCCTGGAATGTCGGTGTAAACGCCGCCGACGCCGACTGTAGCACGAAGATCAGGACATAGACCTCCCAGACCTGCGTGACGAACGGCAGGCACAGCGCGACGGCAGCACGGATCATGTCCATCGCGACGAGCAGCGCGCGGCGCGGCACTTTGTTGGCGAAGGCACCGGCGATCGGCGCGACACCGACATAGGCGATCATCTTGATCGCGAGCGCGGTGCCCAACACAGCGCCCGCGTCACCGCCTGCGATGTCATAGGCCAGCAGACCAAGCGCGACCGTCGCCAGCCCCGTCCCGATCAGCGCAATGATCTGCGCGAGGAATAGGTGGCGATAGGTGCGATTGGCGAGGACTGCGAGCATGGCGCCCCTATCCCCTGATTCTGGCCGCCTGTCTATCCCCCATGGGGGATATGATGGACACGTCCGTCATGACGTGTCAGGAACTCAAAATGGCCCATACAGCGCAAACCAGCCACCCCGCGATAGTCAAGCGCCTTAACCGGGCGACCGGCCACCTTCGCAGCATCGTAACCATGATCGAGGAGCAACGCCCCTGCGTCGACATCGCCCAGCAGCTGCAGGCGGTCGAGAATGCGATCGCCAGCGCGAAGCGTGCGCTGATCAACGATCATATTGACCATTGCCTCGTCCACGCCGAGGAAGGCGAAGGCCCGCAGCAGGCGATCGAGCAATTTCGAGCAATATCAAAATATTGGTAGTGTTCGGTTGCTATCCATTTCGACGCGACCTCAGCCCATCAATTCCTCAAGGAGCAGCAGTCCGAGGAACCCGACGAAGAACATCGCGCTAATGAGCGGGCTGTCCGGTTTGGCATGGGCCTCGACGAGCAGTTCCTCGGTCACGAGATACAGCAGCGCGATCAGCCCGAAGCTGAGGAACCCGTCGATCACCGCGAGCGGGAAGCTGGCGACGGGTGTGGCCAGGACGACGCCGAGGGGCAGCAGCAGTCCGAGCCCGCCGGTGATCGCCACGATCTTTATCTTGGAGCGCACGGTCGCGCCCAGTTCCTCGGTCACGGTGACGCCGAGGAACAAGATCTCCAGCGTCAGGGCGATGGTAAGCAACAGCCCGGCCTTCGCCCCGGCGATGAACGCCAGGCCGAGCACCAGGCCATCGATCAGTATGTCGGTGCCGACCGCGCCGAGCATTCCCAGCGGCCCCTCGAAGCGCTCCTCTAGCGTTTTGAGCGAAAGCATGGCCACCACGCCTGCCGCGCCCCCGATCAGCGTCGCCGCCGGGGATCCGCCGTGCACGACCTGCGGCAGTATCTCGGCTGCAGCCGCCGCGAACACGACGCCCGCCGCGAGATGCTGGATCGCGCTGGAGAGTGCGGGGCCCGGCGGACGCAGCACGGCGACGATCGCTCCGACGAGGACGGCGATCAACGGGAATACGGTGTAGGTCAGAGCCAGCATAGGTTTCCTTAGGGTGCGTTTTCAAGGTCGGCCTAGCGTGTGACGCTCCGATGACGTTCCTGTCCGCTCTTTCATTCGGCGCCGGGGTGCCGCAGGCCCCACCATGACGGCCGTGCGAACATCCGCCATGGCTGGCGCGACGACGGAAGCTGGAGGCGCAGTTGCTGCGCACGCCCCCGGATGCCGTCGACCGTTCGACCCATGCCCTTCGCGATTGCGCCTGGCGGTTGCCTGGCGACAACCCGCCGGCGGAGCTCGTCGTCGTTCTCGGCCGTCCAGGACTTGCGACTGTTCGGTGGTCGGGTGAATGCGCCTTCGTCCATCGCCTCAGACCAGGTGGTCGGGTTCTAGCGGGCAGTCCGCGTCAGGGTCGGTCTCGATCTGGATCGTCGCGTGGTCGATGCCGAACCGTTCCTTGAGCGACTTCACGATCTCGACGGTAAAGGCGTCGCCCGGATAGCCCTCGGGCACCAGCAGATGGACGGTCAGGGCCGTTTCCGTCGTGCTCATCGGCCATACGTGAAGGTCGTGCACGCCCTTCACGCCGCGCTGCTTGCGCAGGAACGCACCGATCCTGGCGGGATCGACGCCCGGAGGCGCCGCCTGCAGGCTCATGTTGACCGAATCCCGCAGCAGGCCCCAGGTCCCGACCGCGACCACGACGACGATGACGAGACTGGTGACCGGATCGATCCAGGTGCGGCCGGTCAGCACGATCGCCAGCCCGGCAAGCACGACGCCAGCCGACACGCCGGCGTCAGCGGCCATGTGGAGGAACGCGGCGCGGATGTTCAGATCGCCTTTGCGACCGCTCATGAACAGCAACGCGGTAACGCCGTTGATCACGATGCCGATCGCGGCGACGATCATGACCGTGGTGCCGGCGACCGGGCTCGGCTCGGCGAACCGTCGCACCGCCTCGACCGCGATCACGCCGATCGCCACGAGCAGCAGCAGGGCGTTGAGCAGTGCGGCCAGGATCGAAGAACTTCGCAGCCCGTAGGTATAGCGCCCTTTCGGCGTGCGTTTCGCAAGCGTCGCCGCTCCCCACGCGATGAGCAGGCCGAGGACGTCGCTCAGGTTGTGGCCGGCGTCGGCGAGCAACGCGACCGATCCGGCGATCAGGCCATAGGTCGCCTCGACGACGACGAAGCCGATGTTGAGCGCGGTGCCGATCGCGAACGCCCTGCCGAAGCTGGCGGGCGCGTGGCTGTGACCGTGACCGCCATGGCCACTGTCGCTACCTCCATCGTGATCGTGCCCGGCATGATCGTCGTGATCGGGATCAAGCATGTCGTTCGTCCCGCCGCTCGAGCTCATCGTTCGCTCCCCATCATGTTGTCGCCGCCAAGTATCTCGACCGCCTCGAGCGTGATCAGGCCGATACCCGATATGTCGGCCAGTTCGGCGACGAACGCGCGAAGGCGCGCATCGTCGTCAACGATCTCGATCACGAGGGACTGGTCGTCCTCCAGGAAGTGCTTGCGATGCTGATGCGCCGACCGGCCGAAGCCGAACAGGGCCTTCAGCACCGTTGCGCCCGCCATCTTCGCGTCGCGCGCACGCGATGCGACCACCTCGAACACTTTGCGGTCGCCGAAATAGGCGGCCTCGTCGGTGTAGATGCGCAATAGCTTCATGCCGTTTCCCATCATCCCTCTCCCGTCGCTGGAGCCATCTCTCCGCCGTGGCTTTTCGGATTTCCCCTGCGCCGCTCGTGCCAGCGCTCGCCCAGGCCGAGCACGACCTGGGTGATGGCGGGAAGGACGAGCAGCGTGAGGATCGTTGCTGCGATCAGGCCGCCGATGACGACCACCGCGAGCGGCTTCTGGACCTCGGCGCCGGTGCCGTGTGCGAGCGCCATCGGCACGAAGCCGATCGCAGGCACGAAGCCCGTCATGATGACCGGCCGCACCTTCTCGAACGTCCCCTCGACGATGGCGCGGCTGAGTTCGACGCCGTCCTCGAGCCGCTCGCGGATGGCGCTCATCACGACCAGCCCGTTGAGCACGGCGACACCCGCCAGGCAGATGAACCCGACCGCGGCCGACACCGAAAAGGCGATTCCGGTTATGAGCAGCGTGAACACGCCACCGGCGAGGCCCAGTGGCACTGCCGCGAACACGGCGAAAGCCCGTCCGAGCCCGCCGAGCGCCA
Source organism: Sphingomonadales bacterium Ga0077557 (assembly GCA_001464615.1). Lineage (GTDB taxonomy): Bacteria > Pseudomonadota > Alphaproteobacteria > Sphingomonadales > Sphingomonadaceae > Sphingomonas. Next base: position 54,255 of record LNFI01000040.1, on the reverse strand, counting down.
GGTAGAGCAGCGCGAAGATCGCGGCAAAGCAGATCGGCACGACGATCGCCAGCCGGTCGGACGCAGCCTGCAGGTTCTGGAACTGCCCGCCCCATTCGAGGAACGAGCCGGTCGGCAGCGCGACCTTGCCCACCGTCGGCATCGCTTCCGCCACGAACGATCCTACGTCGCGCCCGCGCACGTTCGCCTGGATCACCACGCGACGCTTTCCGTTCTCACGACTGATCTGATTGAGACCCTCGCTGAAGCGGAACTGCGCGACCTGAGACAGCGGCACCGAACCGCGGCGCTCGGTCGCCTCGGGTGGTAGCAGCACGGGCAGGTTGCGCAGCGCGTCGAGGTTGTCGCGCGTTTCCATCGGCACGCGTACTTGCACGCCGAAACGCCGGTCGCCCTCGAACACGAGGCCGGCCTCGCGGCCGCCCATCGCCGCGGCTACGGTATCGGCCACCTCCTCGACCGTCAGCCCGTATCGGGCGATGGCCGCCCGGTCGAAGCGGACGTCAAGCGTCGGCGAGCCGCTCGTCTGCTCGGCCTTGACGTCGGCCGCGCCGCGGATCGCCTGCAGCGCCTTCACGATGTTGGCGGCGGCCGCGCTCATCTTGTCGAGGTCGTCGCCATAGAGCTTGATCGCGACATCGCCGCGCACCCCCGCGATCAGCTCGTTGAAGCGCAGCTGGATCGGCTGGCTGACCTCGAACGCGTTGCCGATCTGCGCGCCGGACTTTTTCTCGATCCGCTCGAGCACGTCGGCCTTGGTCTCTACCCCCGCAGGCCACTGGTCCTGCGGCTTGAGGATGACGAAGCCGTCCGAGATGTTGGACGGCATCGGATCGGTCGCGACCTCGGCGGTGCCGGTCTTGGAGAACATCAGCGCCACTTCCGGCAGGCTGGTGACGGCACGCTCAACACCTCGCTGCATCTTGAGCGACTGTTCCATCGACACCGATGGGACGCGGCTGGAGGCGAGCGCCACGTTCTTCTCGTCGAGCTGCGGGATGAATTCCTGTCCCAAAAACCCGAACGCTAGGATCGCGGCCGCGAAGTAGCCAAAGCCTGCCGCGATGAACGGCCAGGGCCGCGCCACCGCCATGTCGAGGACCGGCGCATACCGCTCTTTGATGCGGGCGACGATCCATACTTCCTTCTCGGCAACCTTGCCGCGGATGAGCAGCGCGACCATCGCCGGCACGAACGTCAGCGCCAGGACGAACGCGGCCGCCAGCGCCAGCATGATGGTGATGGCCATCGGCGAGAACGTCTTGCCTTCGACCCCGGTAAACATCAGCAACGGCGCGAAGGCGAGGAAGATGATGGCCTGACCGAATACGGTCGGCTTGATCATCTCCTGGCTCGCCCGCATCGTCTCCTCCAGGCGTTCACGTAGCGCGAGCAGCCTGCCCTCGCGATGTTGCCGTTCGGCCAGGCGTCGCAGGCAGTTCTCGATGATGATCACCGCGCCATCGACGATGAGGCCGAAGTCGAGCGCGCCAAGGCTCATCAGGTTGCCGGGCACCCCGAACGCGTTCATGCCCATCGCCATCATCAGGAACGAGAAGGGGATGATGAGCACGGCGATGATCGCCGCGCGCACGTTGCCGAGCAGCAGGAACAGCGCGGCGGCGACCAGCACGGCGCCCTCGGCAAGGTTCTTCTGCACCGTCCCGACGGTCGCGTTGACGAGCACCGAGCGGTCGAGCGTGGGCGTGACCTTGATACCGGGCGGCAGCGACTTCGTAACCTCGGCGATCTTGTCGCCCACACTGCGCGCGACGATGCGGCTGTTGCCGCCGATCAGCATCAGCGCGGTGCCGACCACCACTTCGTGACCGTTCATGCTGGCGGCACCCGTTCGGAGATCACCACCGATCCGCACCGTGGCGACATTCTTGACCGCGACGGGCACCCCGCCACGGGTCGCGATGATGGCATCGGCGATCTCGTCGATGTCCTTGATGCGCGCGTCGCCGCGCAAGAGGAAGGCTTCGCCGCCACGGTTGAAGTAGTTGGCGCCAACCGACAGGTTCGCCGATTCTAGCGCCTTGGCCAGTTCGGAATAGGAGACGCCGTAGCTGCCGAGCTTCACCGGATCGGGCTCGACGACATAGGTCTTCTCGTAGCCGCCAATCGAGTCGATGCCGGCGACGCCCTTGACCGTGCGCAGCTGCGGCCGAATGATCCAGTCCTGCACGGTACGCAGATAGGCCGAGCGAGACACGTCATCGGTCAGCCGGTCGCCTTCCGGCGTCAGGAAGCTGCCGTCCGATTGCCAGCCCGGCCGGCCGTTTACGACCTTGGCGCCCTTGCCGCCGGGGTTGGCGAAGTCGATCGCATACATGAACACCTCGCCAAGGCCCGTTGTGACCGGTCCGATCTGCGGCTGGACCCCGTCGGGCAGGCTGTCGCGCGCCTGCCCGATCCGTTCGCTCACCTGCTGGCGCGCGAAGTATAGGTCGGTCTTGTCGGTGAAGATGGCGCTGACTTGGCTGAACCCGTTGCGCGAGAGCGAGCGGGTTGTCTCCAGCCCGGGAATGCCCGCGAGCGCGGTCTCGATCGGGAAAGTGACCCGCTTTTCGATCTCAATGGGAGACAGCCCGCGCTCGACTGTGTTGATCTGGACCTGGTTGTTGGTGATGTCGGGGACGGCGTCGATCGGCAGCTTCGTGAGCTGCCAGACACCGACGCCCGCGACGACGAGGAAGAAGGCGACGACGGCCCAGCGCGCCCGGACGGACAGCGCCATGAGGTTGGCGATCATGGTCTATTCCTCCTCGCCGGCGGACTTGCCGAGCTCAGCCTTGAGCAGGAAGGCGTTGGTCGTCGCGACGACCTGACCAGGCTGCAGGCCGCTCACGATCTCGATCCGGCCGGCGCTGCGCTGACCCGTGGTGACCGGGCGGGCGCGGAAGCCCTGCGGCGTGCGCACGAACACGACGTCGCGACCGCCCAGTGACTGGACCGATTCCTCCGCGACCACGATCGCGGTCGAGCCACCGCCGCGGCTTGGCAGAATGCGGACGCGGACGGCGAGGCCCGGCGGCAGGCCTGCGGATGCCATGTCGATCACGGCCGTGGCGGCGCGCGTTTCGGTGTTGAGCGTCGGCGTGACCGCGCGGACGCGGCCATCGACCGTCCGTCCGTCGGGCAGTTCGATCACGGCCCGGTCGCCCGGTGCGAGGCGGGCGGCGTCGAGCGACCCGATCGCCGCTTCGATCTGCACTTCGCGCGGATCGGCGACGCGAAACAGCTCGGTCTCTGGCTGCACGAACGCGCCAAGCTTGGCGGTGATCGCGGTAACGCGCCCAGAGATCGGGCTGGCGACCATCACACCGCGGCCATCGGACGTGACCTTGGCCGCACCAGCGGTGGACCGCGCGCGCTGGGCTTCGGCCGCCGCCGTCGCGGCTTCGGCCTGTGCCTTTTCATAGTCGGCGCGCGACGAGACCTTTTGCTCGTAGAGGTAGCGCTCGCGCGCCAAGCCCTTTTGCGCCAGCGTGGACCGCGCGGCGGCGACCTTGATGTCCGACGCGAACTGCGCCGCATCGCGGCTTTCGACGATCGCGAGCGGCTCGCCGGCCCGCACCGGATCGCCCAGCCGCTTGAGCAGCCTGACGACCGCTCCCGCGGCGCGGGCGGTGACGATGGCTTCGCCGGTCGGCGACGCCGACACCGCCGCCTGGGCGACGATCTCGGCGGACAGTCCGCCGGAAGCGATGGTCTCGGTCGCGATGCCCGCCTCCTTGATGGCGGCAGCGTTCAGGATGACGGTCTCGGATGCCGGCTTCTCGGCCTCGGCCGGGGCTTCCGCCGAAGGCGCGGGAACGCCGGGTGCCGTCAGGCGCGCGGCCAGAAATCCTCCAGCGGACGCGACGAGCGCGACGGCGGCCGCGCCGCCGAAAAGGCGCTTGTTGGTATCGGTCATCGATAGTCTCCGGATGGGGTGGCCGAGGGCGCGGCGCTCGTCAGGCGGCGCAAGCGCGCGGTGGCGGTATGAAAGGCGATGAGCGCGTCGGTTGCTGTCGCACGGGTCTCGGACAGCGTACGCTCAGCGTCGAGCAGCTCGATCTGGTTGAACTTGCCCTGACCGTAACCGAGCCGGGCGATGCGGGCTGCTTCTTGCGCAGCGGCGAGCGCTGGACCGTTGGCTGCCCTCGCAGTGGCGGCGGCATTGGCAACGTCCGCCACGGCGCTGGCAATCGCCCGATCCGCATCGAGCCGGGCGAGCCTCAGTTGCGCCATGAGCTGGTCGCGTTCGGCCGTCGCCTGCCCGATGGCGGCGCGCCCATTGTTGAACAGCGGGATCGGTATCGACACGCCGACGACCGCAGCGGTGTCGCGCGACGCCTGTAGCCGACGGGCTCCCGCACTGAGCGTGATGTCCGGTACGCGGTTGGCACGCGCCAGGCGGATCTGGGCTTCCGCGGTCGCCAGGTCGGCGGCGGCGATGGCGAGCGCCAGCGTGCCGTCGGAACTCGGCGCGATCGTCGGGCCGAACCCGGCGACGCGGTCGAACCAGGCGGTGTCGAGCGGGCCGTTGACCGCACTACCGATAAGGCGGGACAGGTTCTGGCGCGCGACGTCGAGCGAGCGTTCTGCCCGCTCGACCGCGACATTCGCGTTGATCGAGATGACGTCGGCGCGCTGCTGGTCGATAGGCGACGCAGCGCCGACCGTCACCCGGTCTCGCGCGACGCGCAAACCTTCCGTCGCTATCGCGGCCTGCTGCTGCGCGACCAGCAGCCGTCGTTCCGCACCGAGTGCTTCGACATAGGTCTCTGCGACCTGAAGTTCGAGGTCGGCGAGCGCGACAAAGGCGCCGAGTTTGGCACGACCGACGCGCGTATCGGCGACCGCGACGCGGGCTGACCGCTTGCCGCCCGTCTCGATCGGCAGCGAGAAGCCGACGGTCGTTTCCGAGCCGGAAAGCCCCTTATAGGGACCGGTGCCGACGACGTTCTCGGCCTGCCCCTCGAACGTGGGGTTGGGGCGCAGACCGGCGACTGTGCGGCCCGCGGTCGTGGCGCGAATGGCGGCATCCGCGGCATCCATGCCGGGCGAACGCGCACGTGCCGACGCGATGGCGTCGTCAAGCGTAAGCGGCGCCTCGGTCGATGCGACCGGGGTCGTCTGCGCGGCGGCGGTGCCGACGCAGACGGTCGCGGCGAGCAACGCCGCGAGAGTTCGGGACATGATTGGTATTCTCCTGACATTCGCATGGATTCCCGCGCCTCAACGGCGGCGGGAGTGGCGAAGTCAGGCGATCGGCGGCCTCAGGTCGCGATTCCGCGCGAAGCCGGGAGGTAGCGCGAATGATGCGCGACGCTCAGGCAGCGTGAGAGAAGAGGGCAAGTCGGCCGCGAAGTCCAAGGCAGGAAGGGCCGCGCCGTGGTCGTGGCCCAAGCTGTGATGGTGCGGCGTCGCCTTGTCGGCATCACCGGGGACCTGGTCCGCGTCTCCAGCCGTATGGCCGGGCGGCGTACCATCGACCGACATAGCGATATTGCCCATCTCACCAGCATAGGCCGGTAGAGGCTGCGCTCCTGACGAAAATGTCAGAACCAGCATCAACGCTACGATGAGGGCGAACGGGCGGCGCATCTATAGCGTCCATAGACGATATGGCAGGTCCGTCAAAGATTTTGCCGTAGTTGAGGACAAAAACAGGATCTTTGTACGAAGATATCGATTCTGCCTGATCACAATTTAGTATGTTATTTCATAACACTGTTGAGGAGTTTTGACGAGTCATCGGATCGATGGTCTGATGTGGTTTCCGTTAGCTCTCTACTTGCCTGAATGAGGATCTGAAGACCGCCCGAGATGCCTAGTGCTGCCATGATACCTGCGACTGCTATGTCGGGCCACTGGGTGCCTGTACCGAGCACGCCAAGGGCCGCGCCGACAACGGCGAGGTTACCGATCGCGTCATTGCGTGAACAGATCCACACCGAGCGCATATTTGCGTCGCCGCCACGATAGCGAAAGAGCATCAGGGCGACAGTCCCGTTGGCCAAAAGAGCGAGCAGGCCAACCGCGCCCATCGTCTCGCCCTGCGGCACCCGGCTTCCAAACGCAGCTATGACCGTCGTGACGAGCACATAGAGTCCGAACGCAAGGATGGTGCCGCCCTTGACCAGCGCGGCGCGCGACCGCCATCGAAGCGCCAAACCGGCCACCCCGAGGCTGATGGCATAGTTCGCGGAATCGCCGAGGAAATCGAGGGCATCGGCCTGCAGCGACCTCGACCCCGACGCAATCCCGGCAAATATCTCGCCCGCGAACATCGCCAGATTGATCGCGAGCGCGACCCACAGCACTCGCCGCCAGCGGGGATCCGGCTTGGCGGGCGCGTCTGTCGGGCAACTGTTACAGACCATGATCAAGGGCTCGCATTTGCTTCATCGCGCGATCATGCACCCTCTAGCGACTGCAGGGTCAAGTGGCATCTGCGGGCAAGGTGTCATTCGCTGTCGAACCCGGTGCCGCGACATGGCGGCGATTCAGCATGAACCCTGCAACCACCGCGGCGAGCATTGCCAGCTGCACCGTCATCGACTGCCATGTCGGGAAGATCCCGAGCATGGTGATGCGCAGGCCGCCGGTCAGCGGCGCGATATCGATGATGCCGGCTTCTTGCAGCGCTGCCACGCCCTTGCCGGCCAGCACGACCGTCAGCGCCGCCATCAGCCAGGCACTGTACGAAAAGAACTTCCCGATCGGCAGGTCGCGGCTGTAACGCAGCATCGCCCAGGCAATCAGGCCCAGCAGGAAGACAGCCGATCCGGCGCCGGCGAGCAGCATGCCGCCATTCCCCTGTGTCCAGAGCGCGGCGTAGAACAGGATCGTCTCGAACACCTCGCGGTAGACGACGATGAAGGCGAGGCCGAACAGGAACCAGGCCGACTGACGCGACAGGGCGTGCGTCATCTTCTCCCGGATGTAGCGCTGCCACTGGTTGGCCTGTGCCTTGCCGTGCATCCAGATGCCCACGGACAGCAGGACGACGGCGGCGAACAGCGAGCCGAACCCTTCAGTCAATTCTCGGCTCGCGCCGCTGATCCCGATTGCATAGGTCGCCACTGCCCAGGTCAGACCGCCCGCGACAAGCGCGCCGATCCAGCCGCCATGGACATAGGGAAGCACTTCGGTTCGGCCCGCCTTGCGCAGAAAGGCGATCATCGCGACGACAATTAAAAGCGCCTCGAGTCCTTCGCGGAGCAGGATCGTGAATGCCCCGAGAAAGGTCGATGCGCTGCTCGCAGCATCTGGCGACAGTACCGTTTCGGCGTCGTCGAACAGTCCGTTCAGAACCTGTACGCGCGTCGCAACGTCGTCCACCGAACGCTTCTGTTGGAGCGCCGCGCGAAATTCGCCCATCGCGCCTTCGATGTGGCCCATCAGCGTTGCGTCTCGTGCGGTGAGCGTCGGCTCGACCGGCTCGAAGCCGTCGAGATAAGCGGAAAGCGCAAGCTCGCGTGCGGTGCGCGCGTCGCCTGACCGGTATGCCGCAAGACTCTGCGCCAGCTTGGCGCGAGCGAGCCTGAGCGATCCGGCTACGGGCTGCATCACTGCGTCCGGGTGCCGCCGGAGATAGGCCATCACCGCATCGGCCCTCGCCTCGCCGATCTGCCCGGCGAGCACCTGCGGCGTCAGCCCCGCAAGCGCCGCAAGACCGGAGATGCGCTGGCGGAGGGAGGCATCGCTCTGCCATATCCGCTTGCCTTCTGCAGCCGCGGCATCGGTGAACGCGAAACGTCCGGCATAGAACGCCAGCGCCCACCGATCCTCCGACGGCAGCGACGCAAAGCTCTGCATCGCCGTGCCATCGATGCCCTGTCCGATGACCTGATAAAGTGCGAACGCGCTGCGCTGGCGTGCCCGTACAATGTCGGTGAACGCGATCGGCGGCGTAGTAAGCTTCGCGGCGTCGGGTCCGCGTCCGTCTCCGCTCATCCCGTGGCAGCTGGCGCAATTCTGCGCGAACAGCGTGGCGCCGCGCGCCAGGTCCGGCGCACGAGCGGGCGCGAGCGGAATCGGGTAGGCCTTAAGCAGGTCAGCGGCCAGACCATGCGCCAAGCCAGCGACAGCTTCGGGGGCCGCCTTGGCGGCGATGACGGCCTTGAGACGCGTCGCGCCGGCGACGAGGCTCGCCTTGGCCGGTGATGGCGGCAACGCCGCAATCCGCTCGGCAACGGATATCGAGAATTCGGTCATCTCCGCGTATTCCGACGCGCTCTTGATCCGCCCATTGGCGACCGCGCCGCCATAGTCGACTGCCAGATAATCGAGCAGGCGCCACGCGGTCGGCACATCGGCGGTCTGCGCGTTGGCAATCCCGCCCATGAAGACGCAAAGCAATGCCGCGAGAAACGTCCAGAGGGGTCGGATCGCGCGCGGTGATTGGGCTCGGTGGGAGTTGGATCTTCGCATCCGCCCTTGATAAAGCCTCTAGCCGCTAGAGGGTCAAGTAGTTTTGCGAATTAGTTGCAATAGCGATCGATATCACCCCTCGGCAGTCTTGGGCTGCGAAATGTCGGGGCCGAGCGACTCGATGATCCGGCATTCGGAAATCGATCCGTGGCCGCACTGCACGATCAGGTTGCCGAGTTCTGCGCGCAGCGTCGTCAGGTCGGCGAGCTTGCGGTCAATCTCGGCCAGGTGCTCGCGAGCGATCAGGTCGACGGCAGAGCACGATATGTCCTTCTGGTCGGCAAGGCCGAGCAGCGCCTGGACCTGTTCAAGCGAGAAGCCGAGCGCGCGCGCACGCCGGATGAAGCTCAGCCGCGAAAGGTGCGCCGGTGAATAGGACCGGTAATTGCTGGCGGTGCGCTCGGGTGCCGCCAGCAGGCCAACAGATTCGTAATAGCGGATCGTCTCCACCTTGGTACCGGTGGCGGCGGCGAGCTTGCCGATGCTGAGCGATGGTTGCTGCATGGATCGCCGTCCTTTGGAACTTCTACCGTTTATAGGATTGGTCGCTAAAAATAGTCGAGCGGATCAACCGCCTGATTTTGGAGCTCGGGGTTCGCCCTGACAGCAAGGGTTCGCTCCGATGGGGGGGGGGAACAAGTCCAAAAGGCTGGACGAAAGGCCGAAACTTGGATGTCGAAACGAAGTCATAAGCGTCCGGATCTGGGTCTTTTCTGCTGCATACGCCACCAGCGCACCATTTCAGTTCATGGGCCGGGGCGAATGATGACATTACGGTCCCCTGATCATTTCGTGGATACGCGCATCGAGTGCGTCTACCGCGAACGAACGAACGAACAACTTTCGCGTGGCGTCACCCAAGCAGCGGTCCGACGATCGCTGCCACGGTCGCGCTGGCCCGGCGCTGTCGCAGGACACGGCGATCGCGTCCGCCTTCTTCGTCGTCTCCGGGATCGGCGTCGAATTTCGCAAAGGCGACCGGACCATCCTTACGATAGCCCTCGGTCTTGTCATCATCGCAAAAATGCGTTGCGAGCAGGCCGAGCGCGGAGTGGATGGTTTCGCGGTGCCTGGTTTCCAGCGCGTTGCTGAAGGCGGCGATCGTTGCCTCTGTGCCGCCTTCGACATGGTTGAGGCAATAGACGAGGTCATGAGCATCCTTCGGCTCGAAGCGACTCTCGAACGCGAACGCCTTCAGGCAGGTGAAGCTCACGACGTCGGCGTATCGGACGGTTTCCGTGACGACGCCGTTGTCGCCGAGCAGTTCGGCGGTGATCTCGGCGCTCTCGTAGAAGTCGAACACCATGGAGGCATGCGGGATGTTGAGCGCCGAGACTTTACCTTTTGCGGGAAGCTCCTGGACCTTGCCGCCGGCACGTTCCGGATCATCTGCGAGGAATTCGAGGATCATGGTGGTGCCGGTTTCGAGCGTGGTCTTCCAGCGCCATGACTGTTTGCGGCCCTCATCATTTTCGGCGCGATCAAAGCCCATCATGCGGAGATTTTCTTCCAGCGTCCGATAGGCCTCCGTGTCGGCCAGGATCGCAAGGTCGACGACGACATCGACGTCGCCGGTGCCAGCATGCGCCGGCACTTCGGGCGGACGTGCACGCACGAGATAGCGCGGGGTGAGGCCGCCGACGAGGAACACCGAATCCTTCCACGGGCCAAGGCCCCGCAGGAGCGTGACCAGCACGCGCTCGCACGCTTCGGTGACGGCATTGTCATAGCCGCCAAAGGTCTTCGGCTTGCTCATCAGGGCTTGAGCCTTTCCGCGCGCAGATGCGCCGCCATCTCCTTGGATCGTCCCGACCCCTCGAGCAGATCGAGATAGACTTGCAGCACCGGCGCAAGCGCCACGCCGTCGATCCGCTCGCCCACCGTAACGTCGCCGCGCGAGCGTGTCTCCATAACGCCGAGATTCCATCCCTCGCTGACTGGCCGGGCGTCCAGAAGGTCAAGGATCTGCTTTTGAAATGGGCCGGGAAGGATGCGGCATTTGAGCTGGGAGATGCTGGAGAGATAGGGCGCATAAGCTTGTGCTGCGGCTTCGCCGGTAACGGCATAATCCGCGCCGCCGCAGACTTGATCCAACCGCTCCGACAGCGTGCGAATGTCAGTTAGCGGAACGTAATAGCGATCGATCTTGGCCGGCTTCTGCTCGAGGATATACTTCTGCCAAGCGTCAAGCACCTCCTCGGCTGCGCGCAGGCGGCGCAGCTTGGATGGGCCGGAGCCTTCTACCTCGACCCACTCGCGACGCTCCATCTCGGTAAGCGTGGAAGATGCCGTCGCTGGCGAGACTTCGGTTGTCTCCGCAAGCTCCTTGACGCTCAGCCATGCATGGCGACGTTCGAACACTGCCATGACGACGCGCGCCTTTTGCCCCTGAAAGACGGATTCGAACACTTTGCGGGTGGTACGAGGGGGCGGTCGATCGATGAAGACGAACGCATTGGGGGCTGGGATGTAGAGCGTACCGCCAAGGTCGTAAAAGCCGATGCCTTCCTCGCGCAGGATGTTCCGCGCGCCCGGCGAGATCGCGCGGGCGACGAAGAACGGCAAAACAGGACGGCCATCGGTGGGGAGGTGGGCGGCGTTGGTTCGAAGCTGCCACACGGATTCGCGCACATCGCGGGGAAAAGCATCGCGCTTAGCTTCGACCAGCAATTGCATCGGCCGTCCACCCACGACGATATCGACGAGCGCGTCGGCGCGTCCATTGCGGCCGATCGGAACCTCCCGCGCTCGCACGATGGCCTGCCCCTCGGGCAATTTGCTGATCGCGGTGACCAGACTCTCCAGCAACTCGCCTTCTTCAATCTCGAATTTGAGCATATTTGATGTCCAGTGAATATGGTCCAAATAGCGAATCTTCGCTAATATGTCCATATTTACTGCGCAGGGAATTTGGGCTGGAGGATTAGCGGGATCGGTTCCGCTCCGGCGGCTTGTGATCACGTCCTTGCCGAGCTTGCAACACGCGTTCCGCTGCGGGCCCACGCTCAGGACCGCGTTGTACGGACGCACCGGTATCGCGAACGACCGCGGGCTGGATCGTCCGACCGGCTGCCACATGGGCATCGAGTTGGGCGCGCGCGACCGTCATCACCCGCGTCACCGCCTCGGGGTTATCAAACAGGGTGCGCCGGATCACCGCCTCCATGACGCGCATTTGACTATCGACGGCGCGATCGTTGGGCAGCGAACGTCCATCGACGCGCTCACCGGGTTGGCGGGCAGGGGCAGGGGACTCTTCCGATCGCCGCGCCGAAGCCGGGTGGCGGCTTTCAGTGGCATCGCGCGCGACCATCGGTGCAATCGTGTTCTTGCTCGCGTCGCTGCGCAGCCGGTCGAGCTCCTGCAGATCACGATCATTCGGCTTATAGCCCCGGACTTCGAGCCCCTTTTGTCCCGCCTCCAACCACACCGATCGCCGGAATGCCTCGGTTCCGGTGACATGGATTCTGTCCCACGAACGATGCTGGGCGATCGCGACAAGATCCTTCACCACCTCCTGGCTCTCGGTCGCCGTGACCAGTCGACGCCCCTGATCGCGAAACGCCGGATCCTTCGTTTCCGCTGAGGTAAAGTATGCGGGATCGCCCGACCATTTCGCCTTGTCGGCATAATAGCGTTTGCGCACCGCCTCGGGCATGTCACCCGCCTCGACCGAGGGAGCTTTCAGCTTCTTGTCGGTCCCGACCTTGCGCTCCGTGACGCCTGGGTCCTCGGTCTTTCGCTCCGCGCCCTTCGATTGCCCGACAGCTTCAGGCTCGGCCATGACGCCTCCAGACGCTACCCTTTTGCTGCGATCCTTGTCGTCGATGGCGACGCCGTTGGTCCTGCCGCGCGCCTTGGTTGCCGGCGCCTTCTCCTTATCGGCCATGGTCATGCCTCCCAGTCACTAGCGCTTCAGAAAGGTCGCCATCGTCCTCCGGCTCAATCGCCGCGCGGGCGGTCATCGCCATCACGAAATCAAGTGCCGCCTTCTCGTCGCCGGGCGGCGGCAACGCCTCAAGCTCACCCAGCACCAGCATGTCATCGGTGATCTCGGCATAGCCGGACAGTTCATCGTCGGTCAGAGTGCGCGTCACGACGGGCTCTTCCTTTGGGGGTGGCGGCGCGTGCAGGGCGGCGCGCTTCGCTTCAATCGCCTGCGCGAGGGGGTCGCTACCGGTCGCTGCGCCTGCCTGTGTCGGGTTGGATTTGGGCTGGCGCATCAGGATCAGCCGCGGCGCGACCTTCGGCGGATCGGATATTCTGTCGGTGAAGCGCTTTAACCGGAAATACTCGATCTTGCGCGCGCGAACCGGCGGAATGCCACCACGCAGCAACAGCAGATCGCCCTTGGGCATCTGCATCAGCTCTTGCGGCATCATCAATGCACGACGCTGGTCGGACTCCGAAATGCTGCGATTGGCGAGCATCCCGTGGATCGTGCGGCTCTTCGATTTCACGCTCATCGTGAAGAAGCCGAGCCGTTCGGACAACTCGTTCGCCACCCGCAATTCCTTGGGCGTGAACACCACCTCCAGGCCGCAATTGGCGATGATCTCGTCGGTGACGTCGGGGCCGTATATGCCGCGCGGCTGCGACCGGCTCTGGATCACCGGCAACAGCCGCAGGCCGTATCCCGCGACATAGGAAAAGGCGGACGCGATGACGGGGGCCTTGCCCAGGCGCGCAAACTCATCGAGCAGGACAAGAACCGGCACCTGGCCCCCGGTCGCTGGCAGTTCCCGCGTGTTGAGGTCGATCAGTTGCTGGAGGAACAGATTATAGACCGGTGCGATCCGGTCGATATTGTCCGGCGAGACCCCCAGATAGATCGAGATCCGCTCGCGACGCACCTGCCGCAGATCGAAGTCGGTCTCCGAAGTCGCCGCGTCGACATAGGGGTTGAGCCACAGATTGAGCTTGGATGTGATCGTCTGCTTGATACCGGAAAAAGTGTTGTCCGACGCGGAAGTGAAATCGCTCAGTGCCGAAACGCATGCCTGGCTCAGCCGCTGCCCGCGCTTCTGTGCTTCCTCCACGACCTTGGGTAGTTCGACCTTGGGATCGCCCTCCGTCAGCCGTCGGTAAATCTCGCCGATCGTGAAGGGCAAAGCCGGGTTGGCCGCCACCAGCGCGCCCACCCCCACAAACGCCGCGCGGGCGGCCTCGGCCCAGAAGGGATCGGACTTCTCAGGCGCGGGGAATAGCATTCCGCCGATCTTCTGGAGTTCGTTGATCACCTCGGTGTCGTCGAGCCGGTCAATGAAGCTCAGCGGATTGTAGCGAGCTGACCGGCCTTCGGGGTCGAGCGGATCGAAGAGATGGACCTTTTGCCCATGCCGCGCCCGGAACCCTGCGGTGATGTCCCAATTCTCGCGCTTTACATCGAGTACAACAACCGAGTCCGCCCAGCTTAGCAGATTGGGGATCACGACGCCGACACCTTTACCGGCACGGGTCGGTGCTTCGAGCAGAACGTGCTCGGTGCCTCCAAAAACGAGATAGCGGCCGCCTTTTTGTCCTACGATGATCCCGGACGTGCTGCGCAAATGCTCGCGCCGGATTTCGCCCTCGTTTGCAAAGCGTGCCTCGCCGTGCAGGGAGCGGCCGCGCTTGAGAATGACAAGCAGGATCACGAACGCGGTGGCGCCGCTGACCAGCGCGCCGCGCTTGAGCCAGAGGTGCAGGAGCGGATCACCGCGATAATACCAGAGCCACGCCGGCACGGCCGAGACGTCCATCTGCGGCCCGATCTGTTTGAGGCCGACCAGCGCGACCAGCACGGCGCAGAGCGCGCATGCCAAAAGCGCCGCTGCAAGAATCCCGGCAATGATCGCGACCTTAGTGAGCGGCCGCGCGTCCGACAGGCGGATCAAAATACACCTCCTCGACTTCGAATTTGCCGGCGCGCTTGCGCGTCTGGACGACGACATCGACCAGCATGCGGAGCAGGCCACGAATGTCGTCACGGGCGAGATCCCGGCCGCCCTCGGACTCCTTCACCAACAAGGTCAGCTGTTCGAAGGCGCCCATCGCCGAGCCGGCATGGACCGTCGTAATCGATCCGGGGTGGCCCGAATTGACGTTGCGCAGATAGAAAAAGGCCGTCCCGTCGCGCAGTTCCTGTAGCAGGATGCGATCGGGCCGCATCCGCAGCGCGCTTTCGAGCAGCTGCTTGGGGCCGACCTTGGCCAGGCCCTGTCGTTCGCTTGAATAGACCATATGAACGACGTTGCGATGCTCGACGACGAGCTCGCGCGTATCCTCAATCGTCAGCAGCCGTTCCTCGGGCGGGATCAGCTGGATCAACGCCTTGGCGAACGTGGTTTTGCCCGAACCGGTCGCGCCGCTGACCAGGATGTTCTTGCGGGCGGCGACGGCCGTTCGAAAGAAAGCGGGCCAATCGCCGAGGTCGCGCTGCGCGATAAGCTGGGCATCGACTTCGCCAAGGCCTTGCGCCGCAGCGCGCGTGCCCGTGAAGAGGCCGACCCGCGCGAGTTCGTCGATCGCGAGGGTTACGCGCGAAGGCTTGCGGACGGTGAAGGACGGCGCACCCGTCGGCGTCACCGACGGGATCACGATCTGGCAACGCTCGCCCCCTGGCAGGATTGTCGAGCAGATCGGCGTCTCCGCATTCACGTCCTGTCGGGTAAAGCTTGCGGCCGCAACGGCGAGGGTCGCGAGCCATTCGCTGTCGAGTTCGGGGACAGTGTGCCAATGCCAGCCCAGATGGTCCTCGATTCCGACCTCGCCGGGCTTGTTTATCACAAGCTCGGTGACCTCGGCCGGCTCGAGCAGCGGCAGGATCGGCGCGAGGTAATGGCGAAGGACCGCGGTGTCGCTCACGTTCAGCGCCGCAGCTCCAGATTGTAGACGTCGGCGAAGTTGAAATCCTTGGCGACGAAGATTCCGACCTCTTCGCCCTGGTTCTTCTTCAGAACGGGTCTGATGTTGATGCTGTTCTGTAGCGCGATCCCAGCGCCCTCGCTCGGCGTCCGTGTGGTGTTGTTGAAGTTGTTGCTGCCACCCGAAACCGATTGCCCCGCGATGTAGGCGGCGTCATCGACCAGCGAGAGCAGCAGCGCACTGCCGAACCGCGCCCAGAAGAAGGTGTCGACGGATCCGGCGATGCCCGCGCGGCCAAGCGCGTCCGAGCCCGGCGAAGCCAGGTCGATGCGAACCCCCTGCGGCGTGACCGCGCGCGTCCAGAGCACGAACAGACGGTTCTGCCCTTGCTGGATGCCGCCATGATACTCGCCGAGCACCTTCGTGCCCTTCTCCATCAAGACGACACGGCCATTTTCGGAATAGACGTCGCGCGGGATCAGGCAGGATGTGTAGCCGGGTTGGGCCGAATTCATCGCGGTTTGCAGGATGCACGGGATCAACGTGCCGGCGGTGACGAGATAGTTGCGATTGGGGAGCATCGCTGCGCGCGCTTCCCCGACGGCCGAGCTCTGCCGCAGCGCATCGAGCGCATTCGGGGTGCCGCGGGCGCCTGGTGCTGCCTGCCCGTCACCGCCGCCCGCCTCGCTGGGGTCAGCCGGCGCGCCATTGGCAGCGGCCGAACCTGGGATCGGCGCGCGACCGCCATAAGCGATCAATGTCGATCGCCGCGCCTGGTCTGCCAGGTTCTGGCCTTTGGTCGGTGCGGTCGCCGTCGGCGCGGCCCCAGGCTGCATTGCCGGTACAATCTGACCGTCCGGGCCGACGTCGCGGGCGCCGGGTGGCGGGTTGATGACGGGCGCATTCGGGTCCGGGACCGCGCCCAGGGGTTTCGGCCGGACCGCGACCGCATCATAGGCAACCGTCTCGCGCGCTGCCAGATCGGTGCGTCGGGCGGTAGCCTCGGGCTTTGCCATCAGGTTGCCAGCGGTCTTGCTACCCGTTCCTGAATTTACCCACAGAATGCCGAGCACCATCGCGGTGCCGGCAAAGATCAGGGCACCGTTTCGCTTCGCCGGCGTCATGCCACCGATCGGATCGATGCCGCGTTCGCGGACGATCTCGTCGCGTTCCGGGGTCGGATCACCCTGTGGGCGACGGCGGTCTTCTGGCGCAAATTCGTCCATCGCGCTCACTCCTTCGGGTCTTGCATGGTGCGCTCGACGTGCGGCGATGCGGTGTTCGTGCCGTGATCGATGCCGTAAGGTGTCGGGGCCAGGTTATAGATGCAGAGCACTTCCCGGTTTCGCCGCAGTCGGAGTTGGGCTGTGACAATGTGCACGACCACGAACTCGTCCCGAACGTCGAAGGGGACCAGCGTCTCGGTCCCATCTGGTCGCACCATGTAAATGGCTGGGATCTCGTGATTGCCGGGGAAGCGCAGAACCGTGAACTGGCCATTGTCGGAAATCTCCGATGGCTGCAGATCGCTCGATCCCTGGACCTTGTAGTTCAGATTGCGCGGACCCTCGATCACGCCATGGTCGAGGGCTCCCCGGACGACGCTTGCCTGCAGCGCTGCCACGCGCTGCGCCTCCCGTGTCGCCTGCATACGCGCCGCGCGCTCGGCCTCGTCACGCGGAGACCGGAAGCGAACCTGAAAATAGGTATTGGCGCTCTTGCTGCTGATCGGTCCTCGACGCGCGGTAAGCTCGAAGGCGTAGTTGCGGAGCTCACCGCCCCGATTGGTCGTGACGATGAGGTTGGTCGGCCCCGCACGTTCGCGTGGTTTCAGGAACAGGATATGGCCAGCGACAGCAACTTCCCACGACACCGTGTCGCCGAGCGCCACATGCTCAATCGTCTCATCGGCACCGAGCACGATCTGGGTCGCGGTGCGGAAGGTGCCGACAATCCGGTAGACCTGCGTTTCCTGATACTCGACGAACTTTACGCGCGGGTCCGAGGGGCCGCCGCGCGGCGTATCCTCGGCAAGGGCAGGGGCAGCGATCAGCGCGACAGCGCTTGCGAGGCAAACGAGCCGGTTCACCGCACCACCTCCGGGTCGGCCCGGTAGTTCTCGACCTGAAAGCCTAGCGGATTGCGGTAGCGATCCCCTTCGGCCATCGGCGCGTTCGTATACCGGAACGTCACGGTCGCGATCCAGTCGGTGCTCTGCGTGTCGGTGTCGGTCTGGACCGTGCGCGTGAAGCGCACATTGGCGACGCGATCGTTGATAAAGGCGATGTTGCGAACGCGTGCCTGGACGGTCGCACCCTTGCCCCAGACGACCTGCGGGCTGTTTTGATTGTTTGAGCTGAAGAAGCGGCCCCAGCGCTGCTGTTCGCCAGGCTCGGACAAGATCGTGACCGCTCTGAAATTCTCTTCGGCCGCAGCCGACAGCCAGCTCTCGCGTGCCCTGACGTACTGGGCCAGGAAGAATTTCGTCACCGCCTCGTCATAGCGCATCGGCTTTTGAGTGAGCGTGGTCTGGACGTCGACGGCGCCCGTCGTTTGGTTGACCCGGATGATATAGGGCATCACCGTCTTGAGCGGAGCAAGTCCGGCGAGAGCGAAGCCTTCGGCGGCTGACACCAGCAATGCCAGGGCAGCCACGATCCACGCAATGCGTTCGGAGCGCAACGATTTGCGCTGCCGGTCCTGGTCCCAGGACCGCGCCTGACCGAAATAGAGTTCTGCGTCCTTCGCGGGTACGCCCTCGACCTGGCTGCGCATGGTCAGCAGCTCCCATGATTGCGGGGCGCATCCCGCATGGAGGTCTTGTCTGGCGCGGGAACCGGAACCGGTGGCGGCGCTGATGCACCTTCGGGCGGTTGGATGACCGGCGGGACAGGCGGCGGGGCAGGGGGCGCTACGACGCCCGGGATCGGCGAGCCGGGTAGGACGCTACCGTAAATATTCACGTCGCGCAGGTGCTTCCCGTTACAGACGGGCAGCTTTTTCGGGCCAGAAGCCCCGCTCGACATGGAAGGAAGGATCATCAGCAGTGCGACCGAACTGCGCAGGATGTGGATGGGCGTTGATGAACTCGTCATGGAATTTTCCCTGGTCATAAGGCGCGGCTGACCGAACCACCGCGACCGGCGGCACGTTCGAGATTGCGGCTATTGCGTGTGGCGCGGGCTTGCTGGAACGGTGCAGCCATGGTTCCCCAAGCGGACCCCGCAAAAGCTCCGACCCCGGCCGCAGCGCCGCCGGCGATGCCCGTCGCGATCGACGGCGCCTGGAAAAAGAAGATTGTGCCGAGGAAGATATATACCGCGAACAATACAGCGCCGATCGTCACGTCAGGCGTGCCTTCGGCCGCGGTCAGTGCTGTAGCGCCGAGATCGGTGATCAGGGCCGTGATGGCGATGATCACAGCCATCAGGACGATGTAGTTGAACACCTGTCCCAGCCACCCGTAGAAGAACCGGCGGGTGGTCTCGAACAGCGACAGCGCGATAAAAATCGGCCCGAGCGCGATCACGACGGCGAGCGCCACCTTTGCGAACACGGTGATCGCAAACCCGATCGCCGCAGAGAGGCCCGCTAAACCGTAAATCGCTACCGCCAGCGTGAGCAGGACGAGCTTCCAGGGGTTGATGTCGAGATAGGTCGCGGCTTCCGTCCGGATGATCAGGACGATGGAATCGACCTGCCCGAAGTAATCGTCGAACACCGCACCGACGCTGGTGATGGTCTTGCCCGCCAGCGCCTGGGAGATTGCATCCGGCATCCCGTGGAAAAGCGGGTTCGTGATCCACTCCGAATAAGCGACCGTCGTGGCCGCAACGTAGAGCAGGCACAGCTTCACCATCCGGTAGACCAGCTCGCCCCAGGGCTCGCTGACGATACCGCGCATCACCATGTACCCATACAGCGCGATGTAGATGACCAGGCCAAGCGCCAGCGGTCCTCTCACGACCTCAATGACGTTGTTGAGACGCTCGTTGAGGAAGAGATCGAGCTTCCCGTCGATGTTGGTATAAATATCCGCGAAGAGTGTGGACGCCATGGCCAGTATCCTCGCTTATTTGTGACCCAGCGAACGCTCGAGCTTGTCAGCGTTCTCGACGTCCTTGGCGTTGCTGCACTCCTGGGCATCGTTGTGAGTGCCGTTGGCGCAGGCGGCCAGGATTGCAGCGCGCTGCTTGGGATCGGACTTCAGCTCGGCCTTGCCGACCAACTGCCCGCAACCACTCAGGAGTGTGGCCGTCAGAGCAGGGAGGAACGCAGCGATCCCCTTCACGGCCGGCTACTCAGGCTCTGCTGAAGTTTGGCGAGGCCGTTTTCATCATCTCGCTGCGAACGCAGTCTCGCCTCGGCGGCCTGCCGCATCTGAAGCGCCTGAAGCTGGACGGCGTCGTTCTGAATATGCGCGTTTTCGACGCCAATCCGCGCCTGAATGTCCATGACTTCTTTCGCGTCTGAGGCGCTGTCGAGTGAGGAGCGAAGCTCCTCGAGACCGGTCGTCCGCTGGGCGGTGACCCCGTAAGCCGCTTCGGCGATCGCAGCGTCGCGAGCGGCCATCTCGCCATTTTGTGAGATCGAATCTCGGTTGGACCGTTCGAACGCCGTCGCGCCCGGTCGAAGGTCCGGCAGTTCGATGCGGTTGCTGCTGCGGATCCGGGCGGCAGACGAGCCCAGGCTCCCCAACCCGGAAAAATCGGACGACATCAATCGCTGGATGTCCCGAGCTTCGCTTGGAAGAAGGTGGCGAACGGCGTCGGTATTGAGCGAGGACGCTATCTGGTTGACGTTCGTAAGCTTGTTGACGCTGTTGTAGAGTTCGGTTGCCTGCGAAATCTGCTGCTTGCCCTGCTCGATCATCGACAGCGTGTTTTTCACCGTCGAGAGCGTCTGCAAGAACGTTGCGGTGTCGTGGACGGGTATCCCCTGCGCATACGCCGGCGCCGACATTGCCAATGCGCCGACGATCGCCATCGTTCGAATTGCCTTCATGACCTTATCCTTTCCTTCTGGTGGTTGCGCGCCGACGCTCGTGGAATGCGGGCAGCCAAGCGCTGGGATCATCGCCATGCTCAGCCCGGACCTGATCGAGGATGCCGACCGTCTCAGTGGTGCCCGAGAGGACGGCCAACTCGTCCGACAGACCGCCCAGGTCGAGTTCCACAACGATGGAATCATGGCCCTGCTTCACCAGGAAGCGCCGGCTTTCGGGAATGAGGTCGTTCCTGATGAGCTTGAATTCGGCGCGTGTAAGACCGAGGCCATCGATATAATCGACCTCGCGGCCATAGGGATTGGGCAACAGGATCTTGGTCGCGACCTGTTCCATGATGCTGTGCGAGATGTCCGAGCGCAGTGCGTCGGCCGGGCTCTGGGTGCCGAACACCAGAAAGGCATTCTGCTTGCGGTAGGTCTTCAGCCCGTCTTGCGCGAAGGCGCGGAAGGCGTCGTCGCCGAGTGCCTTCCAGAACTCGTCGATGTCGATCACAAGCCGGCGACCGTCGAGCAGCGCATCGATGCGGTGGAACATGTACATCATCAGCGGCGTGCGGATCTCTGGATTATCGAGGAAGTCCGTCATGTCGAAGCCGATGAACCTGGCCTCGAGCGTCAACTCGTCCCGGTCGTTGTCGAACACCCACCCTAGCGCCCCGCCGCGTGACCATTTCTCCAATCGCGCGCCGATCCCTTCGGGATCGCGCTGTCCAAGCAGCTGGCGCAGCGCGAGAATTGACCGTTCTTCTGGAGGGAGACGCCCGATCGAGAGGATACCCTCGTCGATCATCCTCTCCTGGGTAACGCCGAGCTGCAATCCAGCTGGCGTCACGAGATGCCGGATCAGTCTGCCGAGGAAGACAATATTGCCGGGCGTCTGATCGAGCGCGCGGACCGGGGCGAACCCGGTCGGCACACCATTGCGCAATGCGAGGTAGGTGCCGCCCGAGGATCGGACATAGATCTCCGCGCCGCGATCCTTGTCGATAAAGATCTGCTGCGCGCCAGTCTTCTCGAGCTGCGCCATCAGGAAGTTCTGCACCACGGTCTTGCCACCACCCGAGGGGCCGATGATCAGCGTGTGGCCGAGATCGTTCACATGGAAGTTGAAATAGTAGGGAGATTGGGCAGCGGTCTTCATCAGCGCGATCGCCGCGCCCCAGTGATTGCCATCGGGCTTTCCGGCCGGGAAGGTATGGAACGGCGATAGCGCTGCGAAATTGCGCGACGTGATCGCGGCCGGCCGCGCCCGCCACGAGAAGTTGCCGGGTAGCTGCGACCAGAAGGCAGCTTCAAGCGCCGGGCCTTCGCGCGCCGATACAAGACCGGCGTCCGCCAGCGCAGCCCGAGCCGTCGACAGGTTCTCGGCCAGACGCTTCTGGTTTTCACCGAATACCGCGAGAGAGAAATGATGCTCGCCGAGCACAAACCGATTACTTTGAAGGTCGTCGGCTGCATCCGCCAGTTCGATTGCCTGGCTGGCAGCGGCATCTTCGGTCGATGCCATCTGGTTCTGACGCCGACGCAGCCGCTCCGACGCCCGTGCCTTGCCCATGAACGCGAAGGATTGCGTCACGACGAACGCAAAATCCTGTGAGAGCAGGGCGTTCATTTGCCCCGGCCGGGTCATGGCCGGATACTCACGAATGCCGAACAAACCGACGAAGCGACTTTCGTCATGCGCGCGCACCTCGACTGTCTCCCGGCCGAAGATGACGCGCTCACCGTAAATGGCGGAGCCCAGATGACCACGTACGAGCGGGACGCGCGCCGCTCGGCCCATCATCACGAGCTCCAGCACCTCAAGGGGCTGCGAGAACATCAGGCCATTATGTTCGTAGAGGCTGAGCCTGAGTGGCCGGCATCGGGCCAACAGCTTCTCGATGTCGCGCGCCTTGTCCTCAAAGCGCGCAAGTTCGTCTTCGTCGACCTCTTCGCCCTCCTTGCGGGCAGTAGAGAGGCGGCGCAGCAAAACCCCCGTGCGATCAGCCGAACCAACGGACGGGCGCATGATCAGGGTCAGATACAGTTCGTTGACGAACATACGCTTGGCCGTGACCCGGGCGCGGTACTTCGCGTCCAGATCTGCTGCGAAATCCGACCGGAACTCTCCTTGCGGATAATCGGTAATTGGGCGGCGCACGATGTGGGTCCAGATCGCGAGACGATCGTCGGCAATGTTGCGCAGCGTGCCGTTCAGCTTCTCGTGCCAGTCGTTGAGATGGAGGGGGTCAGCCGTCTCGAACGCGAGACCGTCGAGCTTGAACATCATCATCAGATCGCGGCCATCAAGCGCGATGACGTGATCGTCGATATGGCGCGCATAGGGGAGGTAACGCGCGGGGTCGGCCTCGTTCTTGAGGATTCGCCAAGGCGTTCGGGCTGACGTGGCACCGAGCGAGATCGCGCCACTAGCCACGAGCGAAGCCTCGACGCTTGGCACCATCGATCGGCAGCGGGGAATAGGAACTGCCGCCCCACCAGGCGCGGTTTCGGCAGCGCGCCTTCGTCGTGGTCCAAAGCCACAACAATCGAAAGGCATTGGCGTCGTGGCGAACAATCAGCCGTGCAATGGCGAGGAAGGCAGCCGCCAAGGCGATCGCATAGAGAGGATTGCCGGTGATGATAAGGGTCAGGCAAGCGGCCAGGGCGATGGGCAGGGATGCCTCGATCGGCACCCCAAGCCACATCGTTGGCCGCGTCACGGCGAGGAAGAGCGTTTCTTCCCGGAGCTTCTCGTCGTCCACGGCGCCGTACTCACGCGCCGCCGGTGATGGTATCGACGATCCACTGCGCGCTAAACACGATGAAGATCCCGACGATCACCGTGACCAGGAGCCCGAGGCTTGCCCGACCGGTGAAAAACATGAAGCCCACGATGACGACCGCGATCACCGCTATCGTCTTGGCGAATGTCCCGGTCAGCCATGTCTTGATGTTTTCGGCCATCGAGGTGACGCCGTCAGCCGCCTGAGCATAGGCCGGATCGGTCAGCAGCAACGACACTGCCAAGACGGTGACGGCCAGCGCCAGATATTGTGTGAACGTGCGTCGGCGCGGAGTGAGCCAAACGGCGGAGGTTGTCGCAAAAGCGGTCATTCGGATTGTCCTTTCTGTGAGCTGCTGGATGCACTGCCGAAGACCATCAATTTGGCCGTTTGCGCATCCGCCGATGTGTCCCAGTCAACCGTGATGGTCGGCGCTGATGCCGCTGGCGCTTGCGTGCCAAGAGCTGGTGGCGGGGCAGGGGTGGTGGGCATGGCCGGCGCTAGGCCGTGCCGGATTGCCGGGACGACGACAGTCGATGAGGCATAGACGCGGCCGACATAGCCATTGCCAAAGCCGCGCGAGCGGCTGCCGGTATTGTACATCGACACAGCGGTCGCGATCGCCGCTTCGGTCGTCGGGCTCGAGCGGACGACGCTCAGATAGTTGCCCGACAACACGCGCGCTGCGGCGGCAAGGTTGCGGCAGGGGTCAAAAGCATCTTCTACCGAAAGCCCGAGCCATTTGAGATTGGCGCTGTTGATCTGCCCCAACCCCAGATCAATGTTATAGCCGCGGGCGATCAATCTCCGTGCGGCGGCGGCCGCCGATGCCCGGCTAGCCGGGTCAGGGGCTGCAACGCCCTTGGCGTTGATGCCGATCGCATAGGGATTGAAATGGCTTTCGGTGTGGACGACCGACACGAGCGTTTCCGCCGCCACCGATGGCGCACATTGGTGTGCAAGCGCGACGACGGTGGCGATATCGAGGATCATCGCCGACCGCCTGGGTTCGTGGACGCTGGTGCCACTAACAAGCAGATCGCCTTTGAAGGCGTGGCTGAGGCGTAACGACGGCGCGGCATCTTCCTACTCCATGTCGCTGCCCCAAACAGGGCTTGGATTGCGGCATTTGAAATCTCGAAATCGCTAGCCTTTTGAACCGATTATGCCGCTCTGGGACAATCCCCCCAGTCAGGGGGGTCACGCGGTTTTCTACTCGCGATGAGAGAAAAGCTGAGAGTGGCGCCTGTGATCACCCGGCGGCTGCGAAGTGATCGGTTCTTCGTGCTGACGTACACATTGTTGCTGATCGCAAAGGCTATGAGCGGCAACGCATCGGTCTGCGGGGAACGAGCTCGAACCCCTATGGCTTGTTCTGCCACTACGGGCCGTTGTTAGGATCACGGCATCAAAATGAAGCGGTCTGAGCCGCGCGCGGTCAGATCAAGGCGTCGATGTTCAGATGGCCGTCACGGACTGCCCGCAAGACCAACTGGGTTCGCCGGCGAACACCGTAGCGACGGCGGGCAGCCTCGACATATTCGTGTACAGTGTCGCGGCCGAGGCCAAGGATTTGCGCGCACTCCCAATCGCTCTTGCCCTGTGCGACCAGCGCAATACACTCAATCTGGCGGGGGCTGAGCGCCACTGGCGCATACACCTGGCGATCGTCGCCAAGGATCGACCGTCCGCGATCGAAGGCCACAGTGCCGATGAGACGAGCCACCAACACCTCATCGCTCGTCACTTCGTGGTCGCCTGACCGAGACACCGTAAACATCGCCTCTGGCTCATCGCTGACGCGGATCGGCATCGTGAAACCTGCGTCCAGGCCATGAGCGCGGCCCCTCTCAAGGATCGTGGTTTGCCGCGGGCTCATCGTGATGAAATCCTCGATCCGGTCCCAGGTCAAACCTGAAGGCGACCTTGCACAGGCGGCGTGCACTGGGTCGTCCAGATAAAGTCGATCTTCGATTACTTCCTCGATCCACGCTTCCGGATAGGTCGTCAGCAACAGGGCCTTGTTGCTGCGTCTCGCCAAATCGACATTGTGAACCAAGGCAAACCACCGGAAGCCAGATTCTCTGACGATGGCATCGACTAGCGCCGACAATTCATCGAGCGTCTCTGCGTGCTTTGAGCGTTGCTCGAATTCGCTGATCGCGGCCAGCTGCCCGTTGTCGCAAACGTTTGTCATGACGACGATTTTGGGTCGAGGAATCAGTCGATCCACCCCCAAGTCGTTGAACAGGAGCAAAAATACGGCGAACTGCGACCGGTTCTCAACTCCTCCGGCCGGCGGCACGACTGACCGCATCTCAACGACTTATGGGATCCTGGTAGCTCGCGCGTGGTGCGGCAATTCCGTCACCGCGCCAGCAAAAGCCTGAGGCCCGGCACGTCGATACGTGCCCATTGCTGATCTGCCGTAACAACGGGCAACCCTTCGGCGATCGCCAGGGCCATGCAGGTTCGATCGCCGAGGCCGCTGCCGAATTCTTTAGTGACAGGGTAGAGGCTGGCGGCTGCAATGGCGTCGTCCCACCCATGCGGACGCACCTCGAGATGCAATGCATCCAGCATCGCCAGCGCAGCATCGATCGGCACGTCGCGGCGTAAGAGGCCCTTGATTACTTCCTGAAAATTGACCGCCGATATGAGCCCGTCGCCAATATACTGCGCGACAACGTTGGCACCCGGCTCATCGCGCAGCAACGCCAATATCGCCGAGGCGTCAAAAACGATCGATGCCATGCCTAGTCGAGGTCTTCGCGTGCCGCTTCGGCCCGGCGCTCGGCGATGAAGTCATCAACCGGAAGGTCGTTCGTCGCGTGCTGGCGGTACAGGTCCTGAGCGCGTTTGATGCTCTGATGCATCGACGTGAGCTTCACATTGTCGCCGTCGATCGACAGCACTAAGACGCCTGCGCCTGTGACGCCAAGCGCCTTGCGCGCCGAACGCGGCAGTACCATGCGGCCATTCTCCGCAATCCGGATGTCCATAGTTTCGTGCACGAATGACACCTCATTCAAAAGGGCATGAACCGTACTTATGCCATTTTATAAAGAATGTCTATCTATGTCCTATGACGATGGCTCTGCCGAATTGCCGGTGGAAGTCGATAATCCCTGTCTGTCAGACGGCCGATCGTTTCTGCGAAAGAGACGCTTTACGGGCTGACCAACGAGCGCACAGCCCGTGCGCACCGCATCAATCGATCGGTCCGATAATATATCTTATGTTAAATATATCAATGGTTTATGCAGCTTTTCCAAGCGCTCGCTTTACAGAGGGCGCAATCGTATAGACCGCCTCTCGACCGGCTCCGCGGTTTTCGTGGTCGACGCGGTAGCCTTGATAGTGCCGATGCAGCAGTCCAGCACGAACCAGATCCGACACGGCACGGCTGACGTTAGTGCGGCCAGAATGACGAAGCCTCGTACGCACCTCGTCAGCAATCATCTGCTTTGCGCAAGTTACATCGGTCGGTAGCGCGCCCCTGCCGCTCAGATCCGCGCGGACCTGCTCGACCACGGCAAGCCGGCGCGCATCGCGTTGCGCCATCGGCATCAGGGCGTCGCTCAGCCAGTCCCTGACCGGGATCGCGCGCGCGCCTTCGCGGATATAGGGTCCGGCACTGTCGGACTCGCCTGCAGCGCGAGCGATGAGGTTCAGCACCATGAAGGTATATCGCGGACGCGCCGAAATGCGGGCCAAACGCTCCAAGACCGAAGGCAGATCGAGATCGTTATCCCTTCCGCCGGATGATGGACCAGATTGCCGCGGCGCGCTCTGTGTCAATTTGCGAGGCGTGACCGGACCAGCGCTCAACTTGCTGGCATCGGCGACGATGTCCTTCGCGAAGAGGTCGGGCTGGAACATGGAACATTACAAGCACAGCCGTACTGATTTGTGAATCCACTACCTGCAATGTGCTGATTTTTAGCCACTAGTGACACTTTACCAGACCTCGCAGGTAAAGTGTCACCCGTGGGCTTTCCCGGCCGCAGATGCCGCCCCAGTTTAGCTGCCTGAGCCCCGGATTCGCGCTCGGGATCGACCAGGCCTTGGTGTAATGGCGTTGCCTGCGCGGCCGATGATCGGCGCGTAAAGTCGGACAAACGCATGGCGCGCAAACATTCGAAACACGGTTCATACGAAGACCTGAATCGCGACGATGAGGCGCCGGCGACAGTAGCGCCTTGCTGGCTGTGCGGTCGGCCTACTGGCAAAACCGTCATCTGGCACCATCCTGTGCCGAAAAGTCGGGGTGGGCGCGATATCGTGCCCATGCACCCCATCTGCCAGCAGACGGTGACAGCCAACTTCAGCAATTCCGAACTCGAGCGGCACGGCATGGATGTGGCGGCCCTGCTGGCCAATCCCGCCATCCGCAAATTCGTTGACTGGGTCGTCAAAAAGGACCCTGACTTTACCGCCACAACGACCAAGAAGCAGCGCTAGTACGACTGCGCCTTCACGACCCAAACGCTGCCAATCAAGTCGAGCTTATCGCCGCTTGGGCGCGGGCGCTGGTTCGGGTGCAGCAAACAGCTCCTTTCACAGGTCTCAAATCCGTAGGCTGAACTCAAGGGGTGATTGCTTGTCCGCCTATGATCCTCTTTGCTGTCGGCCGGGTGGCTTCGACTGGCCGGTTTGGGGCGGATCGCGGATAAGCTAAGGACGGCCATGGACTTTGATCAACTGCTCATCCATTTGTTCGGCACCGACGAGATCGCCGACCTTGCCCCTGAACAGCTCGCCGAAGGCATCGACCGCCTGCGGGTCCAGTTCGGGCTTGAGCAGGATCGTGGACGCCGTTTCGCCCTCTGGTGCTTGGCTTACATGCTCGGCACTGCGCCCGACCTCGATGTCGCCTTCAAGGACGAAGCGGATCGGAACTCGGCGCGCGACTTCATGGACACCGTCGACCGCCAAATAGAGAAGGGCAGCTGAACGATGACGACAGTACTCAAAAGCACCGCTGATGTCGGATGAGTATGCCCATGGTCGGCGAGATGGATTGCGGCTCGCGCTAGCAGTTCTGGCGGCGGAAGAGGCAAAATGGGCGGCGCTACTAGGCGAAAGCCCGTCGTGGCGGACCAACGCGACCCGCGAGGTGAGGCACAAGGCGCTTCAGGTCGCGCAGAAGCGAATAAAGACAGTTTTGAACCGGCTCACGCCGAAGGCCGATGGCCAGATTGATCCGGAGTTCGCCTCTGCCCTCGAAAAGGTAGGACTATAGCGGCCGACCGTTTCGACCCACAAACGACCATTCAGGGCTGATGCCGTGAATCCAGAAACCGGACGTTCGTTCATGGAAATGTATCAACTTAGCCACCGGGCGGGGACCTTCGGCCTGAGATTCTTGGGGCGAGAGGTTGTAGTCATTCGTTGTTGCGACCGCGAATGGCCGTTATTGTCAATCAAGGAAGCAATAACTGACCTAACGGACAACATCGAGCTCGACGTTCCTAGCCCTACTGTGGGGTATATATTATTCGCGAATTGGGCATTTATCTCGTCATTATTTCATCGAAACCGATAGACCCGCAGCGACGAAGAAAACCTTGTCGGCAGTAGCTGCGACGCATTGATGCAACCGGCCCGCCTCGTCCCGAAAACGCCGTGCCAACGCATTGTCGGGCACGATGCCGAGGCCGACCTCATTACTGACGATCACGAGCGGACAGCGCGCATTGCCTATGGCAGACAGGAGTCTATCGCTCGCCTGTATGATGTCGACGTCTGACAAAAGCAGATTGCTCACCCACAGGGTCAGGCAATCAACGAGCACGACATTTCCGTCGACCGCTTCCTTCCCGATCGCTTCGGGCAGGTTGATCGGACATTCGACGGTACGCCAGCGTGGACCGCGATCCGCGCGGTGGCGCGCGATCCGCTCGGTCATTTCTGCATCGAAGGTCTGGCCTGTCGCCAGGTAGACCGGTGCAACCGTTTGGCTGTCGGCCAATTTTTCCGCCAGTTCTTGCGCCAGCCGGCTTTTGCCCGATCGCGCGCCGCCCAAGAAAAACACGACGTTCGCTCCGGTCACTCTTGTCCTTTCTCATCCCAACGAATATCGACGCCAGGCGACAGGTTTCCAGAAATGGAAATAATAGGGAACCCGGAAGCTGATAATTTATCTGCAAGCCGGGGCTGTGCCCGCAACTGTGACCGGATAGCGGTCGCTCCATATGCCACTGGCGGCCTTGGCTGCTGGGAAGGCGGGGCGGACGTGACGACCCGGGAGCCAGGAGACCTGCCTGTCGCGGTCGGTCCTTTGTGCCAACGGGGTGTTTGGCATGATCGGGGGAAAACCTCGCGTGACGACATCGATGGAGGTGGCGCGCGTGAGGGTTCAGACCATTTCGCTCTACGTGAGTCCGTGCCGCTGGCGCGTGCAACCTCGCTTTGTTCAAAAAGGAGGTTCCATGCGTTACCCATTTGTTGCTCTGCTAAGCGCAATCAGCCTGTCCTCGCCCGCCTATGCCGGTGAAGCGCCAGAGCCGGAAAGCGACGAAGCGATCGTCGTCACCGCCAACCGCACCGCACAACCGCTGTCACGCGTCGGCCAGTCAGTCAGCGTCGTCGATGCCGCAGAAATCGCCCGTCGCCAGACAGCAACTGTTGTCGATATTCTGCGCACGCTGCCCGGCGTTTCGATTGTTCGCAACGGCGGCATTGGCACGGCGACGGGAGTGTTCATCCGTGGCGCCGAGAGCGACCAGACCGTGACATTGATCGACGGCGTCAAGCTCAACGATCCGTCGTCCCCAGGCGGCGGCTTTAATTTCGGCAATCTCCTGGTCGGCAATATCGATCGGATCGAGGTGCTGCGCGGATCGCAATCGGTGCTGTGGGGCAGTCAAGCAATTGGAGGGGTCATCAACATGATCACCCGGCCACCAACCGACGCCCTGGCGATCAACGCGCGCGCCGAATATGGCTATCGCAACACTGGGCAACTGGTCGGCAATATCTCTGGCAAGCTGGGGTCGCTCTCGGCGAGCGGCGGCGGCGGCTATCTGCGCACCGATGGCATCTCGACCTTTAGCGAAGCTCGCGGCGGCGCGGAACGCGACGGATATGAAAATTACGGGGCCAACGCCAATCTGAAGCTGGCGCTGAGCGACCAGTTTTCGCTCGATGCGCGCGGCTGGTATTCGAATGGCACCGTTGGGATTGACGGCTTTCCGGCACCGAGCTTTACTTTTGCCGATACGAGGGAGATCGCGAAAACGAGGGAAATCGTGGGCTACGCCGGTGGCAACGCAGCCTTTTTTAGTGGTCGATTCCGTAATCGTCTAGGCTTTGCCTACACCGACACACGCCGCCGCAATGATGATCGCGGCACCGAGACATTTGCCGCAAAGGGCCGCAACGAACGGCTGGAATATCAGGGGATTTTCGAGATTGCCGACGGCTGGCAGGCGACGGCCGGGCTGGAGCGCGAGACTTCGCGCTTCATTTCGTCCAGCTTTGGCGCCGCGCCGTCCATTGGTCGGGCGCGACTGGACAGTGTCTATGGCCAGCTGGTGGCGACGCCGGTTGCCGACCTGACGCTGACTGGCGGGGTGCGACAGGACGATCATGACCGTTTCGGCGGGGCAACCACATTTGGCGCAAGCGGTGTGTTTCGGCTTTCTGGAACTGGTCTGACCCTTCGCGCCAGCTATGCGGAGGGCTTCAAGGCACCATCGTTGTTCCAGCTACAGAGCAATTTCGGCAATCAGGCGCTACGCCCCGAACGCGCCACGGGATGGGATGCAGGCATCACCGAACGCGCGCTGGGCGGCAGACTTGAAGCCGGGATCACCTATTTCAGGCGCAACAGCACCGACCTGATCAACTTCATTTCTTGCGTGCCGCCATTGACGGGCATTTGCACCAATCGAGCGTCGGGCACCTACGACAATGTGGCGCAAGCGCTGGCAGATGGGATCGAAATCAGCCTGGCGTTGCGCCCGATCGAGACGCTGCGCGTGCAGGCCAATTACACCTATACGAACGCCGTCAATCGGTCATCGGGCAGCGCCAATTTCGGCAAGTTTCTGGTACGCCGGCCACAGCATAGCGCGACGGTGCTGATCGATTATAGTTGGGGGGTCGGGCTCACGACCGGGGCCACGCTGACCCATGTCGGCACCAGCTTCGACAATGCCAGCAACAGCCGCAAGCTACAGGGCTATGTGTTGGCCGATGTACGCCTGTCCTATCCGGTAACCCCGCGCATCGCGCTTTATGGCCGAATCGAAAACCTGTTCGACGAGCGCTATGAAACCGCTTTCCGCTTTGGGCAGCTAGGTCGCGCTGCTTATGTCGGCGCGCGGTTCACTTATTGATGGGGCAGCAATGACCACCGCGTCCTTTACCGTCCATGGCGGGCGGCTGGCGCTGGCGCGGGCGCAATTCCCGACGCATCTTGAATGGATCGATCTGTCGACCGGAATAGGTCCGTGGGCCTACCCCGCAGCGGTCGATGCCGAGGCTCTGCGCCGGTTGCCCGAGCCGGGCGCGCTGACCGCGCTTGAGGCCGCCGCGGCGGCGGTGTTCGGGAGCGATCCGGCCGCGACGGTCGCGGTGCCGGGCAGCGACATTGCACTGCGGTTGATCGGCCGATTAATCCCGGCGCGAACACCCGCCATTCTTGGTCCGGGTTATGCCGGGCATCAAGCGATGTGGCCAGACTCGGTTTTGCTAACCGATCTTGCCGCCGAGCAACATGATGTGCTCGTCCTTGCCCGTCCCAATAATCCCGACGGCGCGATAATCGACCGCGAGCGGCTTGCCGACGCAGCGCGGCTCCTGGGCACAAAGGGTGGCTGGCTGATCGTCGATGAGGCGTTCGCCGATGCCGGGACAGAGCCGGGGATCGCTGCGGCGAAATGGCCTCGCACCATCGTGCTGCGATCGTTCGGCAAGTTTTTCGGGCTGGCAGGCTTGCGGCTCGGCTTCGTCATCGCGCCGCCGGTTTTTGCAGCATCGTTGCGGCAGATGCTTGGTGACTGGCCGATCTCCGGCCCCGCGATCGCCATCGGTACAGCTGCCTATCGCGACCTTGCCTGGCAAACGGCCCAACGACGTCGGCTGAGTGATGCAGCGGTGCGACTCGACGAAGTGCTGAGCGAGGCCGGTTTTGCGATTGCGGGCGGCACACCCTGCTTCCGGCTGGTCGACACGCCCAACGCAGCGGGGGTGTTCGAGCAGCTGGCACGCAGCGCTATCCTGACGCGACCCTTTGCCGACGATCCGCGCCGCCTGCGCGTCGGCCTGCCATCGACCGAAACCGACACCGCGCGGCTCAAACAAGCCCTTCAGACTGCGAGGATGACATGACCGACCCCGAAGCACCCGCCCCCGAAACGGATTTTACCTCCCACAATGCTCGCATGAAGCGCGTGCAGGCTGCCCGCGCCCGTATTCAGGCGCGGCATACGCTCGAACGCGGCCTGCTGATCGTCCATACCGGCAATGGCAAAGGTAAATCCTCCTCCGCCTTTGGCATGGCAATCCGCAGTCTAGGCTGGGGCATGAAGGTCGGCATTGTCCAATATGTGAAGGGCAGCTGGGAAACGGGCGAGAAGACCTTCTTCCAGGCCAATCCCGATTTATTGACCTTCGAGGTCATGGGCGAAGGCTTCACCTGGGACACGCAGGATCGCGCCCGCGACATCGAAGCGGCACAAGCGGCTTGGACGCGGTCAAAAGAGCTAATTCTCGACCCAGATTACGAGTTCATTATCCTCGATGAACTCAACATCGTCCTGCGCGATGATACGCTGCCCATCGCCGAGATCGTGGATTTTCTGCGTGACCGACCGCTGACCAAGCATATCTGCATCACCGGGCGGAACGCGAAGCCGGAACTGCTGGAGATCGCCGATCTTGTGACCGAATTTCAGGAGGTGAAGCACCCGTTCAAGGCCGGGTTCAAGGCGCAAAAGGGGGTCGAATATTGATCCGCATATTTGCCTGCATGCTGGCGTTGGCGGTAACGTCGTGCGCGGTCCCCAGCGCATCGCCCGGGCACAAAAGCGGTGCCAACGGCCTGCGCATCGTATCGATCAATCCGTGTGTGGACTCGATCCTGATGCACGTCGCCGACCGCAGCCAGATTGCGGGCATCAGCCATTATTCGCAGGATCCGCGCGCCACCTCCATCCCGATCGCGCAGGCGATGCAGTTCAAGGCAACGTCGGGCACGGCGGAGGAAGTGGTCGCGCTCGCGCCCGATCTGGTCATTGCTGGCGCTCATGTCGCGCCGTCGACCATCGCGGCACTCAAACGGATGCACATCGCCTTGTTGCAACTCAGCGTGCCGGAAACCATCGCTGAGAATCGCGACCAAATCAGTAAAATCGCAACCGCCATTGGCCATGCCGAACGCGGCAAGCGGTTGAACGCGCGGATCGATGCCGCGATTGCAGCCGCGCGCACAACGCAGCCGACGATCCCGGCGCTTATCTGGCAGGGCGGCGGACTGGTGCCGGGAGACGGCACGCTGGCCAGCGTCTTGCTGCGGAGCGCCGGTTTTAGCAATCTGAGCGGTGATTACGGCCTGAAGAAATGGGATGTGCTGTCGCTCGAATATCTCGTCGCCAACCCACCGCGCGTGCTGCTTACGGTCGGTGATGCGACCGTCTCGGACCGCATGGTGGGCCATCCAGTCGTGCGGCAGCTATCCCGCACTATAGCGCTCCGCCCCTATCCGGAACGGTTGCTGCACTGCGGCGGGCCGACGATTATCGATGCAGTCGCTGAACTGGCCAAGGCGAGGCGAAGCCTGTGACGGCGCGGGTGACCTGTGCACTAACGCTCGCGCTCGTCGCGGCGATGCTGCTGTCCTTGATCGCGGGTAAAGTCTGGGTCCCGCCCGCGATCCTCGGCAGCGATGACCCGCGCGCGTTGATCATCATGGAATTGCGCCTGCCACGGACGTTGCTGGCGGCTTTGGTCGGTGCTGCACTTGGCATGTCGGGCGCGGCGATGCAGGGCTATCTTCGCAATCCGCTGGCGGATCCCGGCCTGTTCGGCGTTTCATCAGGCGCTGCACTTGGCGCCGTTATCTCGCTATTCTTCGGCTATGGCGCGCAGGCATGGCTATTGCCAACCTTTGCGCTGACCGGGGCGGCGGCAGCGATGGCGTTGCTCGCGCTGCTTATCGGCCGGTCGGGCAGCTTAATCGTCTTCACGCTCGGCGGCGTGATCCTGTCCAGTATTGCGGGGTCGATGACCGCGCTGGCAATCAGTCTGGCACCGACACCTTTCGCGACATCGCAGATCGTGACCTGGCTGATGGGAGCTTTGACCGATCGGAGCTGGGATGATGTAACGATCGCCCTGCCACTGATCGCAATCGGTATCGCGCTGCTCGCGGCGACCGCGCGCTCACTTGATGTGCTCACACTAGGAGAGCCCGCCGCTCGATCGATGGGGGTAGATCCGTTGCGCCTGCAGCTACTGATCATCGGCGGCGTGGGGCTGTGCGTCGGCGCGTCGGTGGCGGCGGCCGGGATCATCGGCTTTGTCGGCCTGATCGTGCCGCATCTCGTCCGCCCCTTTGTCGGCCATCGGCCATCGGCTGTGTTGCTGCCTTCGGCGATCGCTGGCGCCCTGCTGCTGGTGGTTGCCGACAGCGTCGTGCGCGCCGCACCCACCGTCAGCGAGTTGCGCCTCGGCATCGCCATGTCGATGCTGGGGGGCCCCTTCTTCCTGGTGCTCCTCCTCCGGATGCGGCGGCAATTGCCATGAGCCTGATCACGCGTCACCTCTCGCTGATGCTCGGTGGCACACAGGTGCTCGACCGCGTGGATACATGCTTTGAACGGGGCCGCGTTACTGCCATTCTCGGCCCCAACGGTGCGGGGAAATCGAGCCTGCTCAGTTGCCTTGTCGGACTTCACCTGCCCGATAGCGGGACCGTAGATCTGGACGGAACATCGCGTGCGCAGATCTATCGCCGCGACCTTGCGCGCAGGATCGGCTATCTGCCGCAGACCGCGGATGTTCACTGGGATGTCGATGTCGAGACACTGGTTGCGCTTGGCCGCTTTCCCCACCGCGGGCGCTGGGGCGCCAATGATGCGGATCGGACCGCGATCGCCGCCGCCATGGCCGCGACCGACGTGACGGGCCTCGCGGGACGCATCGTCAACACATTGTCAGGTGGCGAGCGGGGCCGCGCCTTGCTTGCGCGCGTACTCGCGGGCACGCCGGAATGGCTGCTTGCCGACGAACCGCTGGCGAGCCTTGACCCGGCGCATCAGCTCGATGTTCTCGATTGCCTCCGGTCTATCGCGCGGCAAGGCGCCGGGGTCATTGTCGTCCTCCACGATCTCAATCAGGCAGCACGCGTGGCCGATGAGGTTCTACTTATGCGGAGCGGGCGCGTGATCGCGCACGGTACGCCGGATGCCGTACTGACACCAGATCGCATCGACGAGACATATGGCGTGTCGGCCTTTGTCGGACACACGCCCGACGGGCAACGGTTCCTGATTGCCACAGGTCGCGCGTGACCGATCGCGCAGCCTTACTATTTGCCGCACTGATGACAGAGGCGGTGATCGGCTATCCGGCGTGGCTGTTTGCCGCGATCGGGCATCCCGTGAGCTGGACGGGCGCGTTGATCGCGCGGTTGGAAGGCGATTGGAACATCGGATCGGCCGGACGGCGAAGGGCAATGGGGGTCGCGGCCGTTGGCGTCATCATCGCGGTATCGGGCGGTATTGGCTGGGCTGTCGTGGCTGCGCTCGATGATGGGTGGGCGGTTATCTTGCTCGTCCTCGCGGCGACCTCCGGGCTGGCGCAGCGCAGCCTTCACGATCATGTCGCAGCGGTTGTCCGGTCCCTCGCCGCCGGCGACCTGCCCGCCGCCCGTGTCGCGGTATCGGCTATTGTCGGGCGCGATACACAGGCGCTCGACGAGAATGGCGTCAGCGTTGCGGCGATCGAGAGTCTTGCCGAAAGCTTTTGCGATGGCGTCGTTGCGCCGGCCTTCTGGTTCCTCATTGCCGGGTTGCCCGGATTGCTGATCTGCAAGGCGATTAATACGGCCGATTCGATGATCGGGCATCGTGACGCACGCTACCGTGACTTCGGCTGGGCCGCTGCGCGTGCCGATGATCTGATGATGCTGGTTCCAGCACGCCTTTCGGGGTTGCTGCTCACGGCTGCCGGGCGTGGCGGGCTGGCGGTGATGTGGCGCGATGCCGGCAAGCACGCCTCGCCCAATGGCGGTTGGCCCGAAGCGGCGATGGCTGGTGTGCTGGGGCGCCGTCTTGGCGGTCCGGTGCGCTATGCGGGCGAACCGAGCGACCGAGCCTGGCTCGGTGATGGCCCCGCGCCGGACGTTGCCGATCTGGCAAGGGCGCTGGCGCTGTATCGCCATGCTTGCCTGCTGCTCTGGATCACCGTCGGGGGCATCGCATGGCTGTGCTGATGCTGCAGGGCACCGGCTCGGATGTCGGCAAATCGGTGCTGGTCGCCGGGCTTTGCCGCCTGTTCGCCAATCGCGGCCTGAATGTCCTGCCGTTCAAGCCGCAGAATATGTCCAACAACGCCGCCGTAACCGAGGATGGTGGCGAGATTGGCCGCGCGCAAGCCCTCCAGGCGCTTGCGTGTCGCGTCCCGCCAAGCACCGACATGAACCCGGTGCTGATCAAGCCGCAATCTGACAAGGGCGCGCAAGTCGTCGTCCACGGCCGCGTCATCGGCCAATGGGGTGCGGGCGATTATCAGGATCAAAAGGGCGCGCTGCTAGACGCCGTGATGGCGAGCTATGCCCGGCTGTGCGGGCGCGCCGACCTCGTGATTGTCGAGGGCGCGGGCAGCCCGGCGGAGATCAATCTGCGGCGCGGCGACATTGCCAATATGGGCTTCGCGCGCGCGGCGGGGGTGCCAGTCGTCCTTGTCGGCGACATTGATCGCGGCGGCGTGATCGCCTCGATCGTTGGGACCCAAGCGGTCATCGATCCGGATGACGCCGCAATGATCAGGGGCTTCCTGATCAACAAGTTTCGCGGCGATCCGCGCCTGTTCGACGATGGCTATGCCGAGATCGCGCGGCGCACTGGCTGGCCGGGACTGGGCGTGGTGCCGTGGATCGCCGCTGCACGTCAGCTACCCGCAGAGGATGCGGTAGTGCTCGATACGGCGGTGGCAACAGGCGGCGTCGTCACCATCGCTGTACCGATGCTCTCGCGCATCGCCAATTTCGACGATTTCGATCCGCTGATCCACGAGCCCGCCGTCCGGCTTGTCTTCGTGCAGCCCGGCCAGCCAATCCCGGCGGACGCCGGGCTGATCATTCTGCCCGGCACCAAGGCGACGATCGCCGACCTCGCTTTCCTGCGTGTGCAGGGCTGGGATATCGACATCGCCGCGCATGTCCGGCGCGGGGGCGGCTTGCTCGGCATTTGCGGCGGTTATCAGATGCTCGGCCAGACGATCGAGGACCCCGATGGCGTTGAGGGTTCGCCGGAGACCGTGTCGGGGTTGGGTTATCTGCCCGTCACTACCCGGCTGACCGGAGACAAGCGCGTGGTCGATGTCACCGGCACGAGTCTGCGCGAAGGTGCGGCTTTTGCGGGTTATGAAATCCATGTCGGGCGGACGTCAGCGCTGGCACAGGTGCAGCCGTTGCTGAGGCTTGCTGATAGCACGCACGACGGCGTGGTCAGCGCCGATGGGCGGATTGCAGGCTGCTATATCCACCGGTTGTTCGATCACCCCGCCCAGCGCAGCGCCTGGCTGGTGCGGCTGGGTGTGCAAAGCGATGGCGTGGCGCAGGAGCACCGCGTCGATCAAGCGCTCGACTCGGTGGCGGCTGGGCTGGAACAGCATGTCGATATCGCGCGGCTGCTGGAAATTGCGGGGCACAGGCCATAATAGGAACAACCTTCGACGCGGCTTTTCGCGAGCAGCTCAACAGCCTGCTGGCTTGGCGCCGCGATGTGCGGCATTTTGACACCCGCCCTCTGCCCGAAGGTCTGCTAGGCACGCTGCTCGATGCCGCCTGTCATGGGCCCTCTGTAGGTAACGCGCAGCCCTGGCGCTTCGTCCTCGTCGTCTCGCCCGACCGCCGCGCTGCCCTTATCTCTGAAGTCGATGCGCAAAAGCTTGACGCTGGCGAGAGCTATTCTGGCGAGCGAAAGGCGCTTTACGATAAACTCAAGCTCCACGGTCTGCGCGAGGCGCCCGAGATCGTCGCGGTGTTCTGCGACGAGCAGGGAGAGGCAGGCCACGGCCTTGGCCGCGCGACGATGCCCGAAACCCTGTGCTGGTCGGTGGTGACCGCGGTGCACACCGTGTGGCTCACCGCCCGCGCGCATGGGGTCGGGCTTGGCTGGGTGTCGATCATCGAGCCTGCGGGTATGAACGCACTGCTTGATGTGCCTGCGCATTGGCGCTTTATCGCTTTGCTGTGCTTGGGCTATCCCGAGCGCCAGAGTGAGACGCCCGAGCTGGTCCGGCATGGCTGGCAGGACCGTCTCGCTGCCGACACCATCCGGCTGGAGCGCTGATGATCACCCGCGAAGACATTCAGGCCCGGCTCGATTCGCTTGCCAAACCGGTCGGCAGCTTGGGACGGCTGGAGGCGTTAGCGGTCGAACTGGCCATGGCCAGCCAGTCGCTCACCCCCCTTACTCGCCCGCGCCGCCTTGTGCTGTTTGCCGCCGATCATGGCGTGGTCGCCCAGGGCGTGACACTCTGGCCCTCGACGGTGACCACCGCGATGGTCGAGACGATCCTGCGCGGCAAAGCGAGCAGCACCGCGCTCGCGCAGACCAATGGCGTCGATGTCCGGGTGGTCGATGCGGGGATGGCGCAGCCACCGCGCCCGCCTTGGCCTGCGCACTTCAACGCGGCGGCGGTCGCACGCGGCACGACGGACCTCAGCCGAGGCCCGGCGATGTCGGTGGACCAGTTTAACTCTGCCTGGGCGCTGGGCGAGGCGGAGGCCCAAGCCGCGATCAAGGCAGGCCACCGCCTGCTGATTGCGGGCGAAATGGGCATCGGCAACACCACTGCCGCCGCCTGCCTCACCCATGCGCTGACCGGGATCAATGCCGACACTGCAACGGGGAGCGGCGCGGGCGCGGATGCTGCGATGCGTGCTATCAAGCGAGATATCGTCGCCGCTGCGGTCGCTGCGCTCGACGGCCGCACGGACAAAGCCGCGCTGGCGGCGATCGCCGGGTTAGAGATCGCCGCGATTGCGGGGTTCTATGCCGCCGCCGCACGACAGGGAATCCCGGTGCTGCTCGATGGCTATGTCACTACTTCCGCCGCGCTGATCGCCGAGCGGCTTTGTCCGGGGACGCGCGCGGCGATGATCGCAGGTCATCTGTCCGCCGAGCCCGGCCACCGCGCGGCGCTGGCGCAATTGGGGCTTACCCCGGTGCTCGAATGGCAGATGCGGTTGGGCGAAGGCAGCGGCGCATTGGTCGCCCTGCCGCTGCTCGACAGCGCCGCCGCCATACTGCGCGATGTTGCGCGGTTGGCGGACCTAGGCGTCTGATGGCCGGCCGCTGCCCATGGTGGGCACCACCCCTGCTGGCCTTACAGTTCCTGACGCGGCTGCCGGTGACTGCGACCGATCGGCTGTCGGGAGAGGCGGTGCGCGCTGGGCTGACTCTCGCAGTCGGCTGGTTTCCGCTGGTTGGAGCACTGATTGGCGCCGTCACTGCAACGATCACTCTTGGTGCAATGGCACTCTGGCCAGCACCCGTCGCGGTTCTGCTCGCGCTCGCCATCGAAGCGCTAATGACCGGTGCCTTCCACGAAGATGCCGTGGCCGACTTTTGCGATGCTTTTGGCGGCGGCCAGACAGCAGAGGACGTGCGCCGCATCATGAAGGACAGCCGCATCGGTAGCTATGGCACGGTCGGTCTTCTGCTTGCACTTAGTCTGCGGGCGACGTTGATGATCGCCGTGCTGGAGCGATTTGATGGGCTGACTGCGGCCCTGGTCATCACGGCTTCGGCCTGTTTCGGGCGTTGGCTGATTGTTGCCCTGATGGCCATTGTGACCCAAGCGCCTAGCGGCACCGGCCTCACGAAGGATATTGCTGCGGGCGTGGGTCTGAGCAGCTTGGCCCTTGCGTCGCTGGTCGCCCTGCCGATTCTGACCCTTGTCACCCTTCATGCTCCAATCGCGATGATTGGCGGGCTGGCCGTTGCCCTGGTTTTTCTACTTTGGTTTCGCGCACTTCTTATCCGCCGGATTGGCGGGAGCACCGGCGATTGCCTCGGCTTTGCGGCCTATGTCGGTCAACTCATGCTTCTTTTGGCTGCCGCCGCGGCCACGCCATGACAGCCACACTATTGATGGTACGTCACACCGAGGTCGCGCGACACTGGAAAGGACGCTGCTGTGGTGCCAGCGATGTTGGCCTGAGCCGTGCCGGCGCTGCCCATGCCAGGTCGCTCGCCTCCACCATCGCCGCGTGGTGCCCTGATATCGTTATCCATTCGAATCTGCGTCGAACGCGGATTCTCGCGCTACAGATTGCCGCGATCGCAAAGGTCGAAGCTATTGCAGACGCGAACTGGCGCGAACGTGATTTCGGCGATTGGGAGGGGAAAAGCTGGCTGGCAATCTACCGCTCCACCGGCAATGCGATGGACGGGATGATCACTGCGCCGGACAGCTTTCGCCCAGGCGGCGGCGAGACAACGACCGAACTGGCAGACCGAACATTGGACGCAATCGCCCGATTGACCGCGCGGCGTGTCGCCGTCGTGACCCATGGCGGGCCGATTGCGGCGGCGCAGGGAAGATCGGCGGGCCTGCCGGAACATGAGTGGTTGGCGCTGGTGCCGAGATACGGTGAAACGTGGGAAAGACCCATGAACGACGGTTTTTGTTAAGAGTAGCCACTGGGAAACCGGCTTACCAACCGCCAGCATTGGTCGCCGATCCACTATCGTCTCAAAGGTATCCGCCGCTCGGCAACTGGCCGACTCCGGTCGTCTGGTTGATGCGAAGGCTAGATCCCATGATGGTTGATATCAGGTTGCATACAAAAGACCCACAAGGCGACATCCAGCGGTGCTTTCGCGATCCCCAACTTCGGACGTCCGTTCATCCCGATAAAGCGTGCCATAGACGATAGCGCTCTAACGCGACGTAGCCACAGCCCCACTCAGCATATCGATCACGATCCGGCCATCGCGACGAGTCGTCAGTACATGCCGCCGGCCACCATTATGCGGAAACCCCCGAGCGTGCTTGCGGTAGAGCGCGACCGTTTCCTGGGAAGCATATTGGATGCCACTATCCGAAATGACGATCATTTCGGGATTAAGACCTGTCTGCGCAAAAAGCTCGGCGCAATAGCCATTTTGTCGACCATGATGAGATGCCACCAGAATGGTGATGTCGCTCATCGCAGCTCGGAAATCGGGGCGCTGAAGTAGTCGTTTCCAACCCGCCACTTCCATATCGCCGGCGTAGCAGATCGAGATCTTCGGCCAGCGCAGGATAGACACAAGGCTGAGATTATTTTCGTCAATGAAGTCGTCAGGATAGCGGTTCCAGAACTGGGTCGTCCGCAGTCCGTCGAAATAGGGCTGCTGGGTCACTGCTTCGGTGTAGCCGCCCGTCATGGCCGCAAGGGCGGCGATGCCACGCCCCATGCCGCCCTGGCTCTTGAGGTGAAGCAGGTCTTCTCCGCTCACCGTCGGGTTACGCGATAAAATGCCGATGCCAATCTTCTCGCGAAGAGCGACGAGATCGCTGGCGTGATCTTCATCGCAATTCGTGATCATGAGTTCCTCGAGCCAGCCGATACCGCGCGAAGCGAGATGGCTCGAAGGTCGCCAGCCCGAAGTACTATTGTGACCGCAGTCGATCAGCATATGTTCGCCTGTCGTGCTGGTGATCAGCGAGCATTGACCATGTTCGACATCGAATATCTCGGTCGTGCTCATCAGCTCTGAACCGAATTGAACGTCCGCAGCACCTCGCGCGAATAGGCGGCGTAGAATTTCATGAAGCGGCCGAACATGCCGACTGCGAGGACCACCGCTCCTGCCGCACACCATCCGGCCTGCACATCGCAGTGTCTGATGGCCGCCGTCGCGAGCACGGCTGCCGCAATACAAGCCGCGAAGCTTACATTCCTGCACATCCCGTAGACGTTACTGAATGTATCGAGCCGCCTCGCTGTATCAGCCGAAGTCCTCGCCTTGGGAAAGGCGATCTGGAAAACCGTCTCCGCATCCGCTGGCACGACACCACCCAGCAATGTTGCGGCCTTATCCTTGATGGACGTGGCGAGCGTTGGGGCGAACGGCTGATATTCACGGGCGCCTGCAACCGCGCAGAGCAACTTTTCGCGCCAACGGGGTGTTGCAAAACCGAGAAGGACCTCGCCTGGC
The DNA here is from genome assembly GCA_001464615.1 of Sphingomonadales bacterium Ga0077557. GTDB lineage: Bacteria > Pseudomonadota > Alphaproteobacteria > Sphingomonadales > Sphingomonadaceae > Sphingomonas. Next base: position 11,816 of record LNFI01000040.1, on the reverse strand, counting down.
GGATGGAAGAAGCGGCGGCCGACCAAATGCTCGAGAAAGCTCGACGACGGTCCCGCCAGCAGCTGACCGATCAGATAGGCGATTACTATCCAGAAGACCCCGGCCGCCACTGTCCAGGAAGACCGGGTGATCAGCGTCGAGCCGCCAAAGGCGAGATCAATAGCGGCGATGACGATCATCCCCGCGGAAAGGAAAGCGTAGAACTCATAATCGGTGAGCGGAAACCAGCTTTTCATCGTGATTCGCCCTTCTTCGCTATGAGCGCATGGAAACGGGTCGGCGTGGCGATCAACAGCACCGACGGCGGGGCTCGACCAGCGGCGAGATCGGCGGCGGTGCGCCAATCGGTCGGCGACGGCCCCTGCTCGGCCAAATGGCTATGCCATGTGCCTACATCGAACAGCGTCCGGCCGCTGACTTCATGGCGATCGTTGATTTGCGCCTGAAGTCCCTGCGTGCCGAGGAGAAACAGACTGGCTGACCGCGTGCTGTCCGGCGGCGCATCGAGCAGGTCAACGACCGTCACGGTCTTGAGCCGGGCACTGCTCAAGCCGATCATGATCCCGCCGGTTTCGACATTGCCATAGAGCTTGGCGTCTTGTCGGATCCGCTTGGCGACCCGCTGGGAAATCCTGAGTTGCCAACCGTCACTACCGTCGATCAGCACAGTTTCGAACGAAGGGACGGCCTGTTTGCTCCAGCGTGTTGCCGGCGAGTTCTCCTCAGAGACCCCAATCACTATCGCCCCCTCTTTCACGGGGTGATCGAGCGCCCGTCCAATCTCCTTCGACAGTGCAGCCGTCATCATCGAAAGCTGTGCGTCGTCGACGGCCATGGTCAAAGATCCGCAGCCTTGACCGATCTGTATCTGAGCGAGGCCTTCATCGGGGTCGAACAATAGCGCCGCCGTCTCGCTATCGTCGATGGTCGCATAGAGCTCGGCCATAAGGTCCGAATGATTGGGGTTATGGCCTTTTCCATCGACGAGAAGATATGCTACCCGGCCCTTTCCGAACAGCGCCGCTTCGAACAGACGCGGACGATCACGCTCTTGCGTCGATCCAACGAGCGCCTCGCGGACCGAAAGCGATGCGGTCGCGTTCACCACCGCTTCTGAAGCTGCCGGCAAGATGTCCCTCCTCGATGCAGGAAAGCGCAAGGCAGCGGCAATATCCCCATTGTAAACCGCTGGCTGCTGCTTGAGGTCGCGCAATTCTTCGGCGAGCGCTTCAGCCTTATCGGTGGCGATATGTCGCCCCCCCAAGGCATGCCGCGCCATGTTATGCGGACGCAAAGACCCCTGGTCGCTTACCGCGACAACCTCCTGCCCGCCCCGCGCGGCGTGTAGTGCAAGTTTCGACCCAACGCTGCCGCATCCGAGCATTGCGATAGCCGGCCGGGCGGGCGCGGCGGACAGGGTCCGTAGGAGAGCTGCGGTCAAAAGCTGATAGTGCATTGCCGGCGCCACCGGCTCCTTGTCGCCTTGAGCAAATAGCGATCCGCGTCGTGGCTCGGGACGAATTTCGACGACATAAGGCAGGAGTTCGATCGGTGATGCCGAGTTGATCAAATGCACCGGACGCCTGACACATAACAGAATGCCGATTGGAATCGGCGCACGCAACACGAGGCCGGCGAAGGATCGCTCAATGTTGGAAAGCAGCTGTTCGAAACCGCGCTCGCAGCCAAACTGAAGCGCCCGATCGCGCAGGTCGCCAAGGCTCGCGATGTCTTCGGGCCAATATCGATCGCTGACATGCGGCTTGCCACTGGGAAGCTTGTCCGGCCACACGATGCCGACGACCGTTCGGCCGATGGTGACGTCGGTCTTGTCGCGGGACGCCGTAAATTGGTCATCGTCGCTCTTGTGGCGAAGCGGAACGGCTTTACCCTCGCTGGTGATAAACGCCGACGCCGCGACCGTGACGCGGGCGTCGCGTTCGCCGCGGCGATAATAGCGAGCGTCCCATGTGGCAAAACCGCCCGATTTCGTGACGGCAAGGCGGGCCGAATCGGCATCGAGCGCGATGACATCCGCCAAATCCCGCCGGAGCATCGGCTCCCATCCCTGCGCCGAATCGATAAGCGCATCGATAGCCGCCTTGCGTAGCCAGATCGCCACCTGTTCAATTAGATGGAAAATGCCGTATTCGACGAGGCCCCATTGAAGGAAGAACTCGTCCTGGCTGCCATCGACAAGACAGGGGCGCGGAAGGGTCGTCGCTGAGCCCGGCTGAAGATGTGGGAAGCTCCGCGGAAAGTCGGGCCGTAGGGTCACGCTCGGTGACCGCCATGGGTAACCAGGCGGCAAGACGAAGGTCACCGGCTCGATGGTACGAACGCCGGTCGTACTGACGCCGTCAGCCTTTAGATGCAGTGGCATCTCGACTTTCATATCGAGACGAATGCGCAGGTCGGCGAGAACTTTGCCGCCTGCGCATTCCGGGTGCTCCCTGGCAACCCGCAGCAAATGATTAGCTGCGTCCGCGCTTGCCCGATCCGACATCCTTCAGCTTCCGTGCGGCCGAGCCTGTGCCGCGGTGGCGCCGATTCCCAAGGCGGTGACCGCGGCCTTCGCCGCGCTCTTGACCACCTTGATAATGCCATTCGAACCGATGTCATATTGAAGCGGCTGCTCCTCATTCTCCCAGACATCCGCGACGCAGATGAAGCGGTCCTTTTTGCCATCGACAATAGAGATATATTCGCGCTTGGCCTTGTCGCTCGGGGGGTCGGCATCCTCCGGGTCGATATGCTCGCAGCTGGCCACGATGATCGCGCCCTTCCGCGTCTGAGCAAGCGCGCTGCGAGCGCTCTCGCAAACCTCCGCGTCCTCACCATAGGTCGAAAAACTGTCGTAGCTCAAGCTATGCCACGAACAATGGTGCGGGGTCTGAAGGATATCATATTGCAGCCAATCCGCGTTTTTAGAGCCATGCTTGTCCCACAGCCGTTCCCAAATCGCCACCTCGGCATCGCCGCCCGACAGGAAGCGGCACTTATCGAGATAGCCGGCCCCGCGGATCGAAAAACGCAGAATGACCGACGAGCGGTTCTTGGCAAGAAGCTGATCGACCTCTTCATCGTCACCCTTCGGCAGCGGCGCAAGCAGGCGAGCTTCGAATGCGCCTGCGGAAACGCGATTCAGGCTCGTCAGCAAGCTGTCTGTCTTGACGACGATACCAAGGATGTCGTCGGTCTTGCCGTCGATGTCCTCGCCCAAAATCTGGATGCGGTTACCTTCGACACCGATCGTCTTGGTGTCGCGGTAGAGTTTAACGCGCCGACGAGCCTCCTTGGCCCAGGCTTTGGCGTCTTCGCACAGCACATGCTCCGTCGATGCCCGGCGGAAAACGATCGGCGAGGACAGCATTTCTCGAATGATGATCTTGTCGTCGTCCTTGTTCCACTCCTCGGGCGGACCGAGATGGAAATGGCTGACTAATCCGCCGATATGATCCTTGTCGGGGTGGCTCAGCAGAAAGCCGTCGACATAGGGGCGGTTCTTCTCGTCGCGCTTGAGGTGCTCGCGCAGCTGCGCCATCACATCGGGCGTGTCGTCATCGGGATCGTCCGCCGCCTTGCGGACATGCAGGTCAATCAACAATTGCTGGTCATTGTCGAAGGTAGCGAGCGTCATATCCCCGTTGTTGACGGGGAAAAAGATAATCGAAGCCGTCATGTCATTCCCTTTTCGGTCTGAACCTTAACCCGATCGCCCCCGCCAGCGACCGCGTTAACTTTACTTATAGATTAAGTATGCCGCCGAGATCAAGCAGATTGACCACGCGAGAGAATGCGCTAGACGGAGCTCAGCTTAATGAATAACTTAAGCGGCGAGGTGGTGATGTGGACTCAGCCGACCGGACGCCGAGCGAGCACATGGAGGTGCGATTTGAGGGTGTGCATCGCCGAATCGCTATTCGCGCGTCTGATTGGGAAACCCTCAGAACAAAAATCCAGAGATCGGCACACCTCAGACTCGTCGCAGCCTTCAAGCGCTTTTGCGCCGGGTGCGACAATATGCCCGAGCAGGCATTCCGCCGCTGCGAGGGTGGCGGCTTTGGTAGGCTCGAGGAATTCGTTGCCGATGGCGTCCTGGTGATCGGACGGCGCGGTACCGACGATCGATTTCAGACATTCTATACGACCGAGGTGCGTGTCAGCTCGGAAGTGGCGTTACTCGTTCAGCAGCCCGAGGCACCGCGCCAGAGCCTGTTGCCGCTCGAGAACGGCATACAACAGAAGGGAACGGAACGATGACCAAGATGATCGAGGAAAATGCCGCCACGTGCGACGCAATTACCTACGCCATCGAAGAGGCGGAAGCTGATCTGATTTTGGCAGTCCAGACCGAGATTCAAACGCTTCTGAACGGCAAGGGTCTACGTGCTCGCGATTTGGCGAAGCGGCTCGATGTGACCGAGGCTCGGGTAAGCCAAATGTTTGGCGATCAAGCCAAAAATCTGACTCTTCGTACTATCGCCCGCATTTTCCATCACCTGGGTGAGACAGCCTACATCACCACGCATGAAGCCTATGCGCGGGCGATCGCGACAGCTCGTGGTGATGACGCGCATCGGGACGAGCGTTGGACGGTGAGCGGCATCGTTGATGATCTACAAGTGGCGCCGAATATTGTCGTGGGACACGTGGATTCGAACTTCAACCTGCCGTGTGCGGGCACCGTGCTCAACCGATGGGCACGTGCGGAAGAGGCGGAATCTTTCAAACCACGTCGGTTTGCCAGCGCGCGTTAGGAGTGGTTCAATTGCCCCAAGATCCGAATAAAATGGACCCTCAGACCTATAACAGCCTCGTTGCTCGTGCCAATCTACGAAGTATTCGAATGACCGTGAGCAAGTTCGAAATGAAGCCGGAAGCGCTCGATCTCGATCCGGATGCCTGGCAAAATAATGTGACGGCAGGTCTATTAGAGAGTTTCCTAGAATCAGAATCAGGGTCGCTCTACGGCGTTCTGGGTTTTGAGGTTGTTTGCCGACAGGCTCGGAGGAAAGTTCTCTCGATTAATGCCACCTACCTCATCAGCTACAGGATCGATGGAGAGTGCGACCAGCCCGCATGCGAGCTGTTTGTCGAGCGCGTTGGCAAGATCGCGACCTATCCCTATTTTCGGGCCTTGGTCGCGTCGCTTACTTCACAAGCCGGTTTGATAATGCGCCCTTTACCGGTGTTGAGTTTCGCACCGCGCAGTGTCGAATCAGCGGCGAATTTGGAACAATCTTCCGGGTCGCTAGGGGCTCCTAAAACGAAGCGGCTCCCTGCCAAATGAGCCAATTTTGGCGGAACCGCGTAACTATCTTTGCGGTTTTACCTAGAGAGAACGGTCGATCACGAGCTATCGCAGGGTAGCATTCTTGTTTTGATAACCGGAAAAGCCTATATTCTGGGATCTGAACGCGATCCAGCTAACGAAAGCGGAAGATGACAAGCGTGGAAACTCAAGTGATGGCGACGGTCAACGCCCCTTATGGGGTGAACCTTTCCGCCCATGCGCTTGCCGCGAAGATCGCCGACCTGCAGAGCGCCAGCACCTATGACGCTTCGGTTTTTGCGTTCTTTTCCGAAGTTAGCCCAAAAATCCAGGAAGCTTTCATCGTCGCCATGGGCGTGGATATTAACCTCGCGCATCAGACCGCTTCGCAATTTGCGGAAATGTCGGGCTACTCGCTTCCTCTGGCAGCGTAACGGGTGCTCACACCGGGGGCTAGCCAATGGCCTCTTCTATTCGACATCGCGATAAAACTGATCGATCAGGCTGAAGCTGCCGTCGGGCATCGGCCGATGTGGAGTTTTGGTGGCGGAACCGCGTTGATGCTGCAGATTGATCATCGCGAAAGCCACGATATCGATCTGTTTATCGACGACCCGCAAATCCTGCCGTTTCTTAATCCCGTAACCCAGGCCTATGCGCTCGACCGGCAGCCAGACGCCTATCAGAGCGACGGTACCCGTGCTATCAAGCTTATCTTCGAGGGTATGGGCGAAATCGATTTTATCTGCTGTGCCGATATCACCGACGATCCGACCGCATCACAGTCGATCCGTGGGCAGAATGTGGCCTTGGAAAGGCCCTCCGAAATCATCGCGAAAAAGATCTTCTATCGCGGCAGCCATATGCAGCCTCGCGATATGTTCGATCTGGCGGCGGTCGTGGGTCACTACGGCGATGATTATGTCGTCGCCGCGCTTCGGCAATGCGGAATCGACCGCTGTGCTACCGCGCTCAAAGCCGCGGAAACGATGAAGCCCGCTTTTGCAGAAGCCATTAACGGTCAACTTCTATTTCGCGATCAAACACGACCTCTCGTCGGCGAAGCGCAATCCGTCACGCAAAGGTTATTGCGCTCCGCGCTTTGAACCGAGGGGTGAGTGCAGCACCGAGTAAGACCAACATAGGCGCACCTAAAAGCACGGAAGATTGAGTTTAGATGGTGCGGGCGGTCGGGATCGAACCGACACTCCGATTAAGGAACTGGATTTTGAGATGGGCTGACCACGAGATCAATGTCCGCTTTCGCGGGTTGATCGGCGGACAGCGGCCAGGCCGTCTTCCTGAAGAGTTTCGGATGCCGGCAGGCGTACGAAAGTCTTGGAGGCCCGAACCCGCGGGCCCCAAGCGGTTCGCTATGGGGTTTTCGGTTTTGAGCCGGTTTCGGTGACCCGCGACATGGCGGATGCGGGCGTGAGTCTGGATGCGGACTGTCCGAGTTTGGGTGGCCACGATAGCTTCGCTGGCGCGAGAAGCTCGGCTTTGCTCGATGTGGTCGCCCATCTGATGGCCATCGGCGCAGACGGCATCGTCTCCGCAAGCATGGGCGCTGCAGGGTCTGTCGCTGTCAGGCCATGCCGGGTCACGACGCCGATATCCCGGATAGTGGCGCAGGAGTCGGAGGCGCGCGGGGCTGACGCTGACGTTCGAAGGTCTCGACGATGACCATGTGCCCGCCGCAGCACGGACAAGGCGGACGGACGTCTTCCTGTTCGGCGTGCGCGTCGATCATGGCCGGCGGGACGACCCCCAGTAACTGGCGGACGTGGTTGAGCACGACCTTGCGGGTGGCGCCGGCGAGCAGGCCGTAGTGGCGGATGCGGTGAAAGCCCTTCGGCAGGACATGGAGCAGGAAGCGGCGGATGAACTCGTCAGCGGTCAGCGTCATGACCTGCTGCCGGTCGGCACCGCCCCGGCGATAATCCTTGTAGCGGAAGGTAACGCCGGTCTGGTCGAAGCGCATGAGTCGGCTGTTCGAGATCGCGACGCGGTGCGTGTAGCGCGATAGATAGGCGAGCACCGTCTCGGGCCCGGCGAACGGCGGCTTGGCGTAGACGACCCACCGCTTCTTCCGAACCGGTGACAGGTGGCGCAGGAACGCGCGGCGGTCGGCGAGGTGCGCGATACCGCCGTAGAAGGCGAGCCGCCCGGCCTCATGCAAGGCCATCAGCCTGGTGAGGAACAGGCGGCGGAACAGCTTGCCCAACACCCTGACCGGCAGGAGGAACGCCGGGCGCGACGAGATCCAGCGTCTTCTGTCTGGCGACAGCCCGCCGCCCGGCACGATCATGTGGACGTGCGGATGATGGGTCATCGCCGAGCCCCAGGTGTGCAGCACGGCGGTGATGCCGATGCATGCGCCGAGATGCTTCGGGTCGGCGGCGATCGTCGTTATCGTCTCGGACGCCGCTTGGAACAGCAGGCCATAGACCGCTGCCTTGTTCTGGAGCGCGATGTCAGCGACCTCGGCGGGCAGCGTGAACACGACGTGGAAGTAGCCGACCGGCAGCAGGTCGGCCTTGCGTTCGGCGAGCCAGGTGCGCGCAGTCGCGCCCTGGCACCGCGGGCAGTGCCGGTTGCGGCAGGAGTTGTAGGCGACCCGCCAATGCCCGCAGTCGGTGCAGGCATCGACGTGACCACCCATCACGGCGGTGCGGCAGGTCTCTATCGCCGACATCACCTTGAGCTGGTCCAGGCTCAGATGTCCGGCACGCACGACCCGGTAGGCGGACCCCGCGGCACGGAAGATGTCGGCGACCTCGATGGAGGCGCGCATGCCCGCTCAGCCGCTGGGCGTTCTCGCTTCCATAGCGGCCATCGCCAGCCGGTCGAACGGACTGGTCACATTGCGCAGCACCCGGGTGGCAACCTGCGTATAATAGGCGGTGGTCTCCAGCTTGGCGTGCCCCAGCAGCGTCTGGATGATGCGAACGTCGATCCCGTCCTCGAGCAGGTGGGTGGCGAAGCAGTGCCGCACCGTGTGCGGCCCGACGCGCTTGCCGATGCCCGCCGCTACGCTCGCTTCCACGACGATACGGTGCAGTTGCCGCGTGTTGAGCGGCTTGAGATAGTGCTGGCCGGGGAACAGCCAGCCGTCGACGTGCAATACGCCCTCCTGTCGACCAACCCGCCACCACTCTCGCAGCAACGCCAGAAGCCCCGTCGGGAGCATGGCGTTGCGATACCGCCCGCCCTTGCCGCGCTCGACCCGCAGCAGCATGCGCTCGCTATCGATGTCGCGCACCTTGAGGCCGGCGATCTCGGCGCCACGCAATCCGGCACCATAGGCGACCGACAGCGCTGCCTGATGCTTCAGGCACGTGGTCGCGGCCAGCAGCCGCGCCACCTCGTCCTGACTGAGCACGACCGGCAACTTGCGCACGTGCCGCATGCGAACCAGCTTGCGCGCCAGGTCTGGCCGATCGAGCGTCTGTATGAAGAAGAACCGCAACGCCGACACGATGGCGTTCATGGTCGGCACCGGCACGCCCAACTCGCACTGCTCGACCTGGAAGCACCGCACCTCCTCAGCCGTTGCCGTGTCCGGCGAGCGCCCGAGGAACGTCGCGAACCGCCCGACATCGCGGATGTAGTTACGCTGCGTCTCGCGGCCGAACCGGCGTATATCCATCTCGTCGATGAGACGCTGGCGTAGTGGGCTGACAGCAACAACGGGTACGAGGATGTTCATGGCAGGGCTCCTTCTGGTGGAGCCGCGATGTTCATCCTGCATCCCGCAGCGCTCAACCGCCGCGCTACGCTCGTTCCTTCACCTCATCCGTGCCGCACGCGCCCTCCCGCGCAGCGGGTTCGTGCTTCCACCCATATTGCCGAAATGCCGCCCTTCTGCTCCGCACCCATTTCGCCAAGAAATTTCTGTCCCAGTGGCGAAGGATCGAGACCGACCGGCAGCTATGAATCGATAGTATCCATCCCGGTGGGCATCGCCCGCCGCATGAACCCCCCGAACATTGGCACGGTAAACGCTGTCTCGCCGTAGCCCGGCGTGTAAATCATGCCCTTTGCAATCAGGGACGCACGCACGGGGCCAAAGCTCGACGACTTCCGACCTATATGCTCGGCGATGGCGGTCGATCCAAAGGGCCCCTCCCCCAGATCCGCCATGCCCCGCAGATAGCGCTTTTCGGACGGTGTCAGGCGATCGAACCGCACACGAAAGAAACTGTCATCGAGTGCGGCGATGGCCGTGGGGTGAGCCAGATCGACGTCCGCCACAGTAATAGGGCAAGCGACGGCGGCATCCCAGCATTGCTTGCCCCATTCTTGGAGAAAATAGGGATAGCCCTCGGTGACAGCGATGATTTGCGCGACCGCGGCAGGCTCAATCGCACATTCCTCCGCCTCGATCGGATGGATTATGGCCGAACTGGCCGCTTCGGTGCCGAGCGGACCGATGCTGGTGAACAAAAATAGTCGTTCGGCATAGGACTTGGCTTTGCCCATCTGCCCGGCCAGTTGCGGCAGGCCAGCGGCTACCAGTGTGATGGGACGGTCGTTCTGGCGGGCGCGATGAAGCGCGGTGATGAGCGCCGCCAGTTCGCGTTCGGGCACATATTGCAGCTCGTCGATGAAGAGCACGAGGGCGGTGTCTCGCTCAGCGGCGGCGGCTCCCGCCAGGTCGATCAAGTCGATCAGATCGGCGTCGAGATCGCCATTGTCCGCGATCCCAATCTCCCCCAGATCGAGCGACGCCTCCAGCTCACCGTAACTCAGCTTGAACGCCTTGACGAACCGCGCCAGAGCACCCAACCCGCGTTTTGCCAGCGTCATTGCCGCCTGCCCCCGATCAAGCTTGAGCATGGCGGTGCGGAGCGCCGGAACCAGCATGGCGGGCAACGACTGGCCTTCGGGCGCTTCGATCGGCACGCTCAGGATGCCCTCGCCTTCTGCGGCCCTGCGCATGGCGTTGAGCAGCACCGTCTTGCCCACCCCGCGCAATCCCAGCAGGATCATGCTTTGGGCATGACGACCGTTACGAATCCGGTCGAGTGCGACGGCGACCGTTTCTAGGATGTCGTCCCGGCCGGCGAGCTCGGGTGGGCGGCTGCCAGCACCTGGTGCGAAAGGGTTGCGGCGTGGATCCATTCTAGGCTCCTTACATGGTTCTAGCTGATTTGAGTAGAACTATGTAAGTCCATTATAAACCGCCGTGTGAACTGGGAGCGCGTGATCCGCTTATTGGGGCTATCCGAGTGGGGCACGATCAACCGATTTTGGCCATCAGCCGTCCAGCAGCACCCTGCTCTGCGGCCAGATTGCGATTGTAGGCAAGCGGCATCCGCGGCGACTTCCACCGCAGCGCATCCATGATCCCTGCCAAATCCTCGCCGCTGGCGAACAGGTCCTGGTTGAGCCCGACCCGCGTCGAGTGCGCGCTGACCCCCTTGAGCAGCCGCACCAGATCGTCTGCTGTCAGATCCGCCAGGGCACCACGGTCGAACGCCCGCTGTATCATCGCGCGATAGATCGGACCGACCGACGCGGGATGCAGCGCCCCCTCCCCTACGTCGTACTCGATCCGCGCCGGCACTGCTGCCTTCGATAGCGTCTTTCGTAGGTCCCATGTCTCGCGCCCGGAGATGCTATCGATCGGCCGCCCCCGCACCGCCGCCTTCGCCTTGTAGCGCCGCACATTCACCCGCCGGAACACCGGACCATGCTCGATGCCAGCTGCCTCAAGCCAAGCCGCCAACGCGCCAACCGTGCGGGGACTGAGATAAGCAGTGGCCCCCTCCCCCTCCTGATCACCTTTGCTACGCGGAATGCTAAGCAGCCGCGCTTCAGGATCGATCGCTTCGACGATGTGCTCAACCGCGATCGCGACCAGTTCGGAGGCGCGTAAGCCGGTGTCGTATCCCGCCGACAGCAGTGCGCGATCGCGCAGGCCCGGCAGATCCTCCGCGCAGCTTTCGAGCAGCGCCCGAACATTGAGCCCGCGGGGTGCGTCGTGCTCGACGTTGCGCACCGGCCCCTTGAACCGCAGCGGTCGCGCTTGCTTCTGTGCGGTGCCGAGACTTCGGCGGATCGCCTGCAGCCGCAGCTTTACCAGCGAAGCCGACGTCGGGTCTTTGAGATCGAGCAGCTGATGGATCTTGGCGATCGACGCCTTGTAGCGGCCAAGCGAGGCCGGCTTGCTCCCCTGCCCCGCACGGCCATCGAGATAGTCCGCGACGGTCTCGGGGGTGGCTGGCAGCGCGATGCGGGCCATGCGTCGGCACCAGAGGTCGAATGCTTCCAGGTCGGACTTGAGCGCCCGGATGCTGTGCGGCGAAGACGCGGCCTGGTACGCGGCGAGCAACGCCTCATTGACGACAATACGCTGCCCAGCGCGCATCTTGACGACCGCCCAGGAGAGATCGTCAACCGACGCTGCTGGCAGCGCCTGCTTTTCCCCTGGTGTCAGAGCGCTTTCATCGATCTTTCCGGCGTGCTCCATCGCGAGCAGTTCTACAGCACCTTATAAGGAGGCGTCAAATATGGATATGTGATAAGTGCAATTATC
>LNFI01000039.1 GCA_001464615.1 Sphingomonadales bacterium Ga0077557 | reverse complement strand
ACGCATCGGAACGCTACTCGACACCTTCCCGCCACACGAATGCGCAAGCTACCTCCGAAACAGCGGATACGCCTCAATCTAATCAGGACAGACTCTAAGTCGGCAACAAGCGCAACGATTTCCGCGCCCGATTACGGATCAACCCTGATGCCCACTGGGGCGACCGGGGTGTTTCGATCGGATCGATAGGTCGAGCGGTTACGGCGTGAGGACGGCTGTTGCCCGTGTTTCGGTGCCGGTCTGGCCTGGTGCAGTTGGTTGAGCAGGGGTGCCCGTCATATCGGGATGCTGCCCGACAATGGCTTCGGTTTCGATCGCATCAAGCGCCGCCTGGGTTTCGACATAGCGTCCCGCCGCCGTCATCCACGTCTTGGCCTTTTGCGCACCGGGCAAGCGCCCGACTTCGGCTAGCGCTGCGTCGACCTTGCCTGCATCAAGCAAATGCCGGACCCGCGCCAGCCGATCGGTTGCGCGCGGCGAGGCGGTGCCCTCATGCCGGATTACAATCAGCCCGGCCAATTCGCGCTGGAAGCTCGTCACCCACCCGTCAACCGCGACGCCCGAGGTTAATTCCGGGGCCATTGTGTCGAGCGAAAGCCGTAAATCCTCCAGCGTGACGGGTGCTCGCCCCGCCGCCACCACGACTGCCACAGCGCGCGCCTGGGTCGTGCGAAAGCGCCGTTTGAGCGGTCCCTCAATCTCACCAAGCCCAAGCCCGCGATCAATTGCCCGCCGGGCGGCAAAGGCGATCAGCAACGCTTCGGCTCGGCCCGAATTGCTGGCGGCGGCGCGCGATTCTTGATCGATCGTGATGGTTCGGGCTTCGAGCGTCGCCAGCTGCGCGGCGATCGCGACTTGCCGGGCATTCAGCATATCATTGTCGATCGATCGCGCTGCGGCCCCTGCCTCGGGCGGGGGTACAAAGCCGGTCTCGCCCGTGCCCGTCGCCGAACCACCGCTGGCCGGCGCGGACCCAGTGGCCCCGTCCGTGCCCCCATCGAACATCATCTGCGCCGATCGTGGCAGCCATTGGCGATACTGACGCACAAACAATGCCGTCACGCCAATGCCGAGCACAAAAGCGACCACCGCGAACCACAGCAGCATCCGCATCGTCGGACGTCCTGCCCCGGCGCTCGCTGATTGATTGTCGCTGCTCATCGCTTCCTTATCCGCGTGTGCGCGCACGCGGTCAATCAGAACGAGCAATCGCTGCCACGGTCTCCAGCAGCTTTTCATCCAAAGGACGCGGCGCCGTCGATATTGCCTGCCACCCCGTGCCGGTTGCGGTCGCCACTGCTTCGCTCAGCGCGGCAATGATGATTCGGTCGCGCGCCAACCCGGCGGTATCGACCAGCGCCGCCAGTCGCGCACCAGCGCGGGGGGAATGCACCAGCGCGATGCTATCGACCAGCGTAGCCAGCATCGGTGGGGCGATGGGGAGAGCAATGCTGGCATAAACCGGGATCGATTCGCCAACCACGCCGCCTGGCGAAACCATCGACTCCTCGCCGCCGAGATGGAGCAGGCAACGCAGACCCGCTGCTCCCGCAGCGGCCAGCAAGGCCGCGGCATCGCGGTCGCCAACAATCATGACGTCAAAACCAGCCGTGCGGGCGGCCGCAGCGGTTGCCTTGCCGACCGCGACCACCGGCAGCGCGCGCAGCAGGTCTAACGCTGGCCCGGCCCAGCGCAGGGCATTGGCGCTGGTCAGCATCAGTGCATCAAAGCGCGCAGGATCAGGCAGCGTCCAGGGCAGCGCCTCCACCGCGAACAGCGGCAGGGAGAGCGTTTTCAGCCCAAGTGCCTGGGCACTGGCGATCGTGGCGCTGTTCCCAGGTTCCGGCCGCAGCACCGCGACCAAGCGGCTCACGTGCCGAACAATGCCCGCACTGGTGCGGGTGCCCGCGCGAGCAAATCCGCTGCCAATTGCGCGGCAAAGCCAAGATCGCCGGTCATCCCGCGTGCCTCGCCCATAACATGCGCGCTGCCATCGGCGGCGAAAAGTTCAGCGCGCAGGTGGAGAAGCTTGCCATCAATTTCGGCGAGCGCGGCCAGCGGCGAGTGGCAATCGGCGTTCAGTGCCAGCAGCAAAGCGCGTTCGGCCATCACACAGGCCATTGTCGGGTGGTGGCTGATCGCCTTGATCAGCGCCGTCGTCGCTTCGTCAGCCGCGCGCGTTTCAATGCCGACCGCGCCTTGCGCCGGGGCTGGCAGCATGACGTCAATCGCAATGCCGTGCCCGACATCGCGCCGCCCGAGCCGATCAAGGCCGGCGGCGGCGAGCAGGGTCGCGTCAATCTCGCCCGAGGCGACCTTGGCGAGGCGGGTATCAACATTGCCGCGCAGCAGCACGATCTTCAGATCGGGCCGTAACCGCAGCAGCTGTGCCTGTCGCCGGGGTGAGCTGGTGCCGATGGTGGCACCTTGCGGCAGCGCATCGATGCTGTCCGGCCCGATCAGTCGATCACGCACATCAGCGCGCGGCAGCATCGCGCTGATCACGATCCCCTCTGGCCGGATCGTTTCGACATCCTTCATGGAATGGACCGCGAGATCAATCTCCCCAGCCAGGATCGCGCGGTCCAATTCCTTGGTCCACAAGGCCTTGCCGCCAATCTCGGCCAGTGCGCGATCCTGCACCTGATCGCCTGTCGTCTTGATCACGACAATCTCGACATCGGCTTCGGCAAGGCCATGCGTGATCATCAGCGCATCGCGCACCATGCGGGCCTGGGTAAGGGCAAGCGGCGAACCGCGCGTGCCAAGACGGAGTTTGGGAGCAAGCATTGTCATCGCCGTTGGTGCTAGCGCCGGTTGCGGCTAGAGGGAAGCCATGGCGCTGATCCTGGGTATTGAATCGAGTTGCGACGAAACCGCCGCCGCATTGGTGACGAGTGATCGCGTGATCCGCGCGCACCGGCTGGCGGGCCAGGAAGCGGCGCACCGGCCCTATGGCGGGGTGGTCCCCGAAATTGCGGCGCGTGCGCATGTTGAAATATTGGTGCCGCTGGTTGAGGCGGCGCTGGCCGATGCCGGGGTGACCCTGGCGCAAGTTGACGCCGTGGCGGCAACCGCAGGACCGGGGCTGATCGGCGGGGTGATGGTGGGGCTGGTGACGGGCAAGGCGCTGGCGCATGCCGCGGGCAAGCCGCTGATTGCGGTCAATCATCTGGAAGGCCATGCACTGTCGCCGCGGCTGTCCGATCCTGACCTTGAATTTCCCTATTTGCTGCTGCTGGTATCGGGCGGGCATTGCCAATTGCTGCTGGTGGAAGGGGTGAACACCTATCGCCGCCTGGCCACGACGATCGACGATGCGGCGGGCGAGGCGTTTGACAAGACCGCCAAGATTTTGGGCTTGGGCTTTCCCGGTGGCCCCGCTGTCGAGCGCGCGGCATTGCTCGGCGATGCCAAAGCGGTGCCCCTCCCGCGCCCGTTGCTTGGGTCAAGCGAGCCGCATTTCTCCTTTGCCGGCCTGAAAAGCGCCGTGGTGCGCGCGCAGGACAGCGGCAAATATCGGGTCGAGGATATCGCCGCGTCGTTTCAACAGGCGGTTGTTGATTGCCTGATCGATCGCACCCGGCGTCAATTGGTCGGGCTCGACGGGGTCAGCGCGCTAGTTGTCGCAGGCGGGGTGGCGGCCAACCAGGCGGTGCGCGGGTCGCTGGTGACCTTGGCCACGGCGCATGGCCTGCGCTTTGTCGCGCCGCCCTTATGGTTGTGTACTGACAATGCTGCGATGATCGGCTGGGCCGGGGCCGAGCGCTTTGCCGCCGGGCTGACCGACCCGCTTGATGTCGCCGCCCGGCCGCGCTGGCCGCTTGATCCGTCAGCCGAGACGGTGCGCGGTGCCGGGGTGAAGGCGTGAGGATAGGCCCATGCGCATAGGGGTTATCGGCGGCGGGGCCTGGGGCACCGCGCTGGCGCAGGTTGCGGCGCATGCGGGCGATCCCGTCCTGCTCTGGGCGCGCGAGGCCGACGTTGTAGCAGCAATCAATCAAGTGCATGAAAATACGCTGTTTCTGCCCGGCGTGCGCCTCAGTCATGACGTCAGCGCCACCGGCAGCCTCAGCGCATTGGCGGCGTGCGAGGCGCTGCTGGTGGTCGTGCCTGCCCAGCATGTGCGCGCCGTGCTGGCCGAGGCGGCAGTTGGCAGCACGCCGCTGGTGCTCTGCGCCAAGGGGATTGAGGCGGGGACGCAATTGCTGGTCGGGGAGGTCGCCGCGCAGGTGCATCCGGGCGCGCCGATTGCGGTGCTGTCGGGCCCGACCTTTGCGCATGAGGTGGCAGCAGGCATGCCGACCGCGGTGACGCTTGCCTGCGCCGATGCGCAACTCGGCGCGCGACTGGCAGAACGGCTCGCGGGGCCGGCGCTGCGGCCCTATCTCAGCAGCGATGTGATCGGCGCAGAGATTGGTGGGGCGGTGAAGAACGTGCTCGCGATTGCGTGCGGGGTGGTGGAAGGGGCGGGGCTCGGCCAGAACGCCCGCGCCGCGCTGATCGCGCGCGGCTTTGCGGAAATGACGCGCTTTGGGTTGGCACGCGGGGCGCGGGCGGAAACGCTGACGGGGCTGTCGGGGCTCGGCGATCTGGTGCTGACGTGTTCGTCGACTTCGTCGCGCAATTTTTCGCTGGGCGTCGGGTTGGGGCAGGGGCAAGCGGCGGCCGATCTGCTCGCGGGCAAGCTGAGCGTGGCCGAAGGGGCCTTTACCGCGCCCGTCCTGCAGGCCGCGGCGCGGGCGGCGGGGGTGGATATGCCGGTGGTTGATGCGGTTTGCGCGCTGTTGGACGGCGCGCCGGTTCGGGATGTGGTCGGGGCGCTCCTTGCGCGGCCGCTGCGGGTGGAGAACCGGGCTTAGCCGGCGGCCGTAATTATTCGGGCCGGCAAGCGAGCGTGATCAGCGCGGCGCTCTTGTCATAACGAATCGACGAGCAGCCCTTTAGGGCATCGGCGCCGACATAGACCACGTAGGACGGTGGCATCGTGCGGCGTTTGCCTTTGACGAGGATTTCCTTGGCCGCTGCCTCGGGGGCGACTTCACTGGGGTCGGCAATCGACTCGGCACTGCCATAGTCGCGCGTTCGGACCAGGATCTTGTCGATCGAAATATTGCCGATGACGAGTGGACGAGCCAATGTCACCTCACGTGCCAAGCGACGAACGCCATAAGATATCTCGACTGGTTGAGGCACCCCGCTGAAGCTGCCGCCAAGGTCGCGCACAATCGCCGCGCCGGCTGCTGCACTGGCGACCGTATCTTTAAACTGCGGGGCGAACGCGAAATGAACGCGCTTTTTGCCGATTGTCTTCGGCGTTGTCGCAAGCCACCAGGCATTGCGGCTGCCAAGCGGGACGGTGACGCTCGCCTCATCCTCCCGAACGGCCCGCAACTTAAACTCAACGATGGGGGATGGCAGCGCATAAGGACCGGCCAGGGCGTCTGCGAACCCATAGGCATTGGTTTCGAACCATTGCGCTCGGCCCGGTGCCAGTATGTCAGCCGAGCCAAGCGCGATGGGTGCCGAGTGTCCGGCGATCCTGATTGGCCCGATCCGCGCGCCGCCGCCGCCGACATTGATCGACAGGATGCCGATGTCGATCCCGAAAGGTTTCCCAAACACTTCGGCCTCGTTGCCGAACAGCGAAACGGCGGTCGCACGCGACAGATAGACGTCGTTCGGCATGCCGGGGGACAGGAACGCCTGCACTTGCTGGCCATTGATCGTCAGCGCCGCCTGGCCATTTTCCGGAACGACGAGCGGCGGTGGGGCGGGCTTTCGATCTGCTGCAGAAACGCTTGGCAACCAGAAAAATAGCGCCGCAGCGGCGACAAGGACAGGCCGGATCGGCAGCATTGATGGCTCCTTGTCGCTCCCGGACTGGCTCATCCGTTAGGCCTTCAAAAATCCACCGCAATCCCTTTCAGCTCCCAATCGCCGTAGCGCACCGGGTTGAGGCCCAGCGGGTCTTGTTCGGTCGCGTCGGTCATCACCGGCTCGGGCGTTGGCAGCGGCGGGCTCTTGGAAAGATGGGCGGGTGGCTTCACATGGGGCGGGCGCTGGCCCATGGCGGGTCTCCAAAGATGATCTGCCCTGAAATCGGGCCTGACAGGAGCCGTTGCAAGTGCGTCCCCCTCAATCGACCGCAAAACCGCCTGAAGATGCCCCCGGCGTTCCCGTTCGCCGCGCGGCGCTGCGCGTGCTCGATGCAGTGATCCGGCGCGGGACACCGCTTGAACAGGCATTGGGGCCTGCATCGCGCGATATATCGCGCGCTGACGATCGCGCGCTGGTCCATGTGATTGCCGCCGAAACATTGCGGCGGATGGCTGATCTCGATGCGTTGATCGATTCAGCCACCCAGCGCGCGCTGCCCGATGATGCCAAGGCGCGGATGGCGCTGCGGATCGCGCTTGTCCAGGCGCTGGCGCTGGGGACGCCCGCGCATGCCGCGATCTCGACCGTGCTGCCGCTGGTCGATGGCGGCCCCAGAAAACTGGTCCATGGCGTGTTCGGCACGCTGGTGCGCGGTAATGCGACGCTGCCCGAACATCCTGCGCTCCCGATGCCCGTCGCGCTGCGCTGGCAAGCGGCCTGGGGCGATGCGATGGTGACGGCCGCCGAACGCGCATTGGCGGTGCCGCCCGCGCTTGACCTGACGCTCGCCGATGCTGCCCAGACCGAAGATCTCGCCGCGCGGTTGAACGGGGTGAGCCTGATGCCGGGCCATCTCCGCCTGGCCGATCACGCCGCGATCCCTGCTATGGAGGGCTTTGGTGAGGGCAGCTGGTGGGTGCAGGATCTGGCCGCGTCGCTGCCCGCCCGGCTGATCGGGCGCGGCGAAGGCCATGTGCTCGACATTTGCGCCGCCCCGGGGGGCAAGACGTTGCAGCTCGCAGCTGGCGGGTGGAAGGTGACGGCGGTCGACAATAACGAAAGTCGTCTGGCGCGACTTCGCGATAATCTCGAACGCACGCATCTTCAGGCCAATATCGTCACCGCCGATGCGCTGAAATGGGCACCGCACGCGCCCGCTGATGCGGTGCTGCTCGATGCGCCCTGCAGCGCGACGGGCATTTTCCGCCGCCATCCCGATGTGCTCCACCGCGTGCTGCCCTCGCATATCGCCGAGATGGCCGCGCTTCAGACGCAATTGCTGGCGCGCGCCGCTGATTGGGTGCGGCCGGGCGGGTTGCTGGTCTATGCGGTCTGTTCGCTCGAACCGGCCGAAGGCGAGGCGCAGCTTGAGGCCTTTCTGGCCAGCCGCGCCGATTTCGCAATTGATCCGGTGCTGCCCGACGAGCTGCCGGCGGGCATGACCGCGCATCCCCGCGGCTGGCTGCGCACCTTGCCGGGGACATTATCCGATCCGGGCAGCGATCTGGGCGGGTGTGACGGCTTTTTCATCGTGCGGATGATGCGCACCGCCTGACGCGAAATCTTGCCGGGAGAAATCTTGCCAGGAGAATTCTTGGGGCTAGGAATCTTGCGGGCACGGCGCACTCTGCTACATGCCCGTCATGCCGAACCCTGTCCGTATCGCGCCGTCCATCCTCTCCGCCGATTTTGCCCGTCTGGGGGAGGAAATTCGCGCGATCGACGCCGCTGGGGCGGACTGGATCCATGTCGATGTGATGGATGGGCATTTCGTGCCCAACATCACGATCGGCCCCGCGGTGATTAAGGCGCTGCGCTCGCACACCGCCAAGCCATTCGACGTGCATCTGATGATTTCGCCGGTTGATGCCTATCTTGATGCCTTTGCCGATGCCGGTGCCGATACGATCACTGTCCATCCAGAGGCGGGCCCGCATCTCCACCGCACGCTGCAGCGGATCAAAACGCTCGGCAAGCGCGCTGGCGTCGTGCTCAATCCCGCTACGCCGGCCAAGATGCTCGATTATGTGCTGGAAGAGGTTGATCTGGTGCTGGTGATGAGCGTCAACCCCGGTTTTGGCGGGCAGAGCTTCATCGCGTCGCAGCTCCGCAAGATCGAGGCGATCCGCAAGATGATCGACAAGCTCGGCAAGCCGATCGATCTTGAGGTCGATGGCGGGGTTGATGCAACGATCGCGCGCGCCTGTGTCGAGGCTGGGGCCGACGCGCTGGTGGCGGGCACGGCGGCGTTTCGCGGTGGGCCTGACCATTATGCCGCCAATATCGCGGCCCTAAGGGGATCGTGACCGAGCTGGGCGATCGCGAGACCGGTGCCGACGGGATCGAAGAGGGCAAGCGGCTCGTCAGGCTTGGCGGCGACAAGGGGCTGTCGCTCGCGCAGCAACTGACCGAACGGCTTCACCGGCTGACCTGGCGGACTCCGATCCACGGATTGCGGCTGAAAGGGCGCTATCCGCTTAAATTGATCGCCGTGCCCGATGATCCGTTTCTTGGCGATCTGAAGCGCGGCGCGGCGTTGCTGGAAGGGATTGTGGCGGTGCGCGGCGAGCTTCGGCCGATTGATAGCCTCACGCTCGCCAAGCCCGATTTTTCGAAAAGCATTGCCGATTATCTTCACAGCAGCGCCTGGTTGCGCGATTTGTCGAGCGTCGCCACCCGCGCGCAGGCTGCCCCCATCGCCGAACAGCTGATGCGGGCCTGGCTGGCAGCGCATGCCGATACCGTGGCCGAGCCGGCCTGGCGCGCGGACCATTGGGGGCGGCGGATCATGGCCTGGACGGCGCATGCGCCGCTGATCCTGTCATCGGCGGATCTGGTTTACCGGTCGCTGGTGCTCAACACGCTGGCGCGGGGCGCGCGCCATCTTGATCGCTGTGCTGATAAGGTGCCCCCCGGTGCGCCACGGATTGCCGCCTGGTGCGGGGTTGTTACCGCCGGGCTGCTGATCCCGGCAGGCGATGTGCGGCGCAAAATGGGCGAAGCAGGGTTGAACCGCGCCATCGATGCATCGGTGTTCAATGATGGCGGATCAGTGGCGCGTGCGCCGGCCGCGCAGCTCGATATCATCATGCTGCTCACCGCGCTCAGGGAAGCCTATGTCGCTCGCCGACTGGAGCCGCCCGCGCGACTGGAGGAGACGATCAACGCGATGGTGCCAGCGCTGCTTGGCATTTGTCTTGGCGATCACGGGCTATCGAGCTGGCAAGGCGGCGGACCGGTGCCGGGCAGTGTGGTTGATCAGGTTGTGACCGCCACCGGCGTGCGGGCCCGGCCGCTGCGCCAGGCGCGCGATTGGGGCTATCAACGGCTGTCGGCGGGACAAAGCGTGCTGATCATCGATGCCGCCCCACCGCCCGTCGCGCGGCTGGTTGAGGGGGGCTGCGGATCGACGCTGGCGTTTGAGTTTTCCGATGGCGCGCAGCGGCTGGTTGTCAATTGCGGTGGTGCGCGCAGTGTTACCGCGCCCGTGTCTGTTGGTCTGGCCGAGGGGTTGCGGACGACGGCGGCGCATTCCACCCTGGTAGTTGGTGACAGCAATTCCACCGCCATTCATAGCGATGGCACGCTTGGTCGCGGCGTAGGTGAAGTGGAATTGAGCCGCCAGGAAAGCGATACGTCGAGCCGGATCGAGGCCAGCCATGATGGCTATGCCCGTCGCTTCGGTTTTCTGCATCGCCGCCAGCTGATTCTCTCCGCCGATGGGCGCGATTTGCGGGGTGAGGATATGTTGTTGCCGGCCGGGCGGAAGCGCAAAGCGAGCATGACGGCGTTTGCCGTGCGTTTTCATCTTGGTGCCGGTGTCGAAGTCTCCCCGACCGCGGACGGCCAGGCGGCCTTGCTGCGAATGCCGTCGGGATCGCTCTGGCAGTTTCGCTGCCGGGGGGGCGCACTCGCGATTGAAGACAGCCTGTGGGTTGACGGCGATGGCCGCCCGCAGCCAACCCATCAACTGGTCGTCACCGCCGAAGCCCCGGCGGGGGGCGCCAATGTCAGCTGGGCCTTGAAGCGCGCGCGCTGAGCGGGCAGGGGTGCCGCAATCCTGGAGATTGAGATGACCCCCGTTCCCATCACGCGCGCGCTGCTTTCAGTTTCCGACAAGACCGGCATTGTCGATCTTGGTCAGGCATTGGTGCGCCACGGGGTTGAACTGGTCTCAACCGGGGGTACGGCCAAGGCGCTCCGCGATGCCGGGTTGGCGGTGCGCGACATCAGTGCGCTGACCGGTTTCCCTGAAATGATGGACGGGCGGGTGAAAACCCTCCACCCGATCGTCCATGGCGGGCTGCTCGCGGTGCGCGATGACCCTGCGCATGTCGCATCGATGGTCGAGCATGGCATCGGCGCGATCGATCTGGTCGTCGTCAATCTCTATCCGTTCGAAGCAACCGTGGCCAAGGGCGCTGACCGGCCCGAGATTATCGAGAATATCGATATTGGCGGGCCGTCCATGGTGCGATCGGCAGCGAAGAACCACGCCTTTGTCGCGATCGTCACTGATCCGGCAGATTATGGCGCGCTGATCGCCGAAATGGATGCGCAGAGCGGCGCGACCACGCTCGATCTGCGTCGCCGGCTCGCCGCGCGCGCCTTTGCGGCGACGGCCGCCTATGATGGCATGATCGCCAGCTGGTTCGGCTTTGCTGACCAGGGCGAACAGTTTCCTGAAACGCTGCCGCTGACCCTGAAGCGCGGCGATATTCTCCGCTATGGCGAAAATCCGCACCAGTCGGCGGCTTTTTACGCGGCAGCCGGCCCGGCGGCACGCGGGATTGGCCAGGCGCGACAGGTGCAGGGCAAGGAACTCAGCTATAATAATTACAATGATGCCGATGCCGCGCTCGACCTGGTCAGCGAATTTCGTGATGCCGCGCCGACCTGCGTGATCGTCAAGCACGCCAACCCCTGCGGAGTCGCGACAGCGGCGACGATCGAGGCGGCCTATGCCGAGGCGTTTGCCTGCGACACGGTATCGGCCTTTGGCGGGATCATCGCGCTCAACCGCCCGCTTGATGCAGCAACCGCGCAGGCGATTACGGGCATCTTCACCGAAGTCGTCATTGCCCCCGATGCCGATGAGGAAGCGATGGCGCTGTTTGCCGCCAAGAAGAATTTGCGGCTGTTGTTGACCGGGCCGCTGCCCGATCCGGCCCGTGGCGGGCTGTTTGCCAAATCAATCGCGGGCGGCTGGCTGGTCCAGTCGCGCGACAATGGAGCGGTTGGCGACGATGCGCTGAAGGTGGTGACCAAACGTCAGCCGACGGTGCGCGAACTCGCCGATTGCCGTTTCGCCTGGACAGTCGCCAAGCATGTGAAATCCAACGCGATCGTTTACGCCAAGGATGGGGCGACGGCGGGCATTGGGGCAGGCCAGATGAACCGGCTGGAATCGGCGCGGATCGCGGCCTGGAAAGCGCGCGATGCTGCTGAAAAGGCGGGTTGGTCGCAAGCCCGCACAATCGGATCTGCAGTGGCGTCGGATGCGTTCTTCCCCTTTGCCGATGGCTTGCTGGCAGCGGTTGAAGCAGGCGCGACGGCGGTGATTCAGCCGGGCGGGTCGATCCGCGATGCCGAGGTGATTGCAGCAGCGGATGATGCCGGGCTGGCGATGATCTTCACCGGCATGCGGCATTTCCGCCACTGATTGGGATTGCGGATACTGATCAGGCGGCGGCAGGGGGCTTCAGCTTGAACAGCGCGCGATCCTCTGGCCCAAAGGCCCATTTCCACAGCACAAAGGCATAGCTCGCGGCGATCGCGGGCAAGCCGAAGACCAGTTCGACCCATTCAAACCGATGCGGCAGGGCGGTAAAGGCCGTGCCGATCACGATCGCGACAAGCGCTGCCCACAGCATTGGCCAGCGCCAGCCCGATATTGGTGCACCCAGCAGCGAAGACAGCAGCCGTGATTTGATGATTGAGGTGATCGCATAGGACAGCATCAGGGCAACCGCTGGCCCTGCTGCTTGATAATTGGGGGGCCAACCGACCGCGCGCATCGCAAAGATCAGCGCAAAGCTCAGGCTGATCTGGACCGTCAGCATCACGGCGGAAATCATGAGATTGCGGTGACGCGCGACATAGACCAGCGCACTTTCGGACACCGCCCCCATCGAGGAGACAACTTCTGCGGTCAGCAAAAAGGCCAGGGCAGCAGTGCCGGCGACGAATTGCGGCCCGATGGTGCCCATCACGGCTTCGCCGGGGATCGATCCCATCAATGCCAGGCACCCTTGCGCGGCCATGATCCAAAATCCCACCTGCCTGATCTGCCGCGCCACGGCCTGTTTGTCACCGCGCGCCAGGCTGGTGGTGATCACCGGGCCCAATATCGGATCGAAACTGCTCTTCAGCCGTCCGGGTAGGGAGGCGATTTGCTGCGCCATATAATAAATACCGACCACCGAGGGGGCGAACAGCTGGCCCAGGATGAAGCGATCGACATTGCGCGTTGCCCATTCGATCGCGTCCGCACCGGCAAGCGGCATATTCTGGCGCGCCAGCGTCGCGATCGTCGCCAGCCTTGGCTTCCAGCCGTGCGGCATGCCGTAACTGCGGACAAAGGGGACGATCGAGGCGATTAGCGCCGCGACCATCGACAGCATATAGGCTATTTCCAGCCCGTCATGCGGCGCGATGAAATACAGGCCGGTGGCGGCGATGCTGATCGTCCAGGGTTCGATGACTGCCCGTGCCGTCACCGTCGCGCTGACATTATGGCGATAGGCAAGCGCGGCCAGCGTCAGATCGGACCAGGCGATGGCAACGACGATCCCCGGCAGCAGCCGTGCAATGCCCATCGGCGCGCCCGCCCGGTACATGATGCCGGGAAAGGCGAATAGCAGCGCACTGGCAACCACCGACGCGATCAGTGCGACCGCGAGCGCATCCCAGGCGACATGTGCATGTGGCCGGTCGCTTTCGGACAGCGCCTGGGCCAGGCCGCGCTTCATGCCCAAGGTCGCGATCAGCGCCGCCAGTTCCACCGCCACCACGGCAAGCGCGAACCGCCCGACCATATCGGCCCCGTAAAGCCGCCCGGCAACGAACAGGAACGGTACGCGCGCGGCCAGCCGCAGCGCAAAGCCAATGACATTGGTCCGCCCGCCCTTGGCGATGGCGGCAATATCGTCCGATGCCGGGGAAGCCGGGGATGCAGGCGTGCGCGGCATGACCGTCAATGCGCGGCGCCCCAGCTTTTGCCGGTGCCAATCTCCACCCCAAGCGGGACCGACAGCGTAATGGCGGGTTCGGCGGCGGTCGCCATCACCCGTTCGATCACCGGTTTCGCGGCGGCGACATCGCCCTCAGGCAGTTCGAACACCAGTTCGTCATGGACCTGCAGCAGCATGCGGACATGGGGGAGGCCCGCTTCGGCGAGGGCCGGTCCCATCCGCACCATCGCGCGTTTGATGATGTCGGCGCTGGTGCCCTGGATCGGCGCATTGATCGCGGCGCGCTCTGCCCCCTGGCGCTCATGCTGGACGGGGGATTTGATCCGCGAAAAATGGCATTTCCGCCCGAATAAGGTGGTGGTGTAGCCGCGCTCGCGCACCTGTTCGATCGTCGTCGCGATATAATTGTTGATGCCGGGGAAGCGGTCAAAATAGCGATCGATCATCGCCTGCGCTTCGTCAGGCGTCACGTCGAGCCGCCCGGCCAGCCCCCAGCGGCTGATGCCATAGAGAATCGCGAAGTTGATCGTCTTGGCGCGCCCGCGCGTGTCGCGATTAACCTCGCCGAATAATTCCTGCGCCGTCAGCGAATGGATGTCGGCGCCATCGGCAAAGGCCTGTTTGAGCGCGGGCACATCGGCCATATGCGCGGCCAGGCGCAGCTCGATCTGCGAATAATCGGCGGCGAGCAGTACATTGCCGGGTTCAGCGACAAAGGCATCGCGGATCTGGCGGCCGATTTCGGTGCGGATCGGGATATTCTGCAGATTGGGGTCAGTGGAGGACAGCCGCCCAGTCTGCGCGCCGGTGAGCGAATAGCTGGTATGAACGCGGCCCGTCGCTGGGTTGATCTGCGCCTGCAGCGCATCGGTATAGGTGGATTTGAGTTTCGACAGCTGGCGCCAGTCGAGCACGCGTGCGGCGATCACTGCGCCAGGCGACGCCTTGTCAGCGGCGATCTTTTCGAGTTCGGTCACATCAGTGGAATAAACGCCCGATTTGCCCTTGCGGCCGCCCTTGATGCCCATCTGCTCGAACAGCACGTCACCCAATTGCTTGGGGCTGCCGATCGTAAAGGGCATTCCCGCCAGGGCGTGAATCTCGGTCTCCAGCGTCGCCATCTGCGCGGCAAATTCGCTCGACAGCTGCGCCAGCCGATCGCGATCGACCTTGATGCCGTGACGCTCCATCTGCGCGATGACGGGGGCGAGCGGGCGATCGACCATTTCATAGACGCGCGTCGCGCCTTCGGCCGCCAGCCGGGGTTTGAAGCGGCGCCACAAGCGGAGCGTGACATCGGCATCCTCAGCGGCATAGCGCGTCGCGGTCTTCAAATCGATTTCGGCAAAACCACGCTGACTCTTGCCGGTGCCGACCACGTCCTTGAAGGCAATGCATTTATGCTCAAGGTGAAGCATCGCCAGCTCGTCCATGCCGTGCCCGTGCAACCCGGCATCAAGATCAAAGCTCATTAGGATCGTGTCATCAAACGGCGCGACATCGATGCCCAGCCGCCCGAGGATGATCATGTCATATTTCAGATTATGGCCGATCTTCAGCACGCTTGGGTCTTCAAGCAATGGCTTCAGCTTGGCGATCACGACGCCTTTATCGAGCTGTTCCGGCTTTTCGGCGAACATGTCCGTGCCGCCATGCGCAACCGGAATATAGCAGGCGCGATTGGGGGCGAGCGCCAGGCTGATCCCGACCAGCTCGGCCTGGGTTGCATCAATGCCCGTCGTCTCTGTATCGACCGCGATCCAGCCCTGCTGGCGTGCCTGGGCGATCCAGCGATCCAGTGCCGCCAGATCGACCACCGTTTCGTACAGATCCAGATCGATCGCCGGATCCTGCTCGGCGGGCACCGCTTGCGGGGTGGCGACGGGCGTATCGCTGACGGCGGACAGTTTCGCGAGCAGTGATTTGAAGCCGTGATGGTCAAGGAACGCGCGCAGCGGCGCATCCGGGATGCCCTTTAACACCAGATCATCGAGCGGATCGGGTAGAGCTGCATCATCCTTCAGCGTCACCAGGATGCGTGACAGCCGCGCCATTTCAGCATGATCGATCAAATTGTCGCGCAATTTGCCGGGCTTCATCGCCGGCGCGGCGGCAAGCACGGCTTCCAGATCGCCATGTTCCAGGATCAGCTTGGCAGCGGTTTTGGGGCCAATGCCCGGCACGCCCGGCACATTATCAGCACTGTCGCCCATCAGCGCGAGCACATCGCCAAGCCGATCCGGCCCAACCCCGAATTTCTCGACGACATCACCCGGCCCCAGCCGCCGATTGTTCATCGTATCATACATGTCGAGCCCGGGCGCGATCAGCTGCATCAGGTCCTTGTCGGACGAGACAATCGTGACGGCCCAGCCCTGCGCCAGGGCGGCCTTGGCGTAGCTGGCGATGATATCATCGGCTTCCAGCCCCGCTTCCTCGATGCAGGGCAGCGAAAAGGCGCGGGTAGCATCGCGGATCATCGGGAATTGCGGGACAAGATCTTCGGGGGCGGGTGGCCGGTGTGCCTTATATTGATCATAGAGATCGTTGCGAAAGGTGTGGCTGCCCTTGTCGAGGATCACCGCCATATGTGTCGGCCCGTCGGCCTTGTGGAGCTCGTCGGCCAGCTTCCACAGCATCGTCGTATAGCCGTACACTGCCCCGACTGGCTGGCCATGGATGTTGGTCAGTGGCGGTAGGCGGTGATAGGCGCGGAAGATATAACCGGAGCCATCGACAAGATAGAGATGAGGCATCGCGCAGAGATAGCCGAACCGCCGCGCTGTACAAAGTGTTTCGGCAAGCAATCGGCCAGCCCGGCCGACCGGATCAATGGGCGTCGTGAAAGATGATGCCGAGCGTGTGGCGCTCCCCGCTGCGGATCGTGGCGACGCCGTGGCGCATCGTCACTCGGTAATCGCCCCGGCTGCCCCGGACGGGCCGGTGGTTGACCGCAAAGATCACCGCATCGCCCTGGCCAAGCGGCACCACATCGACGCGTGATTGCTGGCGGGGGCGCTGTTCAGTGATGACGAAATCGCCGCCGCTGAAATCACTCCCCGGGCGCGACAGCAGGATCGCGACCTGCAGCGGGAAGACATGCGTGCCGTACAGATCCTGGTGCAGGCAATTATAATCGCCGCTGCGGTAGCGCAGCAGCAACGGTGTCGGTCGCAGCTGTCCGGCGTCGTGACAGCGCGCCAGATAGTCCTGATGCGCAGCGGGAAAGCGGGCCGGATTGCCCAGCCGTTCGTGCCAGTAATCAGCCAGCGCGGTCAGCTGCGGATAGAGCGTGCGGCGGAGCCGCGAGACGAGCGGCGGCAGCGGATGGGCAAAATAGCCATAGTCGCCGCTGCCAAAGCCGTGCCGGGCCATGACGATCCGGCTGCGAAACCGGGTATCGTCATCGAAAAGTGCGGCGGTGGCGCGTGCTGATTCGGGATTAATTAAGGCGGGCAGGATCGCCCAGCCGCGCGCGTCGAGCGCGGCGGTGATGGTCGGCCAATCCTGCGCAGCGATGCGCGCGTCGATGATGTCTTTATCCATGGCGTGGCCCTGCCGGTTTATCCGGGCAAGGCCATCCCGCAGCTTGCGGTCGAACTGTCTTTAGCGGTGATACGCAACCACGCTGGCGACCACCGATTGCATCAAGGCCTGGCGCTCGGTGACTGGGCGCGGGGTATCGCCGATCATCACGGCCAGCGTATAGCTTTGCCCATCGGGCGCGGTCAGGATGCCGACATCATTATAGCCCGCTGTGCGCCCGGCGAGATCCTGGCCAGTGCCGGTCTTATGACCAAAACGCCAGCCTTCGGGCACGGCACCGCGCAGCCGTTGCCGGCCGGTCTTCGATGATTCCATCGTCGAGATCAGATAGCTGGTCGACGGCGATGACAGCAGCTCACCCTTTTTCAGCATCGCCAGTGCCCCGGCAATGGCAGATGGCGCGGCGCCGTCGGGCGGGTTGCTGACGTAGCTTTCAAAGGCTTGCACCCGAGTCGACAGCGGCAGCCGGGCACGAGCGCGGGTAAAGGCGCTGCCTAGGGCAAATTCAGGTTTCCATTGCAGGCCCGCCGTCTGGCTTTGCAGCAGGCGCTCGCCAGGGCCGAAATTGATCGCCCCCAGCCCCTTGCGCTTGATGAATGCCCGCACGGCATCGGGCCCGCCGACATAGCGCAGCAGCCGATCATTGGCGGTATTGTCGCTGGTGGTCAGCGCGCGCTGGAGCAGCTCACCGACGGTTGCCTTATAGCCATCGCCAGTCACCATCGCGGCAATGGGCTGATGAAACAGCGTCAAATCCTCACGCGTGACGGTGACGGGATCGTCTAGCGTCAGCCGCCCGGAATCGCGCGCATCAAGCACCGTCATCGCGACCCATAATTTGCTGACGCTTTGCTGCGGCAGTTTCAGATCGCCATTGGTGGCGACTGACCAACCCTTGTCGACGCTGCGCACGGCGATGCCAACGGTCCCGTCAAATTGGGCGCGGACGGCATTGATAGAGGCGGAAAGACCGGCGGGTGCCACCGCGCCGACCGGGGCAGATGGCGGAACGGGCATGCTGACGCGATAGACGGGCGCGGGGGGCGGCGGCGGGGCGACCCGCGCAATTTGCGGTGAGGAGGTAGAAGCACACCCTGCCAGCGCGATCATCGCAAAGGCGGCAAGTGCCGGATTGTGCCGTTCGAGTGTCACATCTTTTCCTTGCTGAAACAAGCTGTTCACCCTCCCCCCGGAACGTCTGCCCCATCATGACGCGGTAGCCGTTAACACGGTATACGCATAAATCGCACTTGCGATGAATACCCGGAAAAGCGCGATGAACTGCGAAACTTCCCGAAAATGGTCAGTATTTGGTTAAGGCATCAGCACCGTATCGCGCGCATCGGGCAGCATGTCGGGGTAATCGAGCGTATAATGCAGCCCCCGGCTTTCCTTGCGGTGCAGCGCCGATTTCACGATAAGTTCGGCGGTTTGCAACAGGTTGCGCAGCTCGATCAGATCGGGCGTCACGCGGAAATGCCCATAATAATCATTCACCTCATCGGTCAGCAGGCGAATACGGTGTTGCGCGCGCTCGAGCCTTTTGGTGGTGCGGACGATGCCGACATAATTCCACATGAAGCGGCGAATTTCGGTCCAGTTCTGCTTGATGACGACTTCCTCGTCCGAATCCTCGACCCGGCTTTCGTCCCAGGGGCGGATTGCGGGTGGCGGCGGCAGATCGTCCCAATGGGCCGCGATATGCCGGGCGCAGGCCTCCCCAAACACAAAGCATTCGAGCAGCGAGTTGGACGCAAGCCGATTGGCGCCGTGCAGCCCACTTTCAGTGCATTCGCCTGCGGCATAGAGCCCGGGCAGATCGGTCCGCCCGTCGAGATCGACGACGATCCCACCACAAGTATAATGCTGCGCGGGCACGACGGGGATCGGATCGGTCGTCATGTCGATGCCCAGCCCCAGCAGCTTTTCATAGATGTTGGGGAAATGGTCGCGGATAAAGGCCGGGTCCTTGTGGCTGATGTCGAGATGGACATAATCCAGCCCGAGCCGCTTGATCTCATGATCGATCGCCCGCGCCACGACATCGCGCGGCGCGAGTTCCAGCCGAGGATCGAAATCGGGCATGAAGCGATAGCCGGTTTCGGGGATCAGCAAATGCCCGCCTTCGCCGCGCACCGCTTCAGTGATCAGGAAATTTTTGACGTCGAGGTTGTAGAGGCAGGTCGGATGGAACTGCATCATCTCCATATTGGAGACGCGGCAGCCTGCGCGCCAGGCCATCGCGATGCCGTCCCCGGTCGCCCCGCGTGGGGCGGTGGAGAAGAGATAGGTGCGCCCCGCACCGCCCGTCGCCAAGATGGTCGCGCGCGCGGTGAAGAGCTCGACTCGCCCGGTCGCGCGGTTGACGGCATAGACGCCCCAGACATGGCCCGATCCCGAATAGCGCGCCTCATGCCGCCCGGTGGCGAGGTCGATCGCGACCATATCGGGCACCAGGGTGATGTTGGGGTGCAGATCGGCGGCGCGCTGCAACGCTTCCTGCACCGCCCACCCAGTGGCGTCATCGACATGCACGATCCGCCGGTGGCTATGCCCGCCCTCGCGCGTCAAATGGGGCAGGTTGCCCTCCATATTGAAGGGCACGCCGAGCTCGGCCAGCCGCGCAATCGCGGCGGGGGCGCTTTCGACGACGAATTCCACGGTCGCGCGGTCATTGAGCCCCGCGCCGGCGACCATTGTATCCTCGATATGGCTGTCAAAAGTGTCGCCGGGTTCAAGCACGGCGGCGATCCCCCCTTGTGCCCAGGCGGTGGACCCTTCGTTCAGCCCGCCCTTGGCGAGGACGGTCACCTTGAACTGATCAGCGAGGTTGAGCGCGGCGGTAAGGCCAGCGGCGCCGGAGCCGATGATGAGGATGTCGGTGATATGGGTCAAAAACCCCCCTCCCGCTTGCGGGAGGGGCTGGGGGGGGGGCTTTCCGCAAGCGCGATCCCAATCGCTGAGACCACGCCGTCTACATTTTTCATGACATCATCGTTGGTGAATCGCATCACGACATATCCAAGTGAGTTGAGGTAATCGTCCCGCTTCGCATCGCGCGTCGGATCGGTGTCGTGCGAGTATCCATCGATTTCCACGATGAGTCGTTTTGATCTGCAAAGGAAATCCGGGTAAAACGGTCCAACCGGCATTTGCCGAGAAAATTTGTGCCCGTCGAGCCGACTTGCGCCAAGATATAGCCAGAGCTTTCGCTCGGCAGGTGTCGCAGCATTTCGTAGTTTCCGCGCGCGCGCGGTATCTCTCGGCCGCCA
>LNFI01000038.1 GCA_001464615.1 Sphingomonadales bacterium Ga0077557 | reverse complement strand
GGGGGGAGGGGGGAAGGCGGATTGCTCGCCCGCGTCAGGTTGAGGAAAACATCCTCCAGATCGGCCTCGCGCGTCGAGACATCGACGATCCCGTATCCGTCCGCCTGCACCGCCGCGAGCACTTGCCCCGCATTCACGCTGTCCTTGCGATAGGTGATCTCCAGTACGCGGTCGCCCTTGACCTCGATCTTCTCAAAGCTGCCATGGTCGGGCGGCGTGGCGATGTCGCGGTCGACGGTGACCGCAACCAGCTTTTCCTGCGCCATGCCGACCAGCGTGCGGGTCGGTTCATTGGCGATCAGCTTGCCGTGGTTGATGATCGCGATCCGGTCGCAAAGTTGTTCTGCTTCCTCCAGATAATGCGTCGTCAGCACCACCGTCACGCCACCCGCATTCAATTCGCGGACATAATCCCATAATTGCTTGCGCAGTTCGATATCGACGCCCGCAGTCGGTTCGTCGAGGACCAGCACCGGGGGGGTGTGGACCATCGCCTTGGCGACCATCAGCCGCCGCTTCATGCCGCCCGACAGGGTGCGGGCATAGGCATTGGCCTTGTCTTCCAGATGCACCGCGCGCAGCAGCTCCATCGACCGCCGCTTCGCCTTGGGCACGCCGTAAAGGCCGGCCTGGATCTCCAGCGTCTCAACCGGCGTAAAGAACGGATCGAACAGGATTTCCTGATTGACGATGCCGATCGACACCTTGGCATTGCGCGGGTGCTTGTCGATATCAAAGCCCCAGATCGAGGCGGTGCCGCTGGTCTTGTTGACCAGTCCCGCCAGGATATTGATCAGCGTCGATTTGCCCGCGCCATTGGGGCCGAGCAGCCCGAAAATCTGGCCTCTCGGCACATCGAACGAGACGTCATCAAGCGCGCGCTTGCCGCCCTTATAGGTTTTCGACAGGCGGTCGATCGAAATGGCGGCTTCATGGGCTGCGTCGGTCATGCCAAGCCGCTTAAGCCACGAAGCCAGGGTCGCCAAATATTTTCGGCGGACATGCCGGGAAATGGCGTGCGCAAGCTTACGCCCGAACGCGTGCCGACGGCCAGCCAACCCGGACCAGCAGGCCGTCGGGTCCGGCTATGCCAACTTCATACAGGCCCCATTCGCGGTGCCGCAGTACGCCGCCCGGGCGGATGATCAAATCGTCGACTCGCGCGGCGATGGCGTCGACATCGGGGGTGCGGATGAAGACGCCGAAGGGATTATGTTCAGCGGGAACGCGCCACGCGCCTGATCCGGCCTGGATCAAATGCACTTCGCATCCCCAGCCGGCCATGATGACATAGTCGTCTGATCCGCCTGCGCGCGCAAAACCCAGTCGCTCCCAAAAGGGGATGGCATTGGGCAGATCGTTGCTTGGCACGATGGCAAACGCGCCGATGGATGGGGTGTCGGACATCGAATGATCCTATAACACCACAAATGGCTGCATTATTGGCGCGTCAGCGTGGTGCGATTGCGGGTGAGCCATGCCTCGCCGCTATCATCAAGGAAATCGACTTCCTTCAGCGTGACCATCGTCGCGCCATCACGGGTGGTGGTTTCGCGAATCCGCGCGGGGCGATCATCATCCTGGCCGTCTTGCGTCTCTTCGAGCGTCCAGCGATCGAGCGCCGCCGCGCGGGTTAGCCGCAGCATCGTCGTTGTCAGCTCGGTCTCGCGCCCTTTGCGGAAGCTGGCGCTTTGCTCGCGGTTGGTTTTGGGGTCGAACAGCGCGATCGTGGTGATCGTGACAATGCCGGTTTTGGGGCCGTCATCGAAATCAGCATGGCGGATCAACGTCAGCCCGTCGCGCATCATCTCGACCGATACGGTAACGGGCAGGCCGAACCAGCGATCGGCCTGATAGTCGCGATATTCGAGCTTGCCCGTCCAGTTTCCCACAAGAGCCGCGCGAATGGCGGATGTTGTCACGCCGGGCGCGGCTTCTTGTGCGCTGGCCAGACTGGTGGGGATCAGCAGGGCCATAAAGATCGCGCATAATGGTCGCCGCATTGTCTCAAGCCCTTTACCATGACGACCGCGCCTTGCTGTGCGTCGCCACCATTGCTATCGCGAAGCCCATGATCCCGCCACCCGAAATCACCCGCGTCACCCAGTCCCGCGTTGCCTGTGACGGCGCGCATGATGGTATCCCGGCCGCGCTCGGCCATCCCCGCGTTTTCCTGGAAATTGACGAGCAGGGCTATGTCGATTGCGGCTATTGTGATCGGCGCTTCGTGCTGATCGGCGGCGCGGCGGATGGGGCAGACCAATCAGCCTTGCCCGATCATCCCGCTGGCGCGAGCGTTTGATCGCCCTATATTGCTGGGCATGACCCAAATAGCTGACCCCCGCGCCCTGCTCTATTCAGCGGGCGCACTCGACCCCGCCGAAGCGCAGCGCTTGACCGCTGACGCGCTTTCCCGCGCCGATGATGGCGAGCTGTATCTGCAATATCGCAAATCGGAAGCGTTCGGCTTCGACGACGGGCGGCTGAAAACCGCGAGTTATGATACCCAGTCGGGCTTTGGCCTGCGCGCGGTATCGGGTGAAACAACCGCCTTTGCCCATGCCAATGAGATCAGCGCCGCCGCGATCAGTCGCGCCGCCACCACAATGGCGCTGATTGACCCGTCGGCATCAGCCAAGGCGCCGCCGCCAAATGCCACCAACCGGCATCTTTATACCGATGCCGATCCGCTCGATCTCGTTCCCTTCGCGGACAAGGTGAACCTGTGCCAGACAATCGACGCGGCGGCGCGCGCGCGCGATCCGCGTGTGGCGCAGGTATCAGTGTCGCTGTCGGGCAGTTGGAGCGTGGTTGAGATCGTCCGCCCCGATGGTTTCATCGCAACCGATATCCGCCCGCTGGTGCGGCTCAACGTGTCGATCGTCGTCGAGCAGAATGGCCGTCGAGAGACCGGCAGCTTCGGGCTCGGCGGGCGTTATCTCTATGATCAGCTAATGGGCCCCGACACCTGGAATCGCGCGATTGATGAGGCGCTGGCCCAGGCGCTGGTCAATCTCGAGTCGGTCGATGCCCCGGCGGGTGAGATGACCGTGCTGCTCGGGCCCGGCTGGCCCGGCATCCTGCTCCACGAAGCGATTGGCCATGGGCTGGAGGGTGATTTCAACCGCAAGGGCACCTCGGCCTTTTCGGGCCGGGTTGGTGAGCGAGTCGCGGCACCCGGCGTGACGGTGGTCGACGATGGCTCGCTGCACGACCGCCGCGGCTCGCTGTCGATCGATGATGAGGGCACGCCGACCCAGGAGAATATCCTGATCGAAGACGGTATCTTGAAGGGCTATATTCAGGACCGGCTCAACGCGCGGCTGATGGGGGTCGCCCCCACCGGCAATGGCCGCCGCGAAAGTTTCCAGCACGCGCCGATGCCACGGATGACCAACACCTTCATGCGCGGCGGGCGCGATAATCCGGCAGAGCTGCTCTCGCGGGTAAAGAAGGGCATCTTCGCCAAGTCGTTCGGCGGCGGGCAGGTCGATATCGTCTCGGGCAAATTCGTGTTCAGCTGTACCGAGGCTTATCTGGTCGAAAATGGCCGGATCGGCGCGCCGATCAAGGGCGCAACGCTGATTGGCGATGGCCCCAGCGTCCTCACCCGCGTGATCGGCATCGGTGACGACATGGCGCTCGACGAGGGCGTTGGCATGTGCGGCAAGGGCGGACAGAGCGTGCCCGCGGGGGTTGGGCAACCGACATTGCTGGTCGATGGGCTGACGGTGGGCGGGACGGCGGTTTAGCGGCGGGCGGTCAACCACTTCCCGTCAAGACGTCGATCGCCGATATAATACGAAGCCGCTCGTGCTCGAGCGATCCGATCCGTGTCATCAGTTCCCTGCGCGAAATGGTTCCGGCGAAATGGGTGACCATAACGACATCGGTTTCCTCGATGCGGAAGCGCGGGTGGAGGCGCGGGATGATTACTGCGTCAGCCTCGGCGACGATCAGCGGCACGACAAAACGCGTTTCGTAAGCGTTGATCAGGTCAGACTGGCAGTCAAGCACCAGACTGCTGTCGGACAGTCGAAAGACGTCGAATTGCGCCATCAGAACTGCCGATATTTCTCCAGCGGCAGGCCGTGCTGTTCGACCCATTTGTTCCAGTAATCGAAAGCTGCTCGATTTTCTTCGCGAAAGCGCCTTTGCTCTTCCTGCTTGCTTGCTTCGCGCAGTGCCGCTTCGCACACTTGGCTCAAATTCAGACCCACTGCGCGCGCAGCCTCGACGACACCGGTATCGAGAGATAGATTGACGGCTTTCCGTTTGCTGGAACGGATCGACTCTATTTTCATGCGCATAAATTATGCGCAAGTTACATGCGTGTCAACGCAAGGATATTGCCCATGGCCGAATTCTTTACCGCGATCGACGACAAGCACCGCGCTTTCATTGCCAAACAGCCGATCTTTTTCGTCGCCACCGCTGCGGAAGGGGCCCGCGTTAATGTTAGCCCCAAGGGGATGGACGTGTTTCGCGTGCTCGGGCCCAACCGCGTCGCCTATCTCGATCTTGGTGGATCGGGCAATGAGACCCAGGCGCACCTGACCGCAGACGGCCGTATCACCATCATGTTCTGCGCGTTTGATAATCCGGCGCTGATTCTGCGGCTTTATGGGACGGGCAGCTATCATGTGATCGGCGATCCGGGCTTTGACGGCCTCGCCGCGCACTTCCCCAAATTGCCAGGCACCCGCCAGATCTTCGACATCGCCGTCGATAGCTTGCAGACCAGCTGCGGCTGGGCTGTGCCGAAGATGACGCTGGAGAAAGAACGCGACACCCTGGTTCGCTTCCATGCGCAGCAGGACCCCGCTGAACGGCTTGCGCGCATCGCCGAGCGCAACAAGAGCATCGACGGGCTGCCGGTGCGGGTGCAGACCGTCATGCTCGACCCCATAGCCTGAGCCGTGGCGCTCATCGAACTCGGGCGATTCGATCGCAACGAAGCGCATATCGTGATCGGGTTGCTTGATTCAGAGGATATTTTCGCGGTCGCTTTTGATGGCCATGCCAGCATTGCTGATGGCAGCGCGTTTTTGATCCCGGTGCGCGTGATGGTCGATGCCGATGATCTCGCCGCCGCGCGGGCGATTGTCGAAAAAGCGGCACGCTAACTGCCTATTTTTTGGGCAGGCCTTCGCAACTGCACAAAAATTTGACTCTGGCTTGCTTGGCCAGTGTCGCGAAACCGCAATATTTCAACATTTTGTGACTCTGGCATGCCCCTTGCTGAGATGTTTCTCGCACGTGCACAATTATTGGGGGGCAAGCGATTGAAACTGGTCATCGCCATTATCAAACCATTCAAACTCGATGAGGTCCGCGAGGCGTTGACCGATATCGGGGTCGCCGGGATGACCGTGTCAGAGGTGAAGGGCTTTGGTCGGCAAAAGGGCCAGACCGAGATTTATCGTGGCGCGGAATACACCACCAATATGGTGCCCAAGATCAAGATCGAAGTCGTTTGCGCAACGGACCTGGCTCCGCGCGTGATTGAGACGATCCAGGCTGCAGCCAACACCGGATCCATCGGCGACGGCAAGATTTTCGTGCTCGATGTGGGCCAGGCCGTGCGGATCCGCACCGGCGAAACCGATACGACCGCCCTGTGAGCCGGTCAGTGAAGGGGGCAATGATGACGCTTTCAATGAAGACGGCCGGAAAACTGGCAGGATTGGGGATGGCCAGCGCGACGCTGTTTGCTGCCCTTCCCGCCTGGGCCCAGGACGCGGCAGCAGCAGCACCGGCCGCGCCGTTCGTGCCCACCGCTGCCATGGTCAACAAGGGCGACACGACCTGGATGCTCATTTCGTCGGTGCTGGTGCTGATGATGTCGGTGCCGGGCCTCGCGCTGTTTTATGGCGGCTTGGTGCGCACCAAGAATATGCTGAGCGTGCTGATGCAGGTGCTGATGATCGTCTCGGTCGCCAGCCTTGTCTGGGTCTGCTGGGGCTATTCGATGGCGTTCACCGCGGGCAGCGGCGACACGGCGCCCTTTGTCGGCGGCTTTTCCAAGGCGATGTTGATGGGCGTCGATGCGAGCACGCTCGCGGCGACCTTCTCAAACGGCGTTTATCTGCCTGAATATGCCTTTGTGATCTTCCAGATGACCTTTGCCTGCATCACGCCGGCCTTGATCGTCGGGGCGTTTGCTGAGCGCGTGAAGTTTACGCCGCTGATCATTTTCGTGGTCGCGTGGCTGACGCTCGTCTATTTTCCGATCGCGCATATGGTGTGGTACTGGGCTGGCCCGGATTTCCTGCCCGCTAACCCGACCGACACAGGCTATCTGTGGGGCAAGGGCGCGCTCGATTTCGCGGGCGGCACGGTGGTGCACATCAATGCAGGCATCGCCGGGTTGGTCGGCTGTCTGGTGATCGGTCCCCGGCTTGGCTTCAACAAAGAGCCGATGCCACCGCATTCGCTGACGATGACGATGATCGGGGCCAGCCTGCTCTGGGTTGGCTGGTTCGGCTTCAACGCTGGCTCCAACCTGGAAGCCAATGGCGTGACGACGGTGGCGTTCATCAACACCTATGTTGCCACGGCGGCGGCGGCGATTGCCTGGGCGGTGATTGAACAGATCGTCCACAAAAAGCCTTCACTGCTGGGTGCCGCGACTGGCGCCGTGGCCGGCCTTGTCGCGATTACTCCTGCCTCGGGCTATGCAGCGCCGATGACATCAATCGTGCTGGGTTTCGTGGCTTCCATCGTCTGCTTCTTCTTTGTGACGACGGTGAAAAAGGCGCTGAAATATGATGACTCGCTCGACGTGTTCGGGGTCCACTGCGTCGGCGGGATCGTCGGTGCGCTCGGGACCGCCATCTGCGCCGCGCCGTCGCTCGGTGGCCAGGGCTATTTCGATTACACGGTGACGCCGGCTGGCTTCTACCCGGAAAAGTACGACATTGTCGCGCAGCTCTGGGTCCAGCTACAGGCCGTGGGCATCACCTTGGCGTGGTCGGGCGGCGTTTCGCTGATCCTGTTCCTGCTGCTGAAATACACGATTGGCCTTCGTCCCTCCGCCGAAGTCGAAAGCGATGGCCTCGACATCAGCGAGCATGGCGAACGCGCCTATAACTACTGACACGATCGGGGTGCGCCGCCCGTCGCTAAAGACAGTGGCGCACCCCCACCTAGGTTCCTCCTGCGAACATCCTAAGGCCGGAGCGGCAACGCTCCGGCCCTTTTTTTGAGGTCGGGATGCCGAGAGGATGCTGAGGGCTCGGCGGGATCGGCCTATGCGGCATCCGGCGCGAAGATGCGGAGCCGATGGCCATCGGGATCGAGTGCGACAAAGGTGGTGCCAAAGCTCATCCGGGTCGGCGCCTGCGCGATCGTCAAACCGCGCTGCTTCCAGTCGGCATACGTCGCCTCAACTGCGGCTGCATCAGCAACAGTGAAGGCCACCTCACTGGCCCCGGTTTGGCCGCTGCTTGTCGGCTCGACGGTTTCTGCCGACCATAGGCCGAGCATTACGCCATCCTTGAGCGGCAGCAGGGCAATATCGGGCTTTTGATCGACGATTGGAATATCGAGCAACGCGGCGTAGAGCTGGGCGCTGGCGGCATGGTCTGTGACGTGCAGCAGCAGAAAACTAAAATCTGACATGCGAGGTCTCCTCGGATCGGCGGCATCCGGGGTTGGGTGCCGACCGAGAGACATCTAAACTGCCACACTGCCAGTTTATGTCAGCAGTCGTTCACCTTGCGTCATTGCTCCGGGATTCCCCGCAGCGCGCGCCATTCCTTGAGCAACGCGGCGCGGCGGCGCGGCATTCGGTGGGGCGCGACATCAAGCGCCGTGATTCGATCGGTTCTGAAATGCCGATGATCTTCGCGCAATTCGCACCAGGCAACGACGACTCGCACCCGATCATAAAAGGCGAGCGCAAAGGGCCAGATGGTCCGCTGGGTGATGCTGCCCTGCTCGTCAGCATAGGCAATGGCCAGTTTGCGTTCGGACCGGATTGCCGCGCGGATCGTCGCCAGTTCAGCGTCGCCAGCGGCGATCCGCTGACCGGGGCCGATTAACAGGCCCGACGCTTCAATACCGTCCTTCAGGTCATCGGGCAGGACCGCGCCGATCTTGGCCAGCACATTGCGCGCCGCCTTGCCCAGCGACCCGTCGGCGCGTTCCGATACCCAGCGCGAGCCGAGCACCAGCGCTTCGATCTCTTCTTCGGAAAACATCAGCGGCGGCAACATGAAGCCCGGGCGCAGGACATAGCCGACGCCCGCCTCCCCATCGATAGGGGCACCCTGCGCGCGCAAGGTGTCGATATCGCGATAGAGCGTCCGCAAAGACACGCCGAGCTCTTCGGCAAGCACAACGCCCGCTACCGCCCGGCGATGGCGACGCAGGACCTGGACCAGATCGAGCAGGCGTTGCGAGCGAGACATGATGCGGCCCTCCCCGGGAGGAAATAGCATCGCATGCTGCCATTAACTGGCAGTAGAGCAACCCCAAACCTGCAGCATTTTCAGGACAAGCCCAGCCAGTGGGCCTAACCAGTTGCGCCCTTAATCGAGGCTGCCAGGCGGCGACGGTTCAGAAACTGGGGTGGTTTTCGGCTCGTCCTTGGGCGTCACTGGCCCTTCAGGGGCCGCCTTGCTCGCACGCCGCGCCAGCATTGTTGCCCCGAGCAGAAACCCGCCGGGCACAAGCAACACTGCGGCGGCGAGGCCGATGCGGTTCCAGTCTTTTCTATCCACGCCCGTGCTTTAGGCGATCAGGCGAGGTCCGCCAGTATGAAATCGGCGCAGCGTTCGCCAATCATGATCGACGGCGCATTGGTGTTGCCCGATATCAGCTTGGGCATGATCGAGGCATCGGCGATGTAGAGCCCCGTCACCCCGCGCACGCGCAGTTTGGGATCGCAGACCGCGCCCTCGTCCGATCCCATCCGGGCGGTGCCGACCGGGTGATAAATGGTGTCGGCGCGCGCCCGGATCAGTCGCTCGAGCGCATCGTCATCGTTCAGATCGATGGGATTGCGGTCGCGTGCGTCGTACTTGGTCATCGGCGGGGTTTCGAGGATGCGGTACATCGCCTTGACGCCCTTTTTCATCAGGTCGATGTCGCGCGGATCGGTGAGGAAGGCGGGGTCGATCAACGGCGCGGCGCGTGGATCGATCGAGGCGAGCCGCACCGTGCCCTTGCTCTCGGGCCGCAGCACACAGACATGGCCAGAAAAGCCGTGCGCGGTCACTTTCGACCGGCCATGATCTTCAAGCGCTGCGATCACGAAATGCAGCTGCACATCGGGGCAAGGCGCATCGGGGTTCATCGTCAGGAACGCGCCGCTTTCGGCATAGGGAGACGTCATCGCCCCCTCGCGCTTGCGGAACCACTGGATCAACGCGCGCGCCGAATTGAACGTGCCCGTTAGCGTCTGCCCCAGGAACTGTGTGTTCTTGGTCTCATATGACGCGACATAATCGAGGTGGTCCTGCAGATTCTCGCCAACCTCGGGCCGGTTGATCCGCACCGCAATGCCATGGTCGCGCAAATGCGCGGCGGGGCCGATGCCGGACAGCATCAGCAATTGCGGCGTGCCGAACACCCCGCCGGCGAGCACCACAGCATGCTTCGCTCTGATCTCGCGCGATTCGCCGTCCTGCGTATAGGCAACACCCCAGGCGCGACCTTCGTCGAACAGGACGCGCTCGGCGGTCACGCCGGTCATGATCGACAGATTGGCGCGATCCCGCGCGGGCTCCAGATAGCCGCGCGCCGCGCTCCAGCGTTCGCCGCCTTTCTGCGTGACCTGGTACATGCCAATGCCGTCCTGCCGCGCGCCGTTAAAATCGTCGTTGCGCGGGATTTGGAGCGATGCGCCCGCTTCGATAAAGTCAAACGAACCGGGGTTGGGTGAGGTCTGGTTGCTGACATGCAGCGGGCCATTGCCGCCGTGGAATTCATCGGCACCGCGCACATTATTCTCGGCACGTTTGAAATAGGGCAGCACCTCGGCATGCGACCAGCCGGGGCAGCCCATTGCAGCCCAATTGTCGTAATCCCAGGCGTTACCGCGAATATAGATCATCGCGTTGATCGCGGAGGAGCCCCCCAGCCCCTTGCCACGCGGCTGGTATCCGCGACGGCCATTCAGTCCCACCTGCGGCACGGTTTCGAACTGCCAGTTGGTCTTGTCGGTCTGGAAGGGGATGAAGCCCGGAATGCGCGTGCGGAGCCCGGTATTCTTGCCGCCCGCTTCGAGCAGCACGACCTTGTAGGTGCCGCCCTCGCTTAGCCGACTGGCGACGGCGCTCCCGCCTGATCCACCCCCGACGACGACGATATCGGCTTCTTCCAAGTCTCTTCCCCTCGGCCTGCCTGGCTGTTTAGCCAATGCTGCTTGATCGATTCCGATGTGTCTCTGCTACCGTCATGGCTCCAGCCCGGCGGCATAACGATATACCCAATCTTGGCACGTAGACCCGGCGCTGCCCACACATCTTTGGCGATGCCTATCCATTCATGGAACGCCGCCCATAACAGGTTGAAGCTGCCAAGCTGTTTGACGATGCCATAATGGGGCCGATCGTCATCGCGTTCCGCCACGAAACTGCCGAACATCTTGTCCCAGATGATGAACACCCCGGCATAATTGCTGTCGAGATAGCGCGGGTTGATGGCGTGGTGCGCGCGGTGGTGCGATGGCGTGTTCATCACCGCTTCAAACCAGCGCGGCATCCGGTCGATCACTTCGGTATGGATCCAGAACTGATAGATCAGGTTGATCCCCGCCAGGAAGAACACCATCGCCGGTGGAAAGCCGATCAAAAACAGCGGCAAGCGAAACAGGAAACCGAGCGAGAAAAAGCCGGTCCAGGTCTGCCGGAGTGCAGTCGACAGATTATAATGCTGGCTCGAATGGTGGATGACATGGCTCGCCCAGAACCAGCGGACGCGGTGGGCGGAGCGATGAAAGGCGTAATAGGCCAGGTCGTCGATCACGAAGACGATCGGAAACCAATACCATTCAAAACCAATATCAAAGAGGCGGAACTGCCACACCCAAAGCGCAATTGCATAGGCGGCACCGCCCACGATCACCCCGGCAATCGTGCTGCCCAGACCCAGCGACAGCGAGGTCAGCGTGTCCTTGGGCTCATAGCGACTCTTGTCGCGCGCCCAGGCCACGAGCATCTCGGCCAGCACCAGCAGGATGAAGGCGGGGACCGCATAGGAGACGGGGTCGGGCAAATTCATGTCGCTTGCTTACACCAGTGTCAGTGGCGCTGCCAGTGCCCGCGCGTCATCGGGGAAAACGTTGATCAGCGTCACGGCGCCGAACAGGCGTTCACCCGTGTCGATCGTCACGCCCTCCGGCGCGTCGCGGATCTGCAGCGGTGGGACCAGCCGACGGGCGGCAACTTTCGCCCCGTGGCGCTTGAGCACGGCAACCGTGCCGTTACCGGCCACTAAGGCAGCATCGCCATCCTTGCTGACAATCGCGCGCCGCGCTTCGAATCCGGCAAGCATTTCTTCGGCAATCCGGCAGGCATCGTCGGCACTGGCGATCTTTCCCTCGCCCAGCCGCAACAGCCGCGCAAGCAGCGCGAGGCCGAGCACACCGACAACGGAAATGATCAGCTGGGTCAGGCTCATCGCGTGGTCACGCGCCTGCTGCCAGCGCGTCAAGCGTGGGGCGAATGCCGGATAGATCATAGCCAGCGCCCGCTGCCTGCCGCACCAGCGTTTCAGGGTCGGCGCCACCTTTTGCCATCGTCAGCGCCCAGAGGTTGCAGCTGCGCGTGCCCGATCGGCAAAAGGCGAGCACGGGCCCGGTTGCTGATGCCAGCGCCGCTGCCATCGCATCGAGCTGGGGATGGCCGAAACCGGCATGGCCGACGGGGATCGCGACATAGCTTAGCCCACTCGCAGCAGCGGCGGCCTCGAGCGCGGCACCGACGGGCTGGCCGGTTTCCTCGTCTTCGGGGCGGTTATTGATGACAGCGACGAAGCCGGCACCGGCGATTTCGGCCAGATCATCGACCTCGATCTGCGGGGCGACAGCAAAGTCAGGGGTAAGAACGCGGATCATAGTGACTCCCGGATCACGGCCAGAAAGGCATCACCGTAAGCTTCCATCTTGCGCGCGCCAATCCCCGTGATTTGCCCTAGCGCCACCCGCGACGCTGGCTTCAGCGCGGCCATCTCGCGCAGCACCGAATCGTGGAAGATCACATAGGGCGGCACCTTGGCCTCGGTCGCCAGCTCGCGGCGCTTGGTGCGCAGCGCCTCGAACAGCGGATCATTGGGCATGTCGGCCGCTGCCGCGCGCCGCCTGCCGCCGGGTTTCTTGATTGGCGGCGCAACGATTTGCACCGGTGCCTCGCCCTTCAGCACCGCGCGGGCTTCCCCGCCCAGGCTCAGGCCGCCATGCTCGGTGGTGGTCAGCAATCCGCGCGCCT
Source organism: Sphingomonadales bacterium Ga0077557 (assembly GCA_001464615.1). Taxonomy (GTDB): domain Bacteria; phylum Pseudomonadota; class Alphaproteobacteria; order Sphingomonadales; family Sphingomonadaceae; genus Sphingomonas. The sequence goes on along the minus strand of LNFI01000038.1, from coordinate 74,434 downwards.
GCAGCGCGCGCGACAGCGGCCGGATCAGCGCGGCTTCAGCGCCCGAGACAATGCCGAACACGCTCAGCCGGTCATGCCCCATTTTCTCGACGCGCTCATCGGTCGCGCCGGTCAGTACCTTTTCGAGATGGCCGACGCCAAAGCTCTGCCCGGTGCGGTACACCGCCGACAGGAATTTGCGCGCCAGCTCGGTTGCATCAATCAGCGCAGGCTTGGACAGGCAATTATCGCAATTGCCGCATTCGGTGGGCGGATTTTCCCCGAAATGCCGCAGCAGCATCGCCCGGCGGCAGCTGCCGGTCTCGACCAGCCCGGACAGCGCCTGCAATTGCGCGCGCGCCGTTGCCTGCCGCTCAAGCTCGACCTCGGCGATGCGTTGCTGGGCGCGGGCGAAATCCTCCGCCCCCCAGAAGAGATGTGCGACGCTAGGGTCGCCGTCACGCCCGGCGCGCCCCGTCTCCTGATAATAGGCCTCGATCGATTTGGGCAACCCGGCATGCGCGACGAAGCGGACATCGGGTTTGTCGATTCCCATCCCGAAGGCGATCGTCGCGCAAATCACCATATCCTCTGATTGGACGAACGCCGCCTGGTTGCGCGCGCGCACGGCGGGGTCGAGACCGGCATGATAAGCGCGCGTCGGCCGACCGGTGCTGGCGAGTTGTTCGGCCAGCCGTTCGGTGGCGGCACGCGTCTGCGCATAGACGATGCCCGGCCCCGGCGTGTCGCGGATCACTTGGGTGATCTGGCGCGCGGTGTTGTCGCGCGGGGAGATCATGTAGCGGATATTGGGCCGGTCGAACCCGGCGATGATCAGCCCGTCGCGCGGAATACCGAGCTGATCAAGGATATCGGCACGGGTATGCGCGTCGGCGGTGGCGGTCAGCGCGAGCCGGGGGACATCGCCGAATTCGTCAAGCAAGGGCCGCAGCAGCCGGTAATCGGGACGGAAATCATGCCCCCATTCGCTCACGCAATGCGCCTCATCGATCGCGAACAACGCGAGCGGGGACTGGCGCAACAGATTGCGGAATGAATCGTTCGAGGCGCGTTCGGGCGCGACATAGAGCAGATCGAGCGCGCCCGCCCTGAACCGCGCCACCGTTTCGGCCTGGTTGGTATCGACTGACGTCAAGGTGGCGGCGCGAATGCCGATCGCATCGGCCGCGCGCAGCTGATCATGCATCAGCGCGATCAGGGGAGAGACGACTACGCATGTCCCCTCGAGCACGACCGAAGGCAGCTGATAGCATAGCGACTTGCCCGCGCCCGTCGGCATCACCGCCAGCGTATTCTCGCCCGCCATCACCCGCGCGACGACATCGCCCTGCACCCCGCGAAAGGCGGGAAAGCCAAAGGTCTTTTGTAGCGTGTCGAGCGTTGTGGGCATAAGGGCTGCGCTACCGGCGAAGCGCCCATCACCGCAAGGGACCATCCGACATGAATGACATTATGGCTCGCCCCGGTCGTCTCCACGGTAAGGTCGCGCTCGTGACAGGGGCCGCGCGCGGTATCGGCGCTGCCATCGTTCGCGCCTTTGCTGGGGAAGGCGCCACCGTCTGGATCACTGATGTTGATGGCGAGGCGGGTGCCGCGCTTGCCAATGAGATTGGCGGCACCACCCGTTTCCTGCCGCTTGACGTTGGCGAGGAGGGCGATTGGGAGGAGGTGATGGCGGCACTCATCGCGCGCGACCACCGGCTTGATATCCTGGTCAACAATGCCGGCATTACGGGATTTGAAGACAGCAGCGGCCCGCATGATCCCGAAAATGCCTCGCTTGCTGAATGGCACCGCGTGCACCGCATCAACCTCGACGGCACCTTTTTGGGGTGTCGCTATGCCATTCGGGCAATGCGCGCGCAGGGGACGGGGGCGATCATCAATATGTCGTCGCGATCGGGGCTGGTCGGCATTCCGGGGGCCGCCGCTTATGCCTCGTCCAAGGCAGCGATCCGCAACCATACCAAATCGGTTGCGCTCTGGTGCGCGCAGCAGGGGATGAAGGTCCGCTGCAATTCGATCCACCCCGCCGCGATTCTGACGGGCATTTGGGAGCCGATGCTGGGAGAGGGCCCCGACCGGGCGGAACGAATGACGGCGCTGACCAAGGATACCCCGCTCAAACGCTTTGGCACGCCGGAGGAAGTCGCTGCGATGGCAGTGTTTCTTGCCTCGGATGAGGCGACCTATGTCACGGGCAGCGAATTTGATATCGATGGCGGCCTGCTAGCGGGATCGGCAGCTTCGCCCGGCTGATCTTGTCCGGCCCTAATTTTGCCACGCCACCAAGCTGTTATGTAGTCTCGGCGCTGATGGCCGACGCAGGAGTTTTCAATCGATGTCGCGCGTTGCTGCCCATGCCCCCAAAGCCCTGCTGTTGCTGTTGGTGACTTGCCTTACCGGTGCGGCGATCGCAGCACCCAAGGCGATCGACTATGTGGTGCGGGGCGATGGCGTGGTATCGGCGGTGATCGGTGGCCAGCCTGCGCGGCTGCGGATAAGCCCTTGGGCACCCGCTGCCCCCACGCTCAACCCCGATTTTGCACAGCGGATCGGGTTGCATGGCGGCTTGTTCGGCTTTGCCGTCAAGGTCGGGCCCGTCAAGGTCGCCGGGCAGAGCAGCGTCACCCGGCTTGAAGTCAGCAAGGCCAGTTTTCGCCGTCGGGTGGTCTGGTTCGATCGGCCCTGGTCGACAGGGGCTGACGCGGCAGTTGGGCCGGGGGGCTTGCCCGTCGATATCGTCCGGTTCGACCTGCGCGCGCCGCAGCCTGGCGAACGGACCATCGCGGTGCCGCTCGATCAAGGACCTTTCCGGCCCAGCTATGGCCGGGTGGCAATCGGTAAGCGCTCGTTGATTGTGCTGTTTGATCCGCAACACCGCCAGACGCTGGCGACGGCGGGTGCCGGCGCGGCGCTTGCCGAGGGGTTGGGCGGGCAATTTTATGGCGGGGCAGATCGCGCCGAGGTTGCGTTTGGCATTCAGCGCCCGGTCAGGGCGATGCGGCTGGCGCGGCCGCTATCGGTTGGCCCGCTGGCGATCGAGCAACTGTTCGTGCGCACCGGCGATAATGGGTCGGTTGCGGGTATTCCCGATGCTGATGCTGATCCGGAAGAAATCGTCGTCACCGCGCGCGGCGGCAATCGTCGTGACGTGCTGATCGTTGGCCGCGACCAGCTGGACCGGTGTTCGTCGATCGTGTTCGACAAAAAAGCAAAGCTGATCCGGCTCAGCTGCCGCTGATCACTCCGCCGCCAGCGCGCCTTCTTCTTCGGCGCGTTCCTGTGCCTGGCGGTTCCACATATCGGCATAGAGCCCGGTCTTGCGGAGAAGGGCCTGGTGCGATCCGCGCTCGACCACTTCGCCGGCTTCAAGCACGACGATCTCATCGGCATTGACGACGGTCGATAGCCGATGGGCGATGACGATGGTGGTGCGGCCTTTGCCGATTGCCTCAAGCGTGTCCTGGATATCGCTCTCGGTGCGGCTGTCGAGCGCACTGGTCGCCTCGTCAAGGATCAGGATCGGTGGATTTTTCAGAAGCGTGCGCGCGATCGCCACGCGCTGCTTCTCGCCGCCCGACAATTTCAGGCCGCGCTCACCCACCCGCGCCTGATAATGGCCCGGCTGGCGCGCAATGAACTCAGCGATCTGCGCACCGCGCGCGGCCTCCTCGATCTCGGCCTGGCTCGCGCCCGCGCGGCCATAGCCGATATTATAGCCGATCGTGTCGTTGAACAGCACGGTATCCTGCGGGACGATGCCAATTGCGGCCCGCAGAGATGTTTGCGTGACGTGCGCGATATCCTGCCCGTCGATGGTAATCCGCCCGCCAGTCAAATCATAGAATCGGTACATCAGCCGGGCGAGGGTTGATTTGCCCGCTCCCGATGGCCCGACCACTGCCAGCGTATGCCCGGCGGGAATATCGAGATCGATGCCTTTCAAAATCCGCCGCGCCGGATCATAATCGAACACGACATTTTCGAAGCGAACATGGCCCGGGCCCACCACCAGATCAGGGGCATTGGGCGCGTCGGTTACCTCGGCGGGGGCATCGATCAAGTCGAACATCGCCGCCATGTCGATCACGCCCTGGCGGATCGTGCGGTACACCATGCCGAGCAGGTCGAGCGGGCGGAACAACTGCGCGAGCAAGGTCGAGACGAGCACGACGTTGCCCGCGTTGAACTGGCCCTGGCTCCAGCCCCACACCACCAGCCCCATGCCGCCGGCCATCATCAGATTGGTAATCAGCGACTGGCCGATATTGAGCCAGGCCAGCGAATTCTGGTTGCGCACTGCCGCCGTCGCATAGGCCGCCATCGCGCCGTCATAGCGGGTCGCTTCGCGCTCCTCGGCGCCGAAATATTTGACGGTTTCGAAATTGAGCAGTGAATCAACGGCATGCGCCACCGCACCGGTATCGAGGTCGTTCATTTGCGCCCGGAGCGCATTGTGCCAATCGGTGACGATCCGCGTGAAGACGATGTACACCGCGACCATGGCGACGGTGCCCAGCACCAGCCACAGCCCAAACTTCGAGTAGAAAATTTGCAGCACTAGCCCAAGCTCGAGCACTGTCGGCGCGATGTTGAACAGCAGGAAATAGAGCATCGTATCGATGCTCTTCGTGCCGCGCTCGACCACCTTGGTGACGGCCCCGGTCCGCCGCTCAAGGTGAAAACGCAGCGATAATTGGTGGAGGTGACGGAAGACGGTCGCCGCCAGCCGCCGCGTCGCATCCTGCCCGACTCGCTCGAACACCGCATTGCGCAAATTGTCGAACAGGACAGACCCAAAACGCGCGGCGGCATAGCCGACCACCAGCGCCAGGATCAGCGTCGTCGCGCCGCGGTCTCCCGCCGCCATGTCGTTGACCACGCCCTGCAGCGCAAAGGGTGCGCCATAGACCTGCACGATCTTCGACGCGACGACCAGCAGCAGCGCGATGACGATGCGCAGGCGCAGCGCGGGCTGATCCTTGGGCCACAGATAGGGCAGGAACCGGCGCAGCATCGGCCACAAGGGCGGTTCTGGGCGGTCAGTCGCGGAGGAAAGATCGGGTGGCATTCGTGCTGCATGTAGGGTGCGCTTGCGCAGAACGAAAGCTTCTCGGCAGGCAAAGGGGCGCCGTCCAGCGGGTTTCTTTCCCGAACGGAGACGATCAGGGGCTGATCACGCCTGGCGCGGGCGCACCCACAACGCCGGGTCGCGCCCGGTTGGCGGATAGCGGCGTGCGCGGTTGGCGGCTTCGCTGCCGGCGCGCCAGATCCAGCCGATCTTTTGCCCAGCCGAAGTCGTTACGCGCCGGTCCCAGGCCTGGCCACCGCGCCGCGCAACCTCCCGACCAATGCCGCCATAAATGCCAGCGGCGGCCAGCACTGCCCAGGCCGATCGGAAGTCCAGCGCTGGCGTGCCGTAGCGCGCGCTGGCTTCATAGGCAGAGGCGCGATCGGCGAGGCTTTGACCCAGCAGCGCAAGGGCTGGCCGGTGTTCAGCTGCCATCAGCGCGCCTGCCGGAATCTGCAGCTCGTCCAGCCAATCGACCGGCAAATAACAGCGTCCAACACTGGCATCTTCGCCGACATCGCGGGCGATATTGGCGAGCTGAAAGGCGATGCCAAGATCGCAGGCGCGGTCCAACGTCGCCTCGTCACCCGGATCGACCCCCATCACCACCGCCATCATGCAGCCGACAACACCGGCGACATGATAGCAATAGCGCAGCAGATCATCTTCGGTCTGTGGCCGCCAATCGGCGGCGTCGAGCGCGAAGCCGGCAATATGATCATGGGCAAAGCCATGCGGCAGCCTGGTTTCGGCAGCAACGATACGCAGCGCGTCAAAGGCAGGATCGCCGACCCATTGCCCGGCTAAAGCCGTTTCGGTTTGCGCGGTGAGCAGCGCGAGCCGGGCCTGCGGATCATCCACCACCGTTATGCCATGGCCATGGTCTTGTCCATCGGCGAGATCGTCGCACGCGCGGCACCAGGCATAGAGCAGCCAGGCGCGTTCGCGGGTCGATCGTGCAAACAGGCGGCTGGCGGCGGCAAAGCTCTTCGACCCCCGGGCGATCGATTCCTGAGCGGAGGCAACAATGGCGTCACGGCCCGGCAGCGCGGGCGCATGGCTCACAAGTCTTTGCTGCCAATCTGGGCAATGGTCGTGGCGGGCACATGCGCGGCCATCTTGGCGAGCAGCCCGTCCAGCGTGGCATCGACGATCATCAGCCCTTGATGCTGGGGGCGGATAAAGCCGACCTCGCCCATCTTGGCGGCAAAGGTGATCAGCCCGTCATAAAAGCCGGCGATGTTGAGGACGCCAACCGGCTTGGTGTGATAGCCAAGCTGCGCCCAGCTTAGCGCTTCCCACAGCTCATCCATCGTGCCGGTCCCGCCGGGCAGCGTGACAAAGCCGTCTGACAGATCGGTAAAAGCCTGTTTGCGTTCGTGCATCGTCCGGCACACGTGCAGCTCTGTCAGCCCCCGATGCGCAACCTCTGCATCGACCAAAGCCTGCGGGATAATGCCAATCACTTCGCCACCGGCGGCAAGCGCCGAATCGGCAATTGCCCCCATGAGTCCGAGTCGACCGCCGCCATAGACGACGCCGATTCCCTGCGCTGCCAACCCGCGCCCAACGGCACGGGCGGCTTCGATGTAGACGGGATCAGTTGGTGTCGCTGAGCCGCAATAAACGGCAAGTCGCTTCATTTGGGCTGCGTCGTGCAAGCTTTGGCCATGGCACCTGCCAACACCGTCCCGGGAATGACGGCGTCATACGCAGGCAGGGGATAGGCATAGCTGCGCGTTGCCTCCCCGAGCGGATTATACTCGGTATAGGACAGCGTCTTGGACAGTTCTTCGCTGCATTTGAACAACACCACTCGCTTGATTTCCTTGGCCGGGCCAGTCTTCACGGCGGCATATTGGGTCTTGATCAGCACTTGGCGAACTGGCTGCCCGTCATCATCGGGCGTATCGCGCAGGCTGCCCGTATCGACATACCACAACGATCCTTGATTACCTTCGGAGACATAGGCCCAGGTTGCGCCCTCGCTCGTCGTCATCAATGCCGCGCTCAGCCACAGGGCGCTGCTCGCCACCACTGAAATCATTGCCGATCCTCCTCCAACATCAGACCTGCGGTGGCCTTGGCGCTGCCGACAACGCCGGGGATCCCCGCACCGGGATGTGTACCTGCACCAACAAAGTAAAGATTTGGGATATTATCGTCGCGATTGTGGACCCTGAAGAAAGCGCTTTGCAAGAGAATTGGTTCCAGGCTGAACGCGCTGCCCAGATGGGCATTGAGATCGGCGCTGAAATCGCTTGGCGCATAGTGGAATTTGGTGACGAGCCGGTCGTGGATGTCGGGGATCAACCGCTTGCCGATCTCATCAAGGATGCGCTTCTCCAGGATCGGGCCAACCTCGTTCCAGTCGACCGGAAACTTGCCCTGATGCGGCACCGGGCACAGCGCATAAAAGGTCGAGCACCCCTCAGGCGCCATGCTCGGATCAGTGACGGTCGGGTGGTGGAGATAGAGCGAGAAATCCTCGGCCAGCACGCCGTGATCATAAATGTCGGACAGCAGCCCTTTATAGCGAGGGCCGAACAGGATCATGTGGTGGGGAATTTCGGGGAAATTGCCCTTCAACCCGAAATGGGCCACGAACAGCGACGGCGAATAGCGCTTACGCTCAAGCCGCTTCTTCGTTCGCTGTGCACTGCGCGAGGATTTCAGGAGATCGCGATAGCTGTGCATCACGTCGGCATTGCTGGCCACGGCATCGGCATCACCGTGCCAGCCGCTTTCGGTGGTGACGCCCGTCGCGCGATCGCCCAGCGTGTCGATGCTGGCGACCGGATCGTTTAACCGCAGCACCCCACCGATGCGTTCAAACTGCGTGACCAGGCCGGCGATCAGCTTGTTGGTGCCGCCCATCGCGAACCAGACGCCGCCGTCCTTTTCGAGCTTATGGATGAGCGCATAAATCGAACTGGTCGTCATTGGATTGCCGCCCACCAGCAAGGTGTGGAACGACAGCGCCTCGCGCAGCTTGGGGCTTTTCACAAAGCTGGAGACGACTGAATAGACGCTGCGCCATGCCTGATATTTCATCAAGCTGGGTGCAGCCTTGATCATCGAGGCGAAATCGAGAAACGCGACATGGCCGAGTTTCAAATAACCCTCTTTGTAGACCCCTGCTGAATAGTCCAGGAAGCGGCGATAGCCATCGACATCTTCTGGGTCGAGCTTGGCGATTTCGGCAGTCAGCTGCGCATCGTCGTTCGAATAATCAAAATTGGTGCCGTCGGGCCAGTTGAGCCGATAAAAGGGCATCACCGGGGCAAGCGTGACATCCTCGTCCATATCATGGCCCGACAGCGACCAAAGTTCGCGCAGGCAATCCGGATCGGTGATGACGGTGGGGCCGGCATCGAAGACAAAGCCCTCTTTTTCCCAGCAATAAGCGCGGCCGCCCGGCTTGTCGCGGGCTTCAACGATGGTCGTTTGAACGCCCGCTGACTGCAAGCGAATGGCGAGTGCCAGGCCACCAAAGCCGGCACCAATGACAATTGCGGTTTTCATGCGGGCTTGCTCCTGAGCGCCTTGATGGCATTGGCAATGGTCACCGGGGGTTTCCCGGTGAGGATCCGCGCTTGATCGAACATCGTGGTCTGTCCCGCATAGAAGCGCCCGATCAGCGCAGGGTTGAGGCGGTAAAAGCGCTCAAGAATGCGATATCGTTCATCGGGTTCGCCAGCGCGATACAGCATTTTGTCCAGCATGCGGTAAAAGCCGCGCTTGCGCCATGTCGTTCGGGCAAAGCCGTGCATCAGTTCGTGCAGGCCAGCGCCTGAAAGATCGGGCGCGCGCGCGATCAGCGATGCGGTGCGCACGGCATCGGGCAGCGAATAGCCGGTGGTTGGGTGGAACAGCCCGGCGCGCATCCCCGCCTTGGCCACCTTGTTGCCGCCGCTTTGCCAATATTCCTCGAAATCCCCGCCCAGCGCGACCGGCAACGCGCCGCTTTCCTCGCGCAATATTTCCCCCGTCCGCCAGCCTTTGGCGCGGGCATAGTCATCGATCCGCTCGGCAATCGGATCGGCATTGCTGCCGCCGGGCTTGGGCCGGTGGAGATCGGGGGTGTCGCTGTAATAGGTGTCTTCGATGAACAGCCGGGTTGCTGAAAAGGGCAGCGAATAGACGAATCGATAGCCGTCAATCTGTTCGACCGTCGCGTCCATCACGATCGGGCGCACCAGATCATGCGGTTCGGTCAGCGCATATTCGCGCCCGACAAATTTCTGCCAGCCAAGATCGAGCTTGGACAGATCGCCAGATCCGCGCGCATCAATGACGCCCTTGGCTTCGACCCGGTCGCCATCGGCAAACACCACTGCCTTGGCGCTCGCGCCCAGCACCTTGCGGCCGAGCATCAGCGCGCCTTCGGGCATCAGCGATCGCACCAGCAGATCAAGCCGTTCGGATTCGATCGAATAATAGCTGGCCTTGATCGGCCGGCCATGCGCGGGGAATTTGATGTCGTAGGACGTCCAGCCATAGCAAACCAGCGGCGCCACGATCCAGCGATCGCCATCGGCAATGTCGCTGGCAAAGAATGACCAGAGATGATTGCCGCCGATCGACGACGACCCTTCGATCAGCCGCACGTCTAGGTCGGGGCGCTTTTTCCTGAGCGCAAGCGTGATCAACCCGCCGGCAAGCCCCCCACCGACGACAGCGAGATCGCACTTGATCGTCGTAGCCATAGCGCCGCCTAACCGATTTTTGTGCCGACGCGAAACCCTCCCTGTGCCTTTTGCCCGATGGTTTTTCGAAGAAAACACCGTTCAGCCGCCAATCGGCGTGGTTTCGCATCAGCCCAGGATGCGATATGGCCCGATGATGGTTATTGGATCTGCCGTTGGATTTGGTGTTGTCGCTTCGGCCGTCGCTGTGACGCTGATTGTCGGCATCCGCTATCTTATCGTCAGCGGGGCCTTTGCGGCGATCACGCGGTGGCGCCACCCCGGCCTTTATACCGGGCTTGATCAGCAGATCCGTCGCGAAATCGGCTGGAGTTTAGCCAGCGCTGCCATTTACGGGATACCAACCGGGATTGTCGCCTGGGGATGGCAGGCGCATGGTTGGACGCAAATCTACACTGATTTATTTGCCTATCCGTTATGGTATTGGCCGGTATCCGTGCTGATCTATCTTTTTCTGCATGACAGCTGGTTTTACTGGACCCACCGCTGGATGCACCAGCCCAAGGCTTTTAAGCTCGCCCATGCGGTGCATCACGCCAGCCGACCGCCCACCGCCTGGGCGGCAATGGCGTTTCATCCCATTGAAGCGCTGACAGGCGCTGTGGTTATCCCGCTGCTTGTGTTACTCATTCCAGTGCATATCGGTGCGCTTGCATTGGTTTTGACGGTAATGACGGTTATGGGGGTAACCAACCATATGGGGTGGGAGGTTTTCCCTCGGTTCATCTGGGCTGGGCCAATGGGTGCATGGTTGATTACCGCGAGCCATCATCAGCGGCATCACTCTGACTACAGGTGCAATTATGGGCTATATTTTCGCTTCTGGGACCATGTTTGCGGAACTGACCGGGGAATCGGTGGTTTCGACAAACTGCCAGGTCGTGCGCGATCAACCGCCCATCGGTCCGGCACAGCGCTTCACGCGTCGGCTGGGGGCGGCGCTGATCCTGGTCGGTCTGTTGCCGGGGGCAGCGCTGACCACGACGCTTGACGTCACCATCGATAATCTGCGTTCCGATCGCGGCGAACTCCGCCTGTGTCTGACGGCTGACCCCAAGAATTTCCCCGGGTGTATCGATGATGCGCGCGCCGTGACTCGCTCGGTTCCCGCCACGATGCACAAGGTGCATTTCGATGACCTGCCTTATGGTAGCTATGCCGTTGCGGTGATCCATGACGCCAATGGCAATAACAAGCTCGATACATTGCTTGGCATCCCGCGCGAAGGATTTGGCTTTTCGCGCAACCCAATCATTCGATTCGGCCCGCCGCGATTTTCCTCGGCGCGGTTCGACATTGGCGCGGCACCTGATCAACAGGAAATAAAGATGCGGTATCTTCTCTAATCGGGGCAGTTTTGCCGCGGGGGCGGAGACAATCGGCTTGCCTGGCGTTAACCATAAGCTAGGATTTTTCCGTTGTCTGGGAGAAGAACGTGTTGTGTTGTCTGCGTTTGCTTGCCACCGCCGCATCGCTCACTGTGATCGCCGTTCCGGCCTTTGCACAGAAGGCTGATCGCCCGACACCCCCACGAATCGACGTGGATCCGGCAGCGCTGGATCGGGATACCATCACCATTGGCGGCGGTGTCGGGCTGGTCCCCAGCTATGATGGCTCCAATGATTATGTGGTGATCCCGGTTGCCGCTGTGCGCGGTCGGGTCGATGGCATCAACTTTTCCTCACGCGGATTGCAGCTTTCTGCCGATCTGATCCGCGACAAATCGCTGGCCAGCTGGGATTTGATGCTCGGGCCTGTGGTCAGCCTCAATCTCAATCGTACGGCACGGATCATCGATACCCGGGTGCTCGCGCTGGGTCGGCGCCGGGCGGCACTCGAAGTGGGCGGTTATGTCGGCATCGGCAAGACCGGGGTGATCACTAGCCCCTATGACCGGCTATCCGTGCGGGTCAACTATGTCCGCGACGTGACCGGTGTTCATGACAGCTATGTGCTGATGCCGGTGATTGATTATGGCACGCCGATCAGCCGTCGCGCTTATGTCGGCATTGGCGGATCGGCCACGATCGTCGGCGATGGCTATGCCGAAACCTATTTCGCGGTCGACGCTGCGGGCGCTGCGCGCAGTGGCTTGCCGCTGTTTGCCCGCCCGCGCGGCGGCGTGAAAAATTACACCGCCAATCTGCTGTTCAATTATGCGCTATCCGGCGATCTGCAACGCGGGCTTCAGCTCTTTACGCTGGTCTCCTACAGCCGGTTGCAGGGCGATTTCGCGCGATCGCCGTTGACGAGCGTCGCTGGCAATCCCAATCAAGTCTATAGCGCCATCGGGCTCGGCTATACTTTTTGATTGGCGGTTCCGGGCGCGCCGGACACGACTGGAATAGAATTTAGGCCAACGGAAATTCGTGCGCTATTCTGCGGTATTCAATAGCGCCGCGCGGTCGCTTCACTTCCCCGCCGCGATTGCGCGAAATTCCTTGGTGATGTGCCCGAGGATCCGTTCGCGCTGGTTATCTGCGGTAAAATTGTTTCTGGCGGGAACATAAAGACCCTCGATCGTCGCCCGATCGACTAAAGAGAGTTGTGCCGGCACCGCCACCCCGTCATGCGGCATGAACAGCGACAGGACCGAGGAAGGGTTCGTCTCATCCAGGGTTTTAACCGAGAGGTTGAGCAGCAAGTGCATCGTCGCAAAATCGGCGAGCTGACGCAGTGTTTTACCGGGCGTTTGGTTGATATCGATCACGACAACCGACAGCCGGATATCCGATCGGAAATTGGTCGATAGTCGGGTCGCTTTGGCATTGCGAATGGTGTTTGAGAAAAAATCATAGCCATTGCCTTCGCGATCAAGTTGCTGGACGACCCGAGCGGAATAGGCGGCGCGCTTTTTGCCCAGCAGCAATTGCCGCTGGGCTGGCGACAAATGGGCCGACAGGGAGGGGTTGGCCTTTTCAAAGATGGCCATCAACTGCTGTGGCTGGTCGGTGAAGACGATCAACGCATTGGGCCGGCAGCCCGGTCGCTTCACGAGCACCCCAGCCTCTGCCGCATTGTTGCGCACAATCTCCTCGATAATCGGCGACCATTCTTCGGGAAAGCCATCAACGCGCGGGCAAAACCCGTCTTCATATCGGGCCAGCTGGCTTTGTGGCCCGGTATCCAGCGTCTGTTTCAGGGTGTGCCGCAGCGTTTTGCGTGAACCCTCGACCACGATGTCATTGCCGTCGGTGCTGGTGGTGCTGGCCGGGCCGGGGAGGGCGGTTTGCGCAGGCGCAGACCGGCCCGAGAGTGGCGACGCCATGACCATCGCCATCGAGATCACGGACAGGGCGGCAGACCAATGCGGGCGAGCGATCATATCACCTCGATGGAAAATGCTTTTCGACAATTGCTATCTTGTTGCCTTGGTGGGATTTTGTCGAGCGCGGTCGCGTGCTGGACCATCTCATTTCTTCGCACTATCCGCCCAATATCCCCCGGGAAGTGCTGTTGGCTGCGGGGAGATTTCGTGCGATCGCCGTTGACGAGCGTCGCTGGCAATCCCAATCAAGTCTATTGCGCCATCGGGCTCGGCTATACTTTCTGATCTTTGGTTCCGGGGGCTCGCGGCACGCCTGGAATAGAATTTAGGTCAACGGAAATCCAAGCGCTATTTTGCGGTATTTAGCAGCGCAGCGCCGCTGCTTCACTCCGCCGCCGCGATTGCGCGATAGCCCTTCTTGATGGTGCCGATGATCCGTTCACGCTGTTCTTGTGCGGTAAAGTTGTTGCTGCGGGGAACATAGAGGCCGTGGAGCGTCGCGCGATCGATCAAAGACAATCGTTGCGGCACTGCCATCCCTTCATGTGGCATGAATAACGACAGGACCGAAGAAGGGTTCGCTTCGTCCAGTGTTTTGACCGTGAGGTTGAGCAGCAGGTGCATTGTCGCAAAATCCGCGAGCTGGCGCAGCGATTTACCGGGCGATTGGTTGATATCGATGACGACGACCGAGAGCAGGATATCCGATCGGACATTGGCCGATATCCGGGTCGCTCCGAAACTGCGGGAGATGCCGTCGCTAATGGCATTGCCCTCGCGATCGACCTGCTGGACGACCCGAGAGGAATAGACGGCGCGCTTCTTGCCCAAGAGCAATTGCCGCTGCCCCGCCGACAAATGAGCCAAAAGCGAGGGGCTAGCCTTGTCGAGATCAACCATCAATTGCTGCGGATGGTCTGTGAAGAGGATCAGCGCATTGGGCCGGCATCCGGCATTCTTCACCTGCACCCCAGCCTCGGCCGCATTGTTGCGCACGACCGTTTCGATAATCGGCGACCATTCTTCGGGAAAGCCATCAACGCGCGGGCAAAACCCGTCCGCATACCGGGCTAGTTGGTTTTGTGGGCCGTTATCCAGCGTCTGTTTCAGCATGTTTCGCAGGGTTTTGCGTGAACCCTCGACCACGATGTCATTGCCGTCGGTGCTGGTGGTGCTGGCCGGGCCAGGGAGGGCGGTTTGCGCAGGCGCAGACCGGCCCGAGACTGGCGACGCCATGACCATCGCCATTGAGATCACGGACAGGGCGGCAGACCACTGCGGGCGAGCGATCATATCACCTCCATGGAAAATGCTTTTCGACAATTGCTATCTTGTTACCCTGTTACGATTTTGTCGAGCGCGATCACGTGCTGGACTATCTCATTTCTTCGCACTATCCTCGCCATATCCCCGGGGAAGCGCTGTTGGCTGCGCTTGAGAGGGAGGCGGCAGCCTCCGACCCGCTGAACCTGATCCGGCTGACACCGGCGGAGGAAGTGGCGCGCGAGACCGATCCTGTTGATCGGCGCAATCGTTCGTAGCTCCTTCGATAGCTTGGAGCGAATTGAATGGCAGACATCCCCGCCCGCACCGAAATCGGCGTGACCACTGGCCCCATTCGCGGATCGCGGAAAGTGCATGTCGGGCCGCTCAACGTCGCGATGCGCGAGATCATGCTGGAGCCATCGTGCGGTGAGCCGCCGCTGCGCGTTTACGACACGTCTGGCCCCTATTCCGATCCGGCTGCGCATATCGACATTGCGGCGGGCCTGCCCAATCTGCGCCGCGACTGGATTCTCGCGCGCGGCGATGTTGAAAGCTATGACGGGCGCGAGACGCGGCCCGAGGATAACGGCCTGACCGGTCCCGATCGATCGGCGGGCGTCCCGCAATTCCCCAACGTCGTGAAGCGCCCCTTGCGCGCAAAGCCCGGCATGAACGTTAGCCAGATGCACTATGCCCGCCGCGGCATCATCACGCCCGAGATGGAATATGTCGCGATCCGTGAGAATATGGGCCGCGCCGCCGCCAAGGAAGCACTGATCCGCGACGGGCAGAGCTTTGGCGCGAGCATCCCCGATCATGTCACGCCCGAATTCGTGCGCGATGAAGTTGCGCGCGGCCGCGCGATCATCCCCAACAACATCAACCACCCCGAATCGGAACCGATGGCGATCGGCCGCAATTTCCTCGTCAAGATCAACGCCAATATCGGCAACTCCGCCGTCGCCAGCGACGTGGCGAATGAAGTCGACAAGATGGTCTGGTCGATCCGCTGGGGCGCGGACACGGTGATGGACCTGTCCACTGGCCGCAACATTCATGACACGCGCGAATGGATCATCCGCAACTCGCCCGTGCCGATCGGCACCGTGCCGATCTATCAGGCGCTGGAGAAAGTCGGCGGCGTGGCCGAGGACCTGACCTGGGAAATCTTCCGCGATACGCTGATCGAACAGGCCGAGCAGGGCGTCGATTACTTCACCATCCATGCGGGCGTCCGCCTCGCCTATATCCCGATGACCGCCAAGCGCGTGACTGGCATCGTCTCGCGCGGTGGATCGATCATGGCGAAATGGTGCCTCGCGCATCACAAGGAATCGTTCCTCTACGAACGCTTCGACGAGATTACCGAGATCATGAAGGCCTATGACATCGCCTATTCGCTCGGCGATGGCCTGCGCCCCGGATCGATCGCCGACGCCAATGACGAGGCGCAGTTCAGCGAACTCTACACGCTCGGCGAGCTTACCCACCGCGCGTGGAAGAGCGACGTCCAGGTGATGATCGAAGGCCCCGGCCATGTGCCGATGCACAAGATCAAGGAGAATATGGACAAGCAGCTGGAGGTGTGCGGCGAGGCGCCCTTCTACACGCTCGGGCCGCTCACCACCGATATCGCGCCGGGGTACGATCACATCACCAGCGGCATCGGCGCGGCGATGATCGGCTGGTACGGCACGGCGATGCTTTGTTATGTCACGCCCAAGGAGCATCTCGGCCTGCCCGACCGCGACGATGTGAAGGTCGGTGTGGTCACCTACAAGCTGGCCGCTCACGCGGCGGATTTGGCTAAGGGCCACCCGGCGGCCCGCCTGCGCGACGACGCGCTGAGCCGCGCCCGCTTCGAATTCCGCTGGCGCGACCAGTTCAACCTGTCGCTCGACCCCGATACGGCCGAGCAGTACCACGACCAGACCCTCCCCGCAGAAGGCGCCAAGACCGCGCATTTCTGTTCGATGTGCGGGCCTAAGTTTTGTTCGATGAAGATCACGCAGGAAGTGCGCGACTTCGCCGGCAAGCAGAACCAGGGCGTCGAAGGCTTCATCGCCACGGGGCCGACCGGCGCGGAGACGGCCGCCGCGAGCAAGGCGGCGGCGATCAAGGGGATGGAGGAGATGGCCGAGAAATACCGCGCGGGCGGCGATCTCTACATGCCCGCCGGGGGCTAACCAATGGCGGCGGGGGTGTTCAAGGCGGTGATCATCGCCGCCGCACTCGCCTTTCTGGCGGTGTTCGCCTTGGTCGTAACGCCCCCGCTGATCGCTCACCCCGACGTGATCGGCGCCTTCGCGGCGGGCTTCGTCAACCCTTACGCCAGCGGCTATGCCGCCGACACGCTTGCCTGCTGGGTAATCCTGTCGGCATGGATACTGTAAGAGCGGCATACCCATGGCATCCGGCATGGCTGGGTCTGCATCGTGCTCGGCATGGTGCCGGGCGTGGCGGTTGGGTTTGCGCTGTATTTGTTGATGCGGGCGCGGCAGATGGTGGGGGCTGATCAACGGAATGTAGGAATTGATTGCCCGCTTTAAGGCTGAGGGTGGGGAGATATACCTGCCAACGGAGTAGGCGACATGTCGGCACCGACAAAAACCAAATACTTCTTCAAGGCCAACAACGACGTCCTCTCGTTCTGTGCCTGCGAGGATGAGCCCGCCATGTCGCCTGGGCAACTCGATTGTCCGTGGTGTGGCTGTGGCTGGATGATCGGTTGCACGAAATGTAGCAGATCATTCATCTTTGCCGAGGTTAGAGAGACCGAACTCTCGCTCATCGAAATCGCCCGACGCGATGCCGAGCGTCGCGCCCTGACGATGGTTACCGAGGCTGAATTTGCCGAGTGGGCTGCGGGAATGCGCGAAACGCTCGAAAACTTCGCGGTGGGCGATATTGTTGTCTATCTGGACGGCTGTTACTTCTGCGTCGGTTGCACCGACATTGCATTCGACGGCAATTATGCCCGCCACGATTTGCCCCGATTGCCGCACGTCGACGCGCTCGCTGACCCGCCGCTACTCAAACGCATTCTTGGCGACAAGCAATATTGGTTTGATCGCGAACTGGCGGACCGGGATCGCGACTAAGTTTTGTATTGGCCGAAATTGTAATTTGATTGCATATCAATTCTCCAATGGCTTTATCTCGACAACACTCCCCGTGGACTGTTACCATTGGAAGTTATCTTGAGTCGCTGGGGTCCAAATATGGCTGCCAAATTAACATCGCCGCCCATTAAGAATAAATCGGGAAATTGGTTGCAAAGCCTTCCAGAAAAGTTTGCCGTGGCAGCGGCGACCGCGCTCGGTACTTTTATGATCACGACCGGCGTCCCCGCCATTAACGATCAAGTTTTCAAACATGCCAACAGTACGACGCTTTCGGAGCAATCAGTCGCGTTCCAGCGGGAAATGTGGAAAGAAAATGACAGATGTCCCGTTGATCCGACCTCGGCAATTTGGCATCCAAGTGACCGTGGTCGAAAGATTGACGCTACGATTTGCCCAGAGACAGGAGATATTGCTGTAACCATGCGCGGGGCAAACGGTCGAATTGTACAAGGATTCATCGACCTTTCTGATCTTAAAGGGCAATTTGATGTAAAACCTGATCAATTTGCTAGCGCTTTCAACGGAATTTTTATCGGTACGGCTTCAGCGAGCGTCTCTGAGAAGACTACGCCTTCAGTTGGAAATAGAATTTTGCTAGCGCAAGCTGTTCTATGCCAACTTTTTTTGCCAGATGGGCGCGGTTTACGTCGGCGTTTGATATTAGGGCCGAACCAATGTGTTGAAATATTGATTGACACCTATACGGGAAGGGTGGTTTCGCAAAGGCCTATACCTTGCGTACCGAACTGTGCGGTAAACGTATGAAGCTTTTTTGCGTACTCGCGGTTCTGGTAGCGCCAGCTATACCGATGAATTCCGGAATCGCTCAAAAGATCGATGAAATTCGACCCCGTCCGACAGAAGCCGTGCCGTACCCCGGCACAAAACCGAATCCGGGTCCGACCCCTCCGCCGCTAGAAACCTGCATGCATAAGGTTCTGAGCCTAGAACAAAAGCGTTTATGCTGTGCGACATACTCACAAATGAATGCCATGTGCCGCCCTCAATAACTATCCCTTCATTACGTCATTGGAGATCTCCGGGAATCAATATATATTCACTAACGCATTACGGAATTACGGTGACAGTTCACTAAATACGCCCAATTCATAAGAATTCCGTGGACATTATACCTAACTAAAGCCTCCTCACCAGTAGACCTCCCGCCGCCCACTATGCGCACCACAGTTTCAAGGACACAATACTCAACTCCTTTCCCTCACCGATCAACCTCCCTCCGCCCCACCAGCACCGTGATCCGCTCATCCTCCACCCGCGCCACCACTCAATCGCCGATCTGCCAGCGCCGCTTTCCCGCCTGCTCGCTGGCCAGCGCGCTGCCCAGTGTGCGCGGGTTGTCGAGCGGGGCGATGCGCTCTTCCGATGTCTTGATGATACGCCCAGCCGTTTCGCCAAACCGGCTAAAGATACCGATCCACGTCCATAGCGCCATGCAGGATGCGCTGAATGATGACCGCATCCTCCTCAATCACGTAGAAAATCCGATGCGGGTGGCAGGCGAGCGACCGGACAGGCGGCTCGATCTTCCCTGCACCCCGCCAATTTCCGGATAGTCCATGATCCGGCGAAACGCCGTCTCGATCGCATCGAGATAGGTGATCGCGCGCGCGAGCTCGAATTGCTCGACGCTGTAATCCTGGATATCCGCCAGATCGATTTCCGCCTGGCGACTTAGTTCAAGCCGCATCGGCGCTCGGGGTTTGCGCACGCAGCCCGGCGCGCAGTTCTTCGAGATACTCGAACGGATCGCGGTCACTCACCCCCGATGCCCGACCGACATCGATCGCCGCCTGCAACGCCTTCAGTTTCTCTGCATAGTCCCGGTCTCGCCGCACCAGATCGCGGACATAATCACTGGTGCTGCTGTAGCTGCCCTCAGCGACGCGGGCCTCGGCCCGCTTTTCAGGGCTTCGGGGATGGAGATGTTCATCTGTGCCATAGGGGCGCTTATACGATTCTGCGCTAAGTTTGGCAACGAGGCGCCTTCGCTACCGTCCCATCTTCTCCCCCAATATCGCCGCCCACACCACCAGCGTCATCGTGCCCCCAACCAGCGTCGTCACCACGGCTTGCCGCAGCAGGCGGCCTTGCGCGTCGATCGAATGGACGAAGGCCGCGAACAGGCGGCGTTGCAGCTTGGCCGGGCCGTCATCGCCGTCGCTCTCCAGCCCGTCGGTATCGAATTCCTCGCCCAGCAGCAGCGCGCGCAGGCACAAAGCGCTTGAGGCAATCAGCGGCGCCAGGCCGATCAGGCTGGCGATCGTCAGCCACGGCTGAGTCGCGGCATCGACGCTGAGCGGCGCGCCGGGACTCGCCGAAATCGGGTGCGTGCCGATCGTCACCATCAGCGCGTTGAACGCCAGCATCCCGCCGATCCGCACCGACAGATCAAGATCGCGATTCTCCAGAAATTCTAGATCGGCGATGAAGCCCGGCGGCGGATCGTCGCCGCGCATGGCCTGGAACGCGCGGAGGCGGGTGCGGTAAGTCGAGTTGCGCATGGCGCGCTACTATCGCGCGCGCGCGCAAACCGCAAAGTGCTGATCGACCGCGCCGGGCAACACCGCCTTCAATAATGATACCGGCAGCTCAGCACTTCTAAAGTCTGCGCCTCCCCCGCCCCGATCACCCTATACACCAGTCGATGCTCGTGATTGATCCGCCGGGACCACCATCCCGCCAGGTTGCGCTTGAGCGGCTCTGGCCTACCGATGCCGGTGAACGGGTGGCGCAGGCATTCGCCGATCAGCAGGTTGATGCGTTCGACGATCTTCGGGTCTTCCGCTTGCCAGGCGAGATATTCCGCCCAGGCATCGCGGTCGAACGCCAGCTTCACGGCTGGATCAGCTCGTGCTCCTCGCCTTCACCCGCGTCGAGCCTGGCGATGCCGTCCATCAGCCGTTTCGCATTCGCGGGTGATGACAACAAATACAGCGTCTCTTCGATCGACGCCCATTCACTTTCCGATACCAGCACTGCCCCCTCACCGCGCTGGCGGGTGATGGCAATCGGCGCGCGGTCGGCGACGACCTTGTCGATCATCGCCTTCAAATTCTCGCGCGCTTCGGAATAGGATACAGCTTGCATGAGGACTAATTGGACAATGTTTTGTCCAAAGTCAAGGCTAACGCCGCCGATCTGGTGCAGTCGCCCCGCCGATCGCTTGTGTGGATGCCGCAAAACTATATAGTTTCGAAGGCGATTCAGGGGGTTATCATGCGCGTGTTGGTCTTCGTGTTGGCCCTGTTGGCGCTTGGCGCCGCTTGCGCCGCCGTTGCGGCGGCCCGGCCCCGCGGTTTTCGCGCAGACATGATGGCGCGCTTTGCCAAAGCGATGCCGGGTGCAAGGCTCACCGCCGATCCGGATCAGCCGCTCACCATCCTTTTCAAGCGCGCCGACGGGACCGAAGGGGCGTTCAACCTGGACACGCTGGTCGGCTATTGCCGCGCCGCCAGCGCTGCCGATTGCGCGGCATCGAAGGCCGATTTCGTTATGAAAATGTCGCGACCCCATCCCGATCCCACCCCCGCCAGCCTGCGCCTGGTCGTTCGTGACCGCGCGTATCTGGATTATATTGATGCCTATGGCGCGAAATCTCCGGAGAAGGGCGAGGTCGCGAAATATCGCCCGATCGGCGACGATCTTTACGCGGTGCTCGCCGCCGATGGCGAGGACACGGTCGCGCTGATCGGCGACGTCGCGCTCAGGAAGCTCGGTCTCACCCCGGATCAGGCCTGGGCGCTTGCCGAGGCGCAGACCCGCGCGATCCTCCCGCCGCTGCCCAAGCCTGCCGCGCTGCGGAAAGCGGCGGTTAGCTATCCGGAGCAGCACCATCTCGCGAGCCTGCTGATCGACCTGCCGGCATGGGAGAAACTCGCTGCCCGGGTGGGACCAACCCTGTTCATGACCGTCGTGGCTGATCATATCGTCTTCGTCGGGCAGGTGCCGGATGGACCCGCTTTGGAAGACCTCAAACAGGCGGTGGTCGATGATTGCGCGGCGCAGGAACGCTGCATCTCGCCCCATCTTTATCGGTTTCGCGATGGCCGCTGGGTGATCGCCAAATAGCGCTAGGTCGCGCTATAGGCTGGCCATGCCCCGTCTTGCCCATGTCGCCCTTATCGTCCGCGATTATGACGAAGCGCTTGCCTTTTACACGGCCAAGCTCGGCTTCACGCTGGTGGAGGACACATACCAGCCCGAACAGGACAAAAGATGGGTCACCATCCGCCCGCCCGGCGCGCCCGATAACGCCACCACCATCCTCCTCGCCCGCGCCACCTCGCCCGAACAAGTGGCGGCCATTGGCAACCAATCCGGCGGCCGCGTCTTCCTGTTCCTCGCCACCGATGATTTCGCGCGCGACTATGCTGCCTTTACTGCCGCTGGAGTAAAGTGGGTCCGCCCGCCCGCCACCCATGATTACGGGACGGTTGCGGTGTTTGCCGATCTTTACGGGAATCTATGGGATCTAGTCGAGTTCACCCGATCCGCCGAGACCGACTGAGCGGGCCGCTGCAGCTGTCGGGCTGCACGCGATAGAAGCGGTGTCCGCCCCTTGTCCGTCAGGCGCAGCGGCTTGCCCGGCCGCTTGCCGCCACCTATTCTTTTGCGATGTCTGCCGCGCCCATTTCCGTTCCCGATGGCTGCGATGATCCGGCAGCGCTGCTGCAGCTCGATACGCAGGGCTATTTGCTGCTGCGACATGCTGTCCCGACCGACTGGATCGTTCGTTTGCGCGCGGCGTTCGACGCCGGGGTGCTGGCGTCCGACCAATGGCCGGTGCCGCGCCAGATGGACTGGTGCCATGCCCAGGTTGATTTGGACCCATATGTCCAGCGCGTCTGCCGCTTGCCCGCGCTGATCGATGCGGTCCGTCACCGATTGAAAGCGCCGTTCTTCCTGTCGCAGGTCGAGGGGCGCGCGCCCCGCCAGGGCAATATGCCGCAACCGCTGCACCGCGATGGCGTGGGTCATGATGGGCAGTTAATGGCGGCGATGGTGTGGCTCGACCGCTATGGGCCGGATAATGGCGCGACGCAGCTGGTGCCCGGATCGCATCGCTTTGATGCCAGCGAAACAGTGGCGCCGCAGATACTGACGGGCGAAGCAGGGGACGTGCTGATCTTCGATCCCGATCTGCTCCACGGCGCGACCAGCAATGCCAGCGGCGCGCCGCGCCGGTCGCTGCTGCTGTCCTATGCCGTGGCCGCGCTGCAGGCGCAGCACCGCGAGAGCGAGGCGATTCGCGGCGTCCGCATGGATACGCGCGAGATCTTTGGCGGGGACGATCGGCTGCCCGGCTAGCGGGAGGGGCACTGATCCTGCACGCCTGCGCTACGCTGACCCGAGCGCTAATCTGCTTGCAGCGCGATCCCCAACCGCCGAAGACGGGCGGCATGAAGACAGCAGCATCAGCGATGGCAGGGCGCGGGCAGCGCCGCAGCATGGCCCTCCTCTTGGTGCTGGGCATGATGCTGCTTGGCGGCTGCGTGGCGATGCCGCGCCTGGAACGCGTCGCGCCCGCCCCCCATTTTGCCGCGACCGACTTTTTTGCCGGGCAGACAGAGGGGCGCGCGACGGTGAAGGTCATCCTGCGCACGCGCCATCCCGTGACGGTGCACGGCACTGGCCATTTGGAGCCCGAAGGCAGCTTGGTGCTTGATCAGATGGTCGAGGAAGCGGGCCAGCCAGCGAAGAAGCGCCAATGGCGCATCCGCGAAACGGCACCTGATCATTACACGGGCACGCTGTCCGACGCGATCAGTGGCGTTACTGGGGTAACGCGGGGCAACCGGCTGGTGCTGCGCTTCACGATGAAGGGCGGGTATCGGGCGAAGCAGTTCCTGACACTGCGGCCCGACGGGCAATCAGCGCATAATGTGATGGTGGTGCGTAAGTTCGGGATCACCGTGGCGGTGCTGGATGAAATCATCACCCGGGTCGGTCCATAGGTCACTGGCGATGCGGTCCTTCGCTGCCTTGCTCGATGCGCTGATCTACACGCCGTCGCGCAACGCAAAGCTGAAGCTGATCGCTGATTATTTGCGCGCCGTGCCCGATCCCGATCGCGGTTGGGCGATGGCTGCGCTAACCGGCAATCTCGATATGCCGGCGGTGAAACCCGCGATCATCCGGGCGCTGATCGAGGCGCGAGTCGATCCGGTGCTGTACCGGATGAGCCGTGATTATGTTGGCGATACTGCGGAAACAGTGGCGCTGCTCTGGCCCGATCCGCCTGGCCCTCGAGCCGATCTGGCCCCGCTGACGCTTGGCACTGTGGTGGATAGCCTGGCCAGTGCCAGCCGGGCAGAGGGGCCGGCGGTGCTGGCGGCGATGCTCGATCAACTCAGCGCGACCGAGCGCTTTGCCGTGCTGAAAATGGCCACGGGCGCGCTGCGGATTGGCGTATCCGCCCGGCTGGCAAAGACCGCGCTGGCCCAGGCTTTTGCGCTGGATGTCGATGCGGTGGAGGAGGTGTGGCATGGCCTGTCGCCGCCCTATGCGCCGCTGTTCGCCTGGGGAGAGGGGCGCGGGCCGCAACCGGTTGCCACCGATATGCCGGTGTTCCGATCGTTCATGCTCGCCCATCCGCTGGAGGATCAGCAGCTCAGCTTGGATGAGTATGTCGCCGAATGGAAATGGGATGGCATCCGCGTGCAGATCGTCCATGTCGGCGGGGAGACGCGGCTTTATAGCCGGGCAGGGGAGGACATCACCGCCAGCTTCCCCGATGTCGCGCGAGCCTTTGCGACCCCCGGCGTGGTCGACGGTGAGCTGATGGTGCGCGGCGATAGTCAGGGGAGCGCAGCCGAGGGCGGGGCGGCGGCGAGCTTCAACGCGCTGCAGCAGCGGCTGGGGCGCAAGGCGGTGTCGGCACGGATGCTGAGCGATTATCCCGCCTTTGTCCGGCTCTATGATATCCTGTTCGACGGGCCCACCGATCTGCGCGACCTGCCCTGGCATGCCCGCCGCGCGCGGTTGGAGGGGTTTGTTGTCGCGCTGGACGGTGACCGGTTCGATCTCAGCCGGATTATCGATGCCAATGATTTCGCTGCGCTGCAGGCGATTCGTGACGGCGCGCGCGATGCGGCGATCGAAGGGGTGATGCTCAAACGCCGCGATTCGCCCTATGTCACCGGGCGGCGGACTGGCCTGTGGTATAAATGGAAGCGCGATCCGCTGACCGCCGATTGCGTGGTGATGTATGCGCAACGCGGCAGCGGGCGGCGATCATCCTTCTATTCCGACTTCACCTTTGGCTGCTGGACCGAGGAGGGCGAGTTGCTGCCGGTGGGAAAAGCCTATTCGGGCATCACCGATCAAGAGCTGAAGTTCCTCGACAAATTTGTGCGCGATCACACGACGGCGCGCTTCGGGCCGGTGCGCGAGGTGGAAAAAACGCTGGTGCTGGAGATCGCGTTTGATTCGATCCATTTGTCAAAGCGGCACAAATCAGGGGTGGCGATGCGCTTTCCCCGCATCGCGCGGATCAGGACCGATAAGCCCGCGGCGGAGGCGGATAGGGTTGCGGGGCTCAAGCGGTTGGTGACGTGAGCGCTGGCGACGGTGGCGGGTGATAGGCGGTCAGTGCCTTAGGCAGGGCGTTCACGACCGGATTGCTGGTGAACAGCGTTGCGCCTTTAGCCAATCGCCTTTTTGAAGATCGCCCGGGCGTGGATCGCCGCACAATCCACCAGCGGAAAGGGGCAAGTTTCGGCATCGAAGGCAAGCGCAAGATCGGTGCCGCCAAGCATGATTGCCTGGGCGCCCGAGGTGTTGATCATGTGCGTTGCCGCGTCGTGAAAAATGGCGCGCTGCGCTGTTGTTGCTCGGCCGGTCTTGGCCATTTCGACATAAGCCGCATGGACGTCATCCAGCGCTGATCCCGGTGGTGATATGACGTCGACGCTTGCAAGGCCGCCATAGAAGCGCGATTCCATAACGGTACGCGTTCCCAAAATACCAATTTTTTCAAAGCGATGTTCTGCAACATCGTGCGCCACCGCATCAATCATGTCCACCACCGGCAGGGGGGAGCGCGCAGCGAATTCATGACGGCAGAAATGGCCCGCGATTGATGTTACGCCGATAAAGTCAGCGCCAGCCCGATCGAGCCGGTCGGCCAAGTTCGCGAAAATGTCCGCCTGTTCTATGCGTCGATCAGTGGCCAAATTGGCCAACAGCGTTGGGGTGTCGGCATGGACAATGGTCATGTCCAAGGACCGTTCAGCCTGGGCGAAAAGGCGGATCAATTGTCGGCAATAATAGTCCTGCGCAGCGGGGCCGATACCGCCTATCAATCCGATCTGCACCTGCATCTCCCGGTAACACAATTTTAGGCGGCGCCATTATCCTGCCCGGCGGCCAAAACCTGCCAATCTTGGCAGCTTAAGCGAGATCGCGGGCGAGCACCACGAACCCCAGGTCATCGCGGCGGGGCTGGCCGAAGCGTTCATCGCCATAGGGGAAGGGGCGTTCTTCGCCGGTCAATTGGTAGCCGCGGCGTTGGTAAAAGGCGATCAGCTCGGCCCGTTGCCGGATGACCGTCATTTCCATGATGCTGGCGGCAAAGCGGGTTTGCGCTTCGGCTTCGGCGGCAGCGATCAGCTGCTTGCCCAGGCCTTGTGCCTGGCCCTCTGGGGAGACCGAGAGCAACCCGAGATAGCACAGCCCTGATCCCTTGTCGGTGATCTCGACACAGCCGATCAGGTGGTCGCTCGTGCTGGCGACGAGCAGGCAATGGCTGGGGTCGGCGAGCGATTCGGCAAGGGCGTCAAGATCGGTGCGTTGCCCGCCAAGCAGGTCAGCCTCATGCGTCCATCCGCTGCGGGCCGCCGTCCCGCGATAGGCGCTTTCGATCAGCGCACACAACAAGGGTAGGTCGCCCGAGGTCGCCGGACGAATCGCGATCGTCATTCGGTTGCTTCCCCAAAAAGCAAAAACCCGGCACGCTGGTTGCGCACCGGGTTTTTGGTCGTCATCCGTAAGCCGGAACGGCTTATTGCATTGGCGAGAGATTCACCGCTGCAAACTTGCCGCGCCGATCGACTTCCAGTTCGAATTCGAGCCGGTCGCCCTCATTCAGGGTCGGCATGCCAGCGCGTTCGACCGCACTGATATGCACGAACGCATCGGGCTGGCCGTCATCGCGCTGAATGAAGCCGAAGCCCTTCATCGCGTTGAAGAACTTGACCGTGCCGGGTGCCTTTTCCCCGGTCAGCTGACGCTGTGGTCCGCCGGCGCCGCCGGCACCACCACGGGGGGCACCCGGGCCAGCGTCACGATCGCGCGGCGGGCCGCGGTCCTCGACGGGCATTGGCTCGCCATCAATTTTCAAATCAGTCGCCGAAATGCGGCCACCACGATCAACGAGCGTGAAGCCCAAGGGCTGACCCTCGGCCAGACCGGTCAGCCCGGCCTGCTCGACAGCACTGATGTGCACGAACACATCTTCGCCGCCATCATCGCGAACAACAAAGCCAAAGCCCTTTTGCCCGTTGAAGAATTTGACGACGCCGGTGCCTTCCCCAACAACCTGGGGGGGCATGCCGCGACCGCCGCCACCGCCACCGGGGCCGCCAAAGCCGCCGCCGCCGCCGCTGCGGAACCCACCGCCGCCGCCGCCGAAGCGATCGCCACCGCCACCGAAGCGATCGCCGCCACCGCCAAAGCGATCACCGCCACCACCGAATCGGTCACCGCCACCAAAGCCGCTGTCGAAACCGCCTTCGCCAAAACCATCGCGCTTGTCTTTGCCGCGCCCGCCGCGATCCCCGCGGCGCCCTTTATCGAAACTCATGCCCTGTTCGTCTTCCCGGTTCGCCCGTAATTGATGCAAGAACCCGAGCGTCGGACGACAAACGCAGGTCTCCGGGCGCTCCTCTGCTTGCGCCACGCCTTGTGCATAACGCAAAACCACGCGCGCTGCGAACAAATTCGTCTCGCCAACAAATAGCGTTAGCGCAAACGCTTATTAAAGGGGCGCATGCAAAGCATTGAGCCGGGGCGCGTTCGGGTCTAGGCGACGGGGATGACCGTCCATCTCCACGAAGAAGACCTGCCGCCAGGCATTTTTGCAACCGGCCAATCGATCGCCGTCGATACCGAAACCATGGGGCTGCTGACCCCGCGGGATCGCTTGTGCGTTGTCCAGCTTTCCGATGGCGG
This sequence comes from Sphingomonadales bacterium Ga0077557, assembly GCA_001464615.1. Lineage (GTDB taxonomy): Bacteria > Pseudomonadota > Alphaproteobacteria > Sphingomonadales > Sphingomonadaceae > Sphingomonas. Next base: position 46,801 of record LNFI01000038.1, on the reverse strand, counting down.
TACGGATGAACATCTGGTGCGCTTTGCGCCGGGTAGTGATTATGCAGCGCCTAATCTGCGGCAGCTGCTGGCGGATCCGGATCGGCTAAAGCTTTATCATTTCGCCCGTTTCGATCTGGCGGCGATTCGCCATTATCTGAACGTCGTTGCCGCGCCGGTTTATTGCACCAAGATCGCCTCGCGGCTGGTGCGGACCTATACTGATCGGCATGGGCTGAAGGAGCTGGTCCGCGAACTGCTTGGCCAGGAACTGTCCAAGGCGCAGCAATCTTCGGATTGGGGCGCGCCCAATCTGTCTGAGGCGCAGAAGGATTACGCTGCCTCTGATGTGCGTTTTCTGCATGCAATGAAGGCCGAACTCGATCTTCGGTTGCACCGCGAAGGCCGGATGGCGCTAGCGCAATCCTGTTTCGATTTTCTCCCCGCGCGTGCCGAGCTTGATCTTGCGGGCTGGCCGGAAGTCGATATTTTCGCGCATGTCTGATGCAAATGGCTGAAGACCCGCTTATCCAGCGGCCGGCGCGCCAGCTTTGGGCGGCCCCAGGCGGCCAGCATGATCGCGTTGTCGAAACATCACGCTGGGTGCTGCCGGTGATGATCGGCGTGTTTGCGGCATTTCTGGTCACAGCGCCGCTGACGATGAGCGGTGATGTCAGCTTCCTGCTCGACAAGAACAAGGTTGAAGTTGCCAAGGAACGGCTGCGGATTCAATCGGCGCTGTATCGCGGTGCCGATCAACAGGGGCGGCCATTTTCGCTTCGCGCTGGATCGGCGGTCCAGAAAAGTTCGGCGGAACCGATCGTGAAGCTCACCACCTTGTCCGCCGAAATGGCGATGGCGGAAGGGCCGGCGCATCTGCGCGCCGATGCCGGCCGCTATGATATCGCCAGCGAAAAGGTGATGGCGGATGGGCCGATTCGGTTCACTGGGCCCAGTGGGTATAATCTGGTGACGGGCAACGCCACGCTCGACCTGAAAACCCGCAAGCTCAAAAGTGACGGCGCGGTGACCGGAAAAGTGCCGCAGGGCAGCTTTAGTGCCGCAAGCATGTCGGCCGATCTGGATAGCCATGTCGTCACGCTTGATGGCGATGCCCGCTTGCGGATCGTGCCGCGAAGGGCGAGATAGGCGTCCATGCACGCGCACCGCCTTTTCCCCGCCCCGTTTTTGCCGTCCCGGCTTGCCAGTAGCCTGTTGGCCAGCGCCTTGCTGGCAATGGCCGGCGCCTCCACCGCGCAGACCCGGCATGATTCGGCGGCGCCGATCGACTTCGGCGCCGATCATATCGAATTGCAGGATAAGGCGAATCGCGCGATTTTGACGGGCAGCGTCACCGTCCGCCAAGCCGAGATGACGCTGAGCGCCGCGCGGATGACGGTCGCCTATACCGGACAGGTTGTTGATGGCAGCCCGCAGGTGTCGCGACTCGATGCGTCGGGCGGCGTCACGGTCACCCGGCCTGATCAATCGGCGCGCAGCCAATATGCCGTTTATGATATCGAGCGGCGCGAAATCACCATGCTTGGCAATGTCATGCTGGTGCAGGGCGGCAATCCAGTGAATGGCGGGCGCCTGCGGATCGATTTGGATTCCGGGCGCGCCTATCTCGATGGCGGGGCAGCGGTGGGCGGCAACGCGGACGGAGTAACCAGCTCGGGCGGGCGGGTCACGGGCCGATTCTCGGTGCCAAAGCGCGACAAATAGCCTTGACCCTGCGGGGGATGCGCGGCGTTGGGCTTTCCCCGGCGCGCATGATCGGGCAATAGCCATGCACGAAGCTTGCCAATTGCGATTTTTCAACACGGCATTAACCATTTCCTGCAAGCATTGAGGCTGCACTATGGACGATGTGACCACCTTGACGGCTGCCGCCGTAAGCGCCGTTCCGCCGGTATCACCACCGGTTGCCGAGGGGCTTTCGGTCGTCTCGATCGCCAAGGCTTATGACAAGCGACCAGTGCTGTCTGATGTGTCGGTATCGGTCGGTCGCGGCGAAGTTGTCGGGTTGCTCGGGCCGAACGGGGCGGGCAAGACCACCTGTTTTTATTCGGTCATGGGGCTGGTAAAGCCCGATTCAGGCCGCATCATGCTCGACGGCGTCGATATCACTGGCCTGCCCATGTATCGCCGCGCCATCCTGGGGCTTGGCTATCTGCCGCAGGAAACCTCGATCTTCCGCGGTTTGTCGGTGGAAAAAAATATTCTGACGGTGCTGGAGCTGTCTGAGCCCGATCCAACCAAGCGGATCGCGCGGCTTGATCAATTGCTTGACGATTTCGGCCTCACCCGCTTGCGCGATGCCCCCGCGATGGCGCTTTCAGGCGGTGAGCGCCGCCGTGCCGAAATCGCACGCGCGCTGGCGGCTGATCCCTCAATCGTGCTGCTCGACGAACCCTTTGCCGGCATCGATCCGATTTCGATCGCCGATATCCGCGATCTCGTCATTGCGCTCAAGACTCGCGGCATTGGTGTCTTGATCACCGATCATAATGTCCGCGAAACGCTGGAGATCGTCGATCGCGCCTACATTATTTATGATGGTCGCGTGCTGTTTACCGGATCGCCCGATGAACTGGTGGCGGACGCCAATGTCCGCCGCTTGTATCTGGGCGAGGGCTTCTCGCTTTAACCATGCCGCTATGCCCTTGCCCTTGTCGCTTTCCAGGCAACAGCGGTGATCGCATGCGGCAAAAGTGCGTGGCAATGGGTAAGGCCCTGGCAGGTGCTGCGGTGCTGCGGACACCCTGATGGCACTCGGCCCACGCCTCGATCTGCGCCAGTCGCAATCGCTGGTGATGACGCCCCAGCTGCAACAGGCGATCCGCCTGCTCGCGCTCTCCAATCTGGAAGTCGAAGGCTTTATTGCCGAAGAGATTGAGCGCAACCCGCTGCTTGAGGCCGGGCCACCTGATGATGACGGGCCGACCCAGGAGCGCGAGGTGTCCGCCGACCTACCCAGCGAGCCAGCCAGCGCGGATGAGCTGATCATGGGCGGCGACCATGCCGGTGAAGCCGCGCTTGATGTCGATTTCTCTACCGAGACATTTCACCATGACAGCGTGGCCGACGGTGCTGGCATGGACGGTTCGCTTGGCATGAATGCGGCCAGCGGTGCAGGCTCGTCGAGCGAAGACGGGCCCGATTTTGACAGTTTCGCCGCGGTCGATATCAGCTTGGCCGATCATCTGCTTGCCCAGGCGGGCCCGGTAATGAGCGGCGCGGATGCCTTTATTGCCGCGCATCTGATCGATCAGATCGACGAATGCGGCTATCTCACCGTGCCGCTGCTCGACATCGCCAATCGGCTGGGCGTGCCGCTCGCCCGGGTAGAAGCCGTGCTGGCGACGATCCAGACCTTTGACCCCACCGGCGTCGGCGCGCGGAGCCTGGCGGAATGCCTGGCGCTCCAGGCCCGCGAAGCGGACCGTTATGATCCGGCGATGGCGCGGCTGATTGACAATCTCGATCTGCTCGCGCGCGGCGAACTTGGCCGACTAAAGCGGCTGTGCGGCGTCGATGACGAGGACATGGCCGACATGATCCGCGAATTGCGCGATTATGATCCCAAGCCCGGCTGCCGCTATGGCGGGGAGGCGGCGCAGGCTGTGGTGCCCGATCTGTTCATCGCGCGCCGCAAGACCGGTTGGGCGATCGAGATCAACGCCGCTACCTTGCCACGGCTGCTGGTCAACCGCAGTTATTACACTGAACTGGCCACCGGTGCGCAGGACAAGACCAGCAAGGTCTGGCTGTCCGATATGCTCGCCAGCGCCAATTGGCTGGTCAAGGCGCTCGATCAGCGGCAGCGCACGATCATCAAGGTCGCGACCGAGATTGTGAAGCAGCAAGAGGCGTTCTTCATCAACGGCGTCGCGCATTTGCGCCCGATGACCCTCAGGCAAGTTGCCGACGCGATCGAGATGCACGAATCGACCGTCAGCCGCGTGACCAGCAACAAATATCTCAGCTGCGATCGCGGGCTTTATGAACTCAAATATTTCTTCACCTCGGCCATCCAGTCCGCCGATGGCGGCGATGCGGTGTCGGCGGAAGCGGTCAAGAGCGCGATTAAAGCCCTGATCGCTGCTGAGGGCACCAAGATCCTGTCCGATGATACGCTGGTCGATCTGCTCAAGGCGAAAGGCTTCGACATTGCCCGGCGGACGGTGGCCAAATATCGCGAGGCGCTCGGCATCGGCAGCAGCGTGCAGCGCAGGCGGGCCAAGGCATTGGAGGGGGCATCATGATTATCGTAACCGGCACCGCGACCGCACGGCCCGACAGTTTCGAGGCGTTACTTCAGGCCAGCCTGGATCATGTCCAGCGCTCACGCGCCGAGGATGGCTGCATCAGCCATGCGGTCCAGATTGATGCGGAGGACCCGCTCACCCTCGTCTTTTTTGAACGCTGGCGCGACATGGCCGCGCTGCAACTGCATTTCCGGCAACCCGGATCGGCCGAATTCATGGACGCGATCAAAGCCTATGCCGCACGCCCCGGCACGCTTGACCTCTACACGGCGTCGCCGATCGAGCGATGACAGGGCGCAGCTTTACGGGGCGGGGACTCGGTATTGGTGCGATACTTGGCAAAATCGGTGCTCTTTTTACCGATCGACAATAATTTCGCGGCATAACGCCTGCCATGGAGCCGTATTTCACGATCGATGTCGATGTCCCTCGCCATCTGGTGCTGATCCGCATGGGCGGGTTTTTTGGGCCGGAGACGATTGAACAATTCATCAAAGCCCGCAACGCAGCGCATGCTCGTCTGCAATGTGGGCCGCATGACCATATGACGCTAACCGATGTCAGCGACATGAGCATCCAATCACAAGACATGGTGCTGTCCTTCCAGCGGTTGCTCGCCGATCCGACGCATCGGTCGCGCAAATTGGCCTTTGTTCATGCCTCGACGCTGGCCCGGATGCAGCTGCAACGGGCGGCGGCATCGCGCGATGTTGCCTATTTCCGGAATGCCGAGGAGGCCGAGGCCTGGTTGTTCGGCAATGACGAAGACACTCAACCAGCACCGATCAGCGTCGCCGCGCGTTAATCGTCTTCATCCTCATACCCGCTGAGCGCCAGCGCGCGGGCCTTGATCTGATGCGTCTCGCACCAGTGGACCAAAGCCTCCTCGCGGCCATGCGTCACCCAGACCTCCTTCGGCGCGATTTCGGTCAGCGTTGCAGTCAGCTCGTCCCAGTCTGCGTGATCAGACAGGATGAGCGGCAGCTCAACCCCGCGCTGCACCGCGCGCTGGCGCACCCGCATCCAGCCGCTCGCCATCGCCGTGATCGGATCGGGCAAGCGGCGCGACCAGCGATCCTGTAGCGCCGATGGCGGCGCGATGATGATGTGGCCCATCATCTCGGCCTTGGTGGCGTCGGTCGCGGGGCGCAGCGTGCCCAGGTCGACGCCATGCGCGACATACAGGTCGCACAGCCGCTGCATCGCGCCGTGAATGTAAATGGGCGCATCATGGCCTCGATCGCGCAGCTCGCGGATCACCCGCTGCGCCTTGCCGAGCGCATAGGCGCCGACCAGCACGCAGCGATTCGGGTTGGCGTGCAGCGCCGCCAGCAGCTTGTCGATTTCGTGCCCCGTATCGGGGTGGCGAAAGACCGGCAGGCCAAAGGTCGCCTCGGTAATGAAGACATCGCATTTAACGGGCTCGAACGGCGCGCAGGTGGGGTCAGGGCGACGCTTGAAATCGCCCGAGACGATTACGGTCTCACCGCGATGCTCGAGCACGATTTGCGCCGAGCCCAATACATGGCCGGCCGGCACGAAGCGCACCGTGACATCGCCCATTGTCAGCGGCGCGCCATAATCGACCGGGTGTGCCGCTTGCGGCCCATAGCGCGCGTCCATGATCGCCAGCGTCTCCCGCGTCGCCCACACCGCGCCATGCCCGCCGCGCGCATGATCGGCATGGCCGTGGGTGACAAGCGCGCGGGGGGCGGGGCGCGCCGGATCGATCCACGCGTCAGCGGCGGGGATATAGATTCCGTGCGGGTGCGGGTCGATCCAGTCGCCGAGCTTGGTCATTGCTGGAATATGGGGTGGGCCGGGGCGGGTGGAAAGTGATGAAAGTGATGACGTTCCTTGGGGGGGGGCGGGGGGAGTCTCAGGGAGAAAGTCGCAGGGGTGAAGTTGCGGAAGTTGCAGGTTGCCATCGACCGCGCCTGCGCCGCCGCATCCTGTCCCCCACGAGCGGTATTGAAAGTTCAGCGCCGACAGCACGTTAGACCGTGTCTTCGTGAAAGTGGTCTCCACTGAGACGCCGAATTGGGCGCCACATCAAACATTCTGATTCAAACGGAATCTCTCTCTTTCGATTCAAACTGATTCATGATAGCATATCAATGTGAATAACAGTGATAACCCTTCGAGCGCCCGTATCACGATCGTCGCAGTCGTCACATCGGCGCAGAAGGAGAATTTCCTTCGAGTTAAAGCCAAGATTAATGAAAAGCTTCCCTTGGGTCAGGGAGCATTAGCAGCCTTGGCTATCAGAAAATTCGTCGAAATTTATGGCGATAACCCGCTCAAACTGCTTGAGGACCTTTCTGTATCCGATATGCTACTTGAGAATTTTGAATCGACGTCGGATTAGAGGTTTATCGGCGCATTGAGCTAGCTGGGAGTTAGTCTAGTGAACGCGATTGACGAAATGATCGATGCGCTGGAGTCAGGCGATCTAAACAATTTGGCCAATGCAATTCGCAAGGGGGCATTGGAAGCGCAAGGCGAAGGGGGGTGGACTCCTCTTTTCTATGGAGTCGCGACAGGCGATATCCGAGCTGTAAAAATGATGCTTGAAGCCGGAGCGAACTCTTATCATATGGACAATAAGGGGTGGTCAGCTTCTATGTTGGCGGCTTTCGAAGGAAAGATGCAAATAGCTAGGCTGATTGAAGGTGCTAAGTCATTCGCATAGGGAGGATTAATGCCACGATTCATTGGCAAGGAAGAAGCCGCTCAGTTGCTTAAGAATGCGGTTGACCCTCGGTCCCCCGATTATTCTCCGTCAGTCCCTCCCATTCTTCTCTTGAAAGAGTCTGCGTCGGACAGAGGTTCTTGGACATGCTATGAACCCGGCGAGGGAGCGGCGGTAGCGAGAATTTTCCGATCAAGCGTTCGGCCAATAAAGCCCGAATTGGCCAGCGATGATTATTGGTCGTCAATTGAGTCTGGCGACAGGCCGTGCGGAAGGTTTAGGCTTTATCGACTTCGTCCCATGCGTCCCGATGAAAAGAACGGATATGGCTTGCACCCAAAGAAGCAGGCATTCACTCCGTCAAGAAACACATCGGATTTCTGCGTCGGAAAGTGTCCAGAGGGTTGCGAGTGCAAGATGTTCGAAGGTGAATGTCAGTGCGTCGAAAAAGCATCTAGCTACTAGCCGGTAGCTCCATTAGGGGGCTTTACGGGGTGCAATTATGCAAAATGCTGAAGATCCGAGTCCTTTTTTGATAATTGCTGCAGAGTTTGATCGATTGAAGGCGCGTGCTAGGGGATTTATAGAGAGAGCAAATAAGGAAGAAACCGTATATTCACGAAAAGAGATGGTTTGGAAGCTATTGCTCATTGTCGGGACGGGCGTATTAGCAATTGCTAACCTAATTTTCCCCCTTTTCTCAAATGCTTCGTGGTTTCATTGGGAGCTCATTCCGGCCATTTTGGCGATATCGATCGGCGTCGTCGCGAATATAGACTCATATCGAGGATATGGACGTCTTACTCGACAACATAGTGATATAGCTCGTGGCATGAGAAGCTGCTTGTATCGACATGAATTGCAATGGAAATTGCGAGTAGAAAGCGAAGAAAATCCACCAGATCGATTTTCTCGCGCACGAGAGATAGTTGAGGCATTCGGCGGCGAGATAATTCAAATAATTTCGTCGTTTGAACCTTATGATGATCAACCAAAGAAGATAAGCCGCAACGGCACTGATTCTAAGTCCGCTTAGTGCAGCCAAAATTCTTGGGTTGGCTAGACGTCCTCGTGTCGGTTCACACCCCCTAGCCACCACCCCTGCCCTGCCCCCATATCGGGCGCGTGACCACCGTTCTCCCCCCACCCCTCACCACATGGTTCGCCGCCAAGGGCTGGTCGCCGCGTCGGCATCAGCTCGATATGCTGGCGGCGGGGCGCGCCGGTCGCCACGCTTTGCTGGTGGCACCGACGGGGGCGGGGAAGACGCTGGCGGGGTTTCTGCCGACGCTGGTCGAGCTGATCGAAGCCCCCACGGAAGGGCTCCACACGCTGTACGTCTCGCCGCTTAAGGCGCTGGCAGTCGATGTGCAGCGCAACCTCATCACGCCGATTGAGGAGATGGGCCTCGATATCCGGGTCGAGACGCGGACCGGCGACACCCCCAGCGACCGCAAGCTGCGGCAGCGGATCAAGCCGCCGCAGATCCTGTTGACGACGCCCGAATCGCTGTCGCTGTTGATCAGCTATCCCGACTCGTTCCTGATGTTCGCCAATCTGAAGACGATCGTGATCGACGAGGTCCATGCCTTTGCCACGCAGAAGCGCGGGGATTTGCTGTCGCTCGCCCTGTCGCGATTGCAGGCGATTGCGCCGGGGATGCGGCGGGTGGCGCTGTCGGCGACGGTGGCCGATCCCGATGGCTATCGCGGCTGGCTCGCGCCCGATGGCGATATCGATTTGGTGACGACGGTGCAGGGCGAGCCCGGGGCGGACCCCCAAATCTCGATCCTGTTGCCGCAGGGGCGTGTGCCCTGGTCGGGGCATTCGGGGCGTTATGCCGCGCCCCAAGTGATTGCCGAGATCGAGACGCACAAGACGACGCTCGTCTTCTGCAACACCCGCGCGCTGGCGGAACTGATCTTCCAGGATTTGTGGAAGGTCAACGACCTGCAGCTGCCGATCGGTATCCATCACGGATCGCTCTCGCTGGAGGCGCGGCGCAAGGTGGAGGCGGCGATGGCGGACGGGCGCTTGCGCGGTCTGGTCTGTACCGCCAGCCTCGACATGGGGATCGACTGGGGCGATGTTGATTGCGTGATCCAGATGGGCGCGCCCAAGGGCGCGTCTCGGCTGTTGCAGCGGATTGGGCGCGCCAATCACCGGCTCGACGAACCGTCTGAGGCGATCGTGGTGCCGGGCAATCGCTTCGAATATCTCGAGGCGCGCGCCGCGCTTGATGCGGTGGCGGACCGCGAGCTGGATGCGGATGTGTTCCGGATGGGCGGGCTCGACGTGCTGGCGCAGCATCTCATGGCCTGCGCCTGTGCCGCCCCGTTCGACGAGGCGGCGATGCTGGCGGAGGTGCGGTCGTCGCTGCCTTACTCCGCGCTGACAGCCGAACAGTTTTCCCATGTGCTTGGGTTCATCAGCGACGGCGGCTATGCGCTGAAGGCCTATGACAAGTTCAAGCGGCTGGTGCGCGAGTCCGATGGGATGTGGCGGGTCAGCCACCCGAAATTCATCGCACAGCACCGGTTGAATGCCGGGATCATCGTTGAAGCGACGATGCTGAGCGTGCGCTTTCGCAACGGGCGGCAATTGGGGCGGGTGGAGGAAGGGTTCGCCGCGACCCTGTCGGTCGGCGATACGTTTTTCTTTTCCGGCATGAGCCTGGAGGTCGAGAAGATCGATACCGAGGATCTGGTGGTGCGCGCGACCGCTCGCCCGGCGCGGATCCCGAGCTATGGCGGCGCGCGGATGCCGTTGACGACCAATTTGGCGAACCGGGTGCGCGGGTTCCTCGCCGATCCGGGCGGCTGGCACCGCTTCCCCGATGATGTCCGCGACTGGCTCGATATCCAGTCGAAACGCTCGATCATGCCGCAGCCGGGGCAGTTGCTGGTCGAGACCTTCCCGCATGAGGGCCGGCATTACATGGTCGCCTATTGCTTTGAGGGCTGGAACGCGCACCAGTCGCTCGGCATGCTGCTGACCCGGCGGATGGAGACGAACGGGCTGAAACCGTTGGGCTTTGTCGCCAATGACTATGCGCTGGCCTGTTATTCGCTCGATCCAGTGAGCGACCCGGCGGCGCTGTTTTCCGCCGACATATTGGAAGATGAATTCGTCGACTGGGTGCAGGGATCGCATTTGCTCAAGCGCGCCTTTCGTGAGGTCGCGGTAATTGGTGGTCTGGTCGAGCGCCAGCATCCGGGCAAGCGCAAGACCGGCAAGCAAGTGACCTTTTCAACCGACCTGATCTACGACGTGCTCAGGCGCTACGAGCCCGATCATCTGTTGCTGAAAGCCGCCTGGGCCGATGCGCGCGCGAAGATGACCGATGTCGGGCGGTTGGCGGACCTGCTCGATCGCGCGGCGGGGACGATGCTGCATGTGGCGCTCGATCGCGTGTCGCCGCTGGCCGTGCCGGTGCTGGTGATGATCGGGCGCGAGAGCGTGCCGCAGGGGCTGGCGGATGATGCGATCCTGATCGAGGCGGAAACGCTCGCCAGCGTGGCGATGCGACTCGATTGATCGCTTGCCGGAGCGAAGCCTGAGGCCTACCGTCAGTCCGTGTTTGGCTCTGCCCTTGTCGCGTTGGCGCTATTGCCGCTGGGATTGGCCGCCGTCCAGGGTGCCCCGCAAGCGTCTGCCCCGGCATCGGCACCAGCGTCGGCACCGATTTCCTCTGAGCAACTGCCCGTCACCGAAGCCGATGTGCTCAAGCTGGGCAGCGATATTCCCGGTCGGTTGACGGTGCCGGTGATGATCGGCGCCGCAGGCCCCTATCCCTTCACGATCGATACCGGTGCCGAGCGCAGCGTGATTTCCGGCGAATTGGTCCGGCTGCTCGGCCTGGCGCGCGGGCGCAGTGTGCGGGTGACGACGATGACGGGCGCAAGCATTGTCGCCACCGCCATCATCCCCAGCCTAAAGGTCAGCACGATCGCTACGGGTCGGATTGAGGCGCCGATATTCAAGGGCAATGATCTGGGCGCGCCGGGCCTGCTTGGGCTTGATTCGCTGAAAGGACATGCGGTGTCGATCGATTTCGATCGACAGGTGATGACCGTTCGGGCGGCAGGGCGCAGCACGCGGGCGGCGCGCAACGACCCGGACGAAATTGTGATCCGCGCCAAGAGCCTGTTCGGTCAGCTGGTCGTCACCGATGCCTCTTTTCGCGGCCAGCGGGTGCAGGTGGTGCTGGATACCGGATCAGCGGTAACGGTCGGCAATCAGGCGTTGCGACGCAGGATCGTCAACCCGCGGGGCGGCATTAAGCCGCTTGCCCTGACCAGTGTCACTGGCGCGTCGCTGTCGACCGATTATGCGTCGATCGGCGAGGTTCGGCTTGGGACGGTGGTTTTCCAAAATTTGCCGGTCGCCTTTGCCGATGCCGCGCCCTTTGCCCGTTTCGGTTTGATCCGCCGGCCTGCGTTGCTGCTCGGCATTGATGCGCTGCGTGAGTTCCGGCGGGTCGATATCGATTTTGCCAATCGCGAGGTCAGGCTTGCCTTGCCGGTGCGGCCGCGCTGACGGTTGCAACGCTGCGACAAACCCGGTCTACTCGGTGCAATTGACGATAGCAGGAGACGGATCATGCGGGCGACAGGATTGATGGCGGCACGATTGGGGGCCTTGCTTGGCGCGACGGCGCTGGCGGCTTTGCTCCCCGCCACGGCCCAGGCGCAATCGCGGCCCGACCAAAAGGCGTTTTTCGGCCTGTACAAGGAACTGGTCGAAACCAATACGACGCTGTCGGTTGGCAGTTGCACCAAGGCCGCCGAACAGATTGGCGCGCGGATGAAGGCGGCGGGCTATAGCGACAGTGCGATCACGCTGTTCAGCGTGCCCGATCACCCCCGGGAAGGCGGCATTGTCGTGATCCTTGATGGGTCTGACAAGAAAGCCAAGCCGATGCTGCTGCTCGGCCATCTCGACGTGGTCGAAGCCAAGCGCGAGGATTGGGTGCGCGATCCGTTCACGCTGATCGAGGAAGATGGCTATTATTACGCGCGCGGCACGGTTGATGATAAGGCACAGGCGGCGATCTGGGCGGACAGCATGATCCGCTTCAAGACCGAAGGCTATAAACCCAAGCGCACGATCAAGCTGGCGCTGACCTGCGGCGAAGAAACCACCTATGCCTGGAATGGCGCGCAGTGGCTGGCGCAGAACAAGCCCGATCTGATCGCTGCCGAATTTGCGCTGAACGAGGGCGGCGGCGGACGCTATGACGCGACCGGACGGCGCCAAGTGCTGGCCATGCAGGTCGGTGAAAAGGCCTCGCAAAACTATACCTTCCTCGTCACCAATCCCGGCGGGCATAGTTCGCAACCAGTGCCAATCAACGCGATCTACCAGCTTGCTGACGCGATCAAGGCGGTGCAAGGCTATGAATTTCCAGTGAAGTTCACGGATACAACGCGCGTTTTCTTCATCGCCAGCGCCGCTGCAGTTGGGGGTCCAATGGCGACGGCGATCACGCGTTTGCTGACCAATCCAGAAGATGCCGAAGCCGATGCGGTGGTCAGCCGCGACAAGGCGATGCATTCAACCTTGCGCACCACCTGTGTGGCAACGATCGCCACTGCCGGCCATGCTGAAAACGCGCTGCCGCAGCGCGCCAGCGCCAACATCAATTGCCGCATCTTCCCTGGTGAAACAGTGGAGGGGACGCGGCTGAAATTGCAGGAACTGGCCGGGCCAGCCGTGACCGTGACGGCGAACGCCCCGATCCGCCCGACTGCGGTGCCGACCAAGCTTGATCCCAAGATCATGGGCCCGGCCCGGACGCTCGCCGCGCAGCATTTTCCGGGCGTCCCCCTGCTGCCGCTGATGTCGACGGGCGCGACGGACGGCATTTTCCTGCAAGCGATCGGCATCCCGGTTTATGGTGCGCCGGGTACCTTCATCGATCCCGATGGCAATGGCACGCATGGGCTGAATGAGCGGATCAGGGTTGAGTCGATCTATGCCGGCCGGGATTATCTGTTCGATCTGGTCAAGCTGTACGCGGGGTGAGCGGGGGCAGGCGCGGCGACCGCTTGTCGCCAGCCTGCCGCTTCGGACCAGCGACAGCCAGTGTGGCTAGATGGCACGCGGCTTTCAGTGGGTGATCGCGGTGTTGATGCTGCATCGGGGCGCGGCAGCGAAACGCCATTTCGCTGATCGAGACACCACCGTCGTCCGCCGCATGCTGCGCTGAACGGTTCAGGCGTGCAGTGAATCGGCCACGCGACGTGATAGCATACCCGAATTGAGCAGTGTCGATTCTCCCTTTTCGCCGATATGCGTCATCTGCCGCTTGCGGTGGCCGAGCGATCTACTGCACAAAAATGGTGCTGCCTTGGGGGGTGATCAATGTTGGCCAATCTGAACGAGCCCACATTTGCTGCATTTAACGATGTCGATCTCGGCATCGCCACCATCGACGCGCCTGGTAAAATGCTCCGCCGCGCGCGTGAGGCGATGGGCGCCTCGCTCGCTGACGTTTCGCTCCACACGCGCATCGCCGAACGCCACCTCGAATCGATCGAGCTTGGCTATTATAGCGAGATAGCCGCCAGCATTTATGCCGTGGGATTTGCCCGCACCTATGCCCGCTATGTTGGTTTGCCTGAAGACGTGATCGCTGACGCGGTGCGTGCCGATTACCTCAAAACGCCCAAGCAACCTTTCCGACCCTGATTGGCGGCAGGTCTAAAGAGCACGGGGTTACACCGTCACCTGTTCGCCCAGCTCAAGCACCTTGCCGGGGGGGATGCGCAGGAAATCGGTCGGGTCGCTGGCGTTCCGTTGCAGGAACATGAAGATCCGGTCCTGCCAAAGCGGCATGCCCTCTTCGGCTGATGCTTTCAACGTGTTGCGACCGATGAAATAGCTGGTCTTCATCGGCGTGATCGCCAGCTGCATCGTCAGATCATGCGGCACGTCCGGTGTTTCCATAAACCCATATTTCAGCACCACGCTGGTGAAGCTGTCATCGATTCGTTCCACCGTTGCCCGTTCCTCAGGCACGATGGTCGGGCGATCGGCGGTGCGGACGCTGACGATCAGGTTGCGCGCGTGCAGCACCTTATTGTGTTTCAGATTGTGCAGCAGCGCGCCCGGCGTATTGGCGGGATTGGCGGTGAGGAACACCGCTGTGCCCTCAACGCGTTCGGGCGGGCGCTTGGCGAGCGCGGCGGCGAGATCGGCGAGCGGGATGCTTTGTCGTGCCTCGAACGCGCCGACGATGCGCTTGCCGCGCCGCCAGGTGACGATCAGCAACCCGATTATGGCAGCCACCACCAGCGGCACCCAGCCCCCCTCCATCACGCGCAGGATATTGGCGCCGAAAAAGATCAGATCGAGCAACAGAAACGGGGCGATCAGCGCGACCGCTGGCAGCCGCCCCCAATGCCAGTGATGCCGCACGACGATATAGGCAAGGCAGGTGGTGACGACCATCGTACCGGTCACGGCGATGCCATAGGCCGCTGCCATTGATGATGACGTCCGGAACTGGGTCACCAGGACGAGCACGCCGATCAGCAACAGCCAGTTGATGGCGGGCAGATAGATTTGCCCGGAATGATCGGCCGATGTCTGGCGGATGCGCAGCCGTGGCAACAGGCCGAGCTGGATAGCCTGCTGGGTGAGCGAATAGGCACCGGTAATCACGGCCTGGCTGGCGATGATTGTTGCCAGCGTTGCCAACAATACCAGCGGTACGCGCAGCACGCCCGGGGCCATCAGGAAGAACCAGTCCTGATTGGCAAAAGGCTGGCCAGTTGCTGCTGCTGTTTCCAGCGCATCGAGCGCAAATGCCCCCTGGCCGAAATAATTGAAGACCAACGCCGGAAACACCAGCACGAACCAGCCGAGCTGGATCGGGAGCCGCCCGAAATGGCCCATATCGGCGGTGAGTGCCTCCACGCCGGTCACCGTCAGGAACACTGCGCCCAGCACAAACAGCCCGATGACGCCGTGGCTAAACAAGAAGCTGATGCCATAGCTGGGCGACAAGGCGCGCAGGATCGAAGGCGCGTCGAGGATATGGTAGAGCCCAAGGCCGCCGATCGCGAGAAACCACAGGATGCAGATCGGCCCGAACAGCCGTGCGACGCTTGCCGTGCCGCGCCCCTGGATGATGAACAGGCCGATCAGGATCGAAATGGTCAGCCCGATGATCTCCGGCTCACCGAACAGCGCCGCGCCGCCGGGAATCGTCTTCAACCCCTCAACCGCTGACAGCACCGACAGCGCCGGTGTAATGATCGCATCGCCGTAAAACAGCGCCGCCCCGGTCGCGCCGAGCGCCAACGCAACCTTGGCGCGCGTGCCGAGCGATCGCCGCGCCAGCGCGGTCAGCGCCAGCACGCCGCCCTCGCCCTGATTGTCGGCGCGCATCAGGAACAGCACATATTTCAGCGTGACGACCAGAATCAGGGCCCAGATGGCAAGCGATAACACCCCCAAAATCTCGCCCGGATCGATGCCATTACCCGCCGATTGCGCCAGCGCTTCGCGAAAGGCGTAAAGCGGGCTGGTGCCAATATCGCCGAACACAACACCAATCGCGCCGATGGCGAGCACCAGCGTGGAGCGGGGATGGGGCATTGGACCTTCAGGCACAGTGTCAGTAGCAGACATAAAGGTTGGTGCTCAGGACAGGACGGCGCGCTTTACGCCTGTGGGGATTCGGCGCAACTAGTTTGTTGCACCCGCGAACAAGACCCATTGCCGGGCGGGCGGGATAGCGGCATAGCGGGGGCATGGTTCCCTTTTCGTTCGCTCATCATGCGCTGGTCGCGCTGCCGCAGGGGGCGCTCTACTGGCCGGCGCGCCGCGCGCTGCTAATTGCCGATCTGCATTTCGAAAAGGCGAGCTGGTTTGCCGCGGGCGGGCAGATGCTGCCGCCCTATGATAGTATCGCCACATTGGCGGATCTGACCACCATCGTTGACGCGGTGCAGCCCGCTGAAATCTGGTGCCTGGGCGATAGCTTTCATGATTCGCACGGCAGCGATCGGCTGCCCGAACGCGCGCAGGCGATGCTGCAGGCGTTGATCGCGCGGACCCGCTGGACCTGGATCACCGGCAATCACGATGCTGGCCTATCCGATCGCTGCGGCGGTATCATTGCCGATGAAGCAGTGATCGACGGGTTGGTGCTGCGGCATGAGGCCGATCCTGCGGACCCGCGCCCGGAGCTGTCGGGGCATTTCCACCCCAAATTCAGGGTCAAGGTGCGCGGTCGTCATGTCTCGCGGCGCTGCTTCGTCGCCAGCCCGGCCAAGATCATCCTGCCGGCATTTGGGGCGCTGACCGGCGGGCTCGATGCCGGTCACCCGGAAATCCGCCGCGCGATCGGCGGCCAGGCCGAAGCGCTTGTGCCGGTGGAAGACCGGTTGCTGCGCTTCGCCCTGGCGGCGTGACGATCGGTTAGCGGGCTATCGACGCAAAAGCGGTTTTGAACGCAGCGACCTTCGGCTTGTCGAAGCGCACGATATAGGGGTGATAGGGATTCAGCCGGAAAAAGTCCTGGTGATAGGATTCGGCCGGGAAGAATTTGCCGGTTTCAACGCGCGTCACGATCGGCTGGTCAAAGACATGCGCCTTTTGCAGCTGCGCGATATAGGCTGCTGCTACCTGCTTTTGCGTGGCATTTTGCGGGAAGATCGCGGACCGGTAGCTTGGGCCGCTATCGGGGCCCTGGCGGTTCAGCTCGGTCGGGTTGTGCGCGACCGAAAAATAGACGCGCAGCAACGTCGCATAGCTGACCTTGGCAGGATCATAAACGATCCGGACGGCCTCAGCATGGCCAGTCGTCTCGGTGCTGACAATATCATATTGTGCGGTTTGGGCGGTGCCGCCGGCATAGCCCGACGTCACGGACTGGACGCCCTTTACGCCTTCGAACACTGCTTCCATGCCCCAGAAACAACCGCCGGCGAACACCGCCGTCTGTAGTCCCGGGGTGCGCGGCACATCTTTCAGCGCGGCGGGGATTTGCACGGCGCGCTCGGCATTGGCGCTGCCGCCGGTAAAGGCGAGCAGGGCGAGACCGGCAAGGCCGGCAGTGGCAACGATCAGTCGAGTCATGATATTCCTCTTGGTTGTACCGGTAGGAATACGGGCGCCGCGCCGGGCTGGTTACAGGCGCGATGCATCACCTCAACCAATCAATGGCGCGATTGAAGCGACTTGGCTGGCCAGCGTACGCGTCGCCTGCGCAGGCTGGAACGCAATGATGCCGACCAAGCCCAGCACAAAGCCGGAGCCGAGCTGCGCGAGCAGCGATGATTTCAAAAACTTCACCATAACCTGATCCTTGTGGGCCGGGCGCTAGGGAACGCGCGCGGCATGTCCTTCAGATCGGCGCGATCGCCATCCAAACAACCCCAAGATTATCTTGGGGGCGATGAACAGAAGCTGGGAACAAACGCTAGCCAATCCGGTCAAGATACGGCGGCACAGGCGGTTTGGATACGTTCGCAGGCTTCGCGGAGCAAATTTTCCGATGTGGCGTAGCTGATCCGCATCGCGGGCGAGAGGCCAAAGGCCGCGCCCTGCACCGCGGCGACCCGGGCTTCGTCGAGCAGATAGGCGACCATCGTCTCGTCATTGTCGATTACCACACCCTTGGGCGTGCGCTTGCCGATCAGCGCCGAAAATTCGGGATAGACATAAAAGGCACCCTCGGGCCGGGGGCAGGTCATGCCGTTGGTCTGGTTGAGCATCGACACCACCAGATCGCGGCGCGCCTGGAAGGCCGCGTTGCGCTCCCGCAGGAAACTCTGGTCGCCGTTTAGGGCGGCGACGGCGGCGGCTTGGGCGATCGAGCAGGGGTTTGAGGTCGATTGCGATTGCAGCTTGCCCATCGCCTTGATCAGCCAGGCCGGGCCGCCGGCATAGCCGATCCGCCAACCCGTCATCGCATAGGCCTTGGAACAGCCATTCATCGTCAGCGTGCGATCATAGAGTTCGGGGCAGACCTGGGCGATCGTCGCGAATTCGAAATCGTCATACAGGATATGTTCGTACATATCGTCCGCCAGCACCCAGACATGCGGGTGGCGGATCAGCACCTCGCCCAGCGCGCGAAGCTCGGTTGCGCTATAGGCAGCGCCCGTCGGGTTCGACGGTGAATTGAGGATCAGCCATTTGGTTTTGGGGGTGATTGCTGCCTCAAGCTGGGCGGGGCTGATCTTATAGTGCTGATCGGCACCAGCCGGCACGATTACCGGCACGCCGCCGGTAAACAGCACGACATCGGGATAGCTTACCCAATAAGGGGCCGGGACGATGACTTCATCGCCCGCATCAAGCGTCGCGACCATCGCGTTGAACAAGGTGTGCTTGCCGCCGACATTCACGGTGATCTGGTTGGTCGCATAGTCCAGCCCATTGTCGCGGCTGAACTTGGCGACAATCGCGGCCTTTAGCTCAGGCGTGCCGTCGACATTGGTATATTTGGTTTTGCCGTCGCGAATCGCCTTGATTGCGGCTTCCTTGACGAAATCGGGGGTGTCGAAATCGGGTTCGCCCGCGCCCAGGCCGATCACGTCGATCCCTTGCGCCTTCAGCTCGAATACTCGGCTGGTGATGGCAAGCGTCGGCGAGGGCTTGATCCGGTCGAGGGCGGCTGAGGGATGCATGTCGTTTCGCCTTTGCTGGGGAACGAGCGGGCTATAGCCCCGGCTTTTGCGGCGGTGCAACCAGCACGGCTGGGATAAGCCCGCGCAGGGCATTGCCGATGAAAAACGGCGCGGCGAGATCGGCCGGGGTCAATATACCCTCAATCGCCGTGCCGCGCGCGATCAGGTCGGCGCGCAGCACGCCCGGTAACAGGCCGCTCCCCAGCAGTGAGGGGGTTACAAGTCGCTCATCTTTAGGCACGAAAATCGTCGTGAAGCTCCCCTCGGTCAGCAGACCGTCGGGGCCGACAAACACCACCTCAAACTGGCCCGACGCGATCCGGGCGGTGTCGTAAAAGCGACGGTCACTGGTTTTGTGGCGCAGCCGGAAATCGCCTGGATCGACCGGCAGTGGCATGATCGCGACGGGCACGGGGGTTTCGGGCACCGGCGGCATCGCGGCCGATTCAATGGCTATTGCTCCGCTGGCGGCGAGCAGCAGCCGTACCCGGCTCGCGACATCCAGCCGAAAGGTGGCGGCTTGCAGCTCGTTGCGCGCGGCGTGGCGGTCAAAGGCAAAGCCGAACCGGTCAGCGCTGGCCTTCATCCGGGTGAGATGGCGATCGAGCAGCGCGATTCCGGTTTGCGGGTGGAAGGCCATGGTTTCGATCAAGTCAAAACCGGGCTGGTCCCGGCTGACGAACGCCCCTTTGGCGCGCGCCTCGTCCCATTCCTCTTCGGCGCGCGAATCGGCGACTATCCCGCCGCCCGCGCCGAACAGTGCCTGCTTGTCGTTCCCTTGGATCAGCAGGGTACGGATCGCGACGTTGAACATTGCGTCGCCTGGCCCCGATGCACCAGCGGCATCAAACCGCCCGATCGCGCCGGTATAGGGGCCGCGCGGTGTTGCTTCGATGTCGGCAATCGCCTGCATCGCGCGAATCTTGGGCGCGCCCGTGATCGAGCCGCAGGGGAACAGCGCGGCCATGACATCGATCGCATCCTTATCCGGCGCGAGATCGGCGGTGACGGTAGAGATCATGTGATGAATCGTCGGATAGGTCTCGACCGCGAACAAGGACGGCACCGCCACGCTGCCCGGCACCGCGACGCGCGACAGATCATTGCGCATCAGATCGACGATCATCAGATTTTCGGCGCGCTGTTTGGGGTCGTTGACAAGCGCCGTGATGATCGCCTGATCCTCAGCGAGCGTGTCGCCGCGACGCGCGGTCCCCTTCATCGGCTGACAGCGCAATTTGCCATTGTCGAGCGCGAAGAACATCTCGGGCGAGAGCGAGAGCAGCAGATCTTCGCCGGTATGGACGACTGCGCCATATCCAGCGCCCGATCGCGCGCGCAGCTGCGCATAGACGGCCAGCGGATTGCCTTCGAACGCGACGGTCCAGGGGAAGGTGAGGTTCGCCTGGTAGAGATCGCCTGCTGCAATCAGGGCGAGCACCTTGTCCAGCTTGGCATCATAGGCGGCGCGATCATGGTGCGGGCGGGGCGGCGCAATCCAGGCCCCGGCGGGATCAGGCAGTCCTGCAGCAACGGCGTCGCCGGGGATTTCGGTAAAGCCGTCAAACAGGCCGAACCAGAGAAGCGGGCCGATCCGCCCCTGCGGCTCGCCCAGAACGGGCTCAAACGCGGCGGCTGCCTCATAGCCGATAAAGCCGGCGGCGTGCTGGCCGCTGGCAGTTGCCGCGCGAATCGATTCGAGGATCGGGATGACCCCGGCGATGTCAGATGTCTCAAAAACCCGTGTTGGCGATTGATAAAGGCGCGCGGGTGCGCCGCCCGCGCGGGCATCATCAAGCAAGACAAAGGGGGTGGCGAAATCGGGCATCGGCTCCCTGCCAAATGCATCGCCCGGCAAGGCGGGGCAAGCCTATGGTTACATTGGCCAGCCCGCTGCGGTCGGCTGGCGCTTGTGTGGCGCGCGCGTGGGGCATATTTGCTGGGCGATGACCAATGCAGCCACCCCGCCCCTGCGCGCCGCGATCGTGCCCGTCACCCCGCTCCAGCAGAATTGCACATTGCTGTGGTGTACCAAGACGATGCGCGGGGCCTTTGTCGATCCCGGCGGCGATCTGCCCAAGCTGAAGGCGGCGATGACGCAGCACGGGGTAACGATCGAAAAAATCATCCTGACCCATGGCCATATCGATCATTGCGGTGAAGCGGGAACGCTGGCCAAGGAATTGGGCGTAGCGATCGAGGGGCCGCATGAAGCGGATCGCTTCTGGATAGCGCGGCTAGATGAGGATGGGCGCAGTTACGGCATTGCCGGCGCAGTGTTCGAACCGGATCGTTGGCTGATCGACGGTGATCAGGTGACCGTGGGGGACCTGGTGCTTGATGTCTATCATTGCCCCGGCCACACGCCCGGCCATGTCGTCTTCCATCACCCGGCATCCAAGCTGGCGCTGGTTGGCGATGTGTTGTTCCAGGGATCAATCGGCCGCACCGATTTTCCAATGGGCAATCACCAGGATCTGCTCGACGCGATCACCACCAAGCTATGGCCCCTAGGCGACGACACCGCCTTTGTCCCCGGGCACGGCCCGATGAGCAATTTTGCCCATGAACGCCGCCACAACCCGTTTGTCAGCGATATGGCGATGGCGGGGTAAGCCCGAGCGGGCGCGGATCAGCCGGCGGGTTGCTGGACGGTCACCGGCACCAATGTGACCGGCGGGTTGGGCGCGGTGAAGGGGATGATCAGCGCATAAATGCCCAGCCCCAGCATCGTCAGCAGCGACGTGATCGTCCCGGCAAAGCGGCCAACCGGCATGCCATCCATGCCCAGCGCATGGCCAACCCGGCCAAGCAGATAAATACCGGTAACCGCCCAAAGCCAGGTCGAGCTACCCTGGCTCAGCTCGATCGCGCCGATCAGGATGAGGACGATCGGGGTATATTCGATAAAATTCGCCTGGGCGCGCATCCGCCCGATCAGCGCGGGATCGCCACCATCACCGATGCTGACCTTGGCCGCGCGGCGGGCATTGCCGGTGCGCATCGATAGCCAGAAATTGATCAACGCCGCCCCGCCAGCGGCAATCAGCGTGATGGGCAGCGCAGATGACATGAATTTCCCCCCGGCCAGGCGATCATGGGCGATCGCTTCTGCGAATCGGCTTGGCAGGGTAAGGCGGCGGGAGCAAGTGAGCGACGCCAACGGCGCCAACGATGCGGTGGCGATGGACTTGCGGCTCATGCGGCAGCCCATGGAGTCGCTGCGCTTGCAAGGCGCGCCGAATCCGCTATAGCGCGACTCTTCGCGATGCGTCTGGCCGCTGGTGGCTTCTGCGGCCGATTGGCTGTTGGTTGTGTGTTCCAGTGGCCCGGTTTATCGCCTTTGTTCGTAATTCATAGCTAAGGTGCCGAAATGGCCGTCCCCAAAAGAAAGACTTCACCGTCAAAGCGCGGCATGCGCCGCAGCCACGATTCGCTGGCTGTCGAAGCCTATCAGGAATGCCCGAATTGCGGCGAATTGAAGCGCCCGCACACCCTGTGTTCTTCTTGCGGCCATTATAACGGCCGTGAAGTCATGTCGGTCGAAGGCTGATCAAAGCACCGACCGGGGGTATCCAGCACGTGCCAACCGATGCGCTTATTGCTATCGATGCGATGGGTGGCGATGGTGGCTTATCGGTCATGGTTGCCGGCGTTGCTGATGCGCGGCACCGGTTTGAGACGCTGCGCTTCCTTTTGGTTGGCGATGAGGCGGCGATTCGCGATGCGCTGAAAAGCCATCCGATTCTCGCCGACGCGGTCGAGATCGTCCACGCGCCCGATAGCGTGACGTCCAATGAAAAACCCAGCCAGGCGCTGCGCCGGGCCAAGACGACGTCGATGGGGGTAGCGATTGATCTGGTCAAGCAAGGCCGGGCCAGCGTTGCCGTTTCCGCTGGCAATACCGGCGCGTTGATGGCGATGGCCAAGGTCGCGCTGCGCACCTTGCCCGGGATTGACCGGCCGGCGCTCGCCGCGCTGATGCCGACGCTTGGCGAGAATGATGTCGTCATGCTCGATCTGGGCGCCAACACCGAATGCGACGCCCGCAATCTGGTGCAGTTTGCGGTTATGGGTGCTGCCTATGCGCGCACCAGCTTTGATCTGGCTGCCCCGCGCGTCGCCCTGCTCAACATTGGCACTGAGGATTTGAAGGGCACGGACAGCATCCGCGATGCCGCCGCGATGCTGAAAAAGGCGACGCATCTGCCGCTGCATTTTGCGGGCTTTGTTGAAGGCAACCAGCTTTCGCACGGCAATGTCGACGTGATCGTCTGTGACGGTTTCACCGGCAATATCGCCCTAAAAACCGCTGAGGGCACGGCCAAATTCGTCGCCGATCTGCTCAAGCGCGCGTTTCGCAGCTCGTTTCGGTCCAAGGTCGGCTTTTTGATTTCGCGCCCGGCGACTCAGTTGCTGCGCGATCATCTCGATCCAAACAACCATAATGGCGGCGTGTTTCTGGGGCTGAACGGTCTGGTCGTCAAAAGCCATGGCGGCGCCAATGCGACCGGCGTTTCGCATGCAATCGAAGTGGCGGCCAAGCTGGTGCGCGACGATCTCACCCGGCGAATCAGTGATGATTTGCGCAATGTTGAAGATCAGGCGGCATGATTCGCTCAGTGATCACTGGCACCGGTTCCGCCCTGCCGGCGCGCCGTGTTTCCAATGCCGAACTCGCTGAAACCGTCGATACGTCTGACGAATGGATTGTTGAGCGCACCGGGATCCGTTTCCGCCACATCGCGGGTGAGGGCGAGACGACGGCGACGCTTGCGGCCGATGCCTGTCGCGCGGCGCTTGATGCCGCCGGCCGAACAGCGGACGAGATTGATCTGATCGTGCTGGCAACCGCGACGCCTGATCAGACGTTTCCGTCCTCGGCGACCAAGGTCCAGGCGATGCTGGGCATTGATGATTGCGTTGCGTTTGATGTGGCCGCGGTCTGTTCGGGGTTTCTCTACGCGCTGCATGTTGCCGACAGCCTGATTCGCACCGGCGCGGCCCGGCGCGCGCTGGTGATCGGCGCGGAAACCTTCAGCCGACTGCTTGATTGGGAGGATCGCACGACCTGCGTGCTGTTCGGCGACGGCGCCGGGGCAATCGTGCTGGAGGGCGAATCGGGGGGTGACCGGGGCGTGCTGCACAGCCGGCTTCACGCCGATGGCCGTCATAATCAGCTGCTCTATGTCGATGGCGGGCCGTCAACCACCGGCACGGTCGGCAAGGTGCGGATGAAGGGACGTGAAGTCTTTCGCCACGCCGTTGTCAATCTGGCGACGGTGATGGAGGAAGTGCTGAGCGCATCGGGATTTTCCGCGCAGGATGTTGATTGGGTGGTGCCGCACCAAGCCAATGCCCGTATTCTTGATGCGACCGCGCGCAAACTCGGGCTGCCGCCTGAAAAAGTGATCATGACGGTCGACCAACACGCCAATACATCGGCCGCTTCGGTGCCGCTCGCGCTTGATGTCGCGGTTCGGGACGGGCGGATCAAACGCGGCGCGCTTTTGGTGCTTGAGGCGATGGGCGGGGGATTTACCTGGGGCGCGGCGCTGATCCGATATTGATTGTAACAAACTGGTTACAAATCTCTTCCGATCGGCTTGTCGCTTGTGTTAGTGTCTGACAAGGGTAGCCAAATTTTGGGGGGAGAGTTTGATATGGCTGAAGCAGGTACGTTGACTCGGGCTGATCTGGCAGACGCATTGCACCGCGATGTTGGCTTGTCTCGGATGGATTCGGCCAAATTGGTCGAACAGATTCTCGATCATATGAGCGATTCGCTCGCCGCTGGGGAAAATGTAAAGATTTCGGGCTTTGGTACCTTTGTGCTGCGCAATAAGGGCGAGCGCGTCGGCCGCAATCCAAAGACCGGTGTTGAAGTGCCAATCGCGCCGCGCCGGGTGTTGACCTTCCGCGCCAGCCAGATGATGCGCGAACGCATCGTCGAGGCAAGCTGACGGCCAAGGTGGCCATGCCACTCGAAAAATCGGCCGGGGCATTTCGAACAATCGGCGAATTGTCGCAGGAAATTGGCCTGCCTCGGCATATTCTTCGCTATTGGGAAACGCGATTTACGCAGCTGCGGCCGCTCCAGCGCGCCGGCAAAAGGCGGTATTATCGGCCCGAAGATGTCGCGTTGGTGCGACGGATCAACATGTTGCTAAACCACGAAGGCTATACCATCCGCGGCGTGCAAAGCTTGCTTGCGGCAGAGCCCGTGGCGGGTCCCGATTCGGGTAAAGCTGCACCAGCGCTGGCAGGGGTGCGGGCCGTGCGTGCGCTGCTGGCCGATGCGCTGGCGCAGGATCGCTGTTAAGCGATCGCCGCGCGACTGCGTCGTCAGCCGTCGCTGACCCGCTCGATATCGGCACCAACCGCGGAAAGCTTTTCCTCAAGCCGCTCATAACCGCGATCAAGGTGATAGACGCGCTGCACCTGCGTCTCGCCCTCGGCAGCAAGACCGGCCAGGATCAGGCTCATCGACGCGCGCAGATCGGTTGCCATCACTGGCGCACCGATCATCTTGTCGACGCCGCGCACCACCGCTGTGCGACCGCGCACCTGAATATCGGCGCCCATCCGCGCCAGCTCGGGCACATGCATATAGCGATTTTCGAAAATCGTTTCGGTCAGCACGCTGGCGCCATCGGCCATGCACAGCATCGCCATGAACTGCGCCTGCATATCGGTTGCAAAGCCCGGAAAAGGCGCGGTCGACAAGGTGAGCGGGGACAAGCCATTGGTTGCGGTGACGCGCAGGAAATCAGCATGTTCTTCAATCGTGACCCCAGCGTCGATCAGCGCCGCCGTGGTCGCGCGCATGTCTGCCGCCGCAACGCCAACCAGATCGAGCGAACCGCCGGTAATCGCCGCTGCGCAGGCATAGCTGCCCGCCTCGATCCGATCGGGCATCACACGGTAAGTCGCCCCGTGCAGCCGGTCGCGACCCTCAATCTCGATCGTTTCGGTACCGATGCCGCTGATCGATGCCCCCATCGCCACCAGACAGTTGCATAGATCGACAATCTCCGGCTCGCGCGCGGCGTTTTCGATCACTGACGGCCCCTTGGCGAGCACGGCGGCCATCAGCGCATTCTCGGTCGCGCCGACCGACACGATAGGGAAACTCACGCGGCCGCCCGGTAGTCGTCCGCCCGGTGCCATCGCTTTGACATAGCCCGCAGCCAATTCGATTTCAGCGCCTAAGGCCTCCATCGCCTTCAAGTGAAGATCGATCGGACGATTGCCGATCGCGCAGCCGCCCGGCAACGACACCGTTGCCTCGCCCGCGCGCCCAACCAGGGGCCCGAGCACCAGGATCGACGCGCGCATCTTGCGCACGATATCATAAGGCGCGACCGTCGAGGTCAGCCGCCCCGCCTTCAGCGTCATCACCCGACCGAATTCATCGGGGCGCGACCCTTCGACCATCGTCGAGACGCCAAGCTGGTTGAGCAGGTGGCCGAACCCATCGACATCGGCCAGTCGCGGCAGGTTGCGCAGCGTCAGCGGCTCTTCGGTCAGCAGCGCGCAGGGCATCAGCGTTAGGGCTGCGTTCTTGGCGCCCGAAATAGGCAGCCGACCGGAGAGGCGATTGCCGCCGCGAATAAGGATTCTGTCCATTGCCGAGCTTCTATCGTCTCAGCGATGGCACGCAAGGGGTGCGACTGAATCGCGCCTGTCAATCAACGATATTGCCGGGCCGCCAGCCGATTCGCGTGTTCAGGCCTTTTCGAGTGTGCATTGCAGCGGGTGCTGGTTCTGCCGGGCGAAATCCATCACTTGGCTGACCTTGGTTTCGGCCACTTCATAAGTGAAGACCCCGCAGACCCCGACGCCCTTTTGGTGGACATGCAGCATCACCCGGGTTGCTTCCTCAATGCTCATCCGAAAGAAGCGCTGCAGGCACAGCACCACGAATTCCATCGGCGTATAATCGTCATTGAGCATCAGCACCCGATAGGGTGTCGGCTGTTTGGTGCGGGTACGCGTGCGGGTGGCGACGCCGAGGCCGGTGCCCTCGTCGTCCTCGCCGGGCGGTCGCTGCGCCATTGCGTGCGGGATGTGAAAGCCAATGGTCATGTGCCCTGAAAATATGGCACCTGCCCGGCCAAGGGCAAGGGGGAAGCGCATGCTAATCCGTTTTTCCCCCGATTTTGCATGCAAAAGGGCGGCCGCATCGCTGCGACCGCCCCTTTGGCATATGGATCGGCGCCGAAACGCCGGATCAATTAGGCGCTGATCTTGATCTTCTCAGCAGCAACCGCAACGCGGTTCGAGATCGGCTGAGCGATCTCACCGGCGAGCTTCAGCATCGTTTCGGTGGTCTTCGACGATTCGGCGACCATCGAGTCGAACGAGGTGCGGACATAATCGCTCTGCAGCTTCATGAACTCGGTCGGCGACTTGACGGCGGCCAGGCTCTTGACGATTGCGGTCATGCCTTCGAACGACTTGCGGGTATATTCAGCGGCATCCTGGCCCATCGTCTCGATGCCCTTGGCAGCGATCTTCGACGATTCGACAAGTGCTTCGACATTGCCCTTGTTGAATTCGTTCATGTCGGCAAACATGCCCTGGGTCTTTTCCAGCGCTGCCTTGGCGCGATCGTTCATTTCAACAAACATGGTCTGCGCCTTTTCGGCGGTGTTCTTGACGGTGTTTTCCATGGTGACTTCCTTTTTAGGTTGAGGTGCCGGCGTCGCGGTTGCGGCGATCGGCGTTGGTTCGGTCTTGACGGCTTCTGGGGTTTTCACGGGCATTGCCTGGGCAATAACGGGCTCGGCAACAGGAGCGGGTGCGGGCTTTTCCGCAACCGGCGTTGGCGCTGCGGCAACCGGCGCACTGACAGGCGCTGGCTTGGGCGCGGTGACCGCAGCAACCGGCGCAACAGTCTTGGGTGCCGGCGCCGATACTTTGGCCGGCGTAACTTTGGCCGCCGGTGCCTTGGCTGCCGGGGCAGGCTTGGTCTTGGCGACGACCGAGGGGGCAACCTTGTCGGCTGCTACCGGAGCGGGCTTGGCAACATCCTTGGTGACTTTGTCGGCCATCGGGGCCTCCTCTTCTCGTTTGCTGCACTGCAATATATGCGAGTGTCTCGCCCGATTCAAGGATTTTTTGTGCGTCGCAACATATTATTTGATTAATTGTTCAATATATTGAAAAATATGATTTTATTTCTCACAAACATAGCTGCCTGGCGCATCCGCCAGTGCCTTTAACCGCCCCTTGCCCGGCAGGCGCGGCCCTTTTGCTGCAAGCGATGCTGCATCCTGTTGCCTGATCCAGTCGATCCAGTCCGGCCACCAGCTGCCCTTTGTCTCAGCGGCACCGGCGACAAAGTCGACCAGCGAATCGCCCAGCACCGAATTGGTCCAATATTGATATTTGGCCGCTGCCGGCGGATTGACGACGCCGGCGATGTGGCCGGAGCCTGCAAGCACGAATCGGATCGGCCCGCGGAGCTGGCGCGTCAGTTGCCACACGCTCTCGGCGGGCGCGATATGATCCTCGCGCCCGGCCTGAACATAGCTCGGCGTCATTACCGTGGTGAGATCGATCGGGGTGCCTGAGATCGAAAGGGCACCGGGTTTGACCAACAAATTGTCGCGGTAGAGATCGCGCAAATAGCTCAAATGCCATTTGGTTGGCAGGTTGGTGGTATCGCCATTCCAGTGGAGCAGATCGAACGGCGCATAATCCTGGCCGAGCAGATAATTATTGGTGACATAATTCCAGATCAGATCGCGCCCGCGCAGCAGATTGAAGGTCGCCGCCATATAGCGCCCATCAAGAAAGCCATCGGGCGAGAGCTGCTCGATCAGTTTCATCTGCTCGTCATCAACGAAATGGAGCAGTTCGCCGGCCTGCGCGAAATCGACCTGCGCGGTGAAGAAGGTCGCCGATTTGACCTTGTCGGCCTGGCCCCGCGCCGCCAGCACGGCAAGCGTCGCCGCCAGCGTCGTGCCCGCCACACAATAGCCGATCGCGTGCACTGAGGAGACGTCGAGCAGATCGCGAATCGTATCGATCGCATCAATCTGGCCCTGCTCGACATAATCGTCCCACACCACATCCTTCATCGTGGCGTCGGCGGATTTCCACGACACGACAAAGACCGTCAGCCCCTGATCGACGGCCCATTTGATGAAGCTTTTCTCAGGCGTGAGATCGAGGATGTAGAAACGATTAATCCATGGCGGGAAGATCACCAGCGGGACCGCCAGCACATCGGGCGTGCTGGGGGAATATTGGATCAGTTCATAGAGCGGGGTGCGCTTGACGACCTTGCCTGGCGTCATCGCCAGATTGCGCCCGACTGCAAACGCATCGGGATCGGTATGGGTGAGCTGGCCCTTGCTCATATCGGCGAGCATATGCTGCAAACCGTGAAGCAGATTTTCGCCGCCCGTTTCCAGCGTCTTTTCGAGCACGAGCGGATTGGTGGCGGGAAAATTGCTTGGGCTCATCGCATCGACAAAGCCGCGCGTGGCAAAGCGCAGCTGTTCACGCTGGTGCGGGTCGATCCCGTCCATTTCCTCCACCCCGCGCAAAAGATGGTCTGAAACCAGGAAATAGCTTTGGCGGATCCAGTCGAACACCGGATTTTCCCGCCATTGCGGTGCCTTGAAGCGCTTGTCGCGCGCGTGTTCGGCCGATTCCTCAATCGGATCGGCCAGTGCGGGGGCCAGAAAATGCTGCCACAGCTTCATGCTGTCGGTCCAAAAATCGCGCGCGCGATCGATGGTGCGTTGATCGGTGAAGCCGGGGATAATCGGCATGGCCGGGGTTTCCTGCATCGTCTGCAACCCCGCCTCCAGCATCATCTGCTGCGCGCGACCCATCACCCATGTCCAGTGCTGCATGTCCTCCAGACTGGGGATCGTGAAGGCCGAACTCAGCGGCGTCTCGGTCGGCTCGGGCTCGCGCATCGCATCCTCGATTCTTGTTATTTGCCGCAGCCTACCGCAAGCATGCTTCGCCGTCATTCACCCTGCACGACAAATCGCCTATGAATGGGCTGTACCGACCCCGCCGACCGATGGAATGCACCCATGTCAGACGAATTTTACCGCATCAAACGCCTGCCCCCTTATGTCATCGCTGAAGTCAACGCGATGCGGGCGCAGGCGCGCGCGGCCGGGGAGGACATTATCGACCTGGGCATGGGCAATCCCGATCTGCCGCCGCCCGCCCATGTCATCGAAAAATTGTGCGAAGTCGCGGCCAAGCCCGATGCGCATGGCTATTCGGCGTCGCGCGGCATTCCCGGGCTGCGCAAGGCGCAGGCGAATTACTACGGCCGCCGCTTCGGCGTCGAGGTCGATTCGGAAAGCGAAGTTGTCGTTACGATGGGATCGAAGGAAGGGCTCGCCAGCCTGGCCACCGCGATTACCGCACCGGGCGATGTCGTGCTCGCGCCCAACCCAAGCTACCCCATCCACACCTTTGGCTTCATCATTGCCGGGGCCACGATCCGCGCGGTGCCGACCACGCCCGATGAACGCTATTGGGAAGCACTTGAGCGGGCGATGAACTTCACCGTGCCGCGGCCGTCGATATTGGTGGTCAATTATCCGTCGAACCCCACTGCTGAGACGGTCGATATCGCTTTTTACGAGCGGCTGGTCGCCTGGGCGCGCGAGAACAAGGTCTGGATCATTTCCGACCTTGCCTATTCCGAGCTGTATTTTGACGGCAAGCCAACCACGTCGATCCTGCAGGTGAAGGGCGCCAAGGACGTCGCGATCGAATTCACCAGCCTGAGCAAGACCTATTCAATGGCCGGCTGGCGGATCGGCTTTGCCGTCGGCAACAAGAAGCTGATCGCCGCGATGACGCGCGTAAAATCCTATCTCGATTATGGCGCCTTTACGCCGATTCAGGCTGCTGCCTGCGCCGCGCTGAACGGGCCGCAGGATATCGTCGAAAAGAATCGCGAGCTTTATCATAAGCGCCGCGACGTGCTGGTCGAAAGCTTTGGTCGGGCAGGGTGGGATATTCCTGCGCCTGCCGCATCGATGTTTGCCTGGGCGCCGCTGCCGCCGGCATTGGCGCATTTAGGTAGCCTTGAGTTCAGCAAACAATTGCTGACATGCGCGCAGGTCGCGGTTGCGCCAGGGGTGGGCTATGGCGAGAACGGTGAAGGCTTTGTGCGGATCGCAATGGTCGAGAACGAACAGCGACTGCGCCAGGCAGCGCGCAACGTGAAAAAATATCTCCAATCGATGGGCGTCAACACGCCCGCGCGTGACTCCGCTTGACCCCAGCCTCTGTGCCGAGCGGATGGCTGAGTGATTAATCCGCTCTATTCGTTCGCCGGCACGCTGGTCGGGGTGCTGGTCGGGCTGACCGGGGTTGGCGGCGGATCGCTGATGACGCCGCTCTTGGTGCTGTTGTTCGGCTTCCATCCTGCGACGGCGGTTGGCACTGATCTGCTTTATGCATCGGCGACCAAGACGGTTGGCACATTGGTGCACGGCCGACACGGCACGGTCGACTGGCGCGTGGTCCGCCGTCTCGCGACCGGCAGCGTCCCGGCGGCGTTAGTGACGCTGGCGGCACTCTGGCTGTTCAACTGGCAGGGCGAAGCGATGGGCAAGGTGATCACGGGTGCCCTTGGCGTCGCGTTGATCGCCACAGCCGTTTCGGTCTTTTTCAGAAAGACGATCGTGGCGCGCTTGTCGCCACTGCTGGTCGGCGCCAATGCCGATCGGCTTGATCAGATCACGATCGTGCTGGGCGTGGTGCTCGGCGTGATGGTGTCGCTCACCTCCGTCGGGGCGGGCGCGCTGGGGATGACTGCGCTGCTGGTGCTATATCCCAAAGTGCCGGTCGCGCGGCTGGTCGGGTCTGATATTGCGCATGCCGTGCCCCTGACGCTGATTGCCGGCATCGGCCATTTGGCGATGGGCTCAGTCGATCTGTGGCTGCTCGCCTCGCTGCTGCTGGGGTCGATTCCCGGGATCATCCTTGGCAGCATGCTCGCCGCACGCATTCATGAACATATTCTGGTACCGATCCTGGCGATTACGCTCGCGCTGGTCGGTATCCGGCTGCTTACCTGATCCGCACGCAGCGATTGACGCCGCGCCCATGGCCCGTCATCGACCGGGCATGACACGCCCTGGCTTTCGCTTTTCCACCCGATTCAAGGTCCGCTACGCGGAGGTCGATGCTCAGCGCGTCGTCTATAACTCGCGCTATCTGGAATATGTCGACGTGGCGGTGTCGGAATTCTGGCCCAGTACGGGACTGGAAGACCTTGGCCCCGAATGGACCGAAGCGGAATTTCACGTCCGCCATACCGAGATTGATTATTTCAAGCCGTTCGTGATGAACGACGAGATCGAGGCCTTTGTCCGCATTGAGCGGATCGGCGGGACCAGCATGATGCAGCGCTTTGAGCTATGCCATGCATCGACGGGGGCGTTGCACTGCACGATTTTGATGACGATCGTTCATGTCGATCTGGCCACGGGCCGCCCCAAACCGATCACGGGAGAAGTGCGCACCCGGCTGGAAGCCCTGGTGAGCGGCTAAGCCCTATTCGGCGGCGCGAATGTCGATCGGGTTGCCCGCAACATGTTCGGGCAGTGACCAGAGCAGATCCTGTTTGGTCAGCACCCGCCCATCCCAGGCGCGCACGTCAATCTGCGCGATCGGCCGCCGATCGCGTTCATCGACCAGCACGGGTGAGGCGGGAAAGCCGGTTTCCCAGCGCTCCCCCCATTGCCGCAGCGCAATCATCGTCGGCAGCAGGGCAAAACCCTTATCGGTCAGGCGATATTCGATCTTGCGGCGATCATCGGGCATCGCCTCGCGCTTCAGGATGCCATGTTCGACGAGTCGCGCCAGGCGATTGGCCAGAATGTTGCGCGCAATGCCCAGTTCGGACTGAAATTCCTCGAAATGATACAAGCCGTTAAAGGCGGCACGCAGGATCAAAAAGGACCAGCGCTCACCCATCGCCTCCAGCGCTGCCGGCAGGCTGCACTCGGCCAGTTCGCGCAAGGGTTCTCTCAGTTTTCCGTCCATGCGTCCTCAATCCTGACGTAATCTAACAAATTTGAACCGTCATGCGAATGAAATATTAGTTTCTAGTTGCAACTGGAAACCTATCGGAGTAAGTAGTGATTCGCAACTTAATTCGGTTGCCGGTAATTTACGCCTCAATCTGTCCACGAACCGATCATGGAGTTCATCATGACACGCACCCTCCCCATCGCCGCTGCCCTCGCCACCTCTGCTATGCTGCTCTTCGCCAGCGCCGCGTCGGCGGCTTCCAGCAGCTATTATAGCGCAACGCCCGTGACCGCCCCAACCAAGGCCAGCGTCATCACCGCCGGCACGCTGTGGAAGTGCGCAGACGGTGTTTGCACCGCCAAGCAATCGACCCAGCGCGACGTGATCATGTGCCAGATGGTCGTCCAGCGCGTTGGCGCGCTCAGCGCCTTCACTGTCGCTGGCACGCCACTCGACGCCGAAATGCTTGCCAAGTGCAATGCGCGCGCGAGCTGACATAAAGTATACTGTTGCAAAGCAGCAGCACGCGGCCCCATCGTGGTCGCGTGCTGCGGCAATATGAACTCGTCGATCGGGTATTAAGCTACGATCCCCAGGCCAATGAGGCCTTGCTCAATCGCGCCTATGTTTTTTCGATGCAGGCGCATGGCAGCCAGAAGCGCGCCAGCGGCGATCCCTATTTCAGCCACCCGATCGAAGTCGCCGGGATCCTGACCGATCTTCATCTTGATGATGAAACTATCGCAACCGCGATCCTGCACGATACGATCGAAGACACGGTCGCCACGCCGGAGGAAATCCTAAGGCTGTTCGGCGCCAATGTCGCCCGGCTGGTTGACGGCGTGACCAAGCTGTCGAAGATCGAAGCGCAGACCGAAAATGAACGCGCGGCCGAAAATCTGCGTAAATTCCTGCTGGCGATGTCAGACGATATTCGCGTGCTGCTCGTCAAACTGGCTGATCGGCTGCACAATATGCGGACGCTGCACCACATCGCCAAGCCTGAAAAGCGCCGCCGGATCGCGCGCGAAACCATGGACATCTATGCCCCGCTTGCTGAGCGGATCGGCATGTATGAGTTCATGAAGGAAATGCAGACGCTGGCGTTTCGCGAGCTTGAGCCAGAGGCCTATAGCTCGATCACCAAGCGGTTGGAGCAGCTCAAGGAAGGCGATGGCGACCGGATCGACAAGATCGCCAAAAGCTTCAAGCAATTGCTTGAGCGCGGCGGGGTTGGCGCGGAGATTTCAGGGCGCGAAAAACACCCCTATTCGATCTGGAAGAAGATGGCCGAACGGCACATCAGCTTCGAACAATTGTCCGATATCATGGCGTTCCGGCTGATCGTGCCGACGGTGGAGGATTGCTATACCGCGCTCGGGCTGATCCATCGCCGGTGGCCGATGGTGCCGGGCCGGTTCAAGGATTATATCTCAACCCCCAAGCGTAACGGCTATCGTTCGCTGCATACGTCGGTGATGCATGCCGAAAATACCCGTGTCGAAATCCAGATTCGCACGACGGAAATGCATGCTGAGGCTGAACACGGTCTGGCCGCACACTGGGCCTATAAGCAGAGCAAGGTGCGCCCCGATACGCAGGTGCGCTGGATCGCTGATCTGGTCGAGATTCTCGATACCGCCGAGAGCCCCGAAGAGCTGCTCGAACATACCCGCATGGCGATGTATCAGGACCGGATCTTTGCCTTTACGCCCCGCGGCGAGCTGATCCAGCTGCCCAAGGGCGCAACGCCGATTGATTTTGCCTATGCGCTCCATACCGATCTGGGTGACCAGGCGGTGGGGGCCAAGATCAATGGCCGGGTTGCCCCCTTGCGGACGCGGGTAGAGAATGGCGATCAGGTGCAAATCCTGCGCTCCAAAGCGCAAGTGCCGCAGCCGGGTTGGCTTAACTTTGCGATCACCGGCAAGGCGCGCGCCGCCATTCGCCGCCATTTGCGCCAGACCGAACGCAGCGAAGGCCAGGCGCTTGGCCGCAAAATCTATGAGGAAATTGTCCAGCGGCTGCCCGCCACGCTGGCCGATGATGCGATCAATGTGGCGTTGAAAAGGCTGAAGCTGGCCGATGAAGCCGCGCTGATGGAGGCGATCGCCAAGCGTCGGATTCCCGATGCCGACGTGATGGAAGCGCTGATGCCCGGATCGGCGGACAAGGCCGCTCGCCACGCCCTGCCACCGCAATCAAGCGCGATTTCGATCCGTGGCCTGAAGCACGGCATTGCCTTTGAACTCGCCGAATGCTGCCATCCCGTGCCCGGCGACCGGATTGTCGGGCTGCGCCATCCTGATCGGCTGATCGAGGTTCATTCGATCGACTGCAAAACGCTGATCGACGGCGATGATGCGGATTGGGTCGATCTTGCCTGGGGCGACAAGACCGAAGGCGCAACCGCCCAGATTGCGGTTGATCTGAAGAACGAACCCGGCGCGCTGGGCGTCGTCGCTACCATCATTGGCGCGCATAAAGCCAATATTCTGGGCCTCAGGCTCGATAATCGCGATTCGGGCTATCACACCAACACCATTGATGTTGAGGTGCACGATCTTCAGCATCTGATGCGCCTGATCGCGGCGCTGCGGGCTGCCGATGCGGTGAGCGCGGTGGAGCGCGTATAGAAGCAGCTTGCTGACTGGCTGTCGTCGACTAGGTTCCCTCCCATCCTTCACACAGGAGTCGCCCGCCCATGGACCGCCGCCAATTTCTTTCCTCCAGCGGTGCTGTCGCCGCGCTGTCCCTGACGCCTAGCGCGTTGCGCGCGGCGGCACCCGCTGGCGATGCCGCGATCAACGCGCTGTTCGAAGCGATCTTTCAGGAAGGTCTTGATGATTCGCCGGAGAGCGTAACCCAACTTGGGCTCGATACGGGCAAGCGCGCTGCCGCCAAGGGACAGTTAGGGGATCGGTCGCTCGCCGCGCGCGCCGCTGATCTTGCACGAACCAAGCAAGCGATTGCGCGGATCGAGGCGATCGACACGACCACGCTGTCCGAAACGGCCAAGCTCAATCGCGAAGTCGTCTTATACTCGCTGAATAGCAGCGTTGTTGGCCCCGACACATTCGGGATTGGCAGCACGATCCGCCCCTATCGTATCTTCCAGCAGGGCGGTGCCTATTTCTCGGTCCCCGATTTCCTCAATTCCGCGCACACCATCCGCACCACCGCCGATGCCGAAGCCTATTGCGCGCGCCTTTCCGCCTTTGCGACTGCGCTTGATCAGGACAGTGCGGTGCAAAAGGAGGAAGCCGCGCGCGGTTTTGTCGCGCCCGATTTCTCGCTCGATCTGACGATCGGCCAGCTCAAGGCACTGCGGGGCAAGCCTGCCGCCGCCAGTGCGATGGTCAACTCGCTCGTCACGCGCGCCAAGGCTGCCGGGTTGGCGGGCGATTGGTCAGCAAAGGCTGCCGCCATTGTCGAGAGCCAGGTCTATCCGGCGCTCGATCGGCAAATCGCGCTCGTTCAGGCGCTGCCGCGTCGCAAGGAAGCGGGACTATGGGCACTGCCCAATGGCGATGCCATCTATGCCGAGGCGCTGAAGGCCGCCACCACCACCGATTTCACGCCCGATGAAGTCCATAAGATCGGCAAGGAGCAAGTCGCCTCGCTCAGCGCCGAACTCGATGCGATTCTGAAGGCGCAGGGGCTGACCAAGGGCAGTGTCGGAGCGCGGCTGACCGCGCTCAACGACATGCCGTCACAGCTTTACGCGGATACGGCGGAAGGGCGGGCCGACTTGCTGGCGGGCCTGAACGTCGGCGTAGCGGCGATGCAGAAACGGCTTGGCGAGGCGTTTCTCAACCCGCCGAGCGAACCACTCGATATCCGCGCGGTGCCGGTGGAGATTCAGGACGGCGCCTCAAACGGCTATTACCGCCGCGCCTCGCTCGATGGCACCCGCCCGGCGATCTACTTCATCAACCTGAAAAGCGTTGGTGACTGGCCGAAATATACACTGCCCTCGCTCAGCTATCATGAAGGGGTGCCGGGG
Source organism: Sphingomonadales bacterium Ga0077557 (assembly GCA_001464615.1). Classification (GTDB taxonomy): domain Bacteria; phylum Pseudomonadota; class Alphaproteobacteria; order Sphingomonadales; family Sphingomonadaceae; genus Sphingomonas. Next base: position 10,174 of record LNFI01000038.1, on the reverse strand, counting down.
CATCACTTGCAGCTCAGCATCGTCCAGAAGCTTGATTCGCCGCTGCTTCGGCGGTTGTCAGGCTTCAGTGCCTATTCGGAAGGCTGGGCGTTATATGCCGAACAAGTGGCCGAGGAACTCGGTGGCTATGCCAATGCGATCGAACGGGCGGGGTATCTCCAGTCCTTCCTGTTCCGCGCTGCGCGGCTGGTGGCGGACACCGGCATCCACGCCAAACGCTGGACGCGCGAGCAGGCGACTGACTATTTCGTCGAGACGGTGGGGTTTGCACGACCACGGTCGCTGCGCGAGATCGAACGCTACTGCACCCAGGCGGGGCAGGCGTGCAGCTATAAGCTTGGCCATATCAGCTGGCTGCGCGCGCGCGACAATGCCAAGCGGATATTGGGCGACAAGTTCGACCTGAAGCAATTCCATGAGGTGCTGCGCGATGGCGCGGTGCCGCTGACGATCCTGGAACGGCTGGTCGAGGCGCGCGCCAAGGCGCAACTGGGTTAGCGTCCCGCGCTTGGCGATTCCCTATTGGTGAAACTCACGGTAGAGGGGGCGGATGAAGCGCCCCGCCCTCTCCATTGTCGTGCCCTGTTACAATGAAGCCGCCTGTCTCGACATTTTGCACGCCCGCGTCTCGGCCGCGGCGCAGGCGGCCGTTGGCGACGATTATGAGATCGTTTTCGTCAATGACGGATCAAAGGATGCGAGCTGGCCCGTGATGCAGCGGCTGGCAGCGGGCGACTCGCATCTCGTCGCGATCAACCTGTCGCGCAATCATGGCCATCAACTGGCGCTGACAGCGGGGCTGGATCTGTGCTGCGGGCAGCAGATCATGATCATCGATGCCGATTTGCAGGACCCGCCCGAATTGCTCGCTGATATGCGCGCGACCATGGCCGCCGAGCAGGCCGATGTCGTTTATGCGGTGCGCCGCAAGCGCGAGGGCGAAACCTTTTTCAAGAAACTGACCGCCGCAGCCTTTTACCGCGTGCTCGATCGCGTCACGGATACGCCGATCCCGCTTGATACCGGCGATTTCCGGCTGATGAGCCGGCGTGCGCTTGATGCGTTTTTGAGCCTGCCTGAACAAGCGCGCTTCATCCGCGGCATGGTGGCGTGGATTGGCTTCCGCCAGGTACCGTTTCTGTACGACCGGGCCGAACGGCATGCGGGCGAGACCAAATATCCGCTCGCCAAGATGATCCGTTTCGCGCTCGATGCGGTGACTGGTTTTTCGACCGCGCCTCTGCGCTTTGCCAGCCATGCCGGGCTCGCGCTGACAGGGGCGTCGTTGCTGCTGTTCGTCTATATCGCGATTGGTTTTTTCACCGGCAGCGCGGTGCAGGGCTGGACATCGACGATGCTGGTCGTGGTGCTGCTCGGCGCGGTGCAGATGTTCGTGCTGGGCATGATCGGCGAATATCTCGGCCGGCTCTATGTCGAATCGAAGCGGCGGCCGCTTTATCTGGTCGCTGATGTGGCGGGCCCGGTGCAGGGTCGCGCGACACTTGGCTATCGTGCCGAGCCGCTGGAAGAAGACGTGGTGGCGACAGCTGCCCAACCGGCGCCCGCACCCCGCCGGAAACCCCGCGTCAAGCCGCCGGTGCCGCCAGCGTAACGATCGACACGCCGGGCGGCAGTGGCAGCCGGCCGACAAGATGGCGTTCCCAGCCAAAGATTGTTTCGAACAGCGTGTTGAGCGCCTTGGGCGGCGGTGAATCATCGCTATCATCGCGGCCCGTCATCCGCCCCGCAACGCGCGCAGCAGCGGCAAGCGGAAACAGCAGCGAGTTGAAGTAACGCAGGCCATTATGGCCAAGGCCAGCCGCTGCAATCGCCGTGTTCAGCGTTGTCTTTGAATAGCGGCGATGATGGTGGTTCACCACATCATGCGCGCTCCACAGCCATTGATGCGCGGGGACGGTGATCAAGATCTTGCCGCCGGGCTTCAGGCAACCGCGCATTGCGGCCAGCGCGGCGACATCATCCTCGATATGTTCGACGACATCGAGCACCGCGATCAGATCATAGGCACCGCGCTCGATTCCCGGCAGCGCTGGCAAGGGCGCGGCGCTGACTGGCTTGCCCAGCCGTTCGCTGGCAATGCCGCGCGCCACCGGATCGATCTCGATCGCTTCGACCGTGCCGAACCGCGCCAGCATCGGCAGGTTATGGCCGGTGCCGCAGCCAATCTCTAAAATGCGCGCGTCCTTGGGCAATCCGGCTTCGCGCGTCAGATAGTCCGACAGAATCTCGCGCCGGGCGCGGTACCACCAATGGGTGGAATCATGCGCGGCCATCCGGTCATAAACGATGCGGTCCATCAGCGACGTCCCATTACGCAAACACCCACAACCGGTTGAGGGCAAAGGTGACCAGCGGGGTGAAGAAGAAGATCGGGATCAGCGGCCACCAGGTTGCACCGTGCAAAAGCGGCCCGGTCAGCACCCAGGTGAACATACCATTCAGCGCAAAGCTGACCAACGACACTGCAAAGAACCGGCCGGTGGTGCGGCGGATATCGTCGCGGCTGCCATGCCCGCGAAAACTCCAGCGGCTGTGCAGGACATAGCCCGTCGTCAGCGCGACCAGATACCCCGCCACAAACGCCGCCATCGGATGAATGACATAAGTGGCGAGCGGCCAGTAAACGATCGCGTACAGCATCGTCACAAAGCCGCCGGTAATGGCGAACCGCACCAATTGGCCGAGCATATCGCCCGCCCGTTGTGGCTGTTGTCCCTGATTGACCGTCTTCACGTGCCGCTTGCCCTTTGTGGGGGCCGCACTAGAGCGCGAAGAGAGGCGAGGGAAGCATCTTTGAACGACAAGCAGCACGGCGATGCGTCGCTCACCCAGCAACTGGACCGCAACTGGCTTAGCCTGACGCTGATCGCCTGGGCGGTGATCGCGGCCTGGTTCGTCTGGCAGCGCTGGCCGGCGATCCATTGGCTGTCGCTGGGCGATACCGATGACAATATGCGGCTGATGCAGGTGCGTGCGCTGCTCAATGGGCAGGGCTGGTATGATCTGCGCCAGTATCGGCTGAACCCGCCGGTTGGTTTCGATATGCACTGGAGCCGGATCGTCGATTTGCCGATCGCCGGACTGATCCTGGCTTTCCGGCCCTTTGTCGGGACGGCGCTGGCCGAGCGGCTGGCGTGCGGGATCGCGCCGTTGCTGCCGCTATCGGTGGCGATGGCGGGGCTTGCCTTCACGGTGCGGCGGCTGGTGAGCCCGTTTGCCTGGCCGCTGGCGCTGATTTTCCTGCTGATGTGTGCAGCGACGATGCTGATGTTCATGCCTCTACGCATTGATCATCATGGCTGGCAGCTCGCTTGCCTGAGCCTGACCGTCGCCGGGCTTGCCGATCCGCGCCAGCGCCGGGGTGGCATCACCGTCGGCTTGGCGAGCGCGGTGTCGCTCAGCATCGGGCTGGAGATGCTGCCTTATGCAGCCGGGGCCGGTGCGATCCTGGGGCTGCGCTGGATTTGGGACCGCGCCGAGGCTGAGCGGCTGACCGTTTACGGCCTGGCGCTCGCCGGGGGCAGCGCGATTGGCTATGTGCTGTTCGCGTCCTCCGCCAATGCAGCACTGCGCTGTGACGCGCTGACCCCAGTGTGGCTGAGCGTGATGATCGAGGCGGGCGCGCTGCTGTTCATCCTCGCCCGGGTCAATCCGGCCAGCCGCTCGGTTCGCTTTGGGCTGGCGGCAGGCGCTGGCGCAGCGATCATCATCGCCTTTGCGCTGGTTTTCCCGCAATGCCTGGGGCGGCCCGAACAAGTGTCGCCCGAACTCGCCGCCAATTGGCTCAACAATGTCCGTGAGGCCAAGCCGATCTATGCGCATCCGTGGCGCGGCGCGCTGACCGTTGCTGCCTTGCCGATCATCGGCGTGATCGGCGCGCTGATCGCGACCTGGCGGGCGCGGCGCAGCGACCGCTTTGCGGCCTGGGCGGCGGTGTTGTTGTTCACCTTGCTGGCGGGCGGGCTGCTGCTCTGGCAGGTCCGGGCCGGTGCCGCTGCGCAGTTGCTGGCGGTGCCTGGCGCAGTGGCGCTTGGATGGGTGCTGCTGCCTTGGTGCCTGGCGCATCGATCCGTGCTGGTCCGGGTGTTCGGGACGGTTGCCGGTTTCCTGCTGGTTTCGGGTGCTTTTATCGGGCTGGTCATCCGCTTTGCCGTGCCCGACAAGCCAAGCACCAATACCAAGGCGGTCAATCGTGCCGGGGCGTCATGCCCCACCATTCCCAGCCTTGACGTGTTGAACCGGTTGCCGCCGCAAACCATCTTCACCTTTATCGATCTGGGGCCACGGCTGATCACGCTGACGCATCATTCGGCGGTGGCTGGCCCCTATCACCGCAATGGCGCAGCGATTCTTGATGTGCAGCACGGCTTCAAACGCAGCGCCGACGAATTCCACGCGATCGCCCGCCGCCACGGCGCGACCTTGCTGCTGACCTGCCCGAACATGGCTGAATCGACGGTCTATAAGGTGCGCGCGAAGAACGGGTTCTACGCCCGGCTGGTGCGTGGCGAGACGCCCGCCTGGCTGGAACCCGTGCCGCTGCCCAAACGATCGCCGCTGAAACTCTGGCGGATTCACTAGCGGGTGAAGAGGTCGGATTGGATCAACCCATACCCCGTTCGCCCTGAGCGAAGTCGAAGGGCATGCGTTACGCGTGGGCTTCGACTTCGCTCAGCCCGAACGGGTGTGAAGTTCAATAGGCCTGACGCCATCACGCCGTAGCGGGAAGAGGGAGCACCCGGCGCTAGAAAAAGCTCGCGCGCAGCCCGTCGATCACGAATTGCGCGGCGAGGGCAGCCAGCAGCACGCCGAGCAGCCGGGTGATCACCGCTTCGATCTTGTCGCCCAGCACGCGCATGATCGGTCCGGCCGCGACCAGTGCTAACAGCGTCAGCGCCAGGATCACGCCCAGCGCGGCTAGGATCACCAGGGTGCGCTCAACCCCGTGCCCCTTTGACATCAGCAACATGATCGACGCGATCGATCCCGGCCCGGCGATCATCGGCATCGCCATCGGGAACACCGAAACATCCTCAATCTCGGGCGTGCCCTTGATCTTCTCCGCCCGGTCCTCGCGGCGCTGGGTGCGTTTTTCGAGCACCATTTCGGTGGCGATCACGAACAGCAATATGCCGCCCGCCACGCGGAAGCTATCCAGGCTCGCCCCAATCGCCGACAGGATCGTCTGGCCGAACAGCGCAAACACCACCAGGATTGCCCCGGCAATCAGCACCGCGCGCAGCGCCATTGCGCGGGCATGCACCGCCGGCACGCCCGCTGTCAGCCCGGCATAGATTGGTGCGCAGCCGGGCGGATCGATCACCACGAAAAAGGTGATCAGCGAGGAGATGAACAGCTCGGTCACAGCGCGGCCATGTCTAGTGTCAGACCCGCCCGACGATAGGCAGAGACCAACGTGTTGCGCAGCAGGCAAGCGATGGTCATTGGCCCAACCCCGCCGGGCACTGGCGTGATCGCGGCGGCAACGCTGGCCGCGCCATTGAAATCGACATCGCCGACAAGGCCATCCTCGGTACGATTGATGCCGACATCGATCACCGTCGCCCCGGGCTTGATCCACTCGCCCTTGATCATCGCCGGCTGCCCGACGGCGGCGACGACGATATCGGCGCGCTTGACGACGCTCGACAGGTCGCGCGTCTTTGAATGCGCCACCGTCACCGTGCAGCTCTCCGCGATCAGCAATTGCGCCAATGGCTTGCCGACAATGTTGGAGCGGCCGACGATTACTGCCTCCAGTCCCGCCAGATCGCCCAATTGGTCCTTCAACAGCATCACGCAGCCCAGCGGCGTACACGGCACGAAACCGTCAATCCCGGTCGCCAGCCGCCCGGCGTTGACGGGGTGGAAGCCATCGACATCCTTGTCCGGATCGATCGCCAGCAGCACGGCGCCCGCTTCCATCTGCGGCGGCAAGGGCAGCTGGACCAGGATTCCGTCGACCGCCGGATCGGCATTGAGCGTGTCGACCAGCGCCAGTACATCGCCTTGCTCGACATCGGCGGGCAACCGATATTCAAAGCTCGCCATGCCGGCTGCCAGCGTCGCCTTGCGCTTGTTGCGCACATACACGGCCGATGCCGGGTCTTCACCGACCAGCACCACGGCGAGCCCAGGCGCACGCCCGGCCGCGTCGCGAAATCCCGCTACCTGCAACGCGATCCGATCCCGCAGGGCGGCCGCGATGGCTTTACCGTCGATAAGTTGTGCGCTCATGCTCCCGGGGCATAAAGGCCAGCGGCGATTTCCGCCAGCCTTTGCGGATCGCCACTGAGCTTGAGGCGCTTGATCCGGGCAGTCTGGCCGGCGATCAGCGAAACGTCGCGCTTGGGCAGGGCAAAGGCCTTGGCGATCAGCGCGATCAGCGCGGCATTTGCAGCGCCCTCAACCGGGGGTGCCGCCAGCCGGGCCGCGAAATGCGCCGTCGTGCCCGTGATCAACGCATCGCGCCCGCCGCGCGGCGTGACGCGCACGGCGATGATGATGCCGTCAGCCGTGGCGGTCCACGGCCTGTCCGTCAGAGCGGTGCGCCGGTCGCGATCGAGGCGGCGACATTGCCCAGCACCAGCTGCCCGATCTGCAGGCCGATCAGGATGACGGCGGGCGAAAAGTCGATCTGGCCGAAATCGGGCAGGATCTTGCGGATCGGCCGGTACATCGGTTCTGTCAGCTTATCGAGGCCCTGATAGAGCGAGCGGACAAAGTCATTATAGGTGTTGATCACGTTGAACGAGATCAGCAGCGACAGCACGATCTGGACGACAACAACCCACCAGACCAGATTGAGCAGCACCATCGCAATCTGAATAAGCGTAATCAAAACCGGCTCTCCATTGGCATATCAGGCGTTATACTAAACTATGACACTTCGGCAAGCGCCCTGCGATCAGCGGTGGACGAGCGTCCCTGCGCCCTGACGCGTAAAGATTTCAAGCAGCATCGCATGCGGCACGCGCCCGTCAAGGATAACGGCGGCGTCCACCCCGCCATCGACGGCGGTCACACAGGTTTCCAGCTTGGGGATCATCCCGCCGGTGATCGTGCCGTCCGCGCGCAACGCGGCGATTTTTGCAGGGTCGAGATCGGTCATCAACTGGCCGCTTTTGTCGAGCACCCCGGCAACATCGGTCAACAGGAACAGCCGCGATGCACCCAATGCCGCCGCAATCGCGCCCGCCATCGTATCGGCGTTGATGTTATAGGTCTGCCCATCCGCGCCGATGCCGATCGGGGCGATCACCGGGATCATCCCCGCGCCTGAAATCGTGTCGATCACCGTGCGGTCGATCGATTCGGGTTCGCCGACAAAGCCCAGATCGACGACGCGTTCGATATTGCTGTCGGGGTCGCGCGTGGTGCGCTCCACCTTCGACGCGCGCACGAACCCGCCATCCTTGCCCGAAATGCCGATCGCGCGGCCCCCGGCCTGGCCGATCCAGGCGACGATTTCCTTGTTGATCGCGCCCGACAGCACCATTTCGGCGACCTGCGCGGTCTGCGCATCGGTGACGCGCAGCCCGTCGATAAAGCTCGATTCGACGCCGAGCTTCTTCAGCATCGCGCCAATTTGCGGGCCCCCGCCATGGACGACGACGGGGTTGATGCCGATCGCCTTCAACAACACGACATCCTCGGCAAAATCGCGCTGCAGCTCAGGGTCGCCCATCGCGTGCCCGCCATATTTCACGACGAAAGTCTTGCCGGCATGCAGCTGCAAATAGGGCAAAGCCTCGGTCAGCGTTTCCGCTTTGGCGAGCATCGCGGGGTCGGGCGCGTGATTGGGGGTGGAAGCGGGGGTGGTCATGGCAGGTCCTCTAGCCAATCCGTCCCCTCAGCGAAAGCTGGGGTTGCGCTGTTGGTGGATGGTGCGATCCGAACCGGCTGACCACGGTTGTCCCCAGGGTGACGGGTAGGAAACTTGGCCGGAATCCCCATCCGATGCCGTTCCCCTCTCCCCTCTCCCGTCGGGAGAGGGTTGCGCAGACTTGGGTCGCGCTTCTTTGGCGCGGCCCTAGTCGAAGCTGGGTGAGGGGATCACCCCCTCGATACCGCGGAACCCCTCATCCAACCTCCGCTAGACAGCAAGCTGTCAAGCTGCGGTATCCTTCTCCCAAGGGGAGAAGGGAAGAATGGCAGCTATCGGCCAGAAGACCGGCTAGTCTGCAATCGCTCTGGATGCTGACGCCCGCCCAACCACTGCGTCTCGCTGAAGGCGGTCGTTGGAGCTCCTTGTTATAAGATGCCGGTCGGTTTGACTTCCGCTTTTGGGCGATGCTGATTTTGCGGAATATTTGAATTAGAAAGGATGTGTGAGATGTCTCCTGTCCCCATGCGATGGTCATCCACGGACGGTTGATCTAGGCTGGATTGCTCTACTGGATCGAAACGATGCCGCAATTTGAAATGATCTGGGCTTTTGCTGGTCAGTTTGGGATCACCATTGTTGTCGCTGTAGGGGCGGCATGGGCGCTATTCCGATATCTTGGCGACAAGTGGATAACTAACAAGTTTGATGAGAGCTTGGAGACATTCAAACACGCCCAGTCTCAAGAAATTGAAAGGCTCCGCTTCAAGATTAATACTGCCTTCGATCGAATGGTCAAACTTAACAATCAGGAGTTTGAGATTTTACCAGAGATATGGAATCGGATGATTGATGTATACAGCGCCACCATGGCATTTGTTTCACCTTTTCAGAGCTACCCTGATCTAGATCGGCTGACTACAATTGAATTAGAGCATTTTCTCAGTCAATCAAAACTTCATGATTATCAGAAGGATGATTTGAGGAGTGCCGTCCTTAAGTTGGATCTATACACGGAGATGATTTTTTGGCACAATTATCAAGAAGTCGACCAGAAGCGATCTCATTTCGAGCAATATCATCAAACGAAGGGTCTGTTCATACAAGAAGACTTATATGTCGAAATCAAAAAACTCGCCGACTTGATTTGGGAAGCTCTGAGCGAAGCGCGGTTTGAGAAACAGTATCCAAACCCGCGCGCCGGCAGATATGAAAAAGCTGAAAAGTTGAGGGCGGAAGGCCCCACTCTGCGGGACTCAATTTGGAATTCCATAAGATCCAAACTTTGGGAAACTGCGAGCCTTTAGAGCGGGCTGACAACAACCTCATCATTTTTGCTAACGGCAGCTATCGTGGCTCGAACCCGTCGGGTCGAATGGCCGAACCTGGGCGCATTGCCGTTGATCGCGGCCTCTATAAGGGCAAGGGCTTCCTCAGCGCCGCTCATAGGACCTTCCTGACCGCTCTCCACCCAACCTCAGCCCTCACCCCTCCCCCCGGTCCAGCCACCGCCCAATCCCCACCACTGCATAAATCAGCGGCGGTACCAGCAGGGCGGAGAGGCCCACCTTCACCACCATCTGCCCGATCAGCAGCTCGCGGATCGGGAAGACGCCCAGAAAGGCGATGCTGACGAATAGCAGCGTGTCGACGATCTGGCTCAAAATGCTGGCGATCCCGGCGCGCAGCCAGAGCAGCCCGCCGCCCTCACGCCCTTTCAGCGCGGAAAACACATAGACGTTCAGCGTCTGCGAAATGCCGTAGGAAATGATGCCGCCCACCCAGATGCGCGGGGTTGCGCCCATCATCAGCTCAAACGCTTGCGCGCGGGCCGGGTCCATATCGGGCGCGGCGGGAATGACCAGGACGATCAGCGACAACAGGATCGAGGCGATCAGCGGGACGAAGCCGAAGCGGACCAGCCGGTTGGCAATCACCGCGCCGTGCAGCTCGGCAATCGCGCTCGACACCACTACCAGCATCAAAAAGGCGAAGATCCCCGCCTCAATCGCCAGCGGCCCCAGCCCCAGCATCGGCCCAATCGCGGAAAGCGGCCCGAGCGTGACCTGCTTGTTGCCGAGCACGCCGGCAATGCAGACCATGCCACCATAGAAAATCGACAGCGCGAAGAGCGAGCGCGGGATGCGGAGATCATTTTGGTTCATACGCCGATTGCTAGCGAGATTTCCGCGCCCGTCAAACGGGGCGGGCAGTGCTTTATAGCTCGTTTACCAAAAACCTCCGCTCGCCCTCGTCTTAGCGGGATATCGTATGCTGGTCACTGCCGTGTAGGATGCGGTGCCGGGTTGGGGGTGGCCACCCCCAACC
>LNFI01000037.1 GCA_001464615.1 Sphingomonadales bacterium Ga0077557 | reverse complement strand
CCATCGCTGCTGGCCTCCTGCCCAGCCAGCAGCTTGAATCACAATCAATCCCGCTTGGGAATCCCCTATCGATTCAGTCTCATCAGGACAGACTCTAGTCGCTTCAGCGTTATACCCGCTCGGGCTGAGCGAAGTCAAAGCCCAAGCGCTTCGCATGCCCTTCGACTTCGCTCAGGGCGAACGGAGTTTGGGGTGGTCCAAACCAAAGTTATCAAACTCTAACGCGCGGATCGCCCTGCCCGCGCCACCGCGAGGCAGGCTGCCTCGGCAATGATGCTGCCGGCGGTGGCGGCACCCATCATGCCACGTTCGGCCTGACGCAAATGGTCAATCGCCCCGCTCAGGCGTTGCGGCGTCCAGTGGCGGAGCGCGCGACCGGTCGCGGCCTTTTCCTTGAAGAAGACGCGTGGCCCCTCAATCACGCTAGCAATCGATGCCCCGGCAGCCACCTCTGCCTGTAATTCTGACAATGTCATCAGCCGACGCACCAAGCCGCGCATCAAGGGCACCATTGACACCCCTGCTTCATTGAGGCGCGCGAGCTCGCTGCCCAATCGAGCCGCATCGCCGCCAATGGCGGCTTCGATCGCCAGCGCCATTTCGGCTTCCCCCAAATCGGCACCGACGGCGTCGATCGCGGCATCGTCAAGCGTGGCCGGACGTTCGGGCGCGGCGTCGAGATAAAGCGCCAGCTTTTCAATTTCGCGCGTCAACACCGCGCGATCGCCCCCGCTGGCAGCAAAAAGGCGGCTGGCGGTGCCGCCGGTTGTGCGCAGCCCATGTTCGCTGGCGATGGCGGCGGCAAGGCGGTCAGCATCGGCCGCTTCGGGCGGGTAACAGGCAAAGCTCAGCGCATTATCCGCAGCCAGCGCGAGTTTGACGACCTTGCCGGCGGCCTTCAGCGTTGGGGCGATGGCGACCACCGGATTCCCCGCGCGCACCGCGCTGAGCAACATCGCCACAGCATCAAGGCTTTCCTCACCAAGCGCAGTGACCCGGATATGCCGTGCGCCCCCGAACAGCGAGAGTGAGGCGGCTTCGGCGGCGAGGCGGCCCGGATCAGTCTTCAGGCTGGCCCCGTCCAGATCGACTCGCTCGGCATCTGTCCCCATCGCGCGCGCCAGCCGCAGCGCAAGATCGCGAGCGCCCGATTCATCGGGTCCGTGCAGCAGATAGAAACGGATCGCCGGATTGGCGCTGTCCAGCGCTTGACGCAGTTGGTTGGCGGTCGCCTTCACGATCCGGCTTGGCTCGTCCGTTCTGCATATAGCGCCATGCGGGCGACAATCTGGTCGGCGACGATTGCCGAAAGCCGCTCCAGCGCGGTATCCTCTGCCGCAATTGTCGCATATTCGGAACCGACGACGTCAACACCGGCATCAGACCCAGCGGTCGCATCAAGCAGCACCGCACCATTGGCCAGATCGATCAGCTGATAGCGCGCACGCAGCGTGCGGCGTTCGCGGGTGATCGTGTCGTCGCTGCGCACGCCCAGCCCGATAATCTTGTCATCCAGCTTGATTTCAAGGCGATAGAGCGGCGGATTACCCTTATTGCTGACCAGCCGATCGCGAATGGCGTTGCCGACCAGATAGCCTGCCTTGCCCGCGATCGGCGCGACTTCAACCTGCGATAACGCCACCGCAACCCGCCCGCCGCCGCCGCCAGCATAAAGCGGGCGCAGGCCACAGCCCGCCATTGGTACCGCGAGCAGCGCCAGCAGTAATGCCGGGGTGAGCAGCCGCCTCATGCGACGAGGTTCACTAATCGATCAGGCACGACGATTACCTTTTTCGGCGTTGCACCCGCCAATATCCGCTGCACATGCGGATTGGCCATCGCCATTGCCTCTACCGCATCGCGGGACATGCCCTTGGCGACAATTTGCGTATCGCGGAGCTTGCCGTTGATCTGGATAGCGATGGTTACCTCATCCACCACCAGCAAGGCCGGGTCAACGACTGGCCAAGCGGCATCGGCAATCAGGCCCTCGCCGCCAATCGCCGCCCAGGCTTCTTCGGCGATATGCGGCACCATTGGCGACACTAATTTCAGCAGCCCCTGAATGGCGTCGGTGCGCGACGCCGATGGCGCAGCGCGATCAATCGCATTGGTCAGTTCATACAGCCGCGCCACCGCCTTGTTGAAGCCGAGCGCCTCGATATCGCCTGCCACCCCGGCGATGGTCTGGTGCAGCTTGCGGTCAAGCGCGACATCGCGGCCTTCGCCGCCGCTCTCCGATTGCAGCAGCCGCCACAGCCGCTGGACATAGCGCCATGCGCCTTCAATCCCTGATTCACTCCAGGGCAGATCGCGTTCGGGCGGGCTGTCCGACAGCATGAACCAGCGTACCGCGTCCGCGCCATATTGGGCCACGATCGGCTCGGGATCGACGGTGTTCTTCTTGGATTTGGACATTTTCTCGACACGGCCGACGGTGACGGGTGCGCCGCCGTCGCGCGTGACCAGTCCGCCATCCGCGGCAATCACATCCTCGGGCGAAAGCCAAAGTCCTTCGGCGGACTTATAGGTTTCGTGCGTCACCATGCCTTGCGTGAACAGCCCGGAAAAGGGCTCCACGACATTGAGCTGGCCAATATGGTTCAGCGCGCGCGTCCAGAAGCGAGCATAGAGCAGGTGGAGGATCGCATGCTCGACACCGCCAATATATTGGCCAACCGGCAGCCAAGCCTCTGCCTCTGCCTTGTCGAACGGCTTGTCGCTTGGCTGGCTGGCGAAGCGGATGAAATACCAGGATGAATTGACGAAGGTGTCCAGTGTATCGGTCTCGCGCCGGGCGGCGGCACCACAACTGGGGCAGGCAACATGCTTCCAGCTTGGATGGCGATCGAGCGGGTTGCCGGGAATGTCGAAGCTGACATCGTCGGGCAGCACGACCGGCAGCTGATCGCGCGGCACCGGCACCGCACCGCAGGCATCGCAATGGATGATCGGGATGGGGGTGCCCCAATAACGCTGGCGGCTGACGCCCCAGTCGCGCAGGCGGAAGATCGTGCGCCCGGTGCCCCAGCCTTCACCCTCGGCGCGCTGGATCACGGTGCGCTTGGCATCCTCGATATCCATGCCGTCGAGGAAGTGCGAATTTACCAGCGTGCCGGGACCGGTATAGGCGGTGTCGCCGGCAAATATCGGTGAGTCCTGATCGCCGTCGGAGACGACGCGGGTGACGGGCAGTGCATATTTGCGCGCGAAATCGAGATCGCGCTGATCATGCGCGGGCACGCCGAAAACCGCGCCGCTGCCATAATCCATCAGCACGAAATTGGCGATGTAAACGGGCAATTGCCACGTTGGATCAAAGGGATGCGTCGCCGTCAGCCCGGTATCGAAGCCCAGCTTTTCCTGGGTTTCAATCTCCGCCGCAGTGGTGCCGCCCAACCGGCACCGCTCGATAAAGGCGGCGGCTTGCGGGTCTTGTTGTGCGGCGGCCTGGGCGATCGGGTGATCGGCGGCGACGGCAACAAAGCTCGCGCCGAAAATCGTGTCGGGCCGGGTGGTGAACACTTCGACCGCATCGCCATTGGACAAGGCGAAGCGAAAGGCCAGCCCCTGGCTGCGGCCGATCCAGTTTTCCTGCATCAGCTTGACCTTGTCGGGCCAGGCATCAAGCGTGCCGAGACCGTCGAGCAGCTCGTCGGCAAAATCGGTGATCTTCAAAAACCATTGGCTGAGTTTGCGGCGCTCGACCAAGGCGCCCGACCGCCAGCCGCGCCCGTCAATCACCTGCTCATTGGCGAGCACGGTCATGTCGACCGGATCCCAGTTGACCGCCGATTCCCGCCGATAGACCAGCCCGGCTGCGAACAGATCAAGGAACAGCGCCTGTTCATGCCCATAATAATCGGCCTCGCAGGTCGACAGCTCGCGCGACCAATCAAGCGCAAAGCCCAATTGCTTGAGCTGACGTTTCATGTTGGCGATGTTAGCGCGGGTCCAATCGCCGGGGTGGACGCCCTTTTCCATCGCGGCATTTTCGGCGGGCATGCCAAACGCGTCCCACCCCATGGGATGGAGCACATCATGGCCGATCATCCGGCGATAGCGTGCCAGAACATCGCCCATCGTGTAATTGCGGACATGCCCCATATGGATGCGCCCCGACGGATAGGGAAACATCTCAAGCACATAAGAGCGCGGACGATGATCGTCGCCCGCTGCGGCCCCGGCCTTGACGGCGAAGGTCTGGCGCTCATCCCAGACCGCTTGCCAGGCCGCGTCCGCCTTCAGCGCGTTGAAGCGCGACGCCATGATCGTTCCTTTAGCCGGAGATGGCGGCGCGCCGCAGGTCGCGTGCCCGCGTCAGGATGATGTCTTCCAGTTTCTGCGCGGTTGCCGCGCGCACCGGCGCATCGACCCATTGGCCATTGCGGTTGATCTGGCGCAGCACCGCGACGCGCAGCGCATCGGCGCGCAGATCCTGATCAAGGATCGAGATCGTCACTTTCATGCGTTCGGCGGGGGAGGCTGGATTGGCATACCAGTCGCTAACGATCACGCCGCCATTTGAATCGGTTTGCAGCAGTGGCATGAAGCTGATCGTGTCGAGCGAGGCGCGCCACAAATAGCTGTTGACGCCAATCGTGGTGACTTGCGAGGCGGCAAGATCGGTACGAGGGCGGTCCTTGCCACCGCCGCATGCGACAAGCGGCAGGACGAGCGAAACCACAATCGCGGTGCGCAACAGGCGGGTCATCGGCTATTCCCTGGACGAATAAAATGGGTCTGGACGGCATCTATAGATGGTATCGCGCCAGCCGCAAGCACGGGCCGTGCGGCAGCGCGCCAGGCAAAGTTGTGGGCAACATGCAACACTCTCTCCATAAAGTGATTTCCGCCTGTGGCATGGCTGGTTAGAAACATGATACCCGCTATATGGAGCGTGAAGGGGTTTTTGTGATCAAGCGTCGAATCATCGCTGCACAGCTGCTGGGGGCGCTTGTCGTCGCCGGTGTGGTTGCGCCAGCGTTCGGCGCGCCGGATTCGGGCTATCGCCTGTCGTCGAGCGATCCTGCGCTGACAAGCCGCAGCATTTCCACCTTTACGCCGGCGTCCGCCGATCCAAAACTTGCCGCGCTGTTGGCGCGCAGTGGCCTGGATGAACGCGATTTCCGCTTCACGCCCTCCGAATCGCGCCGCAATAGCAGCCGCCCGGTGACCGTCGCGGTGCGCGCGCGCACGTCGCTTGCCTCGCGTCAGTCACAGCGCGTCGGCGCTGTCGAGCTTACGCCTGATTCGAGTATTGGCCTGGTGCCAATCGCTTATAATCTCGGCGTTTCGGTGGGCTGGAAGCGGTTTGCCCTGTCAGGTGATGTCGCGCGGATTGATTTAGGCGGGGTACCGGGTAGCCGCGAATCAGTGGGGTTGGGCCTCAGCTATACCGGTACGCGCGCATCGGCGCGGATCAGGGCGACGGCTGATCGCCCGCTTGCCGACTCGCCCAAGCTGGTGTCGGATGATCCCAGCATGGCGATTGACGTTGGCGGCTCTTATTCGCTGTCGCGCCAGATCGATCTGACGGCTGGCCTGCGCTACAAGCGCGAGAATAATAACCGGCTTGAACGGCTGACCGATAACCGGCGCGATAGTCAGGCTGTGTATATCGGCACGGCGCTGCGCTTCTAAGCCGCTAGGCGTTTTTCTCGATTGATTGCCACGCGTCGATTGCGGCCCAACCCTGAAATCCTGCTTGTGCCAGACGTCTTGCCTGGCGGGGTCCTACACCACCCAGCGCAATGGCGCGGCCCGGCGCAAGCTTTGCGAGCGCGGCGGCGCGCACAATCCCCAGATGCGCAGCGCCCGGATGCGACCGGGTGGCAAAAATCGGCGAGACCAGGATCATATCGGCACCCGCGCGCCGCCCGGCGATGATTTCCCGAGCATTATGGGCGGGCCAGCTTTTGATCCCGTGGCATTGCCGCGCCGATCGTCCGTGCGTGCCATCGCTACCCCAGCCCAATCCGTCACTCCCGGCCACCAATAGGGTCAGCCGCCGTCGTGATGCTATTCGGCGTACATCGTCGAACAATGCCCGGCGCGCCTGACGATCCAGGCTGTAATGCCGAAAGATGATGCCGCCGCCCCGCGGCACCCGGTCAAGCGCCGCCCAAAGGCCATCCGCCATCCGCTCATCCGTCATCAGCCATTGGGTGGGAATCTTGGGGTGACGGGTGCGCATCACCCTGACTATAGCACGGCGATGCACGACAGCGACCCCAACCACCGCCTTGCCCAGATCCGCGCCGCGATGGCGAGCGCCGCGGCGCAGGCCGGGCGACCCACCGACGCGACCATGTTGATCGCTGTATCAAAGACGCATCCTGCTGATGCGGTGCGCCCGCTCATTGCAGCTGGCCAACGCGTCTTTGGCGAAAATCGGGTCCAGGAAGCTGAACAAAAATGGCCAGCCTTATGCGAAGAGACGCCCGGGCTTGCGCTGCATTTGATTGGCCAGCTGCAATCGAACAAGGCAGAGGCGGCCGTGGCGCTGTTCGATGCGATTCATTCGGTCGACCGGGTTTCGCTGGTAACGGCCTTGGCGCGCGCGATGGACAAATCGGGCCGACGCCCGGCGTGCTTCCTGCAGGTTAATATCGGGGATGAGCCGCAAAAGGGCGGGGTACCAACCGCCGCGCTCGCCGCGCTGATTGCACAGGCGCGCGCGGCTGATCTGCCGGTGGCAGGGTTGATGTGCATTCCTCCGGCGATGATCGAACCCGCGCCCTATTTCGCCCTGCTCGCCAAACTGGCGCGCGATCATGGGCTTGCCGGGCTCAGCATGGGCATGTCGAGCGATTATGAAACGGCAATTACGATCGGGGCCACGCATATCCGCGTTGGCAGTGCGCTGTTTGGGGAACGTGGATGAAATTCGCCGGTATCATCTTCGATTTTGACGGCGTGCTGATCGACAGCGAATATGTCGGCAATCGCCAGATCGCCGATTATCTGAGCCGCGCCGGGCATCCGACAACGGTTGAGCAATCCATGGCCCAGTTCATGGGACTGGCAGACCAGGATTTTCATGCCGCCGTGGAAAAATGGATCGGCAGGTCATTGCCCGACGATTTTCACACCGCCCGCGCGGCCGAGGATGCGCGCGTCATGGCAGAGGGTATTGATCCGGTCGCGGGTGCAATCGGCTTTGTTCAGTCACTGCCCGCTCATTTGCCGCGCGCGATCGCATCATCGAGTTCTACCCGCTGGATCAGCCGCCATTTGGAGCATATCGGGCTGCGCGATGATTTCGGCGCGATGATCTTCAGTGGCCGGGAACATGTCAGCCGTGGCAAGCCTGCGCCCGATCTGTATCTCCACGCGGCCAGCGCGCTTGGCGTGGCGATCGAGCACTGCGTTATTCTTGAGGATTCGCCAGTTGGTGCCACTGCCGCTGTGGCGTCTGGGGCGCATGTCATCGGGCTATGCGCGGGCATGCACTGCGCGCGCGATCATGAACGGGTCCTGCGTCAGATCGGTGTCCACGACATCGCGCATGATTTTGGCGAGGTTGCCCGGATCATCGCCGGGCCAGCGTTGGCGTTATAGGGTCGGCCCGGAAACAGCGCGGCGTTGGCGCTTGGGGATGTCGACGAACAGCCGGGCCAACGCCGGCGTGCGGGTATCCTCATCGGCATAGGCGCGGGCTGATTTCCCCGCGAGCGAATCGGCCTGATCCGGATCTGCACCCGCCGCGATCAATTCGCGGACCATGGCCAGGTCGCGGCGCTGCACGGCACGGATTAACGGGGTTTCACCGCTATCATTGCCCTGATTCACATTGGTTTTGGCGGCAACAAGCGGTGCAATCAAATCGGCAAAGCCACCGCTAACGGCAACCATCAGCGGGGTATTGCCCTTGATGTCGCGCAAATTCGGGTCAGCACCCTTTTGCAGCAAAAATCGCGTGTACAGCAGGTTGCCACGCTTGGCGACGATATGGAGGGCGGTTTCGCGGCTAGAAAAATCGCGGGTGTTGACGACCGTCGCGCCGCCAATGCTCAGGGCTGCAACCACTTCGTTATTCTTTTCTTCCTTCACCGCTGACAGGAATTTAGACCCCGGTGATTGCGATAACTGCGCCGCCGCTGGGCTAACCAGCGCAACGCCGGACATCATCACAAGCATCGCCAGCGCCGCCAACCGAACCATTGCCATCATGATTGCATCAAATCCCTGTTGCCTTTGTCATGGTGCGCTGCACCACTTGCACCCCGCCTGATAACAGATCATGGCTGGCTCCGCCATGAACGAGAAATTGCGTCTAATCACCCTCCTGTTGTTTGCCGGGGTGCTGGCTGCGTGTTCGCCGACAAAGCCCGCCGCGCAGAATGCCCAGCCACCGCTTGCCGGTGCCCGGATCGGCGGGCCGTTCATGCTGACCAATCAAGATGGCAAAAGCGTGAGTGATCGCGACTATGCTGGCCAATATCGGATCATCTATTTCGGCTATACTTATTGCCCCGATGTGTGCCCGGTTGATGTGCAGAATATCGCGCTTTCCCTGCACAGCCTGGAAAAGAGCAATCCAGCGCTGGCGGCGCGCATCGTGCCGATCTTCATTACCGTCGATCCAGAGCGCGATACGCCGGCGGTCTTAAAGCAATTCGTCACCGCCTTTCATCCCCGGTTGGTCGGGCTCACCGGCAGCCCCGCCGAGATCAAGGCCGTGAAGGATGAATTCGCGATCTATTCCCAGGCCGAGGCAAAGCGGCCCGATGGCGGGTACATCGTCAATCACAGCCGCCAGGCCTATTTATTCAGTCCTGACGGCAAGCCGCTTGCGCTGTTGCCGCAGGACAAGACCCCGGCTGATATGGTCGCCGATATTGAGCGATGGGCACGATGACGGGCAAATTCTGGGAAGATACCCCGCTGCACAAGCTTGATCGTGCCCAGTGGGAGGCGCTGTGCGACGGCTGCGGCAAATGCTGCGTCCATAAGCTGGAAGATGAGGAAACGGGTGAGCTGCTGCCCACCAATGTCTCGTGTCGGCTGCTCGATCGCACCACCGCCCAATGTTCCAATTACAAGCATCGCCACGCCTATGTCGCCGAATGTGTTCGGTTGACCCCTGCAAAGCTGGCGGAGATTGATTGGCTGCCGAGCAGCTGCGCCTATCGGCTGCGTGAGGATGGCCTGCCGCTGCCAGCCTGGCATTATCTGGTATCGGGTGATCGCGATTCGATTCACCGGGCCGGCATGTCGGTACGCGGGCGGACGATATCGGAAGATGATGCAGGCGAGCTAGAGCATCATCTGATCGATCAGGAATTATGAGCGGCGGGATTGACGTTGTCCGCCACCCGCGCGCGCGCCGGGCCCGGTTGAGCGTCGATCCTGCAACCGGCAAGGTCCGCCTGACAATTCCGAAACGCGCGGCACTTGCCCCGGCGTTACGCTGGGCAGAGGACCATGGCGAATGGATCGCTGAACAGCGCGCGAAACTGCCGGTGCCGCGCCCCTTTGTGCCCGGCGCAATACTGCCGATCGGCGATGCTATGGTCACGATTTGCTGGGACGGTGCTGCCCCCCGGCGGATTGTCCGGCTTGACGACGCGCTTCATTGCGGCGGCCCGATCGAGGGGCTGCCGCGCCGGATCGCCACCTGGTTGCGGCGTGAAGCGCTTGCTTTGCTCACCCGCGAAACCGACGAATTTGCCGCGCGGCTGGGTGTTTCAGTGAGCCGCGTTGCGATTGGTGACCCGCGCGGTCGTTGGGGCAGTTGCGCGTCAAGCGGCGTGATCCGCTATAGCTGGCGATTGATCCTGATGCCCGATCGGGTGCGGCGAGCGACGGTGGCGCATGAAGTGGCGCACCGTGTTGAGATGAACCACAGTCCCGCTTTTCACGCGCTGGTCGATCGGTTGGTCGGCGAGGATGCGGCAACCGCGCGGATCTGGCTGCGCCGCCACGGCGCCGCGCTTCACTGGTTGGGTCGCGACTCCTGAGTCCGGTCTGGCGGTGGGGCTCGGGTTGGTGCGGGTGCCGGAGGCTGCGCCGGGCGTGGCCCGGATGATCGGCCAAGAACACGGTCTAGCCAGGCCTGATCGAGCTGCTGAGCCGACGGGCGATCGCCTTCATCGACGGGCGCCCCATTGTCGTCAATCGGCCCGCCATCGGGATTGACCAGGCTGCCATCGCGCGGCGGCGCGTCCGCTGGGTCGACTGGATTGCCATCGGGATCAATGAACAAGCCGTTGTCGGGTGCGCCGAAATAGCTTTGTTCATCAAAGGCTAAACCCTCTTCGGGCAGGGTGACGGCGGTTTCGAATTGTTCAACCGGGCGGCGGGCAACCGCGACTTTCATGAACGCAGCAAAGGCGCGCGCGGGGGCGGTGCCGCCCTGCAGGCCGGGGACGGTGCGGGCATCGTCACGGCCCATCCAGACGCCCGTTGTCAGCCCGCTCGAAAAGCCCAGGAACCAGCCATCCTTGTTCGATGTCGTCGTGCCCGTCTTGCCAGCGACCGGACGACCGATCTGCGCGGCGCGGCCGGTTCCGGTATTGACGGCGGTCTGCAGCAGATCGGTCATCTGTGCCGCGACGCTGGGCGCAACCAGCACCTGCGAACGATCGACTTCATGTGCATAGATGGTCACGCCATTGGCGGTCACCTTGGTAATGCCATAGGGCGTTACCGCGACACCCTTGTTGGCGACCGAGGCAAAGGCGCGAGTCATGTCGATCAGCCGGACATCGGCGGTGCCCAGTACCATCGCGGGATGGGTATCCACAGGCGTGGTGATGCCAAAGCGTCGGGCCATGTCCGCGATGGTCGAAAAGCCGATTTCCTGGCCCAATTTAGCTGCAACGGTGTTGATCGAATAAGCAAAGGCCGTGCGCAACGTGACGTCGCCGGCGTTGCGACCTGAGCTGTTGCGCGGGCTCCAGCCATTGATGGTGACCGGTTCGTCGGTCACCATCTCTTCGGTGCGGTGGCCGGCTTCCAGGGCGGCAAGATAGACGAACAGCTTGAACGATGATCCCGGCTGGCGCACCGCCTGGGTCGATCGGTTATAAATAGAGGCGACATAATCCTTGCCGCCCACCATCGATCGTACCGCGCCGTCACGATCGAGCGCGATCAGCGCGCCCTGCGCATTTTTTGGCGCGGCACCGCGGATCGCTTCATCGGCGGCGCGCTGCATCGGCAGGTCGAGCGTGGTCCACACTTCAAGCGGGCGGGTCGTTTCATCGATCAGCGTTTCCAGCTGGGGCAGCGCCCAATCGGTGAAGTAGCGGACGCTATTCTGCTTTGGTTCGGGGGCGAGCTTGACCGATGACGGATCGGCTGCGGCGGCCTGTTCAGCCGTAATCGCTCCAGTTTCCTGCATGATGCCGATAACGACCCCGGCGCGCCCGATCGCTGCCTCTGCATCGGCAGTCGGGGAATAATGCGATGGCGCCTTGACCAGCCCGGCAATCACTGCGGCTTCGGACAGGCTCAAACGATCCGCCCCATGGCCGAAAAACCGGCGCGATGCGGCATCGATGCCGTAAGCGCCGCCGCCGAAATAGACCTTGTTGAGGTATAGTTCGAGGATCTGGTCCTTGGTGAATTGCCGCTCCAGCGCCAGCGCCAGCACCATTTCGCGCAGCTTGCGGCCAAAGGTATAGCGATTGGAGAGAAAGATCGTCCGCGCGACTTGCTGGGTGATCGTCGATGCACCCTGCAAGCGCCGTCCATTGCCGCGATTGACAATGGCAAAGCGCGTAATCCGCAGCAAGGCAACCGGATCGACGCCGGGATGCGACCGGAAGCGTCGATCCTCAACCGATACGGTCGCATCGCGCATCACGGCGGGGATGCGATCATAAGGCAGCCAGTCGCCATAGCTTGGCCCCAGGGAAACGATCACCGTGCCATCGGCAGCATGCACCCGGATGGTTTGGCCATTGGGGGAAGATTTCAGCTCATCAAAGCTCGGCAATTGCGCCTTGGCGACATAAACGGCGGTGATCAGCCCGATCAGCCCCAGCGCAAACAGCCCGCCGCAAATCTGCACCGCCAGCACAAAACGGCGGCGCCACATGGGCGGGATGCGGGAAAGGGACCAGTTTGCCATGAAGAAGCGGGGGAATACCGCTTATCCTGTCCACTCACAAGCGGTCAGCGGGGCGCGCCACCGTCACGCGCCCGAAAATCAAGCGAGAGCGAATTCATACAGTAACGCAGGCCGGTTGGCGGGGGGCCATCGGGGAAAACATGACCCAAATGGCCATCGCATCGCGCGCAGCATGCTTCGATTCGAATCATGCCATAGCTCGTATCGCGGTGTTCGGTAACATGCGCCGCGGCGATGGGTTGATTGAAGCTCGGCCAGCCTGATCCCGAATCATATTTGTCGGCACTGTCGAACAACGCAAGCCCACAGCCGCCGCAGTGGTAAATGCCGTCAGCCTTGTTGTCGTTATACCGACCGGTAAAGGCGCGCTCGGTGCCCGCCTCGCGCAGCACGTGATAGGCCTCAGGCGACAGCTGCTTGCGCCATTCGGATTCGGAAAGCGTGATATGGTCCATGGCCACCAGCATCTTATGCTGGCTGCGGCGCGTCAATCGGGGAATGCGCGATCCGGGTGAGCCGGGCGGCGATATCGATCATGATCGGTGCCTTTTTCGCCAGCGCGATCAGGTGGCGGGCGGCCGCCGGGTGCTCGGCCGCGGCGCGGATCAACCCGGCCACCCCCAAAGGCCGCACCAGATCGCGCGCCAGTCGTCGCTGAAAGCCGGGCGCGGCGTCCGGCCCGCCCTGGGCATAGGCCTGGGCTGCACGGATGCCGCTGGCGATGGCAATCCCCATCCCCTCGCCAGCCAGCGACGGGATGACGCCGGCCTGATCGCCGAGCCGAAACAGGCCGACACTGCCCGTTCGCATCCGCCAGCCATAGGGCACATTAGCCACCGCATTGATTGACCCCGGCGCGCGCCAGGCGAGCCGGTCAGCGAGTGCAGACGATTCGCCTGCCAGCGCGCGGAGCAGGGCCTCCGGACCGCCCGCCTCGATCAATCGCGATCGATGTACTGCCAGGCAAAGATTGCCACTGCCATCCTCCTGCAGATTGATCCCGACATAACCGCGATCGAACAGATGCAGCTCAATCGCGCCGTCGAGCAGCCGGTGCAGCGTTGGTGACCCGCTGAGCCGCACCCGCAGCCCGAGCGACGGATCGGCCTGTTGCGCCTCTGGTGGGCGAGCGAGGCCGCGCAAATCGCGCTTGCCGGTGGCGAGAAAGATCGCCGCTGCCGACATCGCGCTGCCATCGTTGAGGCGCACCGTGCCGCCCTCAATCGCGCGGGCGTCTGCGCCGCGTTCGACGGTGGCGCCCTGCCCGATCGCCTGCGCCATCATCACGCTATCGAGCCGGTGGCGCGACACACCGCGCGCCGGGCGTGGCAAGGCGGCCTCTGCGACCGAGCCCCCCACGAACAGCCGCGCGGTCGTCAGGGTCGCCCGGTTCAGCGTGTCGGGATCGATGCCGAGTGCCGTCAGTGAGTCGAGCGAGCGCCAGCTGAGAAAGCCGCCGCACAATGCGTCGCCGGTCGTCGCGGTGCGCTCGATCAGGAGGTGCGGCAGCTTTGCCTGCGCGAGCAGGATCGCGGTCGCGGTCCCCGCCGGCCCGCCGCCGATGATCAGCGCTGGCGTTCGACGCATAATCTGAACGGAAAATAGCGCGCGACAGTCGCGGCATCGATATCGGCGTTTCTCAGGATGATCGGCCATTCGGCGGCGCGATAGGACCGCGCGATCGACAAGGTGCCATCATGTTTGACGATCGGGTGCCAGCGCATCAGCGTCGCCAGCACCGGGAAACCCCAATGAGCGAAGCGATGGCGCTCAAGATCATTGACGAACCAGCCGCGCCGCGCCTCTGCTTCCATGAAGCGCAGAAACGCGACGAGTTGCGGCGGCGTCATGTGGTGCGCGACCAGGCTGCTGATCACAACGTCCCAATCGCCACCGGCCTGATCAGCATAATCGCCCGTAACATAGCGGATCGCCAACCCGGCGGGGGTATGCGCCCGCGCAGCCATCTCGCTGCGTGGGTTAAGATCCACCCCGACCAGTTCTGCCTGGATGCCGCGTCGCGCGGCCCAGCCAGCGATCCGGCGGAGCATATCGCCATCGCCAAAGCCGATATCGAGCAGTTTCAGCCGAGTCTGGCCCCTGGTCGCCCGGTTGAGAAAGGCCAGCGTTGGTCGCGCTGCCATCGTGACGGCGTTCACCCGCGCCAGATCGCTGACCACCGCCGCATAGGTCTCGGCGGTCAGATCGTCAGCATCCATCAGCTCCTCAGCGATGGCGCGGTGGCGGAGTTTGCTCATGCCGCCCGCCTGAAGCCAAAGCCTTCCGCCGCCAGCCCGGGCCCGAATGCCAGCGCGACGCCGTCGTCGATCGCTGGCCCGCTCAGCAGGCCAGCCAGCGCGAACATCAATGTTGCCGACGACATATTGCCATAGTCCGCCAGCACCTGCCGCGAGGCGAGCAGCCGCGCCGGATCAATCGCCAGGGCGTGTTCGACCGCATCAAGGATCGATCGTCCGCCGGCATGCACCGCCCAGCCATCAATCTCCGCCGGGGCGCGGCCGCCAGTGGCGGCCCGGGCAAATGCTGGATCGGCGAGTCCGGCGGCAATTCGGGCCGGTACTTCGCCAGACAAATGCATGGCAAAACCCTGATCGGTAATGTCCCAACGGATCAATTCGGCTGATCGCGGCAAGGTCGTCGCAAAGGGTTGGCCGATCTCGAACCCAATTGGGTCCGCCGTCACCAAGGCTGCCGCAGCACCGTCGCCAAATTGCAGCATCGCCAGCAAGGGCTCGATCTCGCTGGTTTCCTGCAAATGCAGGGTCGATAGCTCAACGCACAACACCAGCACGCGCGCCGCCGGTTCGGAGCGGACGATGTGGCGTGCGGTGCGGAGCGCGGCGACGGCGGCATAACAGCCCATAAACCCGATCAGCAGCCGCTCCACCGACGGGGCCAGCCCCAGCCGGGCAGCAATGATCTGGTCGATGCCCGGCGCGACAAAGCCAGTGCAGCTGGCCACGACCAGATGGGTGATGCCCGTGATCGGTATCTCCCGCGACAGCGCTTCGATCGCGGACAGCCCAAGCAGCGGGGCAGCTTCCGCATAAATTGCCATCCGCGCGCCGGTTCCCGGCATCACCGGTACATCATAAAAGCCACCGGCATCGACCGGCGAACCGCCATCCACGCCGCGCGGTAGCACTGACCAGCGATGACCGATCGCCGCGCGCGCCGCCATGCGATCGAACAGCTTGCGCTGGCGCGGATCGCTGATCTGCGCGCGGGCCCAGCCGATAAACGCCTGATGGATATCATGCGATGGCACCGCCGTGCCCAGGGCATTGAGATAAGCGGAAACGGCCAAGCCAGAACCTTCGTCATCGCGGCTGAAGCGGAATAGCTTTTGCCAGGGGGCGGGAATCATGATCAAGAAGCGGCAGATCATGTCCGGCCCTATGTGCGTCATGTAGGGATGAAGCGACAATAGCGGGAGAGGGCATGGCAGAACGATTCGAACGGCATCGTCAGCCCTGGACGCAGGACGAGATCCAAAAGCTCCATTTGCTCGCGAAAAAGGGCATGGCGCTGAAGGCGATTGCCAAGGCGCTCACCCGCAGCGAGGAATCGGTCAAGGATCGCGCCAAAGCGGACGGCCTGGCCATCGCCCGGCTGCGCTAAGCCGGGCGTCATTCTACTGCCATTGAAACCGCGACCCGATGGCTGGGTCCACCGCCGAACTTTCCATTGTCAGGGCCACTTTCACGTGACCTGGCCAGTGCGTTGACGCTGTCGGCCGCAATCCTATAATAATCGACGTGTAATCAATCATGTTAGCGGCGCTGGAAAGTTGCCTGCTCATCATGACCTGACTTAGGAAAAGCGTTTGATTATTCTTGGCCTCAACGCTTTTCATGGTGATTCTTCGGCTTGTCTGGTCTGCGATGGCAAGCTGATTGCCGCCGCCGAGGAGGAGCGGTTTCGTCGGATCAAGCATTGGGCGGGCTTTCCGGCGCAGGCGATTACCTATGTCCTGCGCGAAGCCGGGGTGACGCTCGCCGATGTTGATGTGGTCGCCTATAATCAGGACAGTCGCGCCAATATGCTGCGCAAGCTGGCTTTTGTCGCCCGCACCCGGCCCAATCCTGGCTTTGTTCTGGATCGCCTACGCAATCGCGGCAAGCGCGCGAGCATTCTCGATTTTCTCGCGCATGAGGTTGGCCCCGGTTTCAAGGGCGTGATGGCACCGATCGAGCATCATCTGGCGCATCTTTCCTCCGCCTTTCATGTGTCGCCCTTTCGCGACGCAACGGTGATTTCGGTCGATGGATTTGGCGACTTCAGCAGTGCGGCCTGGGCGCGCGGGAGCGAGTCCAAGATCGATATCGAAGGACGCGTCTTTTTCCCGCATTCGCTTGGCGTTTTCTATCAGGCACTGACCCAGTATCTCGGTTTTTCGCATTATGGCGACGAATATAAGGTGATGGGCCTCGCCCCTTATGGCGCGCCTACCCAGGTCGATAAGCTCCGCGACATCGTGAAGCTGAAAAATGACGGCAGTTTCGCGCTCAATTTGCGTTATTTCACCCATCACAAGCAGGGCGTTCCCTATCAATGGGATGGCGGTATTCCCATGGTCGGGGATTTGTTTTCGGGGGCGCTTGAAGCGTTACTCGGCCCGCGGCGCGGCAAGGATGAACAGCTGCGCCAGTCGCACCGCGATCTCGCGCGATCCGTCCAGGCCATTTATGAGGAAGCGTTTTTTCATCTGCTCGACACCGTCCAGCCGCGCCACGGTACCACGTCAATCGCGCTTGCGGGCGGATGCGCCAACAATTCTGTCGCCAATGGCAAGATTCGGCGCCGGACAGCCTATACGCGCGTTTATGTCCAATCGGCGGCGGGCGATGCTGGCGGGGCGATTGGTGCTGCCTTTGCGCACTGGCATGCGGCCGGCAATGCTAGATCGTTCGTCATGGACCACGCCTATTGGGGACCGTCTGCACCCGTGGAGGCGATTACCGCGCTACTGACCGAGCGTGCGCCCGCGATCACCGAGGCCGGTTGCGCCATATCGCATTTCGAGGATGAGGCGGCACTTTGCGACCATACGGCGTCGGCGATTGCCGACGGCAAGGTGATCGGATGGTTCCAGGGTCGCATGGAATGGGGCCCCCGCGCCCTCGGGAATCGCTCCATTCTGGGCGATCCGCGTCGGGCGGACATGAAGGATATTCTCAACCTGAAGATTAAGCGTCGGGAGAGCTTTCGCCCCTTTGCACCGTCAGTGCTTGCCGAGGGCGTCGCCGATTGGTTTGAGGAGGACGATACCGTCCCCTTCATGATGCAGGTCTTCCAGATTCGCGAAGACAAACGGGCGCGCATTCCGGCGGTCACGCATATCGACGGTTCCGGGCGATTGCAGACGGTTCACGCCGCCACCAACCCCCGCTACCATCGGCTGATCGCTGCTTTTTGCGACATGACCGGGGTGCCGATGGTGCTCAACACATCGTTCAATGAAAATGAACCGGTGGTCTGCGAGCCGCACGAGGCGCTTGATTGTTTCCTCCGCACCAGGATGGACCTACTGGTGATCGGCGATTGGATCATCGAGCGCACCAGCACCTGACGCGGCGCAATGGCCGGCCCTCCCTTGGTTTGGCCGGCCTGGTCGCTTAGAGCGTGATGACGTTAGGTCGCTTCAACCTCATACCCGTTCGGGCTGAGCGAAGTCGAAGCCCACGCGCTTCGCATGCCCTTCGACTTCGCTCAGCAACCATTATCAGCATGTGTCCATTGTGAGCCTCTG
>LNFI01000036.1 GCA_001464615.1 Sphingomonadales bacterium Ga0077557 | reverse complement strand
CCACCCCCAACCCGGCACCGCATCCTACACGGCAGTGACCAGCATACGATATCCCGCTAAGACGAGGGCGAACGGAGGATCGGTTGCTCCAATCCGACGTCATCACCCTTTAAGCCCGGCGTTTTGCGCCAGCTTTCGTCACCCGGATCGACAAATGGCGGCGTGGAGCGCAGTAGCAATCGGCTGGTGATCGCTGCCTTGGCCTTTCTCCACCGGCTGACGGCCGGATAAAGCCTGAACGGTCAGATAATCTCGACCTCGGTAAACCCCATCCGCACGCCCAGATCGCACAAAATCTGCGCTTCGACGGGGCACAGCCCGCCTTCGCATTGTTCCATCGGCTGAAAGCTTGCTTTCACGGCGCTGCGCAGAAAACGCCGCCAGCCTTCCATATCCTTGATGATCCCGCCGAGCAGCTGTTCTGCGGCATCAAGATCACCGATCAGCAACCGGGTCGAGGAAAAGGGCTGGGTGGCGACGCGCACGATCGTTTGGCCAGTGCTGATATTGCGGACGATCATCCGGTTGGTAAAGAGTTGGATCTCAAACTGTGCAGCCATGCCGCGGGTTTATGCCCCGGCACACCCTAGCCCGTCAAACTCCGCGATGCCTGTTCGAACATGTCGCGCGAAACGCCGGGCACCGCCAGGATGCGTTCAAGCTCTGCGCGCATCAGCGCCGCGCGTTCGGGATTGAACCGCTTCCACCGGCCTAGCGGGGGCACCAGCTTGGCCGCCGTTTGCGGGTTCAGCTTGTCGAGCGCAATCAGCTGATCCGCAACGAAGCGATAGCCGCGCCCATCAGCGGCATGGAACGCCCGCTGATTGACGCTGAACGCCCCGACCAGCGCGCGCGCGCGATTGGGATTGGCCAGCGTGAAATCGCGGTGATGCGCCAGATCGAACACGATTGTCGGCGTATCCTCGCGGCTCGCCAGCGCCTGGGTCGAAAACCATTTGTCGAGCACCAACGGATTATCCGAATAGCGATTATAAAAGATATCGAGCGCGGCCACTCGAGTGTTGGACTGGCCATTGACCAAAGTGGTCAAGGCGCCCTGGCGATCGGTCATGTTATCGGCCGCCTCGAACTGCGCAAAGGCGATGGAGTCCGCATCACCTGCGCCGCTGGCAGCGATATAGCCAAGCGACACTGATTTCAGGCGCCGATGCCCCTTGGCGACCGGCGAATATTCAAACGGACCCAGCGCCGCCGCTTGCGCATAAGCGGCGCGCCATTTGGTCTCCAGCGTCCGCCCGATTTCCCGGCGTAGCGCATCACGGCCCCGGAAGATTGCCTCTGGATCGACCACTGCCAGTTGATCACCAATGAAGCTGTCAGCCGGCAACAGCACCGCTTCAGCGACAAAAGCAGGGTCCAGGGCCGGATCATCAAGCGTTTCCGCAATCGCGGCGATAACGGCGGCATGATCGCCGCGGCCATGGGTAACGCTGGCGACAATCGTGTCGAGCATCAGCTGCTGCATCGCCTCATAGCGCGCAAAGGGATCGTCATCACAGGCTGATAGCCGTGCCAGATCGGCGGGCGAGCGATTGGTTTCGACAATGACAGGCGCCGAAAATTGCCGGTTGATCGACAATAGCGGCGGTTCGGTAACCTTGTCGAACATGATATCCGCGCTCGGGCTATCCAGCAGGACCAGCTGTTCGTCGCCCATTGGCCGGCCGGTATCGCTGCCGAACAGCTTGAGCCTGAGCGGCAGCACCATTGCGGGTTTGCTCGATTGATCGGGTGTGGGCGGCACCATCTGGCTAAGTTTCAACAGCGCCGTGCCCGCCGCTGCATCATGCCTGAGTGTGGCTGTCACGCGCGGCGTGCCGGCCTGGCTGTACCAGTGGCGGAATTGCGCAAAATCAACCGCGCCGCCTTCCTCCATGCACGCGACGAAATCTTCGCAAGTCGCAGCGGTCCCATCAAAGCGATCGAAATACAGGTCAGTGCCCGCGCGGAAACGTTCTGCCCCCAGCATCGTCGCCATCATCCGGATGACTTCGGCGCCCTTGTTATAGATGGTAGCGGTGTAGAAATTTGAGATTTCGATATAGCTTTCGGGCCGAACAGGATGCGCGAGGGGCCCGGCATCCTCCGGAAACTGCGCTGCCCGAAGCGCGCGGACATCTTCAATCCGCTTGACCGCAGCCGACCCCTGATCCGCCGAAAAGCTCTGGTCGCGAAAGACCGTGAACCCTTCCTTCAGCGACAGCTGGAACCAATCGCGGCAGGTAACGCGGTTGCCCGACCAATTGTGGAAATATTCATGCGCCACCACCGCCGACACGCCATCGAAATCATAGTCCGTCGCGGTATCAGGATCGGCCAGAATATAGCGTGAATTGAAGATGTTGAGACCCTTATTCTCCATCGCGCCAAAGTTGAAATCGTCAACCGCAACGATGTTGAAGACGTCAAGATCATATTCACGACCATAGACATCCTCGTCCCATTTCATCGCCGTCTGCAGCGCGGCAAGTGCATGGCCAGTCTTGGCAAGATCGCTGGCGCGCACCCAGATGCCAAGCGCGACCTGCCGGCCGCTGCGCGTGGTGAAGCTGGCACGATTGGCGACAAGATCGCCTGCGACCATCGCAAACAAATAGCTCGGCTTGGGGAAGGGATCACGCCATTCTGCCCAATGCCGTCCGTCGGGCAGATCGCCGCTGTCGATCGGATCGCCATTGGCGAGCAACACGGGATAGCGTTCCTTGTCCGCCGTCATCCGCACAAAATAGCGGCTGAGCACATCGGGCCGATCAGGGAAGAAGGTGATCCGGCGAAATCCTTCGGCCTCGCACTGGGTACAGAGAAGGCCGCCGCTGGCATAAAGCCCCATCAACTGCGTGTTGCGTTCGGGCGCAATCGTGACGTCGGTTTCGATCAGATGCGCATCGCCAGCAAGCGGGATGATCAGTGCGCCATCGTCAATCGACCAGTCGCTCCGCGCCACACCATCAACGGTTACCGACACCGGCGACTGCCCGCCACCATCGAGCCGGATCGCGCTGGCATCAGCGTTATTGCGCACCACCTGGAGCCGGGCGCGAACCCGGGTTGCGGCAGGATCGAGATCAAAATCCAGATCGATCTGCGGCACCAGCCAATCGGGCGCGCGATAGGCATCACGGCGCGTGACATGGGGCTGAGCGAGCGCGGCATTTACATCAAGCATAACCGCCAGATAGGCTTGGTCGGGCGGGTGTGCCACTGAAATCGCACACTCTGGCCTTGCCCACACGACCATGATCGCATGATCATGATAGCGTGGGAACGCCGACCATCAGCAAAAGGGAATGATCATGAGCCGAATGTTGATCTTCGGCCTGGGCTATAGCGCCGGACGGATCGCCGAACGCCTGCGCGCGCGAGGCTGGACGGTGACGGGCACCAGCCGAGACGGGCGAGCGGGAACGATCGCGTTTGACGACACCGCCGCAGTCCGCGCGGCGATCGACAGCGCCAGCCATGTGCTGGTGTCGATTCCCCCTGCCGACGACCAGGATCCGGTGCTCGCTTGTTATGGCGCGGTGCTGGATGGCGCGCGGGACACGCAATGGGTCGGCTATTTGTCCTCCACCGGTGTGTATGGCGATGCGGGCGGGGCCTGGATCGACGAGTCGAGCCCGACCGGCACGGGCCGCCGCAGCGCGCGGGCCGAAGCCGATTCGGCCTGGCTTGCCCGCGGGGCCCGTGTCTTTCGCCTGCCCGGCATCTATGGCCCGGGTCGTTCGGCCATTGACCGGGTGGTCGCGGGCCGTGCCCACCGGATCGACCTGCCCGGTCAGGTGTTCAGCCGCGTTCATATCGACGATATTGTCGGCGGCGTTGAGGCGGGATTGGCCGGGCCGCCCGGGGCGTATAATCTGGCGGATGACCGCCCGTGCAGCCAGAATGACGTGATCGATTTTGCCTGCCGTCTGGCCGGGTTGCCGCGCTTGCCGCTGCTGTCGATCGACGACGCCGGTATGTCGCCCATGGCGCGTGGATTTTATGCCGAGAACCGTCGGGTCGCCAATGGCAAGGCCAAGCGCGTGCTTGGCTGGAAACCGGCCTTTCCCGATTATCGCGCCGGTCTGCTCGCCCTGAGCGCGATCACCAGCCCGCCCATCGCCAGCGCCGCTCCGGCCGCCGCCAGGGGCGACCAGCGATAGCCCTCAAACAGCGTCGACAATAGCATCGCGATCACGGGGACGATGACGCTGCTATAGGCGGCCTTAGCCGTGCCGATGATCCGCAACACGCCGAAATAGAGCGTGAAGGCGATGGCCGACGCCACCACCCCCAGATAAACCAGCCCCAGCAAATACCCCGCCCGTAGTTCGATCACTGGTGGGCCAGTAAGCGTCCAGGCAACCGCCGCATCGATCGCCGCACCGATCAACATCGCGACCGCGAGCGTCGAGATCATCGGATATCGTTTAGCGGTTTGGGTACCTTGCAGGATGTTGGCGACCGAAGCCGCCAGCACCCCGGCCATGGTGATTGCCACGCCGATCAGCGCTTCGCCTGGGCCATTGGGGTCAACCTGCGCCTCATGCGCAAATAACAACGCCACGCCCGCCATGGCCACGCCTGATCCGATCAGCAATTGCCGCCCGAGCTGTTGGCCAAGGAATATCCGCCCCAGGACTGCATTGGGCACCAGCAGCAGCGCGAACACCACCGCAACCAGGCCAGAGGTGATGTGTTCCTCCGCCCGGTAGACAAGATTGAAGTTGAGGCAGAATTGCAGCACCGCGACGGCAGTCGCAAAAGCCCATCCGCGCGCATCGAGCATGACCCGCTCGCGCCGAAAAGCCGCATAGGCGAACATCGCCGCGCCACCGATCAAGAACCGATAGCTGACTGACCAGCTTGGCGGGACGATGCCGATCTGGTCGCGAATCACGATCCAGGTCGATCCCCAGATCAGGGTGACGATCGCAAACGGCACCAAGATGGCAAGCCGGGTCGATTGGGGGGCGGCAGCCTCGGTCAAAGGCGGGCAATGGCATCGGCAAGCGGACGAATATCGACCGGCTGATGGTTCCACGATGTCACAAGCCGCGCTTCGCCCGGACCCCAATCATAAAAATCAAAACCCAACGCGCGCAGCCCGGCTGCCTCTGCCGGGGTCACGCGCAAAAACACTTCATTGGCTTCAACAGGGTGGAGCAGCCGATCGCCCGCCGCCGCCGCCAGCAAGGCCGCCGCCGCATTGGCTGCGCGGGCATTGGCCAGCCACAGATCATCCTCCAGCATCGCCAATATCTGCGCTGCCAAATACCGGCCCTTGGACAGCAGCATTCCCGCCCGCTTGCGACGCTCCGCCGTGCCATCGGCGAGATCGGAATCGAAAAAGACCAGCAATTCCGCTGTCATGCCGCCATTTTTGATAAAACCAAAGCTGAGCGCGTCGACACCCGCGCGCCAAGTGAGATCGGCGGGCGTACAGCCAAGCGTTGCCACCGCATTGGCAAAGCGGGCGCCATCCATATGCAACCGAAGACCGCGTGCGCGCGCCAGATCGCCGATCGCGGCAACGTCCTGCGGCGTGTAGACAAGCCCATATTCAGTCGCGTTGGTGATCGAAATGGCGCGCGGTTGGACACGGTGAACATCGGGCGCGATCGACTCGATCAAGGCGCCGATGCTGGCGGGTGTGAGCTTGGCGCCCTCCCCATCGGCGAGCAGTAATTTGGCACCATGCGTGAAAAATTCGGGGGCGCCACATTCGTCATTCTGGATATGCGCGTCACGGTGGCAAATGATACCGCCATAGGGGGGGCACATTGCCGCCAACGCCAGGCAATTGGCCGCCGTGCCCGATGGCAACCAGAAGGCGCGCACCGGCGTTTCGAACAGCGCAGAAACGCGCGCATCGATCGCCTTGCTCCAGCCATCGCCATCATAAGCGGTGTCGAGAACATTGGCATCGCTGAGCGCGGCGAGCACAGCCGGGCAGGCCGGGGCAGCATTGTCTGAAAAGAAACGCATCGCGTCGCCATGACGGCAGCCGGACGCATACGTCAACCGTTACCGCGGACTAAAGTTCTTCATCGCGAACCGGCGGTCGATCGCGCGTGGCCGGCGCTGGCGGATCAGGGCGATCGCGTGGCGGTTTTCGATCGATGGCGATGCTGCCATCCCGGCCGAATTTCAGGTTGAGGCCAAAACCGCTAACGCTGCCCTCGATCCCCAGGCTATTCCCCGCTGGCAACCCGTCGATAATCACATCGCCAATATTGCCGAAATCGCCGTCATCCGTTTCATCGACATCAATCTCAACCGGCGGGCGCGCCACGGGCGACAGCCGCAACGCGCTCTGCATGAAATCGCGCCAGATCCGCGCCGGGATGCCGCCACCCGAAAG
This sequence comes from Sphingomonadales bacterium Ga0077557, assembly GCA_001464615.1. Taxonomy (GTDB): domain Bacteria; phylum Pseudomonadota; class Alphaproteobacteria; order Sphingomonadales; family Sphingomonadaceae; genus Sphingomonas. The sequence goes on along the minus strand of LNFI01000036.1, from coordinate 84,704 downwards.
TCCGGGATTGGGCGAGTTATCGTCATTGCCGACCCAGACGCCCACCACCAGATCTTCGGCAAACCCCAGAAACAGCGCATCGCGATTATCCTGGCTGGTGCCCGTCTTGCCATAGCTGTCGATCGACAATGCTGCCTGTCGCCCGGTGCCAGTGCTGATTGACGCGCGGAGCAGATCGAGCATTTCCCCGTGCACTCGATCGCCAAAACGATTGGACCGATCACCCAGCGCCTCGATCCAGCTTTTCTCGGTTGGCGCGTTCAGCCCGTGCGGGCGTACCGGATAGCCATTGGCGGCGAATGCGCCATAAGCGGCGGTCAGTTCTAGCAACGAGCTGCTCGCCGATCCCAGCGCGATCGTCGCCTCATTGGGCAGCTCTGTTGAAATGCCCAGATCGCGCGCCGCCTTGATCACCGCGCGGACGCCAACCTTTTGCGTGAGCCGGGCGGCCGCAACATTGCTCGACCGGGCAAAGGCCTGCCGCAGGGTGATCATGCCCTTATACCGACCATCGCTATTTTTAGGGCTCCACTCACCGATCGTCACGGGCGAATCATCGACGAGTGAATCGGGCGTCATCCCGCTGCGCAGCGCCGCCAGATAGACAAACAGCTTGAACGCTGATCCCGGCTGGCGGCGCGCTTGCGTCGCGCGGTTGAAGGGGCTGTCGGCATAGGATTTGCCGCCAACCATCGCCACCACCCGCCCATCGGGCCGGAGTGCCACAATCGCGACCTGCGCCTTGTTCAGCCCGGCGCGGCGCACGACACGCTCGGCAGCCTTTTGTAATCGCGTGTCCAGCGTGGTGGTGACGCGCGCCTCGGTGCTGATCGCGCCAGCCTGATCGCGCGCGGCGGGCAGCACCCAATCCGCGAAATAGGTGCCATCGGGCAGGCTTTTCACCTTTTCCGGACGGAGCCGAACCGGGCCGATATCCGCCGCATCGGCCTTTTCCAGAAAACCGCCGCGCACCATCGCCGCGATCACCACCGCCTGGCGCGCGCGCGCACCAGCCAGATTGCCGGTTGGTGCCAGCCGCGATGGCGCCTTAACCAGCCCGGCGAGCATTGCTGCCTGGCCAATTGTCAGCTTGTCAGGCGTGGTGCTGAAATAATGCTTCGCTGCCGCCGACAACCCATAGGCATTGTCGCCAAAATAGACGTTGGACAGATAGCGCGACAGAATCTCGTCCTTGGTCAGCCACGCCTCCAGCCAGAGCGCGATCATCGCCTCGCGAATCTTGCGCCCGGCGGTGCGGTCCGAATCAAGAAAAGCATTTTTGGCGAGCTGTTGCGTGATCGTGCTGCCGCCTTCGCGCAAACCCCCGGCGGCCATATTATGGAACATCGCGCGGGTAATGCCCCAGGGATCAACCCCCCAATGCGACCGAAACCGGCGATCCTCGATCGCGAGAAACGCATTGATCACATGCGGCGGCAGGCTGACGGCATCGACGGGCTTGCCAATCGTCGCCCCACGCCGCGCAATCGGCGTGCCATCAGCGGCGAGCAGGGTGACGCTGGGCGGCGCGGGCGGCTCCAGCGACTTGGACAGTGGCGCCGTCAGCGCGAGCCAGCCGACCGCGACGACAAACAGCACCACAGCTGCGGCCACCGCGCGGATCGTCCAGCGCCAGCGACCGGGACGGTACGCCACCGGCAGGTTGGTCGAATATCCTTGGCGCGCTGCGTTGGTGGGGCGATCGTCATCGGCCTCGTCCCAATCCTGCCAATCCTGATCCTCCCAATCCCCATCGCCGAGGTCATCATCGATCGGTTTGCGATCTGCGGTGTGACGATCTCGATAGCCGCTCGGCGGTGGCATCCCATCAGTCAGCTCGAACGGCTCTGCCTGATCAGACGGCCAGCGGCCAGGCGGGGGACGATCAACGGGTCCTGAAGACATGATCTCGATCCAGATAGCCAAGCGCGGGACGGTCAACTGTATTATCGCAATGATACAGTCCCGACAAGCGCCGATCCCCAGCACCGCCCCGGGCAAGGATTGCCCCCCCATGGGGAGCCAGAGGGGAAGCTGGACTGGACGGGCGCGCGTCGCTCATGCACATCGCCTAGCAGGTCAACTCGGCTCACGAAACTATAGGCGAATTGGGAGGGGAGAAGCGTGCGCGTCACCATCAAGGATGTCTCCCGAGAGGCGGGCGTCTCGATCAAGACCGTTTCGCGCGTGCTCAATAACGAGAAATATGTCGGCGAAGAGACGCGCGCGAAAGTCGCGGAGGTGGTCGCGCGGCTGAACTTTCGGCCCAATGTCGCGGCGCGATCCCTGGCCGGGCGGCGCTCCTTCCAGATCGCGCTGATTTGTGACAACCCGTCACCTTATTATGTCTATGAAATGCAATCGGGCATTCGCGACCGCTGCGAACAGGACGGCGTCCGGATGATCGCGCAACCCTATGCGCGTGGGTCCGAACGGCTGATCGATGAGATTGAAAGCCTGGTCGAGGCGACGCAGATCGACGGGCTGATCCTGACCCCGCCGGTCAGCGACCATCCCAAAGTGCTTGAGCTCTTGGCGCGTCGCGGCGTGCGCTTCGTGCGGGTATCGCCGGGCACCCAGGTCGAGCTATCGCCATCGACCTTTATCGACAATCGCGCGGCAGCGGCGACGATGACGGCGCATCTGCTGGGGCTCGGCCACAAGCGGATCGGATTCATCGCCGGCGACCCTGGCTTTGCGACCAGCGCACAGCGGACCGAGGGCTATCTCGACAGCTTACGCCGTGCCGGGATCGCGATCGATCCAGCGCTGATCCGCAGCGGCAGCTATAATTTCGCGTCGGGCGCGCGCGAGGCCGAGGCACTGCTGACCGCGCCTGAGCCCCCGACCGCGATCTTCGCCGCGAGCGACGACATGGCCGCAGGGGTGCTGACCGTCGCCCACCGGATGGGGCTGCGCGTGCCGGGCGATCTGTCAGTGGCGGGTTTCGATGATACAGCGCTGGCTGGCTATGTCTGGCCGCCCCTGACGACAATCCGCCAGCCGACCCGCGAAATGGCGCACGCGGCGGCGGATTTGTTGCTGAGCAAAACGGATGGCGCGCCAGAGCGGCGCGAGATTGCGCATACATTAGTTGTTAGGGAATCGACTGGCGCGGTTGGGCGGTAGCTGTGCGCCGTTATCGGGCCCAGCCCGATGCTGCGGGTTCAATCGTATCGAGGAACGCCGCGGCACTGGCGCGATAGCTGTCGCGCTGTTCGGGCATCATTCGGTCCCAATTGGCATAGATAGTCGCCATGCGCCGGTTCTTGCGGAACTTGCGCTCGTGGCGGGCCAGAAAGTCCCAGTAGAGCGCGTTGAATGGGCAAGCATCAGGGCCGGTCTTCTGTCGCACATCGTATCGGCACGCTTTGCAATGGTCAGACATGCGGTTGATATAGGCGCCGCCGCCTGCATAGGGCTTGGTCGCCAACCGTCCGCCATCGGCATGCTGGCTCATGCCGATGACGTTGGGCAACTCCACCCATTCATAGGCATCGACATAAACGGCAAGGAACCAGTCGGCGACGTCCTGCGGTCGAACCCCAGCCAGCATCGCGAAGTTGCCTAGCACCATCAATCGCTGGATGTGGTGCGCATAACCATTATCGCGCGTGTTGCGCACGGCCTCCGCCATGCAAAGCATGTCGGTTTCACCGGTCCAATAGAATGCCGGCAAAGGCCGGTCTGCACCAAGGCCATTGGCAACGGCAACCTGGGGCATGTCAAGCCAGTAATAGCCGCGGACATATTCCCGCCAACCGATGATTTGGCGGATGAACCCTTCGACCGCGTTTAGGGGTGCAAGGCCTGCGGCGTAAGCCCGCGCTGCCGCCTGAGCGACCTCAAGCGGTTTGAGCAGCCCCAAATTGAGGGCAGGGCTCAACCAACTGTGGAACAACCAGTCCTGACCGGTGACCATCGTATCCTGGTAGGTCCCGAATTCAGGAAGGGCTGTGCGCACAAAATGATCGAGCGCCTGACGCGCTTCTCCGGCGGTGACCGGCAGACCGAATCCTTCAAGTCTCCCGAAATGCCCGGCAAAACGATTCGACACGAGGGCGATCACGTCGTTCGTAATCTCATCGGGCGCGAAATGCAGCGGTTCGGGATAGTTCAGGCCAGGTTTGGGCGACGCGCGATTTTCCTTGTCTAGGTTCCACTCGCCGCATTCCGGCTTGCCATCGGCGGTCATCAGCAACCCGGTCTTGCGCCGCATGTCGCGGTAGAAATACTCCATCACCAGCGAAGCCCGCCCCTGCGCCCAGGTTTGAAACTCCAGGGTGCTGCAGATGAAACGGTCGTCGGGCAGCACGTTGACGGGTAGGTCGAAACGGCTGGACCAGCCGTCGATCATCATTTTGACGCGCCATTCGCCCGATTCGACGATGCGGATTGCACCTGGCCGGTGGCGCCTCATGGCACGCGCGATTTCGCCAGTAAAATTTCCGCTATTCGCAGGGTCGTCGAGCCGGACATAATCCACGGTCCAGCCAGCCGCATGTAGTTCTTCCGCAAAATGGCGCATCGCCGACAGGACCAGGGCAATCTTGCGTTTGTGATGGCGAACATAGGTGGTTTCGTCAGCTACCTCCATCATCAGGACGATCGCATCACCCGGCGCCACACCCCTTAGCGACGCCAAGTCATGCGACAGTTGGTCGCCCAGAATTGGAACAAGCGTCGCCATTGTCACCCGATCACAAACACCGCCACCGACCCCGACAGCACCAGCGCCGCCAGCGTCGCCACCCCGATCACCAGCAGTGGCTTCGGCCCTGCCTCAAGCAATTGCCGCATCGGTGAGCGGATCGCCGTCGCCGTCACGGCGGCGGCGAGGGCGGCGGTGGCGAGTTTTTCGGCGCCGGTTGCGACAATTGGGGGGATCGCGCCAAGCGAGTGGATGCCCGCTACCACGAAAAAACCGACAACGAACCAGGGGATGCCGGGGCCCTTGGTCTTGCTGCCTTCTTTGGGAAAATAGAGCGCGACCACCGCCAGTGCGGGAGCAAGCAGCGCGACGCGGGTAAGCTTGACGATCGCGGCGATGTCGCCCGCGCCCGGTGAATAAGCATAGCCCGCGCCCAATGTCTGCGCGACATCATGGATCGAGGCCCCGAGCATGAAGCCGGCCTTCAGATCGGTCAGCATCATTGCGTGCGCCAGGATGGGATAGGTCACCATCGCCGCCGCACTCATCGCCGAAATCCCGACGAGCACGATGGTGAGCTGCGCCTGGCTCGCGCGCTTTTCGCCAAGCGTTGTCGCCAGCGCGAGCGCCGCAGACGCGCCGCAAATCGCCACCGCGCCGCCCGCCAGCACCCCGAATGCGCTGTCGAAGCCGAAGCGCCGCGCCGCCAGCACACCGCTGCCGATCACCAACGCCACAATCGCCACCACGGCAATCAGCGCCACCGGGCCCAGCGCCATAATCTGCCCGAAGGTCACGCGCACGCCGACCAGCACGATCCCCCAGCGCAACAATGATCGCGAAGCAAAGGTCAGCCCGTCATGCAACCGTGCGTCAGCGCTCAAAAAATTGAGTGCGAGGCCGATCAGCAGTGCCATCAGGGTGAGCGGCGCACCATAATGATCGGAAATAAACCCCGCCGACAGCGTTCCGGCGGCAACCACCGCCAGCCCGGGCAGCAGCCCCCGCCAAGTGGATGGCGGGCTCGGTTCGATATCGCCATACAGGTCCGCTGCCATGGGCAGTGGCCGTTTTGTCGGTTTGGTTCGCGTGTTTGCCATACCCCGCCCTGAAACATCCCTTATGTATCGCTATTGCTGCAAAGGGCTAGCCGAAGCGTCGCGGGTATGACAACGTTATCTGAAAAGCCATGGGGAGAGCAATGATGTCAGGCAAGAGCGGGGCCACCCGGTGGGTGATCGTGGCGATGGTGTTCTTCGCGATCATGCTCAATTATGTCGATCGGCAGATATTGGCGCTGCTGAAGCCGACATTGGAGGCGGAGTATCACTGGTCTGACCAGGATTACGCCAACATGGTCTCCGCCTTCCAATTCTCGGCAGCGGTCGCTTTTCTGGGCACCGGCTGGTTCATCGATCGGGTGGGGTTGCGCCTGGGCTTTGCGATAGGCGTCGCGGTGTGGAGCATCGCCGGCATGGCGCATGCCTTTGCGACCGGGGTGATCGGCTTCGTCGCGGCGCGGGTCGTGCTGGGGGCAGCGGAATCGATTGGAACGCCGGCAGCGGTGAAATCGGCGGCGACCTATTTCAGCCAGAAGGAGCGCTCGATCGCGCTGGGTATTGGCAATACGGCGCCCAATATCGGTGCAATCGTGACGCCATTGGCGATCCCGGCGCTGGCGGTGGCGTTTGGCTGGCGCGCGGCATTCCTGATCGCTGGCGGACTTGGGCTGGTATGGGTCGCGGTCTGGTTTGCAATCCGCGTTCAGCCGGTTGCGGCCGATGGTGAACAGCCGACACCGATCGCCTGGACGGACTTGCTCAAGGATCGCAAGACCATCGCGCTCGCGGTGGCCAAAGTGCTTTCGGATCAAGTGTGGTTCTTCATGCTGAGCTGGCTGCCTGATCTGTTCCACCGGCTGTTCGGCCTGCCACAGGGGACGGTGGGGCTGCCGGTCGCCTTGGTCTATGTCTTTGCCGCATTGGGCGCGCTGACCGGCGGCTGGCTGCCAACGCGGATGATGGCGCATGGCTGGAGCGTCAACCGCGCGCGCAAAACGACATTGCTGATCTATGCCGTGCTGATCCTGCCAGTGTCGCTCGTGTTGCTGGTGTCCAGCCCGTGGAGTGCGGCGCTGCTACTGGGCCTTGGCTTGTTCGCGCATCAGGGTTTTTCGACCAATTTGTTCGGCTTTGCGACCGATGTGTTCCCGGCGCGGATTGTCGGTTCAGCGGTCGGGATGGCGGCGTTTTGCGGCAATATGTGGTCGATCGGGCTGATCCAGCTCGCTGCCTATTCGCTCTCGCAGGGCTGGGGCTATGGCCCGTTACTGGCGATTTGTTCGGGCAGCTATTTGCTGGCGTTGCTGTGTATCCAGCTGCTGGTGCCCGTGATTGTGCCCGTTGAAGAAAGCGAGCGCGGCAGCGGATTGGCGATGGCGCACTAAGCAGCATTTTCAGCCAATAGTGGATCGGTCTTTGGGGGATTGACGGTTAAGTTAGCATTTGCTAACACGCTGATCATGACAACGCCTTTCCTCCTGTCGAGCGAGCTCGATCCGCCCGCCAAGCGCGCAATTGTCGCGACCGCGCTTGAGCTGTTTTCGGTGCACGGCGTCGATGGCGTCAATATTCGCGACATCGCGGCGGGTGCCGGATTCACCAACCCGGCCATTTTCCGCCACTTCGCCAGCAAGGAGGCCCTGGCGCAGGCGTTGTTTGATCGCAGCTATGCCGCGCTGGCGCAAAGCTTGACCGCTGAACCGGCCATGGCGTTGCAAGACAGGCTGATCGCCTGTGTGGCGCTGATCAAGGCAGCGCCGCAGGCGGTGCATTTCGTTCTGGAGAATCTTCGGCGCTACTGGCCGACCCTGCCCGAAGCGCAACGCGCGCTGCCGCTACCCGCCCGGATGCGCTTGCTGGTCGAGGCCGAACAGGCCGCCGGACGGATAAGCGCCAGTGCCGATCCCGGCTTGGCCTCCATCCTGCTGCTTGGCGCGCTTGGGCAAGTGGCGCGGCTCGCGCTGTTTGATGAGCTGCCTGACCCGGCGGAGCATTTTGCCCAATCCCTATGGACCTTGTTGTTTCGTGGACTGGAGAATTGAGTCATGTCTGATGTGTTAGCAAATGCTCACTCTATCCCAGATGGCCTGCCATGGGCGTTAATCGGTCCCACCGGCGTGACGGGACGGATGATTTTGGACCGTGCGCTGGCGCTGGGGTATCGACCGCGCTTGATCGGTCGCGATCCCGCCAAGCTAGCAGCACTCGCAGCGCCTTCCCAGCTCGACTGGGTTGCCGTTGATCTGCGGGACCGCACGGCGCTGCAACAGGCCCTGGCTGGCCAACGGCTGGTGCTGAATGCGGCCGGGCCGTTCGCGACTACTGCGCCGTTAGTGATCGCTGCCGCGCTTGGTGCGGGAATCGACTATCTGGACTTGAACGGGGAGCTATCGGCATTGGAGGCCATGTTCGAGCAAGACGCGGCTGCCCGATCGGCAGGCGTCGCCCTTATCGGCGGCGTCGGCTTTGGCATCGCTGCCAGCGACGGGCTGGCCATGCAGGTCAGCGCGCGATTGGGCGGGGCTGAATGGATGCGGATTGCCGTCGCCGCAGATTCAGGTTTTGGTTCTCCAGCCGTGGCGGAGAGCACCGTGGCCGTGATTGCAGGCGGCGGTCGTGAAGTGCGCGCTGGGGCGATCATTCGGCGGAAATTAGCGCGGGGACGCTGGCGCGAAACGGGCCCCGATGGAATCCGGCATGCTTTCGCCAGCGCGCCACTTGCGGATCTCGCGGCGGCGCGGCGGGCGACTGGGACGCGACGGATCATCGCTGGCGTCCCGATGGCGCATAGTCAGGCGCGTCTTCTCTCATTCATCGCACCGCTGTTGCCGATGTTGCTCAAATTGCCCCCGGTTCGGCGCGCGATGGCGGAGGCGGGGGGGCATGGCGGGGCGGCAAAAGCGGCCTTCCGGTCGCATGTATGGATCATGGCCGGACGGGGGAAGGCAACCGAGACTGCCAGGCTCGATGCGGGAGAGGGCTTTGCCACCACGGTCGATATCGCGATGGCAGCGATCGCGTGGACCCTTGCGCACCGACCGGCCGCTGGCGCCCATAGCCCGGCAACCGCGTTTGGCGCTGACTTCGTCAGCGCGATTCCGGGTATCTCTATCCGCTTTGAGCAATAAAAGGCCCGGCCGGCATGCGCCGACCGGGCCCCAATATTTCTGCGATCAGATCAGAAATTTACCCGACCCGTCACGCCGAAATAGCGATCGGCGTCACGCGGGATCTGAAAGAGATAAGCGTTGCCCGGACCGCCATTGGCGATCGTTGCGGCAAAGCTCTGGTCGAACAGATTACGGACCTGGAAGGTCAGACGATATTTGTCGTCGTTGGTGGCAATCGCCGCCGAGAGGTTGGCCAGGCCGTAAGCACCGATCGTCCCCAGCCGCCGTTGTACGGCATCCGCCGCGAACAACGAGAGCTGCGAGCTCTGGTACGATCCTTGCGCCCCCAGATAGACATCCACCTGTCCGCCGGTGCGGATGCGGTAATCGACGCTCACATTGCCCTTCCACTTCGGCGCAAAGCCAAGCGGCGTGCCCGCCGGGATAACCGCTGCGCCGAGCGGTGCGCGGAACGCATCGACCTTTGCATCGGTATAGGCAATGCCGCCGCTGAAGTTCAGGTCCGGGATCGGCCGGAAGCTGGCATCGATTTCCACGCCGCGCGTCGATACCTTGCCCGCGTTGGTGAAGCGCGTGACGACCACGCCCGCCACCAGATCAGGATTATTCGCCTGGAAGTTATCATAGACGGCATAGAAACCGGCGATGTTCAGGATCAACCGACCATCGAGGAAGGTGTTTTTCAAGCCCACTTCATAGGCATTCGACGTTTCCGGCGCGATCACGTTGGTGCCGTTCTTCGACAGGTTGAAGAACACGTTGAACGCCGGGCCCTTATACCCGCGCGAATAGGTGAAATAGGCGATGTTGTTTTCAGTCAAATCGGCCTGGATACCGGCCTTGCCCGAAAAATTGGTCGAATTGGTCCGCGCCGTGAAGGGAATGCCATTGGTGGCGGTAACTACCCCGTTCACGCCGGGCGAATTGAAGACGCCCTGATCGAAATTGGGATTGATACCCCCGGTGCCGACCGGCACCCCGCCGGCCACGTCCAGATTGCGGCTGACGCGCGAATGGAACACGTCGAGGTGATCCGAGGTATAGCGAACGCCACCGATCAGTCGCACCCAGCTGGCTATGTTAAGCGTACCCTGGCCGAAGAGCGAGAAGTTGTCGAAGGTCGAACCAAAGACCGCCGTCCCACTCGGGAAGGTCGATGGTGCCGCCAGCGGGCTCGTGCACGGGATCAGGCTGCCCGCCGGAATAACCGCGCCAACCGCTGCGCTGCAGCGCGTGACGTCGCGCGTAAATGTCCGTTCGGACACCGCACTCGAATAAAAGCCGCCGATGACATAGTCGAAAAACTGCTTGCCGGGTGAGGTAAGGCGGATTTCCTGGGTAACGGTGTGCCCGGTTTGCGGGCCAAAATCGTGCAACTGGTTGAACCCGATATAGGCCATTGGCAGCCAGTCACCGTCGCGAATTTCGGTGTTGGCCCAGTTGCGATATGACGTGATCGACGTCACCGTATGGTTCGCCACTGCATAATCGGCCTGCAGCGAGAAGCCATAGCCGGTCTCCCGCGTCGCGGTGACAAGGTTCTGGGCGATCGTCCGCGTCCGGTCGCCGAGCGGTGTCGGCAGCACCTGCGTCGACGCGTTGGTGGTGGTGGCACCGGTTGCGTTCACGATGGGCAGCGTGCCAACGACGGGCGCGCAGCAATCATCGTTGTTGCGGTGATAATCGGCAATGAACATCAGCGTCAGGTCAGGCGTCGGCTCGGCTTCAACCTGCAGGCGGAAACCGTAATGCTCCCAGCCGTTCACGATCCTGTTGACCGCCGTGTTGCGGATGTTGCCATCGTAATTGCTATAATAGCCGCTCAAGCGCGAACGAACATTTTCACCCAGCGGCACGTTGATCGCAGCGCGGGCGCGATATTCAGAATCGGTGAAAAAGCCGAGTTCGACATAGCCACCCAGTTCCTTCGACGGCCGCTTCGAGACGATGTTGATCACGCCAGCGCTGGCGTTCTTGCCGAACAGCGTGCCCTGGGGGCCCCGCAACACCTCAATCCGCTCAATGTCGAGCAGGTCGCTAAACGCTTCGCCAGCGCGGCTGAACACAACGCCGTCAAGCACGGTCGACACTGACGGTTCGCCAGCGATCGAGAAGGTCGCAGTGCCGACACCGCGCAGGAACAATGATTGGTTGAGCGTGGTGCCCGATTTGAGAAAGTTGAGCGACGGCACAAGATATTGCGCGCCCTCCAGGCTCACCTTGCCGGTCGCGGCCAGCGTATCGCCGCTCACAACGGTGACCGCCAGCGGCACGTCCTGCAGGCGCTCGCTGCGCTTTTGCGCGGTGACAATGATTTCGCCCGAATCGCTCGCCGCATCGGCTGCCGGCGCAGAATCGGTAGCTTGCGCAAAGGCTGGTGCGCTCAGCAACAGTGCCAATGATGCGGCACCTGCCATCAGAATTGATCGTTTCATGGTTATCCCTCCCTAAGTCCTACTATTTTGATAGGTTATTCTATCTTGACGGCAAACGCCGCGTTCTTGGCTGGCTTGAAGAAAATCTTGCCCGCGCAATCTCCATTGGTCAGAATCCCAACTCCGCCATCGTCACCACGCGCTTCTCCCGCGCACTTAGCTCGGCAGCCGTGCCGACCGCGACCGCCATCAACCCATCATGAGCCGTCACTTCGACCGGCCCGTCGCCGCGAACGGCGGCGATGAATTTCTGATGTTCATAAAATGTTGAGCCGTGGTGGCTGCCTGCATTCAGCGCTGCGGCATCAACCTCGACCACGCGCCGCGTGGCTGCTTTGGGATTGCGGAACCCGACGCGCGGCGAAAAGACGATCGCGCCTTCAGGGATCAACACCTCCAGCCTTGCCGTGTCGCCGACGGCCGCAATCTCTTCCTGATTTTCCGCCCCATCGGCAAACATCGACAGATCAAGCATCGCGCGGACGCCGTTGCTGAAATCGACGGTCGTGTAGCTGTTGTCGATAATATCGGGGCGCTCGCCCTGATAGCTTTCGTCGAGATGGTTCACGTCCATCGCGCCCGAACAATAAACGCGGACCGGATCAGCCTGCACGATCAGGCGCATCAGATCGAAGAAATGGCAGCATTTCTCCACCATCGTGCCGCCCGTATTGCGGTTGAAGCGGTTCCAGTCGCCAACTTTGGGCAGGAAGGGGAAGCGATGCTCGCGGATCGACAGCATTTTCAGCGTGCCGATGCGGCCACCGTGAATCTCAGCGATGAATTCGGCCGCCGGGGGCATGTAGCGATATTCCATCGCCGTCCAGAACACCCGGTCAGTCTGCGCCGCGCGGTCGACGATCCAGCGGGCATCGGCAATCGTAGTCGCGACGGGCTTCTCGCACAGGATGTGGAGACCGGCATCGAACAGGGGCACAAGAACATCGCGGTGGGTATAATTGGGGCTGGCGACGATCACGGCATCGCACAGGCCACTAGCGGCAAGTGCCGCTGCGCTGTCGAACGCCTGCACGCCCTCTGCCCGTGACCCAAGCGCGTTCTTTGCCCAGCCGAGCGATGCCTCGGTAGGGTCGGCAAGCGCCGTGACCACCGCGCCGGGGGTGATGGCAAGGTTGGTCAAATGCTCGACCCCCATCATCCCCGTGCCGATCAGGCCATATCGTACTTGCTCTCCCAAGCGTCTCGCCTCTATGTATGACAACGATGTCTGAAAGCACCTATACACCCGAATCGCGGCCCTTGGGCAAGAGCGGAATTTTAGTCTCCCCGATTGCTTGGGGCATGTGGCGCTTTGGCCACGCTGGCGTATCGGGGGGGCGCGCGCTGATCGAAGCGGCGTTTGCGGCCGGCGTTACGCTGTTCGATACCGCCGATATTTATGGCTTTGATGGCGCTGGCGGCTTCGGCGATGCTGAGAGCCTGTTGGGGCAGATATTGACCGAAGCGCCGCAGCTGCGCGGCCAGATGGTGCTGGCGACCAAGGGGGGCATTACCCCGCCGGTACCCTATGATTCTGGCAGGGATTATCTGACGGCAGCGCTTGATGCGTCGCTGCGGCGGATGGCCGTTGACTCGGTCGATCTCTACCAGATCCATCGACCCGACATTTTGGCGCACCCGCAGGAGGTGGCGCGGACGTTGGAGGACATGGTCAGCGCGGGCAAGGTTCGCGCGGTTGGCGTGTCGAACTATACGCTGGCGCAGCACCGGGCGCTGGCGGCGTTCCTGAATATCCCGCTTGCCTCGACTCAGCCCGAATTTTCGCCGCTTGAACTGGGGCCGATCGAAAATGGCCTGCTCGATCTGGCGATGGAAACCGATCTCGCCGTGCTCGCCTGGTCACCCCTTGGCGGCGGCCGCATCGGCGATCCGCAGGATGCGCGGGCAACCGCCGTCGCGGCCGCGCTTGATGTGGTCGCGGCAGAAGCCGACGTCTCGCGCGCGGCGGCGGCCTATGGCTGGATCATGGCGCATCCGGCTCGGGTGATCCCGATCGTCGGCACGCAGAATCTGGACCGCATCGCTGAAATCCCCGATGCCTTTAAATGCCACTGGAGCCGCCAGCGTTGGTATGATGTGCTGGTCGCGTCGCGCGGAGAAAAGCTGCCATGAGCGCAAGTCCTTGCGAGATTAGCTGGTTTTCCGCGCTCTGCGATGACGACTATGAATTTCTCGGCGCGCCCGATCCGATGCTTAAATCAAGCTGGGAGCATTGCCGCGACATCGTGATGCAGGCCGAAACTGGCGGGTTCGACAATATCCTGCTGCCGTCAGGCTATGCGCTCGGCATCGACACCACGGCCTTTGCCGCCGCGATTGCGCCGATGCTCAAGCGAATGGCGTTGCTGATGGCGGTGCGCGTCGGCGAAAGCTGGCCACCGCAGCTCGCGCGCCAGATTGCGACGATCGACCGGATGCTAGGGGGCCGATTAAAGATCAACATCATCTCTTCCGAAATGCCCGGCGAGACGCTTGGTTCTGCCCCGCGTTATGCGCGGACGGTCGAGGCGATGCATATTTTGAAGACATTGCTGAACGGCGAACCGCTCGATCATCAAGGCGAATTTTGGCAATTGAAGCTCGATCCACCACGGATCGGCACGCTCAGCGGCAAGGCGCCGCAGCTCTATTTCGGGGGGCTGTCGCCTGATGCACGCGAAGCAGCGGCCAAGGGCTGCGACGTCTATCTGATGTGGCCTGACAAGCGCGAGGCAGTGGCCGCGATCATTGCCGATATGCAGGCCCGCGCTGCCGCGCATGGCCGCACGCTGCGCTTTGGCTACCGCGCGCATGTCATTGTGCGGGATACCGAGGCCGAGGCCCGGACGGCAGCCGATCGGCTGCTCTCCAAGCTGGACGATGCGCAAGGCGCGGCGATCCGTGCCAAGTCGCTCGATTCGCAATCTGCTGGCGTCGCGGCGCAAGCGGCGCTGCGCGACAATGCCGGCGATGACGGCTATGCCGAGGCGAATTTGTGGACCGGCGTTGGCCGGGCGCGCTCCGGCTGCGGCGCGGCGATCGTCGGCGATCCCGATCAAGTGCTCGCCAAGCTCAACGATTACCGCGCGATGGGCATTGAGGCCTTTATCCTCTCGGGCTATCCCCATGCCGCCGAGGCGGATCTGTTCGCGCGCCACGTGCTGCCGAACATCGATCACGCGCTACTGACCTAAAAGGAATGCCCTGATGGCCGATACTGCCCCCACCGATCTGCCCCTTGTCGTGGGGATCGGCGGTACGATCGGCGGGGTCTCCTCCACCGAGCGCGCCTTGATGATCGCGCTCGACAGTGTGGGGCGGGAGGGATTTCGTACGCGCATGTTCGGCGGGGCCGATATGGCGCGGCTGCCGCTTTATGATCCCAAGGCGACGAGCCGGACCGATGCCGAACTGGAATTTGTCGAAACGGTGCGACAGGCATCCGCACTGATCATCGCCAGCCCAGGCTATCATGGCAGCATTTCGGGCGTGGTGAAAAATGCGCTCGATTTGCTTGAGGAAACGGCGGGCGATGCGCGGCCTTATCTCGCCGACATGCCGGTGGGGCTGATTGCCACCGCTTATGGCTGGCAGGCGACGGGAAGCACGATTGCGGCGCTGCGCTCGATCGTCCATGCGCTGCGCGGGTGGCCGACACCTTTTGCTGCGGCGATCAACACGCAACTCACCAAATTCGACGATGCGGGCGGCGCGAGTGAGCCCGCCGTGCTTGATCAGCTGGTAATGGTCGGCCAGCAAGTTGCCCGCTTCGCACCGCTGGCGGCTGCCACCAATGGCTGATTGGGGCCGCCGCGATGCGCTCGCGGCGCTGGGGGTCGCGGGCGCTGGGCTGGCGCTGCCTGGCTGGACGCAAGCGCGCCCGCTGCCGCTGGTGCGCAATTTCCCGCAAAAGGGCGCAATGCTGCTCCAGCGCAGCCGTGCGCCGCTGCTGGAGACGCCGTTCGAGCTATTCGATCAGGGCGTCATCACCCCCAACGACCGCTTCTTCGTGCGTTGGCATTATGACGATATCCCGCTGTCGGTCGATACCAATGCCTTCCGCCTCAAGGTCGATGGCGCGGTAAGCGGTCGCCTTGCCTTCTCGATCGCCGATCTGCTCAAGCTGCCGCGGGTGGAGTTGACCGCGATCAACCAATGTTCGGGCAACTCGCGGGCGTATTTTTCGCCGCGCGTACCGGGTGCGCAATGGGGGCACGGCGCGATGGGCAATGCGCGGTGGACCGGGGTGCGGCTGAAGGACGTGCTCGACCGGGCAGGCGTAAAGCCGGAGGCGAAGGTGGTACGTTTTGCGGGGCTCGACCGGCCGCCGGGCGAGGCGCCGTGGTTTGCCAAATCGCTCAGCGTCGACCATGCGCGCGACGGCGAGGTGATGATCGCCTTCGCTATGAACGGCACCGCGCTGCCGGTGCTCAACGGCTTCCCGATCCGGCTGGTGGTGCCGGGCTGGTACTCGACCTATTGGATCAAGGCGCTCGACCATATCGAGGTCCTCGACGCGCCAGACGATAATTTCTGGATGGCCAAAGCTTATCAAATCCCCGCGACGCCGCGCGCGAGCGTTGTGCCGGGGACCAAGGAGTTTCCCAAGCTGCCCATCAACAAGATGCTGCCGCGCAGCTTCATCACTAGTCGCGGCAGCGGTCCGATCAAGGCAGGCGCTCCGCTACATTTGCGCGGCCTTGCTATGGGTGGGGCAAGCGGCGTTGCTGCAGTCGACCTGTCAGTCGATGGCGGGGCCTGGCAAAAGACGGTTCTGGGAAAGGATCACGGCAAATACAGCTTTCGCGGTTGGGAGATGACGGTCACCCAGCTCGCACCGGGCCCGCACCGGATTGCGGTGCGCGCCACCAACACCAGCGGCGACACGCAGTTGCCCGATCCCATCTGGAACCCCGGCGGCTATATGCTCAACACCATTGAGACGATCACGGTGCAAGCCGCATGAAGCGGACGGGCTTGATCGTCGCGCTGGCGCTGCTGGCCGGATGCGGGACGAAACCGGCAACCGACGGTGCCCTGCCCGCCGATTTTGTGCTCAACAGCACGACGATCGCGCTACCAGACGAGCCCGTCACTTTGCCGGCCAGTGCCGAAGCGGTGTCGCTCAACTGTACTGCCTGCCATTCGGGCGAAATGATCCTGGCGCAGCCGCCGCTCAATGCGGAGAAATGGCAGGCCGAGATCGACAAGATGCGCAGCGTGTTCAAAGCGAGCATCGATCCAGCGCAGGACCCAAAACTAATCGCCGAGCTGATCGCGCTGCAAACCACCGCTCCCGCCCCACGCTGATGGGGTCCCAGCGCCGCAGAATGGCATCTAGCCGGAAAGGCTGGATGCCCCGTGAGGATTCGAACCTCAATTAACGGAGTCAGAGTCCGTGGTCTTACCATTAGACGACAGGGCAGTGCCGGGGCGCGAGATAGGCGGGGCGTGAACGACTGTCAACGTGCGGGCTCGCTTGCCGCCGCCGTCATGCTCGGCTAGGCTTGACCCCAAGCACGGTGGGGGCGGCACGTCCCGGACCGCAGAACATAAATGTGAGCAACGGCCATGGGTGATCAATCCGCCCGCGTGCCGCACCGGCAGGGCGCAGGCCCGGCCCGTCCGGCCCCTCCCAAAACAGCGCGTGCCCGCTGGCCCGAAGCGCGCCACTATGCCGCGCTTGATCTGGGCACCAATAATTGCAGACTGCTGATCGCGCGCCCCGCCGCCAATGGCTTTACCGTTATCGATGCCTTTTCGCGGATCGTCAGGCTGGGTGAAGGACTGGCGGCAACCGGGCGACTGAGCGATGCCGCGATTGACCGGACACTAGCAGCACTGTCCATTTGTGCCGACAAGCTGCGGCGGCGCAATGTCACCATGGCGCGATCTGTCGCGACCGAAGCCTGTCGCCGGGCGAGCAATGGCGCTGAATTCATCGAGCGCGCCTATCGTGAGACCGGGATAGCGCTGGATATCATCACCGCCGAGGAAGAAGCCCGGCTAGCGGTGCTTGGCTGCCATGTCCTGATCGAGCCGGGGGATGATCCCGCACTAGTGTTTGATATTGGCGGCGGGTCAACCGAATTGGTGCTGGTCGATACGACCACCACCGTGCCCACGGTGATCGATTGGCATAGCGCCCCTTGGGGGGTGGTATCGCTGACCGAGAGCACGGGCGGTGGCGATGGGCCAGGCGGGCGCGCGGCTGCCTATGCCCGGATGCGCGCCGTTGTGACGGACAGTTTTGCCGATTTTGCGCGGCGCTTGCCGAGCGGGATCGAGCGCCCCCGCTTGCTTGGCACCAGCGGCACGGTCACCACGCTGGCCAGCGTGCATCTGGGGCTTGAGCGTTATGATCGCAGCGCCGTTGACGGGCTGATCGTCCCTGCGCCGGCCATGCGCCAGATCAGCGCTGATCTGGCGGCGAAATCGATTGAGGATCGCGCGCTGTTGCCGTGTATCGGCAATGAACGCGCCGATCTGGTCGTGGCGGGCTGCGCGATCCTTGAATCGATCATGGACATCTGGCCGGCAGAGCGGCTCGGCGTGGCTGATCGGGGCATTCGCGAGGGCATATTGCGGCGACTGATGAATGGGCGTGACCGATGAGCAGAGGTGGATCAGGCGGCCGGGTGCGGGTGCGCACCTCACGCGGGCGAACGCCGCAATCGAACCGCTGGCTCGAACGCCAGCTCAACGATCCCTATGTCCGCAAGGCCAAGGCAGAGGGGTATCGGAGCCGCGCTGCCTATAAGCTGATCGAACTCGACGAGCGTTTTGCGCTGTTAAAGGGCGTAAAGCGCGTGATCGATCTGGGCATCGCGCCGGGCGGCTGGAGCCAGGTGGTGCGCAAGATGACGCCGGGCGCCGCGATTGTCGGGATTGATCTGCTGCCGGTCGATCCTATCGATGGGGTGATCATCCTGCAAATGGACTTCACCGATGATCGCGCGCCCGAAAAGCTGATGGAGGAACTGGGCGGCGCGCCCGATCTGGTGCTGTCGGATATGGCCGCCAACACGGTAGGCCATCCGCAGACGGATCATTTGCGCACCATGGGGCTGGTCGAAACCGCTGCAGCCTTTGCCTATGATGTCCTGAGCCCCGGCGGGGCGTTCGTCGCCAAAGTGCTGGCGGGCGGTGCTGATAGTGCGCTGGTGAGCGAACTCAAGCGCAATTTCACGGCTGTAAAGCACGCCAAACCCCCGGCGAGCCGCAAGGATTCGTCCGAATGGTATGTGATCGCCCAGGGGTTCAAGGGGCGGCCCAGAATTAGCGAGAGCTAATACTGGCACCCGCCGCCCACGCGGCCGACAATCGGCTTATCCTTGGCTGACGCTGCCAGCCTTAGACCGCAGGCTCAGCCTTCGTAATCGCTACCCAGATTCTGATTGCGCGGCGGGGCAGCGGCCGTGAGGCGAAGCGCCTCTGCCGATGCAGCCAGCGAGCCGACTTCATCGGGCGCATCATCATCATCAACCTGAACGCGCTGAAGACCCTGCACCACGGCTTCCTGAAGATGCTTGGGCTTTACCGTTTCTTCGGCGATCTCGCGCAGCGCAACGACCGGGTTCTTATCGCGGTCGCGATCGACGGTGAGGTCTGCACCACCCGAAATCTGGCGCGCGCGCTGGGCCGCGAACAGCACGAGATCGAAACGGTTTGGAATTTTGTCGACGCAATCCTCGACGGTAACGCGCGCCATACGAACGCTTCCTTCACTGTAACGGAAAGGCGGCGACCTAGGGTAAGGCTAGCGTCGAGTCAAGAATTCTGCCTTGCACCCCCGCGGGACACCCCGCATGGATCAAGGCAATGGCCGATCCCGCCCCCCAGCCGTGCTTTACCGTCACCGGCAATCAGCTGACCCTGCTCGACAATGGACCGATCCGGCTTGAAACGCTGATCGCCCTGATTGACGGGGCCAGGGAAACGTTGCGGATCATCTATTACATCTATGTCGATGATCGCGCCGGCAGCCAGGTGCGCGCGGCGCTGATCGCGGCGGCAGGACGCGGGGTCCGGGTATCGTTGATCGTCGATGGACTGGGCAGCGAAGCGGCAAACCAGAATCATTTCTTTGATCCGATGCGGGCAGCCGGGATTGTCGTTTGCCGGTTTGAGCCGCGATGGGGGCGTCGCTATTTGCTCCGCAATCATCAAAAGCTGGCGCTGGCCGATGGCGATGGCGCCGCTCCTCGCGCCATCATTGGCGGATTCAATGTCGAGGATTCCTATTTCGGCACCCCCGCCGATCAAGCCTGGCGTGATCTTGGGCTGTTGATCGAAGGACCGGCGGCGATGCGGATCACGGGCTATTTCGATGCGCTTGCCCGCTGGACCAGGCGACCGCGCGCGCCGCTGCGGGTGCTCAGGCGATCACTGGGCAGCTGGAGCGAACCGGCCGGGCCAGTACGCTGGGTGTTTGGCGGCCCGACCCGGCGGCTTTCCCCCTGGGCGCGCGCGATCAAGAACGATATTGAGAAGGCCAAGCGGCTTGACCTGATTAGCGCTTATTTCGCGCCAAGCCCCGGGATGCTGCGTCGGCTGGGTGCTGCCGGGATGCGCGGCCGGGTACGGATCGTGCTGGCATCGAAGAATGATCATGGCGCGGCAATCTGGGCATCGCGCTTTACTTATGCTGGGCTGCTCAGAAAGCGCGTTGAACTCTATGAATATCAACCGACCAAGCTGCATACCAAGCTCTTCCTGATCGACGACATCGTCTATATCGGCTCGGCCAATTATGATGTGCGCAGCCTGTTTCTCAATCTGGAAATGATGCTGCGGATTGAGGACCAGATTTTTGCCGCACAGGTGCGCCGCTATATCGATGGCGAAATCGCGCAATCGGAGCGGATCACCTCCGCGCTCTACAAGGCGCGCACCAGCTGGTGGATGCGCTGCAAACAGGCCGTGGCCTTCTTTGCGATGACCGTCTTGGACTATAATGTAACCAAGGGGCTTAATTTCGGGCCCGACAAGCGACGCTAACCCCGTTCAGGGTTGCACCCGCGCCCCAACCGCCTAATCGGGCGACATGACCGAACGATTGGGCCAGATTGCCGTAATCTTCCTATCCGTGCGCACTGAGGCGCATGATGACGATTATCAGGCAGCCGCAGCGGCCATGGATGCCCTTGCCGCCGCCCAACCCGGCTATTGCGGCATGGAAAGCGCCCGCGGGGCCGATCGGCTCGGCATCACTGTCAGCTATTGGGCGGACGAGGTGCAGGCCAAGGCCTGGCGAGACCATCCCGACCACAAAAGGATCCGCGATCTGGGACGGTCGCATTGGTATCACCGCTATGAGGTCATCGTGGCGGAGGTCACCCGCGATTATGCTTGGTCTGCCCCATGAACAGCCCGATGAGCCGCCCCGGGCCTGATCGCGATTTCATACTGTTGTTTATGGTGATGCTGACGATCGCTGCCGGCAATACCGCGCTGCAATCCGTCCTGCCCGCGCTCGGCCGATCCTTGCAGGTGCCTGACAGCGGCGTCGCTGCGGCGTTTTCGGTATCGGCCTTGCTGTGGGTGCTCGCTGCCCCGTTTTGGGCGCGCCGATCGGACCGGCATGGCCGGCGAGCCATGATCGTGCTGGGCATGGCCGGCTTTGCGGTGTCTTTGGGGTTGTGCGGGGTCTTTCTGATGGCCGGCATCAATAGCTGGATCAGTGGTAGCCTGGCGTTTTTGCTCTTTATCGGCGGCAGGCTGATTTACGGCACGTTTGGGGCAGCCGCACCGCCAGCGGTGCAAGCACTTGTCGCGGGTCGCACCAGCCGCGAAGAGCGGACCAAGGCACTCACGCTGCTCGCCTCGGCCTTTGGGCTGGGCACGATCCTGGGACCAGCGATTGCCCCTTACCTGATTCTCGGCTCACTGGGCTCGGTGCAAATCGGCCTGGCCGGGCCTGCCTTTATCTTTTCGGCCTTTGGGGTCGCGATGGTGGTGACGATCTATCGCATGCTGCCCGATGATCGCGGGGTGGCGATCGGCCATCATGCCGCCGTCAGCGCCTATCCGTCGATTGGCGGCCAGAGCAGCGGGGCAAGCATCACGGCGGCAACCGCGCCGACGACCGAACATATCGGCTATTTCGACCCGCGAATTCGCGGCTGGATGATCGCCGGGCTAGTCATGGGCCATGCTCAGGCAATGACTGGCCAGGCGATTGGCTTTCTCGTCATCGATCGGCTGCACCTCGCTCCGGCGCTGGCGTTGCAGCCAACCGGCCTGGTGCTGATCATCGGCGCGGGCGCTGCGCTGCTCGCGCAATGGGGAATCATCCCCAATCTCAACCTCGATCCGCGCCGCCTTGTGCTGATAGGGCTCGTGTTCGCCGCGATCGGCACCGCGCTGACGGGGATTGCGACCTCGCTTTATGGGATCGCGCTTGCCTATGGCCTGGCCTCACTCGGCTTTGGCTTTACCCGGCCCGGCTT
The DNA here is from genome assembly GCA_001464615.1 of Sphingomonadales bacterium Ga0077557. GTDB lineage: Bacteria > Pseudomonadota > Alphaproteobacteria > Sphingomonadales > Sphingomonadaceae > Sphingomonas. The sequence goes on along the minus strand of LNFI01000036.1, from coordinate 62,975 downwards.
TACGGCTGGCGCTTCATTGGCGGTCGGCGCCGAAGGTCAGGGATCGGTGGCGGGCAAGGTCACCTCCATCAACGGGGCGGCTTTTGTCCTCGGCCCGTCGATTGGCGTGGGTTTGTATGAACTCTACAAGCCGCTGCCCTATCTGATCGCGTCGGTTGCCTTGCTGGCGATGCTGGTGTTCGCCTGGGAACAGCTGCGCGACTCGCCCGCCGTTCCCGATTGATCCTGCGCTGCAGCGATGCCAAAACTAAAAAAAGGGCCGACCCCGTGAGGGATCGGCCGTGAAAGTTTTAGGAGAGGATGCCTGAAAGGCCTGCTCTATGTGCAGTGCAGCAGATTATTGTGCAAGTGCGAAAAGAAAAACCGCGAATGCAAAAATTGCATTTCACTATGGCGCGAAACGCAGCCTGGCTGTTATGATCAGGTGAGGGAAATGACAGGTCGCAAGTGGGAGGGGACCGTTGCGCAGATTACCGCCACTGACCGCCATCGAAGCGTTTGTGCAGGTCGCGCGCCTTGGCTCGGTCAAGACAGCGGCCGAAGAACTCGCGCTGTCAGCGCCAGCACTGAGCCGTCGAATCCAGGCGATGGAACGCTTTATCGGCAGACCTTTATTCGATCGCCGCCATCAGGCGATGCAGCTTAACGGTGATGGGGAACGGCTGCTGGCGCAAATGGCACCAGCGCTCGACAGCCTGACGGACGCGGTCGAATCGATCACCAGCGCCACCGATGTCATGCGGCTGCGGCTCGGCGTGCTGCCGCTTTTTGCAACGCAGCGCTTGTTCCCCAGACTGCCCGCCCTGCGCGCGCTATATCCCGAACTGCATTTGGACATTGATACGGCTGGCCATGGCACCAGTCGGCTTGGCGAGGGGCTGGACGCTGCAATCGTGCTGCAGCGCGATGTCGATCCCGCGCTTTATGCCCGGCGACTCGATCGCAACACCATCTATGTGATCGGCCAGCGCGACATGACGCTGGGCGATTCGCCAATCACTGATGCGCGCCAGCTGGCCATGCTGACCGCGCTGGTCCATCGCGACATCCCGGATACCTTTGCCACCTGGCGCAATGCCGCCGGGCTAGGCGATCTTGAACCGCGCGCCATTGATCATTTCGATTCGGGTGCCCTGATGCTGGAGGCAGTGGCACAGGGGCTTGGCGTCGCCTTCATGCACGCCAATCATTTTGAGGATGCGCATGATCCCCGGTTGGTCCGCCTGTTCGATATCGCGGTGGAAAGCCCGTACAGCTATTGGTTCGTCTGCCGCCCCCGCGCGCTGCAGCAACGCCCGGTCAAACTCTTCCATGATTGGCTGATCGCGGCACTGGGGCTGCCGGACGATTGATCCGCCAGCCCCGAGTCGCCACCCCGACTATTCCGCGTCAGGCGGCGCGCATGCTGACAATCTTGCCCGGCGCGCGCGGCGGCTCGCCCTTGGGCAGCGCGTCGATATGCTCCATGCCCTCAGTCACCTGGCCCCAAACCGTATATTGGCCATCAAGGAAGCGGGCGTCGTCGAAGCAGACGAAAAACTGGCTGTTGGCGCTATTCGGCTGGGATGAGCGCGCCATCGAACAGACACCGCGGACATGCGGCTCCTTGCTGAATTCTGCCTTGAGATCGGGATTTTCCGATCCGCCCATGCCGGTGCCGGTCGGATCGCCGCCCTGCGCCATGAAGCCAGGGATAACCCGGTGGAAAATCACGCCATCATAAAAACCTTCATTGGCCAAGGTCCCGATCCGCGCGACATGGCCGGGGGCCAAATCAGGGCGGAGCTTGATGATCACATCGCCGCTTTCAAGCGTCATGGTCAGCGTTTCGAATTGGTCGGCCATTGGGCATCCTTGCATGTGGAAAACATGACGCGGCCCTAGCGAGGCTGGCGCGCGCTTGCAAATAGGACGCGATTGGCTTTGTCGACAGAGGCGGCTAGAGCCCGGAGGAGCAGCCGCCAGCGACGGGAGGTCAAACCATGAGCGAGACCGAACTCGATCAACACGAAGCTGAGGCTAATCAGCTCGATGAAGACGATCGACTGAAGCCGGCTTTTGTGTCGGCAGTGCTGGCAGCGGTCGATGCCGATGATGCCGAGGGTGCGCGCGCACTGGTTGAGCCGCTCCACCCCGCCGACATCGCCGATCTGTTTGAGCTGGTGCCGGCGGATCAGCGCGCCCGGCTCGCCACCGCCATCGCCGATCTGCTCGACGGCGAGGTGTTCGCCGAGATGAACGATTATGTGCGCGAGGCGCTCATCGATGCGCTGGAGCCGCATCAGGTCGCGACGATCGCCGCCGAACTCGATACCGACGACGCCGTCGCGATCATCGAGGATATGGAGGAGAGCGATCAGCGCGCAGTGCTGCGCGCGCTTGATCCTGATGATCGCGCCGCGATTGAAGAGGCGCTGTCGTACCCTGAGGAGTCTGCCGGTCGCCTGATGCAGCGCGAACTGATCGCGGTGCCGGAGCATTGGACGGTCGGCGATGTGCTCGATTATCTGCGCGGCAATGACGATCTGACCACCGATTTCTGGGAAATCTTCGTCGTCGATCCCGCGCACAAGCCGCTGGGCACGTGCCAGCTTTCCTGGATCATGCGCACGCCGCGCATCGTCTCCATGGCCGATGTCATGAAGCGTGAACAGACGCTGATCCCGGTCGAGATGGACCAGGAAGAGGTCGCCCTTCGCTTCCAGAAATATGCGCTGATCTCCGCCGCCGTCGTCGATCCGGCCGGACGGCTGGTCGGCATGATCACCGTTGACGATATCGTCCATATCATCAGTCAGGAGGCCGGCGAGGATATTCTGCGGCTGTCGGGCGCGGGTGAAGGCGACATCAACGAGCCGGTGGTCGAAAGCTATAAGACGCGTGTGCGCTGGCTGATCGCCAATCTGTTCACGGCGCTGCTTGCCTCATCAATCATCGCGCTGTTTGAAGGCACGATCGCCCGGATGGTTGCACTTGCCACGCTGATGCCAATCGTCGCTGGTGTTGGCGGCAATGCGGGGACGCAGACAATGGCAGTGACGGTGCGCGCAATCGCCACTAACCAGCTTACCGATTCAAACACCTGGCGGACGATCCGGCGCGAGATCCGCGTCGCGCTGCTCAACGGCGCGACGATTGCCGTGATCATCGGCATCGGCGTCACGTTGGTGTTCCGCAATCCGCAACTCGGCGCGGTGATTGCTGCGGCGATGATGACGAACATCCTTGTCGCGGGGCTTGCAGGCGTGCTGGTGCCGGTCACGCTTGATCGGATGCGCACCGACCCGGCGGTTTCCTCGTCGATCTTCGTGACGATGACGACCGATTCAATGGGCTTTTTCGCGTTTTTGGGGCTGGCGGCGCTCACCGGGCTGACGGGGTGACTTGACGATCTGCCCCGGCGGTCGCACGCGATCACGATAATGCCGCTTCATCTTACCAAGGTCGCGTTCGGCGCGACCAGTATCGATCATCTTGCTGAGCGGCTGCGTGCGCGCGCGACCGAGGGGCCGCTGTTTCTGACCACGCGCTACCTGCCCAAGCGGCATGAAGAAATTGTCGGTCCGCAAGCAGCAGGGGGATCCTTGTTCTGGATCCTCAAGCATCAGCTGGTCGCTCGATCGCTAATCACCGGCTTTGGCGAAGCGGACGCGGGAAAGGTGGCAATCCTGCTCGATCCGCACCTCGTGCTGGTCAGGGCTGTGCCGAAACGCGCGCATCAGGGCTGGCGCTATCTGGAACAGGGCGATGCCCCCACCGATCTGATCGGGGATGCAAGCGACAATGATCAGATGCCCGCTGCCTTGATGAGCAAGCTGGCCGCGATGGCGTTACTTTGAGTTGCACAGGATCGGCCCGCCGCCGATCGATTGGACCTTGCAAGCCGGGTTGCCGGCAACGCTAATTGCACCTAGCCCGGTTGAGGACACATCAGCGGTATAGCGCGCGGCCAGCCGCATCTCGCCCGTGCCTTCTGATCGCGCAATCAGATCATTGACGATCAGCGCTGAGGCAGTGACGGTACCTGGACCGGAAAGCTGCACCCGCGCACGGCCGCTGCGCCCGGCCAAGGTCATCGTGCCCGCACCAATCACTGTGGCGGTGAGCTGATCAGCGTCGATTCCCGCTATGGTCAGCCCGCCCGCGCCATTGACTGACAAATCGAGTCGTTGGCCGACCATCCGTATAATCTTCAGCCGACCGCCGCCATTGACGGCCGCCCCGCGCAAACCGGGCGTCGCCAGCGTGATCACCAGCGGAATTTTGGGCGGCGGTGGTGGCTCGCCGACCGCGAGCGGGCGGGACCGGACGATTAAGGTTTGCCCTTCAACGCTGATCGTCAGCGTATCGAGCACGCGGTCTTCGCCAATCGCCCGCCCGCCCGGGGTTTTGCCGGTGGTCAGCGTGACCTCATAGGGTCCCTCGATCCGGATTCGATCAAAGCTGGCAAAGGTATAGCTTCGCTCGGCGGCGACTGTCGGCGTCGCCGTCATGATCAGCAGGGGCAACAACAATGCTCGATACATCCCGGCTGCATCGCACCGATTCACCCCCATCGACAAGCCCGGCGGCAATGTTACTTGCCGCAGGTGACCGTACCTGATCCCATTTTGCTGGTGGTGCAGGTCGCGTTCTTGCCCATATCAACATCACCCGATCCCATGATCGATACCGTTGCCGACCCGTCGACATCAGCGCTGATGCTGCCCGAACCGGCAATTGAGGCATCCGCCTGGCTGGCCTTGACGCCAGCGGCATTGATATCGCCCGACCCGGCAATCGCCATTTTCAGCGTGCCAGCGCTGCCTTTGGCGGTGATCTCGCCCGAACCGGCGATGTTGAACTCTGCCGATTTCACCTTGAGCGCGGCGATGGTGATGCTGCCCGAGCCTGCATTTGACGCCTCGAAATCATCGCCCTCAGCCGCTGCTACCGTCATGTCGCCCGAACCGGCCACATTCGCGGCAACGAGCCGAGGCAGCGTGACGAAAATCTTGGCGCCCTTAGACGATCCCCAGTTGAAACTGGGATCGGATTTACGGCCAATCTTGAGCATCGTCCCGTCACGCTCGATCTTGAGCCGGTCGAGCACTTCGCTTGGGCCCTCAGCACGAACACTGAAACTATCGGCGAGCTTGATGTCGACATCGTCCGATCCACGCAGCGCCACGCCGGTAAAATCGGCGACCGGAAAGGTGCGCGACGTGCCCGTGCCCGTGGCCGGCACGGCATCACCCTTGTCGAAAATGCCCGCGCCCGAACAGGCGGCCAGGGGTATCATCGCCGTCATCATGGCCAGCACGGTGATCTTACGCATCGCTCATCCCTTCATTGTGTATTGGTGAAATAACACACTGTGATATGGATCGCAATCGCCAAACAAAAAAGGGTGACCGTTGCCGGCCACCCCTTGATGGATCATCGGAAAACCGCCTTGATCAGGCGGGTTCTTTGTCCTTGTTGTGGATAGCTGCAGCCTTGCGCAGGATTTCCAGGATTTTTTCCTGGGCGGTCGGCTCGTCAACCTGCTCCATCGCCGCCAGTTCGCGCGCGAGGCGGCTGGTGGCGGCTTCGAAGATCTGGCGTTCGGAATAGCTTTGTTCGGGCTGATCATCGGCCCGGAACAAATCACGGACCACTTCGGCAATCGATACGAGATCGCCCGAGTTGATCTTGGCTTCATATTCCTGGGCACGACGCGACCACATCGTCCGCTTCACGCGCGGTTTGCCGGTCAGCGTATCAAGCGCCTCACGCAGCGTCTTGTCCGAAGACAATTTGCGCATGCCGACGCTTTCGGCCTTGTTGGTGGGTACACGCAGCGTCATGCGTTCTTTTTCGAACCGCAAGACATAGAGTTCCAGCTGCATGCCGGCGATCTCCTGCCGCTGCAGTTCGATAACACGGCCAACGCCGTGCTTGGGGTAAACAACATAGTCACCGACGTCGAAGGACAGCGCCTTGGCAGCCATTCTGTTGAGCCTTTCCGTGATCATAGCCCCAGGGGGAGCGCGCTTGCGGCCTTGGCGGTCGGCGCGGTTGGGGCGGTGTGCGTGTGAGTCTCCGTAGCGACGGCACCGATCGGAACCGCCGTCAAAGCCTCTTTAACATAGTCGTCACAAAAATACCAGTCGTCGCCGCGCCGACGCACGAACAGCGGCGGGCCCGGCACCTGCCGACCCGCGCACCGGACCGTGGTTGCCGGTCCTTACCCAACTGGGCAGGCCAGTCGAAACGCCGGGAGCTAGCTGCCCGTCCCGTGCGATAAATCTTGACATTAGCCGATACTGGCGGCCCGCTGCTGGCGCGCCAGGCTCCCGTCTTTAGACGGCTTTGGCGTCAATCGCCCTCGCCGGGCTCTGGCGAGAAGAGTTCTTCATATTTGCCCTCGCGGCCCTTGAACTCATCGGCATCAGCCGGGCTCTCGCGCTTGCGGGTAATATTGGGCCATTCGGCCGAAAATTTGGTATTGAGTTCGAGCCATTTTTCCAGCCCGCTTTCGGTATCGGGCAAAATCGCCTCAGCCGGGCATTCGGGCTCGCAAACGCCGCAATCGATGCATTCGCTGGGATTGATCACCAGCATATTTTCGCCTTCATAGAAGCAATCGACCGGGCAGACCTCGACACAGTCCATATATTTGCAACGGATGCAGGCGTCGGTAACGACGTAGGTCATGCTCGGCTAACTCCCAATGAATTTCTGGGTGGATATCTGGCTTCTGCTATGCGCGCACCTGTTGCCCGTCAACAGGGCTTTGCTGCATCGGCGAATAGCGTAGCGGCCTCGCTGGCCGGTCCCCGTCGGCTAGGCAGCGCCAGCACCCGAAGCACACGCACCGCATCGCCCTGCACAAAGGCGATCACCGATCCAACCCGCACGGGCGTATGTGCCCGGTCGACCCGGCGCCCATCGAGCCGGATCGCCCCTGCTTCCGCCAGCGCTTGCGCGGCGCTGCGCGACCGGGCGAGCCGCGCAAACCAAAGGAATTTATCAATCCTGAGGGTCGGTGCGGAGTCTGGCGCTTGTGAGCGCCCGACTAGGCCCGGCATTGCGGCTCAGCCATGGCGACCGGTGATCTGCGCGAGCACGGCAAAGGCATTATCGCGAGGCGCTGTCACCGCCTTCACCCGTGGCGGCCGCCCGCGCCACACCCAGCGCGAGACCCCGGCCTCAGGCGGCGCCGCACGAAAACCAAGCTGCCCCATCAACCGGTCAACGGTCGCCGGCGCAATGCCGATCGATGTTGCCAGCGCCGAATCGGGGGTGAAGGGTGCTTTGCCGGCGCGCGCGTAATGCGCGGCGCGCGCCAGCCGCTCGACCAGATCGATCCGCACGGCCTGCGCCCCAATGTCGCGAAAACCCATTACCGCGCTAGCGCCGGGCGCGCCGCGCGCCAGCACCGTGGCGCCGGGCGGCGGCAGCGTCGCCAGCGCCTTGCCCGATTGCGCTGCCAGCAGAGCGACGCGCCAGCGCATGGCCACGGGTTTCAGCAGGCGCGGATCGAATAGATCTAGCGCGCCGATGACGATCCCGGCCTTGCGCAGCCGCTGGCGATCCGTGCCAACCAGCGCCTCGATCGCCTCGCCAAGCGGCAACCGCGCCGCCAGCCCTGCGCCTGTGCCCAGCGCCGCCGCAATCACGCGCAACGCGGCAGTCGCGGCGGGATCACGCGCCATTGCCTCAACCGCAGCAATCGCCGCCGCATGGCGGGCGACTTGTGCCGCCACCCAGCCCTCCAGCCGCGCTTTGATACGGTCACGATCGGCCTTGTCGAGGCAATCGAGCGCGCGCACGAGCTCGATCCGCGGCCGGGTCAGCGCTGGCCCCGGTCGCAAATACGCAACCGGATGGCCAGCCCAGCAAATCTCAGGGCGCTCGCCCGTGCCAAGCGCCAGTGCACCATCCGGCGCCGTCGCCAGCGCCGCCGCCCGCCGCGCCCGTTCAGCGCCCAATCGGGTCTCCGCCGCCGCCAGCAACAGCCTTTTATCGCTCGCCCGCGCGTCGGCCGCGACGACGAAATGAAACCCCTCCAGTCGGCCGATCGACTGATCCTCCACCGATACCGCGCCGTCTTCGGCCACCGTTACCGCCAGCGCGCCGGCATCGCCGCCAAGCTGGCGCATCAACACCGTGGTCCGCCGATCCACAAAGCGCTGGGTCAGCCGATCGTGCAGCGCATCCGACAATCGTTCTTCCAACGCACTGGTCCGCGCCGCCCAAAGCTGTGGCTCGGCCATCCAGTCGGCCCGGTTGGCAATATAGGCCCAGCTTCTGGCCCCAGCGATCCGCCCGGCAATCGTTTCGACATCGCCGTTCACATTGTCGAGCCTTGCGATCTCGGCGGCGAACCAATCATGCGGGACATGGCCGGTGCCCGTCGACAGATAGCCATGAACCCGCGCGACAAAGCGGGTATGGGGATCAACGCCCAATTTGCGGAAATCAGGCAAGCCACACGCCGCCCAAAGTCGCTTGACCGTCGCTGCGCCCCGCGTCCGATCGCGGACACCGTCTTCCTCGGCCAGCCGCTTCAGCACCGCCAGATCAACGGCTTCAGGGGCCGCCCGCAGCACCGGGGACAAGGGGCGTTGTTCAAGATCGGCGATCAGATCGTCAATGCTCGCCACGCTCGGTTCGCCTTCACGCCAATGAAGGTGCTCAAGCCGGGGAAAGCGATGCTCTTCAATCGCCAATATTTCCTCCGGCGTGAAGGCACCTGGCCCGGTTTCGCTTAGCGCGCCAAAGGTGCCGTCGCGCTGATGTCGGCCGGCACGGCCCGCAATCTGCGCCATTTCCGCGACCGTCAGCCGACGCTGGCGGTGGCCGTCAAACTTGCGCAACGACGCAAAGGCGACATGGGCCACATCCATGTTGAGCCCCATGCCGATCGCATCGGTCGCGACCAGATAATCGACCTCGCCAGACTGGAACATCGCCACCTGGGCGTTTCGGGTGCGCGGCGACAGCGCGCCCATCACCACCGCCGCCCCGCCGCGCAGTCGCCTGAGCATTTCGGCGACCGCATAAACCTCCTCCGCCGAAAAGGCGACGATCACTGATCGCCGCGGCAACCGCGAAATCTTGCGCGCACCGGCATAGCTGAGCGTCGAAAAACGCGGGCGATTGACGATCTCGGCATCGGGAATCAGCGCCCTGATCATTGGCCGCAGCGCTTCTGATCCCAGGATCATCGTCTCCTCACGCCCGCGCGCGCGCAGCAGCCGATCGGTGAAGACATGGCCGCGCTCTGGATCAGCCCCCAATTGCGCCTCATCGATACCGACAAAGGCAAGATCGCGATCAAGCGGCATGCTTTCGGCGGTGCACAGGAACCAGCGCGCGTCGCGCGGCAGAATCTTTTCCTCACCCGTGATCAGCGCAACCTGGGCCGGGCCTTTGATCTTAACCACCCGGTCATAGACTTCGCGCGCCAGCAATCGCAGCGGAAAGCCGATCATGCCACTCGAATGGCCGCACATCCGCTCAATCGCGAGGTGCGTCTTGCCGGTATTGGTCGGCCCCAAAACAGCCGTGACCGGGCGGGTGGCAGGTCCAGTCATTATGCCCCCAAGATCGCGTGGCAGACCCGGCAACGCAACCAGCCGTTGTACAAAAAATCTTCATTAACCAATTCTGTTGGTTAGCCCCAGAAAACTGCCATTTCTGTTGGTCCCCTGAGTCACACCGTTCGTCGCAATTGGGACAATTGGCACACCGGGTTAATTTGACTTTAGGAGTCTGTGGCCACAGTCATTTTTCCTAGGGAGCGCAAAAGCGGGTTGCGCGTTCATTTTTGTGGGGGCGGCTGTGTTTGTACGCAGCGATCATGGCTTGGGCGAGGGAGGCGGTGCAGCCGCGCTATCCTTTGGACGGAGCCTGGCACCGCTTAGCCCCGCCACCCGATTCGAAACTTTCCGGGCCCGCATTGCTGATATTGATTGGGCGCCCGATCTTGGCGCGCAAATTGGCTCGGCCACCTGGTGGCGCGGCGCGTTAACCTGCACTGCGCTCATCACGGCAACCTGCTGGCTCTCGCCGGGTTTCAACAACCCGCTCATCGGGGCGACCCCGCCGCCGCTTGAAGGATCGGCCTGGGAAGAAGCCCGGGCGCAGGCAATTGCGCCGCTCGGCTGGGGGGCCAATTCGGGCCGACGCATCGCCGCCAATGATCTTGTCGCGCCGCTCGCCGAAACGCCCGAGCGGCCGATGATCGAGCTGGCAGCGACGCTGGGCAGCGGCGATAATTTTTCGCGCGTGCTGACGCGGGCCGGGGTCGCCCGCGACGAGGCGAGCAGCGTCGCCGATATGGTCGCGCGCGCGGTGGCGTTATCGACGATCAAGCCCGGTACGCAGCTTGAGATCACGCTGGGGCGGCGACCGAGCCGCGATGTGCCGCGACCACTCGACAATCTGAAATTCCGCGCGCGATTTGATCTGAACGTTGCCGTGGCGCGCACCGGTGGCCATCTGGTGATGACCCCGCAACCGATCGCCATCGACAATACGCCGCTCAGAATTCGTGGGCTGGTCGGGCAAAGTCTATATCGCTCGGCGCGTGCCGCTGGTGCGCCAGCCAAAGCCGTCGAAGCCTATATCCGCGCCTTGGCGAGCCGCATTTCGATTGGGCGTGATGTCCAGGCCGACAATATCTTCGATATCGTCGTTCGCCAGGCACGCGCGGCGACGGGTGAGGTCCAATTGGGCGAACTTCTCTATGCCGGGCTCGATCGCGACGGGAAGAAGATCCAGCTGCTGCGCTGGGGCGGCGATGCCGATAGCAGCAAGGGTGGCCAGTGGTTCGAAGCCAATGGCGTTGGTGAGCGCCGCGGTGTCATGTCGATGCCCGTCGCGGGGCATCTCACCTCTAGCTATGGCATGCGTTTCCACCCGATCATGCGGATGATGCGCATGCACAAGGGCATGGATTTTGGCGCCCCTTATGGCGCGCCGATCCGCGCCGCCATGGACGGCATTGTCACCCTCGCCGGGCGGACCAGCGGCTATGGCAATTTCGTCAAACTGACGCATGGCGGCGGCCTGGCCACCGGCTATGGCCATATGAGCCGGATCGCGGTGCGGTCGGGCACCCGTGTCGCGCAGGGCCAGATTATTGGCTATGTCGGCTCAACCGGCATGTCGACCGGCCCGCATCTCCATTATGAAGTGTGGCGTAACGGCGTGTCGATCAATCCGCGCAATCTGTCCTTCACCCAGGTCGCTCAGCTATCCGGCAATGCGCTGCGGGCGTTCAAGGCGAAACTGGCGAGCTTGCTCTCGGTTAAGCCCGCCGGTCGATAGACCGCACTGGCGCGACGAACCGGCCTCAGCGTGCCGGAGTGATCACATCCGCGATTAATGCCCTTGCGACCGCCAGCGTTTGATCGTCCGGGCGATAATCTGATCTTCCTGACCAACTTCACGCCACAGGCGCGAAAACAGCGGGTCATCAGATGCCGGCCGTCTTTCCTCTTCGAGCGAATCAAAGGCAACGCGGATCGGCACCGCCACGCCTTCCCCGCAAACGATACATTCACGGTTGCGCAGCGCCGGGATGACATCAAGAAAACCGCGCGCGCCTTCCGGCATCGCCGCCCGAACAAAGGCCTGATCGCGATCGTTATTAAGCCGCATCGCGATGATCGTGCCGCATTGTGACAGCACGCCCTCAGCAAGATCGGACGGACGCTGGGTGATCAGCCCCAAAGAAACGCCATATTTGCGGCCCTCTTTCGCAATCCGGCTCAGGATTCGCCCGACCGAGGACATGGATTCATTCGCCGGAATGTAGCGATGCGCCTCTTCGCAGACGAGCAGGATAGGCCGTTGCGGTTCGTTGCGGGACCAGATCGCGAAATCGAACACCATCCGCGCCAGCACCGCCACCACCACCGACGTAATTTCAGACGGCACGCCCGATACATCGATGATCGAAATCGGCTTGCCATCACCGGGCAAGCGAAACACCCGTTCGATAAAGCTCGCCATCGTATCGGCGACCAGCATGCCAGAGAACATAAAGCCAAAGCGGGGGTCCGCCTTGACCTCGTCAATCTTGGTCTTGAGCCGCAAATAGGGCGCGGTATCGCCAGCGCGATCCATCTTGCCCATTTCCAGGCTGATCAAATTGGTCAGATCGCTGAGCAGATAGGGGATCGGCGCATCGACCGTCAGTTTCGAAATTTCCTGGCCCAACCGGCCCTTGCTGCGGGCCATCAACAGGCATTTGGCGAGGATATCAGCGTCAACCTGGCGTTCCGAACCATGGCTGGTGACGAACACTTCGCAATGTTCTTCAAAATTCATCAGCCAATAGGGCATTTGCAGGTTCGACACGTCATAGGTCGCGCCATTGCCCTTGAACGCTGCGGCATATTCGCCGTGCGGATCGACCATGACGATATGGCCCTGCGGCGCGAGATCGCAGATACGATGCAGAATCAGCGCCGCAGCGGTCGATTTGCCGGTGCCAGTCGATCCAAGCAACGCGAAATGCTTGCCGAGCAGTGCATCGACATACAGCGCGGCGCGAATGTCGCGCGTGGGGTAAACCGTACCAATGTCGATATTGGCGCGATCATCGGCGGCATAGATTTGCTGCAAATCAGCGGTCGATACCGGAAAGACGGGGCAGCCGGGCATCGGGTAGCGGGTAACGCCGCGCCGGAATTTATAGAGCTTGCCGGTCAGCCGTTCCTCATCGCCTTCGCCGAGAAAATCGATCGCGGCAACGATCTGGCCGCTGCGACCATCGGCAAGTTTCAGGGACCGGATATTGGCAATCAGCCAGGTGCTGCCAACGCGCATCTTGACCTGGCTGCCGACTTGGCCGGCCGCGACGATGACCGGATCAGCGCTGTTGCTAAGGCGGTCAATCGCGAGGGCATCGAGCAGAATCTGGCTGCTCGACCCGTGGATTTCGAACACAAGGCCAATTTCTGCACCCTGGGCGTCGATGGGGTGACTGGGGGCGGGCGCATCCCCGCGAAGATCGGCGTCAAAGGCACGACCCTGGGCGCTGTCCATCATTTCCATCGCTCCCCCGGCCGCTATTGACAGCCCGTTTTGCATGGCAGGCGTAAAGATAGCGTTGCCATATCCTGGAGCGGATTGGCGGCAGCCTAAAAGCGGCGAGCGATCCAGCCGGCACCCCAGCCGAACATCACCGACAACGCCACGGCGGTGAGCCCATAGAAAAAGGAATCGCGCTCCGCTGCGCGCGCGACAAAGCGTTCAAAGCCCGATTTGCGGATGTCGATATCGCGCACCGCTGCCGCCAACACCCGGCCATCGCGAATCAAAAAGGTTTCTGCAGTGAACCGACCCACCGGCACGCGCGCCGGTATGCGCACCCGAGCGCGGTACAGCACGCCATCGGTAATTTCGACCGCACGCGGCGCTTCATAATAGAGCGCATTTCGGCGTTTCAGCTCGACCAGCCCTTTAGCGAAACGACTTTGGTCGTTGGTTGGCGTGTTACTGGCCGGCGACAGCTGAAGACTGTCGAGACCAAGTTCATAGATCGCGCGGGTGCGGCCGTCGACGAGCTGATCGATCGGTTTTGACGAGGCGATCGCGTAAAAGGATGGCGCCGACAGATAGCGCATCCGCGCTGCATTCACCCAAATACCGGCAATTTTCTGTTTTTCGCGCACCAGAATTGGCTGGGCCGGGCCTTTGACGACCACGACAATTTCGGCATCGCGCTCGCTCGGCACCCGCCCGCCGGGATAGAGGATTGCACCGAACAGCAGCAGTTCGGCGCCGGTAAAGCTATAGGCAATCTCGATATCGCGCTGCGAAACATCGGGTACCAGCACGGGCTTGGCCTGGCCCATCAGCAGCGGTGCGGCCAGAAACAGCCATCGGCGCTTCATGACAGCTCGACCGAATAGAGCTCATCGGGGCGGAACCCCAGCCCGATCGCCACCCGAAACGCCACCAGCAACACGATCACCGCCAGCGCAAGCCGCAGATATTCCGGCTTGACCCGGCTCGCCAGCCGCGCGCCGACCTGCGCACCAACCACCGAACCGAGCAGCAGCAAGGCGGCAAGCACGATATCGACTGCCTTGGTGGTCGTCGCATGCACCATGGTGGCAATAGCCGTGACGAACAGCGTCTGGAACAGCGAGGTGCCGACGACGATCTGGGTGGTCATGCCAAGCAAATAAAGCATTGCCGGCACCAGAATGAACCCACCGCCGATACCGAGCAAAATCGTCAAAATGCCGACGAAAAAGCCGAGCAGCAGCGGCGCAAGCGGCGAAATATACAGCCCAGACCGATAAAAGCGCGTTCGAAGCGGCAAGGCCGCGACCAGCGGATGATGGCGGCGCTTGCGTGCGCGCAAGGGAATACCCGTCTTGATCGACTTGATGCTTTGGAGCGATTCGCGCGCCATCATCGACCCGATCGAGCCGAGCAGCAGCACATAGATGATCGCGATGACAGTATCGATCTGGCCGCTTGCCTGGAGCAGCTGGAATATCCACGCCCCGGCGAACGAGCCCAAAATCCCCCCACTAACCAGCACGCCGCCCATCTTCACATCAACGCCTTTGCGCCGGAAATGGGCAAAGACCCCCGATACGCTGGCCCCCGTGACCTGGCTGGCGGCCGAAGCGGCGGCGACCGTGGGCGAAATGCCGTAAACGATCAGCAGCGGTGTCGTCAGAAACCCGCCGCCAACCCCAAACATGCCCGACAATAAGCCAACGCCCCCGCCAAGCAGGATGATGACGAACGCGTTCACGCTCAAATTGGCGATAGGCAGATAGACGTCCATGAGTATGCAGGCGATATCCTGTTCGGGCGCAGCGCGGAAGCCCGACCGGCTTGGCGTCAGAAATCGGTGCCGATCGACACGGCTGGCCCCGATCCGGGACGAGCATCGCCCGCCACGCGCTGACGCCAGTCAATCGTCAGCCGGACCTGCTTGCCGCCGATTGGCAGCCGCGCGGCGATGGTGGGGCCGATATCGAGCCGCGCCGCGCCGGGCTGAATCGCGCCCCAGCCGCCCACCGCCAGATCAAGTCGGTTGTGACCAATCACCGCGACCTCGCGCCCAATGCGCACACTTCCATCGGCATAGCCAATCCCGCCGTCACGCCCGATGATGCCCGCCTGCCCATAGCCCTCCGCGACCAAGCCAGCCGCAATCGGCAGCGGACCGGCGCCCCCGACAATCCCAATCGCCGGGCCACCCCGCACTCCATTAATCCCGATGCGCTGCTCTGCCAGCAGCCGAACCGGGAAACGCGTCGGTCGCCACTCCAGCCCGATCGCCGCTTCCTGACCGGGACCGGACAGTGGCGATGCAACCCGGGCCACGATTGCCACCCGGCGGGCATCACCAAGCGCATAAGCCAGTCGAACCCCGGTTTGGCTGCCGCCGATCTGGCTACCGACAAGGCTGGCACCGATGCCCCGCCCATCGCGCGCAATCAGCCAGAAGCTGCCTGACCAGCGTGCCGACGGAGGCGTATCGGGCAAACTGCCCCGTCGGGAATCCGGACGGATGGGAGCAGGTGCAGTCGTCGCCTGTAATGGCAGCAGTATCGACGGCATCTTCCTTTCAGGGAGATCTAGCTTGGCGATCGATGGAGGTGACGCAACGGCAGGCAGCGGTTCAATCAGCGCCGCGCGTGTCGCCCGTAGGCGGTGGCGTTCGGCGCGCAGCCATTTGGGCGCAAACCGCACAGAGCCACCCTTTTCCAAAACGGGCCCCAAAACGGGCAAGGACCGAGCGATCGAGCGCGGGGCAGGATCGACCGGACCGACAAAAGCATCGCGCATCAATGGTTTAGGGCGCGGGAGCACATGGGCTGGCCACAACATTACAATACGTGCCGCCGCCCAGAGTCCCAGCACCAGCGCCAGAAAGCGCAGCGGGCTACCGCGACCCGTCACGCCGCAGCATAATGTTCGGGATTCGGGAAGGCATGGGTCGTTTTGTCCCAGCGCAACGCTGCGCCGCGCAGCATGGCGACATAGCGCAGGATCGCCCGCCGGGCAGCGAGCAGGGCGATGACATTGCCGACCAAAGCACGCGGAATCGACCAAAGCGCTTCGCGAATGCCATAAGCGCGCCCGGTAAAGACCGCGCGCATCACCAATCGCCAGGCAAGCAATAGGCTACAGGCGAGCAAGATCAGGGGCGGAATCGCACTGGGTGCCGAGGGTGTTACGACCAGCCAATGACCCAACCAGGACAGGGCTGTGGCCACTAGCGCCAGATAGGCGGCCGCCAAGACAAGCACGGCAATCGGCTGGCGGCGGTCACGCATCCGCATCCAATGATCGCCAAGATCAAGTCGCCGACCCCAACCGATGCGATCCCATCCGGCCAGCGCAATGCCGATCATCCAACGCGCTTTTTGCCGCACGGCATCTTCAACTTTGGCCGGAAAATACGCACGAACGGCGACCATTGGCCCGCCAGGATATTCGCGAATGCGCGCAAAGCTGATCTGCCCGCCAAGCGCCGAAAGGTGCAGGCCAAGCTCATAATCCTCGGTTAGGCTATCGGCATCAAATGGATCGCCACCCCGCGCCGCCGCCAGTTGAACCAGCGCCGTCCGCGCAATCGCGCAGCCGACACCGGCCAGCGGCATGCCGACGCCCAGTGCCTGCCGCACGATCAGCTGCTTGCCGTGTGCCTCAGCAAATTCATCGCAATAATGGCCCGATACCAACCGCGAACCCGGCTGGACTAAGGGCCGCACCGGTAACTGGACCGCGACGTGGCGACCAATCAATCGATCAAAGACTTTAAGCTCCTGGGCGTGCACCACATCCTCCGCATCATGCAGGACAATCGCACGAGCCCGGATACCATCTGTTGCCTCAAACCGTGCCAGCGCGTGCCATAAGCTGTTGAGATTAGCTGCCTTTGTTGTCGGGCCAGGTGTGGTACCGATCACGATCCGCACCCGATCATCACGCGCCGCAACCCCGGCAACGGCGGCAATGGTCGCGGGATCATTGGGATAGGTGCCGACATAAATATGATAATCGGGATGATCGAGCCGGGCGAGCGCACTGGTGAGCATCGCCCCGATCACCGCCGCTTCGTCCCAAGCCGCCACGAAGATCGCGAGCCGCCCCTGCGGCTCAGGGGCGGCGAAATCCGCCAGGCTTGGCGCAGCTCGGCGCGATCGGATCAGCTGCCGCCAAGCGCCACGCCCCAGAAACAACAAATCAATTGCAAGGTCGTCAACCCCGCCCAGGACGAAGCCCATTGCCGCAAACAGCATCGCTTCGCGCGCGACAATATCGACCAGTGCGACACCCGCTTCCCAGCCGATCAACGATGAATTCCCCTCGATTCGCGCCTCGCCTGTTGTTCCCTACTCGCCCTTTCCGCGCAAGCCATTGCATTAACGCGCGATTCATTACTGGACCGGCACCCCGCCGACCAGTAGCCTGCGGCTTCATTTGAGCGAGGATGCGACAATGAAGCTGGTAACCCGTCTGGCGTTTCTGGCCCTTGTGGTCGCACCTATCAGTGCTTCCGGCGACAACACCCCGCAGGTGATTGTTGCCACGCCAGGCATCGGCAATGGCGCAATCGAGCGCTTCACCGTCCGGTTCAACCAACCGATCGTCGCGCTGGGTGACCCGCGCGCCGCTGCCCCGTTCAAGGTCGATTGTGCCATCGCTGGTGAAGGCCGCTGGGTCGATCAACAAACCTTTGTCCATGAATTCAAAACGCCGCTCCCCGGCGGCACGGCGTGCACCTTCGATCTGGTCGATGGGCTGAAAACGGTGTCGGGCTATGCCGTTGGCGGTCAGCGCAGCTTCAAGGTGGATGCCGGCGGCCCGGTTGCCCGCGCGATCCTGCCCGGCCAATATGGCGGCGAGATTGAAGAAGATCAGGTGTTCTTGATCGCCGCCAATATGCCAGCGACCCCGGCGTCGGTCGCTGCCAATGCCTATTGCGCAGTTGACGGGATTGGCGAAAAAATCCCGGTTGACGTGCTCAGTGCCGATGTCGCCCCCAAGCTGCTCGCTGATCTTGGTACCGATCGCTACGAGGTGAGCAATTTCCTTGAAACCGCGGGCCTGCCAGCCGCCATTCCGGCGGCCCAAGCTGATCGCCAGGCGATGACAGCGGGGATAACGGCGCTGAAATGTCGTCGGCCGCTGCCGCCCGGACGGGACATGGCGATCATCTGGTCGGGCAAAATTGCCGGCGCTGGCGGCAAGCTCGCCGGGGCTGATCAACGCTTTGATTACACCGTTCGCAAGCCCTTTGCCGCGCGCTTCGAATGCGGCCGAGTCAATCCGCAGGCCGGGTGCAGCCCCGTCGAAAAGGCATGGGTTCGCTTTTCAGCACCGATCGCCAAGTCGCTCGCCGAGCAGATCCGCATCCAGACCGCCGATGGCCGCTCGCTCACTCCATCCTTTGATAATGAAGCAAAAAAGAGTGCGACCGTCAGTGATATCAGCTTTGCGACGCCGCTGCCCTTTGCAACCACCGCAAAGCTGATCCTGCCTGCGGCCATCACAGATGAGAGCGGCCGGGCGCTTTCCAATGCCGAGCGTTTCCCGCTCGATATCCGCTTTGACGAAGCGCCCTCCTTGGTGAAGTTCGCCGCGCCCTTCGGCATTCTCGAAGCGCGCGAAGGCGGCATCTTGCCGGTGACGGTTCGCAATATCGAACCCGCGCTGCAGGGCCGCAACCGGAGCGTCGCTGGCCAGACGCTGAAGATTGACGCCACTGATGGCGATGTCGCGCGGTGGCTGCGCACGGTTGATGATGCCGATAATTATGCCAGCCATGAGGAACAGCGCGGCAAGGAAAAGGTGACGATCAACGACACCGGATCGCGCCCCATCCTTACTGCCAATCAGGGCGCGGCGATCAACATCGGATTGCCTGGCAAGGGCAAGGATTTCGAAGTCGTCGGCATTCCGCTGACCAAGCCGGGCTTTTACGTGGTCGAGCTGGCCAGCCCCAAGCTGGGCCAAGCGCTGCTGGGTCGTGCCGCGCCGCGTTATGTCGCCAGCGCCGCCCTCGTCACCAACATGGCGGTGCATTTCAAATGGGGTCGGGATCGCAGCCTCGCCTGGGTCACCGCGCTTGATAGCGGCAAGCCCGTCGGCAATGCCGAAGTCCGCGTGACCGATAGCTGCACCGGCAAGGTGCTGGCGCGCGGCGTGACCGATAAGAGCGGCGGGTTGTTCTTCCCATCGGGTCTACCGACGCCCGAAACCTATAGCGATTGCGACGGCGAAGGATCGTCTCATGCGCTGATGGTATCGGCCCGCAAGGACGATGATTTCAGCTTCACGCTTACCGATTGGGGCGACGGCATCCGCCCCTATGATTTCGATCTGCCCTATGGCTATTCGGCGCAGGACGACATTGTCCACACCGTGTTTGATCGCGCGCTGGTCCGCCAGGGCGAGACGATCAACATGAAGCATATCGTCCGCAAGCCGGTAACGGGTGGCTTTGCGGCCGGCCCTGCCTTCACGGGCACGCTGCGGCTGTCGCACCGCGGGTCCGATACGCAATTTGATTTGCCGCTGACGATCGATGCCAATGGGGTTGGCGAATCGAGCTGGAAAGCACCGCAAGGCGCACCGATGGGCGATTATGATCTGCAGATCATCGCCAAGACCACGGACGGCGACAAGACGATCTATACCAACCAGTCGTTCAAGGTTGACGAATACCGGCTGCCGACGATGCGGGCCAGCGTCAGCGGCCCCAAAGAAGCGGCAATCCGGCCAAAGACACTGCCGGTTGATCTGTTTGTCGGCTATCTTTCGGGCGGCGGCGCATCGCGGCTCCCGGTCGAAGTACGCGTTGGCTGGTTCGGCAGCATTGGCACTCCCAAAAACTATGAAGCCTATAGTTTTGGCGGCAAAGCGGTGACTGAGGGCGTCAAGCCGATGAACGGCGATGGCGAGGAAGAACAGACTCCCTTGCCGCCAACCCAGACCCTGCCCGTCACCCTGGGGGCGGATGGCACAGCGCGCACCGGGATCGAGATACCGCAATCGCTTGATGGGCCCGCCAATATGCTGGTCGAAATGGATTATCAGGATGCCAATGGCGAAGTGCTCACTGCTTCGCGCAGCATCCCGATTTATGATGCGGGCGTGCGGATCGGCATCAAGACCGATGGCTGGTTGATGAAGCAGGACGATTTGCGCCTGCGCCTGGTCGCAGTCGATACCGGCGGCAAGCCGATCGCCAATCAGAAGATCACTGTCGCGCTGTATAATCGGGAGATTTTGACGGCGCGGCGCCGGTTGATCGGCGGCTTCTATGCCTATGACAATCAAATGAAGACCACCAAGCTCAGCACCAGCTGCACCGTGACCACCGATGCACAGGGACTGGCACTGTGCGCGATCAATCCCGGCGTATCGGGTGAAGTCTATGCCGTGGCGACCACGACTGATGCCGCTGGCAATCTGGCGCGCAGCACCCAATCGGCGTGGCTGGTTGGCGATGATGATTGGTGGTTTGGCGGCGATAATGGCGACCGGATGGATCTGATCCCCGAACAGCCTGAATATAAAGCCGGCGAAACCGCCAAATTCCAGGTCCGCATGCCCTTCCGCGAAGCAACCGCGCTGGTCACGGTTGAGCGGGAAGGCGTGCTGTCCAGCTTCGTTACGCAGTTAAGCGGCAAGGACCCGGTGATTGAGGTCGCGATGCCGGGCAGCTACGCCCCCGACGTCTTCGTCTCGGTGATGGCGGTGCGCGGTCGCATTCAGCCCGGATTTTGGGACTGGCTCAGCGATATCGGCGCGATGATGGGCATCGTCGCCAAGCATGAACCCACGCCCGAGCCGACCGCCCTGGTCGATCTCAGCAAGCCCGCTTACCGAATTGGCATTGCCAAAGTGAAAGTCGGCTGGGACGCCTATCGCCTCGGCGTGACCGTCAAAGCCGATCGTGAACGCTATGCCGCGCGCGACGTGGCCCAAGTCGATGTCGATGTGAAAATGCCCGATGGCAAACCCGCAGCGAGCGCTGATGTCGCCTTTGTCGCGGTTGATCAGGCGCTGCTCCAGCTCGCCCCCAATGACAGCTGGGACGTGCTGAGCGCGATGATGGGCGAACGCTCGCTCTCGGTCCTCACCTCGACCGCGCAGACCCAGGTGGTCGGCAAGCGCCATTATGGCAAGAAGGCGGTCGAAGCGGGCGGTGGCGGCGGTGGCGATCTCTCCGGGCTCAATCGCGAGAATTTCCAGCCGGTGCTGCTGTGGAAGGGCCGTGTCGCGCTTGATGCCAATGGCCATGCCCGCGTGCCCGTCGCGCTCAATGACGCGCTCACCTCTTTCAAGCTGGTGGCGATTGCCACCGAGGGTGCGCAACTCTTCGGCACGGGCGAGGCCGATATCCGCGCGGCGCAGGACCTGAGCATCTTTGCGGGGATTCCGCCATTGGTCCGCACCGGTGACCAGTTCGGCGCGGTGTTCACGCTGCGCAATGCGTCCGACAAGCCGATGACGGTCACCACGACGGTCGATCTGATGCCGCGCGTCGCCACCGGCAAGCCGCTCACGGTGACGATCCCGGCGGGTGGAGCCGCCCCCGTCGCCTGGAACCTGACCGCGCGCGAAGGCCTGAACAGTCTGCGCTGGCAGGTGTCCGCCAAAAGCGCAGACGGCAAGGCGGTCGATCGGATCACGGTCGACCAGCAGATTGTACCGGCAGTACCGGTCGAAGTCTGGG
The DNA here is from genome assembly GCA_001464615.1 of Sphingomonadales bacterium Ga0077557. Lineage (GTDB taxonomy): Bacteria > Pseudomonadota > Alphaproteobacteria > Sphingomonadales > Sphingomonadaceae > Sphingomonas. The sequence continues at coordinate 41,272 of LNFI01000036.1, read as the reverse complement.
CGGCGACGCTCGCTCGCGTCGAAGCGGGGACATCCATCCCGATCACGGCCCCGGTGGGAGCGCTGCCCGGGCGTGGCAGCGTTGATATCCGGCTGGCTGATACGCTTGCACCGCCGCTCGCCGGGGTTCGCAGTTACATGACTGCCTATCCTTATAATTGCTTCGAACAGCGACTATCGCGGATCGTTGCGCTTGGCGATGTCGCAGGCTGGACCGCGCTGGCGGGTGATATCCCCACCTATCAGGCACAAGATGGCCTGCTGCGCTATTGGCCTTCGGACAGCCTGGAAGGGTCCGAAGCCCTGACGGCTTATGTCCTGTCGATCACGTCGGAGGCCGGCCTGCCAATCCCCGAAGGACCGCGGGCGCGGATGATCGAGGGGCTGAAGGCAGTGGTCGATGGCCGGGTCCGGCATGAGGATTATGGCGATGTCCGGTTGCAACGCATCGCCGCCTTTGCCGCGCTTGCCCGTGCCGGTGCCGCCACCCCGGCGATGCTCGGCCAGATCGGCTTGGCCACCAATGAGATGCCGACCGCCCAGTTGGCCGATTATCTGGTGACGCTCGACAAGCTTCAGGGTCTTGCCAATGGACCGGCGCTGAAAGCCGCCGCTCAGGCCGAGTTGCGCAAGCGGCTGGTTTATGAAGGCACCCGACTTGATCTGAGCGATCAGTCAAGCGCCGCCTGGTGGCTGATGTCATCGGGCGACGAGGCCGCGATCAAGGCTTTGGTGTCCGTGCTCGGCCGGCCCGGTTGGCAGGATGATGCACCACGGATGATGGTCGGCGTGGCACTTCGCCAGTCGCGCGGCCATTGGGATACCACCACTGCCAATGCCTGGGGAGCGATCGCCGCCCGGAAATTTGCGGGGGTCTATCCGGCTGAAGCGGTTGCCGGGGTGACCACGGCGTCGATCGGGAGCGCGACGCTCACTCGCGCCTGGCCGCTTGCCGAACCATCACGCTTCGTCAGCCTGCCGCTGCCGAGCACGCCAGCGCCGCTCAAACTGACGCAGAGCGGCGGGGCGGGGCCATGGGCGATGGTATCGGTATCGGCGGCAGTGCCGCTCACCAAGCCGCTCAACGCCGGCTATAAAATGACCAAGTCGGTCGCGGTGGTGCAGGCGCGCAAAGCGGGCGTGCTGACTCGCGGCGATGTGCTGAAGGTGACGATTACCGTCGATGCATCGGCCGAGCGCAATTGGGTGGTGGTGAGCGATCCGGTGCCAGCGGGGGCAACAATCATTGGCGATCAGGGTGGGCAATCCTCACTGCTGGCGCAGGTCACCGGCAATGCCGGTGTATCCCCCAGCTATGTCGAGCGCGGTGGCGCTACGTGGCGCAGCTATTTTGCCTGGGTGCCGCGCGGCGCCTTCACGGTGAGCTACACCGTCAGGCTCAACGGATCGGGCCGCTTCAACTTGCCACCCACCCAGGTTGAGGCGATGTATTCGCCCGCGATCCGCGCCGCTCTGCCCAATGCGCCGGTGACGGTGCTGCCGAATTGACATGAGCTGGCACTGAAATGGAGTGGCGGGGTCGATTGCGAGCGATGCTGGCTGATCAGCCCGATCGGCTTTGGGCGGGAACCATTGCCTGGATAAAGGCGCGGCGGCGGACCGATTATGCGCTGGGCGGGCTGGTGTTGCTCGTGCTGGCGGGCGTGGCGCTTGATTATGCGACTCAGCCACCGCCGCTGCCGGGCTATGCGCAAGTGCGCCGCGCCTGGCAGCCCTCCGAAGCCTGGCTCTATGCGCGCGACGGCACGTTGATTGACAGTGCGCGCGTCAATTTCGCGGCGCGACGGCTGGCCTGGACGCCGCTCGACCGCGTGTCGCCGGCCACCCGCGACACGCTGCTCGCCGCCGAGGACAAGCGATTCTACAGCCATGGTGGGGTTGATTTTCTGGCCTTGGCCGGGGCGGTCCGCGATCGGTTCCAAAACGAGCATGGACGCGGGGCAAGCACGCTGTCGATGCAACTCGCTGGCTATTTGGGCAACGATCTTGCCGCGCCCGGCGCGCGCGGCTGGCGGGACAAGCTGCGCCAGATGCGCGCGGCTTGGGCGCTCGAACGCGGCTGGCGCAAGGATCAGATTTTTGAGGCCTATCTCAACCTGGCCGGGTTTCGTGGCGAGGCGCAGGGGATTGGCGCGGCAGCGCTTGGCCTGTTCGGCAAGACCCCCGATGCCCTGTCGCGCGATGATTCGCTGTTGCTGGCGGCATTATTGCCTGATCCCCAGGCCCGTCCCGATCAAGTCGCCCGACGCGCGTGTGCCTTAGCCCATGCCCCCGACTGCACTCGGTTTGACGGTGCCGCCTGGTCGATGCTCGGCCCGGCGCGCAGCCTGGCGCTTGATCCGGGGCTTGCTCCGCATCTCGCGAACCGTTTGCTGACCAAGGCTGGTCTAAAGGTCACCACGACGATTGACGCCCAGACCCAGCGGATCGCGATTGCAGCCCTTGTCCGCCAGTTGCGCGGGCTGGGCGGCGCCCGCGCCCGCGACGGCGCGGTGGTGGTGGTTGATAATGAAAGCGGCGATGTGCTCGCTTATGTCGGCGGGGTTGGCGGTGCCTCAACCGCTGCCGCCGTCGATGGCGCGGCGAGCTATCGCCAGGCCGGGTCGACCCTCAAGCCGTTCCTTTATGCCGATGCGATTGAGAAAGGCTATCTGACTGCGGCGTCAATCCTCGATGATTCTCCTGTCCAGCTCGACACTGCTTCGGGCCTTTATGTGCCGCAAAACTATGATCGCGATTTCAAGGGACCGGTCTCGGCCCGCAGCGCGCTGGCGGGGTCGCTCAATGTGCCAGCGGTCCGCACCCTGCTCCTCATCGGCGTCGAGCCGTTTCGCGACCGGCTATGGGATACCGGCTATCGTGGCCTGACCGAGGATGGCCAATATTATGGTTTTTCGCTGGCGCTTGGATCGGCGGAAGTGACCCTGCTTGAGCAGGTTGCCGCCTTTCGGTCGCTCGCGCTTGGTGGGCGCTGGTCAGCGCTGCGGCTGACGGCCGCCGACAAACCCGCCACCCCGCGCGCCATCACCACACCGGCCGCTGCCTGGATCGTCAGCGATATGCTCGCTGATCCCAATGCCCGGGCCGGCACCTTTGGCCTTGATAGCGCCCTGCGCCTGCCCTTTTGGGCAGCGGTGAAAACGGGCACATCAAAGGGCCTGCGCGACAATTGGTGCATCGGCTTTTCAAAGCGCTTCACCGTAGGGGTCTGGGTCGGCAATCTGGAGGGCGATCCGATGCGGGCTGTATCGGGCACCAGCGGTGCCGCCCCGGTCTGGCGCGATATCATGCTGGCAATCAACGCGCGCGGCAGCGCGGCGCCCGCAATGCCCCCCGGCATCGAGGCGCGCCAGATCAGCTTTGGCGGTGCTATCGAACAGCCCAGGCGCGAGTATTTCCTGGTCGGCACCGGCCAGACCCGGATTGCCGGCGCGCCCGATACCGCACGGCGCCCCCGAATCACCAATCCCGTTGCGGGCAGCGTCTATGCGCTTGATCCCGATATCCCGATTGGCCGCCAAAAACTGGCGATTGGCGTGTCGGGGGCGACAGCGGCACATCGGTTAGAGCTAGACACCAAGGATCTGGGTGCGGCTGACGGGCATCCCTTGGTACTGGCGGGGCCGGGGCGGCACCGGCTACGGCTGATCGATCTGAGCGGGCGCGTGGTCGATCAGGTGATTTTCACGATGCGCTGAAGTCGGCGTCGCAAGCATGAAAAGGCCAGCGCGGCTTTCACACCACGCTGGCCTTTTCGGTAAAGTGCGATCGCGCCTTTAGAAGAAGAAACCGCGATACACGTCGACCACGACGCCCCGGCGCGTGTCGATCAACAACACGTCGTTATAGTGGCGCACCCAGCGATTAAAGCCACGCGCTGGCGGCAGACGATAGCGCCACGGATCGGCAATGAAGTAACGCGAACCGTAAAACCCAGGCGCGATCCGAACGCCGGCGCGGAAGTTGTTGTACCGGAACGGGGCGTTCCAGTTACCGCGACCGTACAGGTCACGATGGGTATTGCGATAGCCGCGCCAGTCGTTGCGACCCCAGGCGCGGTCGCGATCGAACCGGTCTTCGCGCAATTCCTGCCGGGCTTCGCGAACATCGCGTTGTTCGCGGCGGATATCGCGCTGGTCGCCATAACGATAGGCGCGGTCAAGATCACGCTGCTCGTCGCGCAGATCTTGACGTGATTCACGGACCTCACGCTGCGACTGAGCGCTGGCCGCCACTGGCAGCATAGTTGCGGCCATCAAACCCATGATGATCAATTTACGCATGATGCTTCTCCATTCTTCGTACCAGACATAACGCCCAAGGGGGATATGGGTGCCGTCTGAGAATGAAGTTGCCCGAGTCGCGCTGAACGATTCTCGAACGCGTTAGTCATCCTGGCGAAAGGATTGTTGCGCTGATCCAGCGCCCGCAGCGCTTAAGGCGTGTCGCGCCCGCCACCGCCCTGGTTGGCCCCTGGTGGCAAGCCGGAACCGACTGTGCCGATATTGCCGAACAGATCCTCAAAGAAGGTGCGGTGGCGCCCCAGCGTTGGGGTTGTCTTGCCATAAGGGTTGATCGAGGCAACCTGTTCAATGCCGGTGCGATCGACCGCTGTTACCACGCCCTTGTCGTCAAACCGCACCCGCAACACCGTCTGCACCCGCGGACGTGGACTGTTATACGCATAAAAGCGTGTATCGCGGGATATGTAATAATATTCGCGCGCTTCCCCTGATGCGTCCGAATCAAACTGGCCAGTCAAGGTTGGCTTGCCAAGCACCTGGACAACCGAGGCGCGATTATCGACCCCCGGCTGGACCGAGTTGACCAGATCGACATCGACGACATAGCCTTGGTGGCCGTTGAGCCGGGTGCAGCCCGACAGCGCGCCACCGGCCGCGCCGATCATCAGCAAAATCCCGATACGAGTGGATAAACGGCGCATTAGACTCTCCCAGGCGGGCACGCGGACAAAGGCACGCATTGCATCATGCCGAACGAGCCTCAATATGCCGGAGAGCGCCGCCAGACAAGGCGGGGCGCTGATTGGAGTTGTGATGGGGTTGATCGACAAGCTGTTCGGGGCGCCACGGCCATCGCCGACGGCGCCACTCTATGCGGCGATTATCGCCAATGGCCGCCAGCCGCACTGGTATCTGGACGGCGCGGTGCCTGACACGATTGACGGCCGGTTTGATATGATCGCGGCAATCCTGGCGCTGGTGCTGCTGCGCCTGGAGGATGATCCGTCAAGCGCTGGCCCGGTTGCCCAGCTGACCGAGCAGTTTATCGACGATATGGACGGCCAGCTGCGCGAAAGCGGGATTGGCGATGTCGGCATCGGCAAAAATGTCGGCCAGATGATGAGCATGTTGGGCGGCCGGCTTGGCGCTTATCGCGAGGCACTGGCCAGCGATGATCTGGCGCCGGCGCTGCGACGCAACCTGTATCGCGGTAATGACCCTGGTGAGGACGCGGTTGCCCATGTCAGCGCGCAGTTGCTTGGGTTGCGCGAGCGGCTGGCCGGACAAGAGTCAGCCGCAATATTGGCTGGGCAGATCGGATGACGCCCCCCGACGCGACTCGCCCCGAATTTCACCGGCCCGAAAGGGTTGAGACGATCGGGGAAGGCAAACGCAGCATTGCGGTTGCAGCCAATGCCGCCGAACGCGCAGCGCTGGCGACGCGGTTCGGCCTGATCGAGATCGTCCGGCTCAACGGCGATTATTTGGTGGCGCGGACACCGGCTGGTATTGTTGCCGAGGGCCGCGTTACGGCTGACGTGATTCAGGCTTGTGTCGCCACGGGCGAGCCGCTCTCTGCGCGAATCGATGAGCAGGTCGCCTTGTGCTTCGTCGCTGACACGCCAGCTGACCCTCCTGCGGAAGAGATCGAGCTAAGCCTCGACGCCCTCGACATCATTCCGTTTGACGGCGGTGCCATTGATTTGGGTGAGGCCACTGCTGAAACGATGGCGCTGGCGCTGGAGCCCTTTCCGCGTAGCCCCAATGCCGATGCGATTCTGCGCAAAGCCGGCGTATTGGCGGAAGAGGAAGCCGGGCCGTTCGGCGCCCTGGCCGGACTTAAAGCTAAGCTTGAAGAAAAAAAGGCTTAATCCTCGCTGTCCGGGCCAAGGCTTGGATCGAGATCACGCGGACGGACAAAGCGCGTCAGGGTGGCAGCATGGGCCGGGACATCGGCCCAACGGTCACAGGTAAAGACAAGTTCGGCCAGCGTTGCCGTTGGGAACTTAATCTCGACCTCGTCACGCAAATCCGGTTCTTCGCCTTCGGGCACCAGCATCAGCACCAGATCCTCAAGCCCCGGATTATGCCCGACCAGCAGCACCCGCTCGACACCGTCCGGTAGGACACTCACCAGATCAAGCAGGGTTGCCGCAGAGGCAAGATAGACCCGCCGCTCCCAATCAGGCGCTAGCGGCTGGCCATAGCCGGTGGCGAGATGATCAAGCGTTTCGACCACGCGCACAGCGGGGGAGGCGATGACATGATCAAAACTGATCGCCTGCGCCTGCAAATAGCGACCAATTTGCGCAGCGGCGCGTTTGCCGCGCGGGTTCAGCGCCCGATCAAAATCGCGCGCAGCCGGGTCGTCCCAGCCGGATTTGGCATGTCTGAGCAGTGTCAGCGTCTTCATGCCCACTCCGATTCAGGCCCCACTCCTTGCCTCATGCCCCAGCAGCGTGACGGATGAAAGACGCCTCGTAACACGAATCACCGCTTCATCGAGGGTGACGCGAACAATTGGCACACCGGGCGGGAAGGCACTCAGCAGGCGCGAGGGCATCGCAGCGGAGAGCAGCACGAAGGCGCCGCGATCATCCGCGCGCCGGATCAGCCGCCCAAACGCCTGCGCCAACCGGGCGCGGACGAAGCGATCGTCATAGGCCGCCCCGCCCCCGGCCAGTCGCCTGGCGCTGTGCAATACGGTCGGCTTCGCCCAGGGCACGCCCTCCATCACCACCAGCCGCAGCGATCGGCCGGGCACATCGACTCCGTCGCGCAACGCATCGGTGCCGAGCAGCGAGGCGCGCATGTCATCGCGGAAAATGTCGACCAGCGTCCCGGTATCGATCGGGTCAACATGCTGGGCATGCAGCGCTAGCCCCTCGCGCGCCAGGCGATCGGCGATCCGCGCATGGACCGCGCGAAGCCGCCGGATCGCCGTGAACAGCCCCAGCGTGCCGCCCCCCGCCGCAACGATCAGCCGGGCGTAAGCATTGGCGAGCGCGCCGGTGTCGCCGCGCTTCACGTCAGTAACGATCAGCACTTCGGCGGCATTGGCATAATCGAACGGGCTCGGCGCATCGAAATGCGCCGCCGCATGCGCGAGATGATGCGCGCCGGTACGGGCGTCCGCCACCGACCAGTCGCCCCCGCCCTTCAGCGTTGCCGAGGTGATCAGCACGCCCTGTGCCGGTTTCAGCACAATTTCGGCAAAGGGCCGCGTCGGATCGAGCCAGCGGCGGTGGATGCCGATGTCATATTCGCGGCCCTCGACGCGTTCGACCGCCAGCCAATCGACGAAGTCAGGATCGGCCGGGCCGCCGACGCGCGACAGCAGCGCTAGCCAGGCCGCAACGGTATCGGCGCGCCAGGCGAGTGAGGCGATTGCCCCTTCGATCCGCGCGCGCGCTGGGCCGTCCAACCAATCGGGGCCATCGGTCAGCACCGCTTCAAGCCGCCGCCCGAGCGCGACCAACGGGCGATAGAGCGAATCGAGCGCTTGGCCAGCCTGCCCCGCCGCGTCGATCAACGCAGCATCGGGCTCGGCGAGTTCGGTTTCCAGGCCATAGCCCGCATCTTCCTTGCTATCGTCGCGCGCATAGACGAGCCCGCGCACCGCCGCGAGCAATGCCTCGATTGCCCCAAAGGGCTGCCCCTCGCCGATTCGGCCGAGCCAGCCATCCGTCGGCAACGCCCGCACCGCCTCCGCCGCCTCGCCAATCGCCCGCGCGCCTTCCGCATCATAGCTCGCGACATCCGACAGGCGCGCCGCCAGCCCGCGCCGCCGGCCACGCCCGCCCGATTCGGGGCCAGTCACCCAGCGGCGCAATTCGATCGTTTCCTGCCCGGTCAGCGCGGTCGCGAACATCGAATCGGCGGCATCGAACAGGTGATGCCCCTCGTCGAACACGTAGCGGCTGGGGCGGGTGGCCGTTTCGCGCCCTCGTGCCGCGTTGACCATCACCAACGCATGATTGGCGATGACGATATCGGCGTCCGCACTCGCGCGGGCCGCCTTTTCGATGAAGCATTTGCGGTAATGCGGGCAGCCGGCATAGACGCACTCGCCGCGCCGGTCAGTCAGCGCGGTCGGGCCGTTGCGGCGGAACAGCGTCGGCAGCCAGCCGGGCAAATCGCCGCCAACCATATCGCCATCCGCGCTATAGGCTGCCCAGCGCGCCACCAGCTGCGCCAACACCGCTGCCCGCCCCTGGAATCCGCCCTGCAAAGCATCTTCCAGATTGAGCAGGCAGGCGTAATTCTCGCGTCCCTTCCGGGTGACGACCTTGGCGCGGCGCATGGCGGCATCGGGGAAGAGGCGCGCGCTTTCATGCCCCAATTGCCGCTGCAGCGTTTTGGTGAAGGTGGAGACCCACACCGCCCCGCCCGCCTGCTCCGCCCAGAGCGAGGCAGGCGCGAGATAGCCGAGCGTCTTGCCGATCCCAGTGCCCGCCTCGGCCAGCACCAGATTGGGCGAATCGCGCATCATTCGGGGCGCGAAGGCAGCGCTCGCCGCCTCGGCAAAGGCGCGCTGGCCGGGGCGCTGCTCTGCTGCACTGCCGGTTAGCGTCGCGAGGCGGCCCTGCGTTTCCGCTGGGTCGATCGTTACAGTGCGCGGCGCCGGACGAGGCGCGCCCTCGCTCCATTCGGGCAGTTTAGCGAACAACCAGCGCTCCGCCGTTTCGGGCTTGGCGATCCGGTCGACCAAGGCAGGCACCCACGGCCAGCGTAGCCGGGCCAGCGCCTGCAACGACGTCCACGCCCCTTCGCGCTCTGGCCAATTGCCCTTGGTCTGCGCAATCAGGGCGGCGGAGGCGGCACGCAGGAACGGCGCGATCAGGTCGTCGCGAAGCGGCTCGTCAATCCCCGTCGCGCGCGCCAGGCCGCGCGGCGTCGGCACCATGAACTGCGCTGGCCGGAGAAACGCGAACAGTTCCAGCAGATCGAGCCCCGACAGCTCGGCATAGCCCAGCCGCTGGCCGACCAGCGCGGCATTGAGCATGATCATCGGCGTATCGGCGGCAAGCCTGATCGCCTCGCCGCGCCCGACCTGCCGCGTTTCGCCCTCATGCGCGATCCAGATGCCGCCATGGCTTGCGTGGAGCGCGGGGTAGGGGAGAAGAGTCACACCCGCTTGTCGCCGTGATTGAACAGAATGGCAACATCTAGCCGTCGCCGCTTCGCTTATTCGGCGAACAGGGCGTCCAGCTGGTCGAAGCTGCCGGACCAGCCGCCAGTCATCGATGCCATCATCTCGGCGAAGAAGGCGCATTCCTCGGGCGTGGCGTCGATCGGTTCCCAGCTAAGGTCGATCCGGGTGCCACCCTCCGCTTCACTGAACAACACCGTCGTCAACATCTCCAGCGGGAAAAGCGGCGCGAACGCTGCGCGAGCGCGATTGCCCTCGGCATCCGCGAATCCATGAACCCAGACCAGCCGGGTTGGCGGCTCGACCACTTGAAACACAAATTTGCTGAACATCTCGGCCCCATCGGGCGCCTCCATCCGGCCACGCCATTCGCCGCCGGGGCGCAGGTCGAACGCCAGCATGCTGCCCGCCGAGCCCTTCGGCCCGAACCAGGCGGCGAGCTGCTCCGGTTCGGTCCACGCCGCCCAAACACGGGCGAGCGGCGCAGCAAATGTCCGCGTTATCGTGAAGCGCGCCGTCGCCATGTCATCTAGTCCTTGTCCTGCTGCAGAAACTGATCGAGCTGGTCGAAACTGTCGGTCCAGAGGCTGCGCAAACCGTCGATCCAGAGCCGTGCCCCGTCCAGGCTGCTGGCTTTCAGCCGTCGCGGACGCGACTGAGCCATCTTGCCGGCCTCGATCAACCCAGCCGATTCGAGCACCTTCAGATGGCGGGAAATGGCGGGTTGCGTGATCCCGAAGGGGCGCGCCAGCTCGGCCACGGTCGCTTCGCCCGATGCGAGGCGCGCGAGAATCGCCCGCCGCGTCGGGTCTGCCAAGGCTGCGAACTGACGGTCCAACGGGCTTTCCATAGCATAATGCTTATATAACGATTCAGTTATTGACAAGCGGCAACGTTGTGCTCGTCTTCAGCAAGCGGTAATGGACAACCTATGTCCGCCTAACAGCCTCCCGCCGTGCGTGATGCACGGCCCAGACCGCGGCCCCCAAACTGGGCCGATCGTATCAACCGCGCCCTCGTCAGGCGCGTGTGAAGGTGGCTATTCTTATGTCCGATCTTATCAACGTGCGCCCCCTGCTGCGGACCGACCTGCCCGCCATTGCCCCGGTACTGGAGGCGACCGGGCTGTTCCCCTCGGCTATGCTCGCCGATATGGCAGCACCCTTTCTCGACGGTACCGCGCCGCATATCTGGCTCGTCGCCACGATCGGTGGGCGGCTCTGCGGCTTTGCCTATTGCGAGCCCGAGCGCGCGACCCAAGGCACGTTTAACCTGCTCGCCATCGCCGTCGCACCCGGCGATCAAGGGCAGGGCGTGGGCAGCACGCTTGTCGCCACGCTTGAGGCACGGCTGCGCACCGATGCCGCCCGCGTGCTGATCGTCGAGACGTCGGCGCTTGACGCCTATGCCGATAGCCGCGCTTTCTATCTGGTGCGGGGCTTTAGCGAGGAAGCCCGCATCCGCGACTTCTACGACGAGGGCGAGCATAAGGTCATCTTCTGGAAGCATCTCTAACCATCGCTGCCGGGGAGCGGCACCGGCCAGGTGTCGCTCCCCCGGCCATGTTGGCGGCACGCGATTCGCCTGCGCTGTCCTACAAAGGGCTGAAGCTGACAGATTGTTCGCCTGTCGACCACGCTTGATCCCAGCCGATTGCCGCACCGCAGCGCCATGGGCGTCGGTTGCAGAAAGGCATTGGCAGCCCGCAACTTCCGCAACTTTGCCCCCGCCTGACCGGAAACGAATTTGCGATTTCACACCGAACGCGGCACATGCTGGGGCTATGACTGATACCGATCTTCGCACCGCCGCACTCGCTTCCAAGGCCTGGCCCTATGAAGAGGCGCGCAAGCTGCTGAAACGCTATCCCGACGGCAAGCCTGCTGACGCGGCGATCATCTTCGAAACCGGTTATGGCCCCTCCGGGCTCCCGCATATCGGCACCTTCAACGAGGTGCTGCGGACGACGATGGTGCGCCACGCCTTCCAGGCGATGTCTGACGCGCCGACCCGGCTGATCGAGTTTTCTGACGACATGGACGGGCTGCGCAAAGTGCCGGACAATGTGCCCAACCAAGCGATGCTGACCGAAAATCTCGGCAAGCCCTTGAGCCGCATTCCCGATCCGTTTGAGAAGTTCGAGAGTTTCGCCGCGCACAACAACGCGATGCTCCGCGATTTCCTCGATCGCTTCGGCTTTGAGTATGAGTTCATCTCCTCCGCCTCGCAGTACGAGGCGGGGGTGTTCGACGACGCGCTCAAGGGCGTGCTGCGCCATTATCAGGCGATCATGGGGGTGATGCTGCCGACTTTGCGCCAGGAGCGCGCCGCCACCTATTCGCCCGTGCTGCCGATCAGTCCGAAGACGGGCGTGGTGCTGCAAGTACCGGTTGAAGTGGTTGATGCGGAAGCCGGCACGATCCGCTTCACTGACAGCGACGGCGAGGTACTGGTGCAAAGCGTGCTCGGCGGCCAAGCCAAGCTGCAATGGAAGGTCGATTGGGCGATGCGCTGGGTCGCATTGGGCGTTGATTACGAAATGTACGGCAAGGACCTGATCGACAGCGGCATCCAGTCCGGCAAGATCGCGCGCGTGCTCGGCGGCCGCCCGCCCGAGGGGCTGATCTATGAGATGTTCCTCGACGAAAAGGGCGAGAAAATCTCCAAGTCCAAGGGCAATGGCCTGACGCTCGAGCAATGGCTCGATTATGGCACGCAGGAGAGCCTCGCCTTCTTCGCCTATCGCGAGCCGAAAAAGGCCAAGCAGCTCCACATCGGCGTCATCCCGCGCGCGGTGGACGACTATTTCCAGTTCCGCGGCAATTATGCAGGCCAGCCTGTCGAGCAGCGGCTCGGCAATCCGGCGCACCATATCCATGACGGTGCCGTGCCCGATACCAACCCGCCGGTGACCTTCGGGCTGCTGCTGAATCTGGTCGGCGTTCTGGGCGCAGGGGCAACGGCAGAGCAGGTGCGCGGGTATCTCAGCAATTATGTCGAGGGGGATATCAGCCCCGAGCTCGACGCCCTGATCGGTCACGCGCTCGCCTATAACCGCGATTTCGTCGCGCCGACGCTTGTACGGCGCAAGCCCGCAGGCGTAGAAATTGCTGCCCTCGAGCGCCTCGAGCGCGAACTGGCACCGCTCCCCGCCGACACCTCGGCGGTCGATCTGCAGAATATCGTCTATGCGATCGGCAACGAAGGCGGCTTCGACAATTTGCGCGACTGGTTCGGCGCCCTGTACGAAACCTTGCTTGGCTCATCGCAAGGCCCGCGCATGGGCAGCTTCATCGCGCTTTACGGGATCGAGAACAGCCGCAAGCTGATCGCCGAGGCGCTCGCCCAGACCTGATCAGTGCGTCGCCTCCGGATTAGCCTTGGCGCTGCCATAGCCCGTGCGCAGGGCCAGCGCCTCCATCGTCATGCTCTGGATCACGATCGAGAAGATGACGACCCCAAGCGAGGCGGCGAAAATGGCCTCGCGCTCAGGGATGTCGGGCAACGATAACACCAGCGCTACTGACAACCCGCCCCGCACCCCCGCCCAGGTGAGGACATTATAGAGTTTGATCGGAAATCGCTGGCCAAAGGGAATCATGATGACGCCAAGCGATGCGATTGCAATCCAGCGCGCTATCAGCACCATGGCAGCACCGGCAGCCATCAGCGCCAGCGCCATCGGGGTGAAATCAAGCGCGAATGCCTTGATGCCGACGAGGAAGAACAGCACGGCATTCATCCCTTCATCGATGACATGCCATAGCGGGCGCAGATATTCCTTCGCATGGGGGGCCAGCGAAGCATCCGCCCAATTTGTCGCCAGAACCAACCCAGCCGCCACAACACCCAGCGGCCCCGACAGACCAAAATGCAGGGCGACGGCATAAACCACCGTCGCTGTGGCAACGGTGATCAATGTTTCCGTGATCCAGTCATTGACGGCGTACAAAATCACCACGGCGATGACGGCAACAGCAAGCCCCAGCGCGATGCCGCCAAAAGCTTCGATTCCCGCGTGTTGGGCCAGCACCACCAAATCGGTATGTGCTGCCTCGCCACCACCGGTCTGGCCAATGGCATAGGCCAGCAATGCCTTGAACAACACCACCGCCACACCGTCATTGAACAGCGCCTCGCCTTCCAGCTGGGCCTGGAGACGCGGCTCCAGATCGGTCCGCTTGGTCATGGCCAGCACGGCGATCGGGTCGGTCGGGCTGATCAGCGCGCCGAACACCAATGCCCAGCTGACCGGCATGGCGATCCCGGCAAGATGGCACACCCCCCAAAAGGCCGCCGCGATCAGGCCAGTGGTGATCACTGTGCCAAAGACAGCCAGCGCCGCAACCGCCCACCCCCGCTGGATGAGTGCTGCGATGTTGACGTTCATCGCACCAGCAAACAGCAGATAGGCCAGCATGAAATTGAGTACGAGCTTGGGATAATCAATCTGCTGCTCAACCGATTTGAACATGGCGCCAACCGCCCAATCGGGCTTCGCCAGGTCAGCCAGCGCGACCACCCCGCTGAAGGCCAGGCCAACGATCAACAATCCCACCGCAACCGGCAGTTTCAAGGTCTTGGCGTTGATCCAGCAGGCAATGGTGGTGACCGACAGAATCACCGCCGTCAGTTCAAACAGATCAAGCATCGACTTTCCCCCGCGCAGCCAGCTGTGCCGACCTTCCCCATTTACCCTTGCTACGCTAGCGACAATCTGGACAGCAATTCACGGACTGGGCCAGAATCGATCGGATTCTGGTATCGGGATAGCAGGTTCCGTGACTTTGTGCACCGCAAGACGCGCAGGCTAGGAGAATTCATGCGGCAATTTTTCTCTCCTCGGCAATTGGCCCATGCCCCAGCGCAGGAGCTGCACAATGGCGGCTTCACGGCCTATGCTGAAAGCCCCGCGCGCGCCGAGCAAATGGTGGCGGCACTGGCTGGCCTCGAAATGCCCTCCGATCATGGCGAGGCAGCAATCCGCGCAGTCCATACGCCCGATTATCTCGATTTCTTGCAAACGGCGCCGGCGAAATGGGCCGAGGCGGGGCGGCCGGGTGACGTGATCGGCTATGTCTGGCCGGTGGTAGGACGGCGTCCACTCACGCTGAATCGAATCGATGCGCTGGTCGGCCAGCACAGCTTTGACGCCAGCACACCGCTTGCCGCAGAAACCTATGAGGCTGCCTATTGGAGCACGCAAAGCGCGCTGTCTGCGCTCGCGGCTGTGCTCGGCGGCGACCCTGCAGCATTCGCGCTGTGTCGCCCGCCCGGGCACCATGCCGGGGCGGATTATCTGGGCGGCTATTGCTATCTCAACACCGCTGCGATCACCGCGCAGGCAGCGCGTGATGCGGGCGCCGGGCGGGTCGCGATCCTCGATATCGATTATCACCACGGCAATGGCACCCAGGACATTTTTTACGAACGCGGCGACATATTCTACGCCTCGCTCCATGCCGATCCGGCAACCGATTATCCCTTTTACTGGGGCCATGCCGATGAGCGCGGCGCGGGCGAGGGTCTTGGCGCCAATCTCAATCTACCGCTGCCACAAGGCACGACGCTTGAGGGTTTCCGCGCCGCACAGACCGTGGCGCTTGATGCGATCGCTCACTTCGCGCCCGATCTGCTCGTCGTCAGCTTCGGGGCGGACACCTGGGAGGGCGACCCGATCAGCCACCTCAAACTCACGACCGCCGATTACCCCGTGCTCGCCGCCGACATCGCCGCGCGCGGCTGGCCGACGGTGATCCTGATGGAGGGCGGCTATGCGGTGGGGGCGCTGGGGGGGAATGTCGCGGGGTTTCTGGGCGGGTTTTAGGGCGGGTTTTAGGGCCGGTCCGTTGCGTCCACCGGCGGCATCCCCGCCATCGATTTCGCCACCGCCTCCACCTTTTCCATCACCCGCAGGATATTGCCGCGCGCCAGGCCCGCCAGGTCAGCGTCGCTCCACCCGCGCCGCGCCAATTCGGCGAACAGCGCCGGATAGCCATCGACGCCGGTCATATCGCGCGGGGCGGTGCCGTTAATGCCGTCATAATCGCTGCCCAAGCCAATATGCGCGTGCCCCGCAACCAGGGCGATGTGCTCGACATGATCGGCGATCGTCGCGGAGGTAACGACCGGTTCGGGGTGGCTTGCCTCCCATGCCAGCACCGGCGCAGCGGCGTTGGGGCCATAGACTTCCGCTGAAGCACCCACCGATTTGGCATAGTCGGTCCGCGCCTTGTCCCAGTCGCGCCACGCCTGCGAGACGAAGCTGGGATAGAAATTGACCATCACCACCCCGCCATTCGCACCGATCTTCGCCAGCAGATCGTCGGGAATGTTGCGCGGCGCATTATCCAGCGCGCGTGCTGAGGAATGCGAGGCCATCACTGGCGCCTTGGTGACGCTGAGCACCGCCGCCATCGTCGCATCCGAGACATGGCTGATATCGACGATCATGCCGATGCGGTTCATCTCCGCCACCACCTGTTTGCCAAACGGACTTAGCCCGCCGCTCCGGGGTTCATCGGTCGAGGCATCGGCCCAGGGCAGGCTCGATGTATGGGTGAGCGTCATATAACGGACGCCGAGATCATAGTAGCGGCGCAACACCGACAACCGCCCATCAATCTGATGGCCGCCTTCGACCCCCATCAGCGACGCGATCTTGCCCGATTTTTCGATCCGCCGGATGTCGGCAGCGGACCCCGCCATTTCGAACGCGCCCGGATTGGCGGCGACGAAGCGCTTGACGATGTCGATCTCCTCCAGCGTCATCTCCACCGCGCGGGGGCCGAGATTGTCCGCCGTGATCCAGACCGACCAGAATTGCGCGCCGACATGGCCTTTGCGTAAGCGCGGAATGTCCGTCTGGAGCGGGATCGGCAGTTTGGACGTGTCCTTGGTCAGGTCGAGCGCCTCGACCTTTGCGTCATGATTCTTGCGAATTTCCCAGGGCAGGTCGTTATGGCCATCGATCACCGGACTGGCGCTGAGCAATTTCTCGACCCGCTGGGCGGTGGCGGGATCGGCAGGCGCCGGGGCGGGAGCGGCCTGGGCAAGGATCAGCAGCAATGGCGTCAGCATGTCATTTGTCCCCTTGGTCGTTTGTGGTCGTCGTCACTGGCTGGCGAGCGCGCGTATCGACCGTCAGCGTAAAAACATCCGGCCGGGCGTAATGGCCGCTGACGTCGAGATCATAGCGCCCGCGCATGATATCGATCGGATCGATATCGGCGACCAGCACCGCCTCCTGCCCATAAATCGGCCCGGCGAGCACATCCCCCATCGGGCTGACGATCACACTGCCGCCGCGGATCAGCACGGTTGCGGGGTCATTGCCCTGGATGCAGTCATAGTCGGGCGGGGCATCAGCGCGCGTCATATATTGGCACGCGCTCAGCACGAAGCAGCGGCCTTCATAGGCGATATGGCGCATCGTCGTTTGCCAAATGTCGCGATCGTCGACCGTCGGCGCGCAATAGAACTCGACCCCTTGCGCATAATAATGCTGGCGGAGCGCTGGCATGTAGTTTTCCCAGCAGATCGCGGCGGCGACTTTGCCGATGGGGGTCTCGGCCACGTTGAGAGTCGAGCCATCGCCCTGCCCCCAGATGAGCCGTTCGCTGGCGGTCGGCATCAGCTTGCGGTGGCGGGCGAGCAGCGCGCCATCCGGACCAAAGGTGAGCGCAGTGCAATATAGCGTGCCGCTCCCCCGCTCGATAACACCGACCACGAGGGTGGCGCTGGCGCTTGCCGCCATCTCGCCCATGCGCTGGACTTCGGGGCCGGGTACGGTGATTGCCGACTGCCAGTAGCGCGCGAAATCATCGCGGCCCGCGGGCGTGCGCGAGCCGACGCGCGCGCCGAAATCGAGCCCCTTGGGATAGCCACCAACATAGGCCTCCGGGAACACGGCGAGCTCGACCTGTTGCGCCCGCAGGCTTTCGACATGCGCCGCCATGCGGTCGAGCGTGGTGGGGGTGTCGAACAGGGTGGAGCCGGCTTGGACGACGGCGATGCGGCGGGTGGGAGTGGTCATATCATCGGGCCGTTTCGCTGCGGTGGACGAGTGTGAAGTTGCGGAAACTGCGGGTTGCCATCGCTTCGCTTGGCGGCGCCGAACAGCCACGCAGTCCGGGCGGCGGGCAAGGGAGCGGCAGCAGCGATCATGGAGACGATGATGGCATGAATTGGGGGCTACAGAACAGTGACTTGATCGGGTCAGCACGTGGCCCCCGGCTTCTGGGGAGGGGAGGGAGTTACCAGCCGGGCACAAGGCCGGGAAGTGATCGGGTTTATGGCGGCTAATGTCCAGAAGGCCGGCATGCAAAAAACCGTCCGCGTGTCTGGCAATCGCGTTGCCTCATGGCCAGTGCGGGCGCGAATGTTCCCTAATGGTCGCACTGACCATGAGTATTTTCAGGAGGGCAGCACTTCAGTGAAGCGAGCAGGTTGTCCCGCTACGGGGATGAGGTGATCGACGGTGTGAAAGAGCCGGGGGAAGTGTAGCAGAGCTCGTTGTTGTAGGAAAGAAGTGGCGGGTTTCGCCCAGGCCCGGTCGCTTCGTGGTCCTCGTTACCGGCCCAAATAATGGTCGTTCGTTTACTCGGCGAAATAGACCGTATTGGCCAGCCATTCCCGCTGGGGAATTAAGTATTGTGTCCCCGTAATTTGGTGTCCCCGTAATTTGCCGCTGACTACGCCGAATTCGTTCTTAGCGGGTTGAGCAGACCGACGCAGGTGACTGGGGAGAAATGTCGGACGAGGTTCTACGCGGGTTGGACAACTGATTTCCTTTGACCTGCGTTAGCGGAGGCGGTTCGATGTTCAGTCTCTGCATGGCAACGAAGAGCGCCTGTCGCCGGTCCCAATCAAATCGGTCGCGTGACGCATTCCACATCGACAAAAGTGCGGGCATTGCCAATTCTCGTCCAGCAACACCAACGCGGCAAATTGCCTCGATCCCCGCATTGTTTACGTTGCCGCCTGACGCGCGCGGGTTGATGAGGAAGGGCATGGCTTCGACGCCCAGATCACCAAGTCGTCGGATAAGGGTTTCCGCTTCCCAGAGCCAATGTTCATCATCAGCCTTTTTATAAACCCCAAGAATGCGCGGTTTGAGTTGTCGGAAGATTTCATCCGGCAATCGGGCGAGCAGGCCTGCAAGTATTCTACCACTCTCACGCGCCTTGCCGCGGTGCGTTCCGGTGATCGCTGCCGATTTTTCCACGCCAATCATGATCATCGTCGATTTTTGCGAAAGTATACCCGAGTCTCGTGCGAGCACTCCAACATCCCAATCTGGATTATCCAACAAAGGGTCTGCAATCATCGCATCCAGATTGGCGAGCTGGCGTTGAAGTGTTTCGCTTTCGATCTTCTCCATACGGGCAAGGATTACAGCCGGAGGCGACCCCGCCTTTCGTTCCGACTTCGCAACAGGTCGTAAACCTAACGCACGTGCTAAGGTGAATAAATCTCGGCGGTACCGTGTCGATCCAGAGACTATCGGCGTAAAATCATCCCGCAATAAGACCCACACACAATCCCAGCTGGGCGCGCCCGAGTTTAATGCACAGCCCATCACTGGCATCGGAATCCAGTAAAGCGGCGAGGCGGTTCCACCGCGCAGTTTCACTCTCTTGCCATCGGGTGTTTCGATCGTTGTTGTTGCATTCTGAATCGGGAGAAATGCTACCTTCGAGTGAGATTTTTCTACTTTGATCCGAATAACAGGCATCTTGGGAGCTTCCGGCATACTGATAGTGCAGAATCTTCTTTCGAAGCCCGTGCCCCCGAGTGCTTCTCCATCGTGGAACCCGAATGTGTAGATTCTTGCCGCGCTCAGCGACGAGTTACCCCTTACTGCATCGCATAGGGCTCGATCGATCAGCCGCGTCGAACGCACTTCCTCCGGTTGTTTCTCATTCGCCAAATAAGCGGCCTCCAAGGCGTAGTTCTGCGTGTACCATTCAGGAGAACCATCTTTATCGAAAACGAGAGCCTGCCGGTTGGAATTGAAGGGAACATGAACTTGCGCGTTTGCAATATCGTAGGCAGCGCGCAGTGTTTTCAAAGTAAAATGATCATATGCCGCAAAACCGAAATTCGTGACGTAAACGATGAGCGGCAGCAGAATCCAAGCACGGTAAACCCTGCCCGTCAGCGCTTCTATTGCGATGCCAATGAGCCCGGCATTTATGAGAATCACCGACCAGAACATGGCCAGCATCAACATCATAAAGATCCCGGTCGCCGGCGATTTCTGAAGCAGAAATACGATCCCGGTGGCAACAAAGAACAGGAGCGAGATGGGAAGTGCGCGACGCATAAGCGCTTCAATGCATGAAGAAATATAAAGACAATGATAATTGAAAACTAAGCGATGGGTCGACATCGCCCGAAATAATGCCTCTACAAAGCAATCGGACCTTCAATCGATATGCTGGTTTGCAACAAGCCCAAAAAAAAGGGCGCCGCGATCTCTCGCAACGCCCCTTCTAGATTCGAAAATGTTAGCGTTTACAGCTTTCCCGTCAACTCCGGCACGATCTTGAACAAATCACCCACCAAACCGATGTCGGCAACCTGGAAGATCGGCGCATCTTCATCCTTGTTGATGGCAATGATGGTCTTGGAATCCTTCATCCCCGCCAGATGCTGAATCGCGCCCGAGATGCCGACCGCGATGTACACTTCCGGGGCGACAATTTTGCCGGTTTGACCGACCTGATAATCATTGGGGACATAGCCCGCATCGACCGCCGCGCGGCTCGCGCCGACGCCGGCGCCGAGCTTGTCGGCGAGCGGTTCGATAATCGTCGTGAAATTCTCGCTGTTCTGCAGCGCGCGACCACCCGAGACGATGATCTTGGCGCTGGTCAGCTCGGGGCGTTCCGACTTGGCGATTTCGGACGAGATGAAGGTTGAGACACCCTTTTCTCCCGTCGAGCCGACCGCCTCGATCGCCGCCGAACCACCCTCGGTCGCGGCCTTGGCAAAGGCGGTGCCGCGCACCGTCAGCACCAATTTGGCGTCGGACGATTTGACCGTGGCGATCGCGTTGCCGGCATAGATTGGCCGGGTGAAGCTGTTGTCGCCTTCAACCGACAGGATGTCGCTGATCTGCATTACGTCGAGCAGCGCGGCGACGCGCGGCGCGATGTTCTTGCCGGTCGAGGTTGAGGGCACGACGAACGCGTCATGATGGCCCATCAGTTCGGCGACAAGCGGCGCAACGTTTTCGGCGAGCGCATGCGCGAAAGCCGCATCATCGGCGACATGGACCTTGCCCACGCCAGCGATCTTCGCGGCTGCGTCGGCGACCGCCCCAACGCCTTGCCCGGCGACGAGCAAATGGACGTCGCCCAGCTGACTCGCAGCGGTGACTGCCGACAGCGTGGCATCCTTGACGGTCGCGCCGTCATGTTCGACCCAAACCAACGTCTTCATCTCAACAACTCCCTTCTGGAGTGAAAAAATCATTCATCCGTTCGTGCTGAGTAGCCATTGAGCGAAGTCGAAATGGCGTATCGAAGCACTTGCCCTTCGATACGCGTCTTCGACAAGCTCAGCCGCTACTCAGGCCGAACGGGGTGGGTGCGTTAAGCAACCACTCCCAATGCCTTCAGCTTGCCGATCAGTTCATCGACATCGGCGACCTTCACCCCCGCACTGCGCTTGGCGGGTTCCTCGACCTTCAGCGTCGTGATGCGCGGGGCGATATCGACACCATAATCCGCCGCTGTTTTCTGCGCGAGCGGCTTGGCCTTTGCCTTCATGATGTTGGGCAGCGATGCATAGCGCGGCTCGTTGAGGCGCAGGTCAGTGGTGACAATGGCAGGGAGCTTGAGGTCGACCGTCTCCGATCCGCCGTCAATCTCACGCGTGACCTTGACGGTGTCGCCGGTCACTTCAACCGCGCTGGCAAAAGTGCCCTGGCCCCAGCCGGTGAGTGCAGCGAGCATCTGGCCCGTCTGGTTGTTGTCATCGTCGATCGCCTGCTTGCCCAGGATGATCAGCCCTGGCTGTTCCTCGTCAGCAATCGCTTTCAGCAGCTTGGCAACGCCGAGCGGCTCGACCCGGTCTTCGGTGACGATCAGGATCGCGCGGTCAGCGCCCATCGCGAGTGCGGTGCGCAATGTTTCCTGCGCCTTTTGCTCGCCGATCGAGACGGCGACGATTTCGGTCACGACGCCCTTTTCCTTCAGGCGAATGGCTTCCTCAACCGCGATCTCATCGAACGGGTTCATGCTCATCTTGACGTTGGCAAGATCGATGCCCGTGCCGTCCGCCTTCACGCGGGGCTTTACGTTATAGTCAAGCACGCGCTTGACGGGGACCAGTACTTTCATGTGCTTCCTCTTCGTAAACGTCTTCCGATCAGCCGGGCCGCGTCAGTTCGACAGGTCTAGCCGCCGCTCGATCCGCGCCAACCGTTCCTTCACACCGTCGAGCTGCACCTGGAGATGCGCTGAAATCTCTGCATCGTTGACCTGATCTCGACGAACGGCGAGCACCGCTGTATGGGTTTCAGCCTGCCTGACCGTCAACTCGCCGAGATGTTGCTCGATACGCTCCAGCGTCGCCTGAAAGCGCTTGAGATGCTCGAGCATCAGGTTTTCGACATTGTCGTTCATCGCTGCCTTTTACGCTGCCTTCTGCACTTCGGCGACGATTTTCCGTGCGGCATCGCCCAGATCATTGGCGGGGACGATCGCGAGGCCCGAATTGGCCAGGATGTCCTTGCCTGCTTCGACATTGGTGCCTTCCAGTCGAACCACCAAAGGCACCGACAAATTCACTTCCTTGGCCGCCGCGACGATGCCCTCGGCGATGATGTCGCACTTCATGATACCGCCGAAGATGTTGACGAGGATGCCCTTCACGTTCGGGTCGGCAAGGATGATCTTGAACGCCGCCGTCACCTTTTCCTTGTTCGCGCCGCCGCCGACATCGAGGAAATTGGCGGGGAACATGCCGTTGAGCTTGATGATATCCATCGTCGCCATCGCGAGCCCGGCGCCGTTGACCATGCAGCCGATGTCGCCGTCGAGCTTGATATAGGCGAGGTCATATTTCGACGCTTCGAGTTCGGCGGGGTCTTCCTCGGTCTCGTCGCGCAGCGCCATCAGGTCCTTGTGGCGGAACAAGGCATTGGCATCGAAGCCGACCTTGGCATCGAGCACCAGCAATTGGTTGTCAGTGGTGACGGCCAGCGGGTTGATTTCAATCTGCGCGGCATCGGTGCCGATAAACGCGTCGTAAAGCTTCGATGCCGTGTTCGACGCCTGCTTGGCGAGATCGCCGGTCAGGCCGAGCGCAGCGGCAACGGCGCGGCCGTGATGCGGCATGAAGCCAGTCGCGGGATCGATGTCGAGCGTCTGGATCTTTTCCGGCGTGTCGTGCGCGACGGTTTCGATGTCCATGCCACCTTCGGTTGAGACGACCATGCCGATCCGCCCACTCGCGCGGTTAACAAGCAGCGCCAGATAAAATTCCTTGGCGATATCGACGCCATCGGTGACGTAAAGCCGGTTGACTTGCTTGCCATGTTCACCGGTCTGGATCGTCACCAGCGTGTTGCCGAGCATGTCGGTCGCCGCCGCACGGACTTCATCCGCGCTGCGGGCGAGGCGAACACCGCCCTTGGCTTCGGGTGGCAGCTCGACAAATTTGCCCTTGCCGCGACCACCGGCATGGATTTGCGCCTTTACGACATAAAGCGGCCCGGGCAGCTTCTTGGAGGCCTCCACCGCTTCTTCGACAGTCATCGCGGCAAAGCCGGCGGGGACGGGGACGCCATAGGTGGCGAGCAGTTCCTTGGCCTGATATTCGTGGATGTTCATAAGGGCCAGCGCCTTTGCAAGGATCGGGAATCGGGTTGCCTTAAGCACAGTGTGAAGACCAAATCCAGATATGCCTTCGTCCTATCGCCTTCTGCGCGCGCCGGGCATATAGTTGGCGCATGTCGATCATCGCCGGTTTCGCCCTGTTCTTCGCCACCATCCTGGGGATGGAGGTGTTCGCCTATGTCGTTCACCGTTGGGTGATGCATGGCTTTGGCTGGTTCCTGCATGAAAGCCACCACCAGCCCCGCACTGGCTTCTGGGAGCTCAACGACTGGTTCTTCGTGATCTTCGCGACGCCGTCGGTTGTGCTGCTGGTGTTGGGGACGAGCGGCACAACGGGTGACTGGGCGACATGGCTCGGCGCCGGGATCGCAGGCTATGGCGCGATCTATCTCGGCTTTCACGACATCATCGTCCATCGCCGATTCGAAACCGGCTATGTGCCGCGCTGGAATTACATGAAGCGGATCGTGCAGGCGCACCGGCTGCACCATGTCGTGGAAACCAAGCACGGCACGGTGAGTTTTGGCTTCATCTATGCGCCCAAACCCGAAGTGCTGAAGGCCGAGTTGAAGCGGCGGCAGATGGCGGGGGTTCGCGTCTCGCGGGGGGCATTGGAGAAAATATAGCCCGCTAGTTTAGGGTCTGATGACTTTGGATTGGACCAACCCAAACCCCGTTCGCTCTGAGCGAAGTCGAAGCGCGTGGGCTTCGACTTCCCCCGGACCTGATCCGGGGCCGAACGGGTATGCGGTTGAAGCGACCTTACCTTATCACGCTTTAGTACGCGGCGGTCCGGGTCAGTCCCTAAAGCGGCTGGGTCGAGCAAGGCCGAAATGGGCGCAAAGCGCAGCGACATCGTGGCGGTCGACATCCCTCGGCTCGAACCCATTTCTAAAGGCCAGCACGAACGGCGCAGCCACGCAACGCAGCTTGACGCCATTTATGGTGCCGCTGCCGCAAAGGGCGCCGACAGGGTACATCGCATTATCTTTGGGATCGCCCAGAATTCCATTGCCTTCACCATCCGGGACAAAGCCATGAAGATCGACTGAATGCCCCGATTCATGGTGAAGCACCCAGTTCCATTCAGGGTCGCCAGCCCGCGCCACGCGCACAAACCCCTCAGGGTGCAAGGCGTGCTCGAAGGCCGCCAAATCGGCAAAGTGCACGGCTAGGTCGAGATCGCTATGCTCGCGCGTTTGTTTGCCCAAAAGCGCATCGACGCCCCATCCGCCGTCGATCCAGAAGGCGAGATTAGCGCGATCAAAACATTGGCACAGATGGATAACGTCCTCTGCTTTCACGGTCTGGCCTCTTCGCGGTGCGGCTAACGCAGCCCTGGCCGCGGGTAATCAGTCAAACAAGCTCGACACGCTCGATTCATCGGCGATCCGCTTGATCGCTTCGCCCAGCAGCGGCGCGATCGTTAGCAGCCGGATGCGATCGGCCCCCTTGATCACGTCATGCTGGCCGATCGAATCGGTGATGATCAGCTCGCTCAGCGCCGATCCCTCGACGCGGGCGACCGCGCCACCCGACAGCACGCCGTGGGTGCAATAAGCGATGACGCCCGCCGCCCCCGCTTCTTTCAGCGCAGCAGCGGCATTGCACAGCGTGCCCGCCGAATCGACGATATCGTCGATCAGGATGCAGAAGCGTCCCTCGACATCGCCGATGATGTTCATGACTTCGGATTCACCCGCGCGCTCGCGACGCTTGTCGACAATGGCGAGCGGGGCGTTGTTGAGCCGCTTGGCGAGCGCGCGCGCGCGGACCACGCCGCCGACATCGGGGGAGACGACCATCAGGTTGCGATCACCATAACGCGCCTCGATATCCGCCGCCATCACGGGCGCGCCGAACAAATTATCGGTCGGGATGTCGAAAAAGCCCTGGATCTGCCCGGCATGGAGGTCCACCGACAGCACCCGGTCCGCACCCGCCACGGTGATGAGATTGGCAACGAGCTTGGCCGAAATGGGCGTGCGCGACCCGGATTTGCGGTCCTGCCGGGCATAACCAAAATAGGGGATCACCGCGGTGATCCGCCGCGCCGATGCACGCTTCAGCGCATCGATGCAGATCAGCAATTCCATGAGGTTGTCGTTTGCGGGATAGCCAGTCGATTGCAGCACGAACACATCCTCGCCACGGACATTTTCGTGGACTTCGACGAACACTTCCTCATCGGCAAAGCGGCGCACACTGGCCTGGGTCAGCGGGATATCGAGATAGCTCGCCACGTCGCGCGCCAGCGGCAGGTTCGAATTGCCGGTCATCAGCTTCATCTGGCGCACCCCATCATAACAGATTTGTGACCCCTTAGAGCGCGTGTCCGCCAACGCAAAGGGGCATTGCCGCTTGCGGCCTCGCTGCCTAGAGCACGGCTATGACCGTCACCACCCGTTTTGCTCCCTCGCCCACCGGCACGCTGCATGTCGGCAATATCCGCCCCGCGCTGCAGAACTGGCTGCTGGCCAGAAAACTGGGCGGGCGCTTCATGCTGCGGATCGACGATACCGATGCCGAACGCAGCGAAGAACGCTTTGTCGAGGCGATCCGCGCCGATCTCGCCTGGCTGGGGCTGGAGCCCGATGGCGAGGAACGGCAGTCTGAGCGGTTCGACCTGTATCAGGCGCGGTTTGATGCGCTGCTGGCGGCGGGTCGGGTCTATCCGGCTTATGAAACCGCACAGGAGCTTGATCTCAGGCGCAAAATCGCCGCTGGGCGCGGGCTACCGCCCGTCTATGACCGGGCCGCGCTAAAGCTGAGCGATGCCGACCGCGCGAAACTGGAGAGCGAGGGCGTCCGCCCGCATTATCGCTTCAAACTCGATCATGACACGCCGATCGAGTGGGACGATTTGATTCGGGGGCACCAGAAGCTTGACCCAGCGACGATGAGCGATCCGGTCATCCGGCGTGCTGACGGGACCTGGCTCTATATGCTCCCCTCGGCGATTGACGATGCCGATATGGGCGTCAGCCATGTTGTGCGCGGCGAGGATCATGTCTCCAACACCGCGCTGCAATTGCAGATGTTCGCGGCGATGGGAGTCGCGCCGCCGCAGTTCGCGCACGCGGCCTTGCTGGTCGGCACCGAAGGGAAGCTATCGAAGCGGCTCGGTTCGATCGGGGTCGAGGCATTTCGCGAAAACGGTATCGAGCCCGAAGCCATCATCGCGCTGCTTGCCCGGCTGGGGACGAGCGATCCGGTCGAGCCATTGTCCGACCGCGCCCCGCTGATTGCCGCGTTCGATCTCGCCCGCTTCGGTCGCGCGCCCGCACGCTTTGATGATGGCGAGCTGGAAACACTCAACGCCAAGATTATCCACCAGCTCGATTTCGCGCGAGTCGCCGATCGGCTGCCAGCCGGCATGGACGCGCCAACCTGGCAGACGATCCGCCCCAACATAAAGATCATCGCCGAGGCGGCGGATTGGTGGCGCGTGATTGAGGGCCCCGTCGAAACCATGCCAGCCCCGGAAGACCAGGCCTTCTTGGCTGAGGCCAAGGCGCTGGCCGCCGCACTGGATTGGGCTGGTGACCCCTGGCACGCGCTGACCGCCGCGCTCAAGGCCAGCAGCGGGCGCAGCGGCAAGACGCTGTTCCTCCCGCTCCGTCGCGCGCTGACCGGGCTGGATCATGGCCCAGACATGGCGGCATTACTGCCACTGATCGGGCGCGACCGGGCGCTAGTGAGGCTATCCAGCAACGGCTGAGTGCGTAGCTGACGCTACGGAACTCTAGCTTGCAGCCATTCATGTTATGTTGTACCATCACGAGACCGGACGATTGATCCGGACAGCGGAGAAGATGGAGAACAGGCCATGTATGCTGAACGAAATGACCGGCCCGGCGCGATCAAGCCCGGCAGCCTGGCGATGGCGATGGCGATCAACGCGGGCGTTTTGAGCGCGGTGCTGCTGGCAGCGCCCGAGATCATCAAGATCAAGCCGCCGGTGCCCATTGAGATCATCAACATTCCGATCGAGCCCCCACCGCCGCCAGAGCCCGTCCAGCCAAAAGCGAAGACCGATCCCGCGCCCCAACCGAAACCGATCCTCCCCGACCCCATCATCAAGATCGATCGCCCCGTGGACGTCACCTTTCCCGGCACGACCATCATCCCGACCGGGCCGACCGGCACCAGCGAGGGTACAGGCGTCATCATCGATCCCCCCGCGCCGCCGCCGGTGTTGATCGAGCCCAGCATCGATGACCGTTACCGCAGCAGCTTCCAACCCGCCTATCCGCCCGCCGAACAGCGCGCCGAACGCAGCGGTTTTGTCGTCGTTCGCGTGCTGATCGGCATTGATGGCCGCGTGAGCGCTGTCGAACGCGTCAGCGCGACCTCTGACGATTTCTTCGAAACAACCCGGCGGACCGCGCTCGGCAAATGGCGTTTCAAGCCTGCGACGCGCGGCGGTGCGCCGGTTGAACGCTGGCGCGTGATGCGGGTGACGTTCCAGATTGAAGAGGCTTGATCACCGCCACGGCATTGGGCGCGCGACGGGCATGAGCGGGCACGACAGGAGAAGGGTGGGGGGCTGGCCTTGGCGGCTTGCCCGCCCTATCTTGCGGCCATGAACTATTTCGCTCGTTTCTCGCCCTTGCGCGGCATTCGCGATCTGCGGCTTTATCTGGCGCAGCGTCGGCCTTTTGAGCTTGGCTTTCTGGCGCTGTCGGTCGTGGTCACATCGGCGGTCGTGGCGGGCTTTGCCCATGATTCGCACGCTGACCGGGTGTATCGAAAGAACATCATCTATGTCGAGCAATGGCCCGCCAGCCGGAGCGATGCCGAGATCACGGCGCAGCAGAAGATCGACCAGGTCATCGCGCACAAAAAGCAGGCCGAGCTGGAAAAACTGCAGAAAGAACGCCAGGCCGAGTTCAAACGGCTCGATGACAAGCTGAAGGCGATGGGCATCTGACCAGCCCATTGGCCAGCGCGACCGCCGACGACGCCCGCTGGATGGGCGCAGCGCTAGCCTTGGGCGCGCGCGGACGCGGGCGGACGGCCCCCAACCCCAATGTTGGTTGCGTCATCGTCAATCAAGGCCGGGTGATCGGACGGGGATGGACCCAGCCCGGCGGCAGACCCCATGCTGAGGCGATGGCGCTCGACGAAGCGGGCCCTGCAGCAAGCGGCGCCACCCTGTACACAACGCTAGAGCCCTGCGCGCATCAGTCGTTACGGGGGCCGACATGCAGCGATTTGGTGATCCAAAATCGCGTGGGGCGTGTCGTCATTGCGCTGGGTGATCCCGATCACCGCACCAATGGCAATGGCGTAGACCGGCTTCGATCGGTCGGAATCACCGTGGTGATTGGTGTCCGTAGCGATGACGCGTGGCGATCCATGGCTGGCTTTCTGACGCGCCAGGCGCTGGGGCGGCCGCAGGTAACCCTCAAGCTCGCCACCTCGCTCGACGGGCAAATCGCCATGGCCGATGGCAGCAGCCGCTGGATCACTGGCCCAATGGCCCGCGCCCATGGGCATTTGGAGCGATCCCGCCATGAAGCGATTCTGGTCGGGCGTGCGACGCTGGAGGCCGATTCGCCGGCGCTGGACGTGCGGCTGCCTGGGCTTGAAGCGCATAGCCCGCGCCGATACCTGCTCAGCCGTCGCCCGGAAGACGGCCAGCGCGAGAATGGGCAATGGACCGTCATTGCCACCCCAGCAGCGATTGCCGATCTGGACGGCGT
Organism: Sphingomonadales bacterium Ga0077557; assembly: GCA_001464615.1. GTDB lineage: Bacteria > Pseudomonadota > Alphaproteobacteria > Sphingomonadales > Sphingomonadaceae > Sphingomonas. Next base: position 12,298 of record LNFI01000036.1, on the reverse strand, counting down.
GAACGACCTGCTGGTTGAAGGGGGCGCGCAAACAGCCGCCGCTTTCCTGGCGGCCGATCTAGTCGATCGGTTGCTGCTGTACCGCGCGCCGATCCTGATCGGGGCGGGCAGAGCGGCGCTCGGCGATATCGGGCTCGCTACATTGGAGGCGGCACATGGCCGTTGGCGACGCCACGATGCGCGCCAGCTTGGCATTGACCGCCTCGAAGTCTACGAGCGTGGGCGAGGATAGGGCAAATGTTCACAGGCATCATCACCGATATCGGCACGATCGACGTGGTCGAGCAACGCGGCGACACGCGAGTCGTGGTCCGATCGACTTACGACATGGCGACGGTGGATCTGGGGGCGTCGATCGCCTGTTCGGGCGTGTGCCTGACGGTCATCGACAAATCGGGGCCGGGCATGCCGGGCTGGTTCGCGGTCGACGTGTCGGGCGAAACCGTCAGCCGGACGGCACAAGGCCAATGGACAGAGGGGCGGCGGCTCAATCTCGAACGCGCGTTGAAGATTGGGGATGAGCTTGGCGGGCATATCGTCACCGGCCATGTTGATGGCATTGGCGAAGTCGTGTCGATCGTGCCCGAGGGTGGCTCGCACCGCATTGATATCCGCTGCCCGGCGGAAATCGCGCCGTTCATCGCGACCAAGGGATCGGTGACGGTCGATGGCGTCTCGCTGACGGTCAACAGCGTCGCCGACCATGAAGGGGGAAGCGCGGTCTTCGGACTCAACATCATCCCGCATACCTGGCAGGTGACGGCGTTCGGCGACATGGCTGTCGGCAATGCGGTCAACCTGGAAATCGATGTGTTGGCCCGCTATCTGTCGCGCATGCGCGAGCGGGTCGTCATCGACAAATCGCTTTTGATGTGATGATGGGCTTGACGATCACATTGTGATGTGATTATCTCCGCCCATGAGCACGCAATTAATCGACAAACTTCGCAGCCTCGTTACCGATGGGGGCATGTCGCGGTCCGGCCTGGCCCGCGCGGCCGGGCTTCACGCCAATACGCTGCGCGATCTTGAATCGCCCGACTGGAACCCGACCGCGGATACGCTGCGCAAGCTGGAGACCTTCGTCTTCAGCAATGACGACACGCCCGCCTTGGTGCCGATCGAGGAGATTATTGACGAAGCGCGCAATGGCCGGATGTTCATCCTGGTCGATGACGAAGACCGCGAGAATGAGGGCGATCTCGTCATCCCCGCGCAGATGGCGACACCAGACGCGATCAATTTCATGGCGACGCACGGGCGCGGGCTGATTTGTTTGTCGCTCAGCAAGGCGCGGGTCGATGCGCTTGGCCTCGAACTGATGAGCCGCGCCAATGGCACCCGCCACGAGACCGCCTTCACCACCTCGATCGAGGCGCGCGAAGGGGTGACGACGGGCATTTCCGCCGCCGACCGTGCGCGCACCATTTCGGTTGCGATCGATGCATCGAAGGGCAAGGGCGATATCGTGACACCGGGCCATGTCTTCCCGCTGGTCGCGCGCGAGGGCGGGGTGCTGGTGCGCGCCGGCCATACCGAAGCGGCTGTCGATGTCGCGCGGCTCGCCGGGCTCAATCCATCGGGCGTGATCTGCGAGATCATGAAGGACGATGGCACGATGGCGCGGATGGACGATCTTGTGTCGTTCGCGCGGCTGCATAACCTGAAAATGGGCACAATTCGCGACTTGATCGCCTATCGCCGCAAGCATGACCATCTTGTCGAGAAGCGCGCCGAGATGAGCTTCCACAGCCAATGGGGCGGCAGCTGGCAAGCAATGACCTTTTTCAACAAGGCCAGCGGCGACGAGACGATCGCGCTGGTCAAGGGCCGGATCGATCCCGATGCGCCCACGCTGGTTCGGATGCACACCGCTTCGTGGTTCGTCGACATGTTCGGTGAGGTATCCGAGCGATCGGGGCTGCTCTCACGCTCGATGGAAGCGATTGCCGAAGCCGGATCGGGCGTCATCGTCGTCATCAACCGGCCGATGAAGGACAGCGTGTCGCGCTTCATCCGGCTGCGCGCCGAGGGCAAGGGCGCGGGCGCGCCTGAGGTTGAGGAATTGCGCGATTACGGCGTCGGTGCGCAGATTCTGGCCGAACTTGGCGTGCAGGACATGATATTGCTGACCAATACCCACCACACGCTGGTGGGGCTAGACGGCTATGGCCTGAGCATTGTCGGCGAACGGCCAATCCCGGGAACGGGCGGCGAATAACAACATGTCCTTCCGGCCCCGGTCGGAGTGGATCGAGCAGGAATTGCAGATGGCCAAGATTCTCATCGTCGAAGCGCGCTTTTATGATCACCTCAACGATATGCTGCTCGAGGGCGCGCGCGCAGCAATCGAATCAGCCGGCCACGCGCATGAAACGATTACCGTGCCCGGCGCGCTCGAAGTGCCCGGCGCGATCGCCATTGCCGCCGAAACTGGCGGCTATGACGCCTTTGTCGGGCTTGGCGTCGTGATTCGCGGCGAAACCTATCATTTCGAAATCGTCGCCGGCGAAAGTGCACGCGGGCTGATGGCGCTCAGCATGGACGGCCTTGCCATCGGCAATGGCATCCTGACCGTTGAGAACGAAGCCCAGGCGCTGGCCCGTGCGCACCCCGCCGACAAGGACAAGGGCGGCGAAGCGGCCAAGGCAGCGCTGGCCATGATGGCGCTGAAGGCGCGCTTTGGCTGACGCAATGCGCAACCCGCCCCCGCCGCCACGCTATCGTATTTTTGAACGCGATCGGCGGCTGGTGGTGGTGGATAACTGGGCGGACGGGCAGCCTGAACGGCAGATGATGATACCCGTCCATAGGGAGCGCGCCAAAACAGCGCCCGGCAAGCTGGAACGCATCGCCTTTGATGGGCGCACCGCCTTCACCACGCACCGGTTCTATGATGCCAAGGGGCCGCGCACCCTCATCCTAGATCCCGGCAGCGTGACGACCGTCAATGGGATCAAGGTCGCGCTGGCCTGCGCCGCCGCCGTCATCGCGACCCTTGCTATGGTATCGCCCTTGTTGCTGTTGCCGCTGCTGTTCCTGACGAACCGCAAGCTTCGCGACGAAATTCGACGAGCATCGACCGCCTGGCTCGATAAATTCGGCCATCACCCATCGTGAGGACTGAACAATGACTGGCCCAACATTGTTCACCGAACGCTTGATTCTCCGACCGGTCGCTGCAGCCGATCTCGAAAGCTGGATAAGCTTCCACGCGGATGAGCAGACAATGCGCTTTCTTGGCGGGGTCCAGCCGCGCTCGATCGCGTGGCGCGGGCTCTGCACGATGGCGGGCGCCTGGGATATTCGCGGTTTTTCGATGTTCTCGTTGGTCGAGCGCGAGACGGGACGCTGGATTGGTCGGGCCGGACCATGGTGCCCTGAAGGCTGGCCAGGCAACGAGATCGCCTGGGGGCTGACGCGCGAATTCGTCGGAAAGGGCTTCGCACATGAAGCTGCTGTTGCGTCGATCGATTACGCGATTGAGGTGCTCGGTTGGGATGAGGTTATCCACACGATCTCGCCCGATAACGCCCCATCGATTGCCCTTGCCCGCAAACTGGGCGCAACCAACCGGGGCTCGACGCGACTCCCGCCGCCGCATGACACCAACCCGATCGACGCCTGGGGGCAGTCGGCGACCGAATGGCGGGCGCGGCGGGCAAGCCGCTAGAACAAGATTGGTATCGCTTGAATAACCCCACCCGTTCGGGCTGAGCGAAGTCGAAGCCCAATCACAGCGCCTGGGCTTCGACTTCGCTCAGCCCGAACGGCATTGGGCGATATCGGCCAATATCGGCTACGCTGGCGTTTGCGCAAAGGCTTACTTATACTGATGTAAGTAACGACACCGGAGACCCCCATGGCGCTCGCCCATACCTTCAAGGCCAATCCGCATTGGCTGAAGCCGATCCCGCAAAGCGCGATCGGACATATTCCGGGCGAGGACGGGCTGCCTTTGGTCGGCAATACCTTCAAGATGCTGCGCGATCCGGTGGCGTTCGGGCGGCGGATGATTGCGACCTATGGCCCGGTGTTCCGCAACAACGCCTTTGGTGGGCCGCAGGTCAATATGGTTGGGCCGGACGCCAACGAACTGCTGCTGTTCGATCGCGACAAGCTGTTTTCGTCTGAACAGGGCTGGGGGCCGCTGCTCAATCTGCTGTTCCCGCGCGGGTTGATGCTGATGGATTTCGACAAGCATCGCGCGGATCGCAAGGTGATGGCGGTTGCCTTCAAGCCTGAACCGATGCGGCATTACGCACAGGCCCTGAATGAAGGCATTTCGCGGCAAGTAAGCAGTTGGGGCAACAAGCCAATAAAATTTTACGATGCAGTGAAGGAACTGACGCTCGATCTGGCGGCGGAGAGCTTTCTGGGGATGGATCTGGGGCCAGAGGCAACGCGGATCAACAAGGCGTTCGTCGATGAGGTACAGGCAAGCGTCGCGGCGATCCGCCTGCCTCTTCCTGGCACGATGATGGCCAAAGGGGTGAAGGCGCGCAAATATCTGGTCGATTTCTTCTTGGCGGAGATTCCCAAACGGCGCGCCGGGACCGGACAGGATTTCTTCTCGCAATTCTGCCGCGCAACCGATGAGGACGGCAAGCCGCTGTCGGACATGGCGATTGCTGATCACATGAACTTTCTGATGATGGCAGCGCACGACACCATCACTTCCTCCGCTACCAGCCTGGTGATGCTGCTGGGCCGCAATCCCGAATGGCAGGAGAAATTGCGCGCCGAGATCGCCGAGCTGGGCCTGAACGATGATGCTGGCCTTGCCTATGGGCAGCTTGACCGGCTGGAGTTGACCGATTTCGCGTTCAAGGAAGCGCTGCGGCTGATCCCCCCGGTGCCCTCCTTGCCGAGGCGGGCGCTGAAGCCGTTCAGCTTTGGCGGCTATGATATTCCCGCCGGCGCTTTTTGCAGCATCGCGGTGGCCTATACCCACAAAATGCCCGAAATCTGGCCCGAACCCGAAAAATTCGACCCCATGCGCTTTTCGGCCGAGCAATCGAAGGGGCGACACAAATATGCCTGGGTGCCGTTCGGCGGCGGTGCGCATATGTGCCTGGGGCTGCACTTCGCGACGATGCAGATCCGCATCCTGATGGTGCAGTTGCTGCGCCGCTACCGGATCGAACTGGACGAGGGCAGCGGCGCGGAATGGCAGCCCTGGCCGATTCCGCGGCCCAAGGATGGGCTGCCGCTGCGCTTTTTGCCTTTGTAGAATTTGGTTCGCGCGGAGGCGCGAAGACGCAGAGGGGCTGGGTCATTGGCGCGCAGCGCGCTTCTCAACAGGGGAATGAAAGACTGCGTCGCCTTTTGGGGAGGTGCAGGCTTTTCCTTCTCGGCGCCTCCGCGTCTCCGCGCGAACAAAACCTTCTTCTTCTCTGCGTCCCCTGCGCGAACCAAAAACCTATTCAGCGGCAACCGACTCCAGTGACGGGTAATCGATATATCCCTCAGGCCCCTGGCTATACCAGGTGCGGAAATTGCCCTCGTTGAGCGGCGCGCCGGTGCGTAGCCGCTCGGGCAGATCGGGATTGGCCAGAAAGGTGCGGCCAAAGCTGACGGCGTCCGCCACGCCGGAATCGATCACCGCCTGTGCCGCTTCGGCGGTGACATAATCCGAATTGACCACCAGCGGGCCAGCAAAGGCTTCCCGAATGACAGGCGACAGCCGGGGGACATCGGTGCGACCAAAAGTGCCGTCGGGGCCGGGTTCGCGCAATTCAAGAAAGCCGATGCCGATCTCGCTCAGGATCTTGGCGGCGGTCGTGAACAGCGGCGCCGGATCGCTATCATCAACGCCCTGCGAATCGCCGTTGGGCGACAGGCGAACCGAGGTACGATCCGCACCCGCGACCGACGCCACACGCTCAGTCACTTCACGCAGCAAGCGCGTGCGGTTCTCGATCGACCCGCCATAGATGTCGTCGCGGTGATTGGCGCCGTTGCGCAGGAACTGATCGATCAGATAGCCATTGGCGCTGTGAATCTGGACGCCATCAAAGCCGGCAGCCATCGCATTGCGCGTCGCGCGTTCATAATCGGCGATCACGCCGGGGATCTCCTCAAGGGTCAGCGGCCGGGCAACCTCAAAATCCTGGCGACCCTCATAAGTATGCGCCTGACCTGCGGTTGCGGTGGCCGACGACGAGACTGGCTGCTCGCCGATCACTGAACTGTGCACTTGCCGGCCCATATGCCAAAGCTGCGCAATGATCCGCCCGCCCGCTGCATGCACGCGCGCGATCACTGGCTTCCAGGCATCGGTCTGCTCGTCGGTCCAAAGCCCCGGTGCGAACGGCCAGCCGAGCCCCTGACGGCTGATGCCGGTCGCTTCGGAAATGATCAGCCCTGCCGAGGCGCGCTGCGCATAATAATCGCCCATCACCGGCTGCGGGACATGGCCCTTGGTTGATCGACCCCGCGTCAGCGGTGCCATCAGGATGCGATTGGGCGCGGCAATGGCGCCAAGCTGGATAGGATCGAACAGGCTGGGCATGAAGGACTTCCCTGATTGAGCCCTTAAAAGGGCGACGGGACCGAGATAGAACGCTATGCGCCGCAATGCACCATCCTTGGTGCCCAAGAAAATCTAGCCCCCCCAAAAAACAAGCGATCATGGCCGAAGCTACCGCCCTTGTCCCGCCCGCCGCGCCCCCCGCTTCCGCGTTTGTGGCGCTGTTGATCGGCAATGTCGCGCTCGCCTTTGGCCCCTGGTTTGTCCGGATGGCCGATACCGGACCGGTGGCATCGGCCTTCTGGCGGATCGCGCTCGCCGCGCCGGTGCTGGTCGCCGCCGCATGGGCAACCGGCTGGCGACCAGTGCAGATTTCGCGATCGATCTGGCTGGTGGTGTTCCTGTCGGGGATGTGCTTCGCCGCCGATCTCGCCAGTTGGCATATCGGCATTTTGCGCACCACGCTCGCCAATGCCACCTTGTTTGGCAATTCGACGATCCTGTTTTTCCCGATTTACGGCTTTCTGATCGCCCGCGCCCTGCCTAGCCGGAGCCAGGGCATTGCGCTGTTGCTGGCCGGGATCGGCGCGGCATTGCTGATGGGGCAATCCTATCGTCTTGATCCGCGCCATCTGGGTGGCGATCTTTTCTGTCTGCTGGCGGGGATTCTGTACACCGCCTATTTCGTGCTGATGGCGCGCGCGCGTGAAACAATGGCCCCCTTGGCCGCACTTGCGATGTCGACCATCGCGAGCATTGCCCCGCTGTTGATAGTTGCGATGCTGCTGGGCGAAAAAATCCTGCCCGATCATTGGGGAGTCCTGATCGGCCTGACCTTTTGCAGCCAGGTATTGGGTCAGGGGATGATGATCTACGCCCTGGGGAAATTATCGCCCCTGGTGATCGGCATCGGCCTGCTGATTCAACCGATCGTGGCAGCGGCGGTGGGCTGGATCGCCTATGGCGAACAATTGGGCCCAGCTGATCTGATCGGCGCGATCTTAGTGGCGATCGCGCTGGTGCTGGTGCGGCGGCCCGTGCCCGCGCCGCTTGGCTTGGCCCCGGCGAGCAGCTAATCAGCCCAATCTGGAGGAGATCACCCATGCCTGCCGCTGCTGCGACTGATGCAACCATCGACGAAATCCGCGCGACGCTTGCGCCGCTGATCGCCGATAATGCTGCTTTTGACGGCTGGACCAACGCCGCGCTTGATGCCGCTGCTGATGCGGCGGGGATCGATCCCGATATCGCCGCTTTGGCCTTTGGCGGCGGCGCCGTCGACATGATTGATGCCTGGTTCGCTGATGTTGACCGGCAAATGACCGAGGCGGTGCCCGCGGTAGCACTTGGCCGGATGAAGGTGCGCGCAAAGGTTACCGCTTTGGTCGAAGCGCGACTGGCTGCAGTGGCCGATAATCGCGAATCACTGCGCCGGGCGATGGCGATTCTGGCGATGCCCCAAAATGTGGTACGGGCGGGCAAGCTTGGCTGGCGCAGTGTTGATACGATGTGGCGGCTCGCTGGCGATACCGCGACCGATTACAACCATTATACCAAGCGGGCGATCCTCGGTGGCGTCTATGCGGCCACCGTCACCGTCTTCCTCGACGATGAGAGCGAGGATTGGGCCGATACCCGCGCCTTCCTGGCCCGGCGGATCGAAGGGATCATGCGCTTTGAAAAGGCCAAGGCAGGCTTCACCGCCCGCACGGCCAATCTGCCAAGCTTTAGCCGGTTTATCGGCAGGTTGCGCTATCCAGCGGTGTGATCGTCCCAGCAGCCGCTGAACATCGGGACGCAATCGCCAGCGACAGTGGCGACGATTCCCGCCGATGTTTGGCGCGCGGTGAGGTGCAACACGCTTGGACGGCCCATCTCGGCCCCCTGGCGGGAGGAGAAGCGGGCCTCCTCAACGCCATCGATCGATACCAGAAATGCCGCGAGCGCGGCGTTGGCGCTGCCGGTTGCGGGATCTTCGTAAGTCCCCGCCAGTGGCGCAAACATGCGGGCATGAATTTGGTCGGCATTGCGTGCATAAATCAGCAGCGACAGCCTGTCGCCGCTGCCCGCCATCTGCGTGCGTGTTTCGCGGAACCGGGCGATGTCGGGCACGGCTTGCGCGATCCCGTCCGGCGTTACGGCGGCGGCGACAAAATTCATGCCGACCGCAATCTCGGTTGGCGGGTGCGGGTCGCTGAGCACCGATTTCGTCGGCAATCCAAGACAGGCAGCGATGGCCGCCGGTTCAAGGATGGCAGCGGTCGTCAGCGGTTGTGGAGCCGCGATGCGGGCGCCCGTTACTCGTCCGGTCGCGCTGCGCTGGAGCGCCGCCTCGACCAGGCCGGCGGTCAGTTCGAGCTTCAGGCTCGCACCGCGATACGCGCGGCGACGGGCGAGCACACAGGCCGTGCCAATGCTGGGATGGCCAGCAAACGGCATTTCCGCGCTGCGATTGAAGATACGGACTCGCGCATCATTGGCGGGATCACTCGGCGGCAGGACAAAGGCGGTCTCGCTGAGGTTGAGTTCGGCAGCGAGCGCCTGCATCGTCGCGCTGTCCATGCCCGATGCATCGGTGAAAACCGCGAGTGGATTGCCGCCGAAGCGCTGATCGGTAAAGACATCGACGGTTTCAAAATCGTAGCGCGGCATCATAATCTCCGTGATAACGCTTCGTTAATTCGCCAAGGAACGAAATGCAAGACGCCGACCTGTTTCGCATCTTGGGCAATCCGAGCCGACTAGCGATCCTGGGCTGGCTTAAAGACCCGCGCGCCCATTTCCTGCCGCAAGTGGATGGTGACCTGGTCGAGGACGGCGTGTGCGGACAACGAATTGCCGACAAACTCGGCATCAGTGCATCGACATTGAGCGAGCATATGCGCCAGCTGGTCGGCGCAGGACTGGTGGGGCAAAAACGCATCAAGCAATGGACATTCTACAAGCGAAATGATGCCCGCCTGGCCGAAATCGCTGCCTTGGTCGTGACATTATAAGGCGGGTCGCCGCCAGGGGTTATTGATAATCAATCGCAATACGCCTATCTGCAGGTGATGCAGAGTCGCGTCAGCCTCGAACAGCTTGCCCTTCGTCAATGCGCGACGGTGGCGTCGGTCGATTGGGCGCGTTTGGCAGGGCCCGAAGCGCGCCGCCTGCGCGAACTTGGCTTTGACGAAGGCGTCGGTGTCGAAGTGCTGCACCGCGCGCGGCTGGGTGGCGGACCGATTGCGTGCCGGATCGGCCGAATGACAGTGGCGCTGCGGCGCGCGGTCGCTGGCGCCATCCAAGTCTCCCCGCTTCACCCCGCCGAATGACTCCTGCCCCGCTGGTCGCGCTGGTCGGCAATCCCAATGCCGGCAAAAGCGCCCTGTTCAACGCGCTGACCGGTGCGCGGCAAAAGGTCGGCAATTATCCTGGCGTGACGGTTGAACGGCATTCGGGACGGCTCGCGCTGCCTGACGGTCGGCCGGTCGAGCTGGTCGATCTGCCCGGTGCCTATTCGTTGGATCCCGGCAGCCCCGACGAGCGCGTCACGCGCGACGTGGTGACCGGTGCACAAGTGGGTGAACGGTTGCCCGACGCGCTGATCGTGGTGGTCGATGCCGCCAATCTCGACAATCATCTGCGCTTTGCGCTGCAGTTGATCGCGCTCGGGCTGCCGGTGGTGGTTGCGCTCAACATGATCGATCTCGCCGAGCGTGACGGGTTGATGCTCGACGCGGCCGCCTTGTCACGGGAGCTCGGCGTGCCAGTGGTGCCGACGGTCGCGGTCAGAAAACGCGGGCTGGATGAGCTGAAGACACAGGTCGCCGCGATGGTCGATCACGGTCCGCTCACGCGCTTGCGCGCCAGTGACGGTAGCGTGCAGGAGGATATCGTCACGCTGCAACGCCGCGCGCGCACGATCGCGGTTGCAGCGACGATATCCGAAACCCCCACCCGCCGCTGGACCCACACGCTCGATTCGATTGCGCTGCACCCGGTTTGGGGGATGATCCTGCTGGCGACGATTTTGTTCCTGATGTTCCAGGCGGTGTTCAGCTGGGCGAAGGTGCCGGCCGATGCAATCGATGCCGGATTCAGCGCGCTCGGGGCAGCGATCACCGCGCGCTTCGGTGAGGGGTTCTTTCAGTCGCTGATCGTCGATGGCGCGATTGCGGGCGTGGGCGCGGTGCTCGTCTTCCTGCCGCAGATCATGATCCTGTTCTTCTTCATCCTGCTCTTGGAGGCGAGCGGCTATATGGTTCGCGCTGCCTTTCTGATGGACCGGGTGATGGCGAGTGTTGGCCTGTCGGGCCGCGCCTTCATTCCTTTGCTGTCGAGCTTTGCCTGCGCTGTCCCCGGCATCATGGCGACGCGGACGATCGAAGACGAGAAGGACCGGCTGACGACGATTCTGATTGCGCCGCTGATGACCTGCTCGGCCCGGTTGCCGGTCTATACGCTGATCATTGGCGCGCTGATCCCCAATACGCCGGTGCTGCCGTTTGTCGGGCTGCAGGGCGTGGTGATGTTCGGGCTCTATATCTTCGGCGTGATCGGCGCGTTCGTGGCGGCGCTGGTGCTGCGCAACACTGTGACCCAGGGCGCGTCATCGGGCTTCATGATGGAAATGCCCAAATATCAAATGCCGCGCGCGCGCGACATTGCGCAGGGGCTGTGGAGCCGAGTCGTCATCTTCCTGCGCCGCGCAGGCACGATCATCCTCTATTCAACGGTCGCGCTCTGGCTGTTGCTGAGCTTTCCCAAGCCGCCGGTCGGCAGCCCGATTTCGCCGGTCAATTATTCTATCGCTGGTCGCATCGCCAATGGCCTCGCGGTGGTGCTGAAGCCAATCGGTTTCGATCGCGACATCGCGCTGGCCTTGATCCCGGCGATGGCCGCGCGCGAGGTCGCGGTCGCAGCGCTCGGCACAGTCTATGCGATCGACAACCCAGACGCCGAATCAGGACAGAAAGCGCTTGCTGCCAATCTGAAGACGCACTGGTCGCTGCCGACCGCGCTTGCCTTCCTGATGTGGTTTGTCTTCGCGCCGCAATGCATCTCGACCATCGCCGTCACCCGGCGCGAGACCAATAGCTGGCGTTGGCCTGCCTTCATGGTTGGCTATCTGTTCGTGCTGGCTTACATCGCTGCAGGAGCGACCTATTGGGGCGCCATCGCACTCGGGCTTTAGGAACAAGAATATGGCGGGCAGCGTCAACAAGGTGATCATCGTCGGCAATCTCGGGCGCGACCCGGAAAGCAAAACCTTCCAGAATGGCGGCAAGGTGGTGAATCTGCGCATCGCCACGTCGGACACGTGGAAGGACAAGAATAGCGGCGAGCGCAAAGAAGCGACCGAATGGCATTCGGTGGCGATCTTCAACGAAGGCCTGGCCAATGTCGCTGAGCGCTATCTGCGAAAGGGCTCGAAAGTCTATATCGAAGGCGCGCTCAAGACCCGCAAATGGCAGGATGCCAGCGGCAATGATCGTTATTCGACCGAAATCGTGCTCCAGGGTTTCAACTCGGTGCTGACGATGCTCGATGGTGCGCCGGGTGGCGGCGGATCGGGCGGTGGATCAGGCGGCGGTGGCGGTGACTGGGATGGCGGCCGCGATGACTTTGGCGGCGGATCAAGTGCCCCCCGTGGCGGCGGTGGTGGCAATCGCGGTGGCGGTGGCGGCTTTGGCGGCGGCAATAGCGGCGGTGGCTTCCCCGATGATCTGGACGACGACGTGCCGTTCTAGAGTCTGATGACTTTGGATTGGATCAACCCGTACGCCGTTCGCCCTCGTCTTAGCGGGATATCGTATGCTGGTCACTGCCGTGTAGGATGCGGTG
>LNFI01000035.1 GCA_001464615.1 Sphingomonadales bacterium Ga0077557 | reverse complement strand
ATCGCTGCTGGCCTCCTGCCCAGCCAGCAGCTTGAATCACAATCAATCCCGCTTGGGAATCCCCTATCGATTCAGTCTCATCAGGACAGACTCTAGCCAGAATTCCGCAGCGCCGTCGCAATCGCGTTTATCGACAGCAGGATACCCTCGCCGATCCGCTCATCCTTCTCGCCTGCCCGCCGACGCTTGATTAATTCGATCTGGAGCAGGTTGAGCGGCTCTATGTACGGTAACCGCAGCCGGATCGAGGCATCGAGCGCCGGATTGGCAGCGAGCAGATGCGCCTGGCCCGTCGCCAGCAACAAGCCGTCGCGGCTGCGGTGCCAGCCATCGCTGATCCGTTTGAAGATCGTGTCGCCCAGCGCCCGATCCTGCACAAGCGCCGCATAGCGCGCGGCGATGCCCATATCGGCCTTGGCGATCACCTGTTCCATATTCGCCAGCGTCGCCGCGAAAAACGGCCAGCCGGCCGCCATTTCCTTGATCAGCGCCTTGTCCTCAAACGCGGCAATCGCGGTGCCGACGCCGTACCAGCCGGGCAGCATCACCCGCGCCTGTGCCCAGCTGAACACCCAGGGGATCGCCCGCAAATCCTCAATCCGGTCGGATTTGGTGCGGCTCGCCGGGCGTGAGCCGATCTTCAGGCCAGAAATCTCGGCAATCGGCGTCATCTGGCGGAAGAAGCTGCGGAACCCCTCGGTCCCGTAGACGAGATCGCGATAGGCAGCGAAGGCGGTGGCGGACAAGTGATCCATTGCCGCCGAAAAGCGCTCATAATCACGCGACGATAGCCGTTCGGGTTCAAGACTGGCCAGCAGCGTTGCCGCCGCAATTGCTTCCAAATTGGTCGCCGCACTTTCGCGCGTGCCATATTTGGCGGCGATCACCTCGCCCTGTTCGGTGATGCGGATGCGGCCCTGCACGGTACCCGGTGGCTGGGCCAGAATGGCCGAGAAGGAGGAGCCACCGCCCCGACCAACCGCGCCGCCACGACCATGGAACAGCTGCATCGCTACACCTGCCTTGGCGAACACCGGCGCCAGCGCGGTTGAGGCGCGGCTGAGGCTCCAAGTTGAGGTCAGATAGCCGCCATCCTTGTTGCTGTCGGAATAGCCGATCATCACTTCCTGATGACCGCGCGCCTGCGCCACGGCGGCAACCTCTGGCAGCGCGAAATAATCGGCCATCACGGCGGGGGCGGCCTCAAGATCCCCGATCGTCTCGAACAGCGGCACCGCCATGATCGCGGCATGCGGCAAATCGCCCTGACCCTGACCGGGCCGATACAGCCCGGCTTCCTTCAGCAACAGATTGACCTCGAGCAGATCGGACACTGACTGCGCCATCGACACGACATAATTGGTGATGCAGGCCGGGCCATAAGCCGCGTGCGACCGGGCTGCCTCATGCAGGATCGCAATCTCGGACATCGTCTCATCGGCATAGGTCGCATAGGGGCTGGTCAGCGGGCGTAGACTGGCGAGTTCGCGGCGTAACAGCGCGATTCGGGCGGGTTCATCGAGCGCGAGATAATCTGGTTCTACCCCCGCCCCTTTCAGCAAATCGGCCACGACGCGTTCGTGGACGGCGCTATTCTGGCGCATATCGAGCGTTGCCAGATGAAAGCCAAAGGTTTCGACGGCGCGGATCAACCGCCCAAGCGCGCCACCGGTGGCGAGGGCGCCGCCATGATCGCGCGCTAAGCCATGTGCGATGGCGACGAGATCGGTGCGAAAATCCTGCGGCGTCGCATAGGGCAAACTAGTGAGAGGGCCGGGGCGCGGCGCTGGCTTGCCGGTCAGCGCCAGATGAGTCGCGGCGAGCCGGGCATAGACGCCTGAAAGCGCGCGGCGATAGGGTTCGTCGGTGCGCGAGAGGGCCTCGTCGCCGCTGGCTTCGGCAAGGGAAACGACCTCGGGGTCGACACTTGCCAGCTCGCTCGAAATCGACAGCTCAGCGCCCAACAGGTGAATGGCATCGAGATAATAGCCAAGCACAGCCTCACTCGCCCGGCCCAGCGCCGTCCGCATCGATGCGGCAACGACAAAGGGATTACCGTCACGGTCGCCGCCGATCCAGCTACCGGGGCGCAGAAAGCTGGGGCAGCGTTTGCCCAGCACTCGATCCCAGCGCTGGTAGAGCGCCGGCAGCGTCGGCAGGAACACCTCGCGCAGATAGCTGAGCGCGGTTTCCACCTCGTCAGTCACGTAAAGCCGCTCGCGGCGAAGCACGCGCGTCTGCCACAGCAAGGCGATTTGCCGGGTGATCGCCTCATCAACATGATCGCCATCGGGGGTGGTCGCCAGGCCCGCGTCGCGCAGCTTCAGCAGCTCGGCGATGCGGTTGCGGTGGTCGATCATGCTCTTGCGCCGCACCTCGGTGGGATGCGCGGTCAGCACTGGGGCGACCAGCGCATGCTCCAGCAGCGCGAGCGTGGCCTCTGTCCCAATCCCGTCGGCGCGCAACCGCTCCAGCGCGGCGGCCATATCGGCACCCGGTTCGGCGGTAATACCGTGGCGATCCTCGGAAAGATTGGCGAGCATCGAGAACAGCATGAAACCGCGCGTGAAATCGAGCGTCTCATCCAGGCTCAGGCGATCGAGCGCCATGTCGGTAGCGCTGTCATCGCCACGCCCCCGATGCCGCTCAACCGAGGCGGAGCGGATCGCCTCAACCCGCTCGAACAGCGCCACCCCGCCATAATCGCGGATCACGTCGCCCAGCAATTTGCCGAGAAAGCGAATATCAGGGTTGTTGGTGATCGCAGGAAGGCTAGCCATGCCGCATGCTGCGCTGCGGCAGGAGCGGGGTCAACGTCGAAAGAGCGGGCTTTTCATCGTTACCCCGCAACGCCGCCCCAACCCCGCCCTTGTGCCGCCATTATTGGTAGCGATTACCGGGTACGTGCAGATCGTCTTTCGAAAGACTTAGCGCGATGCTCGTCACCGTGTTCCTCTTCCAATCCGTCAATGTTGCGGGGCCAGCGGTGCGGCTAGATTTAGCGTCGATCGACACGATTCCTGCAACGGTAGAGCGGATCAAGCCGCTCCAAACCAGGTTTTGTCCGCACGATGCCAATGGCGATATCATCGTCTGCGGTGCATCCGACCCGAACGAGAAACATCGGCTACGGTCGGTGCCGGAACGTTATGCTGACCGGAAGCGTGTCGGTGTCGCCTTGCCGGGCAATGCTTGGTTCGGGCCGGAGATTGCACAGGGCCGTTTGGGCGAAGGGCAAATCCTGTTGACGCTCAAAATTCCATTCTGAAGCGACCTTACGCCTCCAGCTCGACATCCCAATAAAGCCAGTCGTGCCACGTCTCGTGCAGGTAATTGGGCGGGAAGCGGCGGCCATGTTCCTGCAGATGCCAGCTGGTCGGGCGGATCGGCGCGACGTGGAGCGGCATATGCGCTTGTTTGGGGGTGCGGCCGCCTTTTTTCAGGTTGCAGGGCGCGCAGGCGGTGACGACATTTTCCCAGGTGGTGCGGCCCTTTTGGGCGCGGGGGATGACGTGATCAAAGGTGAGATCGCGACCCGAACCGCAATATTGGCAGGTAAATTTATCGCGGAGGAAAAGGTTGAAGCGGGTGAAGGCGGGAAATTGTGAAGGTTTGACGAATTGCTTGAGCGCGATGACTGAAGGCAGCTTCAGCCTCGCGGTGGGACTTCGGACCTCTCGCTCATAATTGGCGACGATATCGACCCGGTCGAGAAACACCGCTTTCACCGCCGTCTGCCATGGCCAGACGCTCAAGGGATAATAGCTCAGCGGCGTATAATCAGCGTTCAGAACGAGCGCGGGGCACCCGTCCGGATGACGGACCATATCCGGGTGCCGGATAAGATCGGGATGATACATGTCACCTCCCAGACTTTTCCCAGACGCCTTTCGACGACTAGGATGACGGCATGATGACAGAACGCGCGACTCGCGGTCAAGAGCCAGAAAGAAGCCGCATCGGAGGGCGGGCCAAATGCCCGACCCCATGATCATCACCCGGTTCGCGCCAAGCCCCACCGGCGCGCTCCATTTTGGCCATGCCTGGTCCGCGGTCCAGGCGCATGATCGCGCGCGCGATCAGGGTGGCCGCTTCCTGCTGCGGATCGAGGATATCGATGGCACGCGCAGCCGGGCCGACCATATCGCCGGGATCCTTGCCGATCTTGCCTGGCTTGGGCTCAGCTGGGACGGGCCGGTTCTGCGCCAATCCGAACGCGCGTCGGTCTATCAAGCGGCGCTTGATCGGCTGCACGATCAGGGGCTGCTCTATCCCTGTTTCTGCACCCGCGCCGATATCACGGCACGGCTGAGCGCGCCGCATGCCGGACCGGACGGCGCAGTCTATCCGGGCAGCTGCCGGGCAATGGCACCGACTGAGCGACAGGCGCGCATCACAGCGGAGCCGCATGCCTGGCGGATCGATATGGCCCGCGCGGTGGCGTTGGCCGGGCCGCTCGACTGGGTCGACGCCCAGGCCGGTCGCGTGACCGCCGATCCGCTGGCCCATGGTGATGTCGTGCTCGCTCGCAAGGATGCACCAGCAAGCTATCACCTGGCCGTTACCGTCGATGATGCGGCGCAAGGCGTGACAGACGTGGTGCGCGGCGTTGATCTGTTTGCCGCGACGCATGTCCACCGGCTGCTCCAGGCGCTGCTCCGCCTGCCGACGCCAACCTATCATCACCACGCCTTGCTGCATGATCAGCAGGGCAACCGGCTCGCCAAGCGCAGCGGCGCACCGACATTGGCAGCGCTTCGGGCCGCCGGTGAGGATGGCGCCGCATTGGCCCAAATGGTGCGGCGCGGGCAACTGCCCATTGGCATCGCGGCCATAACGCCCTAAATAGCGCCCATGACAGTTTTCCTCGCCATTTTGCTCGTCGCCGCGATGATCGCGACCCTCGTCGCGCTGATCCGCGGCATTGTTGCCTTTCTGCAGGCGACGGAGGCTGACCTGAAAGGGACCGGCCCAAGCGTAGCGAGCACCAAATCGAACAAGATGATGCAGCAGCGCATTTTCTTTCAGGCAATGGCGATTTTGATCGTCGTCGCCATATTGTTCGTCACTGGCCGCACCTGATCATGTCGGGCCAGCGCCCGTGGTGAAGCTCAACCAAATCTATACCCGTACTGGCGATGATGGCACGACTGGCCTGGTCGATGGGTCGCGCGTGGCCAAAACCGATGTGCGGCTGGCGGCGATTGGCGATGTCGATGAAGCCAATAGCGCGATCGGGGTCGCCATAGCAGCGCTCGGCCCGGGACCGGTCGCGACCGCGCTGACCCGCATCCAGAATGATCTGTTCGATCTCGGCGCCGATCTCGCCACGCCGGGGGAGGATTTCGCGCCGTCGGAGATGGTGTTGCGGATCGTTCCCCATCAGGTCGCGCGGCTGGAGGCAGAGATTGATGCGATGAATGCCGACCTGTTGCCGCTAACCAGCTTCATTCTGCCGGGCGGTACGGCGGGGGCAGCATCACTCCACCTTGCGCGGGCGATTGTCCGCCGCGCTGAGCGGGCGGCGGTGGCGGCATCCGGCACCGTGCCGCTCAATCCACAAGCGGTCTCATATCTCAACCGCCTGTCTGATTTTCTGTTCGTCTGCGCGCGTTTTGTGAACATTCCGGCAGGCGGCGACATATTATGGGTTCCCGGCGCGTCGCGCTAGCGGCCTTAAGCAGAGGAACGACAATGCAAACCAAGCCCCGTCTGGTTGCAAATCCGGCTCAGCTTTCGGAACAGTATCAGGCGGTACGGGCGCTGAGCGTGGCGCTGGTCGCGCCGCTTTCCGACGCCGATGCCAGCGTGCAATCGATGGACGACGCCTCCCCTGCCAAATGGCATCTGGCGCATACCAGCTGGTTTTTCGAAACCTTCATTCTGCGCGATCTCGTTCCCGGCTATCAGTTGCATGACGCGCGCTTCCCGTTCCTGTTCAACAGCTATTATGAGGCAGAGGGCGAACGCCATGCCCGCGCCCGGCGCGGCATGATCACCCGGCCGACCTTGGCCGAGGTGCTTGGCTATCGCGCGGCCGTTGACGCAGCGTTGCTCGCCGCGCTGCCGTCGCTCCCCGGCGCAGCGCTCGATCTGGTGGAACTTGGCTGCCATCATGAACAACAGCATCAGGAATTGTTGATCACCGACATCCTGCATTTGTTCGCGCAAAACCCGACCGAACCCGCGATCTGGCCAGCGTCGCGCAAAGTGCCGGTTGCGATGCCGGGGCCGATCGGCTGGATCGCGCATCCCGGCGGGATTGTCGACATCGGCCATGTCGGCGATGGCTTTGCCTTTGATGCAGAAGGGCCGCGCCACCAGGCGCTGCTCAGCCCCCACGCCATTGCTGACCGGACGGTGACCAACGGCGAATGGGCCGCCTTCATCGCCGATGGCGGCTATCGCGATCCGCGCCACTGGCTGTCGGATGGCTGGGGCTGGGTGAAGGCGCACGCCATCACCGCGCCCCTTTACTGGGAAGAGCGCGATGGCCGTTGGACCCGCTTCGGGTTGGACGGCAGGCGCGCGATAGACCCTGCCGCTCCTGTTACCCATGTCAGCTTTTATGAAGCCGATGCCTATGCCAGCTGGGCAGGCGCGCGCCTGCCGACTGAGGCAGAATGGGAGACCGCCGCGCAAGCGCAAGATCCTGAAAGCGGCAACCAACTCGATCAGGCAGGACCAGTCGAGCCGAGGCCGTCAACCGCCGGCCCGGCTTGGTATGGCGATGTCTGGGAATGGACCGGCAGCGCGTTCCGGCCCTATCCGGGGTTTAGCGCGGTTGAGGGTGCGGTCGGTGAATATAATGGCAAGTTCATGAGCGGGCAGTGCGTGCTTCGGGGCGGTTCCTGCGCCACGCCGCGCGGCCATTTGCGGGCAAGCTATCGCAATTTCTTCTATCCGCACCAGCGCTGGCAGTTCACCGGCGTCCGCCTGGCAAAGGATGTGTGAGCGTGCTGAAACCTGAAATTGAAGACGGCGAAGCCAGTCTGGCGAGCCCTGCTTTTCGCGCTGATGTCCTGAACGGCTTTCTGGCCCGTCCGCGCGCTATTCCAGCGCGCTGGTTTTACGATCGGCGCGGGTCTGAGCTTTTCGAAAAAATCACGGACCTGCCGGAATATTATCCGACGCGGGTGGAAGCGAGCATCTTGCGCGACAATGGCGCTGCAATTGCCGCGCGGATTGGCGCCGGCCACGCCGTTGTCGAATTCGGTTCCGGATCGTCAGCGAAGACGCCCTTGCTGCTCCGCGCAATCACGCCTGCGGCCTATGTGCCGATCGACATTTCGGGGGATTTTCTGCGCGAATCCTCAGCCGCACTGTCGGCCGATTTTCCCGGGCTGCCGGTGCTGCCGATTGAGGCAGATTTCATGCGGCCAATCGCCTTGCCGGCAGCCGTGGCCGATCTGCCCAAGCTTGGCTTTTTCCCCGGTTCGACGATCGGCAACATGATCCCGTCCTCGGCGGTCGATCTGCTGCGCGCGATGCGGCTGTGGCTCGACACCGGATCGCTGCTGCTGATCGGGATGGATCGGCTGAAGGGCGAAGACGTCCTCGTTCCCGCTTATGATGATGCGCAAGGGGTCACGGCGGCATTCAACCTCAACCTGCTCGAGCGGATCAATCGCGAGCTCGACGGGACGATTCCGGTGTCGGCGTTCCGCCACCGGGCGATCTGGAACGACATGCGCGCGCGGATCGAAATGCATCTGGAGGCGACCGAGGATGTGTCGTTCACCATTGAAGGGCGCCCTTTCTCGATCGCGGCGGGCGAGACGATCCACACCGAGAACAGCCACAAATATGGCGACCGTGATGCGCGAATCTTACTGCGGGCAGGCGGCTGGACGCCGATCGGGGAGTGGACCGATGCCGATGATCGCTTTGCGCTGATTTTGGCGGAGGCTCAGGCGCCACGGACGGCGCCTTAGAGTTTTTGTTCGCGCGGAGGCGCGGAGACGCGGAGATGTGGCGTTTGAGGCAGCCTCGCGTCCATCTCCGGCGAAGCCAGAAAAGAGCCTTCGGCTGGTTATAACCCCCGACCTTCCCCCTCGCGAAACACCTCCGCGTCTCTGCGCCTCCGCGCGAACCAACCTTCTTTTACTTCGCATTTGACGCGCTCAGCGATAAACCGCGCCACAGCAAAAAGGAGCGACCATGAAAACGATCGGCGTTATCGGAGCGGGGCAGATGGGCGCGGGGATCGCGCAGGTGTCGGCACAGGCGGGCTATCATGTGCTGCTGTCCGACGTCGATCTGGCGCGCGCCCAGGCGGGCAAGACGGGGATCACCAAGGCGCTCGATCGACTGGTCACCAAGGAAAAAATCGGGAGTGACGCGCGCGATGCCGCGCTCGCACTGATCGAACCCGTCGCCAGCGTCGAGGCGATGAGCGATTGCGGCCTCGTCATTGAAGCTGCGACCGAGCGCGAGGAAATCAAGCGCGCCATCTTCGCCACCGTCGGCAAGGTGCTGGGCGCGGACGCGATCCTTGCCTCCAACACCTCGTCGATCCCAATCACCCGCCTCGCCCAGGCATCGCCTGATCCGGCCCGCTTCATGGGCGTCCACTTCTTCAATCCTGTGCCAGTGATGGGATTGATCGAACTGATCCGCGGGCTCGCCACCAGCGATGCCACAGTCGCCAGTGTCGAGGCATTCGGCCAATCGCTCGGCAAGCAGATCGTCCATGCCAATGACGCGCCGGGCTTCATCGTCAACCGTGTGCTCATGCCGATGATCAACGAGGCGATCTTCGCGCTTGGCGAAGGCGTGGCAACGATGCGCGATATCGACACCGCCTGCATGCTTGGCCTCAACCACCCGATGGGGCCGCTGACGCTCGCCGACTTCATCGGGCTCGATACCTGTCTGGAGATTATCCGGGTGCTGCATGACGGCACCGGCGACCCCAAATTCCGCCCCGCGCCATTGCTCGTCAAATATGTCGAAGCCGGCTGGTATGGCCGCAAGGTCAAGCGCGGCTTTTATGATTATTCGGGGGCCGAGCCGGTGCCGACGCGGTAAAGCGCCGACACCGGTCCGGTCGTCATTGGGCCGCCGCGTTCGCTGCCTGGATGAACTGGAACACTTCATGGTCGAAGCCGGGATCGGCCTGGCCTTCCCACTTGTCCATGTTCGCGTACATCTCGCGCGTCTGGGCCATCATCGCTGGCGTGGCGATGCGGGTAAAGGGTTCAAGCAGCGCCTTCCACTCAGCGGCAAAGGCCTGGGCGGCGTCACTCGCCGGGTCCATCGGCAGCGCCGCCTTGATCCGGCTGCCCAGATCCTTCCACTTGGCACCCGCCGCCGCGGCATCGAAGGAATCGCCCATTTGGGGCAATGTCCGGGCGAAATCGGCCTTGGCCTCGTCGTTCAGATAGCGGTCGGTCACCGCCTGCCATTTTTCAGTTTCGTCGGTCATCATCACGTCTCCTGTCCTGATCAGCGAGCAGAAGGTCGCGGCATCGATCGGCTCGCCGCGATCGATTCGGGACAAGGTCGTGCGCAGGATAGTGCGCGCTTCGGTGAGCGCGCGCGCCTGATCATCCAGCGTGTCGAGTTGCAGCGCGACTAGCTGGCGCAAGTCGATGGGCTTTTTGTCAAACAGCGCCTTGATTTGCTGCAGGCTCAAGCCCGCCCGTTTGAGCGCGACGAGCTGATGCAGCCGTTCCAGCTCGCCCGCGCCATAACAGCGCCTGCCCGAGCCGGTACGCAGCGGCTTCACCAGCCCCCGCGCCTCATAGAAACGGAGTGCGCGCGCGGATAGGCCAGTGGTGCGGGCAACCTCGGCAATGTCGATAATCTGCGTCATGCCCGGCTTGTAGCGGTTGACGCAGCGTCAACTTCAAGCGGTTTTTCTGGCCTTAGCTGATCAGCATCCCCGCCAGCGCCGCGCTCATCAGATTGGCCAGCGTCCCCGCCGCCAGCGCGCGGATGCCGAGCTTGGCGATCATCGGGCGCTGGTTGGGCGCGAGGCTACCAGTCGCTGCAATCTGGATCGCGATCGACAGGAAATTGGCAAAGCCGCACAGCGCAAAGGTGACGACAGCGGTGGTGCGCGCCGACAGCTCTTTCATCTGCCCCAGATCGATAAACGCGACGAATTCATTGAGCACCACCTTGGTGCCGACCAAACTCCCCGCCGCTGCCGCCTCATTCGCCGGGATGTTGAGCAGCAGCATGAACGGCGCAAGGATATAGCCAAGGATCCATTGGAAGGTCAGTTCGGGATGGCCGAACAACCCACCCGCTGCGCCAAGCAAGCCATTGGCGAGCGCAACCAGCGACACAAAGGCGAGCACCATCGCCGCGACGGCGACCGCAATCCGCACCCCCGTCTGCGCGCCATTGGCGGCGGCCATGATGACGTTTTCGGCACGCTCGACGTCAAGCACGGGATCGACCGGATCGGCGATCTCGACCACTTCGCCATCGACCGTGTCAGCAGGCGGCACCGGCGGCACGTCGGGCATGATGATCTTGGCCATCAACAGCCCGCCGGGCGCCGACATGAACGATGCAGCGAGCAGATAGGGCAGCGCCGTCGGACCGAGCAGCGCGGCATAAGCCGCCAAAATGGTGCCCGCGACGCCCGCCATGCCGACCGACATCACCGCAAATAGCTGTGGCGGCTTCAGCGCGGGCAGATAGGGCGCGATCACCAACGGCGCTTCGCTTTGCCCGACAAAGATATTGGCGGCAGCGCACAACGCCTCAACCTTCGACACGCCAACGATCAGCTCGATGCCGCCGCCGACATATTTGATCACCAGCTGCATGATGCCGAGGTGATAGAGCACCGCCACCAGCGCCGCGAAAAAGATGATCACCGGCAAGGCGGAAAACGCAAAGGCCGACCCAAAAGTGGGATCAGTCGCCAGCTTGCCGAAAATCAACTGGGTGCCCGCCGCCGCATACCCAAGCAGCGCGGAGACACCGAGCGCCATCGTCTCGATCACACGTTTGCCAGCGGGCACGTACAGCACCAGCACCGCCATCGCCACCTGTAGGCCAAAAGCAGCAATGACAACGCGCGGGCGGATCAGCCGTTTATTGTTCGACAGCAGAAACGCGGCCAGCAGGATGACGGCGATCCCGGAAAGGCCGATAAGCGTCTGGTTCATTGATACCCTTTGCGCACAAAACTCACGCGCCCCCCCGGCTGCGCCAGCCGCGCACCATACAGCGCTGACGGCTTTGGGCTAGAGCAAAGCAAATACGGCTCGAAACGCCGCCCGTTCGGGCTGAGCGAAGTCGAAGCCCAAGCGCTGCGCATGCCCTTCGACTTCGCTCAGCAACCATTATCAGCATGTGTCCATTGTGAGCCTCTGGCGAGGACGGCGTTAGCGAATGTGAGGAGTTTTCTGGC
>LNFI01000034.1 GCA_001464615.1 Sphingomonadales bacterium Ga0077557 | reverse complement strand
CCTTTGGAATGCTGGAGTCGTCGACGCATAGAGTCGACCCATAAGTGCGCGCAGAGACGCTTAGCGTATATCTGTGCCCGTTCTATGTCCTGACCCCTACCCTGCATGTCGCTTCTCCTTTGGCGTTCGTCCGTCGCGCGTCAGAACCAGAAATGCACGCCAGCCACGAAGCTGGTCGATGTCGCATCCTTGCCGTCCGCACGCGCGAACTCAGCGGTTCGCCCGGTTTTCGCGTCGTCGGAAACACCGATATAGGGCGCGAACTCGCGTACGAACTCGTAGCGGAGCCGCAAGCCCAGTTCGGCGTTGGTCAGACCGGCGCCCAACCTGTTCTCGGGCACATCCTGCGCCGACAGATTGAGCTCGACGCGCGGCTGGAGGATCAGCCGCTGAGTGATGCGCTGATCGTAATAGCCTTCGAGGCGCCCGAGGAGATCACCCTTGTCCGAAAGGAACGCTGCGCCCTCGACCTCGAACAGATACGGCGCGAGACCCTCGAAGCCGACTGTCGCGTAGGTGCGCGTCGGCGACGGCTGGAAGTCATGACGGACGCCCGCCTGAAGATTGAAATAAGGACCGATCGCGCGGCTGTAGAGCGCCTGGACCTCGGCGCTGTCGATGCCCTCGCGGAATGTGCCTTCGCCCTCGGTCTTGATTACCAGCCGATTGATGTCGCCCCCGAACCAGCCCTCGCCGTCCCAGCGATAGCCGTCCTTGCCGTCGCGGATCTGATATTCGGCCAGATTGAACATGATCTTGGAGAAATTGCGGCCGCCTTCCTGCCGCATCATCGCCTCGTGCGCCTTGTGGATTTCGGCGGGTGGGAAGAAGCGGTCGGCGTAATGATCGGTGGGAGGCATTGGTGCCGGGGCGTTCCCGGCTGGCAGAGCAGTACCGCTCGCCTGCATGTCGGGCATCGTCATACCTGACATCGCCTTCCCAGATGAGGAGTCGGCCGACGCCTTTTCACCTGACATATCCATGCCCGACATCGGCTGATCGGTCGACGCCTTGGCGGCATCCGACATATCCATCCCGGGCATCGCCATGCTTTCCATCGCCTTCGCTGGCGGTTTTTGAACGGCCACCGGTTTCGCCGCAGGCCGTCTGGTCGTCGGCCTTTTCGCTAGCGTGGTCGGCGGTGCCTTTTTCTTCGCAGGCGGCTTCATCGGCATCTTCATGCCCTTCATGTCCATGCCCTGCATCGACACCTGCGCCGTGGCCGGGACCGCAACGATCACCGCGGCACCAGCAGAAAGCGCGGCGACGACGACGCGGTTCATGCGGCCTCTCCGCGTGGGCGCACGCAGACGACACGCATCATCCCCGCCATCATGTGGTAGAGCAGATGGCAGTGGAACGCCCAGTCGCCAACGGCGTCCGCAGTCAGGTCCCAACTCACCTTGCCGCCCGGCTGGACGATGACCGTGTGCTTGCGCGGCGAATGCTCGCCGTGCCCGGTGACCAGCTCGAAGAAGTGACCGTGCAGGTGGATGGGATGCGCCATCATCGTGTCGTTGATGAGCGTTACCCGCACCCGCTCGCCCTCGATGAACGGGAACGGTTCCATCGTGTCCGACATCTTCACCCCGTCGAACGACCACATGAACCGTTCCATGTTGCCAGTCAGGTGGATGTCGAGCGAACGGGTCGGCGCACGTACGTCGGGGTTGCGCGCCAGCGCCATCAGATCGCGGTAGACCAGCACGCGGTGACCGACATTCTCCAGCACCTGACCGGGCTCGCTGGTGCGATCGACCGGGCTCATCGCGACCGTTTGCACGCCCGGATTCTTCTCGATCTTGGGCGCGTTGGAGAAGTCGCGCATCTTCATGTCCATGCCGGACATGCTCATGCCCTGCATCTTGTCGTCGCGAGCCATGCCCGGCGTCGCGACGTCCTTCTTGCCCATATCCATGCCGGCCATCGCGCCGTCGGCCAGGCCATGCCTGCCGCCTGAACCCGACATGTCCATGCCCGACATGCCGCCCATCGATCCCATACCGCCCATGCCCATGTCCTTCATGGTCGCAAGCGGCCGCTTGCGCAGCGGCGGCACCTCTGCGGCCATACCGGCGCGGGGGGCTAGCGTCGCGCGCGCCATGCCCGAACGATCGACCGCCTCGCCAACGAAGGTGTAGGCCCGGTCGTCGGTCGGCTCGACGACGGCGTCGTAGGTCTCCGCGACCCCGATCTGGAATTCGTCGACCGTGACCGGGCGGACGTTCTGGCCGTCGGCCTGGACGATGGTGAGCTTCAGCCCCGGAATGCGGACGTTGAAGGTCGTCATCGACGACGCGTTGATGATCCGCAGCCGCACGCGCTCGCCAGGTTTGAACAACGCGGTCCAGTTATCCTGTGGCCCGTGCCCGTTGACGAGGAAATTGTAGGTCGATCCGTTGGCGTCGGAAATGTCGGTCGGGTCCATCCGCATCCCGCCCCACATGACGCGTTGGTCGAGCGACTGGTTCTTGCCGGCCAACAGTCCAGAGAGCGTCTGCTTCTGGTAATTGAAATAGCCCGGCATCAGCTTCATTTTCCGGAAGATCGCTTCCGGCGACATCTGGCTGTGATCGGACAGCACGATGACATGCTCGCGGTCGAACCCGACCGGATCGGTGCCCGCGGGATCGATCACGATCGGACCGTAATGGCCGAGCTGCTCCTGCATCCCCGAATGGCTGTGATACCAATAGGTGCCAGCCTGCTTGATCGGGAATTCATACACGAATTTTGATCGCGGCTTGATGCCGGGAAACGAGATGCCGGGCACGCCATCGAACTGCATCGGCACGAGCAGGCCGTGCCAGTGGATCGAGCTGTCCTCGTCGAGATCGTTGATGACATTGAGGCGAACATTCTGACCCTCTCGCAGGCGGATCAGGGGCCCAGGCACAGTGCCGTTGATCCCTATTGCGCGGGATGGGCGACCGTCGATCATCATTGTCTGACGCGCGATCTTGAGTGGGACGAGGCAACCGTATATTATTGAGAATACGTTATAATTTGTGGCGAAACCGCAAAGTGTGTAAGGATTTGTGTAAGTGTTAGACCAAACGAGCCGGTGCCAAAGGCGTAGACCGACGGGCCGGGATTGATGTTGGCTGTTATTCTTTGGCATCGAAATTGCCCGCCTTGATCGCGATCGGGTTTGCCGTCGGATAGAATTGAACAAACGTCGTTTGCGTCGCGGCATGCTGCTGGTGACACGAATAGCAGCTGCCGAAGTTGGCAGCACCCGCGCAGGCTTGTTGCGGTCGACCTCGAAAAAGCCCCAACCCGATGGAAAACCGTTCCGGTCTCGAATGTGAAGGTCGAGATAGGCGCGCTGCTCGGTCAGGAATTGGCCGGTCTGCTCGGCTTCTGGGCCTTTCGCATTTGCCGACCAGAGCGCGTGAGCGGCATTCTAGCGAATGCAGGACGGGACAACATCGCGTTCGAACTCGTCGACTGGAACTAACTTGCCGGCGCAGGCCGAGACCCCGTCAGCGACGCTGTAGATTTTTTCCGCAACATCGGTTTGGCCGCGCCCGCGTTCGCTGCCTTGGGTAAAAGCGCTCGTGCCGACATTGTCGAAAAGGTAACCGCGATCGCAGAAAGTCATCGGCCAGGAGACGAGACACGAAAATCTACCAGCAGCGCATTGTCATCGAGCGCATGTTCTGCCGCGTGAAGGGTCGCAACGCGCTTCGATCGCAACATTAAAACATCCCGGCGGCCATCGCCGCTAGCGTCATCTGGTGGCTACAATTACTCTGGACGCTGATAAGAACCCTTTTCAGATAAAAGATGAGCCTATGTCAGAAGCTGCGAACTCCCGCAGCAAGGACGGGTAGGCGCTCATATCCGGCTCTTTCGCGAACCCGTGCTTTGCAGGTGTTGATGCCCAGGACAGTTTCTCGCTGGTCCAGACTTCTATAAAGGGCTCAAACCAAGACGGGTCATCAAGCATCATGGCGCGGACATTTATATAGCCTGCGTCAGGCTCCTTTTTGGTAAAAACCCACGCTTTGCACCAGTCGCAATGCATGTAAGGTTCCTTGGGGTTTCGCAAACCGCCAGGCACTGGATTTCCTTCGACAATGTTGAAGGCAGCCGATGGAACGGCAACAGTTAGGGAAAAAGCGCTGGCCGTCATAATCTGACAACCTCGGCAATGACATGCGTGGGTCATAAGGGGTCGAGCATCAATTTGGAACCGCGTTCGACCGCACCGACAGCCCCCTTTGAGAGGCAAATTTAATTTGTGTATCGTCATCAACTCAACATAACAAAGCGTAACGATTTTTGGAAATATTTTCATCCCGCGCCGATCGGACGGAGCTGTAATTTTCTGACGCGAAACGGCCTGCGAGATAGCCGGCAGATCGTCTAAAAGCGGACTTGTACAGGAATTGCCGAAGGAGTGTGTTCTGAAGGTTCAAAGGTTTGCGGCATTCACGTGCAATGGCTCTGGTGGAAATCCTGCTGGCGTAGTGATCTGCGACAAGTTGCCGGATTCTGATGAAATGCAGAGGATCGCCTCGGACGTCGGATATTCTGAGACTGTTTTCGCTGCGCCAACTGTCACCGGCTATCGCGTCAGATACTTTGCGCCAGAAGCAGAGGTTTCTTTCTGTGGTCATGCTACGATTGCTTTGGGTGCTGCGCTGTTCAACTGCGGTGAGAATGGACCGATCAACCTGGAATTGAACGAAGGTGAAGCAACCGTAGAGGGTTTCGGGGACGGGACTCAATTGAGCGCTATTTTAACTTCCGCGCCAACACGGAATGAACCAGCGTCAAGCGTACTAATTAATCGATCACTAGAGCTTTTCTCGCTGACAAAAACTGACCTTGACGATAATATTCCGCCCGCGATTATTGATGCAGGGGCGCGCCATTTATTGCTTGCGCTTCGCGATCGTGAGCGCCTCGCTGCGATGAGGTACGATATGCTGATGGGCGCGCAGTTGATGCGCGAATGGGACCTCGCGACGATCAGTTTGGTCCAAGCCGAAAGCACTTCGCGTTTTCATGCTCGCAACCCGTTCGCGGCTGGCGGTGTTTACGAAGATCCAGCCACCGGAGCAGCCGCAGCGGCGCTCGTGGCCTATCTTCGTCACCTAGCCATTATTAGCGATGAAACGATCGAAGTGATTCAAGGTGAAGATATGGGAGTGCCCTGCCAGCTTTACGCCAATGCTTCCTCTACGCCCGGTGGGCGCGCGCAAGTCACAGGCCGGGTTAGAGCGATAGCGTAACGGCGGGCTATCGGCTTTCAATATGATGCCGGCCGGTTGCAACACCAGACCTGGAAGACATCATTTGCAGTCCCACCGCCTGTTCGCTGCATGGCCGCATACGGCCGCGCCTCAGAGACGATCGGACTGACGCGGAGTAGGTGATCGTCGCGCCGCTCGTGCCGACGGCGTGCGTTCAAGTGCGGCGTTATTGAGCTGCCCCCGGTGCCGCCTACAATGAGCGGGCAGATACTATGCTCCCCGCGTGAAGCTCGTTTCGAAGAGCGCAAGGTCGGCGGGCGCAACGTCAGAGACCGCGTAGTAGGAGAGGCCGTCCCGTATCCAGTGGCGAACCGAATATCCCTCCATCTGCATAGTCGTCGCAGGATCGTCCGACGTGGCCGGCCACACGAAAAGGTTTATCGTGTGGAGCCTGCGACGATAGATGATCGCGGCAACCGTCCGGTCCCCGATATAATCCAGTCGCCCGCCGACCAGCGGAAATCCCTGAGCTGCCAAATTTGGTGTCGGGGGCGAGAAATTGATCTTGCCGTTGAACCAGGGTTTGACGAGATGCCGGTCGGACGTCGGGATATCGACCAGATGATCCGCCAGGAGCGAGCGGACATGGCTCGCAACGAGCTGCTGCTCCAACTCCGGGGAAACGGGCTGCGCGGTTGTCAGCATCAACGCGAGGCTAGCCGCCATTGCCACTCCTGCACCGCCACCTGCCCAACCGAGCCGCGCCCGCCAGGGATTGGCGCGGGTGGGCGCCGGCAGGACGGATTCGATCCGGTCGATCAGGCCGATGGGGGCTTTATATCGCAACGCCTCGTCCCGCAGCACGCCATGCAACGCGCGCAGCCGTTCGAACCGCGCCGCGCAATCGCTGCAACCGCGCAAATGCGTCTCGATCGCCGCGGCGTTGGCCGCGTCCAGTTCGTTGTCGAGCAACGCATGCAACAGCATCTCCCGATCGGCGCATGATGTCATCGCTGGCGCTCCTCCCGGATTTCATCGCGCAGCGGCAGCAGCAGATTCGTCAGCATGTCGCGCGCGCGGGCGAGCCGCGACATGACCGTTCCGATCGGGACACCGGTCATCGTCGCAATCTCGCGATACGAAAAATCTTCCATCTCGCGCAGCAACAGCGTTTCGCGGAACGGCTCGGGCAGATCGGCGATCACGCCGCGCACCGTGTCGACCTCACGCGCGCGCGCCAGCCCGGTTTCGGGCGTATCGCCATCATCGGCGACATTCGCCACGGCGAGTGCCTGGGTTTCGGATAGTGCGACCTCGGACATCACCACTCGCTCGCGGCGCACTTGTTCGTTCACGCGGTCGTGCCAGCAATTGCGCAGGATCGCGAACAGCCAGGCGCGGGCCGATCCGTCACGATAGGTATCGATCGCCCTAAACGCGCGCAGAAACGCTTCCTGCACGACATCCTCGGCAAGGCTCGTATCGCCCGCCAAATAACGGGCAAGGTTGTAGGCGGCGTCGAGGTGCGGCAGCATCAGCTCACGGAAACGCAGTTGAGGATCTGGCGCTCCGTCCCGCCCGCCGATCAGTCTGGGCCGAAAGCCGCCGATCACTCTTCGCTCCTTCGACTAGCGCGCCATAACCACGATCTTGCCCGTCATCATCGGATGGAGCGAGCAGAAATAGGCGACCGCGCCCGGCTTGGTGAAAGTGACGCTGAACGACTGGCCGGTGTCGAGTACCTTCGACCGGAAGCTCTTGTCGGTTGCAACGACGGTGTGCGGAATGTCGTCATCATTGGTCCAGGTCATTGTTTGGCCGACCCTTAGGGTCAATATCTTGGGTCCGAACGTAAAATTCGAGATGTGCACCGCCGCAGGAACCGGGGCGGGCGCCAGGGCCGAGAGTGCGATGGCGGCAGGTACGGCGAGCACGGTACAACAGACCGCAAAGGCTAGACGATTCATCGAGGGGCCTTTCAGGCGAGCGTGGAATCGACGAGCGCGATACGATGGTCGCCCCGCACGAACGTAACGTCGGTGATCCCCAGTAGATTGCGCAACTGGCCCGGCGGGACGAGTTGCGGGCCGGGCGAGGGAGCCGTGCCGGGCATTGGCTGAGGAAATGCGGTGGAACGGGCCGTATGGAACGTCATCCGCCCTTCGACCTTCTGGGCGATCTGATGGATGTGGCCGTTGAGAATCGTCACCGACCCAAACCGGCGCAGCAAACCAAGTGCGTTTTGGGCGTCATCTGTGCCCCAGCCCCATTCGGCATAGACCGTCCATAGCGGAATGTGCGCGAACACGACGATCGGCGTGGAAGCCGAGAGTCCGGCGAGATCGCGCCTGAGCCACAGCATCTGTTCCGCACCGAGATTGCCCATCCCGCCGGGCTTCAAATCGGCGACATTGACCAGCCCGACGAAATGGACACCGCCATGATCGAAGCAGAACCAGCCCGCGCCCTTGCTGCCCTTGCCGTAGCGCGACAGGAAAGCCTTGCCGCCGCCTTCGTCGACCATGTCATGCTCGCCAGGTACGAAATAGGTCTGGATGCCGCATTCGCGCAGGATCTGGTCGGCGTCGTCGAATTCCTCGTCGCGCGAGAGCTGCGAGATGTCGCCGGTGTGGATGATGAAATCCGGTTTAACGGCTAGCGCCTGCACTTTGGCGATCGCTTCGCGATAGGTGGTGCGGGCGTCGGGATTGGCCGGCTTGGAAAAACCGATATGGCTGTCGCTTAGCTGCAGGAAGCTAAAGCTGGCCGGCGATTTAGCCGGGCTCGCCACCGCGACATCGATGATCGCGCTCGACGCAATCCCGCCATGCAATGCCCATAGGGCTCCAGTCCCGGCCCAGGCCATGCATTTCAGCGCTTCGCGGCGGTCTGTTCGGATATCGTCGTCCATCGGTCACTCCAGGGTGGGTCTGAAGCCAAGACCGGCGTGAGCCGATGTTTATTCCCGCCGACGCAAATTATAATGCGCATGAAACAGTAAGGGGCGCCTAGCTGCTATTCGACTAGCCACGGGCATTGGCCCAAATCGGCGGCGTTCCGGTCTGTACCCTCTCGCCGTTCTCCGCAGCGACTTGAGCATCAGCGTTTGCGTGATATCAGATGATCGCGGTCGCGCGACGAAACTTGGAGCACTAGCGAACCCTCAAGGCTGCAAGACCAGCTTTCCCATGGTCCCGCGTTGCTCGAGATCGCGGTGCGCTTCGGCGACGCGCGCCAGCGGATAGGAACCGCCGATCGTGACGCGCAGCGCGCCGGACACGACCAGGTCGAACAAGGCGGCGAGATCGGTCCTCAGACTCTCTGGCGTCAAAAGTGGCGCAAGCGCGAATCCGGTTAGCGACTGATTCTTGAAGATCAGCCCGAGCAGTTCGGGGACGCCGAGCTGGAACTGTTGTATGTTCAACGCGCCATAAACGATCATCTGGCCAAGCGGTGCCAGCGCAACAAGGCTGGTCATAGTGATCGCGCCGCCGACCGATTCATAGACGATGTCCGGCCCCGCCCCGCCCAGTGCATCGTCCAATGCAGTCGCCCAATCGGCCTGGGTGTAATCGATCCCGATATCCGCACCGAGCGATCTGGCAAAGTCGAGCTTGGTATCGGTGCTAGCCGTGGCGACGATCGTCTTCGCCCCAGCCTGTCGCGCGAGTTGGACGAGCAGCGAGCCAACCCCGCCGGCGGCGGCATTGATCAGAACCGTCTTGCCCGCTGGTGCCGCCTGTTTCACCAGATATGCCGCCGTCAGGCCCTGCACCATCAATGCTGCCGCCTCTTCGAAGGACAGCTCATCCGGCAGGGGCACGACGAACTCTGCGGGGATCACGACATACTCGGCATAGCCTCCGAGATGCAGGCCAGCGGCAAACAATGGCGCTGCGACGCGCGCACCGATTTCAAATCCACGCACCTCTTCACCAAAAGCTTCGATCACACCGGCCGCTTCCACGCCGGGGATGGAAGGCAATGGCGGCGTCATCGCGTAGCGATCCTCGCGCATCAGTGTTTCTGCGAAATTGATCCCTGCGGCGCGCACGCGGACGAGGATTTCGCCTGGGCCTGGAATGGGGGTTGGCAGCTCAACAAGGCGAAGTACGTCAGGACCACCGAAGCGGGTGAGATGAACGGCTTTCATGGAAAATCTCTCAGATGGGATTGCTGTGAGGCTGCATCTGGCAATAAAGCACCCTATGGTTCTACAGACTAATTTGTACCATACACACTAAAAGGTAACTATGGCGGATCTCATCAAACGATTGCCGGTCCTGCCGGCAGAGCGGGCGCTGAAGGTGATCGCCGGTCGCTGGAAACCGATCATCCTCTATCATCTGTTCGATGGCCCAAGACGCCTGTCTGATCTGAAGCGGCAGATGCCGGAGATCAGCCAGAAGGTACTGATCCAACAGCTGCGCGAGATGGAAGAGCATGGCATCGTCCACCGCGAAGTCTTTCGACAGGTGCCTCCCCGGGTCGATTACAGCGCGACACCGCTGGGCCTGAGCCTTGAGCCGGTCTTGCTCGCGCTGTGCGACTGGGGCCGTCATCACGCCGCTGAACTCGACGACCTCGACCGGCTAGCGGATTGCGCCGCTACGCCCGCAAGAGAGCGTGCCGCGCGTCAACGGGCAGGTGTGTCCGACCTTTCGAGAATCGGCGCGGTATCGAGCGTGAGTAGCCGCTCAACATAGTCTTCGAGATACACCGCCCGCTCCACTGCATTGATCCGGCCGGGTCCATAGACCACGAACGGTTCGATGACGCTAAATCCCGTAAAAGCGAAAATGCCGCGATGGACGGAGTACAGCACGTCCTCGATCGGCGCATAGACCCCGTCAGCCGAGTAGACATTTTCCAGACCGCCGACCGACACCGCACACATTGCGCGCTTGCCCGCGAAGAAGCCGCCCTCAAACCAACGACCACCGCCATAGGCCCGGCCAACAGCGAAGACCCGGTCGACCCAGCCTTTCAAGATGGCGGGCAGGCCGAGCCACCAAATCGGGAACTGGAACACCAGCACATCGCACCAGGCGAGCTTGTCCATCTCGACCTGAAGATCGGGCACGAAACCGTCATTGGCACTGGCCAGCGCCTCTTCGGCCTGCTGGCGCAATTCGTCCGGATTGGCGATGGTGACAAAATTGCGCCGATCCGACACCGGATCAAAGCCCATAGCGTAGAGGTCCGACACCTCCACCTCGTGTCCGGCGGCGGTCAGCGCGGCAATACCAGCGCGCAGCATGGAGCCGTTGAAGCTAGTCGGTTCAGCGTGGGCAAAAATGATCAAAACCCGCATCAATATCCCTTCATAACCACACTGCACTTAGCTCGACCCGGCCGCGCTATGTCCGCTTCGCGCTGCTCGTAGTTTCGGTGGGCTTGCTCGACAAGATGGAGCTGAAGCTTAACGCAATGTAGGGGTGATTCGTGGATGGCCGGAATCCGATGACTGAACCGCCCCGGGTCTGTCGGAGGCTAAAATCGGACAACCGACCTGCCGAGAGGGGAATTGAACCTTTCTGTCCGCGCCCGATTCATCGCAGGTCTTGTCTATCTAATGGTGCGGGCGGTCGGGCTCTCTAACCATTCGAACGACTGTCAGATCGCCACCCCAATCCCTCTGTTTGGCGGGATTGTGCCGGCTGCCGAGAACATTCTTACTCCGAAGGAATAAGCGCTCCGCTGATGCAGGCTCCAGCCCCCGTGCGGTCGGCTTCTAGGAGCCTGCAAAATTTGATGGTGCGGGCGGTGGGAATCGAACCCACACTCCTCTCGGAACTGGATTTTGAATCGCTTTTGATTCTATAGTTTATTTATCTAAATTGCTCATATATATAAGTTATTTATTGGATTTACGTGCTTGTGTGCTAATCGCTGTGCTAATCCGGCAAAAAGTTTCGGTCGCATTATCTGATGAAGATTGTTGCATGATCGGACAAAGTGATTGCGCTCCAAGTGCCCTGCCACATCTCGTTCACTCGGTTGGGATTGGTGTGGAACTGGTCGGCAGCCTTGATCACGACATTGGCCGGGCTAGTGATCAGATCATGGGCCTTCAGCGACTCACCACTTCGCCGATCCGCCCATTCGCGCGCGCAGACAGTAAATTTTCGCCGCGGATCGGCATTGTGCTCAAGCCGACGGACGAAGTCAGTCTGTACGGGTCATACGCCCGATCGTTCCAACCCCGCTCGGGCGATCAGTCTGTCGAGGGTTAAACTGCCGACGAGCGCAATCTCGAACCCGAATCTTATCAGAACTACGAAGTCGGCGCGAAATGGCAGCCCACCCCCGCGCTGATTGCAACGGTGGCGGCGTTTCGCCTCGACCGCACCAATGCGACCAGGCCCGCTCCAAACAATCCGCTGCTGCTCAACATCGCCGCGACCAGGACCGAGGGGGTCGAGGCCGAGGTAACGGGGCGACTGTTGCCGACCCTGAACGTGAGCGCCAGTTACACCTGGCTCGATGCCCGCCTGCGCGATGTCGTTCGTCTAGCGCAAACGCCGCGCGCGCGCCTCCATCTGGGCACGCTGGCAGGCAACCCCACGCCTCGGACTTGCCGCAGGCGTGGTTCACCAATCGACCCAGTTGTCTGCTATCCTTACCGAGCCCACTACCACATTGCTGCCGGCCTTCACCCGGCTCGATGCGGCGCTGTCCTGCCGCGTCTCGGAGCGTACCCAAATCCAAGTTAATGTCGAGAATTTGACGAATGCCTCTATTTCTCCGATGCGTACGACAACAACAACATCTCAACTGGAGCACCGGTCAACGTCCGGCTGACCATACGGACGGAATCTTGAACCGGCCCGATCACCCGGCCCTTATCTCGCGACTGCTGTGGCCCGGACCGTCCAGCACGGCCCGGGCCTGAGAGGCGCTCGATTCAGTACCCGTAATATCCGTTATTGCCGCGATTATAATAGCCGCGGTTATAATAGCGGCGCTGCCATGCCCGCCGGTCCTGGCGCTGATGCTGACGTGCAAGCTGATAATCGGACTGCGCGTGTTCGTACTGCAATTCCTGATGGAGCTGTCGATGCTCGCGGCGGCTCAGCCCCTGATCGTGGGCATCAGCATGCACCTCGTCGAGTTCATCGTGATTGTCGTCATGCTCATCCTCAAGGCGTTCATGCCGTTGGTCGTGCTGGCTATAGCCATAACCATAGGCGCTTTGCGCCGATGCTGCTGACGGCAGCATCGCAGCAAACACAACAATGCCAAACGCAGAAATTATCGCTCCATTCTTCATCTCACTGTCCTCTCGCCATACTCTGGCGAGGACATTGCAGATCCGCTGTGCATCCGTGCTGAACAAACGTTTTATGCTGCGTTCATCCAACAGGCGGTGCGTGAGCTAAATCATCACCCGCTCTACCCCATCGAGCGTCACGTCATCCGGCGGGCGTCATAGAGCTCGGTGGTGCGGGTGGAGGTATGGTTCGCCATCGTCGCGGCGCGCTCCAGCGTCCCGCCATTTTTCAGACAGGCGGTCATCCCGGTCGGGCGCGCGGAACGAGTGGTTGCCGACCGCCGTCTTGATCTCGGCCGCGACCGCGCGCCGCCGCCCCATCTGGAACGCATTGGCCTGGGGCACAGGGGTATCGCTTCGATGCCCGGTTAACGCCGTGCCAGCATCGCCTTCATCTGCGCGATCTCCTCGCGCTGCGACTTGATGATGTTAGTGCAAAGCGCAGCGACCTGCGGATCGCTGAGCTTTGCCTGTTCGCACATCAGGATCGCACCCGAATGATGCGGGATCATCGAGCGGAGGAAAGCGCTGTCGGCGATCGTCGTCTGCGTGCGGATCAGGGCGAAGCATCCGAAAAAGGTCACGAGCGAGCCACCAATCAGGACGGTGTTCACCGTTTTGGATTTGAACATGCCGGGCATGAAGACGATCATCAACACGACCATCGGCGCGACCATCATCAACGTCATGTAGACCATGTTCAGATTGTTGTAGAAGCTCGACAACCGGTCGATCATGACGAACATCACCATATACATGATCACGCCGCCGATCGCGGTCTGGATAGCGAGGCTCCGGTAGGCACCGTTCATGTTCACGGGTAATCTCCCGACAGGGACGCCCGTCGCGCATGGGCACGACAGGCGCTCCTAGGTTCCTAGTTATTGCGCCGGCTTGCCGTGGCTGCGCAGCCAGCCTTGCAGCTCGCCGATGTCCTTCTTCTGCATGTCGATGGTCATCTGCGCCATACGCTTTGTCTCGGCATTCTGTGCCTGCGCGAGCGCGACGCGCGACATGGCGATCGCACCGCGATGATGCTCGATCATCTTGCGCGTCCATTTCTCCGACGCGTCGCCAGCCTTGGCGCTCATCATCTTCATGTGCATGTCCATCTCTGCCTTGCGGTAAGGGTTCGACGGATCGTTCATCATCATGCCGTGATCCATGCCCGGCTTCGTCGGCTTGTGTTCGTGCGCGAGTGCGGGAACAGCGAGCGTGAGCGCCATCGCGGCGAATGTCCTCTTCAATATCATCGGTTCGGTCCTTAGCTGCGTTGGCCCCCGCCTGTCGGAAACCCAGCGAGCGCGGCTCGGTTGCAACACGCGCCATCAGGCAATCTCGAAAACCAGCCCGTTATCGGACCTTGAAGTTAAATGTACCGTCCTTGCGTTCGCCGTCGCTGGTCTTGGCGTGCCAGGCAACGAGATAAGAACCAGTCGTCAAAGGTCGCTTGAGCGGCGCGATGAGCGTTTGCCCGTCGGGGCCAAGGGCCGTGGCAACACTTACAGGCATCGGGGCTGCGAGCTTGGAGCCCGGCCGGACGGTGATGAACAACTGAAGCGACGACCCCTTCGCGACCAGCTTCTCGTCGAACCGTAGCTGGAGCTTGGTCGGCCCTGCGACGGTCGCATTGGCGGCAGGACTTGACGCCGTCAGTTTGGCGTGGGCATTCGCGGACGCTGCTGAAAGCGATCCCCCCGCAATTGCGATGGCGATGAGCGATGCATTGAAATACCGCATTTCGGAGATCCTTTGAAGAGCTGCTCTACAACGCAATACGCAGCGCAACAGCCTATCCCTCACTTCTTGCGCAACGCCATTCACATTTTTACAAAAAATATTGAGGGCTGGGTCGTCGGGCTGCGTAATGGCTTTGAGAACCTGGAAGATCACCCTCAATGCACCACACTGGCCTCCGGGCGGCTGCGATATTGGTTATGGCAGTAATGTCAGCACCCACGATGGCCGATGCTCAGGAAGCGGCGGCCCCGATTGCAGTGAGGACTTTGCGCGATGCGGTCGAGGTGGCCGTTGCGCAATCTTCCGAGGCTGCCGGCCTGCCCGCGCTTCGCGCGCAGGCCGAAGCACTGCGCCGAAGCGGCCGCGGGCCGTTCGTCGGCCCGCCCGTCCTCTCCGCAGATCTTTTGACCCGGTCTCAAGGCATCATCGAGGAGGAGACGTCGGTCTCGGCCGGCATTCGCTGGCCCGGAGAAGGCAAGGCCATCCGCAGCTATGCCGGTCGCGCAGGCGATGCCGCACAATCGGGCATCGAGGCGGCCCGCCTGCGGATCGCGGGCGACGTGCGCGACGCTTGGTGGTCGCTGGCGGCGGCGCGCGCATCGGTCGCGGTCGATCGCGATCAGGTCGGCATCGCCGCGACCACCGCCAGCCAGGTGGCACGGCTGGTGGGTGCCGGCGAGCAGGCGCGGCGCGATATGTTGCTCGCCCAAGCCGAGGCGTCGGCAGCGGAATCGCGGCTGTCGCAAGCGCAAGCCGAACTGGCGCGGGCCGAAGCTGCCTATGCCGCGCTTGCTGGGCCACCGCCCGACGAGTTACCGCCGGAAAGCCAAGCCAACGTCACCGATCCGGAAAATAGCCCGGCCCTGCGCGCCGCCCTTGATCGCGCAGCACTCGCCGATGCGCGCGCGACCAGCCTGACTTATGGCGCGCGTCTGCGCCTGGAAGGGACGGTCGGGATCAGGCGCGAACGTGGCGGGGTCGGCGATCCGAACGTGCCGACAGAGCCATTTCGTAACGCACTGCTCCTGGGCATTCGGGTGCCGCTCGGGCGCAATCAGTCGGCGGTGGCCGATGCGGCGTCGGCGCGGTCCACTGCGCTCGGCGCTAGTGCTGAGGCAAACCGCTTGCGGCTTCGTCTTGTTGCCGAGCAACGCGCCGCACGGGCTCGACTGGATGCCACAACTCGCTCGCTCGACCAGGCACGGTCGCGCCGGGATGCGCTCGCCGAGGCGCTGTCACTCACCGAACGTGGCCGTCGCGAGGGCGAAATCGGTTTCATCGAGGCGCTTCGCGCGCGACAGGCGTTGTCCGAGGCCGAACGCGACCTTGCGGCCGCGAAGGTCGCCCGGTTCGCGGCAATATCTTCCTTCAATCAAGCGATGGGCGTTCTGCCATGATCAAACGCATCTGGATGGCGCTGGCCGCGCTGGCGATGGTCGCGAGCTCCTCTTTGGCGATGGCTCACGGGGATGAAGATCACGGTGCTGCCGCTACGCCGGTCGGCGTGTCGATCGCGCCGCGCATGGAAGCGGCAACCGATGCGCTCGAACTGGTCGCGGCCGCCAAGGCGGACGATCTGACGATCTGGATCGACGGCTTTGCCGACAACGTACCGGTGACAGGCGCGACTGTCAGCGTCACCGTCGATGGTAAGACCGGGCAGGCGAAGGCGGCGAACGGCATCTATACCTATTCTGACGATGGCCTTCAAAAGCCGGGCGCGCATGAACTGTCATTTCTGGTGAGCCATGACGGGGCGTTCGAATCACTTTCCGGCACTTTGACGGTTCCTACATCCGCCGCGGACACGACGGCGGGACCACCAATCTGGCGATGGTTATTGATCGCGGCATTGGTGGTGATTGTGCTGGCCGGTGCTTGGTATTGGCGCTCGCGCCGACTGATCGCCACTGGGTTGGCCGTGCTTGTTGGCGTGCAGTTGCTGTTCGGCGTGCCCGTTGGGCCTGCCCCAGTTGCCGCGCATGGTGACGAAGATCATGGTGCGGCACCTGCTGTCCCTGCCGGATCGGGCGAAGCTGCTGTGAAAACGTCAGACGGCAAGCTGTTCTGCCCGAAATCGGTGCAGCGGATCATCGGCATCCGAACCGTGCTCGCGGCGGCGGGCGAAGCGCAGCCGACGACGAGCCTGACCGGCAAGATCGTAGCCGATCCGCAGCGCGGCGGGCTCATTCAGAGCGCAACTGGCGGGCGAATCGGTGCGCCAGCATCGGGACTACCGATTATCGGGCAGGCGGTGCGTGCCGGGCAGGTGCTGGGCTTTGTCGCGCCGCCCTTGCAGGCAATCGATCGCGCTGACCTGGCACGCGAGCTCAGCGATCTCGACCAGCAGATCGCCCTCGCCGCCAACA
Organism: Sphingomonadales bacterium Ga0077557; assembly: GCA_001464615.1. GTDB lineage: Bacteria > Pseudomonadota > Alphaproteobacteria > Sphingomonadales > Sphingomonadaceae > Sphingomonas. The sequence goes on along the minus strand of LNFI01000034.1, from coordinate 43,035 downwards.
GTGCAGCGCGTTTACGCCGTCTAGAAGGCGTCGTGCCGCGTCGGCAAATCGAAGAGGCCGGAATTACCCTGCAGGGCCTCCAGCGCCGTCGCGCGGCGCTCGGTCAAGCGCGCAGCGCGCGCGAAGTGCTGGTGTCGCCGATCGATGGTGTGATCGCGTCATCCTCGGTACGCGTCGGGCAGGTGGTGAGTGCTGAAACCACGCTGTTCGAAATCGTTGATCGCTCGCGGCTTTATGTCGAGGCCAATTTGTTCGACCGCCGCGCGCTGGGACCCGGCGCGAAAGCCATTGGCAAGACCGCCGACGGCACGACCTTCGATCTCGTGTTCCAAGGGGCGGGGCTCATCGATCGCGGACGTGCCGCGCCCGCGTTGTTTCGGGTAATCGGTGTTCCCGCCAATCTCCGGATCGGTGAGCCGATTACGATCGACGCGCCACTCGGTGGCACCGTCGCGGGGGTGATCGTGCCGCGAACTGCCTTGCTGTCGAGCGCCAACGGACTCCCTTCCGTTTTCGTCAAAACCCACGCCGAGCTGTTCGAGCAACGCAGCGTGAAATCTGCACCCGTCGATGCGGGTCGCGTTGCGCTCCTCTCGAACGTGAAGCCCGGCGAGCGCGTCGTGACGGCGGGAGCCGAACTGCTCGGTCAGGTGCGCTAGGCGATGTTCGACCGGCTCGTCGCCTTTTCACTCCGTAACCGTGTCCTTACACTGTTTCTCGCGTTCGCGCTGATGGCGTTTGGCGGGCTGTCGGTGAGCCGGCTGCCCGTCGATGTGCTGCCCAATCTCAATCGGCCGGTCGTTACGATCCTAACAGAGTCCCCCGGTCTCGCCCCGCCCGAAGTCGAAACGCTGGTGACACGCCCAATCGAGACGTCGATGAGCGGTGTCCCCGGGGTCGAGCGGGTCCGTTCGGTCTCGGGCATCGGTCTGTCTATCGTCTATGTCGAGTTTGGCTGGAAGGAAGATGTCTACCGCGCGCGCCAGCAGGTCGCCGAACGACTGACGCTGGTGCGCGAACAGATACCGCCCGCTGTCGTCCCACAAATGGGGCCGGTCACCTCGATCATGGGCGAGATCATGCTGGTCGCGATCCCCTATGGGCGGGCAAGTCCGATGCAGGCCCGCGAGATCGCCGATTTCCAGATACGGCCGCGCCTGCTCGCGATCCCCGGCGTCGCGCAGGTCATTCCGATCGGTGGCGAGGTTCGGCAGTACCGCGTTTCGCCCGATCTCGCGGCGATGAATGCCGTCGGCGTCAAATTGAAGGACATGGAGGACGCGCTTCGTGCCTTTGGGACCAACACCGGCGGCGGCTTCGTCGATCAATATGAACGCGAGTTTCTTATCCGCAACGTTGCTCGGACGACGCGGATCGAGGATCTGCAGCAGCTCGTTGTCGCCAGCAACGCCAATGGTCCAGTCCGTTTGTCGCAGATTGCCAAGGTCGACTTCGCCGCCGCGTTCCGGCGCGGCGATGCGGGTTATGACGGCCAACCCGCCGTAGTCATCGCGATCCAGAAACAGCCAGACGCCGCGACTGTGGCCGTGACCGACGAGGTCGAGAAGGCGCTCAAGGAAATTACCGCCACGCTGCCCAACGGGCTGCGCGCCGATCGCGTACAGTTCCGTCAGGCGAATTTCATCCAGACTTCGATCGGGACCCTGGAACGCGCGCTCATCGAGGCAGGGATCGTCGTCTCGATCGTGCTGTTCGTGTTCCTGCTCAACTGGCGCACGACCGCGATTTCGCTTGTGGCGCTGCCGGTATCGATCCTTATAACCGCCGTCGTCTTCGAAGCGTTCGGGCTATCGATCAACACGATGACGCTCGGCGGGCTGGCGATCGCGATTGGCGAACTGGTCGATGATGCGGTGGTCGGCGTCGAGAATGTTTATCGTCGCCTGCGCGAAAATGCACTCGACGCGGAACCCAAGCCCGCGCTGGCCGTCATTGCGCACGCGACCGGCGAAGTCCGGTCCGGGATCATCTATGCCACCGCGATCATCATTCTCGTCTTTCTGCCGTTGTTCTTCCTCGGCGGGGTCGAGGGCCGCCTCTTCCAGCCGCTCGGCGTCGCTTATGTCATTTCGATCCTCGCCAGTCTTGTCACCTCGATCACCCTGACGCCGGTGCTCTGCTATTATCTGCTGCCCAAATTGGCGGCGACGCGCGGCGAAGCGGCGGAATCGGGGCTCGTCCGAAGGCTCAAAAACGGTAACAGTCGGCTGCTCGGCTGGGGTTTCCGCCACGCAAAGGGCATTCTTATCGCCGGTGGAATCGCCACCGCGATCGCGGTCCTTGGTGCGGCGAACTTGCCCAAGGCATTCCTGCCGACCTTCAACGAAGGCAGTTTCGTCGTCAGCCTCGCGTTCCAGCCGGGGATTTCGCTCGAACAATCGAGCAAGCTTGGAAGCACCGCCGAAAAACTGCTGCTGCAAATCCCCGACGTCGCCAGCGTCAGCCGCCGCACCGGCCGCGCCGAGCTCGATGAGCACGCCGAAGGCGTCCATTCGAGCGAGATCGACGTCGCTTTGAAGCCCGACACGGCCAATCGCGAAATCGTGGCGCGCGCCATCCGCGAACGCCTCGCAATCCTGCCCGGCTCTGTCACGGTCGGCGCGCCGATTGGGCACCGCATCGACCACCTGCTTTCCGGGGTGACCGCACAGATCGTCGTCAAGATCTTCGCCGAGGATCTCGATGCGCTACGCACGACCGCCGAAACGCTTCAAGGCCGGATCGCCAAGGCACCTGGGATCGTCGATCTGCGAGTCGAACGGCAGGTGCGCGTGCCGCAGCTCGATCTCAACATCGATTACGACCGCGCCGCATCCTATGGCGTCGCGCCTGCCGCGATTGCCGAGGCGGTCGAGACACTATCGAACGGCAAGATCGTCAGCACCATCGTCGATGGTCTCAAGCGCTATGACGTGGTGCTGCGGCTGCCCGATCAGGAACGCTCCACGACTGGCCTCGCTGATCTGTTGATCGAAACACCGCAGGGGCCGGTGCCGCTGCGCAACCTAGCCGACGTCAAGGAAACCGAAGGACCTAACCAAATTCTGCGCGAAGACGGCCGTCGCCGGATCGTACTATCCGCCAATGGGGCGCCGGGCGCCAATCTCGGCGACATCATCGCGGTCATCAACGGCGAGGTTGCGAAGCTCAAACTGCCCGATGGCGGGTTCGTCCGCGTCGAAGGTCAATTCCAGGCCCAGCAGGAAGCGACGCTGACGATCGGCGGCCTGTCACTGATCTCGTTCGCGATGATCTTCGCATTGCTCTTCACGCGCTACCGTTCGGTACGGCTGGCGCTGATCATCATGGCGGGCGTGCCGATGGCGCTGGTCGGGTCGGTGCTGGCGCTGTGGTTGTTCGGGTTACCACTGTCGGTTGCCAGCCTGATCGGGTTCGTGACGCTGACCGGAATCGCCGCGCGCAACGGAATCCTCAAGGTCAGCCATTACATCAACCTCGTGCTCCATGAAGGCGAGACTTGGGGCGATGCGATGATCGTGCGCGGCACGCTCGAACGCCTGACGCCCGTGCTGATGACTGCGCTGGGCGCAGGTCTGGCACTTACGCCGTTGCTGATCGGTGCCGACGAACCCGGCAAGGAAATCCTTCACCCGGTCGCGGTCACGATCTTCGGCGGCTTGCTCTCGGCGACGCTGCTCGATGCGCTCGTCACGCCGATCCTGTTCCGGCTCTATGGCCGCAAACCCCTCGACCGTCTCGTTGCCGATGCCCGCGCAACCGGTTCGACCGAAGCCTTTTGAAATGACCAATCCCAAAGGAGCCCGCATGAAAACATCTCTTCTCACCGCCGCCGCGCTCTCGCTGGCGCTCGTCGGGTGCGGCCCGGCGACCAAGGTCGACACCGCTAAAACCGCCACCAGCGTCGCTGATAAGCATGCAGGCATGGCGATGGGTGGCCACGACGATGAAACTCACGCGCCAACGATGAAGCTTGCGCTGTCGCCCAATGGCCCGTTGGCGCCAGGGCGTGCGCAAGGCGTAACGCTCACCTTGACCAATATCGCCAGCGGCAAGCCGCTCGGACCGAGCGACCTTGCGCTCGCGCATACCAAGCGGCTCCATCTGCTGATCGTCGATGGCAGCTTGACCGACTACCAGCATATCCATCCTGTCGTCGATCCGGCAAAACCCGGCCAGTGGCGCTTCGATTTCACGCCTCTATTAGGGCGCACGTACAAGGTCTGGGCGGACGCGACGCTCCCTGACGGCACGCAAGAATATATCGGCGCCGAGCTTGTGGCCGGTGCCGAGAAGGCGCCTCTACCGAGCGCGGCGACGGTCATGACGGCTGAAAAGGACGGTCTCAAATTCTCGCTGTCCTTCTCAACGCCGCTGAAGGTCGGGCAGGCCGCGCAGGGCAGCATTGCGATCGTCGATACCAAGACGGGCAAGCCCTTCGCCGCACTGCAACCGATCATGGGCGCATTTGGCCATATCGTCGCGTTTGCGGGGAACTGGGACTCGATCGAGCATGTCCACCCGCTCGGAGAAGAACCGAAGTCGGAAGGCGAGCGGAGTGGCCCGGCGATCAACTTCCACATCCAGCCCGAGCAATCGGGCACTCTTAAATTGTTTGCGCAAGTCCGAGCCAATGGACGGGAGACGATCGTCCCGTTTACGGCAAATGTTGCACCCTGACGGTCACAGTCGAACGAGGAGAATGAAGATGGACGACCTCGACATGGCACTGGCCAGGCTGGCACACGCGCCTATCCCGGCATCGCTCGATGGCCTGGAAGACCGTGTGCTGGCGCGTATTGGCGCGATCGGCAGCACGCGTGCCCCGTCACTGATGATGGCAGGCGGCGGCGCGGCAATATTCGCCCTCATCCTCGGCGTAACGATGGGGGCAGACCTACCTCGTCGCGAGGTAGCACGCCAGGACGTGGCAGGGCTGTTCGGCGAGCCGCCCTATGCCCTGTCCACGCTGTTCGGCGCATGATCTCCTTGCGGCTTCGCCAGTGGCTGGCCATCGCCGGGATTGCCCTGCTCGCCGGCATCGCTGGTGTTGTGATCGGGCGCGCACTTCTGCCAACAGCCGCTCCTGCCATCATCGATTTCCACCAATTCGTCCATGAGGGTCTTGATCTCGACGCCGATCAACGCTCGGCACTCGAACAGCTTGAACTCCGCTTTGCCGCCCGCCGACGCGCGCGCGAGCTGGAATTGCGACGTGACAATGCCCGGCTGGCCGAAGCAATCGCCGAGGAGCATGATGCCGGGCCGAAGGTCGCCGCCGCGGTGAATCAGGCGCATGTCGCGATGGGCGAACTGCAAAAAGATACACTTGCGCACGTCTTTGCCATGCGCAAAATCCTGCGACCGGCACAGGCAGTGCGCTTCGATGCGGCGGTCGTTCGGGCGCTGACCGAAGAGCGTCGGTGACGATTGATCTCGCTACCGCTTCTGATGGAGAGCTGGCGAGTCTCGCGCTGGCAGGACGTCAAGCTGCCTATGGCGAGATCATGCGGCGTCACCGTGAACCGCTGCTTCGCCTGATCCGCGCGCATACCGGCGCCAATGACGAGTCCGTCGATGTCCTTCAGGACTGTTTCGTCGCGGCTTTTGCGAGCCTCGGCCAGCTCGATCTGACACGGCCGATGCGCCCCTGGCTCGCCCGGGTCGCGATCAACAAGGCACGCGATTGGCGGCGACGGCGCACGGTGCGTCAGTTCTTCTCGATGGCACTGCCATTGACACCCGACATAGCGGCTTCAATCGCGGACGACGCACCCGGTGCAGATACTCTCGTAGCAGATCGAGCCGCCCTCAATTTCACGATTGCTGCCCTCGCCTCCTTGCCCGCCAACCTCAAAGAGCCGTTGATTTTGAGCGCCCTCGATGGTTGGCCGCAGGCGGCGATTGGGGATTTCCTGGGGATCAGCGAAAAGGCGGTCGAGACAAGGATCAGCCGAGCGCGGCAACGGCTCCGAGAACTGATGGCAACTTCGAACAAATTATGAGGACGAATGCGTCTTAGCACAGTCAAGCGCGTTTTACCTGAAACCCACCACAGCACCAGACAACAAGCGACTCAAGAGAGGCGACCTCATGGCCGATATGATCCGACATTCCGAAGCACCTCGTGACGACGGGGTAAAAGCCCCTCATCATTCTGTCAGCGTGATCGACCCGGTATGCGGCATGACCGTCGATCCCGAGAAGACCTTGCACCATGCTGACCATGACGGTCGCGCCTATCATTTTTGCTCGACCGGGTGCCGGACGAAATTCGTTGCCGATCCGGCGCACTATCTGTCCGATGCACCGCGTCCAGAACCAGAAGCTACGCCGGGCGCGATCTGGACTTGTCCGATGCACCATCAAATCCGTCAGGAAGGGCCGGGAACTTGCCCCATCTGCGGTATGGCGCTCGAACCCGAAGAGCCTTCGCTCGACGATGCGCCCAATCCCGAACTGATCGATTTCACCCGACGGTTCTGGGTGTCCGCGGCGCTCGCGGTGCCGCTGCTTGTCCTGACGATGGGCACCGACCTGCTCGGCCTCTACCTGGTCAACGCTGCCATCTCGCCCTGGATTCAACTCGCGCTCGCGGCGCCGATAGTCCTTTGGGCTGGTGCGCCCTTCTTCGCGCGCGGCTGGACGTCGCTCAAGACGCGGCACCTCAATATGTTCACGTTGATCTCTATCGGCGTGGGGGCGGCATTTCTCTACAGTCTGGTCGCGACGCTCGCGCCCGGCCTGTTCCCCGAAGCATTCAAAATGCACGGCATGGTGCCGGTCTATTATGAGGCGGCGGGCGTCGTCGTCGCGTTGGTGCTGCTCGGCCAGGTGCTCGAATTGCGCGCGCGTGCAGCAACCGGCAAGGCGATACGTGCGCTGCTTAATCTTGCGCCCAAGACAGCGCGGCGTATCGCGGCGGACGGCACCGAAACCGAAATCCCGCTCACCGATGTCGTTACCGGAAACCATTTGCGCATTCGCCCGGGCGAAGCGGTGCCGGTCGATGGCATCGTCCTCGACGGCTCCTCATCGGTCGATGAGTCGATGTTGACTGGTGAGCCTTTGCCCATCGCCAAGGAGGCAGCGAGCGCGCTAACGGGCGGCACCGTCAACGGGACCGGCAGCTTGATCATGGAAGCGCAAGCGGTCGGCAGCGACACGATGCTCGCGCGGATCGTCAAGATGGTCGCCGAGGCACAGCGAAGCCGCGCGCCGATCCAGGCGGTGGCCGATCAAATCTCGGGCTGGTTCGTGCCGCTCGTTATTGCCGTCGCGATCATCACCTTCATGGTTTGGAGCCTGGTTGGCCCCGAGCCGCGCATCGGTCACGCGCTGCTCAACGCGATTGCGGTGCTGATCATTGCCTGCCCCTGCGCGCTCGGCCTGGCGACACCGATGTCGATCATGGTCGGCACCGGGCGCGGCGCGCAGGCGGGCGTGCTGGTCAAAAGCGCCGAGGCGCTGCAAGGCTTCGAGCGTGTCGATACGCTTCTCATCGACAAGACCGGCACGCTGACCGAAGGCAAGCCCAAACTGGTCGGCATCGAAACGCTCGGTGCCGTTGCCGAAGACGAATTGCTGGCGTTGACTGCTGCGGTCGAGGCTCGATCCGAGCATCCTCTGGCGCACGCCATCGTCACCGCCGCCACCGAACGCAAACTGTCGCTTGGTGAACCACTCGACTTCGAGGTTCAGGTCGGGATGGGTATCAGCGCCAAGGTAAATGGTCGCACCGTCGTTATTGGCAACACCGCACAGATGAAACGGGTCGATACCGATCCACAGCCGCTCTTCGACGCGTCGGAAGCCAAGCGCCGCGAAGGCGCTGGCATTATGTTCGTCGCCATCGACGGCGCGCTGGCAGGCTTCATTGCGGTCGCCGACCCGATCCGGGCAAACGCACGCGAGTCGATCGTGGCGCTCCGCGAACAGGGTTTGCGGGTCATCATGCTAACGGGCGACAACCCAACGACCGCGCAGATCGTGGCTGATGCGGTCGGCGGCCTCGATGGTGTTCATGCCGAACTCAAACCCGAAGACAAGGCGCGCATCGTCGGCGAGTTGAAGGCCAAGGGCGCAAAGGTCGCGATGGCTGGCGACGGCATTAACGATGCCCCTGCGCTGGCTGCCGCCGATGTCGGACTCGCAATGGGAACGGGAACCGACGTCGCCATCGAAAGCGCCGGGATCACGCTCACCAAGGGGGATCTGGCTGCGGTCGTACGCGCGCGCAAGCTAGCTAAGGCAACGATGGGTAATATTCGCCAAAACCTGTTCTTCTCGTTCTTGTTCAACGGTATCGGCGTGCCCATCGCCGCCGGCGTGCTTTATCCAGTGACCGGGTTGCTGATGTCGCCAATGTTTGCAGGCGCGGCGATGGCGCTTTCGTCGTTTACGGTGGTGGCGAATGCACTGCGACTGAATCGGGTGCGCTTGTAGACGCCCCGCGGACGGTAGATTTCGACATCCAGCCGTCGCTCATTTGATTGGGTTCGAGGGACGCATATGCGTTGCTAGCCTCGGCTATATCTCAGAACCGTCAATCGCTCGTTGAAATCATAATAAAGAAAGTGCGGGAAGCGACGGGGTGCAAAACGAGGAATTTCATAAAACCCCATTTCTCATATTTCAACATATCCGTAAGTTAGCGCAATAGTTCAAATCCCGCCAACGCGCCGGTGAACGGTTGACGGTGGTGCCCGCGACACTGCTGATCATCTTCGTACTGCTCTATGTCAGGTTCGGCCGGTTCGACGAGGCGTTGCTGGTCATGGCGACCTTGCCCTTCGCGCTGACCGGCGGGTTCTGGTTGCACTGGCTGCTGGAATATAACCAATCGGTGGCGACCGCCGTCGGGTTCATTGCGCTGGCAGGCGTCGCGGCGGAGTTTGGTGGTGATGCTCATCTATCGCAAGCACGCGCCTGCCGTTCGCGGCAACGATCTGTCGCCCGCCGGTGTTGAGATGGCCGTCCGTCTGGGCGCATTGTTGCCGTTCGCCCCAAGGCGATGACGGTCGCAATGATCCTTGCGGGGCTATTCCCCGTGCTGACCACGCGCACGGTCCCGTTGCCGAACTTCACTGGACCGCGATGACCATGGGTTTCGATGCAATCGGAAATCAGCTCAACGGTTTAAAGGTTGGCGACAAAGTCAGTTTCAGCTTTCGCTGGGCTGGAAAGGCCGGCGAGGTCGAGTCAATCAACAAGATATGGCGCCGCCAGCCACCGCACTCGTTGTGCCTTTCGCCTGATTCTTGCGGACAACGAAGCCAAAATCCGGAAGCGATTCGCTCGGGGAGGGGAGGCAGCGTCCCAAAGCACGGACAGTGCTTTGACGATATCGCCTTCGCGATTGCGTTACTGGCCAAATCTGGCCTAACTGGCCCTGCCTGCGGAGACGTGGGCGGAGGCGTCGAAACCTTCGAAACGAGAGCCGGTCCCAGCTGTGGAGACCGGGTGGCGGACGCGTATGTCCAAGGCCACCCGGCCCAAAGGCGGCCGCGCCTGTCTCGTTTCAGGTTTCGAACACCCGGTTCCAACGCCGGCACGCCTCACAATCCTGGGCGTGCCGCCGGCTGTCTGCAGCAGATCGACGGATGCTGTACTGAGCGAACGGATTGACGGATGAGCGGGTGCATCAACATGGTGGGGTCTCCCACCGCCGGATATCTAGCCGATCGTGTCTGGTACTGATGGATCGGTCTGAAAGCGATCCTGTGATCGGGGCCATCGGTGGCACGCTCGGCATTGTCGGCGCGTTTCTCGAGCGCGCGAACATTGCGACGATCGACGAGCTTGCCGGCGCCCTTAGTATCTATGGCGCTGCGACCAACGAGACCGATCCCGAACAGGCCGCCGTCATCGCGCAGTGGGTATTGGGTCTGCACGAACTGGCGAGCGCTCGTCACGACAAGAACTGATCGGCCGTTGGAACGCAGCCGACCTCGCTAACGATCGCGATCGCGCGGCTTGGACTTCTGACGGTCGGGGGTCGCAGCGCCCTCCTCACCCTCGCGCGCGCGCTCGACTCCGCCCCCAGATGCCCGTTCCGCCATCATGATCTCGCGTGCACGCTCCAGCCGTCGCGACACAGCGGGCGGCATGGCGGCTACGAAACTGGCGACGTCGTTGGCGAGTTCAAGATCGTCTTCCTTGCCCGTCGCCGCGAGCGCAGCGGCCGCCTGCGCGTAGGCGCCGCGAATGAACCTCTGGCGGCCGAGCGCCGCCACGTCTTCCGGCCGGCGTTCCGGATCGACCGAGCGCGCGAATTCGGCAGCGCGTTCTTCGTTCAGGCGAGTGATATCCAGCCCCCTCCCCTGCCCCGCCGTCCGCGCCTCGAGATGCCGGGCCGACGAGCGCACCCGCTTCTGGACGTGACCGCGCGCGCGGCGCGGGGTCGCCTCTGCCGCGACCCCGCGCTGGCGCAGTTCGTGCGCGAAGCTCTCGCGCCAATAATGGAGATCGGCCTTGCGCGGATTGAACCGCGACCCGTCCTCCCCTTGGGTGGCGACGGTCAGGTGAACGTGCGGATGGTCGGTGTCCGTGTGAAGCGCCACCATATAGGCGAACTGACCCTCGAACTCGACCCGCGCGAACGCTTGCACGGCGTCATGGACGGTCGCCGCGTCGGTCGTGCCGCCCGGCATCGATAGCACCATCGACATCGAGGTCGGACGATCCCGGCCGGTCGGGTTCATCGCCTGGTCGAGCATGTCCCAGTCCGCGGCGATCGTCTTCAACCGCTTCTCATCGGTGATGATCTCACCCTCGCTGCTGCGCACCTCGAGCTTTCCGTGCCGCGAGATATAACCAAAATGCTCGCCCAGATGCGCCGCCCCGCGCTGCTTGCCTGAGATCTTGACCATGACCTCTGGCGCCTTGCGTACGATCCGCTCCAGCTTCGCGCGCGCTTCGGCCTGCGACATAGTCGGCGGGGTCTCGCCCCCTCCCCTGCCCCGCCCGCCCGATCGAACCCGCAGCGTTGCCCCCTTCAGCGTGCGCTTGCCGCCAGTCGGCGGTCGCCAGGCTTCCATCAGACTGGGCAGCGGCAGGATGTCGTCGTCGTCACTCACAACGGTGTATCCCAATAGGCGACATCGCCGGCGAGAGCGCGACCCAGCGCACGCAACTGAGCGTCGATCTCCTGTTGGAATGATGCGACACGCTCGGCCTCGCGTGCCAGGTCGAGACGGGAATCCACCATCGTCGCGGCGTTGAGCGCATGGACCGCCTGGTTGAGGTTGATGCCGATCCGGTTGAGTTCGCGCCAGGATTGCGCGATCAGCGCGCGGTCGGCGCGCGGCGGCGACGTCCTGCCGTAGAGCCGACGTCGTAAGAGCGCGACGATCCATTCGGTGCGCTTGAGACCGCGTTCGCTCGCCGCGGCATCCAGCCGCTCGATATCGCTGGCGGTAAGCCGAACCTCGACGCGGGCCGTCGTGCGTTCGCGCGGTTCGGCAATGACGACACTGTCATCCCCCGCCCGTAGCGCCCGATCGACGAGTTGGCGCAGCACAGCGGACCGACCGCCATGGGAGGCCGCCATCGCATCGAAGCGCGCCGCGAGATCGTCCGGCAGCCGAAGGCCGAAAAAAGCCATGCCCAATCATATTGTTAAACAATCCCGGCGCCAAGCCTATCCGGCCCTCACCTAAAACCATTCGTCTTAAAGTCTGCTCAAGCAGACTTCGGGCCTCTCTCAAAAAACGCCTCGTCCATTCCGCAAGCAAGCCGGCATTCGCGTTGAAATGAAAATGGCGGCATCCCTGGAAGAAGGGATGCCGCCATCACATGATCTGAAAAGATCGAAATCTGGACGCGGAGTGAGGGGTCAGTGTGGGCGAGCGCTCACCCGAACGAAAGGTCGGTCGATGCAACCTCGCCCTCTTCGCCATCATCGAACACCACGCGCACCCGATCAGGCAGGACAAGCCGACCGGCGCGGCCTGCGATCATGACCTTGAGCGGGCTTGCCTGAACAGACGAGGCAGCCCGCCCTCCCCTGCCCTTGGCGACCGTCGGTGTCGCATGCACAGGCGCGGAGGCCGGCTCAATCTTGGCAACAGGCGGCGCGCTTTCGGCAGGAGCCTTTAGCGCCGCAACGAATTTCGATCCCTCAGCAAGCGTGACGCCTTTGTCACCTAACCCGCCGACGAACGTACGAACCTCAAGCGGATGCGCGCGGGCTGCGCGATGGAGGTCGTAAAGAACGCGGATCGGGGCCTTGTCGATCGCGTCTCTCAGATAGGGCTCCATCTCGCCATAAGCCGCATAGAGCGAGACAAACTGCTTTGACCGGCCGAGCGCCGTGGCGATCTCGGCCTGACTTTTCCCCTCGCCCAGCATGCGCTCGACGCCACGCGCCAGTTCTTTGGCGGAAAGGCCGGCACGCTGATCGTTCTCGACGATCTGGTCGGCGAGCGTGTCACCCCCCTCCCCCGCCTCGATGATCGCTGGGATGGTTTTCTTACCCGCCGCAAGCGAGGCTCGATAGCGCCGCTCGCCCATGCGGATAACATGCTTGCCGTCGCCATTCTTTGGGCCAACGATGATCGGCTGGAGGACGCCGCGCGCCTCGATCGACGCGGCCAATTCGGCCAGCTCAGCCTCATCGAAATGCGAGCGTGGATTGCCGGGATCGGGCATGAGCCAGTCGAGCGGCAAGTTCTCGACGCGGCGCGCACTGTCGTGCGCACCCATCAGCATCCCGAACTCCTCGGCCCGCTGGTCGAACTTACCCATCAGCCGGTCTCCTTGGCACGCGCTTCGACCCGCCGTTCCACTTCGGCGAGGATCGAGCGGATCTCGTCTGCGGCGGCCTTCGCGCCGCTTCCCTTTTCATGCCAGACCGCATGATGGTTCTCGGCCGAATGCTTGTAGGTCGGGCGCGCCTTGATGAACGCCGGGAACATCATCGCCGGCCCGACCGCCTGGGTGAGCTTCACCGCATTGTCCATGTCACGCTTGTCGAACGCGTTGACCATCGACGGCAGAAGCCCCAGAAAATTGACCTTGCGCCCGCCACGCGCGGCCTCAGCCTTTTTGAGCGCAGTCAGCAGCATCTTGGCGCATTCGAGCGAATCCTCGGCCACCTGGACCGGCGCGATCACCTCATCGGCGACCGCCATCGCGCTCAAGGTGAGTTCGTCCCACTTGGGGCCAGTGTCGATGACGCAATAATCGAAATGCGCGGACAAGCCCCGAAAGCGCACGATGAAGTCGTGTACGTCCTGCGCCGCCTTGACCATCTGGAGGCGCGGATCAGCGCCGAACACCGTGATGCCGGGCGCGTCCTCGAGAATGAGCTTTTCGTCGGGATCGAACAGGTCGGCCGAGAACAGGCCAGTCCGTTCCTTGGCGAGCCGCCGCGTCGAGGAGCCCTGCGGATCCAGGTCGAGAAACGCGACCCGCCGGCCCGCCTGCTCGGCGAGATACCAAGCGAGATGGGTCGCGAAGAAGGTCTTGCCGACGCCCCCTTTGAGAAGGCTGATCACGATGGTCTTCACGTCTGTCTTTCGTGTCGTGCAACCGCGCTCAATAGTCGTCGGCGCCATTACGGAGGTTGCGTTCATAATGGTCCCGCGCCGACCAGTCGCCGCGCGCGCCGACTCTGGGTCCGACGTAGCGGAAGAGATAGACGGTGAGCGCGAAGCACGCGAACGCAAACACGATCGCATGATCGGGATGGCGCGAAAAATACTCAGCCATGGTCGGTCTCCTTCGGGTTCGCGGGTCGTGGCTGGCGGCCGCGTCGGTCACGAAGCTCCTCGTCGGGAACATCGAGACCATAGGTTTGCTTGAGCGCGTTCATCACCAGTGCGCGCACGGTCAGATTATCTTGATCGAGTGCGAGACGCGTGATGGCCGTGTGCATCGTCGGGGTTACCCGAAGCTGCAAAAAGGCCGAACGCCTAACGTCACTCCCCTGCCCTTCCCCCGCCACGGGCGACCTCTCCTCTCACATGACGGCTCGAAAACTATCGCCGCATCGTATTGAATTCAATACAGAGGCGATGAGTGGATGGGGATCTGCGACGACACGCGCGGGCTCAAGTCTGCTTGAGCAGACTTTTGCGTTCGGACAGTGGGCGAGCGTCAGGGTTCGACCGGCGCCGCGCAGACAGGCTGCTGGGTCCTATCTGACCCCCACACAAGCAGGTGGCCCCGACCAGGGTCGGGGCCAGTACATTTCAGTATTCGCTGGTGAGGAGGATCGTTAGCACCCGGGCGGTGACATCCGGGTCCGCGGGATCGGGAGAGCCAAAGTCCAGCGCGCGATCATAATAGTCGATCTTCCAATAGAGCGCGGCACCGCGAAACTCGAAGCGGCCAAAGTCGTGCTCGCCGTGCGGATCGACGTCGGGGCCGAATGCGTCATAGTCGCGGATGCTCCGCAGCAATTCGGCCTGGGCACGAAAGTTGCGAAAGAGGCTGACGTCGCCAATCAGCTCCTGGACACCGATGGTCATAACGACCCGATTGTGGCCGGGCTGGGTGAGATGCTGCCGAAGCGCGTCGTTCAAATGCGCGATGGTGGAAGTGCGATCTGCAGCTGGGGCAGGGGCAGCTTGGTTGTCGGACATAAGCGAATATCCTGTGCTGTTCCAAACCCCGCCGATCGGGGTCTTTCAACAAGGACCGGCGCGCCGGGGCACAGTGGGCGCGCGCACCCGCAGGGTCGGAACGCAGAGGAGAAACCCGGTCACGGGTTTGCGCGAGCCTACGCCTCGGCAAGAACCGGGCATGGTGATGACCCCATCCATTCGGCGACCCTGAACGTCAGGCTGTCGCGGGGCCGTTCGGGATTGCTGGACCGGTGCTGCGCAGAAAGACTATCCTCCGCTTGTGATGACCGCAGCGCTCCACACCCTCTGGCCGATCTGGGTGAGAACCGTCGGCGCCATGCAGCGACGCAACGTCCTTGTCCGCAGCCAATGCCGGCGGTGCGGAGCCCTGATGCGGATCGATCCGGTGGACCTCGTCGCGCGGCAGGGGGCTGGATGGTCGCTGATCGATGCCCAGGAAAGGTGCCGAATGGTCGCTTGTGACGGCGCGGTCTTCTATCTCGCATCCCGCACGTACGGCGCGCCGTGGCGCGTGCTGCTGGGTGACGAAGCGTTGAAGGAGACGCTCGCCGAAGGTCCGGCGCCGGTCACCGCGGAGGCGCTCGTACCTTTTCAGCAAGGGATCGTTACCCGCAGGGCCGAGACCCGGCACGGGGCTCGGGGCGCCAGCCTAGAGCCCGGTCCGGCGCAGCCGGTGCCCGAACGCCCTTAAGGCAATTGTCCGAACAGCTTGCCCAGGATCAGGTCGAGCGCCTGGATCCTCTCGAATTTCCCCCTTGCGATCACCCGGTGCATCGGCCGTTCGTTTTTCTTGCCCAGCGACGTCCCCTTGCTGTGTTTGGCGATCATGTTCGCGCTGATATCGGGCAGCGGTTCACCCGGCTCACCCCCGAACCAGAGATAATGGTCGAATACGAGGTCTGGCGTCACGACGATCCACAGGACACACCCGCTCGGCTTGTCCATTAGCCTGACGTTGATCCTTACGGCATCGGTCTGGCCGTCCACCGTCTTGGTCTTAAACTGGATATGCCGCGTGACGTTTCGATAGCCCATCACTTGGGGCTAGCCGCCGGCATCGCACTCGGATCGCAGCACCTCGACGCAGGGCACGCCCAACTGCCAGAGCCGCGGCAGCGCTTCCCCAACGAAAACATGTTCGACAGTGCGTTCCCGAAGGGGTCGAGTTGATAAAATGTGCGCTGGCTTGGTCGGTTACATCATCCAAGGGCAATCTCACACGAGAAGGGGCGGGGGCGAAGCCCCCGCCTTGAGGTCAGGCGAAGGGATCATATTCGTTGACGATCGAAACGTCGCCGTCGCAATCGTCCGCGGTGATGACGCCAAACTGGGTTCCGATGGCGATGACCATCGTTGCGACCATGAGGTTCTTCGAGAGGCTGAGTGCGCTGCGGCGGGCGGTCCAGATGTCGGTAAACATATCGAGGCTCCTTGGCTAAGCCGGCGGGTTCATCCCGCTCGACTGGCGCCCGAAGTTTCGATCTCGTGGCCGCGATCATCTTTTGGCGGCACGGCAAAAGGCCGTAGCGCGAGCGTACGGACCCTTTACGGGTTGATCGTATGAGGCCGCGGGAGCGACCAAGGATTGCGCCTCAAAGAGCGGGTGAAGCTGCCGGGTTGGTCGGGACGCTGCCTCCCCGTGTTGACGGAGCCCGGTCCGGATCAGCGCTTACCGCGCGCTGAGGCTTGTCCGCCTCTCAGAGGCATCATTGACGAACCCTGCGATGAAGCTTGGTCAGCGCCAGAAGAAGTTGGAACACGCAGTGCGCCGCGCTTGACGATGGCGCGAAGTTAGAGGGCTGTGTTCCAGGGATTGATGATGCCCAGCCCGGCGGCTTCGAACGGGCTCGTGTCGCGGGTGGCAACCATCAGGCCATATGCGGCCGCGGTGGCAGCGATATAGCCATCGGCCGTTGCAATCGCTCTTCCTGCCTCCTTCGCCAAGACCATCACTTGGGCAAAAGCCCGCGATGCGCCCAGGTCGAACGGCAGGATGCGATTATCGAACAGGGGCAATACGTCCTGCTCCAACCGCAGATCGAGCGTGTCGCGTCGCTTGCCGACCGGCATGGCGGCAATGCCGAAACGAAGCTCGGCCACGGTTACGGCCGAAAGGTAGAGCGTGTCGATCGCTTGAGCATCGATCCATGCCAGGACACGCGGATCGGGCAGGGGCTTCCAAGCCTCGGATATTACGTTGGTGTCGAGCAGGATCACTCGAAGCGCATCGGCGCGGCGGGCGTCTTGTCCCGTAGCTGCGCGAAATGCTCTGCTTCTGCATCGCTCATAGTAGCCTCGCGGCCGATGGCGGCCAGCAAAGATCCCAGCCTGACACGATCTGTCGGCCGCGCGGCCAGCTCGAGGATTTCGCGCATTTCGGCCTCAGCGCTGCGACCGTGATTAGCCGCTCTCACCTTCAAGGCGCGGTATGTCTCATCGGACAGGTTGCGGATTGTGACGGCAGCCATGGTTGATAGCACTCCCGCGGTGATTGAAATTGTTGATAGCAAGATGGCAGAAATGCTATCACTTAGCAATGCGCCCGAGCGCTTCGCTACTGCCGATCCGAACGTGACATTGCGGCATGCTAGCGAGGCCACTCCCTGGCACCCTGTCGAGTTCGCATTGAGAAATCCGGCCGCGAACATGCGAAAAGGCCCGGTGGCTGTCGCCACCGGGCCATCCCGCCTCAGAAGGGGATGTCGTCGTCTTCGGTCGTGTCGTTGCCGTTGCCCGACTGTTCCGATGCCTGGCGCGCGCGGGTGAGGAAGGTGACCTCGTCGGCGATGATCTCGGTGCCGTAGCGCTTGACGTCGTCCTGGTCGGTCCAGCTGGTGTAGTGGATGCGACCGCGGACCATGACCTTCATGCCCTTGGCGACATACTCCTCGACGGTCTTGCCGACGCCGTTGAAGCAGGTGATCCGGTGCCACTCGGTGTCCTCGACGCGGTAGCCGTCGCGATCCTTGATGACCTTGCCGTCGCTGTCGCGCTTGGGCCGTGAGGTGGCGAGGGAGAAGTGGGTGATCTTGGTGCCGCCCTGCGTGGTGCGGGCTTCCGGGGTGGCGCCGACGTTGCCGGCGAGGATGACGATATTCTGCATGTCGAGGTTTCCTTATCTGTCGGCCGAAGGATGATCCCTTCGACTGATCCCCGAAAAAGGCGGCCAGGACGGTGCCTCCACCGCAGCGCGCGTGCCGCGCAAGGGGAACCCCGAGACAAGGGGTGGTGCGGGCAGCCGTGGAACACGGCAACTCGGCCCGCAGGATCGCGGGTTGGAGGCGGCGGGCGGCCGACTTAGGGGTCAGGTGAAAGAGAAGGGATTATCTCTTTGTGCCGTCACGACGACGGGAAACCATGCAGTATGGTAATCGATGCTCGCCCATATCGGCGCTCCGGAATTTAAGTCACAGGCACCAACTCCCCCACATCCTGCCAACCTCCGGGCAACAACCAGCCGCTCGTCATCTCAATTGCACTTGGCGTCGGCTGAGGACACTGTGGAGACCGGCCGCCAACCACGCGGTGGCAGTTCGAGCCGATTGGCTGACAACGCAGAGGGTGGGTTTCCTCGGGCATCCGACACGGCATGATCTGGGCGAAACCGACTGCGAGCTAGCGGCAGAGAAGAATGCTAACCAGTTTACCAACGGCCGACCGGCCAGCCTATACGGTTTGGGAAGCGACCACATGACTGATAGCGATCAGCGTTCATGCGGCGACGGCTAAATGACAGTTGATGGGACTTTCCTGCTATGGCCGCTCGGGTCGTTCAACGGCTGCACCAGGCGATAGCCGACGTTCGCGCATTAAGCCCCGCTGCGTCCATGGGCGAGTAATGCTGGGCCGATTTAGTACTTTCCGCTCCCGTGCAGCTAATCGCTGAAACCGGACACTCGTTTCGCTGGCCAGCCGAACGGCCAAAACCGACAGGCAGCCGTCCAGGCTTTAACGGGCGGGTCTCCATTTCCCACGCTCGTTCAATTAGAATCAAACGTCGAACCCTGCGCGGCTTTGCACGAAAGCCTTGCCAACAGCCGAGAGTCTAGAGGGTGGCGTTGGTCCTCGGGGATAGCACGATCATACGTTAGTATGGCTCGTCCACCCCGACGGACGATTCAACCGGTCTGCCCACGCACGCATGATCACCCGCACATGCCGCCAGGCAAGCTGGACGGCAGTTGACGGAGGCAGACATGATAGCTGGCGCAGGCGATGGCCCGATCCATGACATCAAGCGGACGGCATTGCTGTTCGTCGATCCCTACAACGACTTTCTCGCGCCCGAAGGCAAGCTCTGGCCGATGGTCGCTGAGGTAGCGACGGCGGTCGGGACGCTCGACAATCTGCGCCTGGTAACGGCGGCGGTACGGCAGGCGCAGATGCAGATCGTGATCGTCCCGCATCACCGCTGGCGCCCCGGCGAGCTCGACGCCTGGGACCATCCGAGTCCCTATATGGCTGGTGGCTACCAGATGCAGATCTTCGCGGCGGGCGAATGGGGTGGTGAATGGCACCCCGATTTCGCGCCGCAGCCGGGCGACCTGATCGCCACCGAACATTGGGTGAGCAGCGGCTTTGCCAACACCAACCTCGACACGCTGCTCAAACAGAAGGGCATTACACATGTCGTGCTCATCGGCCTCATCGCCAACACCTGCATCGAAAGCACCGGCAAGTATGCGGTCGAGCTGGGCTATCACGTCACGCTGGTGCGCGATGCGACGGCCGCCGCCAGCGCCGAGGCGATGCACTGTGCCCACGACATCAACGGCCCGACCTTTGCCCATGCGGTGATCACCACGACCGAACTGGTGGCAGCGCTCGCTACATTTTCCGAACTCGCAGCCTGAAGGAGAATAACAATGCACGATGTGCTTGCACGACCCACCGCCCTGACCGCGCCGAACCGACTGGTCGACGTCGGTGGGCGGACCTTGGCCTACCGGACCTTCGGCACCGGCCCCAATCTCGTCCTTTGTATCCGCCTGCGGGGCACGATGGACATGTGGGATCCGCTTTTCCTCGATCGGTTGGCAGAGAACTTCACCGTGACCGTGTTCGACTATTCCGGCCTTGGCCTGTCGACCGGCACCGCGAGCTACGCCAAGGCCGACATGGCGCGCGATGTGAACGATCTGGTCGATGCCCTTGAACTGGGCAGGGTCGTCATCGGCGGCTGGTCACTGGGCGGCTTTGCCGCGCTTGTTTTTGCGGCGATGTACCCTGAGAAAGCCAGCCATGTCCTGGCGATTGCGACGATGCCGCCGGGGCTTATGGTCAAGCAGCCTGAGCCGCTGTTCTTCGAAACCGCCACCAAGCTGACCTATACGGTGGAGGACGAATACATCCTGTTCTTCGAGCCCAATTCAGCCAGAAGCCGCCGCTTGGGCGATGCATCGATGGCCCGGATCGCCGCGCGCCGCGACGTGCTCGATCATGCCACCGCACCCGAGATCATGAATGCAGCAATGTGGGCATCGAGCGATCCGTCGACGCCCTTCCCCGATCCTGACGGCGCCTATGCGGCCTTCTTTCGGGCAACCGACATCCCGGTGCTGGCGCTGTGCGGCGACCATGATCTCATCTTTCCGGTCGAGAATTGGTACGCGCTGAACGATGCGTGGCCGACGCTGTTCGTCGCGACCTATCCCGACTGCGGGCATGGTCCGCAGCACCAATATCCCGAGCTGGCGGCCGACATGATCGCCAGCTTTGTCCGCAACAGCTGACCCGAAACGCAACCAATCAACCGAAAGGAATGAGCCATGAAGATTCAACGTACCGGTTCCGCCCATTGGGAAGGCGGCCTGAAGGACGGCAAGGGCGCGATCACGACCGCAAGCGGCGCGCTGGCTAGCTATCCCTATGGCTTTGCCAGCCGGTTCGAAGGGGTCGCCGGATCGAACCCGGAGGAATTGCTCGCCGCCGCCCATGCCGCCTGCTTCACGATGGCATTGACGCTCGTGCTTGCCGAGGCAGGCCTGACTGCGTCGGCGCTCGACACCAAGGCGGTGGTCACGCTCGAACAAGGCGATGGCGGCTTCTTCATCCCCACGGTGAACCTCACGCTGCGCGCGACCATCCCGGGGGCGGATGACGCGACTTTCCAGGCCGCCGCTGCCGGTGCCAAGGCCAATTGCCCGCTGTCGAAAGTGCTCAATGCCGAGATCACGCTCGACGCCGCGCTGGTTTGAAGCCGCTTCATCCCTGCCGACGTTGCAGTGCGGCGGCGGCAGGGATAAACCCATCGAGGTGCAGACCGAGGCCATGATCCACATCATCGATGACGATGACTCGCTGCGCATGGCGCTCGACAGCCTGTTTCGGTCGGTCGGGCTGGCTTGCCAGCAGCATGCGTCGGTCGCGGACTTTCTGGCGTCGACCCGGCCTGACCTGCCGGGGTGTCTGGTGCTCGACGTGCGGATGCCGGGGATGAGCGGGCTCGACTTTCAGGATCAGCTCGATGCGCTCGGCATTGGCCTGCCCGTGGTTCTGATGAGCGGCCACGGCGACATTCCGATGAGCGTGCGGGCGATGAAAGCCGGCGCGGTCGATTTTCTCGTCAAGCCGTTCCGCGATCAGGACATGCTCGACGCCGTCACAGCAGCAATCGCCAGGGACGGCCAGCGGCGCGCACTGGCCGTCGACGATGCCGACCTGCACGCGCGCCACGCCACGCTGTCACAACGCGAACAACAAGTGATGGCGCTGGTGACCGCGGGCCAGATGAACAAGCAGGCGGCCTTCGAGCTCGGCCTGAGCGAGGTGACGGTCAAGATCCATCGCGGCGCGGCGATGCGCAAGATGGGGGCGCGCACCTTACCCGATCTGGTGCGCATGGCGCAGCGGCTTGGGGTCACCGCCTAATACCATCAGATGATCGCCAGCCCGTCGGCGATCTGCGACAGCGGGTTCGGATTGCGGCATCATCGCTGCACATAGGGTTTCGCGCGTGACCAAGCCGTTGATTGCCATTGTCGAAGACGACGATTCGATGCGGCCCGCGCTGGTCGGGCTGGTGCGGTCGATGGGTTATGATGGCGAAGGCTTTGGCTCGGCCGAGACGTTTCTCGCCAGTGATGCGGCGAACCGCGCTTCCTGCCTGGTGTCGGATTACCAATTGCCGGGCCTAAGCGGCATCGACCTTGCCGCGCGCTTCAAGAACGGCCTGCCGGTCATCATGGTAACAGCGCGGACCGAACCGGGGATCGACGCCCTGGCGGCGGCGCAAGGCGTGCTCTGTGTTCTCCGCAAGCCCTTCGAAGCAGACGATCTCGCCGCCTTGATCCGCGGCGCGCTGGACCGCTAGCGGCATTTCGGGGACGATAGCGTCGTGGCGACTCAAACCGACATCCTCGACCTGGTCCATGAAAGCGTTGTTACCTGCGATGCGGCTGGGACGATCCTGTCGTGGAACAAGGGCTCCGAGCTGCTCTATGGCTGGCCGCGATCGGCGGCGCTGGGCCGCGACATCAACCAATTGCTGGCCACCCGGCACGATAACATCGGCCAATTGCAGCGGCAGGCCTTTGCCGAAGGATCGTGGGAAGGCGAGCTGATCCGCTCGACCGCCGTTGGCGAAGAGCGTGTCATCGACGTGCGCTGGACCACTGAAGTCGAGCCCGACGGCACGCCGCTGCGCATTATCGAGACCGCGCGCGACGTTTCGCAGCGCAAGGCGACCGAGGATGCGCTGCGGATCAGCGAATACCGCTATCGCAACATGTTCCAGGCGATGGCGGTGGCGTTTTGGGAAGTCGATTTCACGCGCGTCGGCGCGATGTTGATCCCGCTGCGCGATCAAGGCGTCACTGATCTGCGCGCGTACCTGATGGCCAATCGCGACTTCGTCCGCACGACGATGCAGCGCGCCGAAGTGATCGACCTCAATGTGAACGGCCTCGCGTTCTTCGGCGCCGAAACCCGCGACGCGATCATCGGCCGGACGATCGCCGATTTCTGGCCGGAAGCAAGCGAGCCTGTCTATGTCGACGCGCTGGTCGCGACGATGTCGCGGCAGCCGCATATCGTCACCGAAACCAAGCTCTACCGGTTGGACGGGGCGCTGGTCGACGTTCTGTTCACCGTCTCGTTGTCGCAGGACAATCGCAAGCGCGGCGTCATTCTGATCGGCGTGGTCGATATTTCCGCCCGCAAGCAAGCCGAAGCGGCGCTCCAGAAAGTGCAAACCGAATTTGCCCATGCCGCGCGCGTGTCGATGCTGGGCGAGCTGACGGCGTCGATTGCGCATGAAGTCAATCAGCCGCTGGCGGCGATTGCCACCAGTGCGGCGGCAAGCCTGCGCTGGCTCGCCGCCGACAGCCCCGATATCGAGGAAGTTCGCAGCCTGGCCCAGCGCATGGCCGCCGATGCCCGCCGCGCATCGGATATCATTGCGCGCGTCCGCGACATGGCCGAGCGGCGCGAGCCCGAGCGGCTGCCCTTGTCGTTGAATGCGTTGGTGGAGGAAGTCGTGCTGTTCCTCGACCATGAATTGAAGGCGCAGAATGTCGTTGTCGACCTACAACTCGGCGCTGACCTGCCCATCGTGCCAATGGACCGCACGCAAATCCAGCAAGTGATCGTCAACCTGGCGGTTAACGCCTTGCAAGCAATGGCTGGCTGCGACCAGAGGCGGCTGGGCATCGCCACCGCGACGCTGCCTGACGGTCGGCTATCGCTGGAAGTGACGGACAATGGCCACGGCTTGCTCGATCAGCCTAACAAGCTTTTCGAGGGCTTTTTCACGACCAAAGCCTCAGGCCTGGGCATGGGCCTCTCGATCTGTCGCTCGATCGTCGAAGCGCATGGCGGCACCATTGCGGCTGCCCAAGCCGATCCAGGCGCGCGCTTCATCGTCACGCTGCCCGCGCCGATCATCGCCATGCCCGGCGCCGCTTAGCCCCGCTCAGCCGAAAACCTTGTTGGCCAGCCGCGCGACAAGCTCGCCCTGGTGCCGCGCCCCGGCCAGATCGATCGCCGATGGGACGCGCGAACTATCCGTGCCGGTGATCGTCGTCGCGCCATAAGGCGCCCCGCCGACGATCTCGTCCACGCTCATCTGCCCTTGATGGCTATAGGGCAAGCCGACGATCGTCATCCCGAAGTGCAGCAGGTTGGTGATGATCGAGAACAGGGTCGTTTCCTGCCCGCCATGCTGGGTCGCGGTCGAGACGAAAGCTGCGCCGATCTTGCCGTTGAGCGCACCGCGTGCCCACAAGCCGCCGCCCTGATCGAGGAATGCCGCGAGCTGCGACGACATCCGCCCGAACCGGGTGCCGGTGCCGACGATGATCGCATCATAATGCTCGAGCTCGGCAATCGTCGCGACGGATGCGGCCTGGTCGCGCTTATAATGCGCTGCCGTCGCAATATCATCGGGCACGGTTTCCGGGACCCTGCGAATATCGACTGTCGCGCCTTGTGATCGCGCGCCCTCGGCAATGGCGTCGGCCATCGTCTCGATATGGCCATAGCTGCTGTAATAGAGAATGAGGATCTTGCTCATGTCGCGTTTCCCTGTCGGTTGAACGGGACAGGATGTCGCGCGGACCGGGGCTGCACCGCCATTATCTGCTTGGGCTGGCGCATCATACCTAAGCATGATCCGGCGACACCCCCGCACAAT
Source organism: Sphingomonadales bacterium Ga0077557 (assembly GCA_001464615.1). Lineage (GTDB taxonomy): Bacteria > Pseudomonadota > Alphaproteobacteria > Sphingomonadales > Sphingomonadaceae > Sphingomonas. The sequence goes on along the minus strand of LNFI01000034.1, from coordinate 18,813 downwards.
GGCAGCGGCACGGCGTCCCCCGGCATAAATCGGGCTCCACAAGGAGTGACCGACATGACCAAGACTATAATGTTCGTACACGGCGCCTGGCTTACCCCGAAGGCTTGGGACGGCTGGCGATCCTATGTCGAAGCGGCGGGCTATAAGACGGTCGCGCCAACTTGGCCGCATATGGACCGCCCCATTCCCTCGCTTCGCCGCAGCCCCGATCCGGCGCTGGCGACGCTGAATGTCGTCGATATCGTCGATCATTATGCCGCCGAGATCGCCAAGCTCGACGAACCGCCGATCATCGTTGGCCACAGCTTTGGCGGCCTGATCACGCTGATGCTGCTCGATCGCGGCCTGGGCCTCGCAGGTGCGGTGCTCGACCCGGCGCCACCGCGCGGCGTCTTTCCCGGCCTGCGCTCGGTGCTGAGCGCGCTGCCGGTGCTGACATCATGGAACGGCTGGAACCGCGTGCTCACCATGTCGCGCGAGGGGTTTGCCGGGACGTTTGCCAACACGCTGCCCGCCGGAATCGTCGACGACGCTTATGATACCTATGTCGTGCCCGCGCCGGGCCGCCCCTATTTTCAGGCAGCGATCGGTATCGGCAATGGCGTGTCGTTCAACGGGCTATCGAGTCCGCTGCTGCTGATCGCCGGGTTGAAGGACAAGACGGCAGACCCCGCGATGATCAAGCGGATCTGGCGGGCCTATGACAAGGCCAAGGCACCCGCCGAGTTCGTCGCCTATCCTGGCCGGTCGCATTTCCTCTTTGCTGAACAAGGCTGGCAGGAGATTGCAGACGGCGTCCTCGCTTGGCTGGCCGGCAAGGGATTAGCTGCGGCCGAAGAGTCTTTTCACATCGCCGCTGAGTAATCAGCGGGCTTAATCCAAATGCCGCACTCCAGCGGGGTGTGCGAACCTGCCGTCGCACCAGCCAGTGCCACCTCGAGGAGTGGCAGGTTTTGGGATCGGCCGAAACGATGGCTAACGGCAATTTATGGGCGCATTGCCGACCGGCAGGTTTGAGTGAGCCGAATGGCGGAATACGGCACAAGCGGCCGTTTAGACCACCGCCATTGAAGGTCGTGAACTGGATCGTTTAATGCCTTTCATCGCCACAGTGAGTTCCGCCGTTCAATCAGATATCGCAGTAGGGGCACCGGAAATACGGTGCCCCAAGCGAGCCTAGCTTGAGCGCTGCTGCCGTCCGGCATTGAGCGATGCAGGCGCTACGCCCAGCGGACCACGACGATCCACCACTCGGATGTTGCGGGCTTTCGCCTCGATCACGAGGCGCTCGGTGACGCCGTTACCTTGAAACGCGATCACGAACCTCGGCTTGAGCGAGAGCATCTGCTCATTGCGGCGGAAACCCGCGCGATCGCCGAGCTTGCGATCAAGGCCGAACCGCACTTGCTGGATCCCGTTCTGATCGGCCCAGGATGCCGCAAGCCGCTCGATTCCCTTCATATCGCCGCCATGGACAAGATACATATCGCCAACACGGGCGCGAACCTTGTTGAGGGTGGTAAGCAGGTTGTCGGCAAACGTCTTCATGTCGTCGTCAGTGGCGAAGGTCAGGCGGCCACCGGCGAATACCACCGGCGTACCCTGTGCCTTGTTGGCGTTCAGGGCCCGCTCCCGGCGCGCGCGAAGGAAGGCATGACCATCGACGATCCCGGCGGTGACACCAAGCGATATGCGGTTGCCGGACGATGGCACCCAGGACTTTCCGGTCTCGCGGATATACTGCGCGGCGGCGATGTCGCGCATGACCTCGAAGGACCCAGCGGATTCCTCGACCTTCTTGGCCAGCTCGATCTTCTCCTCGAGATTGGCCGTGCTGATCTCCGAGCCGTCCTGTTCGGCGAGCAGCAGGCGAATGTCGTCGGTCAACCGATCGACCAACCCGTGCTTCTTGGCAGCGGCGCGGTGGAAGAGATTCACGAGGCCCCAGCCCAGATCTTCGATGTCACGCTCGAGCGAGGTGTTTCCCATCGTCGTGAAGAGATCGCTCCAGATTGCGGTAACGGTTTGCTCCAGGGCCTCGGTTGGCGGCGGTGCCATGCCGCCCAATTCTTCAACGCGGGGTTCGAGGTGCCCTAGCTCGAGTGCCGCGAGCGCGGCTGCAAGCGATGTGGACATAATAGCGAGCCTTTCTGTCTGTGCCGGCGGCCTCTCCGCCGGATGCGCATTCTCTGGGCGCTCGCAAAGAGGTGCTGGCACCGAGGCACAGCCGAGGGAAACCCGCGAACAAGGGGTGGTGCGGGCAGCCGTGGCACACGGCAACTCGGCCCGCCGTTCGCGGGTTGCCAGGGCCTCGCGGGCGCCCATATGCCGCATCCTCTGGCGGGGAGGTGTCGGGACTGACTGGCTCTATCCAGCCCTCATGCGCTGCCGTTCACCCGCAACGGAGGTATCTCGAATTCCGCTGCAGCGAGATGGGACAGTACCGCAGCATAGCTGCCGAGGCCGCGCACCGTTTCGGCCGAAATCATGATTTCGTCATCGTCGGAGGCCGCGAAGCTCCGAACGGACGTGCCATCAAAGACCACCCGTTCGGGGCCGAAAGCTCCCGGGGCGCCGCCAGCCCAACGGGCGAAGAAAAGGCCATGATCGACACAGAAGGCCTCGATCGCCTCGAACCGGCCCCAAGCGACCTCATGATCAACCAGGTAGAGAGGTACGCTCTGGTCAAGGTTGTCGGGTACAAATGCGGTGCCATCCCAGTCGGTAAATGCGCCGTCGCTCTCGATTGCCGCGAGAAGAGCGGGAAAAAGGGCAGGGGACAGCGATCCGCCAACGCGGATCGCGACTGAAGCGCGATCGGCCATGATAAACTCCGTTGGTAAGGGTGGGGAATCAGACCGCGCGGACTGACCCCCGGTGGATTGCGTCGAGCCACAGCGCCCCCGACACGCGATCCTTTAGAGGTCTGGTGGCCTGCGCAGACTAAACGCGACTATTGCTAGGGAGCACTGCCGGCGTCCTTCAGGACTATGGCGGGGTTGATGAGCCGGTACGACCGCGTCTTGAGCTTGGAGACACGGCATACCGTGCCAGTTACCGGATCGCGAAATAGCGGCGATTTACCCTTCGGATTGGCGATGACCATGAAACGGGTACGGTCTTCGCCATCATTGAAGCGGATCGGTTCGTCGAAGACGATCGTCTGCCCCGGCTTCGGGGTGGGTTTCGCGCGCTCAAGCTTGCGTCGCGCGAGGTTGGCACGGCAGCGCGTGCGCCAATCGGTCGCGTAAGTGCTGTCGGTTTCGGTCAGTTCGTCGAGAATGGCGGCGGGGCAGTCGCTTTCGCACGGACCCATCGTCTCCGTCATATCCTTGTAGCCGAACGTGCAGCCATCGCGTGCGCCGGTACTTTGCCTGGTCAGACAGACGACAGCGAAGACGGCGCGGGCGCCGCTGGACTCTATCCGCTCGCACGCGGCGTAATAGGTCGAACCGACCATTGAGGACGCGAGAACCGTGAGACGGTGATCGTCGCGAGCATAGGTGAATTGATTATTGAGATAAGAGCGCGGGGTGGCATAACCGCCCATATCGCGCATGAAGAGCCATCCCATGACGAGCTTCCTGTGTCTGTGAGGATTAGGCGGCGACGGCGAGGCGCGGAGCGCCCAGGTCGCCGATGGTGGCGGTGAGCCGACGCTGGAACGCGTCCGCGTCCAGCAACTCGGCGATCGGCGCGTGGTGAGGCTTTCCCGCGTCTTGTCCGTCACGGCAGCGGTTGAACGATACTTCGCTGTCGGGGAGAAAGCCCCGCGGAACGACGCGGATGGCGAGATGCGGGTGGCGCAGCTCCGTGGTGCCGTCTTCATGGTCGGCACCCTGGACGGTGGTAATGCGGACATCGGTCGGATCGAGCCCGATCGCCTCGACCAGGCGCGTGAGCGCGCGCCGCGCCTGACGATGGAAAGTCCGTTTGGCGTGGTCGTTTCCCGCGATGCTGTTTCCGGCGATGTCGAGCAGAGCCGGCGCGGCTTCGACCGCCAGGCGATCCGTCCGGCAGCGCAAGCGAAGGTCGTTGATGCTCGGCGCATCGCACTCGGCGACGTCGGCCAGATTGCGGATCAGGAGCAGGATGGCCGCGTCGCGCGCGACTGGCTTTCCAGCGCGCTGGCAGTCGTCGACCGCGGCGTAGAGGGCGTGAAGCGCCGCCGTGAGATTTTCCAGGCCCGCAGGCGAGAGCGCCTGATTGTGGCGGTAAAGCGTGTCGTAGAACATCGAAGCCTCCTCCTGAGCGCATGGTCGCGCTCAACAGGCCGAAGGCATCCTCTCCTCCTAAGGGGAGGGCGCCGGAGCGACAGTTGCTTGGGGTCGCCAGAGAGCGAGTCACCCGCGCATCATGGCGGCCCCAAACCATCAACATAATGACGATGAAGCTCGATGGCGTGTTCGCGCACGCCGAGGCTTAGGAGCGCCAGGAGGGCGGCAAGGCTGTCCTTGCCGCCGCTTAACGCCACCACGAAGCGCCGGTAGGCGCCGAGGTCGGGGCGGCCGGCCTGACCGATCATGCCGCTTCACGGATCTGGTCCTCGGGCTCGTCCGAGGCGGCGAGGCCGGTCACGCGCAGCAAGTATCCGGCGGCGGCTTCCGCTTTGGCGGCCGCGGTCATGATGGCGCGCGAGTCCTTGCGCAACACCTTCAGCCACGAGCCGATATAGGCTGCGTGATCGTCGATGTGCGAGGTTGGCAGGCCAAGATCGGCACCGAGCAGCGCGGAAGTCATCTCGGCGCACAACTCCTCGAAAGCGTAGGCGTCGTCGCCGAAACGCTTGCCGAACGCGCGGTCGAGTCGGTCAGGGTGACCGCTCCAGTGACCTGCCTCGTGCGCCAGCGTGGAAGCGAAAAAGGCACGGGTGGAGAACAGTTCGACGGGCGGCATCGTGATGCTGTCGGCGATGCGATCGTAGAAGGCGCGATCGCCGCGCATGTGGACCGTCGCCGGCAAGGCATCGATGAACCGCTGCGCGCGGGTCGGCAGTTCGTCGGCGGGCGGCACCGCGCTGACGGGACGCGGATAGAAGTCGGCCGATAGCCCGTCGATCTGGTCGCAGTTGAAGACCGCGTAGGAGCGCAGCACGCGGCGCATCTCGTCCGAGCTGTCGCCGGTGTAGGATTTGTAGAAGATGGCGATCTGCGAGCGTTCGCCCTCGCGGACCTGGCCGCCAAGTGCCTGCGCCTGCTTGTACGTCATCCAGGTGCGCGAATTGTAGCCTGCGCCCTCGGCACACAGCCACAGCCAGAAGCAGTTGATGCCCTTGTACGGGTCGCCAGTCGCGCGCAGCGGACGGCCGCCAAGGCCGGGGCGCCACGGCTTGACCCAGGGCCGTACCCCGGATTCGAGCTTGTCGATGATGGTGTTGGTGATGATGTCGGCAGGCGAGGGCTTGTCGGTGGTCTGTGCCACGATCGTTCTCCTGATTGGGTTGAGGCAAACCCGCGTGAGCATCCTCCCCTCTGGAAGGGCGGTGCCGGGTCACAAAAAGAGGGGCGACACTCCGCGAAGAGTGCCGCCCCCAGGTGCCTCGAAATGTGCAAGCCGGCGTCAGGCCGCTTGGCTGAAATCCTCCTCTTCCTCGTGATCGATCACTGCGTCGTCACCGGCGTCGAGGTCGGTATCCTCGTCCTCGTCCTCGTCCTCGTCTGGATCGGTGCCGGTCTCGTCGTCGGCGAAGCTGGAGCGCAGCGGAGTGCGCGCCGCCTTCTCTTGTGCCTCGAAGCGCATGGCTTCCGGCAACCAGGCGGTCGCCTTCTCGCGGATATCGGCTTCGACGATGCCCAGGCCGTTGCACAGCGAGGCACAGGTGCCGGCAAGGTCGCCCTTCTTGGCGTCCTTGTAGCGGCCGCGCAGGATCGGGCCTCCAATCTCCTCGAGCGCGTCGAGCATGACGGTCTTCTTGACCCGGCCGAAGAAGTTCTCGGCCGTCGGGCGCCACCAATTCTCGACCTGGATGTCGAGGAGGCGACCGAGATGGTCGTGGAAGCCGTTGCTCCGATAGCCCTCGGCGACGTTGAGCGTCGGTTCGAGAGTTCGTGCTATCGAGTATGCAACCCAAGCGCCTCGGGCCTCGTCATCGAGCGCGCGGAAGGCGTCGAAGCGGGCGGTCATGGTCGGCAGGCCCGCCCAGCTCGTGTCGAGCCGCTGGCGCTGATCGTCGATGGTCTGCGACGCCATCGAGCCTTCGTCCCGGAACCCGAAGATCGGGAAGCCCGCGGCGCTCGACTTCAGCGTCGAGTGGTTGGGAACATGGTGCTGCTCGAACACCACGTTCTGCGCCATCAGGAAGATGGTCAGGTCGAGCGCGAGTCCCGGATCGCTGGCGATGTGGGCGACGAGGATCTGGCGGCGCTGGGTTGCCAGTTCATCGATCAGCGTAGCGCTGAGCTTCGAACCCTGCTCGGCGTCGCCGGCGGCGCCTTCGCCGGTTTCACCGCCCGTCGTCCTGGGCGGGGCGTTGGGATCCACGACCGGCTTCTCGCTGAACAGGCGGGTGTGAACGCGGGGTTCGCCATCACCGCCGATATAGACGAACGTCCCGATCTGCGCCTTCAGCGCCGGATCAATCTCGTGACGGGCGTCGTCGATCGTTTCCAGCTCACGCTCGATCGCGTCGATGCGATCGTTCGCCGCCTGCGCCTCGGGAGTGCCATCGGCCAGCACGGATTCGAGCTGCTCGACAAGCTGGTCGTTCTCGTACCCCAGCGTTTCCACGCGCGCCTGCTCGTCCTCGGTGAGGGCGCGGGCAGGGGCGTGAAACTCGTGAAGCTGGCGCTCAAGGTCGTAGGGAACGTGGGTTGCCGCGATCGGCGTCACGAACGCGAGACCCTCGGACTGCGCGAGTTCGGCCGCGGACGCTTCAAGCTTCTTGGCTGCGAGCGTCTCGATCAGGTCGACGTCGATCCAGTTTTCGTCTCCTTCCGTGGCGAACAAGTCGCCCTCGATGCGACCGCCTGCGGCGAGATAGGCATCGCGACCGACGAACCGGGCCTTGGCGTCGTTCGCCTTGACCGTGCCGTTGAGGATCGCGCGGCGGATATTGTCGGGCGTGTCCCCATAGTAGGACGTGCTCATTTGCGCGAACACGCGGGCCTGACGGTCGACGTCGCTGGTGACGGCGTAAGCCTGCGCGACGCCGAGCGTGATCTCGCCGGCTGCGAGCGCCTCGAACACGCAGTTCGCGAGTTCGGCGAGGCGCACGCGCTGTTCAACGAACCGGGTGGTGACGCCCTGACGCTTGGCGACGTCCTCAGCGGTCATGCCCTTCTGGATCAGGAAATTAAACGCGGTGCATTCGTCGGCCGGGTTCATCGGCACGCGCTGGAAGTTCTCGGCGAGGCTCGCCTCGGTCGCGTTGTCGTCGTCGCTCAGCACGAGGACCGGGACGGTGTGGTCGGCGGGGAGGGTGCCCTGCTCGATCAGGAGCTGGAGTGCGCGCAGGCGGCGCCCGCCCGCCTTCACCGTGAACGTACCCGCCTTCTTGAGCGGGGTGACGATCAGGTTTTGCAACAGCCCCTGGGCTGCGATATTCGCGGCGAGGGTGTCGATCCCTGCGTCACGGTTGGATTTGCGCACATTGTCCTTCGACAGCGTCAGGTTCTTGACCTTCACGGACTGGATCATCGGTCGTCTCCGTTTGGAACTGGCGCGCCGCGTCCCGCGGTCACGCGAGCCTGCTCATCAAGCTCACAAAGCCGAAGGCTCCCTCCCCTCCCTTTGATGATCGGGAAGAGAGCCTTGCTCGGGTCAGGCGGTGATGCGGTCGATCACGGTCGCTGCAGTCGCGACGGGAATAAACATCCGCGTCTTGTGCTGGATGATTTCGGTGAAGCATCCGGCTGCCTTCAGCTCGGGTAACCGCGTATGCGGCCAATCGAGCAGTTCGAGCCGCTGCTGACCGGCGACCAGGCTGCGCTTCAACCGATACGCACCAAGCGCCGCGATCTCGCCGCTACCCATGACATGCTTGGCGGTTTCGGCACCCGACACAGTGATGGTCGCGGCGATGCCGAATGCCTCCGCGAGCTTGGTCACAAGCGGCGCGGGGACGATACGGCCGAGGAACGACTGACCGTCATCGGTGTTCAATCGCCAGACCTGGACGTGATCGTCGGGCAGGCGGTCCCAGACCGGCAGGAGCAGGCCGGTGACGAGGTAGAGCGTGTTGGTGCGAGTCTTGCCCGCCATCTCCTTGACCTCGGCCTGCCACAGCGTCGAGAACTCGGCTTCGCTGGCGTCCTCCCACATCGTCTCGAGGAGAAGATCCTGCCGCATCCGCTCGGTGCGCGTCGGGCGCACCAGCTCGTACCGGCGTACGATCTCACCATCGTCATCGGTGAGCGAGTAAGTGCTGCACCGGATCGCGGCCTTGCCCGACTTGCGGTTGACGATCGGACGGGCGTCGTCGCCAAGCATCCGCAAAGCTCGGTCGAGCGCGAGTGGCTTGTAGCGTTCCTCGGTTTCCAACCGGAGGATCTCGGTCTCGGCGCCGCTGGTCTGATCGCGCCGGATGACGGTGCGATCGAGGATGGTGATGCGCTCGGCATTGATGCTTTCGACGCCAAGATCGAGCGTGCCGGCTTCCTTGGCCGCCTCGATCCGGGCCTCGATCAAGCCGAGATACTCGTCGAAGATCGCGTTCTGCATGGCGATGCGCAGTGCGAGGATACGATTGAGCCAGCGCTGGATGGGCGGCATATCTTCCTTGAGGCCGCCACCGTCGCACTCCAGCTCGAGGCCGGTCAGCTTCTGGAACTCGTCCAGCGTGGTCGAACGCAGCTTGCCATTGGCGAGCAGGCGAAACCACTGTTCGAGCGATTCCTTGGCATAGTCGCTTTCGAGATTATCGCGCGGGTCGAACAGGCCCTGACCGCCGGTCTGGCGCTGGCCGCGGGTGAGCGCGCCCAGGCTGTCGAGGCGGCGTGCGATCGTCGAAATGAAGCGACGTTCGCCCCGGCAGTCGGTCGACACCGGCCGGAACAGTGGTGCTGTTGCCTGATGCGTGCGGTGCGTGCGGCCGAGCCCCTGGATGGCGGCGTCAGCGCGCCAGCCCGGTTCGAGGAGATAGTGGTTGCGACGCGACTGGTTCTCAGCAGTAAGGCTCGCATGATAGCTGCGGCCGGTGCCGCCAGCGTCGGAGAAGATCAGGATCTTCTTTGCACCGCGCATGAAAGCGTCGGTCTCGGCGAGATTGGTGCGGGGCGAGCGGCTTTCGACGCGCTGGCGGCCGTGGGCGTCCATGATGACGCGCCGGCTGCGCCCCGTCACCTCGGCAACCGCGTCGGTGCCGAAATGCCCGATGATATGATCGAGGGCAGAGCCGACGACGGGCAGGGCACAGAGCTGCTCAAGCAGGTTTTCGCGCATCTCCAGCGCTTCCTGGCTGAACACAGGACGGCCGTCCTCGTCCGACATCGGTTCTGAGCGGGTCTTGCCGGTGTCGTCGACAAAGGTTTTCATTTGCCGCACCGGGAAGGCGGCGGTCAGGTAGGACATGAGGAACTCGCGCGGCGACAACTCGATGTCGAGGTTCGCCCGTTCTTCGACCGTGAGTGCCGCGAGCGCCCGGTTGAGCATCGCCTCGGAGGTGGAAACCAGCTGGATGACGACGCTTTCGCCGCGTGCGAGATCGGCGCGGATCGCGGGGATGAGCGATGGGAGCTTCATCCCGATCAGAAGCTGGCAGAAGAACCGCTGCTTGGTGGATTCGAAGATCGAAAGTGCGGCTGCCTTGGCACCGCTGTTGTAGGTGTCGTTCGAGAAGCTGTCGGTAACGCGAGTCGCGTCGAGCGCGGCGCGCAGGTTCGCGTGGATGATCGCCCAGGCATCGGCATAGGCGTCATAGACCTCGATCTGGTCGACGGTGAGCTTGTGTTCGAGGATGTCATACTCGACACCGGCGAAGCTCAGCGCGCGCGAGACGTAGAGCCCTTGCATTTTCAGGTCGCGCGCGATGAGCTCCAGTGCCGCGATTCCGCCACGGCGCAGGGAGTCGACGAAGGTCCTGCGATCGGCGAACGCCGTCCCCGGTCCCCACAGGCCGAGCCGCGTCGCATAGGCCAGATTGTTCACGTCTGACGCGCCGGTGGCGGACACGTAAAGGACGCGGGCGCGCGGCAGGAGATTCTGCAGGCGGACGCCCGCGATGCCCTGGTCGGAGCCTTGTTTGGTGCCGAAACTGCCTTCGCCGCCTGCGACACCGGCCATTTCGTGCGCCTCGTCGAACACTATCATGCCGTCATAGTCGTCGCCGACCCATTCGAGGATCTGCTGGAGCCGGGTGCCCTTGTCGCCGCGGTTGGAGCGGAGCGTCGCATAGGTGAGGAACAGGACGCCTTCGGCTGCGCCGATTGGCGTGCCGAGTTTCCACTGGTTGAGATGCTGGATGTCGAGCGCGAGACCGCCGACCGCGGTCCAGTCGCGACGCGCATCTTCGAGCAGCGTTTCGGTCTTCGATATCCAGATGTGCTTGCGGCGACCGCGCAGCCACTGGTCGAGGATGATCGCGGCGACCTGGCGGCCTTTACCGGCGCCGGTGCCGTCACCGAGGAAGAAGCCGGTCCGATAGGCGCTCCCAACCTCGTCGGGGGTGAGGGACAAGCCCTCCTCGAAGGGTTTGAAAAGGCCGGGAATGTCGCGCTCGAAGGCGTCGCCGGCGTAGATCAGCGTCTCGAGCTGAGCATCAGAGAGCGTCTTCGCGTCTACGACGGACTGCGAGAGGGTAGGGACGTAGGACGGCCGGGGCGCGGTGATCGAGCCCATAGCGATCGATTCCACCAGCGCTGTCGGATGCGCGGACGCGCACGGGATTGCGATCCGGCTCGGGCGGTAGGGCAGGTACACGCCCACGGCTTCGCCGGTTGGTAGCGGTTCGGCGAACACGGTATAGTCGATCGCTATCGCGGCGAGCGACTGCGCTGCCTTGGCCGTAGGCGTGGCGAGGCGCTGCTTGCTGGCGAGGCGGCCAAGCAGCGAACCACGCCCATTCGGGCGGGCGAGCTGCGGTGTGGACACACGCGCGACAGGTTCGGGGCTGCCGGCGCTCGCCACGATCGCGGCGAGCGCCTCGGCGAGGGATCCGCACCGGAGCAGCTCTGCGTGATCGCCGGTGCCTTTCTCCAGCACCATGATCTTCACTGTCTGACTGGTGCCATGCTTGGCATAGGCGTTCGCCGGCAGCTCGAGGTGGAGGGTCAGCGCGCAACCCGCAGTCGCCTTGGCCCAGGCGCGGCTCGATGTGTCGATGCGATCAGGCAGGATCGCAGCGCAGCGACCTCCGGCGCCGAGCCGCATGAGTGGGGCGCGAAGATGCCGGAAGGCAGCCAGCGGGTCGGCATGGCGACCGATGCTGCGCGAGAATGGCGGGTTGATGAGGACGGCAGTGGGCCGGATCGTGGGTGGCAGAAGATCGTGGATCAGCTCGGCATCGTGACGTGTGACAGCCACATCTGGGAAGGCGGCAGCAAGCATGTCGGCGCGGGCCGGATCGATCTCGTTGAGGACCAGGCGGGCACCGGCGCGCCGTGCGAAGACCGCGAGAAGGCCGGTGCCGGCGGAGGGTTCGAGGACCAGGTCGTTCGGGGCGATTCGGGCAGCAAGGGTCGCCAAGAACGCGATCGGGGCGGGGGTCGAGAATTGCTGGAGTTCGATCTGCTCCTCACTGCGAACCGTGTGCGTCGGCAGGTTGGCGACCAACTCGGTCAGCGCAGCAAGACAATCGTTCGGCGCGGAGGGAAGGTCGGCTTTGGCCAGATGCATGACCTGGGCGAGTTCGAGCATGTCGTAAGCGTCGCGAAGCGACCAGCGACCATCGGCCGAGGAACCACCATAGGCTTGTTCCATGGCCCACAGCAGCGTGTCGCGCTGGAGCGATCCATGCCTTGCCATGGTGTCGGCAACCGCCTTGGCGGCGGTAATCGAGGGTTCAGTGAAATCGAGTTCGAGAGCTGCGGCTGAGGTGCGCATCGAGGGTCTCCTTCTTGTCGCCCGGTGCTCATCACCGGATCAACAAGCCGGAGGCCTCCTCCCCTCTCATCAGTGGGAATGTAGGTGAATCTCGGCCCGAGGGAGAGCATTGCGAGCAAATCGATCGCGAAGTGCGTCATTCCAGTCATCATGCTCGGACGGGAGCCATTCCTCCACGACCCGCCCATTCGCGGCGAGGTGCTCGCGCGCCCGCCCCAGGCAAATCTTCGCCGCTTTGTTTCTCTGACCAAAAACGATCACACGCCTCACATGGGACGGAATCCCGACATGAGCGTAGCGTTCGGCACCAAGCACAGCCCAGACGGGCAATTGAAACCAGTCAGAGGCAGACAGGGCATCTTCGATCCCTTCGGCGACACCCAGTATGTCGTCGGGCTCACCAAACCGTACGCTGCCTGAACCCAGAAGACCCAAAGCCAGCTTGGGCTTGCGGAAGGGGCGTCGCAGAATGTCGGCTGGGTCGAGGAATGTGCGGTGCACGGCAACGAGGCCGAGCTCATTTCTCACGGCCGCGATCAGCGCCGGAAGGCTGCGCCGATCCTTTCCCTTGCCGATGATCGTCTGCGGGTTGAAGCGCAGCTCTGGGGATGATGTGTATATCCTGCGTGCTTGAAGATACGCCTCGGCTGGCGTGCCTTCGACCGGCAGGCTGTGCTGCCACAATGACCTGGCCAGTCCGCTCAGATCGCGGGATCGTGCGCGCAATTCTACATGAACGGGGCCCCGATCATGGAGGCCCTGACGCTCCAGCGCCTTGAGGATATCGGACGCGGTGCAACCTGCAAAACATTTGAACAGGATGGCCTTGGTCCCGAGCCGGACCGATAGGCTCGGCGAGCGATCGTCATGGGCAGGGCAGCGGCACTCTCCGCGTGTTCCGGACCAACGCCCGCCCAAACTCTCAACAATTTGTTTGGCGCGGACCGCTGCGTCGATGGTGGCCGGCATGGGCGAAACTCCTATTGGAAGCCAAGGTTCGCTCCGCGCCCGCCCCCTTTCCTCTTGCCCGATCGGCGGAACAGGGCACGGGCCTACGCTGCCTTTGCCGCGAGCACGCCGAACTCCTCGACGATACGGTCTGTTGTGTAATGTGTGGTGCCGTCGCGCTCGTAAGAGCTATCGCGCAGCCGTCCAGCGATCCGAACGAGATCGCCCACTTGGGCCTTATCATCGATATACTTCCGCTGACCGTCGCTGAAAATGACGACGCGGTTCCAGTAGCTCTCCTCGATCCACTGATCTCCTTCGCCGCGCCGACGATAGTTCGCGCAAACAGATGCGTTCGTGACCTTCGGCTTGGCGTCGATCTCACCAATCCGTCCGATGATCTCAAACTTGGCAAAATTGATCATGCGACCTCCTCGCTGCGTCTGCCAAGCGACAACGAGCTGCTGTCGGTGCGCAGAGCATCTCGTCTCGCGGCGCACATGCCGAGGATCGAGATCGTCATGCTACCGTGATAAGCTGACCTGGAGGTATCCCCCCGGACAGGGGGACACGGATCATAGCGCCGCTCTGTTTGAGGTTCGCGACTCGGTCCTTACTCTTTTAAAATCTCTTTAAAACAACGCCGCTGCTCGCAGCGGAAGGATTCATGATTCAAAAGATTCTAATTCGGGCCGAAATTATAACCATAAAACAACTGGGTAGGTCGAACTAGCTGACTGCGTGGGGGAGTTTGGCTGACCGCTTGGGGGCTTTTACCTGTCCAATCGGGGGATCATTCCTGACCATCCGGGGACTAACCTGACCGATTGGGGGAGCAAGCAATCGCTTCATCATTCAGCACCCTCCAGCGTGAAGGGCGAAGAGAAACGACCGAAACTCGGCCATAATTGAGGGTTCGAAACCAGACCGTGCGACTCGGCGGAATCAGAGGAGTCTTTCGACATCGGCTGCCCATTTCATCCTGACCGATTGGGGGAAGTAGAGATCCTGCGTTCCCTGACCTGACTTGACGCAAGAGGTCAGGTCAGGCAGCAACTCGTTCTCTGTACCGTGATTCTGATCGAAATATCGCATGGATGCCGATGATAGCGATAGTGTTGCCGTAGTCGAGAGTGAGACCGAGGAGGTTTCGCCTGGCCGCGCAATGCGAGTGGCAGCAGCCCTGCGTGCTAAAGGCGGCGACGAGTTCGCTAAACCCGGCAGCATCATCGAAGTCAAATTCGTCAAAGGTGAGTCGCTTAGCCTAACGGCGTCTCGGCTACTTGCTCTTATGATCCTTGCTGCCGGCGGAGATGCTTGGGAAGACAAGCCTCACCGGATGCGGAAAGCGGATATCCGCCGCGGTCACAAGGGTAACGAGCGGATAACGGATATGCTGCAGGAGCTTCATCGAACGCTCTTCGCAATCGATGACAAGTCCTGGCGAGGCAAGAAGGCGACCACGTTGTTCTCGCTAATCTCCCGATCGCGTGAGGAAACCGAGGAGGACGGAGGGGAGGCCGGATGGATCGAATGGGAATTTACGCCCGATGCCCGCAAGCTGATCCAGGCTTCAGAGACCTATGCTGTTCTTAACCGGCAAGCTGTTCTCGGTTTTCGATCGAACTACGCATTGCGGCTGTATGAGCTCGGCGCCCTCCGTCTGCATAGACGACAAGCGACTTGGCGTGGCGACATGACCGCTCTGCGCGCTGCGTTGGGAGTGCCTCCAGAAGTTTATACCGATTTTGCCCAACTGCGTCGAAAGGTTCTGGAAAAGGCTAAGGCCGAAATCGATCAACTTGCGCATTTTCGCGTCGAGTGGCGAGAGATTCGCCAGGGCAGGACGGTCGCCGAGATTGAGTTCCGATTCGAGCCGAAGGATGCTCCTGAATTGATTGCGACGGTCGACGAACTTGAGCGGCATTCGGGAGGCCGCAAACAACGGCGGGATGGGTCCGTAGAGTCGGTAAGCCTAGCGACGCCTGCATTGCCGACTGCAAAATCAGGGCAAGCCGCGAAGGCGGCTGGTGCAACGTTTCCGACCGGCTCGATACGGTTTGGCGCTGAAGAGCTGGCGGCGATAGCGCGCCGCAGCGGTGGGGGCTGGGACATCGATCTCATCGCCGGTGGGTTCAGGTCGCAGATGGGCGAGCGCTTGGAGAAGCTTCGCGGTCCAAAACTCATATCAGCTTGGACGGGGTTCTGTGAAGGTTGGGTGACTCGTCGGGGTCGCGCGCAGTAGAAATTGCACGCGTGCAATTTACCAATCCCCCACCGAGTCAGGCTACGCGGTTAAACCGCGCTCGGCGTGTCTAAACAGCCTCTACACTTTCGAAACTATGGGCGTTATTGACAAAAAAGCGCAAGTGAGTGCACGTTACCTCGAATTTCAAAAGGTGGGTGTATGTCAACAGCGCTGGATATCGAGGGCACCCAGGATCTGGTGTCGGTCGCGACATTGGCGGCTCGCACGTCCTCCGTCTTGGAAAAGCTCCGCGATTCTGCCCGAAGCGCTAGAGCGGATGACCGGCGCGAGCCTACTTTTACGATCAGCAAGGCGGCCGAACTCGTGGGCCGAACCGCTGCAGCGATTCGGGATGCGGAAAAGGACGGCCGACTTCCGGAACCCGTCCGAGGCGATAACAACCGGCGTGAGCGTTACACACTTGCGCAGATCAACGACATGCGCGGTGTGTTCGGGACGCGGCCATACCGGCGTGCAGACGATCCGTGCTGTGTCGTTGCGGTTCAGAACTTCAAGGGCGGCGTTGGCAAATCGACAGTGGCAGTTCACCTCGCCCAGTACCTCGCCATTCGAGGCTACCGCGTGGCGCTGATCGACTGCGATAGTCAGGCATCTGCGACCACGTTGTTCGGCTACGTCCCAGACCTTGATCTCACCGAGGACGATACGCTCTATCCTTATCTGAGGGAGGAAGAGCGGACCTCCCTCGACTACGCTCTGCGCAAAACCCACTTCGACGGCTTGGAACTCATCCCGGCCAACTTGCGGCTTTTTCAGTCCGAGTATGAACTTGCCGCGCGCATGGCGCGGGGTAGTGGCGCATTGCTCGATCGCCTGCGTCAGGGGATCAACAGCATCTCGGACCGATTTGACGTCATTGTCATGGATCCGCCACCCGCGCTGGGGGCAATCTCACTATCCGTCCTGCGTGCCGCTAACGCGCTAATAGTGCCGGTTCCGCCGACCGTGATGGACTTCTCGTCAACCGCCGCGTTCCTCTCGATGCTTGATGAAACAATCGAGCAATTGGCCGAGCGAGGCCTCGCGCCGGAGTTACAATTCCTGCGGTTCGTCGCCTCGAAGGTCGACGAGAACAAGTCGATGCAGAAGGAACTGCTCAATCTGATGAGGACCTTGTTCGGTCATGCCATGCTCCGTACGCCGTTGAAGGATTCAGCAGAGATCGACAACGCCACGGCTCGATTGATGACGGTCTATGAACTCGATGGGCCTGCCACGAGTTCGCAGGTCCGCAATCGTTGCCTGGCGTATCTCGACGGGGTGAACCAAGAAATCGAGGTCGATGTCCGGTCGATGTGGCCAAGTCACCGGACACGGTTGCGCCAGGAGGCATTGGCGTGAACCCGCGAAATTGCACGCGTGCAATTCCGGGTAAAAGGAGGGCCGCATGAGCGGAAAAAACAGTGGCTTCGCGGCTGATTTGGCCGCTGGGATCGACCTTACGACCGAGGCCGCGCCGCGGCGGAGCGGTATTGCTGCAAACGTGCTGACAGGCCGAAGCAATCGGATTGCCGAACTCGCATCTGGTGCCGTCGTTACTCGCACGCACGAGCTGGTCGATCCTGCGCGGTGCAGGATGTGGACGGGCCACAATCGCGAATATGCCCTGCTAAATGAAGAGCGTTGTGGCGACCTGATCGAAAGCATCAAGGCGCAGGGGCGGCAGGAAATGCCCGCGATCGTCCGCCGGGTGGCTGGCGATCCGAACATCGATTTTGAGGTGATCTGTGGGGCCCGACGCCATTGGACGATCAGTTGGCTGCGCACACACAACTACCCCGACTTCAAGTTCCTGGTCGATATCCGGGAAATCGGTGACGAGGAGGCTTTCAGGCTCGCCGATATCGAGAACAGGGCACGTGATGATCTCACGGATCTGGAACGCGCCCGAGACTACCTCCGGGCGCTCGGTGCCTATTATGACGGTCGTCAGAAGACGATGGCTGAGCGTATCAATGTGAGCGAAAGCTGGCTGACGCGATATCTCGATCTGGCGCGTCTACCGGCCGAACTTATGGCCGCGTTCCCAGAACCGCAGGACCTTAGCATTCGCAACGTGATCGCTCTCAAACCGCTCCTCAAGCCGGAGGACAAGCGAGCGAGGGTTTTCAAAGAAGCCGCTTCGCTTGGAAAGGCACAAGCCGATGCCGGCAAGGCGATGCCGATCCTCGATGTCATTCGAGCGCTCACCGCCGCTGGTGACCTCCCCAGAAGGTCAGGATCCCCCAAGAAGTCAGGAATGGCGCAGACCGTCTCGAGCGCGGCCGGTAAAGCGGTGCTGCGCATCGAAGGAGCTGATCGCAAAGGCGTCCGATTGACGCTGCTCAACAAAGGCGGTGCTTCACGCGAGGATGCCGAGAAGGCGATTCGAGAGGTGCTGGACGCACACTGGGCGTGAGCACCGGCTGGCAGATCAGACGAAATTACGCCCCGGGAAAGTGAACGGGACCCGCGCGTCCAAGGCTCGCCAGCTTTGCGTCGAGTTCGGCCATTTCGCGATCGAACACCTGGAGCACCGGCTCGAGATTGGCGGAATATTTTGGTGGAGCAAGCGGGCGTCCCACCGACCGCTGCACGAAGCCAAACGACAAAGCGAGGTCCCGCGCGACATAGGTGCGCCATGCCTGTCGACCGCTCACCTCTACAACCAGATCAAGGTCTGCGGCTCGGGCCAGCAGTTTTCCAGCACCAGAAATAGTCAGGTCCAAGGTTTCTGCGACCAAGCGAGGACTCGCCACAGGCGCGAACTGCATGAGGCTCAGAAGCGTCGCGAGCTTCCCCGGACGGTGAGCATCACGGATGGCGTCGGCCGCCCGCAATCTGTTGTCCTCAAGCGCCTGCAGTCGAACGAGGCCCTCCTCGGCACGATCTGCGAATGCTCGAAGATTGCGAACGAGGATCGCCTGCGCGTCGCGCGGAGCGCGCCGCAAGGCTTTGTCACCGATCGTCAGGCATGGGAGCGTGGCGTGCGTGATCTTCATCGATTTCAGGAGCCACGGGACGGTGAGCCATGGCGTGATTGTACTGTCGGCCCGTGCATGCCGGGCGACGATCTCGAGCGCACGCAACAAGGCTGGACGCTCGGCCCAGTCCGCAGCGACCTCGGTCGAGATGGGGAGTTCGTCCCGCCAGTGGCGAGCTTTCTGGGATGCCAGGCGCGTCTGCCAACTGCGCAGCGCGTGGTGATCATCGAGATGGCTCGGCATCCTAGGCCGTCCGGGCAATGCGACGGCACATTCCCGCCCAAAAATATCGATTTCGTCGATTTCGGCGCCTTGCGCTTGAAGTGCCGTGGTATAGCCTGTCCATACCGCACGTTGCTGCCACGGCGTTGCGACGGGACTGACGGAAACACGGGCATCAAGGCGCGCAATCGCCGCTGCCGCTCGCTCAAGAACGGTGGCAAGCTTCGGGGTCCACTCAGGCTCAGAAAGATCGAGATAAGCGCTCGACATGGACAAAGAGTATCCTGAAAAGATACCTCACGTCTACCATGCCGGTGCTGACGCAAGATCGACCTATGATAATTGCACTTATCACATATCCATATTTGACGCCTCCTTATAAGGTGCTGTAGAACTGCTCGCGATGGAGCACGCCGGAAAGATCGATGAAAGCGC
>LNFI01000033.1 GCA_001464615.1 Sphingomonadales bacterium Ga0077557 | reverse complement strand
GCGTTTGCGTTCAACACCGGTGCTGGTGGGGTTGTCAGCCAGACCGGTGTGCTGACCGCTGCATCGGCTGATCTCCAGGGCGGCACCAGTTATACGCTGAACAGCGCCAACAGCATCGGGAGCGTCACCGCGACCACCGGCACGCTCAGCCTGACCAACAACCGCGCGACGAGTACGCTGGGGGCGGTGACCACGACGGGTGCGCTGACGCTCTCGACGACGGGCACGATCAGCCAGCTGGCCTCGACCGCACTGACCGCGACCGCGCTGACGCTCAACGGCACGGGCGGCGCGTATACGCTGACCAATACGGGCAACAGCTTCACCACGCTTGATGCGAACACCGGCTCGATCAACCTGTTCAACAGCGCAGGCGCAACCAGCGCGTTTGCGTTCAACACCGGTGCTGGTGGGGTTGTCAGCCAGACCGGTGTGCTGACCGCTGCATCGGCTGATCTCCAGGGCGGCACCAGTTATACGCTCAACAGCGCCAACAGCATCGGCAGCGTCACCGCCAGCACCGGCACGCTCAGCCTGACCAACAACCGCAGCACCAGCACGCTGGGCGCGGTCACCACCACCGGCGCGCTGACGGTCAACGCACTCGCGACGGGATCTACCCTTAGCGTTGCGGGCTCGGTATCGACCGGCGGCGCGACGTCGCTGACAGCGGGCACCGGCGGTCTTGCGCTGAACGCTGGCGTGACCACCAACGGCAATGCGTTGACGCTCTCCTCGGCGGGCACGGTCACGCAGGCGGCGGCGTTCACGACGGGTGGCCTTACCCTGACTGGTGGCGGGACGTTTGCGCTGGGTAGCGCGAACAATGTGCTGACGGCGCTGACGACCGGCAGCACGGGCAATGCGGCCAGCATTGATCTTCGCAATACCGGTTCCTCGACAACGGTGAATGCTGTCACAACGACTGGCGGGTTGAGCGTCAATGCCGCTTCTCCCGGCGCAGGCTTGACCGTGGCGGGTGCCGTCTCCGTCGGCGGCACATCGCAGCTCACAACGCCTGGTGCGGTGACGATCGCCAGCACGGGTAGCCTTGCCGCTTCGGCCGGGCTGACTCTTGCTGCGGGGACCGATTTCATCAATCAGGCGGGCGCGGGTGCGATTACCACCAGCAATGGCGCCCGCTGGCTGATTTATTCGCAGGCACCGCAAACCAATAGCTTTGGCGGCTTGGTCAGCGGCAATCAGGCGGCCTATGGCGTCAATTTCGCCACCACACCGCCGGGATCGGTTGCGCTGGCTGGTAACCGTTATTTGTTCGCCACCAGCCCGACTGTGACCGTTACCGCTTTGGCCGCGAGCAAGGTTTATGGCGATACACTGGATGCCCGCTCGACCCGGCCATTCTCTGTATCCGGGATTGTGGATGCGGGGTTGTTTGGCAATGTCTTTACCCAGGACGTTCTGACGGGCACGCCCGCTTTCGCCTCGCTTGGTGACGCGATGCGCGCGCGGGTCGGCAATTACACGACCACGATCGGCCTTGGATCGCTAACCGGGCTGCTGGGCTATAGCTTCAACTTTGTGAATGGCGTGCTCACTGTCACGCCAAAGGCATTGACCGCGACTTTGGTGGGCGGCGTTACCAAAACCTATGATGGCACCACGACCGCGACCTTGGCGGCGAGCAACTATGTCGTCAGCGGCATTGTTAGCGGCCCGGTCAATAATGTGGTCACCACTGACGACGTCGTTCTCAACAACCCCGTCACGGGTGCGTATGATAATCGTAACGTCGGCACGGCGAAAACGGTGACCGTCAACGGCTTGGCCATTTCGGGCGCCGACGCTGCCAATTACACCATCAATACCAGCGCAAGTGCTGCGATTGGGCAGATCAATCCCAAGGCGCTGGTCGCGTCGCTCATCGGCAGCGTCAGCAAAACCTATGATGGCACCACGACCGCGACCTTGGCGGCGAACAACTATACCGTCAGCGGCATCATCAGCGGTGAAACGGTGCTGCTCAACAATCCGACGACCGGGCTGTTCGACACCCGCAATGCCGGTAGCAACAAGACCGTGACGGTGAACGGCTTGGCGCTTTCCGGCGTGGATTCGAGCAATTACATCGTCAATACCAGCACCAGCGCTGCCGTTGGCCGGATCGACCAAAAGGCGCTGACGGTCGCGCTGACGGGCACCGCCGCCAAGACCTTTGATGGCACCACAACAGCGACGCTGGCCACCAATAATTATGCGCTCAGCGGCGCGATTACGGGCGACACTGTTTCGACCAACGCGCCAACCGCCGGCGTATATGACAACAGAAACGCCGGGACCGGCAAGATTGTCACGGTCACTGGGCTGACACCCATCGGCACCGATGCCGGCAATTACAGCGTCAGCAGCACGGTGAGCGGTGCGATTGGCCGGATTGATACACGAGCGATCACCGCATCGCTGATTGGCACGGTTAGCCGTGTTGCCAATGGATCGACCGCCGCCGCCATAGCGCCCGAGAATTTCAGCCTGTCGGGCTTTGTTGCTGGCGAAGGCGCGCGCGTTAACCAGACCGTGGCTGAATATGCAACGGCCCTCGCCGGGACCAACCTGACGGTTACGGCGGTGCTGGCCATCCCCAATTTCGATGCGAATGCCGGAACGCTACTGAGCAACTATTCGCTGCCCGTCGGGCCGGTTTCCGGTCCGATCGGGGTGCTGACCACGCAATCGACCGCCGCCCAGGTGACCGCGATCGTCGCTACTGTCACGGTTGTGCCACCGCCGCCGCCGCCGCCACCGACCGCAGCACCAGCACCGGCGCCAGCTCCTGCACCGGCCCCGGCACCCGCGCCGGCCCCAGCGCCTGCGCCTGCGCCTGCCCCGGCAGCAGATGTCCCAGCTTCGGGTGGTGGCGGTGCCGCGCCAGCATCGGGCGGTGCCCCAGCGCCAGCACCGGTCCAATCGTCGCCGCCGTCGCCCGTGCCAACGGAGAAACCACCGACGCCCAAGGACGCGGCTGACGCGGGCGATCCCGTGCTGGCATCGGTTAATGCACCAGCGCCTGAATCGGTACCGACTAATGCTGTGGCGCAATCGGTCGTTTCTACGCCCGTTGCGGGCGGATTGTTGTCGTCGCAACGGCAGCTGCCGCCGCGGACTGACGACGTCCCCGGTTTGGACGATGGTTTCTCAGGATCAGGTAATTTTATCTAATGTCACGCTTGAAACACATTGCCCCCCTGATCCTGGCCATGGCGATCCTGATGCCGCGCCCAGTCGCGGCAGCCGGTCCGGTCGCCGATACGACGACAGCAGTCGGCAAGACGCTGAATGGTGAGCCCTGCACAACCAAGGTGAGCAAAGGGGTCGCCGGCGAACCAGGCCTAGCGCCACCGCGATTGCTGACTTGCGCACAGAATAATGAAGGATCGGTGATCGAAACGCAGGTGGCTGGCGTTGTCGTCCCTGGCGATGATCAGGCCAGCCGCGCCGATATCGAAAAGCGTTTTCTGCAGAGCGTCATCTACACGGGCCTGCTCCGCCGCATGACGTGCAAGGCCCCCACCTGGATCAGCGGCGGCGCCACGGGTGGCGCACCGTTGATGGCCATTCCCTGCGCCTTGCGCGAGGGCGAATGGCCACAGCTCGTGCTGGTGCGGATCGATCCCAATTTGTTTACCATCGCCGATGCGACGCCTGCAGCCTTGCCGGCGCTGTTTACCGTCCTGAAATCGCCAAAGGCAGGCGATCCTGCCGCTGATCAGCGCACCCTGATCAACCAAATCTGGGGTCGCGCCATTGCGCTGAGCAGTGCAAGCGATCGCGCCCGGCTGACCGAGTTGATCCGCGCAGGCCGAACCGCCAACAGCATTGGCCGGTTCGGGGACGCTGAGGTTGCTTTTCGTGAGGCACTTGAACTTGAGACTGATACGCTGAAGGCCAATGACCAGCTGGTCGCGGCCACCTTGCTCGATCTGGCGCTGAATGTGGGTAATCAGGGTCGCGCGGAGGAAGCAACAGGGCTGTTCCGCCGCGCATCGCCCTTGCTGCAAAAATCGACTGATCCGGTCCGGCGCGCGCGGCTTGCCACCTATCTCGCCATGAATGCCGCCAATGCCGCTGACTATAAGCAGGCGCTGCCCCTGTCGCGCGATGCCGCCGAAGCATGGCGCAAGCTTGCCGAAGAGCGCGAGGAGCAGGCAGGGGGCCCGGCTGCGTCGCCCATCGATAAGGGCGATGCCGTTGTCAGCATCGAACAGGGCGAACTGGCCAATGCCCTGAATGTTCAGGCGCTGATGGAACTGCGGTCGGATAATTTGATTCAAGCCTATGCGGCCGCATCCGAGGCGCTGCAGATTCTGAACAAGTCGGGCAAGCTGCCACGCTGGTGGAAGGCTGATACGCTTGTCGTGCTGGGCGAGGTCAGCATTGGCCAAGGGCGCTTGTCAGCGGCTGAAACCTATTTCAATGCCGCGATCGCGCTTCGTCGCCAGATTTTTGGGGATGGTGCGCCAACCATCCGCGCTATGGCCGCGCTTGCCCGCGCCTATCAAAGCGAAAGCGTCAGCACTTCCGCGATCATTACCTATCGCGAGATTTTCAAGCTTGCGCGCACGCTGCCGTCAACCAGCGGCATCTTTACATCGCAAATGCTGATCCCGTTTGCCGCATCGATCGTCGATGTTGGCGAAACACTCACCGATCCGGTCCAGAAGCGTGGCCTGTATGCCGAAGCATTTGATGCGTTCCAGCTGGTGCAGTCGCCGCTGGTCGACAAGACGATTGCACAGGCGGCAGCGCGGCTTTCGACCAAGGATCCTGAAATCGGCAAGTTGATCAGCCAATTGCAGGATGCACAGCGCGATGCCGATTTCGCCCGCGTAAAGCTATCCCACCAGCAATCGCTGTCAGATGGCGAACGCAGCAGCGAAACTGAAGCGGCCTTGAAGGCGCAGATTGCCAGCGATCTTGCGGCAATCATCACCACCCGGGCAACGCTGGCGACCAAATATCCTGATTATGATAAGTTTGCGACGCCCCCGGCGGTCAATCTCGATCAGCTTCGGGCTTCGCTGCGCCCGGGCGAAGGCGTGCTGTCTTTCCTGATTGGCCGTGAGCTTTCATTTTCGCAGCTGGTCACCCGCGAAGGCGTGGTTGTCGCGCGCGTGCCGGTGGGCGCGGAGGAACTCCGCAGCGCGGTAACCTCCATCCGGCGCGCACTGGAGATTCAGGGCGGGGCAATCAACGAATTCAACCTGGAAGAAGCCAATCAACTGCATGATTTGCTGCTTGGTGGGTTGAAAGATCAGCTTGCGACCGTTGATCAACTGATCGTCGTCCCGGCAGGGCCGCTCAGCAATCTGCCGTTTAGCTTGCTGGTCGCAACGCCACCCGGCGATGCGGGCTATGCCAAAGCCAATTGGCTGGTCCGGACCAAAACAATTTCCTACACGCCGTCATTGCAAGCGTTCACTGCCTTGCGTCGCACCCAATCCCGGCCGGCGCCGCGCCAGGCGTTGCTCGCTTTTGGTAATCCAGCACTGGTTGGCCATGTCGCCAAGGCGGGCGAGGTGTCCCCCTTTGCAGCACTTGCCAATAATTGTCGGCAAGGCGGGCCGATGCCGGCCGGGCTGCTCCGGGCGCTGGAGCCGCTGCCTGATACGGCGCGCGAGCTGAATGTGGTTGCCGCCTCGCTCGGCGCCGCCACCGATAGCCTTTATCTGGGCGGTAACGCTACCGAGGCCAATCTCCGTAAACAGGCACTTGATGACTATCATGTGTTGTATTTCGCAACCCATGGTCTGCTTCCTGGCGAATTGCGCTGCCAGGCAGAGCCGGGGCTCGTTCTCTCGCCGCCGCCCGGGGCACAACAAACCGAAACATCGCTCGACGGCCTGCTTGAATCGAGCGAAATTGCCAGTCTGCGGTTGAATGCTGATCTGGTTGTTCTATCCGCCTGCAACACGGCCGCCAGCGATGGCCGCTTTGGGGGTGGTGATGCGCTATCGGGGCTGGCCGAAGCATTTTTTCACGCCGGCGCGCGGAACATGCTGGTTACCCATTGGCAGGTGCCATCGGCAGCGACGGCTGAGTTAATGTCAGGGTTGTTCACTTCGTTACGCGAAAGCAATGGTGGTAGCGTAGGCGTAGCACTAAGGCAGGCCCAGAACGGCCTGTTCGCAAAGGAAGCCACCGCCCATCCGTTTTTCTGGGCAGCGTTTGTCGTTATCGGCGATGGCATGGGTTTGCCACCGCTGAGCACACCATTAATTGCAGGGAGGTAATTATGAGAATCTCGACTTTTTCAAAGACCGCGTTGGCGTTGGTACTTGGCTTGAGCTCCGTTGCCGCGAGCGCGTCGACGCTCATCGTCATCGATTCCCGCACGCCTAGCCTGAAGGCCGGGCAGAAGATCGACAGCACCAAGCCGATTACGCTGAAGGAAGGCGAGCGGGTTACCGTTATCGGTCCTGACGGTAAGTCGATCACCTTGCGTGGCAAGTTCACTGGCCTGCCGCTGGGCGCGGCGCCTGCTGCATCCGATCCAGGCCGGGCACTGGCAGCGCTGATCAACACCCGCAACGCCCGCACCAGCTCTGTCGGTGTGGTCCGCGGCGCAACCGATGCTGCCGCGCTGCCTAACCCCTGGCTGATCGATATCTCGCGTCCAGGCGAGCGTTGCCTCAAGGCCGGCGGCAAGCCGATCTGGTGGCGTCCAGATGGTGCCCATTCGCAGAAATTCTCGGTCACGCCGGTTGATCGGTCGTGGATTGCCGATTTTGAATGGAATGTCGGCGAAACCATGATGGCCGTTCCCGAGCTTTCATCCTTTGACGCGCAGACCATTTTCGTCATGCGTCTGAACGATCAGGAATTTCCGGTCAGCATCAACATTGTGCCGAATGATCTGGAAAATGACCTGATTCTGGCATCGTGGATGCTCGAAAAGGGCTGCATCCAGCAGGCTGATGCGCTGCTGAAGGTCGTCAGCCAGGGTCAAGTCGTCTCCAAATGAACGCTAAACAACTAAAGGACTATAGGGCGGCAATCATCGTTGCCGCCCTAGCGGCCATCATGGCGACGCTGGCGGTGCAATATCTGACGTTCCTGTCAGAGTTGGAGACCACCAGCCGTGACCTTCGCGTCGCGGGCCAGTCAGCACCGATGCCGCAGTCCAAGGACATCGTGATCGCCGGGTTAACCGAGGAGACGGTATCGCAATTTGCGTATCGCTCCCCGGTTGATCGGGAATTCCTGGCGAATTTGATCAAGACGCTTGAAGCCAAGGGCGCGCGCGCGGTCGGCGTCGACGTTTTGTTCGACCAAGCGACTGAGCCCGCCAAAGACGAATTGCTCAAAAAGACGATCCGCGAAGCGAAGGTGCCACTGTTCATCAGCTATTCGAATTCGTCGAACATCGTGAATGAAGATCAGCTCGCCTATCTGAATGATTTTGTCCCCGAACGGCTTCGCGCCGGCGCGAACCTGCTGAAAGACCCGACCAACGACAGCGTGCGGTGGATTTTTCCAGGCCAAACCAATCCCGGCATGCCGCTTGGCTTTGTGCGCAAGGCGGTTAAGCTGATTGGCATCAATACCCCCAATACCGCGCCCGAAATCGCGTGGCGCCCGCATCCCGATGCCGAAACGCCGGCCTTTGCGGTCTATCCCTCGCACACCGTCGCCTTCCTTCCCGACGAATGGTTCAAGGGCAAGATCGTGCTGATCGGCGCCATTCTGTCGATCACGGATCGCCACCGTACACCGCTCGCTGTCCTTGATGATGGCGACGATGGCAACATGCCGGGAATCACGGTGATGGCGCACGGCATCTCGCAAGTGATGGAAGGACGCTCGTTGCAGCGCTTCAACCTTGCCGGTGACATCGCCATCACAGTGTTGTTCGCGCTGGTCGGGGTCGGCCTCGGCTTGCTCAAGCGCGGGGCGGCATTCAGCTTCACGGTCGGCGGCATCTTCATCCTGCTTTACTGGGTCGGGTCCTTCTTCGGCTATAGCAATGGCTTGCCGCTGGTGCCGCTGCTCGCGCCAACGCTCGCACTGCTGCTGGCCTTATGGTTGATGGACGTCGCCATTGGTCGTGCCGAACGCAAGCAACGCCAGTTCATCCAGGGCGCCTTTTCGCGCTATGTGTCGCCGGCGGTGGTTAGCCAGCTCGTCGATGACCCGAGCGCGCTCAGCATCAAGGGCGATCGCCGTGAGGTGACCTTTATCTTCACGGATATCGCCAGCTTCACGACCCTGTCCGAAGGGCTAACCTCTGAAGCCCTTTCGGAAGTGCTGAACGCCTATCTCGACGGTGCCTGTTCGATCATCCTGAAATATCAGGGCACGATCGATAAGTTCATCGGCGATGCCATCATGGCGATCTTCAACGCCCCCATCTCCCAGCCGGACCATGCCGAGCGGGCGGTGAAATGCGCGCTGGAGCTTGATGTCTATGCCGAAGACTTCAAGAAGAAGCAAAATGCTGCCGGGATTCCGATCGGCGTGACGCGGATCGGCATCCATACCGGCGTTGCCACGGTCGGCAATTTCGGGTCGTCGTCGCGCATGGACTTCACGGCGCTGGGCGATACTGTCAACACGGCGGCGCGGACTGAAGGCGTGAACAAATATTTCGGCACGCGCATCTGCGTGACCGAAGAATCGGTCGCTGAATGTCCCAATCTGAAGTTCCGTCCGATTGGCGATGTCGTGCTGAAGGGCAAGACCAAGCCGGTTGGCCTGTTCTCGCCCGTGTCAGAGGCTGATGCAGCGACCAATGTGACAGAAGATTACATGGCCGCTTATGAATTGCTGAAGGCCGAGAATCCGAAGGGCATCGACTCCTTCCGGGCGCTGGCAACGCAATATCCATCGGACCCGATTATTGCCTATCATTGTCGCCGGATTGACGCCGGGGCGACGTCCACGCTGATCGTGCTTGAGGATAAATGACGTGATCATTGCCCAACCGGTCAATCGGTACCGCCACCTCCGTTCGGTCGGGCTGGGTGCCATCACGGTGGGGGGCACCGTGCTGACCACAACCGGGGCCTATGCACAGGTCCCGCCCCCGGTGCCGCAGGTCGTCCAGCCAAGCCAGGGCGAAATCTCACGCGAACGCCTCACGTTGCCCCCGGTCGCCACGCCGAAATTTGAACTGCGCATTCAGTCGCCAGACAAATCCGCGGTCCCCAAATCGATCGACGGCGTGCAGTTCCTGCTGCGCGATGTCGTCGTCGATGGGGCAACGGCATTTCCGCCGGAAATCATCAACGGCTTTTTTGCCGAGCTCAAAGGCAAGCGCACCGGGCTTGGCGCGGTCCGCCTGGCTGCGACCAAGCTTGAATCACTGTACCGCGAAAAGGGATATTTTCTCACCCGCGTGTTCATCGCGCCCCAACCGATCAACAATGGTGTCATCAAGGTCACCGTGATTGAGGGGTTTATCGAGGATATCACGGTAGAGGGCCTGGATGCAGGCACCCAGCGCACCGTCAAGGCTGCGCTGGAACCGCTGCTGAAGCGTAAGCCGATTGATCTGCCATCGCTCGAGCGCCGGCTGCTGCTGCTCAACGATATCCCTGGCATTGGCGGGACCAGTGTGCTGCGGCAAGGGGCGACGCTGGGTGGATCCAGCCTGATCGTGACGCTCGAAGAGCGGCCCGATACCTTCCAGATCGCGATCAATAACGGCTCCTCGCGCATCCTGGGACCTTGGTCCTATGGGGTCAATGCAACCTTCAACCGCCCGTTCGATCTGCCCGGTTCGCTCAACCTGGGCATCAATGCCGGTGGCCGTGATCTGCAAGCCGTGCAGTCCGTCAGCGGTCGCTACACCGTGGCCATTGGCAAGAGCGGGTTACTCGCCAGCGTTGGTATTCTGGCCGCCAAGGCGCAGCCGGGTGGATCCGTCCGCCCGCTCAATATCGTCAACAACCTGATTTCGGTCAGCGCGCGGGCCAGATACCCTTTCATCCGCAGCCGTGCCTTTTCGCTGTTTGGCGAAACGGGCTTGTCGGTCAATCGATCGGATACCGATATCCTTGGCGTGCCGCTGATCCGGGACCGGACCACGGTGCTCGATGTTGGCCTGTCGGTGCAGCAAAATGGATTCCTCAACGGCGCCACGACAATTAATGCCAGCGTTTTCCAGGGCTTACAGATATTGGGTGGGCTAAACAGCGCGGCACCCTCCCCGTCCACGCCAAATTTCGACCCGTCCTTCACGCGGTTGGTCTATTCGATCCAGCGCACCCAGCCATTGCCCGGCGGGTTTAGCGCGCAGTTGAATTTCCAGGGACAATACAGCAATTCGAAACTGCTGTCGGGCGAGCTCGTTTCCTTTGGCGGTTCGGGCCTTGGCCGTGGCTTCGATCCGGCAGCGATCACGGGCGACCGGGGCTATGGCGGGCTCGCCGAGCTGCGTTATGATTTGCCGGTCAGCAATGTCGTGATCAAATCAGCCCAGATCTATGGCTTTGTCGATGCCGCGCGCGCGACGAGCCTGGCGACCAGGGCGATCCCGCTCACGTCGCAAAGCCTCCAATCGGCTGGTGGTGGCATCAGGATTAGCCATCCTTTTGGGAGTGTCGACGTCCAAGCCGCCTATGCGCGACGCGCGCTGGGTGGGGTGGACCAACGCCCCAACCCGCGAATCCTGGTGTCGACAAGCTTCGTTTTCTAGAGTGTGATGACTTTGGATTGGACCAAACCATGCGCCGTTCGCCCTGAGCGAAGTCGAAGGGCATGCGGAGCGTGTGGGCTTCGACTTCGCTCAGCCCGAACGGGTGTGAGGTTGAATCGACCTAACGTCATCAGGCTCTAGAGTCTGTCCTGATGAGACTGAATCGATAGGGGATTCCCAAGCGGGATTGATTGTGATTCAAGCTGCTGGCTGGGCAGGAGGCCAGCAGCGATGG
>LNFI01000032.1 GCA_001464615.1 Sphingomonadales bacterium Ga0077557 | reverse complement strand
TCTGGAGTTGAGCTCCAGGCTTTCACATCTAACTTACAAAGCCGCCTACGTGCGCTTTACGCCCAGTAATTCCGAACAACGCTAGCTCCCTCCGTATTACCGCGGCTGCTGGCACGGAGTTAGCCGGAGCTTATTCTCCCGGTACTGTCATTATCATCCCGGGTAAAAGAGCTTTACAACCCTAAGGCCTTCATCACTCACGCGGCATTGCTGGATCAGGCTTTCGCCCATTGTCCAATATTCCCCACTGCTGCCTCCCGTAGGAGTCTGGGCCGTGTCTCAGTCCCAGTGTGGCTGATCATCCTCTCAGACCAGCTAAGGATCGTCGCCTTGGTGAGCCTTTACCTCACCAACTAGCTAATCCTACGCGGGCTCATCCTTGGGCGATAAATCTTTGGACTTACGTCATCATCCGGTATTAGCTTCAGTTTCCCGAAGTTATTCCGAACCCAAGGGCAGATTCCCACGCGTTACGCACCCGTGCGCCACTAGACCCGAAGGTCTCGTTCGACTTGCATGTGTTAGGCATGCCGCCAGCGTTCGTTCTGAGCCAGGATCAAACTCTCAAGTTTGATGTTCCTGAACGACCGGATGGAATGATCCGGACGAACAAGCTCATTTCAAGGAGCCATTCCTGCACATTACATATTACTGTGGATATGTATTGAGACATATGAGCCGACCATCGGAGCAAGCCCCGATAGACGTCCATAAGGAACGGCTTGATTTAACCGAGTGCCGACGCCTTAAAACCGTCGGACCCGGAGCCGCCGCCCACATGTCCCTTCATCTGTACCAACAATGTCAAAGAGCGCAAAAGACCGACGCTTTCCCGTACCCCTTTTTGAGTGGGGGCGGGCTAGCGCCGAAGATTTGGTGACTGCAGAAGCGAACCGTGTGGTTCGTCGCTGCGGTGGAGTGGCTTATATGGGGGGCTCCAACAGCCGTCAACGGGTTTTTGCAATTTTCTTACAAACAGGGCTGTAGCCCGCAGAAATGCTGGAGTTTACCGGTCCGAAAGGTCCATGGGTGCATAGCCTGCACCCATGGAATCGCTGCATTTGACCGAGAATCGCGAGTCGGACTCGCTCGCCGATCAGGTGCGAAACGCCATTATCTGGCGTTCGGGCAGCCAGATCATCGCGCAGCTGGTGCAATGGGGCGCGACTTTCCTGGTGATTCGCATCCTCGCCCCCGCTGATTACGGCCTGTTCGCCATGACGCAGGTGGTGATTCTCTTTCTCAACATGCTCAACGGCTATGGGCTGGCGAGCGGACTGATCCAGCAGAGCGACGTGACCGAGCGCCAGATTCGCCAACTGTTTGGGATGATGCTGATCGTCAACGCCGTGCTCGCCACGGTCCAGCTGCTGCTCGCACCGGTGGCGGCGGCCTATTATCGTCAGCCAATTGTCGGGCAGATGTTGCAGGTCCAGGCGCTGCTCTATCTGACCACGCCGTTCATGGCGCTCGCTTATGCGCTGCTCTCGCGCTCGATGGATTTTCGGGCGCAGGCCAAGGTTAATATCTATGCGTCGATCGCCAGTGCGAGTGCGGCGCTGGGTGGCGCGCTGGCGGGCATGGGGGTGTGGACCTTGGTGGTCGCCCCGCTGGTGATGTTCACAGTGCGCGCCATCGGGATGACGGTGGTGGCACGATCGTTTATCTGGCCAGTGTTCGATTTTCGCGGCGCAGGGCATCTTGCGCGCTATGGCGGGCTCATGGCGGTCGGCCAGCTCTTCTGGTTCGTCGAAAGCCAGGCCGATGTGTTCATCGCCGGCCGCAGCCTCGACCCGCACTGGCTGGGCATCTACACCACCAGCCTGTTCCTCACCCAGATCTTCGTGTCGAAAGTGGTGCCCCCGCTGAATGAGGTCGCCTTTTCAGCCTATGCCCGGCTCCAGCATGACAGCGAAGCCGTCGCTAATGCGTTTGCGCGCAGTATCCGCGTTATCATGACGGCGGCGCTGCCCTTTTATGTCGGGCTCGCCGTGACGGCCGAACCGCTGGTGCTGACAATGCTTGGTGCCAAATGGGCAGAAGCAGTGCCGATCGTTCGCCTGCTCGCCTGCGCCATGCCGCTGCTGACGTTACAAGTGCTGCTTCCGCCAGCATGCGATGCCAAAGGAAGACCGGGGATCAGCGTGCAAAATGGCGCGACCGGCGCGGTGTTGCTGACCATCGCCTATCTGGTCGGCATCAACTGGGGCGTGATTGGTCTCGCCACGTCATGGCTGGTCGCCTATCCCGTCTATCTCAGCATCAGCCTGTGGCGGTCGCTGCCCGTGATCGGCGTTTCGGCCCGCGCGCTGCTGGGGTCAATCATGCCGCCAATGATGGCCGCGCTTGGCATGGGGCTGGTTGTCGCGATGATCGCTGCCGCCCTGCCACCGCTACCGGTTGCCTTGCAGCTAATCATTTTGGTGGCAACCGGGTCGATGGTCTATGTCGGCTGGCTCGGCGTGTTTGCCAAAGGGCTGATCGGGGAGATCGTGGCGATCGTCCGTCGACAGCCCCTCCCCGCCACCGCCTGATCGCTAGTTGCTCAGGCCGTCTGGATGTAATCGCGCATGGCGGCGGCATCAGCCTCGATTCGATCGATTCGGTATTTGACGAGATCACCAATTGAAACGACCCCAATGATTCGCCCGGCCTCGATCACCGGCAAATGCCGGATCCGCCGCCGCGTCATCAACGACAACGCCCCCATCACCGAATCGCCGGGGCTGACGGTGATGGCGGGTGCGGTCATCACGTCGCCGACCTTGCGCGTCAGCGCGTCAGCGCCGTGGCTTTCGAGCGCGTGGATCACGTCGCGCTCTGAAAAGATGCCGGCAACGCTAGGCCCGTCCATCACCGGCACGGCACCGACTCGGCGTTTCGCCAGCAGACTGGCTGCCTCCATCACGCTTTGATGCGCGGTGACCGAAATGACTTCACGGCCCTTGCTTCCCAGAATCGCTGCAATCGTCATGTCTGTGTCCTCTCTACCGAGCGCTCGCTTGGGCGAGTCTGTCTGGGGTTGAGACTCCCACGTTTTCAGGCCAATTGAAAGCGATGCAACATTTACCCCCCGGACTCGACGATCCCGATTATGCCGCCTTTGCCTGGGCGCGCTACCGCATGATCATGCGCTGGATGGCGCTCGCCACCGTCGTCATCGTTGGCGGCGCGGTTTTGCTGCTCGATTTCGTCTATGGGCCCTTGTCCTGGGTGGCAATTGCCGCCGCGATCGGTGGCTTTGGCGGCACAGTGATGCTGGCGGCCGCCCTGATGGGGCTGGTGTTCCTCAGCTCAGGCAGCGGCCATGACGAGCGCGTCAAGGATATCGATTAGCGAATTGTGCCGTAATTCTGGATGCCCCGTCATTGCGAGCGCAGCGAAGCAATCGAGCCGATCCGCTTGCCGCACGCTGGATTGCTTCGCTGCGCTCGCAATGACGATTCAGATTTTCGGCACTTTGCTCTAGCCCCTCCCCTTTAGGAGTGCGGCGACAGCCCTGTCCCCCCGGACAGGGCCGAGAGTCGCCTCACTGGGTTGGGGTGGGGGCTCTCCAATGGCAGGTCGGTCTCGGTGAGACTGACAGCCCCCACCCCCGTCCCCTCCCCTGAAGGGGAGGGGTGGATTTATGTTCTAGCGCTGCCCGATGGTTGCATAATCCAGCGTCGCAGTGCCATTGGCCGGCACGCTGACCGCCCAGAGCGCCTTGCCATCCCGCTTGCCGAGTGTAGCCGAAGCGGTCATCCGCCCGTCGGTGGGCGCGAACTTCGCCTCATAGGCGATCGGCCAGGGATTGGCGTTGGTCACCGTCAGCCGGTAGCGCGCCGACCGTCCCTTGCGTGAAAGTTGGTCGGCATCGGCGGTAACGCTCGGACTTTCACCGAGCTTGAACTCGATATCCTCACCGATCGCCTTGTCATCGGTACTGCTTTCGCCGACCAGGATTGGGCGCCCGCCCACCGCCTCGAATACCGCGGCGCGGCCGGCGGGGAGCGGGAGACCGAGCCCAGCCTCGCGCCGATTCTTCGCGCGGATCGTCATGATGGGGCCGTCAACGTCGTCCTCATCAACGTCGCTTGCATAAACGATCGCGACGGGCACCGATTCCTTTGACAGCAACCCAACCTGCTTCTGCGCCTTGGACGCCACCGTCACGGGATCGGCAATGCGATAAAGCTTGAAGTCGCCCAGTTCCTCCTGCGCCACTTTGCGCGCGCCGGTGACAACAACGTCCATAGCCGCGCGCGCTTCCATCATCATCATTGGCGCAGGTGGCGGCGGTGGCGGTGGCGGTGGCGCGGATGCATAGCGCACTTGGCGCTCGCCCGCCGACGGCCAGCATTGCAGGCTGAGCGACCCCGACCCGAAATCACCAAAGCTCGGCGTCGATTCGCGGTTCGGTTTGCCCGCGATCACCTGCGTGCCGGCCTGCGCAAAGCTCGTCACGTCGCTCGATGCCAGCGTCACCCAGGCGAAGATATCGGCGCGCGCGCCGCCGGGTGCCAAGCGAATCACATAATCGGCCTGCCAGTCAAATCCGCCAGCGAGATACGACAGCGTGATCGTCGATGTGCTCGCCACAACGCTGTCGACTTCGATCGACAAGGTTGGTTTGACCGACAGTCCCGCTGGCACGCCCTCGTAAAGGATCGTTTCCGGCAGCCCGGTGCAGCGCAGCGCCTCCACCCCGCCACCCGTCTGTACAACCGCCGCGCCGCCCACACCCGATCTAATCGTCGCCTGTTCTTCGCTAACCTTGCCGCTCACCTTGTTGGTGCGGCGGATGATGACGCGGCGACCGAGCGCGCGATCGTACAGACTGCGCGCCGACAGCAGATCGGCATCAAGATTCTTCTCGCGCACGCCCTGCGCCAGCCCGGCGATGATCGCGCTTTCGGGGAAGATATTGCCCGCCACGCCCTCGAACCGGATCGTCGTCCGCCCAGCCGGCAGCGTTACCGTGCGGGTTTCAGTGATCAGCGCATAGCCATCCGGATTGCCGCGATCGATCGCCTCGTCCGCATCGCGATAAGGCGCGCGATAGACGGTCACCGACACATTCTCGGGCCCGGCCGACGTCACGAGCTGTTGCGCGGCGGCGGGCACCGTCCCCGCCGACACGATCAAGGCAGCGAGGGCCAACAGCCCGCGCATGCCAATCAATACCGGGTGTCGATGGAAACGGTCAGCACCGTCTCGCCATTGGCGGGCACCGGCACATGCCACACCCGCTCATCAAGCGAGCGCTGTTCGCCGGGCAGGCTCTCCACCGGCACGCGCGTATCGTGCCAATAGCTGTCGAGCCCCGCTTGCGTCACATCCACCGTCACCGCCTCAGGCCGGGCATTGGTGACGCGGTAGCTCATCGTCGTGCGGTAATAAGTCACGCTGCGCTCAATCTCGATCACGCGCGGCGTGCCGCCATCGCGGGTGATGCGGTATTTGCCGGTGCGCTCCCATTCGTCGCTCAGGATCTTATCACGCTTTTCGACCGTCGGCTTGACCTTCACGTCAAACGCCTCGCCGGTCTTGATCGCCAGCGTCGACCCCATCGGCGTGTGGCCGATAACATTCTCACCGATGAATTGCGGCTGGCCCTTGGCATCGCGCACATAGACGCGGACCGTCCCCGCCGGTAGCGCATCGCCCAACCCGCCCGATTTCGCACTTGAGAAGCTGAGCACGGTATCGACGCTCTGCGGGTCGTTCTGCCCCTGCTGCCAGTCATTGCGGTATGCATAGATTTTACGCGCGGGGACGGCGTTCACACTCAGGAAGCTGACCTGCTTTTGCTGGTTCGCGGCAAGCGTCGTCCGCGCGCCGAGCGGATAGAGATAGAAATCGCCCAGCCGCGCACGGTCCGCCGTTTCGGTGCCGGCGCGCGTGCCCGGCGCATAGCTGCTCCGCCGGCGATTGCCGCTGCCGGGGTTGCCCGCCACCAGCACGGTATCGGCATTGTTGAACCGCGTGCCGCCATTATTCTGCAGCGTCACCCAGCCCTGCACATCGATGACGCTTTTCGCCTCATCGAACAGCGCAACATAATCGGCGCTCCAGTGAAAGCCGCCGGTCAGATAGCTGATCGTCACCGGGCGCGTCCCCGCCGCCTGCGTATCGAGCGTCACCGACAGCGTTGGCCGCGCGCGCAGATTGGGCGGCAGCGAATCGAACACCACCCGCACCGGCAGGCCATCATCGCGCAAAATCTCGATCCGGTTGCCGATCTGCAGCACCACACCATCATTGGACGCGAGCACCCTGGCCTGCTCGCGCGTCTCCGCGCCCGTCGCCGGATTGGTGCGGACGATCGTAATCACCTGCCCCACCGCCTTTTCCATCAAGGCCGATGGGCTCAGCAGATCATAATCGTAATTCTGCTCGACAATCGTCGTGCCCGCCGCACTCAGCCGCACCGTCGCGGGGCGGATCTGCGTCGACACATCGGGAAAATCCTGCCGCGAAACGCCCGCGGGCAAGGTTAGCTGGCGCGTATCCTGCACCAGCGCCACGTCATTGCTGTAAATGGTGACCGCGACATCGCCCTGCGCCGATTTCTCGGGCGCGGTCTGGGCGCTACTCGCAACCGGAAGCAGCGTTAGCGTCGTCAAGACCAACCACCGCATCATCCGTCTCCCGTCCTTTTCAGACAAAAGACATGCTAGGCGCGTGAGTCCTGCGGTCAACCACCTATATCGCCCCGGCGACGCGGTTTTGCGCCGCCGGGGATATCGGCGA
The DNA here is from genome assembly GCA_001464615.1 of Sphingomonadales bacterium Ga0077557. Taxonomy (GTDB): domain Bacteria; phylum Pseudomonadota; class Alphaproteobacteria; order Sphingomonadales; family Sphingomonadaceae; genus Sphingomonas. The sequence goes on along the minus strand of LNFI01000032.1, from coordinate 393,038 downwards.
TTATTCGGCAGCGCTGGTCTCGCTGGTCGCGACGCGGCGACGACGACGCGGCTTTTCCTCGGTGGCAGGCGCATCATCATCGGCGATCACCGCCGATACACTCAGCGACGGCGGCAGACGATCAGCATCGAAGCCGCCTTCGTCGCCACCGCGTGGCGCGGCATCAGCGGCAACCGGCGTGCGGCGCGGCCGACCCCGACGCGGACGATCGGCTTCAGCCTCGACCGGTGCGGACGCTGGCTGATCAATCTGCGGTGCAGGCTCGGCGACGACATCGGCCTGATAGCGGCGCGGCTGACGCTCGGCGCCATTATCACGCGGATTGCTATCGCGGGGATTGGGATCGCGCGGGCTGTTATCGCGCCGGGCATAGCCCTCCCGCGGACCAGCATCGCGGTTCTGATCGCGATTCTGATCCCGGCCATTGGCGCGGTTGCCCCCATCACGGTTGCCGTTCTCGCGGTTGCCGTTTTCACGATTACCGCCCTCACGACCAACGGCGTCGCGATTGCCCGCTTCCCGATTGCCGTTACGATCGCCATCACGGTTGCCGTTACGATCGCCGCGATCCCCACGATCATTACCGCGATCGGCCTGATAAGGATCGACCCGGTCATCGGCCATGCTGTCGCTATTGCCGTCGAAATCCTCGTCATCGCCATCGTCGAACTGGTCGTTCGCGTTGCGGCGTGGCTGGCTTTCTTCAAAGCGGGAGCGGGTTTCGGCGAGTACGCGGAAATAATGATCAGCAAATTGCAGATAATATTCGGTGTTGACGCGATCACCCTGCATTTGGGCATCGCGCGCCAGCGTCTTGTATTTTTCAAGCAACTGCGCCGCATTACCGCGCGCGCGATTGTCGATGCGATTGCCACTTTCGGGCCCGCGCCCCGGATTGCCACCACCTTGTGAGCGTTGCCCACCGCGACCGCGACGGCGGCCGGCTTGACGATTGTTGATCAAGTCCTGTTGTCCTCGTGCCTTAAATTCAAAACCGGCGTCGCTCCGTAGATGCGGATGCATGCCCTTCGGCGCCCCCGCCCCAAACTCTGGGGGCGAAAGCGTCTGCCACGGCCACCGGACGACAGCGGCTTCATGACGAAGGAACCGGGCAACTGCCCGTTTTCAACAAGTTAGGTTGAAAACGCGTGCCCCTGCTCTGTCAATAGCGGGAGAAGTTGCTTTCTCCAAGCAGAATTATGTGACGTTTCCTTTGCTGATCAGGAAAGAATGATGGCGCGCGGCCGCCCGCCAAGGTCATACGCCACCCGAGCGGACAGCCCAACCGCCCCCGCCAGCGCCGTCACGGCATCGGCTTGGGTGTGGCCAATCTCGATGACGGCGATTCCGCCTGGCTCTAGCAACCGCGGCAAGGCGGGGATGATCACCCGGTAAGCGTCCAGTCCATCGGCCCCAGCGAATAGCGCCCCGGCCGGTTCATGCGCCTGCACCTCGGGCGGCAGCAGCTCACCCGTGCCGATATAGGGCGGGTTGGCCAGCACCAGATCGAACCGCTGGTTGATCGCCGCCACCCAGTCACCAGACTGGAACCAGTCGCCCGGCTGCACCACCGCGCGGTCCGCCAGGCCTAGGCGGCGCGCATTGTCGGCTGCCATTGTCAGCGCCTCCGCCGAACAATCCACACCCAGCCCTGTCGCGCCCGGCCATTGATCAAGCGCCGCCAGCAACAGCGTGCCCGGCCCAGTGCCAAGATCAAGGATCGTCGCCGGGCCAGTGGCCCCAAAATGCTCAAGCGCCGCCTCGATCAGCGTTTCGCTGTCCGCACGCGGCACCAGCGCGCCGGGGCCGACTGCCAGATCGATCGTCCAGAAAGCGCGGGTACCGGTGATATAGGCGATGGGTTCGTGGGTAAGGCGCCGGGCGAGCAGGGCTTGGAATGCCGGCGGTGCGGGATCGTCGAGGCGGCGGAGCAGCAGGTCTTCACGGGTGGTGCCCATCGCTTGCGCCATTAACAGTTCGGCGTCGAGGCGCGGCGTTTCACTGACGGTGGCAAAGTCGGCGGTAGCCGACGCAAGGGCTTGGCGCGTGGATATCATCATTGATTCACGCAAAAGCGCATCGGCGCAGAGAAAGGGAAGTAGGTTGGTTCGCGCGGAGGCGCGGAGGCGCAAAGATGCTGCGAATGCGGTGACGTTCAGGAGGCATAGCCAATGTATGATGAAGCGCTACCGCGCTTGTTCTTATCTTCCCCGCGTCTCCGCGTCTCCGCGCGAACAAATCTGTCTTCTTCGTCGCCTCGCACCTTCGCGTGAGCATCGCCTTTCCCTTGACCGCCCTACGCATCCAGCGTTGCCAGCCGCTCCGCTTCATCCTCGGCGATCAGCGCGCCGATTAAATCGTCCATGTCGCCCTGCAGGATTTCGGGCAGGCGGTGCAGCGTCAGGTTGATCCGATGATCGGTCACCCGCCCTTGCGGGTAATTATAGGTGCGGATGCGTTCCGATCGATCGCCCGAACCGACCATGGATTTGCGCGCGCCCGCGCGCTCAGCATGCAGCCGCTCACGCTCGGCCTCATACAGCCGCGTGCGCAGCACCTTCATCGCCTTGGCCTTGTTCTTGTGCTGCGATTTTTCGTCCTGCTGGATCACAGTCAGCCCGGTCGGGATATGGACGATCCGCACCGCGCTATCGGTGGTGTTGACCGATTGCCCGCCCGACCCCGACGAGCGGTAGATGTCGATGCGCAGGTCTTTGTCGTCGATCTTGACGTCGACCTCCTCCGCCTCGGGCAAAACCGCAACCGTCGCGGCAGAGGTGTGGATGCGCCCGCCCGCCTCAGTCGCTGGCACACGCTGGACCCGGTGGACGCCGCTTTCGAACTTCATCCGCGCAAACACGCCCTGTCCGTTCACGCTGGCGATCACTTCCTTATAGCCGCCAAGCTCAGCCGGGCTGGCTGAGATCAGCTCCACGCGCCAGCCATGCGTGTCGGCATAACGCTGATACATGCGAAACAGATCGCCCGCGAACAACGCTGCCTCATCGCCGCCCGTGCCCGCACGAATTTCCAGCATCGCCGCGCGCTCATCGGCTGCATCGCGCGGCAAAAGCGCCAGCGCCAGATGCCGTTCAGCTTCGGGGAGGCGTGATTTGATGTCGGCAATTTCGTCGCGCGCCATTTCGCGAATATCGCTGTCGCTGTCGGGGGATTCGGCAAGGCCGGCCAGCACCTCCAGCTCAGCCCGCAAGCGCCGCACCTCGCACGCCGCCTTCACCACCGGCTCCAGCTCGGCATATTCCTTCGACACGGCGACGAAGCGGTCAGACGGCAAATCACCCGTCGCCATCAACGCCTGGAGCTCATCCCGGCGCGCGGCAATCTGCGCGATGCGTTCGGGGGAGATGATGGTCATCTCAAATCCTCCCCGGCACGGGGAGGGGGACCGGCCGAAGGACGGTGGAGGGGGCCGGCCACTGAGTGCAGCCTGTGAGGCAGCCCCCCTCCGTCAGCGCTACGCGCTGCCACCTCCCCGTCCCGGGGAGGATTTGGCGCCGGCGTGCGACGATCGGGGCGATGCGCTTCCGAGGGGAGGTATCATCGCCCCCCCTCATTCCGTCACCCGGGGCTTGACCCGGGGTCCCGCTGCCTTGACCCGCGCTAAAGAAGAAGCTGGACCCCGGCTCAAGGCCGGGGTGACGCAGAATGAGACTCATGTAGCTGGCCCCGATCCCTCGATACCGCCGAATTGGCCGCCGAGGGCTCCCAACACATCGCTAAGCAGGCCTAAGTGGCCCTTTGGATCGGGACCGAATTGCATGAGACGGAGTCGAGCTGCTTCAGGATGTGCTTCACGGACAAAAAGCACCGCAGCCGCACCGGCCTTCCTTGCAAGCTCCACCCGCCGCTTCGCGTTACCCCGAAAAGCCATGTCAAATGCGGGATCGACCCTTAAGTCTGAGGCAACATTTGCGCGCCTCAAGATACTAACGATCTTGATTGCATCCATTTCTAAATGTGGTTGATCCGGGATCACAACGATCCAAGGTGCAGGTTCCGCCACCTCATCCACCAACATCGCAAGCCGCTCGATCCCCGCCGCCCAGCCAACGCCTGCCGTCGGGTTTCCACCCAAACTCTCGATCAACCCGTCATAGCGGCCACCGCCAAGCACGGTCCCTTGCGCGCCCAACCGGTCAGTGACGAATTCGAACGCGGTGTGGCGGTAATAGTCCAGCCCGCGCACTAGCGTGTCGTTGCGCGTCCAAGCGACACCAGCCGCGTCGAGCCCCTTGGTCACGCTCTCAAAAAACGCGCCCGCCTCGCTCGTCAGATACGCATCGATCCCCGGCGCGCTGTCGGCGATCGGGCGGTCGCGCGGGTCCTTCGAATCCAAAATCCGCATCGGGTTTTTGTCGAGCCGCGCCAGGCTGTCCTCTGAAAGGTCGCCGCGATGTGCCTCGAAATGGGCGATCAGCGCCGCGCGCCACGCCTCGCGCGTTTCGGTATCGCCCAGCGTGTTGAGCTGCAGCGTCACCCCGTCCGATATCCCCAGCTCACGGATCAGCTGATCGGCGAACACCAGCAATTCGACATCGGCGGCAGGCTCATCCGCGCCGATGATCTCCGCATCAATCTGGTGGAATTGCCGATACCGCCCCTTTTGCGGGCGCTCGTACCGGAACAATGGCCCGTGGGTAACGATCTTCAGCGGCGTATATTGCTGCCAGCCCTCGGTCAGGAAAGCGCGCGCGATGCCGGCGGTGAATTCGGGGCGCAGCGTGATCGAATCACCACCGCGATCCTCAAAGGTGTACATCTCTTTTGAGACGACATCGGTCGTTTCGCCCAGCGAGCGCGCAAACACGCCGGTGGCCTCAAACACCGGCAGTTCGACCCGCTGAAAACAATAGAGTTTTCGAACGCGCTCAAAGGCTTCGACCACATGCGCAAAGCGCCGTTGGTCGTCGCCGAAGATGTCCTGAGTGCCGCGAATGCGGTTGGGCGTTGCTGTCTTGGCCATTAATCGGCGGTGTCTAAGCGAGCGGAACGCCAAATGCCAGCGGCTGCGCGACGAAATTGGTAATTCAACCAAACTGTGCGCGGCACCCAGCGCAACATATGATCAACCCTGGGCCAAATACTGTAGCTAAGCACCAGACTGTCATCAATCCGGGCATCAATTTGGGCATCAATCAGGGGGGATGTATCCTGTCTCGCGCTTGGGCTAGCACCAAGCGATGAATGATCAGCCCGAAACCATCCACCGTCAGCGCATTGTGCCGCCCCGGTTTCTGCTGTTCTGCGCGGCGTTGGCGATCGGGTTGGCGGCGCTTGTCCCGATGCTGGGGCCCGCGCTGGGCATGATGATGGCGTTTGATATCGCCGCTGGGTTGTTCCTGGTCGTGGTCGTGCCGCTGCTCGACAGCAAAGCGAGCGAGATGCGCATCCACGCCCGGAACAATGATGCCAATCGCGCCGTATTGTTGGCGATCAGCCTGGTCGTGATGCTTGTCATTCTCGCATCGGTTGCCAGCGAAATGCCATCGATGAAGAGCACGATCACGGTCGCTTTGGTGGTGGCTACGCTGGTGCTGTCCTGGCTGTTCTCGAACACGATCTGGGCGCTGCATTATGCCAATCTTTTCTACACCCACGACGACAAGGGCAACGACAAGGGCGGGCTGCGCTTTCCCGGCTGTGCGGAGCCCAATTACTGGGACTTCGCCTATTTCAGCTTCACGCTCGGCATGACCTTCCAAACATCGGACGTGGAAATCACACGGACGTCGATGCGCGGCCATGTCACAGCGCATTGCCTGGCTGCCTTTATCTTCAACATCGGCGTGCTCGCCTTTTCGATCAACGTACTGGGCGGCGGTTGAAGGGGTGGACGCTGGCGGCGAGCACTGCTTTAACGTCGGCCCGCCTGTGATTTCCATCCGCACCAAGGTTTCACTGATGATCCGCTTGCTTTCCCTGACCGCGATGTTGCTTGCCTCCACCGCAGCGCTTGCCGAAAATTCCAGGCCGCAGCCGGTGCCGATCGTCGACACGATCCCGGCGGCGCGCGACATTCCCTATCCGGGGACGATCACGCTGGCGATCGACGCGACCGATACCAAGCAAGGGATTTTTCGCGTCAAGCAACGCATTCCGGTCGATAAGGCCGGGCCGATGGTGCTGCTGTTTCCCCAGTGGCTGCCGGGCAATCACCGGCCATCGGGCCAGCTAGAAAAGCTCGCCGGGCTGAAGATCAATGCAGGCGGCCAGCCGGTCGCCTGGACGCGCGACCCGGTCGATATGTTTGCCTTTCATGTCGATGTGCCGGCCGGAGCGGACGCGCTCGACATTGATCTGCAATTTCTGTCGGCGACCGCTGGCAATCAGGGCCGTGTGGTGATGACGCCCAATCTGATCAGCCTGCAATGGAATTCGATGTCGCTTTATCCGGCGGGCTATTTCACCCGCCAAATCCCGATTGAGGCAAATGTCACCTATCCAGCGGGCTGGACGGCTACCTCAGCGCTGAAAGCGACCGTCGCGGGGTCGGTCTATCGTTATGAAAAGACCAATTATGAAGTGCTGGTCGATTCACCCGTTGTTGCCGGGCGCTATTACAAGAAATTCGATCTGTCGCCGCGCGTCGTGATCGATGCCTTTGCCGATGCGCCGGCGCAACTCGTCGCCAGTGAAGCGCAGGTTCAGGCGCACCGGAACATGGTCGATCAGGCGGTGAAGGTCTTTGGGGCGCAACATTATGATAGCTATCATTTCCTGTTCACGATCTCCGACGAACTCGGCGGAATCGGGCTCGAACATCACCGTTCCTCCGAAGATGGCGTGAAGTTGGGCTATTTTACCGACTGGGAAAACAGCACGCCCTCCCGCGATCTGCTCCCCCATGAATTTGCCCATAGCTGGAACGGCAAATTCCGTCGCGGCGCGGATTTGTGGACGCCTGATTTTCGCATGCCGATGCGCGGCAGCCTTTTGTGGGTGTATGAAGGCCAGACGCAATTCTGGGGCCATGTGCTGCAAGCGCGGGCCGGTCTGGTGAGCAAGCAGGATACGCTTGATAGCTATGCGCTGATCCTGGCTGGGCTCGATACCGCGCCTGCGCGGCAATGGCGGCCCCTGGTCGATACCACCAACGATCCGACCATCGCGGCGCGACGCCCCAAGGGCTGGACCAGCTGGCAACGCGCCGAGGATTATTACAATGAAGGGCTGCTGATCTGGATGGAAGTCGATTCCATGCTCCGTCAGCAGACGCGGGGCAAAAAATCGATCGACGATTTCGCGCGCGCTTTTTTTGGCATTAATGACGGCGATTGGGGCGAAGTGACCTACACGCTCGACGATGTCGTCGCCACGCTGAACGCCATTTCCCCCTATGACTGGAAGGGGTTCCTCACCCGCCGGACCACCGAGACCGGCGCACCGGCACCCACCGCCGGATTTGCGGCCAATGGCTATAAGCTGATCTATACCGAAACCCCGACCGGCTATTTCAAGGCCAATGAAAAGGATCGCAAGAACACCGATCTCAGCTATTCGCTTGGCCTGGTGATTGGCAAGGATGGGCAGATCACCAGCGTTATCTGGGACAGTATGGCCTTCAAGGCGGGGCTAAGCGTCAGCGATTCGATCACCGCCGTGAACGGCCTGACCTATTCGCCTGAAAAACTGAAGGAAGCGATCACCGCCGCCAAAACGAGTGACGCGCCGATTATCCTGCTGACCAAAAATGGCGATCGCATCAGTGAAACGCCAATCGACTATCATGGTGGTTTGCGATACCCGCGGCTCGAAAAAATCGGCACCGGAGAGGGTGGCCTCGATCGGCTTTTGGCAGCCAAGTAGGAAGAGTTAGACGTTATGCGAATCGACATGATCCCGGTCGGCGATGATCCGCCCAACAGCCTCAACGTCATTATTGAGGTGCCGGTCGGCGGCGAACCGGTGAAATATGAATTCGACAAGAAATCAGGCGCACTCTTTGTCGATCGCATCTTGCACACGCCGATGCGCTATCCGGCCAATTATGGATTCATTCCGCACACGCTGTCCCCCGATGGCGATCCGCTCGACGCGCTGGTCGTGGCGCGCTCGCCCTTCATTCCGGGCTGCGTGGTCCGCGTGCGGCCAATCGCGGTGCTGTTCCTAGAAGACGAAGCCGGCGGCGACGAAAAGCTGCTGACGGTGCCCGTGGACGCGACCTTTCCTTATTATGCCAATGTCGATGAACATCATGATCTGCCCGAGATTGTGATGCAGCAAATCGAACATTTCTTCACCCATTACAAAGACTTGGAGCCAAAGAAGTGGGTCCGGGTCGGCAAATGGGGCGGCGCCGACGAGGCGCGACAGATCGTAATTGAAGCGATTGAGCGCGCCGCGGCCGAAAAAGCGTCAGGCTAACCTTTGCGGCGGGGTTTGCGGGCCGGTGCCCGCTGCCCCGCAGCAATGCCGAGCGCGGCCCATTCCCGCATCGAATCGGCATCGTCATAGACATCGTCGGGCGCACGGCGATAATTCATCGACCCTTCGCGCCCCTCCCCCATGCTAAAGGTGAAGCGCGGGCAACCGGCAGCATCCCAAACCGCATCGCTTTCCGCATCTGCCTTGAACCAGAGCTGATCGTCGGCAACGATCGCAAAAATGATGCCATCCAGATAGAGCGTCGCGCCGCCCATCATCGCGCGCTTGCTGAGCTGGCCAATGGGGGCAAGCGCCTCGTCGATCCACTCAATCAGGCCAGCATCAACCGCCATCAGCCGCGCTCGGCCAATGCCCGCAGTTGATCGCCCTCCATTCGCCACAAATCAAAGTCGGTATTGTGGGTGCCGCCATGTCGCGCATAAAAGCGCTTGGTGGCGTCGTTGTCGGTTTGCACGATCCAGTCCATCCACGCACAGCCGCGATCAAGCGCTTCTGCGGCAAGCGCGCGCAGCAATGCTTCGCCAGCGCCGCTGCCGCGCGCTGGTTCGTCGACATAAAGATCCTCCAGGAACAGCACTGGCTCGGTCAGCCAGAAATTGAAGGTCAAAAACCAAAGCGCCATCCCGACAACCTCGCCGTCCAGCTCAGCGATATGAGCGAAGCCTCGATGATCCGGCCCGAACAACGCCGTGTCGAGCGCCGCCTGCGATCCAGAAACCCACTCCTCACGCTGCCAATGCCGCCCAAAGGCCAAGAGGAGGCGACGAATTTCGGGTACATCATCTCGCGTCGCGCGGCGGATCACGAGCATCTCGATCAATCCTTCGCGGCTAACCGAGTCAGCGCCTCGCCCGATACACGGCAGGTGCGCCATTCCTCCATCAATTCAGCACCCATTGCCTGGTAGAAATCAATCGCCGGGGTGTTCCAGGTCAGCACCTGCCATTCAAACCGCGTGCAGCCTCGCTCTACAGCGAGTGCAGCCAGGTGCTTGAGCAACGCTTTGCCGACCCCGTGGCCACGTGCGGCGGGTGTGACGTACAAATCTTCCAGATAAAGGCCGCGCCACCCCGTCCAGGTCGAAAAATTGTGGAAAAACAGTGCCAATCCCACAGGACTGCCGTCATTTTCGGCAATCAGCGCTTCCGCGGCTGGGGTCGCGGAAAACATCGCTTCGTGAAGCAAAGTCTCCGTCGCCACGACCTTTTCGATCGCCTTTTCATAATCGGCCAGTTCCCGGACGAAATGGAGGACGGTTGGCACATCCTTGGGCTCGGCTGGGCGGATCATTAGCGTCATGCGGCAGCTTCCGTTTGGGGGGCGGCTGCGGCTGGTCCACGAATAGCGACCAGACAACCGGCAATGATCAACCCTGTCCCGGCAATCGTAAACAGCGAAACATGTTCGCCAAAACACACAAAACCAAGGATCGCCGCCCAGATAAAAGCGGTATATTCGACAGGCGCGAGCACCTGCGCCTCGGCTCGGCCATAGGCCCAGGCGAGCGCCATTGCCGAAACAGAACCCAAAACCGCCGCCGTACCAATTGCCGGTAGTTGCTCAATCGCTGGCATGGTCGCGAACCAGGGGGCACCGATCAGCAATAAGCCGCTCAGCACTACGCTGGTGAACAGAGCGACTTCGAGCGGGTCGGCAACCTGCGCCTGCTGACGTAAGAGAATTAGGCTATAGGCATAAAAGATCGAGGCGGCGAAGATCGCGACAGAGCCCAAAACATGCTCAGTCGATGCCTGGGCCTGCACTTCCCCAGCGGCAATTGCGAGCACGCCAAAGCTGGCGACGATTGATCCCAAAATCGCGGTGCGCCGGATCGTCTCGCCGAGCAGTGCCGCTGCAAAATACAGCGCGATCAGCGGCGCAAGAAAAGTCAGCGCGACGCCTTGCGCCATCGGCACGCGCACCAACCCCCAAAAAAACAGCAACACCGAAATACCGGCCGTGCCGCCGCGCATCGCATGGAGTTTGAAGGCTGCCAGGCCAGGCCAGGGCCGCCGCCGCGCGACGAAGATCACCCCCAGCAACATCACCCCCACCAGTGATCGCCACAAGACCGCGCTATAGGCCCCGCTGGTGATGCTAAGGCCCTTCATCAACGCATCCATCACCGAATAGGTGAAGATTCCGCCCGAAGCGACAGCAAAGGCAAGGGCATCTTTGTTGATCATCGCCTGACGCGATAGCCCGGTCCGGGGCGCGCGTCACCCGTCCTTAGGTCGCGTGGCACGGCATCATTGTGCCAAGCCACCGAATGGCTGGAGCTGCCATCGACAATGTGAATTGCCCAGGGCGAACGGCGTTGGTCTTAAAAAATCATGCGCCAATGCCAAAGCCCCTCCCCCTTAGGGAGAGGGGCATGGCCAGGATTGCAATTCGTTAAGCGGCCTTCGCCCGGCTCGCGCGCTTGCGCTCATTGGGGTCGAGATAGCGCTTGCGCAGGCGGATCGATTTTGGCGTGACTTCAACGAGTTCGTCGTCATCGATATAGGCGATCGCCTGTTCGAGCGTCAGCCGCCAGGGCGGCGTCAAGCGGATCGCGTCGTCCTTGCCGCCCGAAGCGCGGAAGTTGGTCAGCGCCTTGGCCTTCATCGGATTGACCTCAAGGTCGTCCGTCTTGGCATTCTCGCCGATGATCATGCCTTCATATAGCGCCTCGCCGGGCGCGACCATCATGACGCCGCGCTCTTCCAAGGGGCCGAGCGCATAGGCATTGGCCTCGCCCGAACCGTTGGAGATCAGCACGCCGTTCTTGCGGCCTTCAATCTTGCCCTTGTGAGGGCCGTATTTCTCAAACAGCCGGTTCATGATTCCGGTGCCGCGCGTATCGGACAGGAATTCGCCATGATAGCCGATCATCCCGCGCGACGGTGCACTGAAGGTGATGCGCGTCTTGCCACCGCCCGAGGGGCGCATGTCGGTCAGCTCGGCTTTGCGGATGTTCATCTTCTCGACGACCGTGCCCGAATATTCTTCGTCCACGTCGATGATGACCGTCTCGTACGGCTCAGTCTTCTGGCCGTTCTCGTCTTCCTGGAACAGCACGCGCGGGCGGCTGATGCCGAGTTCGAAACCCTCACGGCGCATCGTTTCGATGAGCACGCCGAGCTGCAATTCGCCGCGGCCTGCCACTTCATAGCTATCGCGGTCATCGCTCTCGGTGACCTTGATCGCGACGTTCGATTCGGCTTCGCGGAACAGGCGGTCACGGATCATGCGGCTGGTGACCTTGGTGCCTTCGCGGCCCGCCATCGGCGAATCGTTAACGGCAAAGCGCATCGACAGCGTCGGCGGATCAATCGCTTGCGCGTGCAGTGGCTCGGAGACCGATGGGTCGCAGATGGTGTTGGCGACGGTCGCGATCGTCAGGCCGGCAAGGCTGATGATGTCGCCCGCATTGGCCTCATCAACTGGCAACCGCTCAAGCCCGCGAAACGCCATGATCTTCGACGCGCGGCCAGTCTCGACGATCTTGCCCTCGGGATCGAGCGCATGGATCGGCATGTTGGTCTTGACCGAGCCCGAAAACACCAGGCCGGTCAGGATCCGGCCAAGGAAGTTATCGCGGTCGAGCAGGGTGACGAGGAACTTGAACGGGCCATCCGGGTCAGCCGACGGGGCGGGGACATGCTCGACGATCTTGTTGAACAGCGGATCGAGCGTGCCTTCGCGCACATCAGGATTGTCGCCCGCATAACCGTTGCGGCCCGAGGCGAAGAGGACCGGAAAATCGAGCTGGTCGTCATTCGCCTCAAGTGACACGAACAAGTCGAACACTTCGTCCAGCACTTCCTGCGCGCGCGCATCACTGCGATCGATCTTGTTGACGACGACGATCGGGCGGAGCCCCAAAGCCAGTGCCTTGCCCGTCACGAACTTGGTCTGCGGCATCGCGCCTTCAGCCGCGTCGACCAGCAGGATCACGCCATCGACCATCGACAGGATGCGCTCGACTTCGCCGCCGAAATCGGCGTGGCCTGGGGTATCGACGATGTTGATACGGGTCTTGTGACCGTGGTGATCGTCCCACTCGATCGAGGTGCACTTGGCGAGAATCGTGATCCCGCGCTCCTTTTCCAGGTCGTTGGAATCCATCGCACGCTCTTCGACGCGCTGGTTGTCACGGAAGGTGCCCGACTGGCGGAAAAGTTGATCGACCAGCGTTGTCTTGCCGTGATCGACGTGGGCGATGATCGCCACGTTGCGGAGGCTCATAAGGTGTCCTGATATATCTATGGGGTAAAGGATCGCCGGGCGCATAGCGTAAATGTTGCGGCGCGGGAAGAGCGCACCCGCAAACGCGCTACCGCGTGTTGACGAGGAGCAATTCGGCGGATTCGGCGTTGACCGGCTTTGAATAGAAATAGCCCTGGCCAAATTCGCACCCCATGCCGCGCAGATGGCGGCGCTGGCGGTTGGTTTCCAGCCCTTCGGCGATCACCGACAGGTTCATGGTTGACGCCAGATCGAGCACCGCCTGAACGATCCCGGTGCCGATGCGATCGCTGCCGTCGCCCAGCCCCAAGACGAAACTGCGATCAAGCTTCAATGTGTTGAAAGGATAACGATGAAGGTGGCCGAGCGAGGAATAGCCCGTACCGAAATCATCAAGGCTCATTTTCACGCCCAGCTCGCGCAATTCAGTCATGATACGAACGGCGCGGTCGGGGTTGGCGATGGCGATCCCCTCGGTGATCTCAAGCGAAATCGTGGCAGGATTAATCCCCGTCTCCCGAATCGTCGCTGCAACAAATGCCGTGAAGCCGGGCTGGAGGAACTGGCGCGGGGACACGTTGATGCTCATCGTTACTGGTTTACGGTGCGCGAAGCGGCGGTGCCAACGCGCGGTCGCCTCACAGGCTTCGCGCAGCACCCAACTGCCGATGGTGACGATAAGCCCGGTTTCCTCGGCAATATCGATGAAATGGCCGGGGGCGACAAGCTCATCGGGTCGGCGCTGCCAGCGCAGCAAGGCCTCGAAGCCCGATATCGCCCCGGTCTTAAGCTCGACGATGGGCTGGTAATAAAGCTGGAACTCATCGCGCCGCAGCGCGCCGCGCAGATCATTCTCGGTCTGCAACCTGACCAGCGCGCGCTGTCGCAACACCTTGTCGAACACCGCAACCTGGCCGCGCCCCCGCGCCTTGGCCTCGTACATCGCCGTATCGGCTTTGCGCAGGAGATCCTGCGCGGTCGCGTTCAGCCGGTGCGCAAAGGCCAGCCCGATGCTGCCTCCGCTGTGAATTTCATTGCCGCCCACCAGATGAGGCTCCGCCAGCGCGCCGAGCATCGCATTGGCAATCGCATGCGGGATCGCCTCATCGGCGAAATCCTCGACCACGACCGTGAATTCATCACCGCCAAGCCGCGCGAGCGTAACCATCGGCCAATCGGTCCGTTCCCCTTTTTTTGCCGCCGCTTGCGCCTCTAACACGTCGGACAGACGACGCCCGGTGGCCACCAGCACCTCGTCCCCGATCTGGTGACCAAGGCTGTCGTTGATGAACTTGAAGCCATCAAGATCGAGGAACAGCACGGCGACGCCGTAATCGGGGCGGCGCGCGCGCCGCTCGAGCGCAATCGAGACCCGCTCAGCAAATAGTGCGCGGTTGGGTAGCCCGGTCAGGGAATCATGCAGCGCATCGAAATAGAGCTTGGCGGTCAATCGCTCGCGTTCGATCACGCGGCCCAGCTGGACACCGATCTGCGCCATCAGCTCGAGAAACTCGGCATCTTCTGCCAAATTCTCGCGCGCGAAAAATTCCATCACGGCGACGACTTCGTCCTGCACGCAGACCGGAAAGGCAAAGGCGGAATGCAGGCCGCAGTGCCGGGCAACGTCACGGCGCAAAAAATTGTCGGCATTACCAAGATCGACCAACCATTCCGGCATCCGCGTATCAAGCACGCGCCCTGGCAGCCCGACACCGCGCGCGAAGCTGCGTTCGAGCGTCTCGGTGATGAAGGGCATAAGCGGTTCGGCACGTTCGGCAAACCAGATTTGCGGGGCGACAAGCATGTCACGATTTGCGGTATCGGCTAAATACACATGGCCAAAGGCCCAGCCGGTATGCGTGCAAATCTCTGCAATCGCATAGGATAAGGCTTCCCGCGTATCGGCAGCCGCATTGGCCTTTGCCGCAATGCGGTGGAGCAGCTCGATACGTTGTTGCGACAGATACAGCGCACGCAGACCGCGTTCGGCAATGCCCTCTGCCGTCGTCCGCGCGGTGCGTTCACGGGCGAGGCGACGGCGGAGCCGAACGATCTCTTCGTCGACACCCGTTGAATTGACAAAGTCGCTGGGGTTCAGGACGCCCATTCGACCACCAGGGAGCATTCGGCGCTGCCATCATGCATGCAGCCACGATGCGCAACCGTCACCTTTTCCCCGAAATGATCAGCTGCCCCGTCAATAAAGCCTTCGGCCAGGGCGCACATCTTTCGTGGTGAGGAATAGCCTAAGATCAATTCACCCGTCCCCATTTCCTGGAACTGGAAATGCGGGCACCCCGCCCCCGAATAGAGCTTGCGCACTTCGGGATGGATGATCGTATTCACGCTCAACAAGAAATTACGGACATTGCCGGGCGATGTAAAAAAGTCAGGATAATGAATTGCCAGCGACGGTATAGCGCTTTTGCCGAACCAGCGCAGGATCGCTGCCGGTGACAGCGCCAGCTTTTCCGAAGCGGCAGCCACCAGCGCCATGATTTCGCTATCGGGGTAGCTGCCCAGCGAGGTGTAGGCCCCTTCGAGCTCGGCGGCATCGAGCAGATCATCCCAGGTGGCATCGCCGAACTGATCGACGACAGCCTCTTCGAGAAGATTGAAAATCACACCCTTCATTGTCGCCTCCACCACCCCGTAACGACATGGCAGAAGAATAATGAAGGCAACGTAAATGGTTACCCGCGACACGATATCACGCCCCCATTTCGGGTATAGTTGACCATAGGACAAGTTTTTTTGCTGGCCGAACCGTCATCGACTAGGGCCAAGGCATGACCCTGCTTCGCCGCCTGATCCCTGATCGCTTCATCATGATCCTGATGGCGACATTGACCATTGCCACGCTGCTGCCCGCCAGCGGCACCGCGCTGACGGTGGTTGGCTGGCTATCCAATGCCGCCATCTTTTTGCTGTTCTTCCTGCACGGTGCACGGCTTAGCTCCCAGGCGGTGATTGACGGGGCGAAACGCTGGCAGCTGCAGGCAGCGATCCTGGCCTTTGGCTATCTCGCCCTGCCCGCCGCCACGCTGGCGATCAGCCATGCGCTTGCCGGCTGGATGTCGCCTGAATTGCTGATGGGGCTCATCTTTCTGGGCGTATTGCCGACAACGGTGCAATCATCGATCGCCTATGCATCCATCGCGCGAGGCAATGTTGCCGCCGCCGTGATCGCAGCAGCGGCATCAAATCTGATCGGGGTGGTGCTGACGCCGTTGCTGTTCGCAGCGATCGCCAGCACGGCCTTTGGCGCGATATCGCTATCGGGTGTCGGCAGAATCGCGCTGCTGCTGCTGCTCCCTTTCGCGCTTGGCCAGTTGCTGCGCACGCGCGTGCTGCCAACGGTACAGCGCCACGCCAAAATTGCGGGCATGATGGATAAGCTGACAATCGTGCTCGCCGTGTATGTCGCCTTTTCCGATGCCGCCACCCAGGGGCTGTGGCAGCGGGTAAGCGCAACAGAACTCGGCGCGCTCGCGCTGGTTGTCCTGGCGTTGCTGCTGCTTGCCTTTGCTGCGGCCTGGTGGCTGGGCGCAGCGATGCGGCTGGGCCCTGCCGACCGCGCGACGATGCTGTTTTCGGGCGCACATAAGAGTCTGGCGACCGGCGCACCGATGGCGCGGATTCTTTTCCCGCCCGCCGTCGCGGGGGCAGTCATCCTGCCCTTAATGCTCTATCATCAATTGCAGCTCATGCTGAGCGCGGTGATCGCCGCTCGACTTGCGGATGACAATGAGCGTATTACATGAATGCTACACTTGAACGCGGCGGCGATCAGCGGCATTTATGCTGAGCCCCGCGTGCTGGAGGAATGAATGGCGACCACGACCGAAACCGCGACCAATACCCTGGTGCTGACTCCGCCTGATCCGGTGCCCGTGGTGGCACCCGAACGCGCCGTCGGGCTGGTGCCCGTCGATGATGAAAAGCGCACCCAGCTTCAGGCCAAGGTCGACAGCTTTGTTGACGATCTGGTCGCGCAGGATGTCAATTCGCCCGAATTCGGCAAACGCGTCGATGCGATCAGCGCAATGGGGCAGAAGGAAATCCGCGACGCCGCCGGGCAGTCGAACCGCTTTCTCGACCGGCCCGTCAAGGCGATGGACCAGGAATCGGGTGTCGGCGCCGATCTCGCCGAATTGCGCCGCACGATCGAGGATCTCGATCCCGGCAAAAAGGGCAGCCTTTTGGCGCCCAAGAAGATTTTCGGCATCATCCCGTTCGGCAACAAGATGCGCGATTATTTCGACGGCTATAAATCGTCGCAAGGGCATATCTCCTCGATCCTGAAGTCGCTCGGCTCGGGCAAGGACGAGCTGCAGATGGACAATGCCGCGATCGACGTGGAGCGCGCCAATCTATGGACGTCGATGGGTCGGCTCGAACAGATGATCGTGCTTGCCCAGACGATGGACACAAGGCTTGAAGACAAGGCCAACGAACTCGACCACACCGATCCCGCCAAGGCCAAGGCAATCCGCGAGACCGCGTTGTTCTATGTCCGCCAGCGCACCCAGGATCTGCTGACGCAGATGGCGGTGACGGTGCAGGGCTATCTCGCGCTTGATCTGGTCAAGAAAAACAATGTCGAGCTGGTCAAGGGCGTCGATCGCGCCAGCACCACCACGGTTGCCGCCCTCCGCACCGCGGTGACGGTGGCGCAGGCGCTGACCAACCAGCGGCTGGTGCTCGAACAGATCACTTCGCTCAACAGCACCACCGCCAACATCATCGATTCAACCGGCAAGCTGCTCAAAAGCCAAACCGCGACGATCCATGAACAAGCGGCTGCCTCGACGATCCCGCTGGAAACGCTGCAGCGCGCCTTCCAGAATATCTATGACACAATGGACGCGATCGACAGCTTCAAGCTGAAGGCGCTCGACAGCATGAAAACGACGGTGACATCGCTTGGTGTCGAGGTCGAAAAATCAAAGGGCTATATCGCCCGCGCCGAGGGCCAGGCCCAGGCTTCGCTGAGCGGCCCGGCGACCGACGCGTTCAAGCTGGAGTCGGTGTGAGATGACCGATATCGACCGTCAGATCGCGCGATCGGCGGAATTGATCAACCGCGTCGATGCGCGTTCCCGGCGAAGCGAACGGCGGCGCCATGGTCCCAACGATATCGGCACGCGCGTCGCTCGTATTGCGATCGCTGACGGGGCAATCCTGCTGGCGACGATCATCTTTGCGCTGGCGATCGGCCCGATCGGGCTGCTTGGCGCAGTGGCGGTGATGGGGCTGATGATGGCCACGACGGTTGCGCTTGCGGTTTTCCCTGCCACCCCGCTGCCAACGCCTGAAAAACTGCGCGAGGTGTCGCTTAAAGCACTGCCCCAGCAAACCGAACGGTGGCTGGATACCCAGCGGCCTGCATTGCCGGCCCCCGCCATCACGCTGATCGATCAGATCGGGCTTCGGCTGGACACGCTGGGCCCGCAACTCGCCATGCTTGGCGAGGACGAACCCGCCGCCGCCGAGGTCCGCAAACTGGTCGGCGAGCAGCTGCCGGAGTTCATCAAGGGCTATACGCGAGTCCCACCCGAGCTGCGCCGCGTCGAACGCAATGGCAAGACGCCCGATGCCCAGCTGCTCGACGGGCTTCGGCTGATCGAAAATGAAATCGGCGAAATGACAACGCAATTGGCGGAAGGTGACCTTGATCACCTCGCCACGCGCGGGCGGTTCCTGGAGATCAAATATCGCGGTGATGGCGCCGATCCCGTTGGCTGAAGGATCGGATTGACGATTTAGGCATATAATGGCACTTTAACTGCCAATAGAGGCAGCCAAGGAGCCATCCATGCAGGTCATCAACGCCGTCATCCCCTCACCCGAGCAGGCCGCTGCGTTCTTCGGTGCGGCGGAAAATGGCCCATTCACGATGATCAACCTGCTGAAGTTCAAGCCAAAGGCCGATTATGCTGACGGCCGTGACGCGCATCTCAGCGGTTTTGAGGCCTATATGCGCTATGGCATGGCCGTGCGGGCCCATATCGAAGCGGTTGGTGGTGTGCCGGGTTATGCGGGGCGGGTGACTGGGCTGATGCTGGGCGACGTTGAGGAGCTATGGGATATGGTCGCGCTAGCCGAATATCCCTCGCTCGCCGCTTTTCAGCAAATGGTGGCTAATCCGGAATATCAGGCGATCTCTGTACACCGCGAGGCCGGCCTTGCGGGTCAGTTGAACATCAAGACGCAGGGCCCGCGCGCGTAGCGGGCAAACAGCCGCAACGGCGGGGTTTAGCCTATCGACGCCGCCGCAACCTGAATCTCGATCTGCGCGGCGACGTGCGGCATGATCAGATGCCGCAACATATCCAAATCATTCTGCAGCGCGATCGGATCGCACCCTGCGGTCGATCGCAGGACCGTCTTCAGCCAGTCGCTCATATGCGGGTGATCCAGAATCCAGGCGATGCGCGCTTCGGCCGCTGCCAGCGCGATCTCGGGTTCCTGGCGCGCGGCCACTTCCCGCGCTGTCACGGGTTGCGCCAATCGCAACAGGCCGGGTCGATAACGACCGCTGAAGTGGCTCCCATCGGTCACGCGGCGAGCTCGACGGCCATATCTGACCCGCTGACGGTACTGACCGATTCCCAGCCAAGACCACCGCTATAGCGCCAGGCCATCCGCCCTTCGTCATCAAGCGCAAAAAGGTGCAGCCAGCGATTGTCAAACAGCGCACGCACGCCAGGGTGACGGTCGAGGATATCGGCCATCGCCTCGCGCGGCGCTTCAATGCACACGCTTAGCCGCAGGGGTTCATGCATCAGCCTTTCGCCGTTATGCACCGATTGCCAGGGCAGGCCAGCCCGCAACGCCCCGCCATTGCCTTCGACAACGCCAATGCCGCCAATGACATTATGCAACAGTTTGTTACCGCCGCCGAACAGATCAGGCGCAACCGCCGATCCATAATATTGCAGGCTGATCCAGCTCGCGACAACGACCGGTGCGGTCATGATCAGTTCGAGCACGCCAAAGCCCTTGTCCTGCCGCCAGTCATAATCATGCAGGAAGGCGCGGCCCCCAAGGCTTTTGCCCAAAGTGCGTTGGCGCGGCGCGGCGATGAACGTCTTGCACCCGGCCAGCGCCCATTCAGGGCGGGTTTCGGCCCAATCGCGGCTGCGCTGCGCGATGCTCGCTTCACCGCTTGCCCGTGGCAGCCGCAGCGCCCGTTCGGTGCGGGCAATCACCCCGGCAGCTGACAGCCAGACTTCCGCGCGCGTCAGATCGACGTTATGCTTCAGTGATGGATGATCCTGGCTATACAGGAACACAGTATCGGTGGTCGTGTCGTGCAGCGCACCGACGAACATCGTCTCCGTCGGGATGGCGATCCCCGCTTGCGCCAAGCCGTCACGAACTTCTGGCGCGTTGAGCAAGGCTGCAAGCAACCGGGCATTGACCTCGCCCGAATACCCCCCACAGGCGCCACAATGCAGCCCGCTGGCGTGCGGATTATTGACGACATTGGCCCCGTGACCGACCAGCAGCACCAGCGGCGCAAAATTGTCGGTCAGCGACATCGCTCGCAGGATCGACTTGGCCATGCCGATCCGCGTTGGCAGATCGATGGCGGGATCTGGAAAGGGGGCCGGATCATTGGGCACGTCATTGGCATGCCAGCCCAGCGCATCGCGGACGAGCTTGGCGATATAGACAGGCCCGGTCGCTTCAACAAACGCGAAGGACGATACCGCGGCCAGCTTGAACCGGCCCCAGGCTCGCGTCGCGCGCTGGCGGTAGCGCAGCGTGAGATCAGCCGACTCATCAGCGTGATCGCCTGAGCGCGAGCTCAGCCCGGGACTGAGGAGCACCGGAAGCCGGTGTTCTGCAACATCCGAACCAAAGCGCCGGTGTGACGCCGTCAAGCCAAAGAAACCGGCAAAGCCAAGCGTTTGAATACGCGGATCGATCGATTCCAGCGCGCGACGATAGACTTCTGACCGAACATCAATGCAAAAAGCGGCCTGCAGCACCGGCGCTCGGGTGCCAGCACTGGCCTGCACCCTGGCGAGCGTCCGCGCGAGATCGCACTGCGCCGCCCGCTCACAGGCTTCTTGCAGGATCGCATCGATGATCTGCGCCTCGGTTGGTTCGATGGGCCGCGCATGCGCCGCGATCGTCTCTGCCCAATCTGCGCCGATCTGCGCCTCATACTGCCCAAACAGCGCCTCCTCCCAAAGCAGGCGGATCGCCAGCAGATCCGTGATCGTGTCGTCGCCGCGCCCGGCAAGCTCGGCCTGCCAGAGCTGGAACCGCGCATAGTGCGCCCAGCCCCCTAGGCTGATCAGCAAGCGGTGGAAATAGGTTTGCAGTGCTGCCGGTGTCAGGCCCAGCCGCGTCACTGACCGCGCGATTGCCACCGCAGCGCTTTCCGGCGCATCAGCGACGAACGCTGCAAAGCCGCGCAGACCGACAATCTCTGGCGTCAGATCATGCGTTGCTACCGCCTGCCACGCGGCAAAGGCACTTTTGCCATGGGGTGCCGCCCATAACGCCTGACCTTCGTCAAAAAAGCCGCCGCACCATGCCCCGAAGCGCTCGGCAATCACCCCCGCCCAATCGATTCCTGAAACGTCGGCAGCCAAATCGGCGACGGTCGGCAACGCGACGGGTTCGTCCGCCGGCTGAAGCACGGCGGACTTCAGAATCGCGGCTGAAGCTGGCCGGCGCGACGGGCTTGCCGCCTTCCAGGCAGCATCCAGATCGGCATCCGTCACGGTGCCATTGGCGATGCGCTCCCGATACCAATCGCGCGGCATCGTCACGGCTGCCCCCGATACCCGCGCCAGCAGCGCGGCGGTATCGGCAAGGCCAAGCTCGGCCTGGCCGAAATAGGGGTTCACCGCGACGCTTGAGGCCAAGGGCCAGACCGGCGGGATCGCCAGCGCTGCAGATTTGGCAGCCGCGATCAGCGATTGCGCCGCAAGCACGGCGTCGTCAGGCTTTACAGACATGATAATGCTCTCCGAAAAGGATGTTGTCGGCTTGATCAGCGCTGTCGCCGCAGTGCCCAGCCGCCAAGCAAGCGATCAAACAGGGCGTTGGCATAAAGGCCATTGGCGAGGTGGACGCGCAGCCCCGCTGCTGCCGGGTGATAAGCCCAGAGCGGAAACATCGCCTGGGCAATGGCGACGGTCCCAAAGCTCAGCACCGCCAGGATGATCAGCGCCCATTCCAGCGGGCCCGGCGCAGGCGTGGCCGGCAGCGTGCCTGCAGTCAGCCAGGTCGCTAGGGCGTGAAGCGTGAAATAGCCAAACGAAGCCGCTAGCGCATAGACCGCCATGCGCTGAGTCAGGGCGCGTGGGGCAGCGTCCGCCAGCCCCTGCGCCAGCAAATAGGCAACACCGAAAATCAGGATGGCGCCGAGCGCGGTCGATTGCGGCGAGCGGGCCCCGTCATCAAACGCCAACCCGATCACGGCATAGGTCGCCAGCGCGGCGAGAAAGGCGCGGCCGACCGCCTTGGCACTGGGGATTGCCACCGGCCCCGGCCTGCGAAACGCGGCGATCCGATCAACCGCACCGCCCGACGCCAGAAACGAATGCGCCTTGTACAGGGAGTGCGCGACGATGTGGAGCAAGGCCAGCGGGAACAACGCAAGCCCGCATTGCATGATCATGAAGCCCATTTGTGCGACGGTCGACCATGCCAGCGACGTCTTCACCGCTGGCTGGGTCAGCATCACCAGCCCACCGAACAACGCAGTAAACCCGCCGATCATCACCAGCACGGCGAGGACGCCCGGTGCCAGCAGCATCACATCGGCAAAGCGGATCAGCACGAAACCACCGGCATTGATGACGCCGGCATGCAGCAACGCAGAGACGGGGGTTGGTGCCTCCATCACTTCCGTAAGCCAGCCGTGCAGCGGAAATTGCGCCGATTTGAGCAAGGCCGCGACCGCCAGCAGCCCCGCCGCCACAACCGCCCCGGTGCCGCCATCGCCAGCGCGCGCGGCATTCAGGATGGCGGCAATATCGGTGGTGCCATAGCTGATCGCGAGCAGCGTCGCTGCCCCCACCAGCGCAACATCGCCCAGCCGCGCCGTCACGAATTTCTTTCGCGCGGCGCGCTGTGCCGCCACGCGTTCGGGGTAGAAAAGCAGCAAGCGGTGCAGGCACAGGCTGGTGGCAACCCAGGCAAGAATGAGCTGCGCAAGGCTGCCAGCCGTCACCAGCAGCATCACCATTGCCAAGGTGGCGCTGAGCCAGGCCATGAAGGCCCCATGCCGCGCCTCGCCGTCCAGATAGACGGCGGCATAGCGCACCACGATCCAGCCAATGAAGGACACAAGCAGCAGCATCACCATGCTGACAATGTCGATCCGCGCCGACAGGCCGATATTCGGCGTGCCGACGAGCAACGCCGTCGCCGGACCGCTCATCACCAGCAAACCTGCCGAGAGCAGCGCGATGACAACCGCCAGAATCGACAGCGCTTCGACGAGCATGAGCTGGCCGGAAGCAGGCCGCTTAGGCCCCACAAAGCCGACAAGAGCAGCCACCAGCACCGCACATGGCGCTGCAAAAACGAGCAAGTTGAGTGACACAGTCTTTCCCCGTTGGTTCGCCCTAAGGCGTCACAACGTCGCTAGCGAAAGCGGACGCCTGCGAAAAATTCATTGTTTGCGCGATATCGTTCGTTTTAAAGGAACGATATGGCCGACTTCAATTACAACCATCTGCGCTATTTTTGGGCGGTTGCGCAGGACGGCAACCTCACGCGCACCGCTGAACGGCTAAACGTCTCGCAATCCGCGCTATCGGTACAAATTCGCAAATTGGAGGATCGGCTCGGCCATCCATTGTTCGAACGGCGAGGCCGTCAGCTGCATTTGACTGAGGCAGGGCGAATCGCGCTTGATCATGCCGACGCGATCTTTGCGACAGGGGACGAGCTGATCGGCACGCTGCGCGAAACCGGTGCCGCGCGCCAGGCCGTGCGGATCGGCGCGCTGGCCACGCTGTCGCGCAACTTCCAGATCGGCTTTCTAAAGCCCTTGCTGGGCCGCCATGATATCGAAGTCATCCTGCGCTCCGGCAGTCCGGCCGAATTGTTGCTCGGTCTGCAATCGCTCGCGCTGGATGTCGTGCTGACCAATCAGCCCCCCCCCACCGACGCTTTAACGCAGTACATTGCTCACAGGCTTTCCGAACAACCGGTCAGCCTGATCGGCACGCCGCAATTGGTAGGAACGACGCGATCGGTAGCTGCCTTGCTTGACCGGCACCCGGTGATCCTGCCGACATTGGGCAGCACCCTGCGGACCAGCTTCAACGCCTTGGTTGATCGTCTTGATATCCGGCCACAGATTGCGGCTGAGGTCGATGATATAGCGATGATGCGCTTGCTGGTCCGCGAAGGCTTTGCCCTGGCCGTCCTGCCCCCCATTGCCGTGCGCGATGAATTGGCCTCGGGCATGCTCGTGGAGGCCGATGCGCTGCCCGGCATAACCGAGACATTCTTCGCGATCACCACCGACCGGCGCTTCCCCAATCCCATCATCCGCATGCTCATCAGCAATATGGGCGCTGATTCCGCCTGAGCACCGCGATTGCGCTACCGCCTGCTAGATTCTCCGGTGACCTGCGGCCTATTCCTGCTTAGACCACCGGGAGAAGATACGGTGGAGAGACGAATGACATATCGGTTCGGGGCGGTTTCTGGCGCAATTATCGCCACGCTATTGGTGCCCATGCTGGCCCAGGCGCAGGCGCAAACCCCCGCAGCGGCAACCCCAGCGGCTGGTGACAAGAAAGCCGATGCCAAGCCCGCCAAATGGGATGTCAACGCCCCCACCGGATTGAAAACCCGCCAAGTGCCCATCGCGGTCGACAATGGCAGCTGGATGAATGTCGACGTGTCGCGCGACGGCAAGATGATCGCCTTCGACCTGCTCGGTGACATCTACACCATGCCGATCAGCGGCGGCACGCCGACGCGGATTGCCGAGGGGCTGACATTCGAACACCAGCCGCGTTTCTCCCCCGATGGCAAGCGGATCGCTTTCACCTCGGATCGGGGCGGCGGCGACAATATCTGGATCATGAATGTCGATGGCAGCGACAAGCGCCAGTTGACCAAGGAAGATTTCCGCCTGCTCAACCAGCCGAGCTGGAGCCCTGACGGTCGCTTCATCATCGCGAAAAAGCACTTCACCACCCAGCGTTCGCTCGGCACCGGCGAAGTCTGGATCTATCACGTTTCGGGCGGCGGCGGTGTCCAGCTCGTCAAGCGCGCCAGCGAGCAGCTGCAAAAGGAACTGGGCGAACCAATCTACGCCCCCGACGGCAAGAGCCTTTACTACACCCGCAACGTCACGCCCGGCCCGATCTTCATCTATGCGCAGGATTCGAACACTGACCTGTTCGACATCGAACGCTATGACCTTGATACCGGCGAGGTGACGACGGTTGTATCGGGCGTCGGCGGATCGGTGCGGCCAACGCCATCGCCCGACGGCAAGAAGATCGCCTTTGTCCGCCGCGAGCGGACCAAGTCGAAGCTCTATGTCAAGGACCTGGCCTCAGGCGAGGAGCGCAAAATCTATGACGCGCTCGACCAGGATGT
This sequence comes from Sphingomonadales bacterium Ga0077557, assembly GCA_001464615.1. Taxonomy (GTDB): domain Bacteria; phylum Pseudomonadota; class Alphaproteobacteria; order Sphingomonadales; family Sphingomonadaceae; genus Sphingomonas. Next base: position 367,805 of record LNFI01000032.1, on the reverse strand, counting down.
GCAGGAAACCTGGGCGGTCACCGGCGTCTATCCCAACATGGCATGGACCCCGGACAGCGCCAGCCTGGTGTTCTGGGCGGGCGGCAAGATCAAGCGCGTTGATGCAGCGGGCGGCGCGGCGGCAGACATCCCCTTCAAAATCGACGACACCCGCGTCGTGATCGACGCGGTCCATCCGCAGATTGAAGTCGCCCCTGCCACCGTCACGACGACGATGCCCCGCTGGGCGAGCGTTTCGCCCGATGGCAATCAGGTGGTGTTCGAAACGCTCGGCAAACTGTGGATCAAACCAGCATCGGGCGGCACCGCGCGTCGGCTGGTCAAGAGCGATGAAGCCGGGATGGAGCTGTGGCCAAGCTGGTCGCGCGATGGCCGATCGATCGTCTTTGTCGGCTGGACTGATGCCGGACTCGGCCATGTCCGCACCGTCGCGGCCACGGGTGGGGCGACAAAAACGGTCACGGCTGATCCGGGCCATTACCTCAACCCGCGCTTTTCGCCTGACGGCAAGATGATCGTCTTTGAACGCGGCCAGGGCGGCGAGCTGACTTCGTCACGCTGGTCCGAAAATCCGGGCGTGTACCGCATTGCCAGCAGCGGTGGAAAGCAGACCCGCATCGCCACCGACGGATCGGAACCGCAATTCGGCAGCGACAATGACCGTGTCTTCATGATTGGATCAGAAAAGGGCAAGCGCCAGCTGATCAGCACCGATCTGAACGGCCAGGCAAAGCGAGTCCATGGCACCGGCGATCTGGTCAATGACTATCAGGTCTCACCCGATGGCCGCTTTGTCGCCTTCCGACAGAATTTCGAAGCGTTTGTGATGCCGCTGCTGCCGGGGACGCAGGATGTGTCGATCGATCAAAAGGGTGGTCCGCTGCCGGTGACTCGCGTCAGCGGCGGCGGCGCTGATTTCATCAACTGGTCAAAGAACGGTGCAGCACTGCATTGGAGCCTGGGGCCGACGCTGTTTACGGCACAGACAGACGCGCTGTTCGCGACCGCGCCCGCTGACAAGGATGCGCCGAAATTTGCCACGCCCAAGACCGGGCTGTCGCTGTCCATGACGGTGCCTGCCGACAAGCCGACCGGCACGGTTGCGCTCACCGGCGCGCGGATCGTGACGATGGCCGATGCCAAGGGGGGGATCATTGATGACGGCGTGATTCTCATCACCGGCGACCGGATCGTCGCGATCGGCCCGCGCGCGTCGGTGTCGATACCGGCAGGCGCCAAGACGGTCGATCTGGCTGGCAAGACGATCATCCCCGGGCTGGTCGATGCCCATGCGCATGGACCGCAAAGCGAAGACAGCCTGATCCCACAGCAAAACTGGTCGGCGATGGCCAACCTGGCCTTTGGCACCACGACGATTCATGATCCCTCGGCACGCCCACAGCAGATCTTTGTCGCAGCGGAAATGCAGCGGACCGGGCTGATCATCGCCCCGCGCACCTTTTCCACCGGAGAGATCATCTACGGCGCCAAGCAGGCCGATGTTTATGCCGAGATCAACAGTTATGAGGACGCGCTCGCCCATGTCCGGCGGCTGAAGGCGCAGGGCGCGCATTCGGTTAAAAACTATAATCAACCGCGTCGCGAGCAGCGCCAGATGGTCGTTGCGGCGGGGCAAGCCGAGCAAATGGAGGTGGTGCCAGAGGGCGGATCGCTGTTCACGATGGACATGTCATTGATCCAGGATGGCAACGCGACGGTCGAACATAATGTCCCGCTCGATCGCTTTTATGACGATGTCGTCAGCCTGTGGTCACAGACCAAGACCAACTATACGCCCACCTTGGTCGTCACCTATGGCGGGCCGGCTGGCGATCCCTATTGGCGCGCGCATACCGATGTGTGGAAGCACCCCTTGCTGACCAAATACGCCCCACCCGCGCTGCTCGCCGCGCAAAATGTCCGCCGCTCGATCGCGCCCGATGAGGATTATGTCGATGGGGCGTCGGCACGCGAGGCCAAGAAGCTTGCTGACAAGGGCGTGCAGGTCTCGATCGGCGCACATGGCCAGCAATCGGGGCTTGGATCGCATTGGGAGCTATGGTCATTTGTGCGCGGCGGCTGGAGCCCGGTGGAGGCATTGCGCGCTGGCACGATCATGCCGGCAACCTCGCTTGGCATGCAAAAGGACATTGGATCGCTGGAGGTGGGCAAGCTCGCCGATCTGGTGGTGCTGGATGCCGACCCCACTATCGATATCCGCAACAGCGAAAAGATATCCAAGGTGATGCTCGGCGGGCGGCTTTATGATTCGGCGACGCTCAACGAGCAGGTCACGGGCAACCGCACCCGCGCGCCATTCTGGTGGGAGGCCAAGGGCGGCGGCACCGCGAGGGTATCGTTGCCGTCAGTCGACAGCATCACCGGCGGCGATTAAGCGCGCGCCGGGCCCGGGAGGCGGTGGGGGGACGAGGTGGGGAATGGTGCCCGGGGACGGGATCGAACCGCCGACACTGCGATTTTCAGTCGCATGCTCTACCAACTGAGCTACCCGGGCCGGGAACCCGATCAACACCGGGAAGGCGGCCTCTTAGTCATCGTTATCGGCGCTGTCCAGCCCATCGCCACCGCGCGGCTGATCCTTTGATGCCTCCTCGTCGCTGGCCGGTCCGGCGGGGAGCCGATACCCCTCCCCCAGCCATTGCAGCAGATCGCGATCGACACAGCCACGGCTGCAAAAGGGCTTGTGCGCAAGCATCGTTGGCTTGCCGCAAATCGGGCAGGTGCCGGCCTTGGCCATTTAGAGTCTGATGACTTTGGATTGGACCAACACAAACCCCGTTCGCCCTGAGCGAAGTCGAAGGGCATGCGAAGCGCGTGGGCTTCGACTTCCCTCGGACCTGATCCGGGGCCGAACGGGTATAATTTTGAAGCGACCTAACGTCATCAGGCTCTAATCCTCCAACATAACGGTGCCACCGACGCGGCGGCTAAGCTCGGCGCCCCAATCGGGCCGCGACTCGATCCGCGCGCGCACAGCAGGCGGCAATCGGTGCGCGCGGACCCCACCCGGTGGACTGCGTTCAATCTGGCGCAGCGCGGCGCGAGCGGCAGCACCGACCGGATCGGCACGAAGCAACTCCGGTAACGACGCGCGCGGCCGCGGGCGGACGAGCTGCAGAAAACCAAAGCCGTTGAGCGCGGTACGTTCAAACGGGCCGGCCAGTGCAGGCGGCAGCGCGGCATCAATCGCCGCGGCCACCGCCTGGCGCGCGGCCTTGCCCTGGACGCTGGGGAAATCGACGCCAATCGAGCCGCCAATGCCGAGGCGAATCACCGCCTGTCCCACGGCGGTGGCAGCGGCGACGGCAAGGCTGTCCAGCGGCCCGCTGCCATCGACATCGAACAAGGTCATCGCGGGGGTCGGGCTCATCCGCAGCACACCGCCGGGAAAGGCGATTTCGCCCTGCACGGCCTCCTCCAGCACTTCGGACCAGCCCGCTTCCTCCAGCGCATCGCCCTCATGTGCGCGGCAGTGGCGCACCGCGATGGCGGTTTCGCCGAGCCGTTCGAGCAGATCAGGACCAATCGCCGCCACCGCGCCCTCAACCGCCACCACCGCGCGCGCCAATTTGGCGCGGCCGGGTTCGGGAATGACTTCGCGCACCAGCGTCACCAGCAAGGTCCGCCCGACGCTTACCCCCGGCGGCACCGCGCCCAGCAAGGCTTCTCCGCTGCCGTCGATCAGCGCCACGCGCCCCTGCCGCCCGGGCAATTGCTCCACCAGCCGCGCCTCGGCCACCGTGCCGACCCGCAACGCCCCGTAGAGCGCAATCCGTGCCTTGATGATCCGCCCGCTATCGACCAGCGCGGCGCGCGCCTCGCCAATCCCGGCTTCGTAGAGCCATTCAGCCATTGCCGCGCCTTGCCATACAAGCCGTCACCCACCCCGTTCGGGCTGAGCCCTTCGACTGCCTGCAAGGCAGGCGCTCAGGATAAACTTCGGCCAATATGGCCGAAGTCGAAGCCTGGCCTGAGCGCAGTCGAAGAGCCCAAGCGTTGCGCGTGCCCTTCGACTGCGCTCAGGGTGAACGGAACGGGGGGGCGTGATCACGGGACAGGGAAGGCCAACACCCCGGCACCTTCCAACAGCGCGCGGGTTTCGAACAAGGGCAAGCCAACCACGCCCGAATAGCTGCCCGACAGGAAGCGCACAAACCCCTCCGCGCCGCCCTGAATCGCATAGCCACCGGCCTTGCCCATCCCCTCGCCACTGGCGACATACCAATCGATTTCGGCGGCGCTCAGCCGTTTGAAGGTGACGATCGTGTCGGACACGCGGGTGCGCGGTTTGCCGTCATCGCTGACGACGCACACCGCGGAAAAACAATGATGCCGTCGCCCGGAGAGCAGCCCGAGCATCCGCCGCAAATCAGCCTCGTCAACGGGCTTGGCGAGGATCCGCCGGCCGACCGCGACGGTGGTGTCCCCGGCCAGCACAACCTCCCCCGCTGCGCGCGGCACCGCCAGCGCCTTTTCGGTGGCGATACGCAGCACATAGGGGCGCGGCAGCTCAGCGGGGCGCTCGCCCTCATCGATATCGGGCACGGCGATGCGGTGCGGCACAATGCCGATCTGCGCGAGCAGCGACAGGCGGCGCGGGCTCGACGAGGCCAGAACGAGTGCTGGCCCGGAAGCTGGCCCGGAAGCAGAATTACCCGTCACGTCACTTAAAGCGGTAAGTGATCCGCCCCTTGGTCAGGTCATAAGGGGTCAGCTCGACCAGCACCTCATCCCCCACCAGCACGCGGATGCGGTTCTTGCGCATCTTGCCGGCGGTGTGGCCAAGGATTTCGTGATCATTTTCAAGCTTCACGCGGAACATGGCGTTGGGCAAAAGCTCCACCACCTGGCCGCGCATTTCGAGCAGTTCTTCTTTTGCCAAACAAACCTCTGGGAAAACGGATACGGATTTCGTGAAGCGCGGCGCATAGCCGAAGGTGGGTGAAAAGGGAAGCGGGGCGGATCAAGGCATTGGTGACCCGGCAATTGGTGACCGGGCTGTGGCCTTGAAGCGGGGGTGGCTGATTTGGCTGGCGTCGAATTGGGGTCGCGCGGAGGCGCAGAGACGCGGAGGGGGTGCGCCTGGGGGGCGGTCGTGCGTCAGCACAAGGGTTGATCGATTTTGCCAGCCAAAGACTCGGGTCGGCTTCGCCGGGTGACCGGGCAACGCGCGCAACCCCTCCGCGTCTCCGCGTCTCTGCGCGAACCCAGTCTTCGCCTTTGAAAATATCGAGGGTTGAGGGGGCATCGGGTCAAGCGGTCCGCTTGGGGCTGGCGTCGATTTGGGGTCGCGCGGAGGCGCAGAGACGCGGAGGGGGTGCGCCTGGGGGGCGGTCATGCGTCAGCACAAGGGTTGATCGATTTTGCCAGCAAAAGAACTGGGATGGCTTCGCCGGGTGACGGGGCACCGCGCGCAACCCCTCCGCGTCTCCGCGTCTCCGCGTCTCCGCGTGAACCCATTTTCGAAAGACTACGGATCAGGCGGCCTTGAACCCTTCCGCGAGGGGGCCGCTTGAATTGGGTTATCCGTTGCGCGCGGCCAAGGCGGTGCGCGCCGCGTCGGCGAGAAAGCCCGAGCGATTCTTCGCCACCTTGTCGATCCGGGCGAGCAGCCCTTCATCGATCGACACCTGCACCCGCACCGACCGACCGGGCCGCTCCCCGCGCACCAGCAGCCGGGCAGCTTCATCGACATCGGGATCGACCACAATCGCGTCGATCTCGGAGGGTTCGGGGAAAGGTTCGCCATCGTCGACCAGCCCGGTCAAGTGCATGTCCAGCGCTTCCTCGGCCTGTTGGGCCGCGTCCTGAATCGTCGTGCCTCCGGAGGTGCAACCGGGCAGATCGGGAAAAAAGACACCGAAGCCATCAGTCCCACGCTCGATGATTGCCGGATAATAGATGGTTGCCATATCAGTTCCTTAGCGAAGTTTCAGGCCACTTTGCCGTTCGATGTTCTTGAGCGTCCCGATCGGAACGTCAGCCTTGGGATGCGCCACAGTGACGCGGCCTGGACGGTCGGGATGCCGGAATTGCTTGTGACTGCCCGATTGCCGGGCCTCGCGACCCAGCCCGCCGCGAGCAATTCTCGAATGACGTCCGCGCTACGCATCGAGTTGTGTATCTAATACACAAGACTGAGATTGGCAAGGTCGGCGCTTGCCGTGGCTTTCATCTCAAATCCCCCGTCACCCCGGACTTGTTCCGGGGCCTACCGATCCACCGAGACGACGGTTGCTGTTGCGCGGTGGGCCCCGGAACAAGTCCGGGGTGACGAGTCATACCAAGTCTCAATGGCTCAGACTCATCCCTTTAAGCCCCTCCCCTTCAGGGGAGGGGCTTGAGAAATTGTCACAACAACTTGTCCTGCGCGCCCGCCTGGTGGCTCGCGCGTGTTTCCACGCGGGGGGCTTTGCGGTTGGGGCTTACCAGGGGGGGTAGCTTTGGCGCGCGGTCCTGGAACAGTTCGGCGAGGGTGAAGGTCTGGAGCGCGGGGAAGCGGCCCCAGTCGGTTTCGATCAGGCCGTGGCTCGCGGCTTCATCGGTCATGCCCTTGGTGGGCAGCGCTGCACAGACGAACAGGCCGAGCTTGTGGCCGTCGCGCGCCATCACCCGGCCGAGATCGCGGACCATGGCGGGGTTCACATTGCCGCCCGCCTTCACGCTGATGACGCCGGTTTCGGTTTGGCCGCCGTCGCCGACGTAGTAGAAATAGCCGTCGACGCCCTTGTCGCCGCCCTTCTTGCCGCCCATCCACGGATAGCCGCCGAGTTTGAGGGTGATCCAGTGCTGGAACTGGTGCGGATCATCGAGCGCGAGCCGCTGGGCCGACGCAAGATCGCGCGGGGAGCCGATCGTCTCCCACAAAGCCTCACGCTTGCCATCGGCATTATAGCCTTCGTTCATCCGCTTTTCGATCAGGCCGATGGCGAGATGGGTGATGTCGATGCCGATCCATCCGCGCCCGAGCTTCTGCGCGGCATCGACCGCGGTGCCGCAGCCGCAAAAGGGATCGAGCACGACATCGCCGGGATTGGACGAGGCGGCGATGATGCGTTCGAGGAGGGCACGGGGTTTTTGAGTGGGGTAGCCGAGGCGTTCTTGGGCTTGGGAGTTGATTGGTCGGATATCGTCCCAAAGAGACGGTACGGGATTTCCCTCCCGTTCATCAAGGTATCGCTTGACCTGAATGCGCCCATCCGGATGTTTTGGAAACTCAAGTCGACCTTGTCTGTCCAGCTCTTCCATCTTTTCAAGTGACACGGCCCAGCCATTGGGATGCGGCTTGAAACCTTTGTAATCGTATCTCAAATTGGGTCGCACGCCCGGATTCCTTAAGTCACTAAGGCGATAAATGCGGCCATCTGCTTCTTTGTGCGTATATTTTGTCTTCAAGTAGTGTTCGCTGTAACCCGTAAACAGCTTGTGAAACGTAAAGTTATTCGACTTTGAATAGTAAAATATGGTGTCCGTCACGTCCGGAAAAGAGCGCGTGGTGTTACTTCTTGCCGTGGTTCGACGCCAAACTATCTCAGTGCGAAAATTCTCCGGCCCAAACACCGCATCCAGCACCAGCTTCAGATAGTGGCTCGCGGTGGGGTCACAGTGGAGGTAGAGGCTGCCCGTCGGCTTGAGCACGCGGTGCAGTTCCTGCAAGCGCACCGCCATCATCGCGAGATAGGCCATCATCGCATTCTCGCCGATGGCGGTCTTCATGGCCTGCATCAGCACGTGGAGCTTGTGGTTGCCACTCGCGGTGATGTCCATCAGCGCTTCGGACGCGCTTGGCCCCCACGCCCAGGTGTCGTCAAACGCCTCGATACTCGCATCCGCGCCTGCGCCCGCCGGGGACTTGAACAATATGTTGTAGCTGGCGTTCGAATTGAACGGCGGATCGAGATAGATCAGGTCGACGCTCTCATCCGCGATATGCTGGCGAAGCACATCGAGATTGTCGCCGTAATAAAGCCGGTTGGTCATGGCCGCCATGATGCCCGCGCGGGGCGGGATAGTCCATCACCTGTGGGCGGATGGCTGGTGCCCGCTATCCCCCCGCCCCGACCTTGCTCACCAGCCGCACGCCGACATGGTTTGCGCCCAGCCCGCCTTCCTGGAATTGCCGCGCCGAGGGGCGATAGCGGGCGCAGTAATTGCCAGCGCAGAGATAGGAACCGCCCTTGATGACATGGCTTCCGCCGCTGCTACCAGCCCCCGCACCGGCGGGCTCGCTCGTCCATTCCCAGACATTGCCGATCATGTCGTACAGCCCGAACCTATTGGGCTTGAAGCACCCCACCGGCGCGCGGGCAGTGAAGCCGTCCAGCCCCAGGTCGCGGCGCGGGAAGACGCCCTGATAATAATTGGCCTGAGGGGTGCCGCCGCTGTCGATCGGTTCGGGCAGGGCAGATTGCGCGGGCTGGCCGGCGCGGGCGGCATATTCCCATTGCGCTTCGCTCGGCAATGCCTTGCCCGCCCAGCGCGCATAGGCCTGCGCGTCTTCATAAGCGATCTGCACGACGGGATCGCGGTCCCGCCCGGTGATCGAGTCCGCCGGGCCAGCGGGGTGCCGCCACTGCGCGCCGGGCACCCAGCGCCACCAGCGCGGATCACCCGCATCGGGCACGGTGAACACCGCTGATCCGGGCTGGCGCATCTCCGGCGGGGCACCGGGCAGCGGCGGCGGCGTGCGCTCTGCGATGGTGCGATAGCCGGTTGCCGCCACGAAGCGCGCGAAATCGGCATTGGTCAGCTCATGCGTATCGATGCGAAAAGCATCAACATGCACGCGGCGCGGCGGGCCTTCTTCAGGATATTGGGGATCAGCGCCCATGATGAAATCACCCGCGGGCAGCGTGACCATCGCCGGGCCGCTGAGCGGTGGGCAGGCGCGGGCGGGCGGCTGATCGGGGCTGGCCGTGCAGGCAGCGAGCAACAGGCTGGCGAGCAGCGGGGCGGCGAGCAGCACGGCCGAGGGGCGGCGCGGGGATGGCGGCATGATCGGCTTATTCGCTGGCATCTGGATCACTCACCCGGCAGGACGTCTTTCGTCTAGATCGGGCTTGGCCGTAACGCATCACGCCCCTGGCGCGAATAGGGGTCACGACTATGAGCGCATGGGGCACAGCAAAGCGCCCACAAGCTGCCGACGCTGGGGTATCTGAAGATCGTGAGTCAGGGCTTTATGCTCCAGCGACGCTCCAAATACCCAAGCGCCGGTAAATCCAAAGTGCATCGATCCCCGTTCCTGCCCCCAGTTTCCGGCCCCCAGTTTCCAGCCGCCAGTCTCTGGCCCACACCATTGCAAAGGATGAACCCGCATGAAGACGATCAAACTGGCGCTTACCGGCTTTGCCGCGATGATGCTGGCGGCGGCACCCGCTGCTGATGCGGCGCCCAAGCCGCAACTGATTGCGCGCTGGCAGAAAAGCGGCGCGGGGCAAGCGGTGGATTATCGCGGCTGGGGTGCTTTTTTGAAAACCTATGGCGGGCGGCTGGCCAGCGGGCGGACGGTGGTTGCCTATGGCCGCGTCTCCGCAGCGGACAAGGCGTCGCTGTCGGCAACGGTCAACGCGTTTGAAGCGGTCGATGTCGATCGGCTGTCGCGGGTGCAGCAACATGCCTATTGGATCAACCTGTACAATGCCGCGACGGTTGAGGTGGTGCTGGGTTCCTATCCGACCAAATCGATCCTCAACATCAAGGATGGCCTGTTCCCGACTGGCCCCTGGGACCGCAAGGTCGTCACGGTAAAGGGCATGAAGCTGAGCCTGAACGAGATTGAACACGGCATTTTGCGGCCGATCTTCAAGGACCCGCGCACCCATTTCGCGATCAACTGTGCCTCGGTCGGCTGCCCCAATCTGGTGCTCCACCCCTATGAAGCCGCCAGTCTTGACGCCGAATTGGATGCAGCGGCGCGCAGCTATATCAATGATCCGCGCGGCTTTCGGCTGACGGGAACGCGGCTGATCGCGTCGCAGATCTTTGATTGGTATGGCGTCGATTTTGGTGGGCCAAAGGGCGTGCTTGCCTTTGCGCGCCGCTTCGCTGATCCGCAAACCGGCAAGTTGCTGGCTGGCCGCACGACGATCGACGGCTATGACTATGACTGGGCGATCAACGAAGCTCGATAAGGGCGGCACGGCACAAGGGACATGTTGATATGCTAAAGCGATTTGGGCCGTTGATCATCCTGGTGGTGATTGCCGTCGCGTTTTTTGCAGCGGGCGGGCAGCATTATGTCACGCTCGACGCGCTGCGCGATAATCGGCAATTCCTCGTCGATTTCGTGGCGCGCAATCCGATTGGGTCGGCGCTGGCGCTGGTTGGTATCTATGCCGCTTTGGTCGCAATCTCCTTTCCCGGTGCAAGCTTGCTGACGATTGCGGCGGGGCTGTTTTTCGGCACCGTCGTGGGCGGCAGCCTGGTGGTGATCGGCGCGACATTGGGGGCGACGATTGTTTTCCTGATCGCGCGCAATGCCTCGGGCGACGCGCTGCGCAAGCGGATCGGCAATTGGGGCGAGAAGCTCGCCGACGGGTTTGAGAAAAACGCGTTCAGCTATCTGATGCTGTTGCGGCTGTTGCCCGTTGCGCCGTTCTGGCTGGTCAATATCGTCCCCTCCTTGTTCGGCGTGAAGCTGCGCGATTATGTGCTGGCGACCGCGATTGGCATCATTCCCGGTACCTTTGTCTATGCCTCAATCGGCGCGGGCGCGGGTGCTGTGCTGGCGGCCGGGCAGGAGCTGAACCTGAAGGGCGCGCTGCTCAAACCCGAGGTGATCGGACCGATCCTGGGGCTCGCCGCGCTGTCGCTGATCCCCATAATCTACAAAAAATTCCGTAAGGAGCCGGTCGCATGATCGAGAAATTCGACCTGTGTATTTTGGGCGCGGGCTCTGGTGGTCTCTCGGTCGCGGCGGGGGCGGCGCAACTGGGCATGAAAGTCGCGCTGCTCGAACCGCACGAAATGGGCGGCGATTGCCTCAACAGCGGCTGCGTGCCGTCAAAGGCGCTGCTGGCGGCGGGCAAGGCCGCGCATGCGGGCGCGGCGGCGGCGAAGTTCGGCGTTGCGTATGATCCGCCCCGCGTCGATTTCGGCGCGGTGAAGGATCATGTCGCGGGCGTCATTGCCACGATCGCCCCAGTCGATAGCCAGGAACGGTTTGAAGGGCTGGGCTGCACCGTCATCCGCGCAGGCGGCAAATTCATCGATCGCAAGACGGTTGAGGCGGGTGGCCGCCGCATCCGCGCGCGCCGCTTCGTGATTGCGACCGGCAGCCGGGCGGGCGTGCCGCCGATTTCGGGCCTGGCGGACGGGCCATATCTGACCAACGAAACAATCTTTCCCCTACGCGATCAGCCAGAACATCTGATCATCATCGGCGGCGGCGCGATTGGCTGTGAGATGGCGCAGGCGCATCGGCGGCTTGGCTCTGCGGTGACGATTGTCGATCGCGGATCGATATTGCCCCGCGACGATGCCGAACTGGTTGAGATCGTCCGGCAAACACTGACGAATGAAGGCATCGCCATCATCGAACAGGCCTCAATCAACGCTGTCGCGCACGACGGCGGCAAGGTCCGGCTCATGCTCGGCGACGGGCAGGTGATCGCAGGATCGCATCTGCTGGTCGCTGCCGGCCGCACGCCGACGGTTGAGGGGCTTGGCCTGGACAAAGCGGGCGTCACCTATTCCAACAAGGGCATCGTCGTCGATCCGCGTCGGCGGACGAGCAATAAGCGCATCTTCGCGATCGGCGATTGCCGCGAAGGCCCGCAATTCACGCACACTGCCGGTTATGAAGCCGGAATCGTCATCCAAAACGCGCTGTTCCGCATCCCCGCCAAGGTTGATTATGCGGCTTTGCCCTGGGTGACCTTTACCGATCCCGAACTCGCGCAGGTCGGGCTGACTGAGGCAGCGGCGCGGGCAGCGCATGGCGATGACGTCCGCGTTCTGCACTGGCGCTTCGATGAGAATGACCGGGCACAGGCTGAAAAGCGCACCGAAGGCATGGCCAAGGTCGTGCTGGTCAAGGGCAAGGTGGCTGGCGCGTCGATCGTCGGGCCGAATGCGGGCGAGCTGATCCAGACCTGGACGCTGATGATTACCGCCAAGCTGGGGCTGCGCCAGTTGACCGGCATCATCGCGCCCTACCCAAGCTATGCCGAAATCAACAAAAGGCTGGCGAGTTCGGCCTATACCGCCAGCCTGTTCAGCGACCGAACGCGGACGCTGGTGCGCTTCTTGCGCTGGTTCGGTTAGGGTAACAACGACCATAATTGACGTAATGGGGGTAAGTGATGAAGCGATATCGGGGGTTTTTGGCGGGCGCGGCAATGGTCGCGGCTGTCGTGGTGGCAAGCCCGGCAATGGCGCAGCTGGCCGGGCTGAAAGTCACCGTGGTGGACGAGGCAACCGGTGCGCCTGCCGCCAATGCCGAAGTGGTCGTCACGAACCCGGCAATCGGCTTCGAACGGACGCTGAAAACCGATGCGCAGGGCCAGTTGCTGCTGGACGGTTTGTCGACGGTCGGCAGCTATAGCGTCAGGCTGACCGATGCCGATCCCGCAACGGGGTCGGTGCCCTTGTCGCTGCGGTCGAACTTCACCCAATCAGTGACCTTGCGCCGCGCCGACACGCAGGACGCCATCGTCGTCACCGGTGCGCGCGCGACCTCCGGGGTCAACACCGTCAATGCCGAAGTCTCCGGCACGCTGTCGGCCCGCGAGCTGCGTGATTTGCCGATTGAGGGGCGCGATGTCGTCTCCGCGCTGATCCGGCTGCCCAATGTCGTACCATCAACTGGCTTCTTCAACGAAGCGCCAACGGTCTCGATTAACGGCGCCAATGGCCTGTTTACCAACTATCTCATCGACGGCCTCGACAATAATGAGAATTTCCTGGGCGGACAAAAATTCCCAACACCGCTCAGCGCAGCGGCTGACGTGACAGTACTCAGCAACAATTTCTCGGCCGAATTCGGGCGTACCGCCAATGGCATTGTCAACATCACCTCTAGAGGTGGCGGCAATGAATTAAAGGGCGAGGGCTATGTGCTTTATCGCCCCGGTCGCCCGGTTGACAGCGCCTCCCCCTTTCCGCGCCGCGACCTGTCAGGCAATCCGGTTGGCGACAGTTTCAGCCGCATTCAGGGCGGTGGTTCGATCAGCGGCCCCATCGCCAAGGACCGCACCTTTTTTGCGGCGTCGCTGGAATATACCCGCGACGTCAACGACAATGTCGTCGATTCCCCGGCGCTGGGGATCATCGGCGCGGTGCGCGGCACCAACCAAATTTATCTCGGTTCGATCCGGATCGATCACCAGCTGACCGACGACTGGTCGCTCAGCGCGCGCTTCAATTACGGCGATGTCGCGGTCGAGCGGCCCGGCGGCAGCCTGGGCGGCGGCAGCGTCAGCTTCCCCTCGGCGGGATCAGTCGAGGAGCGCAGATCGACGCTCGCGGCGCTCACTGCGGTTTATAACGGCGACCGGCTGACCTATCAGGGCAGCTTCCAGTTCAGCCGCTTCAATTGGGATTTCGCGCGCGCCCGCGCGGGCGGGCCGCAGGTCGCCGCACTCGGGCCGACCGGCCTGACTGTCGCGGTCGTCGGCGACCCGGGCTTTGTCTTTGTAGAGACCGAGAATACATACCAGACCCAACATAAATTCACCCTCGATCTCGGCGATCACCGGCTCAAGATCGGCGGCGAGTTCCTGCACAGCGATTTCGCGCTGGCAGGCGGCGGCAATCCGGATGGCAATTTCACCGTGCAGCTGACCCAGGCGCAGCTCAATGCGCTGCGCCCGCGCGGGCTTGCCCTGGGCGCCCAGGATATCCTGTCGCTCAACCCGGTTGTCGCCAATTACGGCGTCGAAATCCGCCCCGCGACCTTTGGCACCGGGCAGAGCCAGGTGAACGCTTATGTCGAGGATGAATGGCAGCTTCGGCCCAATCTGACCGCGACGCTCGGCCTGCGCTGGGATTATGATTCGCTGTCGGCACAGGGCGGCAATGGCGGTGATTTCAACAATATCGCGCCGCGTTTTGCGGTGAACTATCAGCCTGATGCCAAATCGGCGATCCGCTTCGGCGTGGGGCTCTATTACGATAAAATCCCCTATGCGATCATCTCCGACGCGCTGCAGCGTTCGACAACGAGCCCGGCTTTTGTCGGGCAACTCAATCGGCTGGTGACGCTCGGCATCCTGCCCGCCAACACCAATATCGCTGCGGCGACTTTTGACGGCAATCTGACCGTCAACCCGGCCTGCACCACCGTGGCTGCCTGCCCGCCCGCCGCGAGCGTCGCGGGCTTGCGCGCAACGACATCCAGCGACGAAATCCGCATCCGCAACCCCAATGGCTATGACAATCCCTACAGCCTGCAATTGTCGGTCGGCTATCAGCGCGAAGTGGCAACAAACCTCACCGCCAAGATCGATCTGATCTACAACCGGTCCTATAATCTCGTCCGGTTGCGCGACCTGAATGCACCTGCGCCCTTCACCCCCAATGCCGCCGCGCTGACACCCGCCAATATCGCTGCGCTAAGGGCGGCGCCGACCAATGCCGCACGGATCGCACTTGCCCAAAGTTTGGGGCTGGTGCGATCGCAGGCCGCCGCCGATGCGACCCGCCCGGTCTTGCCGGTTGCGGGTGGGGCGCGGCAGATCACCGTGTCCGAAACCGGCGGCACGTCCGAATATCAGGCGCTGAATGTCCAGCTGATCAAGGAAAAGGGCAGCGACTGGTTCGCGGGGCGAGTCAGCTACACGCTGTCACGGCTGAGGAACGACACCGACGACATCAACTTTCGTGCCTCCAACGGCAATGATTTCGCCGCCGAATATGGTCCCTCGGTCAATGATCGCAGCCATGTGATCTCGGCGACTGCCTATCTCTATCCGCTTAAAGGCCTTACCTTTACCGCGACGGGCTTGTTTCAATCGGGCCAGCCGGTCAATCTGGTCCCTGACGCGAGCATTTTCGGGACGCAGGATTTGAATGGCAGCGGTTTCTCCTTCGGCCAGCAATATGTCGGCAACGCCAATCGCCAGCCTGGCGAAGGCCGCAATTCAGGTCGGCTCGGCTGGTCGCGCACGGTCGATCTGGGGCTTCGCTATCAGGTGCCGCTGCTGAACAAGGGGCTGACGCTGTCGGCGGATATCTTCAACGTCTTCAACGCCAATAATCTGTCGGGCTTCGCCAACGCGGCGACCACCTCCAACCAGGTCCAGTTCGGCGGCGGCGTGCCCTTTGTCCAGCGCAATGCCGGGCCGCCGCGCCAATTCCAGTTCGGCGCGAGTTGGTCGTTTTGATGGCGGATCGTTGATGGAGCCCCGTTGATGGATTGGGGATTACTGCCCAATCTGCGCAGCCTGATCGGTCTGATCGCCATCATCGCCTTATGTGCGGCGGTCAGCGAGCGGCGCGGGGCGTTGCCCGGCTGGCGCTGGATCGCGGGCGCGGTGGCGTTGCAGTTTGCGCTGGGGCTGGTGCTGGTCAAGGCACCGCCGGTCTGGGCGGCGCTGGCGGCGGCGAATGAGGGCCTGTCGGTGTTGCAGACGGCGACCGACAAAGGATCGCGCTATATGTTCGGCTATCTCGCCGGGGGTGACCTGCCCTTTGCGGTCAAGCCCGGCGCGCCACCACCGCTGATCATCGCGTTCCAGATTTTGCCGCTGGTGATCGTCACGTCTGCGCTGGCGGCACTTTTTTGGCATTGGGGTATCTTGAAGCGGGTCGCCCAAGGGCTGGGCTGGATGCTTGAACGAACGCTGGGGATTGGCGGCGCGGTTGCGCTCAACGCGGGCGGCAATGTCTTCCTGGGTGTGGTCGAAGCACCGCTGATCGTGCGGGCGTACCTGATTCATATGAGCCGTGCAGAGATTTTCGCGGTGATGGCGATGGGGATGTCGACCGTATCGGGGGTGGTGCTGGTCCTTTATGCCCAGACGCTGAAGCTCGTTGTCGATAATGCGTTCGGCCATATCATCACTGCATCGCTGATTTCGCTGCCGGCGACGCTGCTGGTCGCGCGCCTGCTGATCCCCGGCGACGAAGCCACCCCCGCCGACCGATCGGACGAGGATTTGAAATACGACAACAGCGTCGATGCGCTGGTGCGGGGCACGCTCGATGGGTTGCAGCTGTTCCTGTCCATCATTGCGGTGCTGATCGTTGTCTTCGCGCTGGTTGCATTGACCGACAATATCCTTGACCTCGCGCCCGATCTCTGGGGCGCGCCGTTGACGCTGCAGCGCCTGTTTGGATGGATTTTCGCGCCGCTGATGTGGCTGCTCGGTGTGCCCTGGGCCGATGCGCAGACGGCGGGGTCGCTGATGGGGACCAAGGCGATCCTCAACGAATATGTCGCCTATCAGCAGATGGCGGCACTCGGCGCGGACGCGTTCAGCCCGCGTGGCCAACTGATCACCGTCTATGCCCTGTGCGGTTTTGCCAATCTGGCGAGCATTGGGCTGGGGGTATCGACGCTGTCGACGCTTTGCCCGGCGCGACGGGGCGAATTCGCGGCACTGGGCTTCAAAAGCTGGTTCGCGGGCAATCTGGCCACGATGATGGTGGGGGCCGTGATCGGCGTGCTCACGCTCACCGGTTGAGCGCGCTATAGCGACACAATGTTCGACGCCCGCCTCCGCCCGCTGATCGATCCGCCGCTCAACCGCGTGGCCGCGCTGTTGGCGCGGGCCGGGGTGACGCCCAATGCGCTGAGCATCATGGGCGCGGTCGCCGGGATTGCGGCGGGGGTTGCGATCGCCTTTGGCCAGTTCGGGCTGGGCTTCGGGCTGATTGTGGTCAGCCGGATCAGCGACGGGCTTGATGGCCCGGTTGCGCGCCAGACGCGCAGCACCGATCTGGGCGGGTATCTCGACGTCGTGTGCGACTATGCCTTTTACACCGCCGTGCCACTTGGCTTTGGCTTTGCGCAGGCCGATTGGGCGCTGCCCGCCGCCTGCCTGCTCGGCGGTTTCCTGATGGCGGCGACGAGTTTCCTGGGTTTCGCAACACTCGCCGCCAAACGTGGGCTGGAGACGAACGCGCAGGGCAAGAAGAGCTTCTTTTATCTCGGCGGGCTGGCGGAGGGCGCGGAGACGATTGCCGTGCTGGCGCTATCAGCGCTGGTCCCTGCCTGGTTTCCGGTTCTGGCGTATGGCTATGCGCTGGTCTGCGCGGCGACGGTGGTGGGCCGGGTGGCGATTGCCGCCCGCATGCTGAGCGATGCGGAATGAGCCAGATCGGCCTGATTCGTTTCGCCATTTTCGTGCTGGTCTTTGCAGGTTTCGCGCTGCTCGAACGCCGCTACCCGGCGCGGCGCTGGCGCACGGCGATGCAGTCGCGCTGGTTGAGCCACGCAACGCTGGGCGGACTGAGCCTGATCATCCCGACGATCATCTTGCGGCTGGTGCCGATCCTCGCGGCGGCCGGCGCAGCGCGCTGGGCAGAAGGCGCGCAGTTCGGGCTGCTCCACTGGCTCAGCCTGCCGTCCCTGATCGCGATTCCATTGGCGATTCTACTGCTTGACCTTGCCATTTATGGGCAACACCGCGCGATGCATCGCTGGCCGCTGCTCTGGCGCTTCCACGCGGTCCACCATCATGACCATGATCTGGACGTCACGACGGCGCTGCGTTTCCACCCCGGCGAAATCCTGCTGTCGACATTTTACAAGGCAGGCGCCGCCGCGCTGCTGGGTGCGCCGCTGATCGCGGTGGTGATCCACGAGACGTTGTTGTCGACGATGGCGATCTTCAACCACGCCAATATCGCGCTGCCGCCGCGCGCGGAGCGGCTCATCCTGCCGATCCTTGTCACCCCAACCATGCATGTCCGCCATCACAGCATCGTGCGCGGCGAGCATGATGCCAATTACGGCAATATGCTGAGCATCTGGGATCGGCTGCTGGGCAGCTATTGCCCCGAACCAGCCTTTGCAGGCCCCTTCGCGATCGGCTTGGCCGAAACCCAGACGCGCAACGTCACTGGGCTGCGCTGGCTGATCGAGCGTCCCTTTCGGTAAAACGCCGCTTCCGCAAAAAAATGGCGGCGGATTGATCGATATCCGCTGTTATTATTGGCTATTCTACAGACGCGCTTCGCCTTGCAAGCCTTGCTGCCCTATCGGCGGGCGGCGTGGCCTAGGCGCCCTGCCCTGCCGCCTGTTCGAGCAGTGCCATCAGCCAAGCATTGACGGTGCAATCAATCACGAGATGGATGCGGTCGCTGGTGCCGCGATTGGCCACGCTGTGCGGATCGGCCAGGCGGAGATACCAGGCACTGCCCGGTGCCATCACCACCGGCACCCGATTGACCAGGAATTCGACCTGATCGTTGGTGGTGATCGGCACATGGATCCGCGCTGAACCCCATTCAGCCGCAAGATCATGATCGCAGTGTTCCTTGATGATCGATCCCGGCGCCAGCCGCATCAGCCTTACGCATTGCAGTGGACAATCGAACGCGGCCAGCACGGACCGGACATAAGGCATTCGCGCCAGGAGCGGCGTATCTTCAAAAACGGTTGCCGTCGGATCAGCAAAGATCTGCATCACGGGATGCGTCGCCCCGGCGCGATGTCTGAGCGGCAAGACCGTCCAGATGCCCTGATAATTCTGCGCGACCAGATGATCGATCCATCCAAAATCATCAGTCACGGTGAGATCGGCCTGGAGTTGTGCGTGATCAAACGCCAACGGGAGCAACAATCGATCCGGCAGCAAGAATGACGAT
This sequence comes from Sphingomonadales bacterium Ga0077557, assembly GCA_001464615.1. Classification (GTDB taxonomy): domain Bacteria; phylum Pseudomonadota; class Alphaproteobacteria; order Sphingomonadales; family Sphingomonadaceae; genus Sphingomonas. The sequence continues at coordinate 349,028 of LNFI01000032.1, read as the reverse complement.
TGTTGCGATAGCGGGATCACGATAACACCCCTGAAGTAAAAGTGCGCAAAGCTTGATTTACGTCGATCAATTAAGGTCAATAATGTTTGATATGCCATTATCACGCACGATTGATAGCGCCAATCAGGATGATCTCAGCGCCCGCCTCCAACAGTGGCGGCAAGCCATCCTCGCCGATCCAGCGTTGCAGCATCGATTGGTGATGATTGAGGATCCTGATCAGTTTATCGCTGCCAACCAGGCCGAAGCGCTGCATCTTGATATTGCCTTGCCCGCGACGATGATCGCCAATACCCTCCAGCCTGATCCGCTTGGGCTCGACCGGTTCGATCAGCACTTAGCCAATGCTTCGGCTTGGCCCGGCCCCGGCTGGCGACCGATTGGGCTCGTCCCCGCGCAGGGCGACTGGGCAGTCGACTGGGCACATTTCGCCGGACAAGCGCTGACCCAGCCCTTTTATGAAGATGCCCTGCGGAAGGCCCGACAGCGACCGTTGAACCGGCTGATGCGCGTCCGCACCTCCCTGACGACGCTGACCGAAACCGCCCCGGCGCAGATGGCCGTGCCGAATGGGCTGATCTTCCATCTGTCGCGCTGCGGATCGACATTGGTGACCCAGATGCTGGCGGCGATTCCAGGGGCGACCATCGTGTCGGAGCCGCCACCGCTCGATGGCGTTATCCAGCTGATTCAGGCCAATCCCGATTTGCCGATGAACTCTGCGGTCGCGCTGGTGCGGGCCATGGCTAGCGCGCTTGGCCGACCCGATCGCGACGGCGCAACGGGCCCATTCGTGATCAAGCTCGATAGCTGGCACAGCCGGGCGCTGCCGCTGCTGCGCCTTGCCTTTCCGGATACCCCGTGGATTTTCCTCTACCGCGAGCCGATCGACATTCTTGTCTCGCATAACCGGATGCGCGGGATGCAGGCGGTGCCTGGGATGCTGCCCGATACCATATTCGACATCCCCGATTCAGACACGCTGTCGCTTGATGAATATGCCGCGCGGGTGCTTGCCACCATCTGCCAGGCGGTTCTTGATCAGCCGGCCATGGCCGGGGGGATGCTGGTCAACTACAGCGAACTGCCCGATGCGGTGGTGCGCCGCATCCTGCCGCATTTCGGCATCCTGCCCGATCCCGCCAGCCAGGCGGCCATCACTGCGGCATCGACGCGCAACGCCAAGGCGCCCCATGAGCGTTTCACCCCTGATACCGCCGAGAAGCGCCACAGCGCGAGCCCATCGATCATCGCCGCCGCTGCACTGGTCGCTGACGCCTATCGCGCGCTTGAAGAACAGCGACACGCCGCCCTGCGGGACGGCGATGCCCGCTAAGCCCACCCTATCGAACGGCTTGGCGCAGCACTTCTATCTCAGCGCCGGGCTGGTCGTGGCGAGCGACCTGCTGCTGCCGGGGCACACGCCCGCGCCGCCCGGTGCGGTGCCAGACCTGGTCATTGCGCAGGGCCCGGTGCCCGACCGGATCGACGGCGCCCATGGGGGCGGCCCGACCTGGCAGTATAATGACCAGCAAATTGTACTGGAAATCCCCACCGTCGCCCGGTTCCTGATCAGCACTGGCACGACGATTCATTATGCCCCAGATCCCACCGCCACACCGGCCGACATCGCCGCTTTTGCGGGGGGTGGCGTCCTGGGCATGCTGTTGCACCAACGCGGCATGGTGGTGCTCCACGCCAGCGCGATCGCGTTGGGCGGTCGCGCGATCTTGTTTACCGGCGCGTCAGGGGCGGGCAAATCAACGCTCACGGCAGCACTGGGCAAGCGCGGCTATTGCCAATTTGCCGATGACCACTGCGCGCTGTCCGTTGATCCGGCTGGGCGGCCCTGGATCGCCAGCGATGGTGCGGCACCCAGGCTATGGGCCGACACAATCGACATGCTCGCGCTGGGCGCACAACAAGGTGCAGCGCTGCGACCATCAATCGAAAAATTTCACCTGACAGCGCCGCACGCCCCCCGGCCGCCGCTGCCCTTTGGGGCATTATACATACTGGCGGAGGACCGACCACCGCATCGTGCCGGGATTACGCAGCTTAGCCTGCCCGATACCGCAAAATATCTGCTTGCTGAGGCCTATCGCCCGGCATTGGCGATCGCGCTTGATCAGCAGGTCGCCTATTTTCGTGCCAGTGCCGCGATCGCTCAGGCTGGCCGCCATGTGTATACACTTACACGCCCGCGCCGGTTCGATGCCCTGCCAAAGGTTATCGATTGGCTTGAAGCGCATTGGCGCGACATCGCTCTGGCGGGGCCGCCATGAAACGCACCTTTTGGCTGGCGTCCTATCCCAAATCCGGAAACACCTGGTTTCGGATCCTCCTCGCCAATCTGGCGCATGGTGGCGAAACGCCGATCGACATCAACGCGATTGACAGCACGGATGGCATCGCCAGCGCCAGGCGATCGTTTGATGATCATCTGCTGATCAGCAGCGCGCTGCTGGGGCACGACGCCGTCGATCTACTCCGCCCCGCGCTTTATGCCCACCTCGCCGAACGGGCGACAGAGCGCGACGATCAGCAACACATGCCCGTCCGTTTCGTGAAAACGCATGATGGCTATGCGCGGAATAGTCGCGGGGAGCCAATCATGGGTGGCGCGCACGCGGCCGCCGGCGCGCTGCTGTTCGTCCGCGATCCCCGCGATGTGGCCTGTTCATTTGCCCATCATTTCCATGTGTCACTGGATCACGCGATCGCCACGATGGGTCAGGCCGATCATTGTTTTTTCGGGACGCCATCGACGCAATGGCGGCAGCTGCGGCACCGAACCTTTGGCTGGAGCGGTTTTGCCGCGAGCTGGATCGATCAAATCGACATTCCAGTTCATGTGATCCGCTACGAAGACCTGACGGCAGCCCCCCATGAGACGGTCGCCGCCGCGCTTGGCTTTGTCGGATGGCAGGCGAGCTCGGCCGCGATTGATCGGGCGATTGATGCCGCCGCCATCGACAAGCTGCAGCACCAAGAGGCCGAACATGGCTTTGCCGAAAGCAGCCAGCGCGCCCGACGCTTTTTCAGAAAAGGCATTGCCGGCGGCTGGCGTGACGAGCTGAGCACCGCACAAATCGCCAAAATCGAACAAGATCATTGGCCGATGATGCAAAGATTCACGTATATGCTAAACAGACCGACAACAGTGGCAGATTCACGGGGATTGAACGGCCAATGATTCACCGAAAGCAAGACTGGATTTCGGCCAAAGTCGGCGATGAGATCGTAATGATGAGTGTATCGAATGGCCGCTATCTTGGGCTAAATAGCGTTGGCGCCTGTATTTGGGAGATGCTTGAAACGCCCATGACAATGGAAGCAATCAAAGAGCAACTGTTAGAGCAATTCAATGTGTCCGCAGAAGTTTGTGACACTGAAGTTACTACATTCATCGAAAAACTTGCAGAACAAGAAGCCATCACCATCGATCCACAATGAGCGCAATCTATGGCATTTGGCGGTTCAACGGCGCGCCTGTTGATCCACATGATATAGACCATATGGGCGCGACCATGGCGCACCGCACCAGCGATGGCCGGGAATGCTTTATCGATGGGTCGATTGGCCTTGGCCATGGGCTGCTGCGCGAAACACGCGAGGACGCAGCGGACGCGCAGCCCCTTTATGACCGAGACGCCGCCCTGGTGCTGGTCGCCGATGCGCGGATCGATAATCGCGACTCGCTGGCCCATCAGCTGGCGATCGATCCGGATACGCTGGCCACCCTGCCCGATAGCGCGCTGATCCTGCGAGCGTACCGGCAATGGGGCGAGGCGTGCGCCGCGCATCTGCTTGGCGATTTCGCCTTTGCACTCTGGGACGTCCGCGCACGCAAGCTGGTGCTTGGTCGCGATCATATGGGCCAGCGTTATGTCCATTATCACCAGGGCGACGGTTTTTTTGCCTTTGCCACCGAACCCAAGGCGCTGCTGAGCCTGGCCGATGTCCCCCGCAAACTTGATGACAGCACGATCGCACGGATGCTGTGGATGGATCTGGCGCCCGGCAATGGGGAGACATTTTTTGACGGTATCCGCGGCATTGCCGGCGGGACGACGCTGACAATCGCTGCCGATGGCAGCGCGACGCCCCGGCGATATTGGTCAATTGCGCCCGACCCGGTGCATCTCGGCCGAACCCCTGAATATTATGTCCAAACCTATCGGCGGCTGCTCGCCGAGGCTGTGGCGTGCCGCGTCCGCCGCGCGATTACGCCCCCCGGGCTGATGTTAAGCGGCGGGTTTGACAGCAGCGCCATTGCTGGGTTGAGCCGAGACGCACTGCCCGCAGGCATGAAACTCGTTACCGTCAGCTCCGCCCTCGCGCCGGGTAGCGACCATCGCTTTGACGCACGGCCAAAGGCACAGGCTTGCCAGGATGCCATGCCGCATCTTGACCATCACTGGTTCGTGCGGACGACCGAGACGCCATTTGACGATTTTGAAAGCCAGTGCTTGGCCAATGATCGTCCACCAATTGCTTCCTGCCACGTCCTTCAGGGGTTGAGCCGCCGCCTTGCGGCGCAGGGCTGCCGAGTGGCGATGGACGGATTTGGCGGCGACCAGACAATCAACCCAAGACGCAATCGCGCACTGGCTGCATTGCTGGCGCGGGGCCGCCTGATGCGTTTCTTTAAGGGGGTTTTTGGCGCTGCCCGGCATCGACAGCAATCGGTGTGGACACAATTCGCCCGCGTTCGGCGGCAAATCGTCCCGCGCCCGGTGCGCGCGCTGTGGCGACATTTGCGATATCAGCCTGCGCCATGGCGGCGCTTTGCCTATGCGGCGCCAGCACTTACAGAAAGAATGGTCAGAACGGGGAAGCTAACAAAGCCCAACCCGCTAAAGGCCGATGAACGCCAAGATGAACCGGCCAAGGACAAGATGCTGCTAAACATCATCCAATGCTGGGCTCGCCCCAATCTCGCGATCGAAATGGCGGCAGCTGGGCTGGTGCTCACTCGGCCGATGCTGGACAAACGGATTGTTGAATTCGGCCTGGCGATCCCCGAGCATCTTCATTTCAGCGATGGACGGGCGCGCCATCTTGCGCGGCTGGCGTTGAGCGATGTGCTGCCCGCGACGCTGTGCGCGGCGCCGCCGGGCCAAGAATATTTTGATCCCAGCTTCGGCGATACCGTGTCCGATATGATCGGGGAGATCGCAGAGGCACTGGACGGCCTTGGCGATCATTGCACGGTGCGCGATTATGTCGAGTTGGCGGACCTGAAGCAGGACCTATCGCTGGAGCGATTGCAGAACGGCCAGTTAGTGCGCCCGACGCGCGGCATCTATGCGCTGCAGATTGCCAAATATATTAGGTGGTTTGAACAACAAAATCACTAGACGACCAAGTCATCAGGGCGTCAGCTTCCGCCATCGAGCATGGTAATGGGATCGAAAAAATTCTCCGTATTGGAAAGCGACGTACCTGCGAGGGTGCCCGTTTCGATTTCAGAGACGATCACGAGCGGCGTTTGCCACTCTCGCTTCGACGTTCCTTCGATCTGAGCAATCATGATATGTTCCCCCATCAACAGGATTGTCCAACTTCAAACCAATGATACAGCATTTCCGCGCCCATTTACAACCTACGACATGCTGATAAAATTTTATCGACCACATGGCCCGCTACCAAGCAGCAAGATAGCATCGTGATCCACTTTTTTTTTGGGCATTGATCCAGCTATCCGGTCGGCGTGTTCGGTAACCGTTCGTTACAATTATGTAACTTTGTACATGTTTCATGCCAATGCCTGCTGCTAATCAACGTGACGACCTGCAGCCTGACAACCGTGATAAGGATATTGCAAGCTATCCCAATTCTTTTATGTTGATTGAAAGGAGCGTGACACGCCGAGTCGTGATTATTTGTGTAAAACGATATTTTGAGGGTAATGCAAATGGATCCGTTCATAGGCGAAATAAAATTGCTTCCCTGGGATTGGGCACCAAAAGGCTGGGCATTGTGTTTTGGTCAACAAATGCAAGTTGCGCAGTATCAAGCATTGTTTTCTCTGCTCGGTACTCAATTTGGCGGCAATGGTATTCAGACCTTTAACTTACCAGACATGCGTGGGCGAACACCAGTATCTAGCCCGACGCCGACATTAGGAGCGGCTATCGGCACTGAAACTGTTTCGTTGACTGTACCGACGATGCCTGGTCATATTCATGGTTTCACGGCAACATCGGCGACTGCATCAGCCAATTCGGCATCGGGCAATATCGTTGGCACCGACGCTCAAGGTACAATTGATTTTCTGGCCGCTGGGCCCGCTACGCCATTTCCGATTAATACAGGGACTATCGCGCCAAATATCGGTGGTACGGCGCATAATAATATGCAGCCCTATCTCGTAATGAATTACTGCATAGCGTTAGTAGGTATTTACCCGTCACGTAACTAATTATTCGCCGCTGCATCAAAACAAGGGAGGGGCGTAATGTCTGATCCATTTTTAGGCGAAGTCCGCATGTTTGGCGGGAATTTCGCGCCAAGAGATTGGGCCATGTGCAATGGCCAACTCATCTCAATTGCACAGAATTCCGCGCTTTTTTCACTCATTGGCACGATCTATGGTGGCGACGGGCAGGTAACATTTGGGTTGCCTGATATGCGCGGTCGCCTGCCAATCTCGCAGGGTCAAGGGCCATCATTGTCGCCGCGCACGATGGGCGAGAGAGCCGGATCGGAGACGGTGACGTTGCTGCCGAACAATCTTCCGGCGCATTCGCATTCGTTCAACGTCTACAATGTCCCAGCGACCACGTCGACGCCTGGGCCAACAGTGTTGCCGGGCGTTGGAACGGGGGGAGGCAGAATGTATGTCGTTCCAGCGGGGGCGACGACGACACCAGTCCAGCTCGCGCCCGCAGCCGTTCTGCCTGCCGGATCTAGCCAGCCGCACAATAATCTCATGCCGGCCTTGTGCGTCAGCTTCATCATTGCCCTGCAGGGCGTTTTTCCCAGCCGCAACTAGCACGCAGGAGCAAGATTATGTCATCGCCATTCATCGGTGAGATCCGCATCTTCGGCTTCAACTTTGCCCCCCGGGGTTGGGTTTTCTGTAAGGGGCAACTCCTGCCGATCAGCCAGTATTCCGCCGTTTTTGCGGTGCTGGGCACAAGCTATGGGGGTAACGGGACGACCAATTTTGGGATTCCCAATTTCCAGTCCAATGCGCCAATGGGATGGGGGAATGGCCCCGGCCTGACGCCACGCGCGATCGGCGAGCAATCCGGCACGCCGTCGGTTACCTTGTCGCCGTTGGAAATGCCGGCGCATAATCATCTGGTCAACGGCCAAGCCCCAACAAACATCGCGACGCAGGTCGTGAATACCCCAACCAGTACCGCCAATATCGGCTTTTCAGCCGGTGCCAGATTATACGCGGCACCGCCCGCCACGACGATGCTGGCACCGCAAGCGATTGGCCCAACCGGCGGATCGGGCGCGCATGACAATCAGCAACCGTCGCTGGCATTGAATTTTTGCCTTGCCATTGAGGGCGTTTTCCCGGTGCGCAACTAAACAATATGGGGAATGGCGATCATCGCGCGCCGTCGGCATTTACCCTGCCGGCGGCGCTGCGCGTTCGGGGCTATGGTTTGCGGCCAGAGGGCGATGCTGATCTCCCTTTTCTCTTCGCGCTCTATGCATCGACCCGGGCAGAGGAAATCGCGCAGGCGCAAAGCTGGTCAGATGACCAGAAGCACGCCTTTCTGGCCCAGCAATTCGATGCGCAATATCGGCATTATCGGCAGCATTTTCCCGCTAGCGCCTTTGATGTGATCGAACTTCACGGCGAGCCGATCGGTCGGCTCTATCTGGAACGCCGTGATACGCGGCTGCACATCATTGATATCGCGCTGATGCCGGGGCAGCGCGGCAATGGAATCGGCACCGCCATTCTCACCGCGCTGATCGATACAGCGGCACAATCCGGCCTTGGCGTCGGCATTTTCGTGGAAAAATTCAATCCGGCGTTACGCCTGTATCAGCGGCTTGGTTTTGTCGACGTCAGCGACACCGGCGTCTACCTAGAAATGGAGCGCATGGCGGAGAACGCCACCGTCACAGATCAACGACAGGCTCAATCCAATTGAGATCGCCTCAATTGAAACTTGCCGCATATTGCACGCCTTCATCGTTGCGATTGAAGGGCCCAAAGAAAATCTCCACCTCGCCCATCGCCGCGTGCCGAAAAACATAGCCGCCCTGTGGAATGGCATCCGGCACAGCGGATTGGAAAATGAGCGTGAAGGGATCACGTGCCTGGCCCGAATATCCGGAGGCCCGGCCGCGCTCAACCGCTGTCAGCGTCAGTGGCAGCGTGGCGCCATTGTCGCCCACCACCGTGAAGTCGCTGCCGACATGCGGCTCAAAATGGCTATGCAATAAGATCAAATCCTGCATGACGTCGCGCGCTCCCCTGACCGTTTCACTGCGTGTCCGGTGCTACGCTGGCCGATCCGACCGCGCCGATCAAGCCCCTGAATCGACGCTGGCTTTTGCCTCATCAGGCTTCCGCGGCAATCGCCCGCAATGCCTTTTCAAACGCCTCGATCGGCTGGCCGCCAAGGATCAAATATTGGTCGTTAATCACCACCGCCGGCACCGCTGTGATTCCCCGCTGGCGCCAAAGCTGTTGGGCGGCACGCACCTCTTGCGCAAATTGGCCCGACGTCAGCACGGCACGCGCCGCCGCCGGATCAAGCCCCGCCACGACGGCAGCGGCAACCAGCACGTCGTGATCGCCAATATTCTGGCCCTGGGTAAAATAGGCATCGAACAACGCGCGTTTGAGCGCGGCCTGGTGGCCGCTCGCTTCGGCCCAATGCAACAGCCGATGCGCATCAAAGCTGTTATAGATTCGGCTATGCTCATTCCCCGTCATGGTAAAACCAAGGTCGGCGGCGCGCGCCTGGATCATCGCCCGATTGGCGGCAGATTGTTCAGGCGTCGATCCATATTTCTGGGCGACATGCTCGACGATATTCTGGCCCTTAGCCGGCATATCGGGATTAAGTTCAAAGGGTTGGAATGTGATCGCGGCGTCGATACCATCGCTTGTGCGCACCAACGCCTCCTCCAGCGCGCGCAGGCCGATAATGCACCATGGGCACGAGATATCAGAAACAAAGTCGATCTTCAGATGGGTCGGCATCGGCTGGGCCTCCGGCGATGATGGCCGCCCATCCTAGCGCCGCCGACCGGCATTTACAGCGGAGATACGGGGCTCGGGACGAAACACCCAAGCGGCACAAAGTCGCGCGGAACAGGATAGCCGATCACCCGCACCCCGGCGGCATCAAGCCAGGCATGTGCGCTAATCCGCCCATCGCTGGGGAACGCAGCGAAATAAATGAACGCACCAACTTCCCGCGCCCTCAGCATAGCGTGAACGGCAATTGCCTGTTCAAGACATTTGGCCCGAAACGGCATGAACGGGGCGACCGCGCCCACTGCCCAGCCAATCTGCCGCGCCAGCCGCGCGGTGGTGATTTCGGCGGGGCTGGTTGGGGGTTGCATCGCTGGCACGGCATCAGCCGGGATCATCGTGCCGAGCGTATCGGCGATGCGGGTCCAGCCCTGCGTCTTGATCAGCAAGCGCGCGCGCATGAGCTGGCCGATCGCCTCGACAACCAGCAACTGACGTCGGGGGCCAACCGCCGCCAACGTCCCGATCTTGCGCGCCACCGTGTTTGCGATTGCCATGTCGATCTGCTGCCTTATCGCGCGACGCTAGCCACGGGGAGCGAAAAAGCCAAGCCAGGCCGTGCGGTTACGGGATCAGGCGCGGCCTCCTCATGAGGCTGGCGCGCGGACGATCCTTGCGACGCTTCCTTGGCTCGCTGCTGATCAGCGGCGGGCGGCGCGGGGTGTTGGCTCTGGGCATCGTGCCGCTGGCTGCGGGGTTTGAGGGGTTGGGGCTTGCCTTACTTGTGCCGATCATCGGCATCGTCCTTGGGCAGGGTGGCAATCCTGCCGGTCAAGCTATGTTGGGCTGGGTCAGCTCGCTGGTTGGCGGCAATCGCCAGACGCTGCTGGTCACCGCGCTTGGCGTGTTTCTGCTGGTGATGATCCTGCGCAGTCTGGTGCTGTTCGCGCGCGACCGGGTGCTGTGGCACGTGCAGAGCCGCTTCGTCGCTGAACAGCGCACCCGGCTGGTCAATCAACTGGCCGCGGCGCGCTGGTCCGATCTGGTGACGCTCGACCATGCCGGTGTCACCAGCCAGCTGAGCGGGGAGATTGGCCGGGTATCGACGGCAACCACCCAATGCTTCCAGATCATCGTCGCGCTTGCCTTGCTGATTGTCCAATGCGCCCTGGCCTTGCTGCTGGCACCGGGCTTCGGCGCCCTAATTCTGCTGTTGCTGGCCGGGATCGCGCTGCCGGCGCTTGCCCGGCTCGATCGGATCGGCACGCTCGGCCAATTTAGCAGCAGCGGCAATGCCGAGCTGCTGGGCGCGATCAACCAGTTGCTGAACGGCCTGAAGGTTGCGCTGGCGCAGGGAATGGGCCCGCAATTCTCGGGCGCTTTCGATCGGCTGCAACGGCGGCAACTGGGATTTCAGCGAGAGTTTTCGCTCAGGCGGGCGCGCGATCAATTGCTATTCGGGGTTGCCTCGGCCGTCGCGGTGACGGTGCTGGTCGGGATTGGGATTGGTCTGTTTAGCCTGTCGCCAGCGATCTTGATCACAATGATTGTCATCTTCACCCGCGTTGCCGGCCCGATCCGATCATTGCAACAGGCGCTGCCGCAGCTGTTCTTCACGTTGCCGGCCTATGAAGCAATTGTCGAAATGCGCACAGCATTGGCGGCAGCGCGCGCTGAACCGGCAACGCCGCTGCCGCTGGCGCCAGGCCCATTGATTTTTCGCGACGTCTGCTATCTTCACCGCCAGGGCGGCGGCGTGAAGCGCGGGTCCTTCACGATCGCGGCCGGCGAGATGATCGGCATTTGCGGGGCATCCGGCAGCGGCAAGACCAGCTTGCTTGATCTCGCCGCCGGGTTGCTGGTGCCGCAATCAGGCACCATCCAGATTGGTACCACGTCCCTTGACGCGCACCACCTGGCCGCCTGGCAGGCGCGGATCGCCTATGCAACGCAAGAGCCTTTCCTGTTTTTCGGCAGTGTCCGCGACAATCTCCTTTGGGGCGGTGCCGCCACGGAGGATGCGCTATGGGCGGCCCTGGATCGGGTCGGCGCTGACGACCTGGTCAAGGGGCTAAGCGACGGGCTGGACACGCTGGTCGGCGAACGCGGTGCCGCGCTCTCGGGCGGCGAGCGTCAACGCCTGATCCTGGCGCGGGCATTGCTGCGCAAACCAGCGTTGTTGATTCTGGACGAGGCAAGCAGCTCGCTTGATGCCCCATCAGAAGCCGCGATTATTGGGGCGTTTCGTGCGCTCGATCCGCGCCCGGCGATCCTGTTTGTCACCCACCGCGCCGAAAGCCTGATGCTGTGCGACCGGGTGCTGACGATGACGGCTGGCGAAATCACTGATTGAGCAGCAGCCCAATAGTCAGTAAACTCGTTCGGCTTGCGTAACTGGCGATCAGGTGGAGCACCACCGGGGAGCGCAGGCCGATCAACGCCGCATCGCCTGGGCATCCCTCAACCCAATGGAGGTTTGCATGCCCGACCTTGCCCCAATCCATATCGCTTTTCTGCTTTTCCCTGATGTCACCCAACTCGATCTGACTGGCCCGGCGCAGGTGCTGTCACGGCTGGGCAATGTCACGATCGATTTGGTCGCGGGCAATCGCGATCCAGTGATGACCGATGCCGGCTTTGCGCTGCTGCCGACCGCCAGTTTCGCTGATGCGCGCGCCTGCGACATCCTGTGCGTCCCCGGTGGCTTCGGGACGGCCGATGCTGTGGAGGATGCGGCGACCCTGGACTGGGTCCGTCAGGCAGCATCGGGCGCTGCATGGATCACCAGCGTATGTACCGGATCGTTGATCCTGGGCGCAGCGGGATTGCTGCAGGGGTACCGCGCGACCACCCACTGGGCATCCCACCAGATGCTGGCGCGATTTGGGGCGATCCCGGTGCAGGAACGGATCGTGTTCGATCGCAACCGCGTGACGGGCGGCGGGGTGACGGCGGGGATTGATTTTGCGCTGGCGCTGACGGCGGCGATCCGCGGCGAAGATCATGCACGGCTCGTCCAGCTATCGCTTGAATATGATCCCGCGCCGCCCTTTGCGGCAGGCTCCCCAACCGGCGCAGGCCCTGAGATTCTGGCCCGCTATCAGGCAATAACCAAGGACCGCCGCACCGATAGCGACCAGCGCATGGCCGCCGCCGCTGCGCGGCTTGATCAGTTGTGATGCTTTAAATCGCGCAGCTTGTGGCGGATATACCAGATGGCCGTCACGACAATCACAGCGCCGATCAGCAGATCGGCGCTGTGGAATGCAGCCTTCATCCAGGGGCTGTTATTCCACTGATCGCCCAGCACCATCCCGACATAGGCCAGCCCGAAGCACCACGGCCATGACCCGATAAAGGTATAGATATGGAAGCGCGCCAGCGGCATCCGCGCGACACCTGCTGGAAAGGCAATGAACGACCGGATCACCGGCAGCAGCCGCCCGATCAGCACCGCGCTGTTGCCATAGCGTTCAAAGAAGCGGTCCGCCTTGTCGATCTCGCCGGGCCCGATCAGCACATATTTGCCCCAGCGCAAAAATGCCGGGCGACCGCCGCGCTTGCCGATTTCATAGGCCGGAATCGACCCGAGATTGCAGCCAATCGCGCCTGCGGTCGCCGCCAAATACAGATTAAACTGACCCGTCGACACCAGATAGCCAGCAAAGGGCATGATGATTTCCGACGGCAATGGAATGCACGCGGATTCAATCGCCATCAGCAAGACGATGCCAAGATAGCCCCCGCTTGAAATCACCCAGATGGTAAAGCCGGCAAGCAGCCCAAGAATATGTTCGACCATGGTCCCGCGATTGCGCGAACGGCCCGCAGATTGAAAGCGATTTCTGCCGCGCGCGATGCGGCTATAGTCAAATGTCGGGACGCCTGCATCACCGCTGCCAGTGCATCGGCAGCCGCATCAGCTGAACAGAAATTGGCCCAGCATGCGATTGAACGGAAAGGTGAAAAAGCCCGCGATCAGCAATGCGCCCAGCACCATGCCGCGCACCGAGCCGCGGTGCTGGGCAACGCGGTGCGTGCGCGCCGACCACCACAAAAACGGCACCTGGATCACCACCCAGGCCGACAGGATATGGATGAAGCTGAAATTGCCATGATTGGCATTGCGCACTGAAAAGCTGATCAGCGCCGACAGCAGCATCGCGGCGACCCAGATCGTCCCCAATACGCGGTGTGGACGATCACCGCGCCGCCGCAGCAGCATCACTGGCGTCAGCGCCAGCGCCACGATCATCGTGCTGAGATGCGCCCAAACGGCGGCAGGAATCTTGCCCCAATAGGGCATGCCCTTGGCGAGCGCCACGACCACAAAGGCCAGTAATATTATGGTACCCGCTGCGAGCAATTGTTCAAAGCGATCGGCGGTGAGCGGTTTTGGCGGTTTAGCCCTGGTCGTCGCGATCGTCGCCATGATGCCCCCCGGCTTTAAACTAGGTGTCGGTGACGCGTTTATTTTGGACCGTTCGCCTTGGCGGCTGCCTTGCGATCCCTGTTTTCGCGCCGCGCCTGGTCGAACGCTTGCCCGATACAGCCTGAAGCCCCGCTGGCCCCGCTGGCGCTGCAATCGTTAAACCCAGCCGCGCCCACCTCGGCGACGGTCTCCGCACCGCGTAGGGCCCAGGCGCGATATTCGGGTTTCAGGCTGTTGGGGCGCAAATCCTTGGGGATGCGGAACTGATCGCCCGGGTTGGCCCGGATGCACACGGTAATTTCATTGCCATCCGAATCGGTCGGGCATTTTTGCGTCGCCGTATAAAGATAGGTGATGCCGTTGACGGGCGCATCGGGCACATCATTGGCCGGGGCGTTTTTGATCGGCCCCGGGCGCTGCGGCAAGACGACCGTCGTCTGCGCTGATAGCATCGATGGGGCGAACAGCAGCGTTATGGTCGCCATCAACGCCCGTTGCGGATGCTTCACCATTGGAAAAATCTCCTTCACCCTGCCCGCCGACCAAGCCGGAACGGGTCTCCCTTAAATTCGCTTTGCAGTCGCAATGGCCACGCGGCAACCCATTCGAATCAACCCCGTCAGCACAGGATAGGCGGGCGCGCTTTCTGCGCCGCTGGCAAGCGCGGTTTCGCGGTGTTCGACTTCATCGGCCTGAAAATCGGCGATGGCGGTCGACAATTCAGGATCATCTTCGCCCAGCGCTTCAAGCTGTTCGGCATAATGTTTGTCGATTTCGGTTTCGACCGCGACCGTACAAGCCATCGCCGCTGCCGGTCCGAGCGCCGCCGTAACCGCCCCAAGCGCAAAGCCAGCGACATCCCAAAATGGCTGGAGCACCGTCGGGCGCACACCGCGCTGTGCCATCATCTGATCGAAAAATGCCCGGTGGCGCTCTTCCTGCACTGCCATGCCGGCAATGGCCCGCGCCACGGGTCCGCGATCGCCCATCACCGCCAGCTGCCCGGCATAGATCCGGCTCGCGCCATATTCGCCAGCCTGGTTGACGCGGATCATCGATTGGGTCCGGCGCCGGGGATCGCCTGGCTTCCACTGGGTCACGCGCTTTGCCTCCTGAGCAACAACAACAATATGGCAACGCCGCCACCGATCGAAAAGAGCGCATTGAAACCAGCCAGCGAAATGCCGGCCAAGCTCCATTGCGGCACATCGCAGGCAATCACGGGTGTATTCATGATCCGGGCAAGCATCTCATCAGCCGTGCCGCCGCTGGCTGGCGGCAGCGCACAGGCGGTGATGCCCGGCCACCAATGATATTCAACGCCGGCATGAAACACCCCAATCGCCCCGCTGGTGATGATCGCCAGCGCAGCAAGTGCGATCGCCACCTTCCTGGTACCGTCGTTGGGCAGGACAAAGCCGAGCGTCGCCAGCAGGATCGCGGCATAATGCGGCCAGCGCTGCCAATGGCACATTTCGCAGGGGATCAGCCCGCCGAATAACTGCGAACCCCAGGCGCCCGCCATCAGCGCCAGCGGCAGCAACAACCCCGCCCAACGGGCTGCGCGAAAAGAGCCAGCCAGCATCGCGATCAGTTCGGCTTGGGGACCGGTGGCGTTTCCGGGTCGATCGGTTGCGGATTGGGCGTACCCACCCGGTTGATCGCCGCCACTTGCTGCGCGCCGCCCAATCGCGCGATCGTCTGCAGCGCGTAATAAAGCTGGAAATCGTCAATTTTGCGCTTTTTCAGCTCTTCAGGCGTGGCCGAGAATCGGGGATCGAGCTTGGTATCTTCCTCCAGCACCTTGTTGTCGACCTTGGCTTCGTTGATCAGGTGGCGACGCAGATCATCTTCGCGGAACACTGGGCGCGTCTTGTAATCGGCATCGCTGATCTGCGGCACGAGCACATCGGGATCGATGCCGCCTTCCTGCACCGATCGGCCCGACGGCGTGAAATAGCGTGCCGTCGTCAGCCGAACCTCAGTTCTAGGCCCAAGCTTCAGCAAGGACTGGACCGAACCCTTGCCAAAACTACGCTCGCCCAGAATCAGCCCGCGATGCTGATCCTGCAGCGCGCCTGCAACGATTTCGGACGCCGACGCGGTGCCTGAATTGACCAGCACGACAACGGGCAAACCGTTGGTCGCGTCGCCGGGCCGGGCATAATAACGCTGGATATCTTCCTTCTCCCGACCGCGCTGCGAGACGATCTCGCCGTGATCAAGGAAGGTATCCGAAACGCTGATCGCCTCGTTCAACAACCCGCCGCCATTGTCGCGCAGATCGACAATATAGCCCAGCGGATCATGACCGAGTTGCTTGCGGATCTGGATGATCGCGTCGCGCGTATAATCGCCGGTCCGGTCTGAAAAGGTGTTGATATTGATGATGCCGATATCGCCCTTCACTTCCCATTTTACGGGCTTCTGGACGATGATCTCGCGCACCAGCGACAATTCGATTGGCTTGTCACGCCCCCGCCGGACGATCGTGATCGACAATCGCGTGCCGGGCTTGCCGCGCATCTCGCTGATCGCTTCGTCGAGCGTCAGCCCATAAAGCAATTTGCCGTTTAGCCGGGTGATGTAATCGCCCGATTTGATGCCAGCCCGGAAGGCTGGGGTATCTTCCTGCGGGGCGATCACCTTGACCGCACCGTCCTCCTGCGTGACCGACAGGCCAAGCCCGCCATAATTGCCCTCGGTCTGGATCCGCAGATTCTCGAAATCGACCCCATCGGCAAAGGAACTATGCGGATCAAGCGCGGCCAGCATCCCTTCGATCGCGCCCTTCACCAGCACCTTGTTGTCGACCTTGTCGACATAATTGGCGCGGATCAGATTATAGACGTCCATGAACTGATCGAGTTCGCGATAGGTATCGGTATCGACCTGCGCCATCGCCCCGGTGGCGACGGGCACCATGGCAAGAGCAGCGACAATCGCGGTAGCCTGGAGCAGGGGACGGGCCATGAACGCTGAACTTTCGGATCTGTGACAGTGAAGAGAGGCTAATGTAGCGGGAATTGACGGCGGATCAAAGCCGTTCGCAGCTGAACCGGGGCTTGACGGCTATCATCCGAGCAAGCCGGTCATGTCGATCGCGCGATCCTTGCGGCGCAGCTCGATCGTCACGCGTGGCGCATCACCGCTCACCGCCCGACCGATCGGCGTCCCCTGCCCCACCCGGTCACCAACCGCGACTGAAACGCTGCCCAAATTAGCGATCAGCGAAGTCCAGCTACCGCCATGATCGATGATCACCACCATCCCATAATCGCGAAAGCGCCGCGCAAACACGATCCGCCCGGCGGCTGGCGCAATCACTTGCGCCGCCGACGCCGTCTCGATCGTCAATCCGCGTGATCGCACGCCGGCATCCGAAATCTCGCCAAGCCCGGTCACCACCTTGCCATCGACTGGCAATCGGTAAGGCGGCGCATCGCGTGACCAGGAAATTGTATCGATCGGCGACGCCACCTCACCGGGGCGCGGGGGGCGGGGCAATGGCCCCGGCAGCGATTCAAGCGCCGCCCGCGTTTCGGCCTGGTTCCCCAGCTGATCCATCAGATCGACAATGTCGCGCGCGCGTTCGCCCAGCGCAATCGCGCGATCCGATTCAAACAGAGCATCGCGGCCAAGCGCGCGCGACTTCAGCCGATGTTCGGCCTCTAGCCGAGTTAATGAAAGCCGTTCCGCCTCCAAGCGGCGGCGGCTTCCGTCCAGCGTCGTGACCGCCAGCGCGGCATCGGCCTGGAGCCGCCGGGTTTGCGCCAGATCAGCCCGGACATCAGCCGTGCGCACTTTAACCAGCGGCATCACGCTACCCAGCACCGCGCGGACATGGACAAGATCATTGACGGATCCAGGCTGCACAAGGCTGATCACCACCGGCCGCCGCGCCAGCGACTGGAGGGCCGCCAGCAGCCGCGCCACCGGCCCCTGCTTTTCCGCCAGCCGCGCCCGCTGGCCGCCGATCAAACGGCGAATAATCGTGATCCGCGCCTGCGCTGCGGCAATATCGGCTTCAGCGCGCTGGATCCGGGCGGCGACGGCCGCTTCCTGCGCGCGTGCCTTGCGCGCCTCGTCGCGTTCGGCAGCGGCGGCGCGTTCGAGCTGGGCCGCGCGGGCTTGGGCGGCGGCTGATTGCGCCTTCGCCTCGATCAGCCGATCGCGATCAGCGGCAATACCGTCACCGGGCGACTGCGCTGCCAGCGTACCGGCAAACACGCTCACCGCCAGCAGCGCTGAAGAACAGAAAGGGGTGCGCCGCATCGCCACTATCCTTCGCGGTGATAGGGGTGATTGGCAAGGATGCTGGTCGCGCGCCACAATTGTTCAGCGAGCATCACCCGCGCCAGCAGATGTGGCCAGGTCGCGCGTCCAAAGGAAAACAGCAGATCGGCCTGGGCGCGCGCAGCATCGTCAAAACCATCCGCCGCGCCGATCATGAAACGCGCTTCACGGACACCGTCGTCGCGCCAGCGGCCAAGTATGGTGGCAAAGGCCATTGATCCCATCGCCTCCCCGGTTTCATCGAGCAGCACGAGCCGCGTTTGCGGCTCAATCGGTGGCATGCGCCCGCCTTGATCGGGCAGTTCAGTGATCCGAACCGGCCAGGCCAGCCGCTTCACATAGCGCGCGACCAGATCGGCTTCAGGGCTGCGCCCGATCCGCCCGCGCGCGACGATGTGGAGCAGCAAGACGAATCAGGCGTCAGGCGTCGGTTCGGGATCGGGCACGGCGACGGGCGCATCACCAAAGGCCCACATCCGTTCCAGATTATAAAAGCTGCGCACTTCGGGGCGGAACAAGTGGATGATGACGTCGCCGGCATCGATCAGCACCCAATCGGCGGTGGGCAAACCTTCGATCCGCGCGCTGCGGCCAAATTCGGCCTTGATCTTCTCGGTCAACTTATGCGCCATCGACGCGACCTGCCGGGTCGAACGACCGCTGGCGATCACCATGTGATCGGCGATGCTGCTCTTACCGGCAAGCGGGATCGAGACGGTTTCGACCGCCTGATCATCGTCGAGCGACGCGAGGACAAGTTGATGCAGCGCCTCGACACGGTCCGTGTCGGACGAACGATAGCTTTGCGGGGATGAGGCCAAGGGAGCTCCTAAGATGGCGGCGCGTCAGACGCGTCACCGGATGGGGGTGGGGTAATTGACGTTTCAGGGACAACAGGATGGGTCGGCAGAAAATGACGCTGCCAGGCGGGATCGGCCTTTCTGAGCCGGGTCGCCGACGTCTCATCAGGGCGAAAGCGCAACAGCACGAGTGCCGGCAATCTCCACCTCGTCCAGCTAGATGCCTGATATGCGGGGTGGACGAACCGCCGCAACCAACCCATCGCGGGGGCCGCGCGGGCAGCCTGTTCATAGCCGGGTCGGGCGATTACCGCAATCGGAACCTGCTTGGCGATTTCCCGCCAGCTGCGCCACTGGTGAAACTGGGCAAGATTGTCGCCGCCCATCAGCCAGATGAACTTTTTTTTGGGATAAAGGGCGGTCAGCTTGTGGAGCGTATCGACGGTGTAGCGGGTGCCGAGTCGCTGCTCGATCGCGCTGACCTTGATGGGGGCATGGCGTGCCATCTTTACCGCCGATGCATAGCGTACCGCAAAGGCCGCCATATCGCTGGCGTGATCCTTCAAGGGATTGCCGGGTGACACGAGCCACCACACCTCGTCCAGATCAAGCGCAACCAGCGCCGCCATGCTGATCGCGCGATGCCCGCGATGCGCCGGGTTAAACGAGCCGCCGAGAATGCCGATGCGAGTCATAGCGGCCCTTCAACCTCGGCAAGCCAGTTTTCGCTGCCATGCCTGATCCGCGCGATCTCTACGTCGCCATCGCGAAGGCGGTAGATGATCACATAGGGCGTTGTTCGCACGCCCAGGACTCGGAAACGCTCGCCCAGAGCGCGCCCGACGCGGGGATAATCGAGCAACCGAAGCACAGTTGACTTGATCCCGCTTGCGATCCGCGCTGCGGCCTGGGGATTCTCCTTGGTCAGAAAATCGTTGATGCCGCCAATATCGCGCAGCGATGCCTCGGACCAGATTAGTCGCGGCATCGCGCCTCATGCTTGGCAATCATGGCATCGAGCTCGGCCATGACAGTTTCATGGGGCACGGTTCGCCCGGCATCGAGATCGTCGATCCCTTCCTGCACAAAGGCGAGAAACGCGGCCTCCCGTTTTGCGGCTTCGGTAACGGCCATGGCGACGAAGCGCGATCGACTGTGGCCACCCACAGACGCCACGCGATCGACCAGATCGGTGGTCTCTCTATCCAGTCGGGTGGTAACGACGACGCTATTTTCCATGCATCAATTGTATACAATTGATGCAAGGGTTCAACCCCGCACCTGGCCCGTCCCGCGTCCCACCCATTTATAGGTCGTCAGCCCTTCCAGCGCGACCGGCCCGCGCGCGTGTAGCCGCCCGGTGGCGATGCCGATTTCGGCACCCAGGCCGAATTCGCTGCCATCGGCAAATTGCGTCGACGCGTTCCACAGCACGATCGCGCTATCGACGCCGCTCAGGAAGCGCTCTGCGACATCTGAGTCATTGGCGACGATCGCGTCGGTGTGGTGCGATCCATGCGCGGCGATATGCGCCATCGCCCCCTCAACACCGTCCACCAGCGCGGCCGAGGCAATCGCGTCAAGATATTCAGTGTCCCAATCATCACTGTTGGCGGCGATGACCTGCGGCGCGATCGTCCGGATCGCCGGATCGCCCCGGACTTCGCAGCCGCTGGCGCTCAACGCCGCAATCAACGATGCGGTGTCAGCATAGTCACGATCGATCAGCACTGTCTCCATCGCCCCACAAACCCCGGTGCGCCGCATCTTGGCGTTGACAACGATCGCCTCGGCCATCGCCGGGTCGGCTGACGCATCGACATAGACATGGTTGATCCCGTCGAGGTGCGCGAGCACCGGCACGCGCGCTTCGGCCTGGACCCGCGCGACCAGCGTCTTGCCGCCGCGTGGCACGATCATGTCGATCAGCCCGGCCGCGGTCAGCATCGCGCCGACCAACGCCCGGTCGGTCGATTCAACCCGCAGCGCCGCATCCCCCGGCAAGCCAGCCGCCGACAGCCCCGCCACAAAAGCCGCATGGATCGCACGGTTGCTTTCCACCGCTTCGCTGCCGCCGCGCAGGATTACCGCATTGCCCGACATGACGCAGAGTGCAGCGGCATCAGCCGTCACATTGGGGCGGCTTTCATAGACGATGCCGATCACGCCAATCGGCACGCGCAGTCGCCTGAGCATGATGCCACTTGGGGCCTCGCGTTCGTCGATCAGCTGGCCGACCGGATCGGGCAGTCCGGCCACGGCATCGACGCCCGCTGCCATCGCGTCAATCCGCGCCGGATCGAGCCGGAGCCGATCGAGCATCGCCGACGACAAGCCTGCCGCAGCGGCTTTGGCCATATCGGTGGCATTGGCAGCTTCGATTGCTGGGGCCGCCGCCCGGATCGCGGCGGCGGCTTGACGCAGGCCATTGGCCTTTGTCGCCGTCGGCAGACGCGCGAGCACCGCTGATGCTGCCCGAGCCCCACCCCCGAGCGCAGCAATGATGTCGATGGGATCTACATGCATATTCGCCATACCGGCAGCCTAGCAGCGGCTTGGGCGCGCGCCAATGTCGCGCTGCACAAGATTGAGTGGCACGACGCGGATGCTTTTGATAGCCTTGCCTGATGCAAGGGGGATTCGAAGCGGCGGGTGATCTCGCCACCGGGGGCTTGATCGGCCGTGCATTTGAGCCGCACGCCGGGGAAACGGCGCATGGCGCGCATGGATCAGGCCTGTGCCTGAATTGCGGCACCGCCCTGAAAGGCGATTTCTGCCACCAATGCGGGCAGACCGAGCACATCCACCGCACGCTCGCCTCAATCGGCCATGATCTGCTGCACGGCGTTTGGCATTTTGAGGGCAAGATCTGGTCGACGCTGCCAATGCTGTTCACCCGGCCGGGCGAGCTGACACGGCGCTATATCGCGGGCGAGCGGGCGCGGTTCGTATCGCCGCTCGCACTGTTTCTGTTCTCGGTCTTCCTGATGTTCGCAACCTTTGAATCGATCGGCGGCCCCATTGGGGGCGACAATGTGAATGTGAACCGCAACGGATCGAAGCTGACCCCGCCCGAGCTCGTCAAGGAGCTGAATGAGCAAAGAGCGGTACGGGCCAAGCTGGTCGCGACCCGGGATGCCCTCAGGGCCCGAAAGGCCGATACCGAGAAAATCGACGACAAAATCGACGACGTTGACGAGGATATTGGCGGTCTGCAAACCGCCTATGATCTGTCGACCGGCACCGTGGTCAATGTGAAGAAGGACGAAATCGATACCGGCTGGCCCTGGCTGGATGAGCGGCTTCAGCACATGCTGAAGGAGCCCAAGCTCTACCTCTACAAGCTGCAATCAAGCGCCTATAAATATAGCTGGGCGCTGATCCCGATCTCGCTGCCGTTCATCTGGCTGCTCTTTGCCTTTCGCCGCGATGTCGGCCCCTATGATCATGCGATCTTTGCGATTTACTCGCTATCGGCGATGACGATGGGGACGGTGCTGCTGAGCATTGGCAATGCAATCGGCCTGCCCGGCGGCATGCTCGCGACGATCTTCACCTTCGGGCCGCCGCTGCACATGTATAAGCAGTTACGCGGTGCCTATGGCATCTCCCGCTTCGGTGCGATCTGGCGCACCATCGCACTGCTGTTCTTTGCGATGGTTTCAGGCCTGCTGTTCTTCATCACCGTGTTCGGCATCATTGCCTAAGGGCTCAGGCCGTGCAGGGATAACGCTTCGTCATGAACGCTGCAAAGGCGGTCTTGGTGCTAGTCCGGGCGCGCTTGGCCGCCGGAATCGCGCGAAATGCGGCGACAATATCGTCCTTGGTCACCTTGGCCGTGCCTTTGGGCGGCGGGCAGCTGCTGGGCTTACGCCCGGCTGAAACTTCCGCAGCCAACCCGGCGCGGTACGCATCTGACGCTTTAGCGATATCGTCACGCAGCAAGCCGATATCGGGGGAGGCCAGAGCCAATACACCCTTTGCTTCCAGCGCATCAGTCTTGGTGAGGAATTCGGCGACTGACATCGCCTGAGTCAGCGTGGGAAAGATCATCGCCAGCGCGGCCATCGTGATCATAAGCGTCCGCATCGGCTCGTCTCCTTTGACATCGCGCGTGCCATAACAATCTTGAACGGGCAATGAAAGACCAATTGCCAGACGGTACGCCCACGAAAAAGGCCAGCCCGATCGCGTCGGACTGGCCTTTGCTCTTGTCTCGGTCAGGCGCCTTGCGGTGCCGGGTTGCCAAACGGACCGTTGGGCCGCCGCGTTTTAGGGATCGACGTGCCGCCAACCGGCAGGACCGGCGATTTCGGGCCATCGTCCATCCGGCCAATGCCTTCGCCCGCGATCAGTTTCTTGATTTCGTCGCCCGACAGCGTCTCATATTCCAGCAGCGCGCCGGCGAGCAGATGGAGCTGATCGATATGATCATTCAGCACCGTCGTCGCCTTTTCGTGCCCGCCATTCACGATCCGCTTGATCTCGGTGTCGATCAGCTCCGCCGTCTGGTTCGACATCCGCATCGGCCGCGCCGAGGAATAGCCCAGATAGGTCTCGCCCTCTGGCTCGGCATATTCAAGCGGGCCGAGCAGATCGGACATGCCCCAGCGCGTCACCATGTCGCGGGCCAGGCCCGATGCATAGCTGATGTCAGATGAGGCACCCGACGAGACCTTGTCATAGCCAAAGATCAGTTCTTCAGCGACGCGCCCGCCCATCGACACGGCAAGGTTCGCGTACATCTTATCGCGGTGATAGCTATAGCTGTCGCGTTCCGGCAGCCGCATCACCATGCCCAATGCACGACCGCGCGGGATGATCGTCGCCTTGTGGATCGGGTCGGACGCAGGCTCATGCAGCGCAACGATCGCATGACCCGCTTCATGATAGGCGGTCATCCGCTTCTCATCATCGGTCATCACCATCGAGCGGCGCTCGGCCCCCATCATCACCTTGTCCTTGGCCTCTTCAAACTCAGCCATCGCAACCAGACGCTTGCCCTTGCGGGCAGCGGTGAGCGCGGCTTCATTGACGAGATTGGCCAGATCAGCACCCGAAAAACCCGGTGTGCCGCGCGCAATCGTCCGCGCCTCAACATCGGGGGCCAGCGGCACCTTCTTCATATGGACCTGCAGGATCTTGATCCGGCCTTCGATATCGGGGCGGGGCACCACGACCTGGCGATCGAAGCGGCCCGGCCGCAGCAGCGCAGGGTCAAGCACATCGGGGCGGTTG
Source organism: Sphingomonadales bacterium Ga0077557 (assembly GCA_001464615.1). Lineage (GTDB taxonomy): Bacteria > Pseudomonadota > Alphaproteobacteria > Sphingomonadales > Sphingomonadaceae > Sphingomonas. The sequence continues at coordinate 325,081 of LNFI01000032.1, read as the reverse complement.
GTCGCGGCGATGATGATGATGCCTTCATTGGCCTCAAAACCGTCCATCTCGACCAGCAACTGGTTGAGCGTCTGTTCGCGCTCGTCATTGCCATTGCCAAGTCCAGCACCGCGGTGCCGACCAACGGCGTCGATTTCGTCGATGAAGACGATGCACGGGGCGGACTTCTTGGCCTGTTCGAACATATCGCGCACGCGGCTGGCGCCGACGCCAACGAACATCTCGACAAAGTCGGAACCCGAAATCGTGAAGAACGGCACGCCCGCTTCGCCGGCAATCGCGCGGGCGAGCAAGGTCTTGCCGGTGCCGGGTGAGCCCATCAGCAACGCGCCCTTGGGGATCTTGCCGCCGAGCCGCGCAAATTTGGTCGGGTCCTTCAGGAACTCGACGATTTCCTGCAGCTCTTCGCGCGCTTCATCGATGCCGGCGACATCGTCAAAGGTCACGCGGCCTTCCTTCTGCGTCAGCATCCGGGCGCGCGACTTGCCAAAGCCCATCGCGCCTGAGCCGGAATTTTTCTGCATTTGGCGCAGCACGAAAAAGGCGATGCCCAGGAACAAGATGAAGGGTAGCGAATTGACGAGAATATACTGCCAGATCGACGGGCCTTCTTCAGGCCGGGCGTTGATCACCACGCCCTTTTCGAGCAACCGGTTGGTCAGCGCCGGGTCTGACGGGGCATAGGTGCGGAACTTGTCGCCGCTCGTTGTCGTGCCGGTAACAACATCGCCAGCGATATTGACCTCGCGAACCGAACCTTCCGTCACCTTCGACAGGAACGCCGAATAAGAAAGCGCGTCGTTGGCAGCGACCGACCGAGAGCCACTTTCGAACATCGTGACGAACAGGGCGAGGGCAACCAAGATGCCCAGCCAGATCATCAGATTCTTCATCCAGGGATTGCCGTTCCCGCCATTGTCGGGGCCCTGCTGCCGGTCATTATCGTTCATCGTCGTGTGCTACCTTTCCGAGTCACCAAGATAGGCTGCAAAAGGTGAATGGCAATGGAACAGTTAGCCGGTATCGGCGATCAGAGTGTTCGGCGCGGCGGAGCCTCGGAAAAGCGCCAAATTGTGCCCTTTGGGGATACCAAAATGCCCGCCTGCGTGGCTGATTTGCCCGATTCCAGTGCATCAAGCAGGGATTCAATGTTGGTCGCATCACCAAAATCGGGGCGCGTAATGCCGTTAACGTCCCGAACGCCCGCAATAGCCGACCGCGAAAGTCGGCGTTTCAATTCACGCGGCAGGCCCGCCATATCGATCCAGGATTGATCGTCAGGATCGTCTACCCCGGTCGGCGCGACCTTTCGTGTATCCCACAACCACCGCTCCATCGCCCGCAGTGCGGCATCGGCTTCGGCAGCATGCGCCGCCGACCGCGCAATCTGGCGTGGATCGAACAGGTGCGTGTCGCGCAACAGGCTGCGAAACGCGGTCCGGTCAAACCGATCATCGGCATTGCTGGGATCATCGACGAACGGGGTCGCGCTCGCCAGCGCAATCGCGCGCAATTCGGCGACGCGCCAGCCCAGCAATGGGCGGATCAGGTCAATCGGGAAAACGTCAAAAACGCAACCCGAATCCCCAACCGGATAGGACACCTCCTGTCGCTGATGCGCCCGAATCCCCGCTAGCCCCGCCACGCCTGATCCGCGCGCAGCGCGCATCAGGAATGTCTCTGCCTGGTCATCAGCGTGGTGCGCCGTCGCCAGCACGCGCGCGCCCTGACCGACCGCCCAGCGCTTCAGTAGTGCATAACGCTGCCCCCGGGCCCAATCATGCAGGTTGTCGCGGGGATCGCGGGGATCGGTCACCTGCAGTGTCATGTGCGGGACGCCAATCGTCGCGCACACCGCGGCCACCATCGCCGCCTCGTCCGCTGACTCCCGCCGCAAGCGATGATCAACCGTCGCGGCGATCACCTGGCCCGGATAAGCTGCCGCCGCCAGCACCAGCATCGCCATACTGTCCGGTCCGCCCGACACGGCAAGCGCGATTGGCTCGACCGGGCCCACCGCCCGGCCAAGCGCTGCGACCAGATCCGCCCGGAAGCGCGCGACGCTTGCCGGATCGGGGCTGGCCGTCACCGGATCAGTTGGCCTTGCACTTTTCCTCGGTGCGCCCGCGCGCGACATCAGCCTTCATTTGCGCGGTGATCTTGGTGGGATATACCTCGAGCAGCTCGTCATAGACCTGGCAGATATCGGCGGATGGCTTGCCGAGCTTCTTCAGCGCGATCGTCAGAAAATAAAGGCTGTCGGGCGCGCGTTCGCCATCATGGAATTTCTTGTAGTTTTCATAAAAGGCGAGCGACGCAAGCGAGGGCTTGCCTTCATCGAGATAGGAACGCCCAAGCAAATTTTGCGACCAGCTGGCGCGGCGATGCGTGGGATATTTGGCGACGACCTGCTTCAGCGCTGCCTGCGCCTCTGGGTAAAGCTTTGCCTGCCACAACCGATAGCCATAGACATAGCCGTCATCAGCGGGATCGTCAGTCATCGGTTTTTCCACCGCCGCGACCAATCGCGCCCGCGCGGGGTCGTTGATCGTCATGGTGGCAGACGCCGTCGGCTTGGCAACAGGCGCAGGCTTGGCGGTCGCCGCGCTGGCGCTGGTGGTGCCGCTCGCGCCCGAACTGATCGGGGCGGACGGGCCGATGCCCGCCGATCCGCCAGTCGATGCTGCGCCGTCCTCCAGCGCTTTCAACCGCGCATCGGTCGATCGGCGATAGGCGGAAAAGGCCTCTTCAAACTGCATCAGCTTATACTGCGTTTGTTCGATCTGGCCCGTCATCGTCGCCAATTGCCCTTCGAGCGCGCTGACCCTGCCGTTGAGATCGGCCACCGGGGTAGACGAAGGCAAACCTGGCCCTGGCGTGGGATTGGCTTGCTGCGGACTGATATCAGGCGGGAAATACTGGCCATTGCCGCCTGGGAATACCTTGCGCTGCACCGCGCGCATTTCTCGCTCCAGCCGATCGACCCGGCCATCAATCGAGCTTTGCGCCAAGGCTGCGGTCGAGCTGAGCGAGAGCCCGGCCAGCAAGGCAATTCTGATCAACTTTGTCCGCATTTCACTCCCCACGCACCACTTGATACGGGGGGTATAGCGGACAGAACGGCCTTGTCGCCAGCCTTGTAGATACCGCTTACGGGGCAGGCGCCGTCCCGGTTGGGGGCGACGGGTTCACCGGCGCGGTGGCAGGCGGCGCCGGGGTCGCCGCTGGCGTCTCTACGGCGGACTCAACTGCACGGTTCCGATTGGACGATCGGGCCGGGGTGCGGCGCCTTGAAGGAGCCGTGGTCGCGGCACTTTCCGGCGTTATCGACGGGACAGCGGCAGCGCCATCCGCGCCACGCGCCAGCAAGGCTTCGGCACTGATCTCGACATCCTTGATCGCGCGCGCGCCATCGCCGAGCGGCGGCACGGCCGACCCATTGACTGTGACCTGCAGCTTGTCGGGCCGGCCGACATTGATCATCGGTCGATTGGCATCCACCGGCACATCATAACGCTCGCCGGGCTGCAATTCTTTTTGGAACAGCGATTTGCCGTCAGCGTCATAGACGCGCAGCCAGACGACATCGGTGGCCGTCAACGCCACTTGGCCTGCCGCCGGGGCCTCGGCAGGCGTTGGCGCAGCGACGACTGGTTCGGGCGTGATTGCTGGCACTGGGGCGCTCGCGACCGGCTGGCCATCGCCGCGAAACAGCGTGGTGCCATACCACAGCCCGACCGCGATCAGCACCAGTACCGCAACGGCTGCCCCGGCCATCGCCACGCCCTTGGGCGGCTGACGACGCGGGTCCTGCATTTCATAGGGCTGATATTCGGGCGGACGATGGACCTGATCGACCTGGTTGCGGACGTCGCGGGCAATCGGCACCTCATCCATGCCAATCGCACGGGCATAGGCCTTGGCAAAACCCACCGAATAAGTGTGCGACGGCAGACCCGAAAAATTCGATTGTTCGATCGCTTCCAGATGGCGCAGCGGCACACGTGTCCGCGCCGCCACCTCGGCCAGGGTCAGCCCCTGCGATTCGCGATACTCCCGCAGGCGCTCTCCTGGCGTTTTGGGGAAAAGCGTTGCCTCCTCGCCAAGGTCGGATCCGGTCATGCTCTTCTCCGCCTGGGATAGTTGGTAATCGCCATGTTCCAAAGCCCCCAAACACTGTCAACGCACGAACGAGCGACTCGGCCCTGCATCAGCTCAACTCGACATTATTGTCGCTGGCCCAACTGGCAAGCGCCGCGCGCATATCGCGCGGCGGTCGGGCGAGCATTTCCGTCATATCTGCCATCAACCGCGCGCGATCGAGCGAGCGAATCATCGCCTTGACCGGGCCAACCGCCGCCGGAGTGATCGACAGTCGTTCGATCCCCAGCCCGATCAGCGCCATCGCCTCCAGCGTCCGCCCGCCCATTTCGCCGCACACCGCCAGATCAACGCCCGCCGCCCGCGTCGGTGCGACTACCCGGGCGAGGAAGCGCAGGATCGCCGGGCTCAGCCAATCATAGCGTTCGGCCAGCTTGGGGTTGGCGCGATCAGCAGCGAACAGAAATTGCGTCAGGTCATTGGTCCCGATCGACAGGAAATCGAGCCGGGGCAGCAGCACATCGAGCATTTCAGCCAGCGCCGGCACCTCAAGCATCGCACCATAGCGGATCAGCGTCGGCAATTTACGCTGACGTGAGGCGATCCAGGCCCGCTGTGCTTCGAACAGGGCTTGCGCCTCATCAAATTCCCAGGGTTCGGAAACCATCGGGAACATCACATTCAGCGTCCGCCCTGCCGCCGCCTCAATCAGCGCGCGCGCCTGCGCCTTCATTAGCCCGTCGCGTTCAAGCGCCAGCCGGATCGCGCGCCAGCCCATGGCCGGGTTTTCCTCATCGCCGGCATCGTCCTTCAGATAGGGCAGCGCCTTGTCGCCACCGATATCAACCGTGCGGAAAATCACGGGCCGGTCGCCCGCTGCCTCCAGCACGTCGCGGTAAAGCCGTTGCTGGCGTTCGCGCTGCGGCAGCGTCGCTGAAACGAGAAACTGAAATTCCGTGCGGAACAGCCCAATCCCGTCAGCCCCTGTCAGGTCAAGCGCGGCGACATCGTCGCGCAGCCCGGCATTGACCATCAACGTCATTCGGCTGCCATCAAGCGTTGTCGGCGGCACATCGCGCAGCGCTGCAAAAGAGGCGCGACGCTTCTGGCTGAGCAGCAGCTTGCCTTCGAACGATTCCTCGATCAGCGGCGACGGTCGCGCAAAGACCGTGCCGTCTGTCACATCAAGCAACAGCACGTCGCCTTCCCCGATCAGCCGGCGAACATCCTTAACGCGCCCCAGCACCGGCACGCCCATCGCCCGCGCGACGATGGTAACATGCGCGGTGAGCGATCCTTCTTCCAGAATCACGCCCTTTAGCCGCCGCCGATCATATTCGAGCAGCTCGGCCGGCCCCAGATTGCGCGCGACGAGAATCGTATCGGCGCGCAGCCCCATTTGCGCCGCCGTGCCCATCTGGCCGGAGACGATCCGCAGCAAGCGGTTCGACAGATCCTCAAGATCATGCATCCGCTCGGCAAGCAAAGGATCGTCAATCTGGCGCATCCGCATCCGGGTGCGCTGCTGTACCCGCTCAATCGCTGCCTCTGCGGTCAGGCCACTGTCGATCGCCTCGTTGATGCGACGGCTCCAGCCTTCATCATAGGCGAACATCTTATAGGTCTCGAGCACTTCGTCATGCTCGCCGCCCATGCCGAATTCGGCCTGCGCCGCCATCCGCTCAATCTGCTCGCGCATCTTGTCAAACGCGCCGTAAACGCGGTGGCGCTCGGCCTCGACATCTTCAGCGACGGTATGTTCAATGGTGATGCGCGGTTGATGAAAGACCGCCACCCCGCGCGCCATGCCTTCAACCAGCTTGAGCCCGGGAATGCGCATCGCCGCCGTCGATTGCGGGCGCGTGGTCGCGGCCCCCGTCGCGTCGATCAGATCGGCATTGGCGATCAGTTCAGACAGCACCATGGCAACGGTCTGCAGCGCTTCGACTTCGACATCGGCGTAGCGATGCGGTTCGATATGCTGAACGCACAGCACCCCCACCGCGCGCTCACGCCGGATGATCGGCACGCCTGCAAAACTATGGAATTTTTCCTCGCCAGTCTCGGGCCGATAAGCGAAATCGGGATGGCTTGCCGCCTCATCCAGATTGAGCATCTCGACCTCCTGCGCGATCGTCCCGACCAGTCCTTCGCCCAGCGCCATCTTGGTGACGTGGACGGCGGCCTGATCAAGTCCTTCAGTCGCGAACAGCTCAAGCACACCGTCGCGCAGCAGATAAATCGAGCAAACCTCGCTATTGGTCGCCGCACCGATGATCCTGACCACGCTGTTGAGCTTGGCCTGCGCCGTGCTGCGCGCCGCCATCACATCGTGCAGGCGGACGAGCATCTCGCGGGCGGAGGTAGCGGCGGAAGACAGGGTCATGCCACCCGGCTATCAGATTGCACGAAGCCGCGCCAACATCCTCGCAGGCCAGCAAGAACATTCTTGCCCGCCAGCCATCAGCCAGCAATCAACCGCCAAGCGCAGAAAATCGGCTATGGACGCCAACCCGCCATTCAAACTCCACCGGCTGATCGGTCAGCGGCACCCCGTCGCGCATTGGCGGCCGCATCCTGAGCAGCGGCAGGCCCCGCAGCACGGCTTTGCGGACCCCCGGAATGGTCGGCGATTCGCTCAGAATGCGGCAATCGATCTGGTTGTCGGCGGCGACCAGACAGCGCAGCCGAAACGTCACATCCATCGGCACCCGCCACAGATCCTCGTCCATCAGCGGGAAAAATTCATCGTCGGTGATTTTACGTACCCAGCGCGCCGGCTGGAGACCGGGCTGCACGGAGCGCCCACCGCGCATGACAATATCGCCACTGCCAACCGTCGGCGCGGGCGGCGCAGCGGGCAGCAGATCGACTGGGCGCGGCACGGGCAGCGGCGCCGGGCTGGGTTTCACCGGGGGCGCGTCTTGCCGGACGGGCGTAACAGGGGCTGGCTTGGTCGCGGCGGGCGGTGTGCTGGCGCTGGGCGGCGGTGGCGCGGAGGGCGCCGGGGCATCCGCTGCATCAAGCGGTAATAATTTGACGATGAAAGGGCTGTTGTCGATCACCACCCGGCGCGCGGCGGGCACCAGCATCAGCAGCGCAATCACCGCAAGATGCAGCGCCAGGACCAGCAGGATTGTGAACAGCCGCTGGCGCGGCGTAATCGCCGCATAGCCGCCGGGTTCTCGCAGAATCACCTCCATGGTCACTGCCTAACACTGCACGGCGGGCGACAAAATGGCCGATGCGGAACAAGCCTGAAATGGCCTGGCGACCGCAGCGACGCCTGCTATTCCTTCGGCAAATCAAATCTGATTTTGAAATAGACCATAGCATTATCAACTTCGACGCCATTCTCCCTGCGCGGCAAAACACGCAGTTGCGGGGCAAGCGACCGTGCAGCGCGACCAAATTGCCAGCCCTTCGGCGACTCGGCGGTCACCTGGCACGCTTTCAGCCGGCGTTTCAGCGTTGCGAGGCAGCGCAGCTCGGCAAATCCGGATATTTTGGCCTGCCGAGCGCCCGCCGGGTGAAAAGCGTAGATTTCCTCCCAGGTCGCTTGCCTGGCCCATTCGGCCTTGGTCACCGTGTCGCGGCCACCGCCTCCATCACCGCCCGTCCCCGACCCGCCATTGCCGAAGCCCCCGCCATTAGTGCCCTGAGCGCCCGTGCCGTTATCGCCAACCACCGTACCGCCCGCCACCGTCGGCGGTGGCGCGGGAAGTGCTGCAGGCGCTGGCGTATAATCGATGCGCGGCATTGCCGGTGGCGCCAGGACTGGTGCGGGCGGGGGCGTATCGACGAGAACGGGCGATGATCGCGGTGTCGATGGTGCCGGCTTGGGCGCTGCCTTAACATTTGTCGGCGGCGGCACTGTCGGCGGCGGTATTGGCTGTGGCGGTTCAACCAGCGGCAGCAATTCAACAACGGTGGGCGGTTCACGATCAATTCGGATGGGCGGTCGATCGCGCAGGGTAAGGAACAGATAGCCCGCGATGACGTATAACAGGATGATCATCGCAATCGTCAGCACACGCTGCCGATTGGTCGTCGGCCGATATACAGTGCGGGCGAAAAGCGCTGTCTCCATCTGCTAGAGTATAGCATTGGTCAGAAATGAAAAAATAGGGTGGTTGCTGTCAGGCTGCCCGTTTTTCCAGCGCGTGCGCGGCGTCGTCCATTAATTGTGCGATAATCTCCACAACCGGCTCTTCCTTGGTCACCATGCCGACCGATTGCCCGGCCATCAGGCTGCCATGTTCGACATCGCCATCAATCACCGCGCGGCGCAGCGCACCTGCCCAATAATGTTCGATTTGCAGCTGTGCCTCGCCCATTTCGACCGAACCGGCATCGAGCAGGGCCGCCACTTCGCGCTGCTTGGCGGTAAACAGGTCCGCCCCGGCATTTTTTAGCGCGCGCACCGGAATAACGGGCAAGCGCGGATCGATCTGGACGCTGGCAATCGCGTCGCGGGCTGAAGCCCGGAAGAACGCCTTTTTGAAATTGGCGTGCGCGATGCTCTCGGTCGCGCACGCAAAGCGCGTGCCGAGCTGGACACCTGCTGCACCCATATCGAGATACGCCGCGATCGCCTGGCCACGGCCGATGCCGCCCGCCACGAACACCGGCACCTGCTCCGCCACCTCCGGCAAAATCTCCTGCGCGAGCACGCTGGTCGATACCGGGCCGATATGGCCACCGGCCTCCATCCCCTCGACCACCAGCGCATCGACACCCGATCGGATCAGCTTTTTGGCCAGGCTGAGCGCGGGCGCAAAGCAGATCACCTTGGCCCCGCTCGCCTTGATCGCATCAAGCGCGCCCGCTGGCGGCAGGCCGCCCGCCAGCACAACATGCGTCACGCCGTGTTTGGCGCAGACGGCAATCAGATCGAACAATTGCGGATGCATCGTGATCAGGTTCACGCCAAAGGGCTTGGCCGTCAGCGATTTAGTCGCGGCGATCTCGGCATCGAGCAGCGCGGGCGACATCGCCCCACACGCGATCAGTCCGAAACCACCCGCGTTCGAGATGGCGGAGACCAGATGCCGCTCACTCACCCACGACATCGCGCCGCAGATGATTGCAGTGTCGCTGCCAAGGAACGCCGCGCCGCGCGCCATGCGGCGAGCAAGGCGCTCTGCCCCGATGCTCAAGCGACTTCCTCCGCATCCAACCCGTACGCCGTGTGCAGCACGCGCACCGCCAATTCGGTATAATCCTCTTCGATCAGCACGCTGACCTTGATCTCGCTGGTGGAGATCGCCTGGATGTTGATGCCGCGATCAGCCAGCGCCTTGAACATTGCCGAGGCGACACCGGCATGGCTGCGCATCCCGACGCCGACCACCGAAATCTTGGCGACCTTGCTGTCATGGACCAGGCTGGCATAGCCGATATCGGCCTTTGCCTTATCAAGCGCATCAAGCGCGCGGGCGAGTTCGGCCTGCGGCACGGTAAAGGTCACATCGGTCGATCCGCTGTTATGCGCGATATTCTGGATGATCATGTCGACATTGATGTTGATATCAGCCAGCGGGCCGAAAATCCGGGCGACCGCACCAGGCTTGTCGGGTACTTCGATCAGCGTAATCTTGGCTTCGTTCTTGTCATGCGCGATGCCGGTGATGAGCTGGCGTTCCATATCGTCTCCGATTTCGTCGTCACCGACGATCATTGTGCCGGGCAATGTGTCTGCCGTGGCTGAATTATTGGGATCATCAAAGCTGGAGAGCACCTGAATGCGCACGCCCTCCTTCATCGCCAGCCCCACCGAGCGCGTCTGCAGCACTTTCGCGCCCACGCTCGCCAGCTCAAGCATTTCTTCATAGGTCACGCGGCTGAGCTTGCGCGCGCGGGGCACGATGCGCGGGTCTGTCGTATAGACGCCATCGACATCGGTATAGATGTCGCAACGATCCGCCTTGACCGCTGCCGCGACCGCGACCGCCGATGTGTCCGACCCACCACGCCCCAGCGTCGAGATGCGATTGTCCTCGGCGACGCCCTGAAAACCGGGGATCACCGCCACTTCACCCGATGCCATCGCCGTGATCAGGGCATCAGCATTAATCTCGTCGATCCGCGCCGACGCATGCGCGTTAGTGGTTTGGATCGGCAATTGCCAACCGAGCCAGCTGCGCGCCGGCACGCCGATTGCCTGCAAGGCAATCGCGAGCAGGCCGCTGGTGATCTGCTCCCCCGACGCCACCACCACATCATATTCGCGGGGATCATAAAGCGAAGAGGCTTCACGGCAGAAATTCACCAGCCGGTCCGTCTCCCCCGCCATCGCCGACACGACGACCGCGACCTCATTGCCTGCTGCAACCTCACGCTTCACGCGCGCGGCAACGCTGCGGATCCGCTCGATCCCGGCCATCGACGTGCCGCCGAACTTCATCACAATACGGGCCATGGAGGTCGCGCTAATCCCTTGGGTTGAGAGGGGCTGCCTGATAAGTGGGGCGCATGACGATAGCAAGCGCACCCGCAACGACGATCAATCCCCAAGAAGCCGCGCATTTCGGCGCGATGGCGGCTGACTGGTGGGACCCCAAGGGGTCATCGGCCATGCTGCACCGGCTCAATCCGGCGCGGCTCGGCTATATCCGCTCGGCCGTAAATACACATTGGCGCCTCGATGACCGCAGCTTTTCGCCACTCAGCGGCAAGACCGCACTTGATGTCGGCTGTGGCGCGGGGTTGCTCTGCGAACCGCTCGCCCGGCTGGGGGCCAAGCTGGCCGGGCTGGATGCTGCGCCTGAAAACATCGCGGCCGCGCGCGCGCATGCCGCGCAATCGGGCCTGGCGATCGATTATCGCAGCGGCAGTGTCGAGAATCTGGGCAGCGAGCGTTTTGATCTCGTCACCTCGATGGAAGTGATCGAACATGTCACCGATCCCACCGCGTTCGTCGCCGGGCTGGCGGGCGCGCTGGCCGATGACGGGTTGCTGATCCTCTCCACCCCGAACCGCACCGCCATGTCACGCATTGCCCTCATTTCGATTGCCGAGGGCTTGGGTCAAATTCCGCGCGGCACGCATGACTGGGACAAGTTCCTGACGCCTGAGGAACTGACGGCAATCGTCGAGGGTGCGGGGCTGAAGGTAACGGATGTGCGGGGTCTGAGCTTTTCGCCAGCCAAGGGGTTCGTGATCGGTGACGACACGAAGCTCAATTACCTGATGACGGCGGTACGCGCCTGAGTTCCTGCCCGGGCCGGGAGCGGTCAGCGGAAGCGAAGATTGGTTCGCGCGGAGGCGCGGAGGCGCAGAGGCGTTGTGCCCTTGGGCGCTGGGTGCTTGCAGATCGCCGAGGATCAGCGGCTTCGCCATTTGAGCGATGCGCGTTGCGCGCTTCTATTGCCGCAGCCTCCTCCGCGTCCTCCGCGCCTCCGCGCGAACCCAATCTCGCTGGCCGCAGGAGCTGCCGTATGAGGCAGGCAATCGCGGTGCACCGTCGCAGGCGCACCGCTTGCCGCACACCGCCTCCACCCTTCGCTGAAAGCGCGAATGGTCCCCAGTTTCGGGTTGAGCATACCCCGCATGCTCAAGGATCGTCCGGGGGACGATCCGACCCGACACTCCGTCCCAGGGAGGCGCTTATGCCATGACGTTGCGCCCGCGCAGCACCGTCGCGCTGTGGCCAATGCTCGCCGCTGCTGTCGGTGCCTTGATCGTGTCGACGAAGATCCAGTCGTTGCGCACCTTGGTCGGCGTGATCGTCATCGCCATATAGCCGCGGCGGCTGGTGTCGCACCATTTGAGTTCGGGATTCTGCTCGACCAGTGCTTTGGCGACGATCTTGGGATCAACGCCAAGCGCGCTTTCAAAACCGGGTGAGGTGACGCCCTGGCCAGCGAATTCAACGCCCGCCGGCTTGCCGTCCTGCCCCAGATCATAAGCCCAGGCATTATGGCTGTCGCCCGAGATGACGATCAGGTTCGCGCCCATCTTTTGGGCCGATGTCAGGAAGCGTTTGCGCGCGGCGGGATAGCCGCCCCAGCTATCGAAATTGAACGGCAGGCCAGCCTTGGTCGCGGCAATGCCCGCATTCATATAGGCTTTAGCGCGCGGATCGGCATCGGGCGCGAGCCAGCTTGGCGCGCCGAGCGGGGTCTCCGTATTGCCCATAATCGTCCCGAAGCCGACCACCTGCCATTTGGTGCCGCCCTTCACCGAAGCGCGCATCGCGTGCGCCAGCCAATCCTCCTGCTGCGATCCCATCATCGTCGCCGCCGGGTCCTGCCAGCTGCCGTCGCGGAACTCGGCGAGCGCCTTGGCGGGATCGGGCTTGAACAAGAGCGGTGCCAGCTCGCTGGGCTTGGTGCGGCCAAGCAGACGCGTTTCGGTACGGAACAGCGTGGCGAGCGTGCCGATTTCATAGGCCTTCCACGGCTCGTCGGACACGGGCATCCATTCGCGGTAAGCCTGGATCGCAGCAGCGCGGCGGATGCTCCACTCGCCTTCGGCTGCGGGCTGATGGTTCTGCGCACCGCCTTCCCAGCTATCATTGGTAGATTCATGATCGTCCCACTGGACGATCATCGGCACCAGGCTGTGGAGCTTCTGCAGGTCGGGGTCGCTGCGGTAGCTGGCATAGCGCAGCCGGTAGTCGGCCAGGTGGATAATCTCCGTCGCGGGCAGCGGCTGGCGACCGGCGACGGCATCCTTGGCGGCGGGGTAGCTGCCGGTCTGGTACTCGTAATAATAATCGCCAAGGTGGATGGCGAGATCGATGTCGTCCCGCAGCGCCGCATGCGCATAGGCGTTAAAATAGCCAAATGGCAGGTTCGAGCACGAAAAAATCGCGGCTTTGAAGCTCGGCGCAAGGCCGGCCGGCAGCGTTTTGGTGCGACCAACGGGGGAAAAGCTGCCATCCGGCGCGACGAAGCGGAAATAATAGCGCGTACCCGGCTTCAGGCCTGCCACGGTAATCTTGGCGGTATAATCGCGCCAGGGTCCGCTGATCTGCACGCCACCCGAGACGATCCGTGCAAAATCGGCGGTTTCAGCGATTTCGGCACGCAGATGCACCGCCGCTTCATCGACGGGGACATAGCGCGTCCAGAGCAGCACCGAATCGGCGCTGGGCTCGCCGCTGGCGACCGAGTGGGTAAAACCCCGCGCCGCCTGGACACTGGGCATTTGGGCAAAGCCCGGAATCGCAAAGGCGCCAAGGCCGATCGAGCCGGTGACGATGAACGAACGACGATCGATACGGATGGCCATGCTGTCTCTCCCGTTTGAGCGATTTGCCGCCCTTGCACCGTCCATATGGACGATATGTGACAGGAAGAAACAAGCCCGGCCGCTATTCCGCCTTGTTCAGCGGCCCCAATCCGCTCAGCCCGCGCAGATACTGCGCCTTGATGGTGGTGACGGTGACGCCATCACCCACCTCAATCGTCGCGGTGGCCAGTTTGGGCTTGGCAGCACCGATCCGAATATTGCTGGGTACGCCGCCGCCATCACGCCAGAAATTGAACTTGTTCTTCCCATCCCGGTCATGCGTGAAAAACAGCGCATAATGGCCTGGCTTGGGCACCTTGATGCACAGGGTAACCGGGCCAGCCTGCGGCACCGGTGCCCAGACGCGGTGAAAAACCTTGCCAGCGGCAATCAGCAGCGAGTCATCGGCCAGAAAATCGGCTTCTGTCGCTGGATAAAGTTCCAGCTTCATCCGGCCCGAGCGATCCTTCAAGCCGACAATTTTTGCCTCAATCGCGGGGCCGCCACTCTCGCACGCAGGCGCATCCTGGCCACCGGCCCGCGCACCCACACCGGCAGAAACACTCACTGCAACGCAAGCCAGCGTCAGACCCAAAAAACGATACTTCATACGCGATTCCTAACCAGCGAATACAGGCTGAACCCAATGATCAATACAGCATGAACCAGCAGCATGAGCTGCCGCTCTCACCGCCATTTGTGCCAACGGCCTCACCCCTTAGCCCAGCAAGGTGATCGCAAAATTGACCAAAAAAAGGTCATTGTTCGGCACGAGCGGCGGGGTCATGAGAGGTTCATTCCTAGGCATCGCCCCTTAACGCAGCAAAGCGTGGCAGCGATCCATCAGCATCGAGCAGAGCTGCCGAAATGAGCAGCGTGCGTTTAATCTGAACCGTTCGTGCTGAGCGAAGTCGAAGCACAGGGCGCACCGCTTGGCCTTCGACTTCGCTCAGGCCGAACGGAGGTGATGCAGATTTAACGCACGTTGCTGTAATTGGACCTAGAAGAATCGCTCTAGCGGCCAAAAATGTCTAGATCCCAGCACTTGGGTGGCAACGGGCCAGCTAGGGCAGGAACCGATCGGGATGCGCATCTGCAAAGGCCGGTAGGGCACTCGCTGCTGCATCGGCGCGGACGAGAATAGGATATGGATCAAGCGGCAGATCAAATCGGCGGGCATTATAGAGCTGCGGCACCAGGCAGATATCGGCAAGGTTGGGCGAATCGCCGCCGAGAAAGGGCCCGGCGCTGTGCGGCACATCCGATTCTGCCAGCGCCTCCAGCGCTTGCAGTCCCAATGCCATGCTGTGCCGCCGCCAGACAGTCTTCGCCGCCTCATCTGCGCCGAATTGGTCGCCCAATTGGCGGATAAAACGCATATTACCGATCGGGTGCGTGTCGGCGGCGATCACCAGTGCCTGCGCAATCACCCGCGCGCGCGCTGCCGGTTCGCGCGGGAGCAAGGGCGGCGTTGGGCGGGTCGAGTCGAGATAGTCGATAATCGCCAGGCTCTGAATCAGCGATAGGCCGTCAATTTCGAGCGTCGGCACCTGCCCTTGCGGGTTCCGCGCGAGATTGGCGGCGCTGCCTTGTTCGTTTTCGAGCAGGTTTACCGCCACCCGCGACCAGGCAATGCCCTTCAGATTCAACGCAATCCGCACCCGGTAACTGGCTGAGGAGCGATGATAATCAAATAATGTTGCGATTACCGGAGGGGTCATGCCGGGCCGGGAACGCCTGGGCCAGCGCCGCTGGACACTGCCACCCCGGTCGGCCCATCACCAAGGGCTGGCAGCTCAGACCCGCGTTCCAGCGCCACCTTGATCATCGCGACGATCGGATCGGCCAGCGCCAGACCAATCACGCCAAACAACGTGCTCGCCAGTATCTGGGAAGAAAGCGTCAGCGCCGGCGGCATATCCACGGTGTGCTTGGCAACGAGCGGGATCACGACATAGCCATCGAAATTCTGCACGATTAGATAGGTGGCAATCGCCCAGACGCCTTCATGCGTCCCGGCGCTAAAGCCAACCGCAACCATCAATATGCCCGTCAAAATCGCCCCGACATTGGGAATGAAGGCCAGAATGCCGGCAATAATGCCCAAAACCAGCGCCATCGGCACCCCGCCCAGCATCAACGCGAACCAGATCAGCACGCCTTCAAACGCCATGCCGAGCAACCGCCCGGCGAGCAGGCGACGCATTGTGTACGCCATCCGGCCAATCGTGATGGCGAATTCGCTGCGCAGATCCTGCGGGACCATCCATTGCAGCCCGCGCTCATAAAGCCTGGGTTCGATCGCCACGAACAGGCCGATCACCGCCACCATCACCATACTTGTTATCGCGCCAACCGCAGTGCCGATCCAGGAGGTCAGCCGCCCGAACGAGCCCAGCGCTTGTTGGATCAGACCGTTCACATCGGCCCGCCCCGGCACCATGCCATGCTCCACCGCCCAGGCGATCGCGCGCTGCGCCTGCACATCCAGCGTGGTGCGCAGTTGTGCAAATTGATCAGCAACCTGCACTCCAGTCAAATAAATGGTACCGACCAGAAAGGCGATGCTGAACAGCATCACGATTGCCAGCCGCCAACCCCGGCCAATCGGCAAAGCGCGCCCGAGCAGCCGGACGCCGCCGTCAAGCATCGAGGCAAAAACCAGCCCGCCAAAGATGATCAGCAAGGGCTGAATCAACAGCACCATCAGCGCAATCGCTGCCGCCAGCCCCAACCAGACGGCGGCACGCTTCAATTCCTTGCGGACAAAGGGGTCGCTGAATTCGTTCGGCGCGGGGCCTGCGACGATATCGACCGGTGGTTTGCTCATAGCGCCTTGGTCGCGGCTGGCGCCCGGGCTGCAGCCGGCGCCGGCGCTAGCGGTGCGGTATTGACAGGGTCGCCAGCTTGACGGGCATGGAGCGAATTGCCCGCACGGCCCGATCGAAAGGCAGTGAACCAACTAATCGGGTTCCAGCTGCTGCTGCCATCGACCGAAAAGGTAATGAATTCAGCGCGACCGCCAAGATATTCCCAAGGCACTGGGCCGCCAAGTCCCTTATCGGGCTCGCCAAGCGCAAAACGGCTATCGGCGCTGCGGTCGCGGTTATCACCCATCAGAAAAACATGGTTCGCCGGAATCTTCACGGCCGGATAATTGTCGCCGGGGCTATACCCGAGCTCGACCGTATCATAGCTCCGGCCATTGGGCAGGGTTTCGGTCACGATCGGCAAATGACAGGTAAACACGCCATCAGCGCCGGCGCGTAACGCCCCTGAATAATCAGTGCAGGTCGCATTGGCATCGACCGGAATCAGCTTTTCATGCAGATTTCCCCGCTTCACCGCGACGCCATTCAGCGACACAACGCCGTCGCGCACTTCAATCGTATCGCCGGGCAGGCCAATCACGCGCTTGATATAATCCTCGGTCGATCCAGGCGGGGTGACGATCACGACGTCGCCACGTTCGGGCAATCGGCCAAATAGCCGACCGGGCACGAACGGCAACAAGTGGAAGGTCGGCGAGACGAAAGAATAGCCATAGGGATATTTCGTCACCACCAGCCGGTCGCCAATCAGCAGGCCCGGCAGCATCGATTCAGACGGAATGTAAAAAGGCTTTGCCACAAAGCTGTGAAAGCCAAGCACAGCCAGGACGAGCCACAAAATGCCGCGCGCCTCACCCAACCAGTCAGTGCCCGGGTTGGCGGCGGTCGTCGCGACGGCGTCGGTTGGGCCTGCGCCGTCCATCGTCAACTCATCTCCCGGCATCATCATCGTCCCTTGAACCAATTTCAATCTTGACCGCTTCGATGATCACAAAGGCCTGCGCCCAGGGGTGATCATCGGTCAGCGTCAAATGTATGCGTGCGAGGTGGCCTTCAGGTATCATCGCGTCAAGCCTTGCCTTGGCCCCGCCGGTCAATGCCAGCGTCGGCGCGCCGCTGCGGGCATTGACCACGCCGATATCCTTCATGAACACGCCGCGTTTAAATCCCGTGCCCACCGCCTTGGAAAATGCCTCTTTGGCAGCGAAGCGTTTGGCATATGTGCCAGCGCGGGTGAACGGACGCTGACCGGCCTTGGCACGTTCAACAGCGGTAAAGACGCGCTGTTCGAAACGATCCCCAAAGCGATCGAGCGACGCCTGAATCCGCTCAATATTGCACAGATCAGATCCCAGCCCGATGATCATCGAAACCCCAGCGCAGCAAAATACAGTGCCGCGAGCGTTGGGCAGAAAAAAAGCATCACGCAAATAAATGTAGTCGCGCCGAACCGCGCCCAGCCAAGCAAGCCAAAGCCGATCATCCCAATGCTGACCACGAGCCCCGTAAAGACGCGCTCGGCCAGCACATCGATGACAGCACGCGCCGACAAATCAGGCTTCAACGCCAGCGCAACGATCAGCGGACTTGTAGCGATGGCCGTGCACAGCAGGATCTGCAAAAACACCAGCACGCGAACCGGCAACGCCATTGTTGGCTGCATTGGTCGCAACGCTTCGGACCGGCTGGCAGTCACCGGGCGGCGTCCATCGCGGCGCGCATCGCCGTCACCGCCCCGCCCAGTCCCATGAAAATCGCATCGGCGATCAACGCATGACCGATGTTCAGTTCCTTGACCTGCGGGATAGCCGCGATCGGCGCGACATTGTCGAGCGTCAGGCCATGCCCGGCATGGACTTCAATACCGTTCTTGACGGCAAGCGCCGCCGCATCCTGAAGCCGCCGCAATTCCGCCGCGCGTGCTTCGTCCGTTAGCTCGGCATAGGCGCCAGTGTGCAGCTCGATGACTGGCACGCCCAGCCGGAGCGCAGCCTCAATCTGGCGTGGATCGGGCTCGACGAATAGCGAAACGCGGATGTTTGCGCCCTTCAGCTCGCGCACCATCGGCGCCAGATGATTGTGCATACCGGCCGCATCAAGGCCGCCCTCCGTCGTGCGTTCCTCGCGCTTTTCGGGCACGATACAGGCTGCATGCGGCCGGTGCGCCAAGGCGATGCCGAGCATCTCGTCGGTCGCGGCCATTTCCAGATTGAGCGGGATCGTCAGCTCGGCCATCAGCCGGGCAATATCGTCGTCGGTAATGTGCCGCCGGTCCTCACGCAGATGCGCGGTAATACCGTCGGCCCCCGTCGCTGCGGCGACCAGCGCGGCGCGCACCGGATCAGGATAGCCGACCCCGCGCGCGTTGCGCACGGTCGCCACGTGATCGATATTGACGCCTAAACGCAGATACTCGTGCATTACTTCACCCCTGAGCAGGCCGCCGCTGCGAGCAGATCATGGCTGAACCCTTGGCCCTGCCACACCTCGCCAAACGCAAAGTCTGCACGATCGACGAAAATTATGGCAACAATATCGGCGTCGGGCAGAATGAAGTTGCGCACTTCCACCCCGCCGATCGCCCCGCGCCGCTCAATGATCCGAACAGGCGCCGCGCAGCCCTTGAGCGGCGCGGAAAATGCCCATTGCCCAAGCGCAATTGCGCCCAGTTGCGGCTGCCCGTCCCACATTTCGGCACGCGCAGAATCGGGCAGCAATTTGCCGGTCATCAACGCACGATCGAATTTCCACAGATCCGCCAGCGTCCCGTAAAGACCGGCCGATGCGCCAAAGGCGTTCAGGTCTATCCCGGCTTCAGGTCTGCCATTGATCGTCCCCGGCACGATCAACTTGCCGGTCGGAAAGGCACCCAGCGATGTGAGGCCAAGCGGCTTGGCGATGCGCTGCTGCACCAGCCGCTGCCACGGCTTGCCCGTAACCGCCTCCAGCAACGCACCGGCAACGATGTAATCGCAATTATTATATTCCCAATTGTCCCCCGGCGCGCGCTTGACCGGCCCGGCACAATAACCGGTCAGCGGATCACGGCTGCCGGTATAGCCTGGCGCATCATATGCGGGCACTGACTCCGGTGTCGCGGCGGTATCATCGGGATTGGGCAGGCCCGATTGGTGACGCAACAGCTGGCGCACGGTCACCAGCCCGGCATTGGCGCTTTTGAACCCCGGCAGATAGCGACTGACCGGCTGATCAAGACCGATATGGCCGGTGGCGACTTCCTGCATCACCAGCGTGGCGATCACCTGCTTGGTCACCGATGCCCAGCGCCAGAGAGGCGGCGTCGCCCGGATGCCGGCGATATGGCTGGAATGCACCAGAATCGCATCGCCCTTGCTCACCAGGACATCGCCAACCTCGGCAATGGCGCTGGCGGCTAGCGCCTGCTGGATGGGGGAAGAAACCGCCACCGGGCCAAGCGGCTCTCTCGCCGTACCAGCAGAGGGAGCTGCCAGCGCCAGCACAGCAGCAAATGCCAGCCTCACGCAGCGAGACCGCGGCTGCCGGGCTTGACCGGTGGGATCGCGGCAAGTTCGGGCGGCAGCGCATCGGCGGGATAGCTGGGAATATCCAGCGTACACAACGCGACCAGCGGCACGCCGATATCAGCAGAGCCGTTTGATCGATCGATCAGACAGGCTGCACCAAGCAATTGGCCCGGATAATCGCGGATCGCTGCGATGCATTCGCGCGACGACAAACCAGTGGTGACGAGGTCCTCGACCATCACGACGCGGGCGCCAGCCGGAATCTCAAAATTGCGACGCAGCTGGAACACGCCATTATCGCGTTCAACGAACACCGCATTGCACCCAAGCGCGCGCGCGGTTTCATAACCGGGGATGATTCCGCCCATTGCCGGCGACACGATCAGATCGACCTGCCCAAATTGGGCGGTGATCTTTTCAGCGAGCGCAGCGCAGAGCCGCGCAGTGCGCACCGGATCCTGGAACACTAACATTTTTTGCAGGAAAACCGGCGATCGCAAACCCGATGACAGGATAAAATGTCCCTCTAGCAGGGCACCCGCCTCCCGAAACTCGGCCAGCACCTCGTCTTGCGTCATCATCCCATTCATCCTTGCTGGCTGCCTTAAAGACTTTTGACCTTGGGGACCGTCGCGCGGCGTGATAGGATTGAGATGGCAGCGGCGCAACGCTCGTTAGGGACGCCTGCGCCAAAAAAGGCTGCGAAAAGCTTGAGGCTAGAGGACCTCCTGCGTATAGGCCCCGTCTAAAGGGCGTATCCCGGCTTAGGCGAGGGACTGATAAGACCCATTAAACTGCACCGAGCAAACATTAGGGTGACGATTCGAAATGCGAAATACCGGGCGTAAAACGGGGGTAAGATCACTCATGCTGGCGGCCGGGCTTGTGCTCGGCAGCGTCGGCCTGGTCGGCGCTCAGGCGGCGGCACCACAGACGACTGCTCAGCAGGAATCAGCCGCACCGCCCGCAACCGGCGTGACGGTGGCAGCGCCAATCGCTGCGCCTGCCGAAGCTTCGGCGCCCGCCACAACGGCAACCGATCCGCTGCTGGCACTTGACGGTGGCCCGGACGTACAGCCAGTCGCCAGTGTCGGTCAGCCGACCGACAAATTCATCGGCGTCCAAGCGCAGGTAACGCCAACCGGTCGGCGCGCTGCCTGGATGCATGATGACATTCTGGTGCCCGTAATCACCATCATTTCGGTTTTTGTGCTGTTGCTGCTGCTCTGGGTGATGTTCCGGTACCGGCGCGCCGCAAATCCAGTGGCGTCCAAGACATCGCACAACACCCTCATCGAGGTCATTTGGACTTTGGCCCCGGTCGTCATTCTGGTGCTGATCGCGGTGCCATCGATCGGCCTGCTCCAAGCGCAATATAAGCCGGCCCCGGCCAATGCGATCACCCTCAAGGCGATCGGCAACCAATGGTATTGGTCTTATCAATATCCCGACAATGGCGGCTTTGAAATCACCTCGAACATGCTGAAGGAAAAGGGCATGACGACGGGTGAGGAACGCGCCCGCACCGACGCCGATGGCCCGCCGCTGCTCGCCACCGACAACCGCATCGTCCTGCCCGTTGGCGTGCCAATTCGCTTGCTGACGACGTCGAACGACGTGATCCACGCCTGGGCGATGCCCGCCTTCTGGATCAAGCTTGATGCCGTCCCCGGCAAGATCAACGAAACCAGCTTCATCATTGAAAAGCCAGGCGTCTATTTCGGCCAGTGCTCTGAACTGTGCGGCGCGCGCCATGGCTTCATGCCGATTACGGTTGCCGCCGTTGACAAGGCAACCTTTGACAAGTGGGTCGTCGCCAAGGGCGGTTCGGTAAAGGGGGCCGCTGCGCCAGCCGCCGCCCCTGCCGCGACCGCCGCTCCAACCACCGATGCAGCGGCCGCGCCCGCCGCAGCCCCGCAAGCGGACAAGTAAGCTCATGACCGATACCGCCCTCAACCCGTCCGCCTTCCAGGCCCATGACGATCACGCGCATCATCACGATGCCGATCACAAGCCCGGTTTCTTCGCGCGTTGGTTCATGTCGACCAACCACAAGGACATCGGCACCCTCTATCTGATTTTCGCGATCGTCGCGGGCATCATCGGCGGCGCGATTTCGGGCCTGATGCGCGCCGAACTCGCGCATCCGGGCATCCAGTATCTCGGCTATTGGGCGACCTTCCTGCCCGGCGGCGAAGCGGGCCTCGATCATTCACTTCATCTGTGGAATGTGCTCATCACCGCGCACGGGCTGATCATGGTTTTCTTCATGGTGATGCCGGCGATGATCGGTGGCTTCGGCAACTGGTTCGTGCCGATCATGATTGGCGCGCCGGATATGGCGTTCCCGCGCATGAATAACATTTCGTTCTGGCTGCTGATCCCGTCCTTCACGCTGCTGCTCGCTTCGCCCTTCTTCGGCGGCGCGGGCACCGGCTGGACGGTCTATGCCCCGCTTTCCACTTATGGTGAGCCAGGGCCTGCGGTCGATATGGCGATCCTGTCGCTCCATCTGGCGGGCGCGAGCTCGATCCTGGGGGCGATCAATTTCATCACCACCATCTTCAACATGCGCGCACCGGGGATGACCCTGCACAAAATGCCGCTGTTTGTTTGGTCAGTGCTGGTCACCGCCTTCCTGCTGCTGCTGGCCTTGCCGGTGCTGGCTGCCGCCATCACGATGTTGCTGACCGACCGTAACTTCGGCACCACCTTCTTCGATCCCGCCGGTGGCGGCGATCCGGTGCTCTACCAGCATCTCTTCTGGTTCTTCGGTCACCCTGAAGTCTACATCATGATTTTGCCGGGCTTCGGCATCGTCAGCCAGATCATCTCGACCTTCTCGAAAAAGCCCGTCTTCGGCTATCTCGGCATGGCCTATGCCATGGTCGCGATCGGTGTCGTCGGCTTTGTCGTTTGGGCGCACCACATGTTTACCACCGGCCTCAGCGTGAACGTCAAGATGTACTTCACAGCGGCCACCATGGTGATCGCGGTGCCGACCGGCATCAAAATCTTCAGCTGGATCGCGACGATGTGGGGCGGCTCGCTCAGCTTCAAGACGCCGATGCTGTGGTCGATCGGCTTCATCTTCATGTTCACCGTCGGTGGCGTGACCGGCGTCGTGCTCGCCAATGGCGGCATCGACGATTACATGCAGGACACCTATTACGTGGTGGCGCATTTCCATTATGTGCTGTCGCTGGGCGCGGTGTTCAGCCTGTTCGCTGGCTTCACTTACTGGTTCCCGAAAATGTCGGGCAAGATGATGAACGAAGCGCTCGGCCAGCTGCACTTCTGGATGTTCTTCGCGGGCGTGAACCTGCTGTTCTTCCCGATGCATTTCCTGGGCCTGCAGGGCATGCCGCGCCGCATCCCTGATTATTCGCCAGCCTATGCCACCTATAATTACTGGGCGACTGTCGGGTATATGGTCATGGCAACGAGCATGATCATCTTCTTCGTCAACCTGTTCTGGTCGCTCACGTCGGGCAAAAAGGCTGGCAACAACCCCTGGGGCGAGGGCGCCACGACGCTGGAATGGACCTTGTCCAGCCCGCCGCCGTTCCACCAGTTCGAAACCCTGCCCGTGATTGACGACAGCCACGGGCATTGATGCTGCATTCCCCTCCCGCCAGCGGGAGGGGGCAAGGGAGGGCCCGAACAGGGCCGGTGCCCTCCTCACGTAAACGCCCTCCCCCGACCCCTCTTGCTGGCAGGAGGGGAGGAAAAAGACATGACGACGACAACGCTCTCCCCTTCCATCCCAGCCGATTGGCGGGATTTCCTCGCGCTTACCAAACCGCGGGTGATGCGTTCGGTCGTCTTTACCGGATTGTGCGGCATGTTGGTCGCGCCCGTCGCGCTACCCCCCGCAATCGGCTTTACCGCCATTCTGGCCATCGCGCTCGCCGCTGGGGCCGCTGGTACGCTCAACCAATGGTATGAGGCGGACATTGATGCGCTGATGAAGCGCACCGCCAAGCGCCCGCTTGCGGCTGGCCGGATGGACCCCGAAAGCGCGCTTCACTTCGGCATCGGCGTTGGCGTGTTCAGCGTGCTGCTGATGGGGCTGGTCGTCAATCTGATCGCTGCGGCCTTTCTGGCGGTGTCGATCCTGTTTTATGTCGTCATCTACACGATCGGGCTGAAGCGCTATACGCCGCAGAACATCGTCATCGGTGGGGCGGCCGGCGCGTTTCCGCCGCTCATTGGCTGGGTAGCGGCGACGGGCAGCCTCTCGCTGCTGCCAATCCTGATGTTCGCGCTGATCTTCCTCTGGACCCCGCCGCATAGCTGGGCACTCGCGCTGTTGATTCGGGACGATTATGCCAAGGGCGGCGTGCCGATGATGCCGGTCGTCGCTGGTGCGCGTACCACCCGCTGGCAGATGCTTGGCTATGCCGTCGCCATGGCGATCGTGGCCGTTGCGCCCTGGCCGCTTGGCCTGGCGGGGGACCTTTACGGGGTGGTCGCAATGATCGCCTCTGCAATTTTTGTCGGCCTTACCGGATGGGTGGTGGCGGTCGCTGCCCCAACGCCCGCGACGATGAAGCCCGAACGCATGCTGTTCGTCTATTCGATCGGCTATATCCTGGCGATGTTCGCCGCCCTTGTTGTTGATCGATGGATGGCATGACCCCGGACGAAGAAAAGCTGGTCCGCGCGCGGCAGAAGTCACGGTCGCTGGTGATGGCACTGGTGCTCGGCGGCCTGGTCGTGCTGTTTTTCGTGGTGACGATCGCGAAGATCCAGGCGGGCCATTCGTGAACCGTAACCTGCGCACCGGTATCCTCGCCGCCTTTGGTGTGTGCTGCATGACGGGCCTCGGCTTTGCCAGCGTGCCGCTTTATCGCATTTTCTGCGAGGCAACCGGGCTGAACGGGACGACGCAGCGCGGGCGTGAAGCGCCGGGTGCAGTGAACAAAACCGTGCGCGTCGATTTCGACACCAATGTCAGCCCCAAACTGGCTTGGGTGTTCAAACCCGAACAATCCGCCGTCACGGTAACGGTCGGCGCGCGGCAGATGGCGTTTTTCACCGCCACCAACACATCCGATCATGACATCACCGGCACCGCGACTTTCAATGTCGCGCCGGCACAGGCGGGAAAATATTTCAGTAAGATTCAGTGTTTCTGCTTCAGCCAGCAAACGCTGAAACCCAATGAAACGGTGCGGATGCCGGTCATCTTTTTCGTCGATCCAAAGATGCTCAAGGATCCCGACGCAACCGCTATCGACACGATCACGCTCAGCTATACATTTTACCCGGTGGATTCCGCGAAAGCCGCAGGCTAGAGGGCATTCCATCAGCTTATAACGGGAAACGACGACCATGGCCGGCGCCAAAAATCACGATTACCACATCCTACCGCCCAGCATCTGGCCCTTCATGGGCGCGATGGCCGCGCTCGCGTTGGCTGTTGGCGGCATCATGTGGATGCACAAGGCGCCTAGCGGTGGTCTGGTCTTTTATCTTGGCCTGGCTGGCGTGCTCGCAACGATGTTCCTGTGGTGGCGGGACGTGATCAAGGAAGCGCATTCGGGCGATCACACCCCAGTGGTGCAGCTGCATCTGCGCTACGGCATGATCCTGTTCATTGCTTCCGAAGTCATGTTCTTCGTTGGCTGGTTCTGGGCATTTTTCGATTTCTCGCTGTTCCCCGCCCCCGTCGAAGTGATTGGCGGCGAAGTGACGCGGATCGCCGAGACGGTGAAGAACGTCGCTGGCCAATGGCCGCCCAAGGGCCTGGAAGTCATCAGCCCCTGGGGCCTGCCGCTCGTCAACACCGTCATCCTGCTGCTGTCGGGCACCACCGTTACCTGGGCGCATCACGCGCTGATCCATGGTGACCGCGACGGGCTGAAAAAAGGCCTGTGGATCACGATCGCGCTCGGCGCGCTGTTCAGCTTCATCCAGGGCTATGAATATGCCGAAGCGCCGTTCCACTTTGCGGGGCTGAACTTTGGCGCGTCCTTCTTCATGGCGACTGGGTTCCACGGCTTCCACGTGCTGATCGGCACGATCTTCCTGATCGTGTGCCAGATCCGCGTCTATCAGGGCCACTTCACTCCACGCCAGCATTTCGGCTTTGAAGCAGCGGCTTGGTATTGGCATTTCGTCGATGTGGTCTGGTTGTTCCTGTTCGTCTCGGTCTATGTCTGGGGCGGCGCGGGCGCACCCGTCCATGGTGGCTGATGCGATGAGCGACTGGTATATCGCGCAAGTGAATATTGGTCGCTTGATCGCGCCATGGCCCGATCCGCGCGTCCTCCCGTTTTTTGAGGCACTGGATCGGATCAATGCCCTGGCTGAGCAATCACCGGGATTTGTCTGGCGGCTCCAGGACGAAGCAGGCAATGCGATGGGGATCAGCTATGCGCCCGATCCCTTGCTGGCAGTGAACATGTCGGTCTGGCGCGATTCCGATTCGCTTTTCGATTTCGTCTATCGAAGCGCCCACACGCCGGAAATGGCGCGTCGGCGCGAATATTTCGATCGATTCGATGGCGCCTATCAGGCGCTCTGGTGGATTGAAGCCGGCACATTGCCGACGATCAACGATGCGTTGTCGCGGCTCTGGATGCTCGATCGGTTTGGGCCGTCCCAGCATGCCTTTACCTTCAAGGCACGCTTCCCGATCCCAGGTATTGCAGGTCCGCCAGTTGATTATAAGCCCGATCCCTGGTGCGTCGGCCGCGCCTGATCAATCACCTTCCAGCCCAGCGCCGCTCCAGGCCGCGCTGCACGGCCTTTGCCCTAGCTGCGGGGCCAGGACGCTCTATGTCGGCTGGATCAAATTTGCCGATCGCTGCACAAATTGCGGGCTCGATCTGACTGCATTCAATGTAGGCGACGGGCCAGCTGCCTTTCTCACGCTGATTATCGGCGCGATCGTGATGATCGGCGCGGTGACGCTCACGCTCACCCTGGCGCCGCCAATCTGGGTACACCTGCTGATCTGGACCCCGCTCACCGCGATTGGCGTAGTCGGAGCGCTCCGCATCTCAAAGGGCGCATTGATAAGCCTGGAATATCGCAACAGGGCCAGCGAAGGCCGAATCAAGAAGCCAGACGCATGAAGCGCGTGCCGATTGTCGCGACCTTGATCGTTGTGCTGGCGGTGGCGGCAATGATTGCGCTCGGCTGCTGGCAGATCGTCGATCGGCTACCCAAGAAAGAGGCATTTCTCGCTCAGCTCGCCGCCAATCCAGCGCGCCCGCCAGTCGCCTTTCCCGCCATCCCAACCGACAAATCGCTGCTCTATCGCCGCACCAATGCCTTTTGCCTGGAACCGACCCGTTGGCAGACGGAGGGCGCGGGCCGCTTTGGCTGGCGGTTTATCGCCCAATGCCGCACCGGTGCCGAAGGGCCCGGCTTTGCCGTCGAGATCGGCATTTCGCGCGACCCCAATGCCAAACCTGCGTGGCGCGGCGGCGAGGTCAGCGGCATCATCGCGCTCGCGCCCGTGCATCGCAGCCTGATCGGCAATTTGTTCGACAAGACGCCCGATACGCTGATGATCGTCGCCGATACACCGCCGCCGGGCTTCACCCGCGCGCCGCGCCCGACGATCGACTCGATCCCTAACAACCATCTCGCTTATGGCGTCCAGTGGTTCCTGTTCGCCGGAATCGCGCTGGCAATTTACGCCCTCGCGCTGCGCCGACGCTGGGGCGACGACGGCCCGGCTGCCTGAGCGATGCTTGTGCCGCAAGGCACGCCCGGTTAACGCGCTTGGCCATGCGCTATATCAGCACCAGGGGGACGGCCCCCATCCTCGATTTCGAACAGGTCACGCTGGCAGGTCTTGCCAGCGATGGCGGTCTTTACCTGCCTGAGGCATGGCCGCAGGTAACCGCCGACGAAATCGCTGGGCTGCGCGGACTTTCCTATGTCGATACCGCCGTCGCGGTGATGGCGCCGTTCATTGGCGACACAATGACGCAGGAAGAACTGAAGGCCATGTGCACTCAGGCCTATGGCCGCTTCGCCCATGCCGCCGTCACGCCGCTGGTCCAGCTTGATCAACGCCACTGGCTGCTCGAACTCTTCCACGGGCCGACGCTTGCTTTCAAGGATGTCGCGCTCCAGCTGGTCGGGCTGTTGTTCGAACGGTTTCTGGCCGGCACGGACAAGCAGTTGACGGTGATTGGCGCGACCAGCGGCGATACCGGATCGGCCGCGATTGATGCGCTGGCCGGGCGGATGGGCGTCGAGGTCTTCATGCTCCATCCCAAGGGCCGCGTTTCCGATGTTCAGCGCCGCCAGATGACGACGGTGCTCGCCCCCAATATCCACAATATCGCGCTGGAGGGCGCGAGCTTCGACGATGCGCAGGCGTTGGTGAAGGCAATGTTCAACGATGCTGATTTTTCCGGGCGTTTCGCCCTATCAGCGGTGAACTCGATCAACTGGGCGCGGTTGATGGCGCAGATCGTCTATTATTTCTACGCCGCTGTCCGATTGGGCGCACCCGAACGTCCAATCGCCTTTTCTGTGCCGACAGGCAATTTCGGGGATGTCTTTGCCGGCTATGTCGCTGCCAAAATGGGCCTGCCGATCGCCAAGCTGATCGTCGCCACCAACGTCAATGACATTCTCCACCGCGCGCTCAGCACCGGGGATTATAGCCAGGGGACGGTGGTGCCGACGCCGAGCCCGTCAATGGACATTCAGGTCAGCAGCAATTTCGAACGCCTATTGTTCGATCTGGGCGGGCGCGACGGCCCAGCGCTGGCCACCCAGTTGCACGGTTTTGAGAGCAGCAAGGCCATGCGGCTCACCAATGCTCAGCTCCAAGGCGCGGCTACGCTGTTCACCAGCGACCGGATCGGGCTGGACGATATGGCGCTGGCCATGCGCTGGGCGCATAGCGATGCCGGGCAGACAATTGATCCCCACAGCGCGATCGGTCTGGCCGCTGCGCGCCGCGCCGATCTGGGCGATGTGCCAGTGGTCACGCTTGCCACCGCGCACCCGGCCAAATTTGGCGATGCTGTTGAGCGGGCCACCGGCATGCGGCCAGCCCTGCCGGCCCGGATCGGCAATCTGTATGATCGCGAGGAGCGATTTGCCAGCCTGCCCACCCGCTTCGCCGACGTAACCGAATACATCGCTGCAAGGGCAACACCGCGGTGACGCTGATCACGCTGATCGGCGAACCCTGGGCAGATTACGGCCTGGTTGATAGCGGCGATGGCCGCAAGCTTGAGCGCTATGGCCGCTTCCGCTTCATCCGCCCTGAACCGCAAGCAATGTGGGCACCCGCATCGGACCATTGGGAGGCCGATGGCGACTTTATCGGTGCGTCTGACGAAGAGGGTGGCGGGCGCTGGCATCTGTCCAAAGACGTCCCGCGCGGCGGCTGGCATATCCGCTGGGAGGAGCTGCTTTTCCTCGCCCAGAACACCCCCTTCCGCCACCTCGCCTTCTTCCCGGATATGGCCCCGCAATGGGCCTGGATGCGGGATCATGTTGCCGAGGGCGCCGAGGTCCTGAATCTGTTCGGCTATACTGGTGTCGGCACGCTTGCCTTGGCAGCAAAGGGCGCGCGGATGACGCATGTCGATGCATCGAAAAAATCAGTTGAAGCGGGCAAGGCCAACGCCTTTCTCTCCGACATGGCCGATCGACCGATCCGCTGGATGGTCGATGACGCCGCCAAATTCACGGCGCGCGAAGTGCGGCGTGGCAAGCGTTATGACGGTATCTTCCTCGATCCCCCCAAATTCGGGCGCGGGCCCACGGGCGAAATCTGGCGGCTGGAAGAAAATCTGCCCGCGCTCATCACTGATTGCCGGGCGCTGATGGATGCCGACAGCAAATTCCTGGTGCTGACGGTGTACGCGGTGCGCATGTCGGCGCTAGCGATCGGCGAGCTCCTCCGCCAGGCGATGACCGATCTGGGCGGTACGGTGGAGGTCGGCGAAATGGCCGTGCGCGAAGAAGCGCGCGGGTTGTTGCTCCCCACCGCGATCTTTGCGCGGTGGACGCGGTAAAGTAGGGCTTAGGCCCGTGCTTTACCGCGTCAACGCTGCGATCAGGGCTTGGTCTTCAGAAAGGCGATCACGTCCGCACGGTCCTGCGGCTTCTTCAGGCCGCCAAAGGTCATCTTGGTGCCGGGCATGAACTTCATTGGCGCTTCGAGATATTTGTAAAGCGTTGGCGCTGTCCAAACCACACCGCTCTTCAGGTTTGCGGCAGAGTATTTGTAGCCCGGCACAGTCCCGGACTTGCGGCCAACGACTCCCGCCAGTGACGGCCCGATCCGGTTCACGCCCTTATCGGTCACATGGCACGTCTTGCATTGGACAAAAACCTTGGCGCCCGCAGCCGCATTGCCCACTGGCATGGGTGGCGCCGTCTGGGCAGCGGCAGGGATAGCCACGACTGTGGCAGCGAGAGCAACGGGAAGCAGGCACCTGATCATGTTGGTTTCGTTCCTGAGAGTGACGTTGCGTCCCAATCTAACGGGCCGTGAGACGCAATCAAGCGCTGAATGAATCATCGGCGTCACCGGACGAGGCTGGTGGCGGTGCCCTTTCGCGCTCATCGCGTGACGTTGCTTCATTCCCGCCCCACCCGAATCGCCGCCGCCGCCAGAAACGGCGCGCCCGCCACCAGCAATAAGGTCACTGCGCCCAGCAATTTGAGCGCCCCTGCCCCGCCCTCAATCGATCCCGCGCCGAAGATCAGCAGCGGCACCGCGAGCGGCAGCATCACCAGCCCGGCGACCGAACTCGCCCCCCGTAAACCCGCGACCAGCGCCGATGTCGCCACCGCGAGCGCGGCAAGGCCGGGGGTGCCGATCAGCAATCCCAGTTCAATCGCGCCCAGCGCTGCCGCATCGATGCCGAGCAAGCCCGCCGCGATCACCGCCGCCAGCATCAATGGAGGCCCAAAGCTCAGCCAGTGCGCGACGATCTTGGCCCCCGCCACTTCGACCATCGAACACCCGCGCACCGCAATCTGATCAAGCACGCCGGCATCGGCATCGGGCGAAACCAGCCGTTCGACCGGCAACAGCGCCGCCAGCAATGCCGCCGCCCAGATCACCCCCCCGCCGATCCGCGCCAGCAGCACCCGGTCCGGCCCGATTCCGAACGGGAACAGGATGCAGGCCAGCAGGAAGAAAGCGACCGGAAACACAGCGCCCCCGCCGCTCCAGGCGCGGCGACTATCGCGCAGGATCAGCGACAGCATCATAGCGTCACGCCCGCCAACATGATCTCCTGCGCACCGGGCAACAGGATCGGCTGATGGGTCGCAACCACCAGGGCGCCGCCGCGCGCGCGGTGCGCAGCGATAATGTCGCCCAGCCGGGCCACTGATGCCACATCCAGCCCACTCGCTGGCTCGTCGAGCAACCAGACGGGCGCACCCCCGGCGATCAGCGGCGCCAGCGCCGCGCGGCGCCGCTGCCCGGTCGACAGCAACCGCACCGGCACGTTGGCAATATGGGCAAGCCCGATTTCCGCCAGTGCAGCGGCAACCTCCGCCCGCCCCGCGCCATCGATCCGCGCCCAGAATAGCAGCGCATCGGCCAGCGTCCGCTCTGGATCGAGCGCATGCGCCTCAGCCAAATAAGCGCGCGCCACGCCGCCAGTCACCGTCCCCGCTGACGGTGTGAGTAACCCGGCGGCGATTCGGATCAGGCTGGATTTACCGACCCCATTTGGCCCGCTGACCACCAGCGCATCGCCGCCAGCAAGCGCGAACGAGACATTCTCGAAGAGCAATCGCCCACCGCGCGTGCAGGCGACCTGATCGAATGCCAGACCGCTCAAGCCTGATGGTCCCCATCATGTTCAAGCGCGTGCATATCGGCATCCGACAGCCCAAAATGATGGCCAACCTCATGCACCACGACATGGGTGACAAGCGCCTTGAGATCGACGCCGGTATCGCACCATTCATCCAGGATCGGGCGGCGATAGAGATGAATGCGATCGGGCAGCGCGCCTGATTGCATGCTGCTTTTCTCGCCCACGGGCTGGCCGTGATACAGCCCGGTCAGGCCGAACGGATCATCAATTTCAAGCTCGGCGAGCGTTTCTTCGTCGGCGAACTCCTCAACGATCAGGACGATATCGGCAACATGAGCCGCGAACGGATCCAGCAGCCGCGCGAGCACATGGCGCGCCAACCGCTCAATCTCCTCTGCACTCGGTGCTTGCCCCGTCATGCCGACCGCCATAGGCCGGACCGCAAAGCCACGGCAAGGGGATGACCATGATCGAGCAGCTGAGTGAGGCAGAACGCGGCGAGGCGCTGGACGGCCTGCCAGATTGGGATTTTGACGAAGGCCGCGACGCCATCACCCGGAGTTTTGCCTTTGCCGATTTCGTCGAGGCGTTCGGATTCATGAGCCGGGTCGCGTTGCTTGCCGAAAAGGCCGATCATCACCCCGAATGGTCCAATGTGTGGAACCGCGTCGAAATATTACTGACCACCCATGACGCAGGCGGCCTCAGCCACCGCGATATTGATCTGGCCCAGGCGATCGACGGGCTGGTCGACTGAGGCCGGATGATGCCACGACCTTTGAAAAGAGCCCGTTCGTCCTGAGCGAAGTCGAAGGACACGCCACAGGTGCTGCGCAAGGTGCTTCGACTTCGCTCAGCACGAACGGTCACGGTAAAGTTATCGCCCTTCAGGTTGCCACCCCGCGCCGCATCTGCTTGCGCAGGATTCCCGGCAGCCAGCGCGCGGCAAAGGCCATGCGGTGGGCGGTCTTGCCGACATAGGTGTGGACCTTGTCGCTATGCACCGCTGCCCAGGCCGCCGCGGCCACGTCGCTGGCAGGCGTCAGTTCCAGTCCCGCGCCCGTTACCGTCTCGCGGATCGATCGGTTGGTGCCGCCCGCCACACCATCGAGCAGCGGCGTTTCGATGAAGCTCGGCACCAGATTGCGCACCTTGATGCCATCGGCCGCCCATTCGCCGTCCAGCGCCTCGCTCAGCGCGCGCACCGCGAACTTGGTCGCGGAATAGACCGTCAGCCCCGCCGACCCGTAAATGGCAGAGGCAGATGCCGTGTTAAGCAAGCACGATCCGGGCGTTCGCGCCAGATAGGCATGGCCGATCCGCGCGCCATTGACGACACCCGTGAAGTTGATCGCGATCGTCCGGTCGATATCGTCGAAGGTCGCCTGCGCGAATGGCCCACCTGTGCCGATGCCGGCATTGTTGAACAACACGTCGAGCCTGCCGCCCGCTTCCTCGGTAAAATCATCCAGGCAGGCGATCCACGCGTCACGATCGCGCACGTCCATCTTATAGACATGCGCCATGCCGGTCGGCAGCTGCGCGGCCGTCTCCGCCATGCCCGCTTCGTTGACATCGGCCAGCCCCACGCGCCAGCCACGCGCGCCGAAATAGACGGCGACCGCCCGGCCAATCCCTGATCCACCGCCGGTGATGAAAATTGCCTTGGTCATCCGTGCCATCCCTCATCTGCGGCGTCGCTGTCCGCCCCCATCGGCGTTTGACGCCGCGCGCTTCATCCCGCATCACCGCAGACGATGCCACAAGAATCGCGCAGTCTTGGTCCTTCGGTCGCTTTCGAGCGCGTTTCGAAACAGTATCCGGGCGGCGCGACGGCTGTCAGCAACGTGTCGATTGAGATTGCCGCGGGCAGCTTTGTCGCGCTGGTCGGCAGCTCGGGATCGGGCAAGTCGACGCTGCTCAAGATGATCAACCGCTTGGTCGACCCCAGCACCGGTCGGGTGACCGTTGGCGGCACCGCCGTGGGCGAGGAAGACGCCCATCTGCTGCGTCGGCGGATCGGCTATATCTTCCAGAATATCGGGCTTTTTCCGCATATGACCGTTGCGGAAAATATCGCCATCGGGCTGCGGCTGGCCGGGAAGAAAGACAATGCCGCCAGGGTCGCTGAACTGCTCGACCTGGTCGATCTACCCCTCGATTTCGGCGCGCGGACACCCGATGCGCTTTCAGGCGGCCAGCGCCAGCGCGTCGGCGTCGCGCGCGCGCTTGCCACCGAACCCGGCCTGCTGATCATGGACGAGCCCTTTGGCGCGCTCGATCCTGTGACGCGCGATCAACTGGGTGAGGCGATAAGGCGGCTGCACGATCGGCTCGCGCTCACCACGATCATGGTCACCCACGACATGGCCGAAGCATTGCTGCTGGCGGACCGCGTGCTGGTGATGGATGCAGGCACGGTCGTTGCCGATTGCACGCCGCGCGCGCTGATCGCGGGCGAAGGCGGCGCGCAAGCCGATGCGCTTGTTGCCGTCCCGCGCGAACAGGCGCGTCGCCTGCGCGCGCTTGAAGGCGAAGCGGGCGCATCAGATCCGGGGCGAGCGGCATGAACAGCCCCTTTTTCAACGCACTCGCCCGCGTGCCTGATCTGCTGGCGGCGCATGTTCTGCTTGCGGCCTCTGCGCTGGTGCTGGGGCTGGTCATCAGCTTGCCGCTCGCCATCTGGTCAGCGCGGCGCCCGCTGGTGGCACGCGCCGCGCTGGGCTTTGCCAGCCTCGTCCAGACGATCCCCAGCCTCGCGCTGCTCGCGCTGTTCTACCCGCTGCTGCTGTCGCTCTCGGCAATGGTCGGCGGCGGCATCCCCGCGCTTGGCTTCCTGCCCTCGCTGCTCGCCCTCACCCTCTATGCGTTGCTGCCCATTCTCAGGAACGGCGTCACCGGGCTCAACAGCATCGATCCCGCCGTGATCGAGGCGGCTGACGGCGTCGGCATGACGGGTTGGCAGAAGCTGCTGCTGATCGAGGCACCGCTCGTCTCCCCAGTGCTGATGGCCGGCATCCGCACGGCCGCCGTGTGGACGATTGGCGCGGCGACTCTCTCCACCACTGTCGGCCAGCCGAGCCTGGGCGACATGATCTTTGCCGGGCTACAGACGCAAAACTGGGCGCTGGTGCTGGCAGGCTGCCTGACCGCCGCGACGCTGGCGTTGGTCGTCGATGCGCTGCTCGGCGTGGTCGAATATGGCATTGCGCACCGCAAACGGGTGCGCGCCTTTGTCGCGCTCGGCATCCTTGCGGCGGGAATCCTGCTGGCGCTGACGCCGATGCTGCCGACGGGGCAAAAGAGCGTTGTTGTCGGCGCAAAGGGTTTTTCGGAGCAATATATTCTGGCCCGCCTAATCGGCCATCGCCTCGAACGCGCGGGCTACCGCGTCACTTATCGCGAAGGCCTGGGCTCGGCGGTGGCGTTTGCCGCGCTCAGCGGCGGTGACGTTGATGTCTATGTCGATTATTCGGGCACGATCTGGACTAACGAGATGAAGCGTAGCGATGTCCCGCCGCGTACCGCGATCGTGCAGGGCATCGGCAGCTGGGCCGACAAGACCCATGGCATCCGCCTATTGGGCAGCCTCGGCTTCGAAAACGCATATGCCTTTGCGATGCGCGGTGATCAGGCGAAGCAACTCGGCATCCGCTCGCTCAGCGATCTTGTCGCCCAGGCACCCGCGCTCAACTTCGGCTCGGACCTGGAATTTCTCGAACGGCCCGAATGGGCAGCGGTCAAGCGCGCCTATCCGCTGCAGTTCAAATCGGCCCAAGCCTATAACCCCACTTTCATGTACCGCGCGATCGAGAGCGGCCGCGCCGATGTCATCTCGGCCTTTTCCTCGGACGGTCGCATTGCCGCGCAGCATCTCGCCGTGCTCAGCGATCCCAAGGGCGCGATCCCCGGCTATGACGCCATCCTGCTGGTCAATCGCGCGCATGCCAGCGACGATCGCTTCCTCAATGCTATCAAGCCGCTGGTCGACCATGTCCCGGTCGAGCTAATGCGCGAGGCCAATTACATGGTCGACCGCGATACCCACAAGAAGAGCCCCGAAGAGGCAGCGACCTGGCTGGAAGCCCGCATCGGCCGATAGAAATGCCCCTTCTCTCTGGCGACTGCCCCCTCAAACTGAGCTCACATCGCACCCACGCCTGACGTCAAAATCTACCATATTCTTCCCGAGGCGCTCCTGGAATTTCGCCTCGGTTATCTGCCCGCGCGATGAGGGTTTGGTGATTTCATGCAGCGGCGTGCCGATGCGCGCGAGCATCACCTTCCAGTTTAGGTCATCCAGCGTGCGTTCCGGCAAGAGGTCGTTCGCCATCATCTCGCGCAATGCATCGACGGCGCCGATTGCGGCAGGGCCAATTCGACACAACGCGATCCGGGCCGCGGCGATCGGTTCGATTTCTTGATCTGGATGGTTGTTGATCGCCTGTTCGCGCGCGATCTGCGATCGTTCGGCGTGCTCGCGGATGATGCGAATAAGCAGCGGGACCGCAGCCGCGCCGCGATCCGCCTGTTGCACGATCAGCCCCTCGGCATAACGCCGTTTCTTGGGGTCTTTCAGAATAGCGTCTTCCAGGGCGATGATCGCGGGCGAACGGTCTGGCAACCGATACAGCTGCGCGGCCAGGGGTTGTACAACCTCACGATTGGCCCCGTCTGCGGCGATCCGTCGCAAGATTGGCGCGTGAAGTACCGTCAGGTCGTCCCCAAAATGCACGATGGCGTCGTCAATCGACTGAAACTGGGTGACACGCTTGTCTTTGATCAAATCGACAAGCAATTTCCTGTCGTCGTCCTGCACCGTGGCGAGTCCCAGTGACTGCATCCAGCCATCAACCAATCCAAATGCCGGATCACTGGCGGGTGCCGATCGATTCCCGACCAGCTCAATCAGCCGTGCCTTCACCAGTGGTATGGACTGGCCGGTGATCTTTGTTGGCGTCAGGGTCGTGTACTTCAGCAGTCGGCTGTTATCGTCGATCTCGCGGTCTGCGCTGTCGTTGATCAGCGGCGTGCGCAACCAGCCAAAGACAGGCGTGGCGTATCTAACAAAACCCACGAGCCCTGGCAAAAGCGGACGGATTAGCATCAGGGTCGAGGCATGGGTCTGCCGAAACCGAATGCGCCCTTGTCCATCCGTCACCTGAAGCAGCGATGCAGTGACCGGCAAGGCGTCAAACGACCAATTCCATTCGTAAGATGGCGGCGACCTGCCGAACCGTTCATAAACATACTTGCCGATCGTGAAATCCGCATGTGGCTTCGGTGGTTCGGCAATAATGCAGTCGCTTGTCGATAACCGCAGCGCCCATTCGGTTGCCAATGATTGACGCTGCAGAAAAACTGCCGTCCATTTTGGATTGCCCGCTACATTGCCAGGCCAAGCCCGCTCCTCCAAGCGCCTCGCGGCAGCGGCGTCGGCAGGATCGCGCAAGGCATCGGGATTTTGGGGCAACACGGTTGGTGCAGAACATTGCGCACGCGGGACCAGCCGGAACCGGGTGCCTGCGCCAGGCTTGGGTGCCTCCTTGAACAGGTCAAGCGAGACGACAGTCACACTGCGTACCGCCGGCATCGCCAGCAGCGCGGCGCAAAGCGCGTCGCAACCTTCGCGATACCGGCGAACATTGCCCCTTTCGTCACGGTCGCTTCGATCTACCGGCTCCCCATCGCCAGCGATGCCGATCACCCGGATATCGCCGTGCAGGGCAATGGGCGCCGAGGGGATGATATCCGGCGCGACCGACTGGGCCAGGCGATACCGACTTTCGGCGCGGCTTTCGTCGTTAAAGGTCCACCAGTAAAGCAACACCAGCGCGACAACGATAATCAGCGATATCGCTTTTACTTTGAAAGCAGCCGACAGTTCGGCGCGTTGATGCTCTGCCATTGTGGGTCATGCCTTTGCCGACCACCCGAATAACAGCACAATGCTTGCCAATATATTGATGAAAAAGTCGAATAATATCCTGAAGCCCTGTGACCTACCCCGTCACCGCCACAACATTATCGTCCGAATTGCGATCGATATATTTGTTATATGGATCAACCCCCGCGAACGCCGGTTTCTTCTTCGACACGATCGTGATCTTCTGCTCGCCCGACACGACCGGGCGACGTTCGATCAGGTCGACGTCCTTGGCGCTGAACTTGCCAATGCCGGGCCGCGCATCGAACAAGCCAATATCGATCACGTCGTTGAGCAGCGCCTTGGTTTCCTTGCCCTTGCCATCGGCGTAGAATTTGTCGCCGGTCACGGTCAGCACCGTCTGGTAACGGCCATCGGGCAGCTTGGTGACCTTCGCCTCCTTGGTTTTTAGGTCCCAGATCGTGATTTTTTCGAACAAATCGCTGATCAGCGCGCTCTCGCCGTCATTGCGGGCGAGCGATTTCAGGCCATCGACCAGCACCAGCGATCGCGCATAGGGTTGGCTCTTGAAGCGGTACTGATTGAGGATGCCCGCCAGCATGGCATTCATCCGGTCCTCGCCGAGCCGATCCTGCAGGAGGTACATCGCCACCGCACCCTTGCGATAGTGGATATAGCCCTGATTCTCGACGCGTTCGAGCGGCAGTTCCTCGATCGCCTCGCCGCCGCGTGCGCGTAGATAACTGTCGAGTTCATATTTCAGGAACCGGCGCATCTTGTCTTCGCCGTACAGCTTTTTCATCACCATCATCGCCGAATATTGCGCCATTGTCTCGACCAGCACGGTGCCGCCCTGCATGTTGGCGGAAAGCAGCTGGTGCCCCCAATATTGATGGCCAAGCTCGTGGGCCGTCACGTAGCTGACATAATCGATCGCGTCCTTGTCCCGATTGTCCGCAATAAAGCCGATCCGCTCGGAATAGGGTACCGTCCCGGCAAAGGCCTGCGCAAAGCTGGCATAGCCTGGAAATTCGATGATGCGGGCATAGTCGAACTGATAGGGCCCAAAATTTGCCCGGTAATAATCAAGGCTCTGCTTCATCGCCTTCAACATCGCATCGACATTATAGGCGTGCTTGGGATCATAGAAGACCGTCGTCTTCACGCCACTCGCGTCAGCTGATTTCTCGGCATAGGCAGCCGACTGGACTGAAAAGAACGCCATGATCGGCGCGGTGGCAACAAAATGCGCCGTCCGGCGCCCGCCCGCGGTCACATCCGACACCTTCTTGCCCGGCGCAATTGGCGTCTGCCCGGCATCGGTCGTGACCGTAATGTCGCTCGTCACCCAATCGGCATTGGCGATATAATTGCGGTCCTGCGCCGACACATCTTCCAGCTTGGCTGGCCGCAGTTCGGCAGGCAGGCCGTATTTACGGCGCTTGACGCGGTCCTGCAGCAACTGATCCCGCGACATACCGATGATCGGCGCGAATTCGAACGCGTTCAGGAACGTGCCATTGGCCACGATGCTGGTATCGTCGCCCTGCGCGCGGAAACCATGCTGCCAGCGCTGGGTCTTGAAGCTCAAGCTGGCCGTCGCGCCCGGTGCCAGCGGCTTCGGGAAGTGATAGATTCGGTAGCGATTATCCTTGTCATCCATCGCCAGTGTCGCGCCTGGCACCTGCACATCCAGCACGTTCACCGTCCGCCCGGAGAAGCGGACATGCAGATCGCTAACCGGCGCGCCAGTGTCGTTGACAAGGGCATAACGGCCAGTTGCTTCCATCCGCTTTTGCGCGGGATACAGCTCGACATTCAGCTTGATGTCGGTTGTCGATGGCTGCTTCAGCGATTCATATTTGAGATATTTCTTCTCATAATTCGCCTGTTGCAGGTCATTGTCGTCGCGCGTCCGATAATCGTTCAGGACATTCATGTTGTAAAAGATGAACGCGCCCGATGCCGCCGCCGTCACCACACCGATACCGGCAAGCAATCCCGGCATGCCCGCCAACCGGCTGGGCATCCGCCGCAGCCGGGCTGACAGCGACACCGCCGTCCCGCGCCGCCACAGCAGATGCGCGAGCACCGCGAGGATCAGCGCAATTGCGCTCCAATAGAGCCTGAGCCACCAGCCCGTTGCCCCGCCGACATTGTCGCCGTTCATATCCGAAAGCTGGACATTGCCCGTGCTGCCATAGGTGTAGAGCGGATGTTCGAAGCCGATATTGCCGAGCGTAATCGTGGCGACGAAATAGACGACCATGATCGCCCAACCGACGAACTTGTTGGGGCTAAGCGCCTGGACGAAGATGGCCAGCACCGCCAGCAGGATCATGTCGACCGTGGTCGGTACGATATACCAGGCGAAATACGCGCCCAGGCCAAGCTCGGTCTGGCCACGGCCCAGCTGGATCAGGATCGCAGCGACCATCGAAATGATCAGCGTGGCGAACAGGACGGCGGACAGCGCCAGCGTCTTGGGCACCAAATAAGCCCAGTTGGGCAGCGACGTCGCATCGATGATCTCGTGCATCTTGCGATCACGGTCGCGCCAGACCAGCTCGCCTGAATAATAAATGGCGATGATGATCGGGATGATGGCAAACGCACCGAACAGCACCTGCAACACCGCAAAAGTCAGCGGACGGGCAGGCGTGCCGTAAATCTCATTGGCGAAAAACAGGCCGCCACCAGCATTGAACAGGCCAACCAGCATCAGCACGAAAAAGGCCGGGCTCTTGAACACCTGCGCCATTTCGAAGCGGATTCGCGCCATCATCCGGGCAGCGGCGGCGGCTTCCGGCCGTGTCGGGGGCAGCGTATCGACCAGCAAGGGCGCGGTCGCGGCGAGTTTTGCCTCGCGCTTGGCCATCTTCTTCAGCTTGCGCTTCGATACGCCGCGCTCGGCAAAGCTGAACCGGCCATAAGCAAGGGCCAGGGCTGCCACCGAAACCGCAAGCCAGATCAGCCGATTGACGATCAGCATCCCGGTCAGCGGTGGGGTCAATGTGTTCGATTCAGCGGCGGTCCAATAGCGCGTGACCGTCGCGAACGCACCGATGCCGAACGGCTCGACATAGCCGGCCCATTCGCGGAAATTCGGCTGGGTCCGGATCACGCTATTAAAGACGATGTAGATGACGAGGAAAACGACGACGCCGACATAGGAATACATCATCGACCGCGTCATCGTGGCGACCGCAAAGAAGATCGACGATGTCAGGATGACATTGGGCAGCGCCATGACGACATAGGCAAAGGCATAATCTGCCAGCCGATTTGGCCCGAGCGTTTCCGAATCGACCCAGGGCATGAACGACCCCACCCACATCGCCAGCGGCACCGCCAGAAAGGCTATGCATGCCGCCAAGGTGGCGCCCACAAAACGGGCGAGCAGATAATCGAACTTCGTCACGCGCGTCGATTTGACCATCGGGCCGAATCCGCTTTCGTCATCGCGGACGATCACATTGGCGACGAACGCCGTCGTCACGAACATGAAGAAGATCGACATGATCAGATGCGTCTGCACAATCGCAAACGGGCTGTTCTTATGGACATTGCCGCCACTGCCGATCTGGATCTGCTCGACCGTTGCCGCGCCGAAGACGAGCAGGAAGAACAGGATCGAGACAACCCAGAAGACAGGATTGCGGAACTGATAGCGCAGCTCGAACGCGGCGATCTTGGCGAACATCGATGCGGCCCCTTATGCGGCTTGCGCGGTGGGGGCGCGGCGCGAACGCGCCAGGGTGGAGAAATAGACATCCTCCAGCCCGCCATCGACGGCGGTGAAGCCGTTGCCGGGGTCATTGTCCGACAGGATGTGGATAATGGTCCGGCCGGCGAACAACCGGGTCGAGATCACCTCATGCGCTGCGGCAAAATTGGCCATCTGCTCGCGCTCGATTGTCTTGGCCCATACCGTGCCGCGTGACCGCTCGATCAGCTCGAGCGGGGCGCCTTCCAGCTGGATCTTGCCGCCTGCCAGCACCGCCATGCGGGGGCACAGGTCGGCGACGTCATCAACGATGTGCGTCGACAGGATGATCGCGACATTGTCGCCGATTTCCGCCAGCAGATTGAGGAAGCGATTACGCTCCTCTGGGTCGAGGCCAGCGGTCGGTTCGTCGACGATGATCAGCTTGGGGTTGCCGATCAGCGCCTGGGCAATGCCGAAGCGCTGGCGCATGCCGCCCGAAAAACCAGCAATGGCTTTCTTGCGGACGTTCCACAAATTGGTCTGGTTGAGCAATGTCTCGACCGTTTGCTTGCGCTCGCGCGCCGAGGCGACACCCTTCAGCACCGCCATGTGATCAAGCATGTCATAGGCCGAAACGCGCGGATAGACGCCGAAATCCTGGGGCAGATAGCCAAGCTGCGCGCGCAGTTTTTCGGGTTCGGCAATCACGTCGATGTCACCGAAGCGGATGCTGCCCGATGTCGGCGTCTGCAGCGTCGCGACGGTACGCATCAACGTCGACTTACCCGCGCCATTGGGCCCCAGCAGCCCGTACATGCCAGTCGGGATCGACAGGCTCACGTCATCAAGGGCACGCGTGCCGTTCGGGTAGACATGGGTCACGTGGCTGAGTTCGAGCATCTTTTCCCCCTCGAGGATTATCTTCATATCATAGCCATACTGTATTATTACAGTAAAGCGGAATGTTAACGATTCAACTCCAGCCGCTGAACTGCAGTGCCAATCGCATAAGCGCGCATGCCCTTGGCCGTTTTGACGAAGCGGAACTTGTTGGCCGCTTTGGCGACGGGTGCCGGCGCAAAGCTCTTACCGCCGTCTTTGGTTTCGAAACCGCCGACAGTGGTGCCGACCCAGCCATGCATGGCATCGACAAAGCCGATCCCAAGCTCGACCGCCGCGCCATTGTTGACCAGCGGCAATTCGACCCATGTCTTGCCGCCATCGCTCGTCTTGACGATGTGCTTCTGCGTCGCCGACTGATCATAGCTCATCACGGTGGCAAAGCCGGTGGTTGCGTCGACGAACGACGCCTTCCAGATCAGTTCGGCAGGGCGGCTGCTCTGATAGACCTTGGTCCAGCTTTTGCCGCCATCTGTGGTGCGCAGGATCAGCGCATTGCCGCTCGCCGCATCGCGGCTGGTGGCGGCGAAGATCAAGCCGGTCTGCTCATCCAGGAACTTGATGTCGAGGATCATCCCCGCCGTGTCGCTCAGGTCGGTCGCGGTCCAGGTCGCGCCGCCATCGACCGAACGGATCATGCCCGTCGGCCCGCCCACCCGTCCGGCGGCGGTGATGATCAGGCGGGGCTCGAGCTTGCCCTGATAGATGCGCTTGGTGCGCAAAATATCGATCGCACAAATGCCCGCGACCGTCACCCCGCCAATGTCGATCGGCGTCCAGGTCACGCCACCGTCATTGGTGCGATAGAGCGGCGTCGTGTCGGTGACGCCGGGATAATAGTCGGTGCCGACATTGCCGATATAGCCGGTCTTCGCATCGACGAAGCCGACCGCACGGATGAAGGTGCCGGGTTTGCTCGCTACCTTGGTCCAGCTATCCCCGCCGTCGCTGGTCGCGAACAAATCACCCTTGCCAGTGCCGTACCAGCCATGCTGCGCATCAGCGAAGCTGATGTCGTCGCGCTTGCCGGGATAGGCCGCTGTCGGCAGCGTCTGCCACTCGGTCGCCGCCGTTGGTGCGTCGGCAACCTGGGCAATCGCCGCCCCGGTCGCATAGCCGAGCGCGACGATGAGCGCGCCGATGATCAGTTTTCGCTTGGTCATATCCGCCCTTCTTGAAATGATCGGTCAGCCTTTCGAGCAGCCCTTGGCGTCGCCCCTGCCTTTGGTCGCGGTCGGGATCAACGCCATCTGCGAGCCAGCGATCGCAAACAGGACGATCCCGGTCGTCGCATCATTGCCGATCAGCCAGATGTAGAGACCGATCAGGGTCACGAACCCTGCGGCCATGCCCAATAGCGTCGCCATCATTCCTGCAGACATGTCGCTGCCTCCACCATGTCATTCTCCCATGACCTAATGTCATGGTCAGCTGACATATGAAGTTGAGTCGCGACGATGTCAAGCGACCCTGTCATCTGGAAGCGTTGAAGGGGTATTTCAGTTTTAGAGCGTGATGACGTTAGGTCGCTTCAACCTCAGACCCGTTCGGGCTGAGCGAAGTCGAAGCCCACGCGCTGCACATGCCCTTCGACTTCGCTCAGGGCGAACGGGCTATGGGTTGGTCCAATCCAAAGTCATCAGACTTTAAGTCGTTGCAACCAAGCTGATCCACCCCTTTTCGTCGCCCCGGGCTTGACCCGGGGTCCCGCTTTTTCTTGGACCGTGAAGCAGCGGGACCCCGGATCAAGTCCGGGGTGACGGGTGCGTTGATTTGATCACAAGCCGTGACAGGCTCACCCCTGTTGGGTCTCAGCGCACGTCGCTCCCATGCGCGTGAACTCAGCTTTTAAAGCCGATCTTGCGATGCGTGCCGTCGCAATAAGGCTTGTTGGCCGATCCCCCACAGCGGCACAGCCAAGTCGACGTGACCCGGTCAAAGGTCCGCCCAGTCCCGGCGCACAGC
The DNA here is from genome assembly GCA_001464615.1 of Sphingomonadales bacterium Ga0077557. Classification (GTDB taxonomy): domain Bacteria; phylum Pseudomonadota; class Alphaproteobacteria; order Sphingomonadales; family Sphingomonadaceae; genus Sphingomonas. Next base: position 281,174 of record LNFI01000032.1, on the reverse strand, counting down.
TCCAGATTGCCGAGTACTTCGAGCGGGCCGTCCTGTTGTGGCTCGACCACCAATGTCCCACCGCGCGCGGCAAGCGGTTGCGATTCGCGAGTCTCAGGCTCGCCCGTTGCCGTGAAGCCGATCGCGATATGGCTGCTGTCGCAAAACGGCTTGTTCTTCGACGCGCCGCATCGGCACAAGGTGGCGCGGTAGCCGATCGGCTTGCCGTCGAGCAGCATGTCGGCGCGCACCCCGATCGGGCCATTTTCGCGGAGCTGGACCAGATTGACGGGCGGCGGTGCTTCTTCATGGCCGCCGTCGTGCCGCCGATACTGGATCGCGCCCGACGGGCACATATGCGCGACCGTCACCAGCCCTTCGGTCGTGGTCGCATCGGGATCGATCCACGGCCCCTCGACATTGGCCTTGAACACCTTGGGCTGGCCAAGCACGCAGTGGCGTGCATGGATGCAGCGCTGCGCATCGAAGATCAGGTCGATCGACTGGCCTGGGATCAACTCGCGGCCATCGTCCGCCTGGATCGGTTCGGGCGGCGCGGGTGGGGTATCAATCACGGGCGTCTCCTCAATCGCTGCTGTGGCGGGCTGCAGCACGCTTGGCGGGGCGAGCGTCGTCGTGGCTAGCCGATTGGCCAGCCGTTCGAGCTGGGTCGCGGTCACCTCGGCAAGCTCGGCCTCATCTTCCTGATGGGCGGCAAGCCAGGTCGCGCGCGCGCCGATCTGGTGCAGTCGCTCGGTCAGCACCGGAATTGCCCCCTCGGCAGGCGGCAAGGCAGCGGCGGAACGCAGCGTGGCGAAGCTCAACCCCGCCGTGCAGCCCGGATGCTCCCCATTGGCAGGCAAAGCGGTCAGTCGCTCCGCCACCGGGGTCAGGATTCGCATCAGCTCGATCGCAGCATTGACGAGGGATCGCTGCGCCGCCTTGTCGACGCCGGTATAGCTGAGCGCCAGGCAGCGCAGGCTATGATTATAAATGGCATTGCCAATGTCGAGCAGTTCGCTGGCAGGCGCAGCGTTGATCCACATCTTGCCCTCCGGCAACGGTGGCTTGCGCATGACCGGGTTGTGCGCCGCCGCGCGGCCCGGCTTGAAATCGGGCCGCGCCGCCAGCAACGCCTGATATTCGGCGCGAATCTTCAGGAAGCGCTGGAAGTGCGAATCCTCGACCCCCGCTTCCGATCCTTCGCCCTGGCGCACGATCGCGTCGATCGCGGCAATCGCGCTTTTCACGCAGCGTACGATCGTCAGATTGGGTAGCGCCACCACGTCCGGGCCGATCTGGTGCGCCTCGTCGCCAACAAACAGCGCGTCTTCGCCGATCGACGCGGCGAGCCCGCTAATCCCATCCTCAATCGCCTGATACAGCTTGCCAACGGTCGCATAGTCCATCGTCGCCGACATCAACCGGTCGCTCGCCAGCGTGCGGACATAATCGCGTTCGGGCGCAAAGCCCTCGCCATCGGCCATCTCGACCGTATCGGGGCGCTCCAGATAGATGAAATGATCAAGCGTCTGCACGTTGAACGGGGCGAGCTTCACCACCACGCCGGCCGGGTGGTAACCAGGCGCAATCGGGAAATTCTGCCGCCCGAAATGCGCCGGCGCGCCGAGCGCAGACAGGATGTTGGAGACAATCGCCAGATGCGCCATCTCCTCGATCGCAACATCGAGTATCTCGCCGCGCCAGCGCTTGATCGCCGCCAGCTCTTCCTCGGTCACGCCCTCGTCAACCGAATCCTTCAGGCTGAACATCGCATAGAGATAACAGCACATCAGATTGTGCTCGATCTCTGCCGCCTCGAACAACACGCCCCATAATTGCTCGCGTGAGGCGGGGACGGAATCGGCGATGGCATCAGTCATGGGGCGGGCCTCTCACTCAGGGCTTTGGCGCGGGATCAATGCGACGTTCGGGAAAGGGCGCATCCTGCCACCCCCCGCCCAGCGCCTTGAACAGGCTGATCTGCGCCGCGGCGACCGCCGCATCCGCCTGGGCGCGGGCAGCACGTGCGGTGGCGCGATCGCGCTCGGCATCGATCAGCTGCAGGAAACTGTCGGCACCATTGTCGAAACGCAGCCGCGACAGCCGCGCGGCTTCCGAGCTCGATTGTTCGGCGCGGACCAGCACGGCATCGCGGTCGAGCGCGCCTGTATAGCGCGCCAGCGCCTGCTCGGTCTCGCGCAGCGCGGTCAGCACGGTGCCATCGAAGCGGGCAAGCGAGGCTTCCGCCCCTGCCTTTGCCTGGCGAATCCGAGCCCGTGCAACCGTCTGGTTGGGCAGGTTCCACGAAATCAGCGGGCCGATCGCATAATTGACTGACGTCGGCTTGAACAACTGGCTGCCGCGCGTGGCGTTCAGCCCGATCCCGCCCGCCAGGGTGATCGAGGGGTAAAGATCGGCCACCGCGATCCCGATCCGCGCGGTATCGGCCGCGAGCGTCCGTTCGGCCGCGCGAACATCGGGGCGGCGTGCCAGCAGTGCGGCGCCGTCGCCCGCCGGGATCACCTGGTCAAGCCGGGGCGGCGTCGAGCACCGGGCAGCATCGGCATCGACCTCGGCAGGTGGTCGCCCGGTCAGCGTCGCCAGCGCATAGAGCGCCGCGCGCTGTTCCGCCTCGAACCCCGGCAGTTGCGCCTGGGTCTGCGCGAGCAGCACATCGGCGCGCTCGACATCGCGCTTGGTGCCGCGCCCGGCATCGAACAACGTCTTCGTTAGGCCCAGCGTCTTTTGCTGCAGATCGACCGTCTCGCGCGCGACCGCCAGCTGGGCCGCGTTCGAACAGGCGGTGACATAGGCGCTCGCCGTCTCCGCCACCACCGCCACCCGCGCCGCGTCGAGCTGCGCCGCCGAGGCTTCAAGATCGCCGCGCCCGGCCTCAACCGCGCGCTTCACGCCGCCGAACAGGTCGAGTTCATAGGAAACGTCGAACCCCAGCCGGAACAGATCGAACTGGAACGCCTGCACCGGCCCGGTGCCACCACCAAAGGCCGCCGCATTGGCGCTGTTGCCCTGTTGCCGCTGATAGGATCCGGTCAGGTCGGTCGAGGGCAGCCCTGCGCCCTTTTGCTCCGACAGGACGGCACGGGCGCGGAGCAGATTCGCCGCCGCCTCGCGAATATCGGTGTTGTGGGCGAGCGCGTCCTGGATCAGCCGATCGAGCACCGGGTCGCGGTACAGTTGCCACCAATGGTCGGGCAGGGTCTGCGCATTGGCGATGCTTTGCGCGCGCGCCGCCTCAATCAGCGCACCGGTCGCAGCCTCGGGGGTGGTCGGGCGCTTGTAGGTGGGGCCGACGACGCAGCCTGAAAGGGCCAGCGCCGTGCCGATCGACAGGATCAGCCGCTTCATGGCTGCACCTCCGCCGCTGGAGCTTCGGGGAGTGGCGCGGCTGTGCGGTGGCGGTTGATCCACCCGCTCGCCCGGTCGCCCAGCTTGCGGCTGATCACGTAGAAGCTCGGCGTGAACAACAGGCCAAAGGTCGTCACCCCAATCATCCCGAAGAACACCGCCACGCCCAGTGCCTGGCGCAGTTCGGCACCCGGCCCCGATCCGATCACCAGCGGCAAAGTACCCAGGATGAAGGCGATCGACGTCATCAGGATCGGGCGAAGTCGCTGTTCGGCGGCGTGCTCGGCGGCGGCGCGGAGTTCCATCCCGGCATCCTCATTCTGCTTGGCGAATTCGACGATCAAGATCGCATTCTTCGCCGCCAGCCCGATCAGTACGACCAGGCCGATTTGGGTCAGGATATTATTGTCGAGCCCCATGACGTTCACCCCGACAATCGCCGCGAGCAAGCACATCGGCACGATCAGGATCACCGCAAAGGGCAGCACCAGGCTTTCATAATTGGCCGCCAGCAGCAGGAAAACGAACAGCACCGCCAGCCCGAACACCAATGTCCCGGTGCTCCCCGCCTGTTGCTGGGCAAAGGCAAGCTCGGTCCATTCGAAGCGCATGCCCGCAGGCAGCGTCTCGCTGGCGAGCTTTGCCATCGTCGTCAGCGACTGGCCCGATGAATAGCCATGCGCGGTGTCGCCCTGCAATTCGGCCGAGGGATAGAGATTATAGCGCACCACCCGGTATGGCCCGCTGTCATTCTTCAGCGTCATCACCGCATCAAGCGGCACCATCGCCCCCGATGCCGATCGCGTCTTGAGCTTGCCGACATCAGCGATGTCGTCGCGGTACGGCGCATCGGCCTGCGCCGTCACGCGGTAGGTGCGACCCAGGAAATTGAAGTCGTTGATATAGGTCGACCCGAGATAGGTGCCGAGCGTCGAAAAGATATTCTGCACCGGCACGCCCAGCTGCTCCGCGCGTGGACGATCGATATCGGCATAAAGCCGGGGGGTGCGGACGTTGAAGGTGGTGAAGCTACTGGTGATGCCCGGCGTCTGGTTCGCCTTCATCATCATCGCAAAGGCCGCCCCTTCGAGCGCGGCGTAGCCGTTGTTGCTGCGGTCCTCGATCAACATCTTCCAGCCGCCGCCCGTGCCGATCCCGCGAACCGGCGGCGGCGGGATGACGAGCAGGACACCGTCAGTGATCGGCGCCAGCGCCTGGCGCAGTTCATTCGCCACTGCATCGGCATGTTTGCGGTCGGCAGCGGGCTTCAACGGCACGAACATCGCCGCCGCATTAGGCGCGGTCGAGAAGGTCGCGCCGTCAAGACCCGCAAACGCCACCGTCGCCTCGGTCGCCGGGTTCTTGAGCGTGATGGCAGAGGCGCGCTGCAACACCTCGGTCGTGCGCTGCAGCGACGATCCCGGCGGCAATTGCGCCGCGACGATCAGATAGCCCTGGTCCTGCGCTGGAATGAAGCCGGTCGGCGTCGCGTTGAAACGCCAGCCCGCCAACCCGATCAGCACCGCATAACAAACGACGATGATGCCCAAAGACCGCACCGCCCGGGCCGTGAATTTCCCGAACCGGTTGGACAGCCTGTCGAACCCGCTATTGAAGCCGCGCGCGAAGCGGGCAGGCGCACCACGCCACCCCGATGCTGGTTCGCTGGCATGTTTGGGCTTGAGCAGCAACGCCGCGATAGCGGGCGACAAGGTCAGCGACACAAACGCCGAAATCGCGGTGGCCGACACGATCGTCAGCGCGAATTGTTGATAAAATTGCCCCGAAATGCCTGGAATAAAGCTGGTCGGGATGAACACCCCGCACAGCACCAGCGCAATCGCGATCAGCGCGCCCGACACTTCGTCCATCGTGTCATGCGCGGCCTGGCGCGGGGTCAGCCCCTTTTCCTCCATCAGCCGTTCGATATTTTCAACGACGACGATTGCGTCATCGACGACGATGCCGATCGCCAGCACCATCCCGAACAGCGACAGATTGTTGATCGAAAAGCCGAACAGCGCGAGCGCGGCCAGGCTGCCGACCAGCGACACCGGAATCGCGATGATCGGGATCAGTGCCGCACGCCAGCTCTGCAGGAACAGCAGCACGACCAGCGCGACCAGGACCAGCGCCTCGAACAAGGTCCGATACACTTCGTCGATCGACGCGGAGATATATTCGGTGGGGTTGTACGGGATGCGATAGGCCATGCCCGGCGGAAAGCTCTCGGCCGCGCGGGCGAGTTCGTCCTTTACCGCCTGCGCTGTGGTGAGCGCGTTCGATCCCGGCAGCTGCGTCACTGCAATGGCGGTGGTCGGCTGACCGCTGAGCATGGCGTTGATGCCATAATCCTGTGCGCCCAGCTCAATCCGGGCGAGGTCGCGCAACCGCGTCAACCGCCCTTCGGCATCGCGCTTGATGATGATTTCGCCGAACTGTTCCGGTGTCGTCAGCCGCCCCTCAGTCTGGATACCAAGCTGGAACGCCGTCCCGCCCTGATTGAACGGCGGCTGGCCGACCGATCCGACCGCGACCTGTGCATTTTGCGCGCGGATCGCGCTGGTGATTTCATCGACCGTCAGGTTACGCGCGGCGGCAAGATCGGGGTCGATCCACACCCGCATGCTATAGTCACGGCTACCAAAACTGCGCGTCCCGCCAACGCCCTGAATGCGCGCGATTCGGTCGATGATCTGCGTTGTCGCGTAATTGGAGATATATTGCTGGCTGAGCGACTTGTCGGGTGAATAAAGCGTCGCGACAAGCAGGATGTCAGGCGAATTCTTGCGCACCGTCACGCCGATCCGACGGACATCTTCGGGCAAGCGCGGCTCGGCGGAGGAGACGCGGTTCTGCACCAGCACCTGTGCCTGGTCGACATTAGTGCCCTGCTTGAACGTCACCGTTATCGCGATTGCGCCGTCACCGGTTGACGAGGATGACATATAGATCATGTCCTCCACCCCGTTGATCGATTCCTCCAGCGGCGCGGCAACCGTCTCGGCCAAAGTTTCGGCGGTCGCCCCAGGATAATTGGCGCTGACCACCACGGTCGGCGGCGCAATCTCGGGATATTGCGCCACTGGCAGGCCGGGATAGGCGACCAGCCCGAACACCATAATCAGGATCGACAGCACCGCTGCAAAGATCGGCCGGTCGATGAAGAAATGCGGAAAGCGCATGGCCCTAGCGGACCCCGGCTTCGGCAGCAGGCGGGGCAGTATTGGGCGAAGAAATGGGCGAGGTATTGGCCGCGCGCGGCTTTAGCACCGTCATCGTCGCCTTGACCGGCATCCCCGGCTGCAATCGGGTCAGGCCATTGATGACGACATGGTCGGTCGGCGCAAGCCCTTCGCGCACTACCCGAAGCCCTTCGACCGGCGGGCCAGTGACGACCGGACGGGGGGCGACCTTGCCGTCCTTGCCAACGACATAAACGAGCTTGCGCGTCTGATCGGTGATGATCGCCTCATCAGGGACCAGCATCGCGCGGTAGGTGCCAGACCCCAGCAACCGCGCGCGCCCGAACAGCCCCGGCGTCAAAAAGCCATCAGGGTTGGAGACGACGGCATGCGCGCGGATCGTGCCCGAATTGGGGTCAATCGCATTGTCGACAAACTCCATCCGGCCATGCCAGCGATAGCCGCTTTCATCGGCCAGCTGGATCTCAACCGGATTGGGCGTGCTGCGTGACGATCCGCGCTCACCCGCCCGGTCCTGGCGCAGATATTTGAGGTAAAAGCTCTCCGCGCCATCGAACGAGAACCAGATCGGATCGGTCGAGACAACCCGGGTCAATACCGTCTGCCCCTCTGCGACCAGATTGCCCCGGCTGACCTTGCGGTCCGATACCCGGCCGGTAATCGGCGATCGGACCGTGGTGAAGCCAAGGTTGAGCATCGCCGCACTCGCCTGCGCGCGCGCTGCTTCCTGGTCGGCGCTGGCGGTGCGTTGTGCCGCCTGCTTGGTTTCGAATTCTTCCTTCGAAATCGCCTGCGCCTCAAGCAATGTCTGCGCGCGATTCAGTTCGGTCTGGGCGTTAGCCACTGATGCGCGCGCCTTGGCGACCGATGCCTGTGCCTGCATCAATGTGGCGCGATAGGGGCGCGGGTCGATCGTGAACAAGGCCTGGCCCCTGCGGACTATTTGGCCATCGCGGAACAGCACCTGGTCGATCGCCCCCGATACGCGCGGGCGGATTTCGACGTCCTGAATGGCCTCAAACCGGCCGATATATTCATCCCAATCGACGATGTTGCGCTGAAGCGGGGTCGCGACCGTGACATGGGTTGGCGGCGGCGCCGGTGGCGGGGCATTGCCCGAACAACCGGAGAGCAAGGCGGCGAATACGCCCAGCGCGATCATCTGTCCCTGCCCGCGCCGTCCAATCATGTTTGCCCCCAATTGTCTTGGTGTCATGCCGTGGTCACGCCACCAACGCCGCGCTAATTCATGCTGCGTCTGCTCACATGCCAAACAAGTGCGGGCGCGGCGGGATCATTGCAAGGGGGAGCACTTCAAAATCGGCCAAAAATTAACAATAATGGTGATCGCAGATTTTTCTGCTGCCCAATCAATGGGATTACCGGCGCTATGCGCTGCGTCGATACGCCACGCATAGCACAACGGCGATAGACCGGGTAGACTGAGGCCCTTCGCCAACCAACGCCTGGAGCCGCGCTGTGCAGATCGATCGCCTTGCCCCTGTCCTGTCCACGCTCAAGCCCAGCAACCACCCCTATCTCAACGGCGCCTGGACCCCGCAGCATGAAGAGGTGACGGCGGTCACGCTTGAGGTGATCGAGGGGACGATCCCGACCGACATTGATGGCGTTTATCTGCGCAATACCGAAAACCAGCTCCACCAGCCGCTCGGCAGATATCACCCGTTCGACGGCGACGGCATGATCCACCAGATCAGCTTTGCCAACGGCACGGCCAGCTATCGCAATCGCTGGGTGCGCACGCGGTGCTTCGCGGCCGAGCAGGAAGCGGAAGGATCGCTTTGGGGCGGGCTGATGGACCGCGCCGGCACCTCAAAACGCCCAGGCTTTGGCGCGCATGGCGGCATCAAGGATTCGTCAAGCACCGACATCATCGTCCATGCCGGCAAGGCCCTGTCGACCTTTTACCAATGCGGTGAGGGCTATCTGCTCGATCCCGAAACGCTCGAATCGCTCGGCGTCGCGCCCTGGGTGCCGCTGGACGGGATTTCGGCGCACCCCAAGGTTGATGAGCGCACTGGCGAACTGATGTTCTTCAACTATTCAAAGCACGCGCCGTTCATGCATTATGGCGTGGTCGATCGCGACGAGCGGCTCGTGCATTACATCCCGGTGCCGCTGCCCGGGCCACGTCTGCCGCACGACATGATTTTCAGCGAGAACTGGTCGATCCTCAACGATCTGCCGATGTTCTGGGACCAGGAATTGCTGAAGCGCGATATTCATGCCGCCCGGCTGCACGATGGATTGCCGAGCCGCTTTGCGCTGATTCCGCGCCGCGGGAGCCCGCAGGATATCCGCTGGTTCGATGCCGAACCCACCTACATCCTCCATTTCCTCAATGCCTATGAAGAGGGCGACGAGGTGGTGATGGACGCTTATTTCCAGGATAATCCGCAACCGGCCCCGCTGCCCAATGAGGATGGCTATGGCCATATGATGGCCTATGTCGACGAGCATAGCTTTCAGCCCAAGCTGCATCGCTGGCGCTTCAACCTCGCTGATGGCACGACCAAGGAAGAACGGCTTGACGACCGCATCCTGGAATTCGGGATGATCAATCAGCAAGTGGCAGGCCGCAAGCATCGCTATGTCTATTCGACCACGACCAAGCCCGGCTGGTTCCTGTTCAACGGCTTTGTCAAACATGATCTCGAAACCGGTGAAAGCTGGTCGCTGATGCTTGAGGATGGCCGCTATGCCAGCGAAGCACCCTTCGCGCCGCGTATCGGCAACACGGCCGAGGATGACGGCTATCTAGTGAGCTTCATTACCGACGAAAATCGCGGCACCAGCGAATGCGTGCTGATCGACGCCCGCAATATCGAAGCGGGGCCGGTGTGCCGCATTGCCTTGCCGCACAAAATCTCCAGCGGCACGCATAGCTGGTGGGCCGACCGGACCGTGCTCCGCGATGAGCCGGAATCGCGCGAGAGCACTGCCCATATTGGGTAACCTGCCCCCGATATTGCGCCGTCCCCTACCCCCTGATCGAAATTTAAACACCATTTAGCAATATCTTCCCTGTCATCTGGACGCAGGGAGTATGTGACCATGAGCTATCAAAAACTGATCGAAGAACATGACCGGATCGATGCGGCCCTGATGCAGCTGACCAACATCTTGGAACAACCCGACCGTGATGTCACAGCGGCTGCGGCCGCCGTTGACCATCTGGCAGACGAACTACGCACCCATTTGGCGCATGAAGATGTGATGCTGTACGATGAACTGATTGCTGCCCGTAAACCCGCATTCGGCAGCGCCGTCGACCATTTCAACCAGCAGTTTAATGTCCTGCGCCGCGACTGGGACAGCTATCTTGAGGCGTGGGGGCCCGAGCAGATCAGCGCGAACTGGGACTGCTTTCGCGCCGTGACAAAATTGATGATCGAACGGCTCGCTGAACGGGTCGCGGCTGAAAATGATCTGTTATACTGCGCAGCCCTCCAGGCAGGGGTGATCACCCTGCGCGGACCACAGGTTGCGGCCGCTGCATAATCGCAGCGCAGCATTGCGATGTGGCTTACCGCTTCCTCGTTCAGGCCTTGGCCTGCGCCAGGATCGGTAGCTGGCGAACGCGCTTGCCCGTTGCCGCGAACAGCGCATTGGCAAGCGCGGGCGCGGCTGGCGGCAGGCCGGGCTCACCCAGGCCGCCCATCTCATGCCCGCTATTGATGAAATGCACGTCGATCACGGGCGCATCGGCGAGCTTCAGTACCGGATAATCATTGAAATTGCTCTGCTGGACCGCGCCCTTGTCGAGTGTGATCGCTTCGCCGATCGCGGTGGACAGGCCCATGACGATGCCACCCATGACCTGCGCCTCGGCATTGCGAGGGTTCACCACGGTGCCGCAATCGACAACCGCCGTCACCTTGATCACCTTGGGGCTGCCATCGTCATTGAGCGTTGCCTCAGTGACATGCGCAGCAATGGTATTGAACGATTCGACAATCGCGATGCCGCGCCCCGTACCGGCGGGCAGCGGCGTTCCCCATCCACTGCGCTTTGCCACTTCCTCAAGCACCGCGCGATGGCGTGAACCCGGCTTCAGGTGCCGTTTGCGGAACTCAAACGGATCGACACCAGCGGCATGGGCCAGTTCGTCGATAAAGCTCTCGGTGAAAAAGCCGTGCTGGGTCGCATTCACCGATCGCCAGGCGCCCACAGTCTGGTTGGATACCTGCTTGAAATGCCGCCGCGTAGCCGCAGGCAGATCATAAAAGAAGGGCACTTCCCTCAACCCGTCCTCGGGCTGGGCGAAATCATATTGCAAGGCGGTCATCTTGCCGTCCCCGCCGACAGCCCCTTTGATGTGCGCCGAACTTTGCGGGCGATAGGCGCCCTGCGAAACTTCTTCCTCGCGCGCCCAGATCAGCTTGACCGGATGGGGCACTTGCATCGCCACCCGCGCCACCTGATCGACGATTTCCATGTACATCGGCAATCGCCGTCCAAAGCTGCCGCCGATCAGCATCGGGTGAAAAGTGACCTTGTCGGGCGCGAGGCCAGCGGCCTTGGCGGCGCCCATCTTGGAGGCCAGCGGGTCCTGCATCCCGCCCCAAATCTCTAGCGTGCCGTCCTTGTGATGCGCGGTGAGCGCAAACGGCTCCATCATCGCATGATGCAGGAAGGGCAGCCGGTAATCGGCTTCGACCAGCTTGGCACCGCTTGCCTTGAACCCGGCATCGACATCACCACTGCCCGCCGTCGCGTCAGGCTTGTTGGCCGCGCGCAGCTTGTCCTGATCGGCGAAGATCGACGCGGTCGAAATGCCGCCATTGCCGCCATCGCTGAATTTGGGCGACAGCGCACGCGCCCCCTTCAGCGCCTGCCAATAGCCCTTGGCGACCACAACGACCGCGCCGTCCAGTTTGATCACCTGCTCAACGCCCGCCACCGCCATTGCCGGGGCGGGATCAACCGAGACGAGCTTGCCGCCGCGAACCGGGGCAGCAATCACGGTCGCGACGCGCATGTCGGGCTTGATGACATCCATGCCATATTGCGCGGTGCCGTTGACCTTGGCCGGGATATCAAAGCGGGGCACCGATTTGCCGATGAACCGGAAATCCTTGGCCTGCTTCAGCACCGGGGCGCTGCTCAGCGAATGCGTCGCCGCTTCAGCGGCCAACGCGCCATAGCCGAGCGCGCGGCCTGATTTGGCATGGGTCACCTTGCTGTTGGCAGTGGTCAGTTCGGCTGCCGGCACACCAAGCCGCTTGGCGGCGGTATCGATCAGCGCAAGCCGCGTCGCGGCACCAATCACCCGCATCCCGTGTTGTCCGGTGAAGCGCAGGGCCGACGAGCCACCGGTAATCTGCAGATCCAGCGACCGCGTGATCATCGACGCCACCGACATTGGCAACGCGCCGACGATGCCCGGTGCCCCAGTCATCTCGGCGAGGAAACCGCGGCCAAGCGGGACATTGGCGAAAGCTGATTCCGCCGGCGCCGAGACGACCTCAACCTTGGCCCAATCAGCATCAAGCTCCTCGGCGAGCATTTGGGCAAGCCCGGTATTCGATCCCTGGCCGATATCGGTATGCGGCGAATAGAGCGTGATCTTGCCGTCGTCGCCGATCCGGAGCCAGGTGGCGAAGTTATGCCCGTCCTTGCCATTGGTCAGCGTCGCGGCGGTCGATCGTGCCGCGCTATCGGCATATTTGATCGCGAAAATGCCGCCGCCGACAACGGCCGCGCCGCCAATCAGGAAGGTCCTGCGGATCATGCCCATCGTGGTGCTCCTCAAGCCTGGCCGGCAACGGCGTGGATCGCCGCGCGGATACGGGGATAGGTGCCGCAGCGGCAGATATTGGTCATCGCCGCGTCGATCTGTTCATCGCTGGGCTTGGGGCTCGCGGCCAGCAAGGCGGCGGCCGCCATCAACTGGCCCGATTGGCAATAGCCGCATTGCGGCACCTGATGCTCGATCCAGGCGGCCTGCAACGCGTGCAGCGTCCCGTCGGCATTGCCGAGCCCTTCAATGGTCGTGATCGATTTACCGGCAATGTCGCTGACCGGCACGCTGCATGACCGCATCACTTCGCCGTCGATGTGCACGCTGCAGGCCCCACAGGCGGCGATACCGCAGCCAAATTTGGTCCCGGTCATGCCAAGCTCTTCGCGGATCACCCACAGCAAGGGGGTATCAGGTTCGGCATTGAACGTTACCGGCTTGCCGTTGACCGTTGCTTCGATTGGCATCCTGCCCCCCCGATGATCGCATGGTGATGGGTTTCGTATAACAACCTAAATCGCTGGACACTACCGGCTTTGATCACCTGGCCCGTAATGCCAGCGTCAGACCCGCTACGCTGCCTTGGGCCACCAGGGGACGAAGCCGCTGGTGCGCCGGACATAGTCCTCATATCCGGGCCTTTTCCGCTTTAGCCGTCCCTCGATCGTCGGTACGCCCGACCATTTCATCAGCGTCCAGGTCAGCAATATCGGCCCCGGCAACGCCCACAGCCCGGTCATGCTTTCGGCGGCGATCAGATACAGCCCCCACCATGTGCAGGCATCGCCAAAATAATTGGGGTGGCGGGTATAGCGCCACAGGCCAGTGGTCAGCACCTTGCCCTGATTGCCGGGGTCGGCGCGAAAACGGACAAGCTGCCAGTCGCCAATCGTCTCAAAGGCAATGCCGATCAACGCCACCACTATACCGATTGCTGCGACGGCGCCGATAGCGGGCGTCGCATCAAGCTGACCGAGCTGAACCGGCAGGCAGACGATGAACAGCAGCGGCGCTTGCGTCAGATAAACCATCCGCGCCGATGCCTCGCCAAAGCCCCAGCCTTTCGCATCCTTGGCCTTGCTGAACATCGTGACATAGCGGCGATCAGGGCCATGGCTGCGCCAGCGCCACAACAAATAGCCGCCCAATCGCACACCCCAAAGGCTGCATAACGCCATCAACAACGCCTTGCGCGTCGGGTCGCCATCGGTCTGGAGCCAGCTCACCGCGCCGAGCGCGACCATGCCCAGCGCCCAGACACTGTCGATCGGGGTGACATCGCGCGTTTTGAGCGTGACCAGCCAAAGAATGAAGAACAGCACAGCCATTACCAGCGCATTGGTCGCCAACAGCGAAACGACGCTCATGCCGCCATGCCAAGATCGGCACGCTCGACGATGAAGCTCGCCGAGGTGGTCGTCGAACCGCCAATATTGAGCGTCTGGACGCGCCTGGCACCGTCGACCTGATAGTCACCGGCGGTTTCAGTCACTTGCTTATACCCATCAAGCAGCATCCGAACCCCGGTCGCCCCAACCGGGTGGCCAAGCCCAATCAACCCGCCCGACGGATTAACCGGCAGCGGTCCGCCCATCTCAATTGTGCCATCCTCAATCGCGCGCCAGCTTTCTCCTGGCGCCGTGATGCCAAGATGGTCGATTTCCATATATTCGCTTGAGGTGAAGCAATCATGCGTTTCAATCGCGTCAATCTGGGCGATGTCGGCAATGCCGGCGCGCGCGCGGGCATCAAGCACCGTGCGGCGGACCTGCGGAAAGACATAGGGCTGGCCCTCGCTATCCGCGATCTTGCGCGCATAGCTGATCGGTGCGGAGCGGTGCCCCCAGCCCGCGATCCGGGCCAGACTTTCAATGGGAATACCGCGCTTGGCGGCATAAGCGGCGGCCCGCGCCGGCGAGGCGAGGAAGACGACGGCACTGCCATCCGTCACCTGCCCGCAATCCATCTTGCGGACGCGGCCCTCGACGACTGGATTGGCGGCGTCATCATCGGTGAAGCTTTCAGGCGAGAAGCTATAGCCGCGCGTTTGGGCGTTGGGATTGCGCTTGGCATTGGCGAAGTTGATTTCAGCGATCCGGCGCAAATGGGCAGGGTTCAGCCCATGACGACGATCATATTCCGCCGCAAGATCGGAAAAGGCGCGCGGCCACACAAATTCTGCGTCGCCAAATTCATGGCCTGTCCAGGCCGCGCTGCCCAGATGCTGCGCAGCAATTTTGCCGGGCACGTTGCGCATCTGCTCAATCCCGACAACACAGGCGAGGTCATAACGGCCTGCCTCAATCTCTGCCGTCGCCGCCAGAATGGCGACGCTGCCAGAGGCGCAGGCCGCTTCGTGGCGGGCGCTGGGCAAGCCATCAAAGGCCGGGTCGACCAAGCCAAAAAAGCCGCCGAGCAAACCTTGGCCTGCAAATAATTCAGCGGTGAAATTGCCGACATGGCCGGTATCGACCTCGCTGGCATCGAGTCGTGTCGCCTCGAGCCCCGCCTGCACGCACTGCGTAAAGGCATCGGCGATATCCATTCCCTGCCGGTGCCAATTCGCGGCAAAATCGCTCTGCCAGCCCCCCAGGATATAGACCATCAGCGTGCGCTCCCCATGTTGAGCGGGTTGTCGCAACTTCGTCGCGCTTTGGCAATTGGAGAGGCCGTCAAACGGCACTGGCGGGATGCCGATGGATAAGGGGCGCTTAGCGACCGCCCATAGCAGCAACGACGAAGCGGACTGGCGACTAGAGCAACGTGCTTGAAGTTTGAATCACCCCCCGTTTGTCCTGAGTGAGGGCTGAGCTTGTCGAAGACCTGTATCGAAGGACCTGCCCCAAACGCGCCCTTCGATACGCCATTTCGACAAGCTCAATGGCTACTCAGGACAAACGGATTATATCATCAGCACGATGCTATAGTCTGCGGGGAAGCACCCTTATACCGTCCCCCAATCGCATCTTCAGCCGCGCTGCACCTCGCACCAGGCAATCGTGCTGGTCGCGTCACGCCAGGTTTTGGCGCGCAAGCCACGTTCATTGGCGATCCGGGCGAGGCCCGATTCCGTACGATAGCACAGGTCCCAATCCATCACGCCTTCCATCCAGCCGACGCTGCGATGATTGGGGACGAAATTCGCCAGAATGAACCGGCCATGGGGCGCAAGACAGGGATAGGCCAGCCGGTACAATAGCTGCAACGCCGGGTTGTCGACATAATCGGTCAGGCTGGGCGCATAGATCAAATCGAATTTCCGGCCACTTTTGATCGCCCTGCGCAGAAAGCGAAAGCCAGTGCTTTCAGCGCAATCAATGCTGCCGCCATGCTTTGAATCGACGACACTCAGCGCCATCGGATCATGATCAACCGCGACAATATTGCTGACGTCCTTGCCGATCAGGCCATCCGCTTCGCGAAAATGGCCGCAGCCCAGCACGCAGATCTGATTGCCATCAGCCCAGGCCTGCTCGATGATCATCTCGCCATCCTGCCGCCGCTGGCGCACCGCCTCTGCTGCCTGAAAGGCAGAAGTGACCGCGAAAATATCCGCACCCAGCCGGCTCGTCTCCGCCGGTGGCTGACGATCATAATAAAGATCGATCAAAGCGGCATCGCCCGCATAGCCGCGCGGCTTGGTGACACAGCGCGCCGTCGCGGGATCCTCCATCAGGATGCGATACAGCTCATGCTGCTGAAGCGACGCGCGCATGTCCTTCCACAAGGCGCCCGACCCATGTTCCCTGCCAAGTCGGGTGGCCAGGCCATGGACCGCGACATCAACATTGCCATCCTCGAGCAACCGGATGGCGTCGTCATAAAAGCACTCGATCTGCATCACATTATCTCACGGTTCGTCGTGGAGGAGAAGGAAAATGACCAAGAGGACAAGCTCCATGGGCCGCCATCAGCCGGGTCGGTCGCGCAGCGAGAGCTGGCGGGTTTGCCCAACCAAAGCGCGCAAGGGACATCGGCAAACGCCAATCCCCGCTTACCTTGGAGCCCGTTGCAGCATTTGCCCGCGCAGCCGAGCGGCGATCCGCGGTCGGGGCAGTGCCCGCGCCCGCAGCACGGCCCGGGGTCTGACGGCGATACGCGACCGCGCCCCGGCCCTTGGCCGTTGCGCAGCCTGAGACCGCAACATCGTCAGCCGGGTTGCAAAAAGCGTGGCTTCCGATCGGGCGTTGTCCTCCAGCGGCGCAGCATCGCCAGGAAAACTGATTGACTGGAGCGGTACCATAGGCAGCAAATCAATCTGGCGCGCGGCCACGCCACTCCGCACCAGATGCGTGTCGATAATCATAGGCTCTTGCCCCCCACACACGACCCGAAACCTTCGGGTATCGGACGGCAATATCTACGCAATGCGCGTTCGGTCGTTGTGAATGCGGCGTCCTAAAAGCGTGAAAAATTGCCGCCGGCATCCGCCGCGACATGAGGCGCTAATCGCTGGTGTGGATCGCTGCGAGAACCAATTTTCTCGCCAATCCGTCGGGGAGTTCAGGCTGACATTGGGCCAATCGCTCTGCTGTGCAGCGCCTGTTCGAACAGCGCCTGGTGCTGCGGATCATTGAACATCTTGATAACCCCGGCATAATCGCCATCGCCCAAGGCAAGGGCAGCCTCGCGGGCGATCTCCGTTTCCCCGATCAGACTGGCGGCAACGTAAAGCCCCAAATGCCTGATAAAGGCGCCATTGCCATCTTGCGCTGCCTGCTGGAGGAAAAGGAACGCCTCTTGCGCCTTACCCTGTTGCAAACAGGCCAGCCCGATGCCGCATAATGTCTGCGCGCGGGCGCCGGTTGCCGGATTAATACGAAGCGCCAGTTCCAGCCGATCGCGGGCGCGATCCGGCCTGCCACTGGCGATGTCCACCCAGCCGCCCCAGAATAATGTCGGCTGGTGCGCCGGCAGCAGGTGCAGCGCATGCGAGATGATCCGATCAGCAACCCCCATATCGCCGCCAATATTGACCAGTGTCCCCGCCGCATAGCCAAGCGCCTCGACATTGTCCGATCCGAACCGCATCGCCGATTGATAATGGATGATCGCCCGGCGCAGGCTGGCCTCATAATCCGGGACCAGCCGCCGCAAATAGATGATGCTGTGGCAATAACTGGCGAGCGATGCCGCCCAGGGACAGGTGGGATCCTGCTCCACCAGCTGTTCGGCAAGCGCCGTGGCTTCGAACAGATGCTCCTTGTCGCCGCTGCGAAACAGCGCGTTGGCGCGCCAGTAAAGCTCATACCCGCCCGCAGGCGAGCCAATCATCCGCAGCCCGCGCTGGCGCTCCGCTATGTCAACCTTGCTCCAGATTTGCGGGGCGATCCGGTCAGCGATCTCGCGTTGCAGCACGAACACATCGTCCGTGCAGCCTTCGAACGCCTGGGCCCATACTTGTTCGCCGGTTTCCCCGTTGATCAACACCACCGATAATCGGAGCCGATCGCCCGCGCGCATTACCGTGCCATCAAGCAAGTAGCGCACGCCAAGCCGGTCAGCAATTTCCGGGCGGGTCAATTGCTGGGCTGCCAACGCCCGCGCCGAGCTGCTCGCGACGATGAATAATTGCGGGTACTGCGACAAGATCACGCCTAGCTCATCCGCGATCCCCGCGCCAAGCCAGCCATCGTCATCGGGCAGTGATGCAAAGGGCAGCACGGCCAGCGAGGGCTTCGGGGGCAGTCGCGGCGACCGATTGCTGAGGATTTCTTCAGAACTCGGCAGATCCATGCCCAGAATCTCGGGCCCCGACGGCAGGACGTCCGCCGATTCGGGCAGGTCGATCGCGATCATATCGCGTACCCGATCCCGTTCGGCGCGCAACCAATCTTCAAATTCCTCACAATCGCGCAGATCGATACCTTCCAGAAAATCACTGGAAAGCGACGACTTGTGCTTGGCCATTTGCAGGCCGAGCGAAAAGATATCGACCTCAAGCTGCTCGATCGCCAGGCCAATCCGCTGGGTGCCACGCACCAGCAGATGATCAGCATTCATCACAGCCAACTGCTTGGTTAGATTAGATAACTCGCGACGAAGGCTGGTTTGCGCCTGAATATCTTCCCGGGTGCCCCACAACATATTCTGCAACCAGCGACGCGAACGCACGCCGCTAGGCGAAACGATGATCAGCGCAATCAGCGCGACCGACTTCTTGCTGGTAATATCAATGCGCCGCCCATCCGGCGTGAACAAGCCGAACGGGCCGATCAGATCGAGCCTGTATTTCTCCATCATCCGTTACGCTCCCGGCATCAAGAATTAGTCTACCGGTCGGGCATTACAAACAAATTCACGTTTTTCGGACGCAGCGATTTGTAGCCTTGCGTTGCGATATAAAGGCGAATCGCTGGCATCATCGCAAGCCAAAGGCTGGGAGGGCGGTGCTGAGATGTTGGCAATCGAAGACGATGCTGGTGCTGCGGCACAGCATGACCGGTTCAGCCTCCAATGGCGCTCGCCTGCGCAAAACCCTGCCTGCCGCCCTGTGTAAATCGCTTTCCTTGATGCGCGCAGGCGGCCGCGCTTTTTCATCCTATCTGCGGGGAACGAATTTTCATGCCAAGCATCAGTTATGACGCCTTTGTGCCATGGACGAATTATCATCTGACCATTCCACCGATCGCCCCCAACACTGTTTTTCCAGCGCTACGCGTAGAGGATTTGGGGCGAATCTATGCGGCAGATACGGCGGGGATGTCAGGCCTGAAGCGCTTTGTGGCAACGGCGGTGCGACTGCATGAACATATCACGCGCGTTGCGGCGATGCAGGCCGACAAACAGGCCAAGGGAGCACCGCTGGAGGGCCCCTTTGCCGCCGGGCTGGTCGGGCGCGGCTGGAGCTTTGCCCCGCTGATCGGCGCACCGGTGTCGCAGCTGATGTGTGATGGCCTGGCCGGCTTCTCGATGGCGAATGCCCGTGACATTCACGCGCGGTGCCCAACCCGCGCCGATCACATCGCTTTCGCCAGCGGCGGCACCCGCCTGCGTGAACTGGTGCGTTGGGCCGAGGGTTTTGGCCTGACGGTAACCACCAGCGGCACCCATTTGGGGCCGACATTAGCGGGCGGCTTTGGCACGGCCAGCCATGGGTCCTCGCTTGGTTATGGCGGGCTGCAGAACATGGTGCTTGGCATGCATCTGATCTGCGGCGCCAGCGAACATGTCTGGATCGAACGTCGTTCGCATCCCGTGCTGAGCGACTCTGCTATCAAGCAGCTCGATATCGGCAGTGGCAATCCAGTGCGGGTGGTGCGTGATGATGCCATGTTCGAGGATGCATTGGTGCATCTTGGCGGCATGGGCATCGTCAATGGCGTCGCCATCGAACTCACGGATAACCGCGCTTATGGCTTGCTCAAGCGCAACGTGCCGATCACCGCCGATTGGCTGGCGGAGATGTCCTGTGGCCAGTTTGGCAAAATTGCCAAGCGGCTTGGCTATTCGGGCAGCCCGGCCTTTTATGAATTGACGATCGATCCGCACGCCCCGTTCGGCACCAGCGCGCTCCACACCATGTATTTTGCCGCCAACGGCAAAACCACGGTGTCGTCCACCCATGCCGGCCTGATGCGCCCAGGCGACGCCGTTTGCGCCATGGGATCGGCAATGGCCGAGCGGTGCAGTACCAATGTAGAAACCGTGGCGAAGCCAAAGAAAAGCGGGAAGACAGCGGCTGCACCGCCGCCCGATCCCACCGCCGCTGTGCTGCGTCAGCTGCTGGACAATAACAATTCGGCCTATGATTATTATCGGAACAAGGGCCAATTTGATCCCGGATTAATGCCCTTCAAGCCGGGCCCCGGGGGCGCCACCAGCTATATATGGAGCCAGTTGCACGGCGACGACATTACCGGCGGTATCCCCGGCGCGCTGTACAACGCTTCTTTCTCGGTTCCGCGCAGCGATTTGCACAAGGCGATCCCGTTAATCTGCACCGCGGTGAAGGGTTTGCCGGGGTCATTCGTGTTCACCGTCCGCTTCGTCTCCAACCCAAGCGGCTCGCTTGCCTTCACGCGTTTTGAAGAAAATGCGGTGATTGAGATAGACGGGCTCTCGCCGTTCATCTGCAATCTTCAGGCTACTCAGCTGCCGCCCCAGACGCCGCAGATCGATCAAATCCGCCAGATTTTGGGGCTGCTCGCCCAAACGCTGCCAGCGGGCGCCGCCCTGGTCCGCCGCACGCTCGACAGCGCGCACATCCCCTATTCGATGCATTGGGCAAAGCTGGGCGATCTCGACAAACCCAAGGTCTATGCCGATTTTGGCAACCCGAATGAATCGGATTCGATGATCCGGCGCTGGCGTCAGACGCGGCACGCGCTGCTGAGCCCGCTTGGCCGCGCCATCTTCTGGAACGAGGCGCTGGTGCGCTATGGCCTGCTCGACCGGCCCACGGCGCTGCCCTCTTATCCGCCTGCCGCGAAAAGTTAGGACGGCAAGCCCCTCCCTTCATTATCCTTACATTTGGCAATCTGCATTCGATCAACAGCCAACGTCTGTTTCACCGACACATGGCGAAGGGTTTGTCGCTATGCCACGTTGTGCGGCCATGACACGAACAACGGGATAGCACGGGATTGAACCGCCAAACGGCGATGATCGGCAATGACGCCCTTGGCGATGACGCGCTGATGGCGCGGCTTGCCGCGTGCGATGCTCAGGCTTTCGCGCTGGTGGTTGATGGTCATGCGCTGAAGATCAGGCGGATCGGCTATCGCATGCTGGGCGATGCCGCCGAGGCCGAAGATATCACGCAGGAGGCGTTGGCGCGGCTGTGGGAACATGCCGCGCGCTGGCGTCCGGGCGGGCCCGGCATTGGCGCCTGGCTGCACCGCGTTGCGGTCAACGCCTGTCTGGACCGGATTCGCAAACGCCGTTTTGCGGGTGACGGCACGCTGCCGGATCGCGCCGATGAGGCACCGATCGCCGATGTGCTGATCGATGCCGAACAACAGCGGGCAGCAGTTGCCGCCTGCGTTGCCGCGCTGGCGGACCGGCAACGCGCGGCGATCGTGCTGACCTATTATGAAGGATTGTCAAACATCATGGCCGCCGACGCGCTCGACATGAACATCAAGGCGTTTGAATCGCTGCTGCACAGGGCTCGGCGTACGTTGCAGGATTCCCTCCAGCGCGCCGGGCTGATTGACCCATCGGCGATGCGCGCCGCATGACCAGCTATCCCCCCGCCCTGCCCGAATCCAGCGGCTTCGATCCTGCCGTGGCGCGCGTGCTTGATCGCTTTGACGTACCGGCACCGAGCGCTGGTTTCCTCGATCGCCTGGCGATGATTCCGGACAGGCCCCTACCCATGCCTTTGCTGCCGGCCCGCCTGCGCTTCCGTTCTGGCAGCCGTGGACCATGGATGCGGCGCACCACGATCGGTCTGGTTGCTCTTGGGCTGGCCAGCGCGACCGCCGCCGCTGCCGGGGCGTTTGATCGCTTCGATTTCGACATCCCCGTGATCGCCCAATTGTTCGTCCCGGCGCCAGCACCTGCCCCGGTTCAGGTCGCGACCAAAGCCAAGCCGAGCGCGACCAGATTGCCGCCTGCACGCGCTGCCAGCACGCCGATCGCCATGCCGACCGTAGCGCCCCTTACCGCGAGCCGAACAGAACGGCTCGAACGCTTCCAGGCGCTGCCAATGCCGGTTCGGGCAATCGCGACCGAACGCCTGGTGACGCGGATCAAGCGGCGGCTGGCCTGGCGAGGCGTTGACGTGCCCCGCGCCGCAATCCGCGAAAGGGTGATCGCGCGCACCGGACAGTCCGACTTGCCTGTCGGCCCGCGATGGGCGCGGCGTGCACAGTATCGCGCGGCGCTGATCGCTGCCCCGCCCGGATCGCTTCCGCCCCGATTGGAACGGCTGCGGGCACGCATTCTGTGGGCGGAAGCCAGGACAGGGAGCGAGGGTGCACGCTCAGATGGTCTGCCCCGCCCGGACAGCAGTGCCGCGCCCGGCGGCTCAGCGGCGACCACCCCACCAGCAGTGCAATCGGCGACCCCAACCGCCGAACCGGAAACGGCCGATCAACCGAGGACGGTCGAGGCTACCCCGTCAACCGAACGGTCCGCTCATCCTTAGAGTCTGATGACTTTGGAATGGCGCCCTGAGCGAAGTCGAAGGGCATGCGAAGCGCGTGGGCTTCGACTTCGCTCAGCCCGAACGGGTATATCGTTGAAGCGACCTATCGTCATCACGCTTTAGGCCGCGCTTTCAACCTGCCCGTTTCCACGCGCCCCTTTGGTCAGCCAGCGCACCGGTCAATTCGACCAGTAGACATATTCCTGACCCTTCTTCCACGGCGTGTTGAGTGGCACGTCGATGCGGACGGGCGCGTCGATCAGCGCTGGCCAGAGCGGTTTGGGCATACCCTTGTCATGCCCAGCGATTAACGCGCGCATCGCGGCAACCCGGGCAGGATCGGCAAGCGCCAGATTATGATGCTCGGTCGGATCAGCGGCGAGATCATAGAGCCAGGCCTTGTTGGGCCGCTTGGCGATTTGCAGCTTCCAATTACCGGCGCGAACCGCCTTGGTCTCCCCTGATCGCCAGAACAACAGATCATGCGGCACGGCCGGCGTCTTCGCCTCGGCGGTCGCCAGCAAACTCACCGTGTCCATCGGGCGATCGCTGGGGATCGCTATGCCAGCTGCGGCAGCAGCGGTCGCAAAAATGTCGAGATGATGCGCAGGGCCAGGCAATTTGGTGCCCGGGGCGATTTTGCCGGGCCAGCGCAGGAAGAAGGGTACCCGCAACCCGCCTTCGAAGAACGTCGCCTTATAGCCGCGGAAGGGGGCGTTGCTGTCCTTGATGCCGGTGTACCACGCGCCGCCATTGTCGCTGGTGAAGATGACGAGCGTATTGTCGTCAATCCCTTCGTCCTTCAGCGTTTGCAGCACCCGGCCGATATCGCGATCCAGTTGGCGGACCATACCGCCATAAACACGGCTGGTATGGTCTTTGATCTGCGGCAGCGCATCATAATCGGCCTTGGTCGACTGTAGCGGCGTGTGCGGCGCGTTATAGGCCAGATACAGGAAGAAGGGCCGGTTCTTGTTGGCCTTGATCGCGGCAATCGCATTATCGGTATAATAATCGGTCAGATGTCCCTTGGGGGCAAAACGCTGGCCGCCATTCCACTGCACCGCATAGGGCAGATTAGGCCACAAAAAGCGGTCAATTGGATCCCAGGCCAGCTTGGCATTGACGACATCGGGCGATTCCGGCGGCATGAACATGCCCCCGCCCGCCAGGAAGCCAAGCGCCTCGTCAAAGCCCTGGCCGGTTGGCTGTAACGGCTTGGCCTCACCCAGATGCCATTTGCCAATCTGCATCGTGTGATAGCCGCCGCCCTTCAGCAGATCGGCGATGGTGATCTGATCGTGCGGCACGCCCATATCGGGATAGTCGATCAGGTCCTTGGTATATTCCTCATGAAAGATCAGCGGCAGCGGCCCGCCATGCGCGCCGCCGGCGACCGCGCGGGCAAAGGCGACCGGCACGGCGGTGAACTCGAAGCCGTAGCGCGTCGGATACCGCCCAGTCATAATCGCTGCGCGCGACGGACTGCAGGTCGCGTTGGCGGCATAGGCGATGTCGTAGCTGGCGCCCTGCTGGCCGATCGAATCGATATTCGGCGTCTTGACCAGCCCGCCGGCAATCCCGCCGCCGAAAAAGCTGATGTCATTATGGCCAAGATCATCGGCAAGAATGATGATGATGTTGGGCGGACGCTTGCCAGCGGGCGCTGTTACCGGCCCTTTGGCCCATGTAACCGCATGATTTGGCGCAATTGGATCCCGCCAGCGCGCAATGATGCCAGGGATATGATATTTATACTGCTGGAACGTCGCATATGCTGCGCCAGCGGCCACCGCCAGGACGATCAATCCGATAACGATTCGCTTCATGCTATCTCTCCAGCCGCTGTCGTCGCGCGACAGTCGGACTCATATTGCCAAATGACACTCAAAACGCCAATAGTTTAATGTCAGGGCATCAAGCGAGGGCAGGACAGTGCAGAAAATAGTGGCTCGGGGATTTCTGGCGCTGGCCGGGGTATTGGCTATCGGGCTCTGGGCGATGATCTGGTTTGATCAGCCGCGCTTCGCCGCCCAACTCGGGCCCAGTGCGACCACGCCACTCGCGGCCGCCACGCTGCGCGCCGATATCGGCGGTTTCTTTGCTGCCTGGGCGATCGGCGCGCTGCTCGCGGCATGGCGGGCGGAGGGCCGCTATGTGCTGATGCCGATGCTGCTGCTCGGCCTCGCCTTTCTGGGCCGCCTCTATAGTTTCGCGCTGACCGGTGACGCCGCCATCCTCTCGCCAATGGCGATCGAAGCAATATTGTTCGTCGCGATGCTGCTGGCCAGGCGCGCGCTGGGCAATCCCGCCTAGAAACGCAGGATCAATCCGCGATCGGGCGGAGTCTGGCCCGATGCCATGCTTCGATAAGCCGCCGCAATCGCCTCGCCCCCCTGATCATGGACGATGGTGACGCGGTCACCCAAGGTGGCGCAAAAGGCGATGTTGGCGGCCTGGGCGCGGCGCATCATCTCACCCCGGCCCCATTCAGTATCGCGCTTGGCAATCTGGCCGGGCGCAAAGAAAAAGGCCGGGCGCGCGCCGGGCAAGGCCTGGCCTGCGCGCGGCGCTTCCCAATGCGTCGCACCCACCCCAATGCTGGCCTTAAGCTGATCGCCGAAATGGTGATGAACCGTCGCGACAACATCGCCATTGCCCGACATATCGACAAATACCGTTGGTATTGCCGGATCAAGGCTGGCGACGCCGGCATAATCAATCACGTGATCATAATAGCCAAGCCCTTCAACAAAGGCGATATTGCCCGGCGATGTCAGGCCGACAACGCGCTGATCGCCGCGATCTTTTAGATAATGAGCCAGGCCAAAGGCCGTTTTCGAAGACGCGCTGCCCAAAATCACCTGCGCCGCCCCGAACCCTGCATTATCGGCGATATAATCATCGAGCACATAGGAGGTGGTGAACAGCGGGAAGAGCAGGCTGCGCAAATCGGCCATCGCCGTCAGCACGGGCGCATCGTCATTGGTGCGGGCGTAGAGATTATAGACATAGGGCAGTTCCTGGCGGTGAGCCGCCCCATCCGTAAAGCCGCTTGCCGAAAGACGCTCTGGCCGCATCACCAGATCGGACGCCATGGGCAGGAACCCCCAGATTGTGGTGCCGACCGCCACAGCTTCACATTGCGACTCGGTTACCGTGCCGAAGCCCCAGATTGGCACGCTGCCCCAGCCGGTTTCGGCATCGGGGAAGAAGCGCCAATAGCCGATCTGCTCGCCCGACAGCGCATAGCTGATGTTGTTGGCGGTCAGCGCAAAGTCGCCGACAGTGACGCGCACCTCGCCCTCGGCCAGCAGTGCCGGCGCGCGCTCGGCAAGTTTCGCTTCGCTAATCCGGGCGCGGTTGACGAGCAGCTTGGTGGTCATGACAGGGTCTCCTCAGCCGCGTCTTTGCCGCAAGGAGAGCCAGAGGAACAGCAGGATTAGCGGCACCAGCAGCGCGCTGGCATAATGTTCAGGCGGATGGTGACCAGTCGGCGATGGCTTGGTCACCCACGCCGTCAGCGTCAGCAAGCCGCGCTCGACTAGGCTCAGCGCAAGTAGCATCGGCACCAGCGGCCGATACCATAAGGCGATCGCGATCATTACCAGCCCATGCGCAATCTGCGTCGATCCCGCCCAGGCAAAAGCACCGATCAGCGCGGCCGGATTGCTGCCGAGATCAATCCCGGCAATCACCCCTGCCCCGCCATCGGGCAGAAAGACGTGAATCATGCCTGGGATCACCCAGCCGATTCCGAGCAGCAGCAGAAAATGGGCGGCGAGCGGACTACCGCGATAGTCCCGATTGGTGCTGGCGGGCAGCAACCCGTTCACAGCGTGAGGGAGAGCAGGTGCGTGATCGCTGCCACCAGCGCGATGACCAGCGCCAGCCACAGGCGCGGACCGACATAAAATCCCGCCATCGGCATGGTCGGGAAGGAGAAGGTGGCGAGCGTACCGGCGAGCTTGTCCGGATGCGCAGCCTCAAAACGCGGATCAACCACCAGGTTCATCATGTCGCGCCGACTGCGATAGCGCATCAGCCCGATGATCGTCCAACCAGGATCCTCTTCGGTGCCCCAGCTGTCCATATAGCCGCCGATCTTGCGCCGAATGATCGCTGGATGCCCGCCATTGGCGATCAACACCGGTGTGAATTGCCGGGCATAACGCTGCAGCAGCGAAACGCCGGGCACCATCGCCCCACTGACAGGATCGGCAACCGGGGTGAGATTGGCCTTCACGATGTTGAACATCAGGAAATCCCGGCCATCATCAGCTTCGATGAACTGGCGGAGCCGTTCGACCGCTTCGGGCGTCGTGTCGCTGCGACCGTCAAGCAAGCGCAAATAATGCGCGATTTCGTCACTGGTCAGCTTGCCGCGCCAATTGTCATACCAGGCGCGAAACAGCAGGTAGACGAGCCCAGCAATGCCCCAAATCAGCCACCCGTCGACCATCGCCATCCCCCAACCAGCAGCCTATCCCACACCCCTAAGCATCGGACGAAAAACATTGGCATGTTAAGTGCCAATAGTCGAGTCAGTCATCGCGGGCGAGGCGGAAGCCGATATGCGCGCTGGTCATGCCAGCGGTGACGGCGATGCGCGCGGCGGGGCGATAACGCTGGCAATAGTCCGCAGCACACAGAAACGAGCCGCCTTTGGTGATGATCAGCGCGTCCGACGGCGCATCGGGTGCACAGCAACCGCGCGTCGGGGCGTCGCTCAACCCAGCCGGGGTCGTCGTCCATTCCCAGACATTGCCGATCATGTCGCGCAGGCCATAACCATTGGCTGGATAAGTACCGATCGCGCTGGTCCCGGCCCGACCCCCGCGCGCGAAATACCAGGGGAAACTGCCCGTCCAGATATTGGCCATCAGCCGGTCGTTGGACATCAGCCTATCGCCCCAGGCATAATCGGCATCGCTCAGCCCACCGCGCGCCGCCGCCTCCCACTCCGCCTCACTTGGCAAGCGCCCGCCCGTCCAGGCGGCAAAGGCAAGGGCATCGGCCTGCGACACATGCACCACCGGATGATCCTGCCGATCATCGATTGTCGAGCCGGGGCCTTGAGGCGCGGACCAGCAGGCACCATCGACAAAATGCCACCAGGCGGCCGGATTCGACAGATCGACCGGCCCCTCGGTCGGCCTGAACACGGCCGAGCCCGGCCGCGCCGATGATTCAGCGCTGGTGACATGGCCAGTCGCCGCGACAAAGCCCGCAAAATCGGCGTTGCTCACCGGGGCATCAGCGATCGCAAAGCCCGCCAGATCATGCCACTGCGCGGGCCGCTCTTCAGGATAATGGCGATCGGAGCCGCGCTGATACCGGCCCGCTGGAATCGCCACGAAGCGGTCAGCCATCCGTAAACAGCGCCACGCACCCCGTGCCCGACAGCGCGTGATTGACTCGCGCCTGTGCAGACTGATCCAGCGCCTGATACTGGCTGCGGAGCGCGGCCAGACATTTGGCCTGATAGGGAAAGGGCGCCTGTTCCCATACCCGGCCATCGATCAGCGTGCTGACGGTGCCGATGCGGTGCTGCACGGCATCGGCATTGGCCAGCAACAGCGGCACATAGGTGCGCCCAATCTCCCCCAGCAAGGCGTTGATCGTCGTCGGCAAATGGCAGACATCAACCCAGTCAGCCCCTTCTTCGCCGGACAGATCCTCCATCACATGCGCCCAGGCGACGACGCGCGGTGCCTTGCCGGTCGCCTGGCCCATTGGCGTGGGATCGAACATCGCGAGCTGGGTGAGCTGACCATAAAGCGCAAAATCAGACGCACCCGGCCGGTTGCCAAGCAGGAAGGGATGCACAGCGAAATGCCGATCGAGAATGGCGAGCAACCGCTGATAGCTCGCCTCAATCGTGGCACCGGTAACAGCATTGGAGCCAACATAGCCAAGCCGGCCAATCTGGCGATCAGCAAAACTGTCCCCCATCGTCTTGAGCTCGGCATCGGTGAGCGGCTTGCCGAACCAATTGGGCAAAACCGTTGCCGATTTGACGATGTCTGCATCGAACGACCAGCGATAATGGAACATCGCTTTGGTCAGCCATTCATCGCCATAATCCTCGATCAGCGCATCGATCAGCGCCAGCGCAGGATCACCGGGAATGACTTGGCGCCCCTCATGCTCTCGTTCGAGACGGCGGATGATCGGCGTCGAATCGGTCATCGGCACCAGCGCCGACTCATCGTCGGGGAAGTAAAAGGTCGGCAGCAACGGCACTTTTGGCGCGGGCAGCGTTTCAAGCGCCTTGCGCATATGAACAAAGCGATACGGTAATCGACGATAGCGCAGCACCGCCAGCATCTTGCGCGTATAGGGGGAGCCCGGCGAGCCAGCGATCAGGAGGGGGTCAGTCATCGCGCGCTTCCTATTGTCCCGACTTGCTTGTGCCCGGTCGCCGGTGTTATTGGCACTGATAATGCCGATAGATAAAAGGATCAATCATGGCCGAGCTGGGGGACATTACCGCGATCATGGCGGCAAACGAAGCCTTTGTGCCCGGTCGACGGATCAAGTTTGATTTTGGCGATGCTGGGGTGATCCTGCTGGACGGGGTGGCCGCTGCGGTGACCAATGAAGATGCCGCCGCTGAAACCACGCTGAAGATGTCGCTCGATAATTTCAAATTGCTCGCCAAGGGCAAGCTCAATCCGACAATGGCGTTCATGACCGGCAAGATCAAACTGGAGGGCGATATGGGCCTCGCCATGCAGCTGCAGGCCGTGACGGCGAAGATCAAGCTCTGAAGGGGGCGGACAATGGCGGATTCAGCGGATGATGGCGCGGGCAAAAAGGGCATTGATCGCCGCTCTCTGCTGATCGGTGGTGCGGTGGGTGCAGGCGGGGCAGCGGTGGTCGCGGCTGGTGGGCTTTACGTAAAAAGCCAGCTGACGCCCTATATCGCGCCAACCGCCGTTGCTGACGGTGACCCGCCTAAAATCGCACAATCCTATGCCGATTCGCACCCGGCGCGCGGTGAAAAGCCCAAACCACCTGCAGGCGCACCCAACATCGTCGTCATCATCCTCGACGATGTCGGCTTTGCCGATCTTGGCTGCTATGGCAGCGACATCGAAACCGCCGCGATCGACGCGCTCGCCGCCAACGGCCTGCGCTACGCCAATTTCCGCACCACCGCGATGTGCTCCCCGACGCGCGCGAGCTTCCTGACCGGGCTGAACCATCACAATGCCGGGATGGGCTGGCTCGCCGATATCGATAGTGGTTATCCCGGCTATCGCGGCGATCTGACCCGCGATGCCGCCACCTTGCCCGAGGTGCTGAAGGACGTCGGCTATGGCACCTATCTGTGCGGCAAATGGCATGTGAACCTGTCGGCGAGCAATGGTCCGGCCGGGCCCTTCCACAACTGGCCGACCAATCGCGGTTTCGACCATGCCTATTGGTTTCAGGGCCATTCGACTGATTATTTCCGGCCCGGCGCGATCTTTGACGGTACCACCCTGGTCGATATCACCGCGCGGCCCGATGCCGACAGCTATTACGCGACCGATGATCTCACCGATCAGGCGATCGGCTATCTGCGCACCCACCGCGCCATCACGCCCGACCGACCGTTCTTTCTCCAGCTCGCTTATTCGGGTGCGCATTCGCCACTCCACGCCAAGCCCGCGCTGCGCGATCGCTTCAAGGGCCGTTTTGACAAGGGGTGGGACGCGGTTCGCCGCGATCGGATCGATCGCCAGCGCAAGCTCGGCATTGTCGAGCCAACCACGCAGCTCCCGCCGCTCTCCAAAGGTGCTGATCCCTGGGATGGCCTGACGCCCCAGCAGCGCAAGGTCTATGCGCGCTATATGGAGGTCTATGCCGGTGTCATCGCCTCGCTTGACGAAAATATCGGGCGGCTGACGGCAGAGCTGGAGGCGCTTGGCGTGCATGACGACACGCTGATCGTTCTTTTTTCGGACAATGGCGGCTCGCCGGAGGGGACGCCGGCCGGCACCCCCAATATCTTCGCGTCCGCGCTCGGCCGGGCGATACCACTCGACGATGCCGAAAAGCTGCTGCCGGAGATGGGCGAAAAGGACACCTTCCCGCATTATCCAATGGGCTGGGCCAATGCATCGAACACCCCCTTTCGCCTCTACAAGCAATTCACCAATCTGGGCGGGGTGGCCGATCCGCTGATCGTCAGCTGGCCCAAGGGAATCGCCGCCAGGGGCGAAATCCGCAAACAGTTCGTCCATGTCATCGATCTGTTCCCGACACTGCTCGACGCCGCCAAGGTCAAGCGCCCCGAACTCTATCAGGGCCGCCGCCAGAAGCCCGTCGACGGGGCAAGCTTTGCTGCGACCTTTGCGTCGCCCGCCGCCGCGACGCGGCGCGAACAATATTATGAGCTGGGCGGCTACCGCGCTTATGAAGAGGGCAAATGGCGGCTGGTGACGCTGCACGAACGCGGCAATAGTTTCGATACCGATGCCTGGGCGCTGTATGATCTGTCGACCGATCCGACCGAGCTCACCAATCTGGCCGACCGCCACCCCGACATTGCCGCCTCGCTCAAGGCGAAATGGGACAAGGCAGCGCGCGCCAACAATGTCTATCCGCTCGATGATCGCAACCTGATCGTCAAGATGAGCCAGCAGCGCACGGCCGAGATCAGGCCGTTATGGGAATTTCGCCCGCCCGTGCCTTACCTGCCGGTCGATGCATCACCCTTGGTTTGCGGGCTTGATCACAGCATAGAGATCGCGATTGATCGGCCGGCCGATGTGATGGACGGGGTGCTGGTCGCGCATGGATCGGCTCCAGCGGGCTATGTGATCTATCTGAAGGGCGGCCAGCTTTTCTATGACAGCAGCCTGATCCCCTGGACCGAACGGATCGCCGGTGGGCCAGTGCCGGTCGGCAAATCCGTCATCCGTTATGTCCAGAAGATGACGGTCCGCCCGTTCGACGGCGGCGGCACATTATTCGTCAATGGCGAACAGCGCGCGACGCACAAGTTCGACAAGATCATCGCCTCACCCAGCTATGACGGCATGTCGATCGGTCGCGATTTCGGCGCGCCCGTCTCCACCGCCTATAGCGGTGCCAACCCCTTTGCGGGCACGATCGAGCGCGTGACGATCAAGGTCGATAGCCGCCCACCCACGCTGCAAGAAATCCGCAGCTTTATCAAGGCGATGCAGATTAAGGTGTGAGCTGCGTGCCGCCGCTTTAAAACCGGCGGCGGACCTCGATGGCATCGCTTTGGGCGGGAAGCAGCACTTCCTCGCCATCATGGCCGATTTCCAGCCGACCATGATAACGCGACCGGGCATCACCCAGAAACGGCCCCTCCAGGATCGAATAGGGCAAGGGCGGCACGATATGCGTCAACAGCAGCATCCGCGCGCCCGCGCGCTCGGCAATATCGGCGGCCTGTTGCGGGGTGGTATGATAGGTCGGAATATCGTGGAAGATATGTTCCAGGTTGGTGCGACCGGTCTTCTTGGCGGCCGCCTGCATCATGCCGACCATATTGGTCGCCAGCGCTTCGTGCACCAGAATATCCGCCCTTATCGCGGCACGCTCGACTGACTTGGCGGGTTTGGTATCGCCGCTGACCACGATCCGTCGGCCCTTATAGGCAAAGACATAGCCATAAGCCGGATCGACCGGCCGATGATCGACGCGGAAGGCGAAGACCTCCAACCCATCCTTGGCCAGGATCAGTTTCTGGTCGCCATTGGCCGGCACATCCTGCGGCAGCGCCACCATGCCGAACGCGGCGGGCTGCATCACCTGGGGCCCGTGATGCGCGATCCGATAGCCGCGATCGAGGCCATAGGCGGTGTTGAAACCGGCTACCACGGTATCGACGCCAAGCGGCCCATAGACCGGCAGTGGCGCCGGCGAACCGCTCGTCCCCCAATGCTGCAGCATCAGCGCGCCGAGTGAATCGATATGGTCGGAGTGAAAATGCGTCAGGAACACCGCCTCAACGCGGCCCGCGCCATAGCCCATCCGCCCGAGATTGCGCACCCCGCCCTCACCGATATCGACCAGATAGACGTGGCGCCCCGCCGTAATCACGGTGCAGGGCCCAGCCCGATCGGGCGAAGGCATCGGCGATCCGGCGCCGCACAGCGCCACCCCAAGCCCATCGGGCCGCCCGGCAAAGGGATCACCAGTAATCGCTTGCTCGATGCCGCGCTCAAACAACGCCACCGCAAGCCGATCCCGCATCAGCCAAAGCCCGGCAGCGATCAGCCCGAGCAACACCGCCGCGATCCCGATGAAACGCTTCATGTTTGTGTCCTGTCTATCGCCGTTAACCCAAGCGCATCGCGCAGATCATCCTCGACCCGCCACAACCGATCCTGCCCCCACCAACCGGGCCGATCATCGACCTGGAAGGAGGGAACGCCCCATAACCCAAGCGCGAACAAATCGGTGCGATTGGCCTCCGCGACGTCTTGCCAGGATGGGTCCGCGAGCGCGGCAGCGACCGTCTCGGCATTG
Organism: Sphingomonadales bacterium Ga0077557; assembly: GCA_001464615.1. Taxonomy (GTDB): domain Bacteria; phylum Pseudomonadota; class Alphaproteobacteria; order Sphingomonadales; family Sphingomonadaceae; genus Sphingomonas. The sequence continues at coordinate 248,266 of LNFI01000032.1, read as the reverse complement.
ATCCCGGCGCGCGCAGCGGCATTTAGCAGCCCCGGGTCCGTCGTCATGTCGATCCCCTCGGCAAAAGCGGCGCGCAGAAAGGAGCGGGCGAAATCGAGGCCGAAGCCTTGCGGAATCGCGTGATGCAGCACCGCAAGGCCGCGCTCCACGCCAAGCCCGACTGGATCGTGGATCGTCCCAAAGGGGATGCCATGGCGCGTGGCTTCGCGCTTGGTATCAAGCGTGATGTACATCCGTTTCGCGCCGGGCACCGGCAGGCCGCGCATCACCATCGGCAACACGAATTTCAGGCGCAGATCGGCTCCATAGGCCGTCGCCAGTGCCCCGATCCGTTCAGCAGCCACGAGCGTATATGGCGATCGAAACGACAGGTAAAAATCGATGCGGGGTCGCGCGACTGGCGCTGGCGGAGAAGTCGGCAGGACCCCGAAATCGAGCACCGGACAGATCGGTGCGCCCGCATCATCACCCCGCAGCCGCGCCTCAAGATAGTGCAGCCGATCGACGCCCCAGTAAAATTCACCCTCAAAATGGGTTGTTGAACTGAGATAATGGCCGAGCTGCTTCCGCGTCGCCTGCCCTTGCGCTAGCAGCACGGCGGTCGATGCATCATCAAGACGACCATAGCGTTCTGCCACCTGGTCAAGCGCGGCATCGGGCGCGCTGGATTGGCAGGCGCGGCCAATCGCGATCATCGCCTCAATCGGCCGGTCGTTATCCAGGGCCGCAGCCGCAATCGCTTGCGCCCGAGCAATCTGCGCTACGCTGGGCCGACCATCACCGATCGGCTCAAGCTTGAGCGCGGCGGCAAGCATTTGCGCATCGCGACGGCCATAATCCTCCAGCCGAGCCAGTTCGGGGGCCGCCGCTGCCTCTGGCGCGGGGACGAGATGCAGCCGCAGGGCCAGGCCATAACGCGCCGTCAGCGCCGCCACATACGGCAACGCGACCGGCCCATAGGGATCGTCGACCTGGAAGAAGAAGTCCGCCGTCATCGCCTTGCCCCCAATGCGTCGCGCAATCCGATGCCGCGCGCGACGAAGGTCCCGCAGCCCCGCGCTGGTCAAAATGGTGGTCACCAGGCGGCGAATGGCACTCATGCGCGGTTCCTATATTATAGCATGGCCAAGGACAAAAGAAGTTTCACACATTACCTTCTAGGCTGAACACAGACGGAAATTTGATCGCTGCTAATTGGCGTTATATATGCCAATATCATCAAAAGCGTGGATCGCTGGACGCTGCGCCCCCGATTGCTTATGCCATGGGTACGACCATCATGAAATCGCAGCCATCCCCTCCCGAACGCGTTCGCCGCCAACCTCAACCGGATCAGGGGCTGGACGGTCGCCATTTGCGCAGTCGCGCGACCCGCGCCAAAATTGTTGACGCGCTGTTGACGCTGGTGCGCGACGGCGACGTCGCCCCCGGCGCGGCCCAAGTGGCGGAGGTAGCAGGCGTTGGCCTGCGCACGGTGTTCCGCCATTTCGACGAGATGGAATCGCTGTACCGCGAAATGGCCGAAGTGATCGAAGCGCAGGTCATGCCAATCATGCTGAAGCCGTTTGAGGCGACCGGCTGGCAAGACCGGGTGCGCGAAATGGCCGATCGCCGGATTGGCATTTACGAAACGATCATGCCGTATCGCATCTCGTCCAGCATCAAGCGCTTCCAGTCCGAATTCCTGATGCAAGGCTATCACAAGCAATTGCAGCTGGAACGCACATCGTTGCACGCGATCCTGCCACAGGCGGTGATCGACGACCCCTCCCTGGCCAGTGCGATTGAGGTGACGATCAGCTTCCAGTGCTGGCGGCGCCTGCGCCATGATCAGGGGCTGGTGATCGACGATGCCCGGGCGGTGATCCATCGGTTGCTTGAATCGGTACTGGCGAGCAATCCGATCTAGAATGTGATGACTTTGGATTGGACCAACCCATAGCCCGTTCGCCCTGAGCGAAGTCGAAGGGCATGCGGAGCGCCTGGGCTTCGACTTCCCCCGGACCTGATCCGGGGCCGAACGGGTGTGAGGTTGAAGCGACCTAACGTCATCACGCTCTCTAGCCAAACACCCGCGCGACGCGCCGCATCGAACACCAATAGACATCGTTCGACCAGCCGATGCTCGGAAACACCACGCCCTGTGTCATCCCGCCAATCCGCGTGCGGCCTTGCTCGGCACCCGTTTCGATATCGAGCAGCACCACCTCTTCCCCGCCGCGGCGATAATCATTGGTGACGATCTGCCCGCTGGCCGGCAGCAGCACCATATGGCTGGCGCAGCCGAAATCGGCACGGTGCCACATGGGTGAAAGCGCGCGGGTGCCGGGATCGAACCGCCATGCCCGCATGAAGCGATTGGCCGAATCAAAGCCGATGACGATCCCCCGCGCCGCATCAACCAGCGGCGGGTTGGTAATGCTGCCCCCCGCCCGGCCGCTGATCTCGATCGCGGCATGATCGCGGGCATCGTCCAGCGCCACGCGGATCAGGCGATTGGCAGTTGGGGAGACGCCGCGCCCGATCATGCTGGTGCGATAGCGGTGGCGGCCATTGTCCATGAACCAGGCCTGGCCGAGCGCCAGCACCACATCCCAACCATAGCTTTGGCGGGTCGCGCCGACATAATCATGCCGCCAGTCGGGATCACGGTGCAGCGCGTCCCCAGTCCAATCGCAGCGAAAGATCGACCGCACCCCAACAACATAGACGGTGTTACCTACCGCACTCAGCCGGGCAATCGAGGCTTCGGGACAGTCGAGCGTGGCGATAATGTCCATCTTTTCCGGATCAATCACCGTTAGCTGGGCGGGCATCGTGTCCGACAGGTTCTTGGTGACGATCAGCCCGCAATCGAGGATCACGAAGGAGTTATAGGGCTGGTTGATCGGCAGCCGCAGCGCCGCCCTGACGCGACACGCGCGGTCAAGCCGGTGCGCCCAGCGGCCATAGACGGTATAGAGATCGCCATTGGCATGCACCGCCATCCCGCCCGGCCACATTGGCCCGCCCGGCAGGCGCGGCGAACGATCAATCGTCGCCAGTGTCAGCGGGTCAATCCGTTCGACCTGGGCAGTCGTTGGCAGGCCAAGATTGGCGCGCAACACCGAATGAGTCAGCAGATAGACCTCACCCGGACCACCAAGCACCGTCATCGTCGACATTAATGCGGCGCGCGATGTGTGGCGCAGCGGCAGGCCAGGACCGTCGTCAGGACGGCGCGGGGCCTGGCGGCGATCGGGCGTGCCATCTTCGCCTGGCCAGGGGCTGTCAAAATAACCCGTCACGCGCGTCTGTCCGGATAGGCTGTCAGACGAACAGCATCGAGATTGGCAGCACGGTCCCCAGAGTCAGCAGGAGCAAGGAGCGTCGGCGGCTGGTGCGATTGCTCAAGGCGATGGTGATGCCCAGCAGCGTAGACGCCATCAGCCCGATCGACATCAAGCCGACAAACACCTTGAGCGGCCAGGGCGAGTGCGCCGGTGCCGGGCGGGCGGGCGCGGATTTTTCAGCCGGGGTGGCGGCGGAAGCGGGCGCTGCCCCGTCGGGCCTGGGTTTGCGCGGCTTTGGGAAATCCTGTTTCTTGTGAATCGCGGCGATGACGGCAATCCATTTCGGCGGGGCGACGCCGTCCACCGTTTCCTGAAAATCGAAGGTTTGCAGGGCCCCGCTAAACGCAAAAAACAAAATGGCCGGCGCAAAGATCATCCCGAACCACAAATGAAACTGGCGAAGCTGGCGCATTGTTCGGGGGGTCATCGGGCATGCTCCGGCTGCAGGGGTCACCCGCCAGCGGTAGCGTTCGAACGCCGGGCGCGCCACTGGCTTATCGGCCGAATATGCTCTTGCGGTACAGCATCGTGATCGACACCCGGCGATTGCGCGGATCGGCTGGGTTAGACTTGATCATCGGCTCGCGGTCAGCAACGCCTTCGATCCGTTCGAACCGGCTATCGGGCAAGCCATCCTGGGCAAGGCGACGCCGGGTCGCCTCGGCGCGGCTGCTGGAAAGCAGCCAATTGTTGATCCCGGCCGCATTCTTGAAGCCAAGGCTATCGGTATGGCCGCGGATCATGATCGCGTTATCGAGTGTCTTGACCGATTCAGCGATCAGCCCGATCAGTTTGTCGGCTTCGGGTTCGAGCAGCGTCGTCCCCAGGCCGAACATCGAATAATCGGCATTATCGACCAAATCGATTCGCATGCCCTCAATGGTCCGTACAAACTTCACATGCGTGGCCAGTTTTTGCAATTTGGGGCTGGCGGTCATCTGCTTCGATACGCTCGCTTTGATGCGATCGAAGTTCTTGCGATCCTGAATCTCGAACTCGCGGTTGCGCAGCGATCCGCGGTCGCCGGTGCCGATCCTTGGGCCCCCTGCGTCGGACATTTGCGGCTGGACGAGGCTGAGCGTGCTGGACGTGCCGGCGTCCTTGCCGACGCGTGATGAACTGCTGATGACATCGCCGCCAAACAGGCCGCTGCCGCCAATGCCTTCTGATCGCGAATCGATGATTGTCGGCGCGAAATAATCGGCAATGCCCTTGCGCTGCTTTTCCGTCGTCGCGCCGAGCAGCCACATCAGCAGGAAGAAGGCCATCATGGCGGTCACGAAATCGGCATAGGCCACCTTCCAGGCGCCACCATGGTGGCCGCCATGCCCTTCAATATAGATCTTCTTGACGATGACCTTGGGGGGCTGGTTGGTGCCGTGGGGGGCGCGGGCGGCCATAGTTTAGCGCCCGCGCAAGCCGTCAAATACCTCGGCAAAACCGGGCTGGTTGCTATGGGCAATGCCCGAGCGAGCCGCCTCAATGACCAGCGGCTGCGGATGGCCGTGGAGCGAGGCGATGATGATCTGCTTGACTGTGTGATAGATCGCGGCATCGGCATCGATGATCTGCTGCAACCGGCCCGCCAGCGGCGCGACAAGGCCGTACGCCAGCAACACGCCCATGAAGGTGCCAACCAGCGCCGAACCGATCATCGCGCCCAGGACGGCGGGCGGTTTATCGATCGAGCCCATGGTTTTGACCACGCCGAGCACGGCCGCGACAATGCCCAGCGCGGGCAGCGCATCGGCCAGCGTCTGCAGCGTGGTCTGCGGGCCCTGCACCTCGTGATGATGGGTTTTGATTGTATTATCCATCACCTCTTCGACGGCGTGAACATCAAGCGTACCCGATGAAACGACGACCAGGCGGAGCGTATCGGCGATCAGCGCGATCAATGTATGATCGGCGAGCAGGCGGGGATATTCGCTGAAGATGGCGCTGGATGTCGGATCCTCGACATGCGGCTCAAGCGCGATTGGCCCTTCGGTGCGCAGCATCTTCATCAGCTTGGACACCAGGAAAATCGTGTCGAGATAATCCTGCTTCTTGTAGCGCGGGCCCTTGAAAACCTTCACCAAGCCGCCGCCAACCGCCTTCAGCTCCTTCATCGAATTGCCGATGACAAGCGCGCCGACCGCGGCGCCGCCAATGATGAGCATTTCGTGCGGAATGGCTTCCATCACGGGTTCAAGCGCGCCGCCGGTGATGGCGAAGCCGCCAAACACCATGACGATCAGGATGACAAAGCCGATAATCGGAAACATTTACTCAGCCGCCTCCCGACGCTTGGGCCGCCCCGGAATCGGGTTCGCGGCCATGAAACCCCTTATTCACCTAATTTCGTCGCCAATCGGTTAACCAAAGCAACTTTCAGCGAAGATAATCGAACAGCGAGAGCGAACTGAGCTTGGCGAGGCTCGATTGGGTGGCTTGCAAGATAGTCGAGGTTTTCTGCAGCTCGACGATTGCCGTCGCCAAATTGGTATCCTCAATCGACGAGCGCTCGGCTTCACGCGTGAGCGCGGTTGCATCGAGCCGCGCCGATTCCAGATCAAGCCGTGCACCGCGCGCACCAATCGACCCGCGAGCATTGCTGACCTGATCAAGCGATGCCTTTACGCCGTTCAACGCGTCACCAGCCGCCGCTCCTGGGCTGCCGCCAGCCGCCAGCGCGGTGGCGAGCGTGCTGAGCAGGGCAAAGACATCCGTGGTGCCGCCGCCGCTCGCCAAGCCGCCAAAAAGCCGTTCCGCCGATTCGCTGGGCTGGATGGCAATGCCCTCGCCCACCGGGATGCTGACCGGATCGCCAGTGCCGGTAAAGCTGACGACACCCAACGCATCGCGCGTGACCGCCGTATCGCCACTGGCCGCGCCGAACAGCGGGCCGCCGCGCGAATCCTTGCTGTTGGCAAGCGACACCAGGTCATCGACGATCCCGCGCAACTGCGTGGCGATCACTGCCCGGTTGCCGTCAGAAAGCGTACCGCTGCTCGCCTGAATCACGAGCTCCTGCGCTTTTTGCAGCTGGTTCGTGACCGAATCGAGCGTGGTATCGGCCTGATCGAGCACCGTGCGCGCGAGCGTGATGTTCTTGCCCCAGGCGACATCATCGGCGGTGCCGCGCGCAATGCTTTGCAGCCGCTGATAGCCAACCGCATCGTCCGATGGCGCAGTCAGCTTCTTGCCCGATGAGATCTGATCCTGAATCGTCTGCGTCCGGCCCGACAGCGTATTCAGCCGGCTGGCCGCGCGATCGAAGAACAAGCTGGTGCTGGTGATCGTCATGGTTTGTCTCAGCGGATATCGAGGATGGTCTGGAATGTTTCGCGGGCGACCTGGATCACTCGGCTCGATGCCTGATAGGCCTGTTGAAAGCGCAGCAGATCAACAGCTTCGCTATCGAGATTGACCCCCACCAGCTGATCGCGCGCGCTAATCGCGCCGTCATGGATGGCGTTTTGCGCGTCGGCGACGGTCTTGCGCTGATCGAGCGCGGTGGCATTGGTCGCCACCAGAGTGCTGGTATCCGCTTCAAACCCGCCACTCGTCCGCAACGCTTCCAGATTGGCGAGGTTGCCATTATTGCGCGCACCGCCACCGACAACCGCCGCCGCAATGCCACGTCCGCTGGCGAGCGCGACTGAGATATCCGTCGCCACAGCACCGACGGCAAATAACGGCGCGCCAGGATTGCCATCCAGATCGCGGCCCGTTGCCTGCACGGCATTGACGCCGTCAACAAAGTCAGTGGCGATGCGGTTCAGTTCGGTGCGCGCGGCGCCAATCCGCTGAGCGCCATCGGCGATGCCGGCCAGCGCCCCGCCCCCCGGATTTAGGCTGGAGGCGTTGCCGTTGAGGTGAACAGCGAACGAAACCGTGCCACTTGGCGCGCGGACATAGGTGACATAGCCGACGTCACCGCCAGCGGTGACAAAAGCAGGCCCGGCTGCCCCACCAAGATTGACGCTGGTGCGGCCCGATGCATCGGTAGTGACGGCAATATCGCTTAGCGCGCTCAACTGGTCGAGGATCTGGTCGCGCTGATCAAGCAACTGGGCCTGGGCGCTTGAATTGGGCTGCGCGCTGCCGAGCCCCTTGTTTATCCGGGCAAGCGAAGCCCCAAGCGTTTCAAGCGAGGTGGCAGCACTTTCGGCCGTGGTATCAAGATCCGCTGCAATCTGGTCAAGCGCGCGCGCTGTGCTGCCAAAGGCGCTTGCCACGCTGGCGCTCGATTCAAGCAGGGCAGCGCGGGGCGTGCTTGCGGTGGGATCAGCCGCTACCGATTTGGCGGCGTTGAAAAAGCTCGTCAGGCGATCGCCCAACTGCGCGCCGGTCAGCGCGGTTTCGATGCCCTGCAGCCAGGTGATGCTGGTTTCGGTGCGCGACAGATCAGCACCGGCGCTCCGCACGGCACCGTCACGCTGCGCATCGGCGGCGCGGTTGATGCCAAACACCGTAACGCCATTGCCCGTCGCCGATACGCTCTGGCTTACACGGCCGCTCGCCGCCGATACCTCGCGCAGTGTCGTGGTGCGGCGCGCATAGCCCGGCGTTGCGGCATTGGCGATATTGTCGGATGTGGTCGTCAACGCCGATTGATAGGCGCGCACCCCGCTGGCACCGACCGAGAGCAGATCGCTCATGGCGTCGCGCTCCCATCAGCTGCTGCCGGGGCGGCTTCGGCCTGAAGCGCGGCCTGGTTCTTGGCCAGGAAATCGACCATCGCCTTGCCAATGCCGAGCGGCTTGGCATCAGCCATCACCACGGACAGTTTTTGATCCTGCATGTCGCGGAAAGTATCCTGCGCCTTGCTGCCGAAAATGTCCTGGGCCAGGTGCGTCGCCCGCATCGATTTCAGCATCATCTGCGTGAACACCGCTTCGAACTGCTTGCCCGCCTTTTCCAGATTGGCACGCGACGCCAGCCGGCTCGTATCGCTCGAGACGTTGGGGACATCGATGCCGGTGGTCGGCAGGGCGGGCAGGCCGGTGATATCGCTCATAGGATGATCAAGTCGGCCTTCAGGGCGCCGGCTTCTTTCAGGGCTTCCAGGATCGCGACAAGATCGGCTGGCGAAGCGCCGATCGCGTTCATCGCCTTGACGATATCAGCCAGCCGCGGGCCGGGTTCGAGCAGGAAAATCGGCTTGACCTCTTCGGCAATACCGACGCCGCTTTTCTGTTCGACCGTTGTTTCGCCGTTGCTGAATGGCGCGGGCTGGACGACGCGCTGCGATTCATCGACCCGCACCGTCAGCTTGCCCTGGGTAACGGCCGCCGCACTCACCCGAACGGCGGAATTGATCACGACCGTGCCCGTACGCGCATTGACGATCACGCGCGCGGCAGGCTCTGCCACCGTCACCACCAGATTTTCGACTTGGCTCATCAGCGTCGCTCGGGAATCAGCGCCCTCAGGCGCCGCGATCGCAATCGACACGCTGTCGATCGCATTGGCGCGCCCTGGTCCAAGCCGGGCGTTGATGGCGGCGGCGATGCTCTGCGCCGTCGTGAAATCGGCCCGCGACAGATTGAACGTCACGACCGGGGAGCTGGCAAAACCGGTATCGACCGCCCGTTCAACCGTGGCCCCATCAGGGATGCGCCCGGTGGACGGCACATTGACGACGATCTTGGACCCATCCGCGCCTTCCGCGCCGAGCCCGCCAACTGCAAGATTGCCCTGCGCCATCGCATAGACCTGGCCATCGGCACCGATCAGCGGGGTGAGGATCAGGCTGCCGCCGCGCAGCGATTTGGCCTTACCAAGTGCAGCGACAGTGATGTCGATACGCTGGCCGGGCTTTGCAAAAGCGGGAAGTTCCGCCGTGATCAGCACGGCCGCAGAATTCTTTAGCCCAGGATTGACCCCCGCTGGTAATTGCAAGCCAAAGCGCGAGGCAACGCTCTTCAGCGACTGCACGGTATATTCCAGATTATCGTCGCCGGTACCGGGCAGGCCGACAACAATCCCATATCCCGTCAGCTGGTTGCTGCGGATGCCCTGAAAGGTGCCCAGATCCTTGACGCGATCAGCCCAGGCCGGCGTTGCCGCCAGCAGGGCCATCAGACAGGCGAGGAAAAAACGGACCATGGTCGTCATCCGATCAAAACGGGCTGAGGGCGGCGAAGAAGCGGTTGAACCACCCCTGGCGGCTGGCGCGGGCGACATCACCCTTGCCGGTATAAGCGATCTGCGCATCGGCAACGCGCGTGCTGAGCACCCGGTTATCGGCATCGACATCGGCCCAGCGCACCAGACCCTTGATCTGGACATATTCGTCGCCGCGGTTGAGCGTCACGCGCTTGCCGCCCTGCACCATCATCGTGCCATTGGGGAAAACCTCAGACACCGTCACGCTGACTTCGCCCGACAGCGAGTTTGACTGATCAGCCGAACCCGTGCCGTTAAAACCGCGCCCGCCATCGGCCTGCAGCGCATTGGGCGGTACAAACGACAACGGCCCCACGGCCGGCGGGTTGATTCCGACATTGCCCTTGCTGTCGAGCTTTGAGCTCGCCGATTTGCTCGCCAGGGTGCGTTCGACCAGCACGATCGTCAGCGGATCGCCAACGCGACGCGCGCGCCACCCTTCGTAGAGCGGCGCATAACCGGCGGACGCCTTGAAGATCGCGCCATCCGCTGGTGGAGGCGGCGGCGGCGGCGGCGGCAGGGTCATCGAGAAATCGGTCTTGGGTTGTTTCTTGCCGAACAAGCTGGCTGAGGCTGGCGCTGGGGCAAACGCAGCCACCAGCATCGCCCCACAGACGATGCCGGCGGCAAATTTCACCAGCGCGTCATGGCGGGTCGCGCTGGGATCAGATGTTCTGATTGACATATTTCAGCATCTCGTCACTGGCGGTGATCATCTTCGAATTCACTTCGTAAGCCCGCTGGGTTTCGATCATGTTAACCAGTTCTTCGACGACATTGACGTTGGACCCCTCCAGCATGCCCTGGCGGATATTGCCGCGACCTTCCTGGCCGGCGATGCCCAGATTGGCGGCACCACTGGCGGCCGATTCAGTCAGATAATTGTCGCCCTTGGCCTGCAGGCCGGCAGCGTTGGGGAAGGTCGCGATCTGGACCTGACCGATCTCGCTCGGCTCGGTCTGGCCGGCGATCGTCGCCGATACGGTGCCATCGGTGCCAATCGTGATTGATGTCGCGCCCGTGGGCACGGTGATGCCGGGCTGCACCGCATAGCCCTCCGCTGTGACCAGCTGGCCCTCGGCCGATCGCGAGAAATTGCCAGCACGGGTATAGCCAAGCGTACCGCCAGGCAGCGTCACCTGAAAATAGCCATCGCCATCAAGCGCGAGATCAAGCGAATTGCCCGTCGTCGCCAGCGTTCCCTGCGTATCGATCCGCGAAGTGCCCTGAATGCGTACGCCGGTACCGAGATTGAGCCCGGTCGCATATTTGGTTTCCGACGTGCTCGGCGCGCCTGGCGCCGTCACCGTCTGATAGGCAAGCGTCTCAAAGGCCGCGCGATCGCGCTTGTAACCCGTCGTATTAACGTTTGCGAGGTTGTTCGAAATGACCCGCATGCGCATGTCCTGAGCATCAAGCCCAGTCCGCGCGATATGCATTGCTGCGCTGCCCATACCCTATTCCCCTTAAGTCGGCAGCCGCATCAACGATGCGCTGCTTTCATCGAGTTCCTTGGCCGATTTGATCAAATTGGCCTGTACTTCGTAGCTGCGCTGGTTTTCGATCATGTCGACCAGCGCCTCGGTTAGATTGACATTGGATCCCTCAAGCGATCCCGACACCAGCGTCGCGGTCGGATCACCGGGCAGCGCACCGCCACCGCGGACGTGCAACAGATTGTCGAGGCCCTTGACCGTGTCCGATCCCTTCAGGCTCGCCAGTTTGATGCGATCGACCACCACCGGCGCGGCGCCGGGTTCGGCGCCAAAGGGGATGATGTTGACACTGCCATCGGGGCCGATGGTTACCTTTTGCGCGGGCGGCACGGTGATCGGACCCCCCGATCCGATCACCGGGAAACCGTCACCGGTTTCCAGCACGCCCGACGCAGCGACCGAAAGATCGCCGCGCCGGGTATAGGCTTCGCTGCCATCGCTGGCCTGGACTGCAATCCAGGCATCACCACCCACCGCCACATCGAGCGGCTTGCCGGTTGACATGATGGCGCCCGGGCGCCGATCGGCATCGGTAACTTCCTCCGATGCCGGCTGGCGCGCGAGCAGGCCGGGGCCGCTAACGTTGAGCTGATCGAACACCACCCGATCAGCACGAAAGCCGATCGTGGAGGCGTTCGCCATGTTATTGGCGATCGCCGCCTGCGCCGCCAGATGCCCCTTCAGGCCCGACGCAGCAGTGTAGATCAGCTTATCCATTCACTTGACCCCGATCACGCATGTTATTGGATGTTGAAGATGGTCTGCGAGATCTGGTTATCGGTCTCGAGCGCTTTGGCATTGGCCTGGAAGTTCCGCTGCGCGGCGATCAAGCCGACAAGTTCCTCGGTCTGATCGACGTTGGACCGTTCGATCGTGCCCGACAGAAGACCACCAAAACCATTGCTGCCCGGTTCACCGACGATCGGCGTGCCCGACAGACCCGTTGGTGCCCAGCTGCTGCTACCAAGCTGGCGAAGGCCCGATGGATTGGCGAAATTGGCCAGCAATACCTTGCCGAGCGTCCGGGCTTCGCCGTTCGAAAAGCTTGCCTTGATCATGCCTTCGGAATCGACCGTGACGCCCTGCAGCTGGCCGACGGCAACACCGTCCTGGCTGCTCGATGCGACATCAAAGGGCGAGCCGAGTTGGGTCGTCGCGGTGCCGAAGTTCAGCGCCAGCACTTGCGGGTTCGGGCTGCTCGCCGGGGTGAAGGCGTCAAAGGTGTTCGCTGTGGTCGGCGACGTGAGCGTGCCGGCGGCATCGAAGGTCAGCGTGATTGGGGCAGTGCCGGCCACCGTCAACGCCTGATCACCAACAAAGCTGTAGGCAGACCAAGTGCTGGTCGGTGTACCGCCGGTCGGCACGGTTTCGCGCTTGAAATAGGTCGTCAACACCTGGGCATTGCCCTCGGCATCGAAGATCGTGGCCTGGGTCGATTCATTATAGCTGGTTGGGTCAAACCGATCGAAGGTGGCCGTCGCCGGAATGGCACCACCAGCAGGCAGATTGACGGATAAGGCGACATTGGCGGTTGGCACCGGCGTGCCGCTGGTAGCAGGCAGGCGAACATTGACTGCCGACGCCAGGCCCGATGCGACGACGGCACCGCTGCCGTCAACCGGATAGGCCTGCAAATGCGCGCCCTGGCCATCAACAACATAGCGATCGGCATTCACCAGAAACGATCCGTTGCGGGTGAAGTTGACCGGGCCGCCATCAAGCTGCGGTTTGACCGCGAAAAAACCGTCGCCCGAAATCGCGATATCGAGCGCCGACGATGTTTGCACCAGATTACCCTGGCTGAACTGCTGGCGGTTCGCCTTCACGACGGTACCCGATCCGATGACCTGGGTAGGGTTCACGCCAACGCTCGATGCGATCACGTCGGCGAATTCCGAACGGCTCTTCTTGAATCCGTTGGTGCCGACATTGGCAAGGTTGTGAGAAATCGTTGCGAGATCAGTCTGGGCTGCCTTGAGGCCGCTGAGCGAAGTGTAGAAGGACATGCGTTTATCTCCTTAGCAAAACCATATAATTGAAGCGGATCAGCCGATCTGGCGGACCTGGGTGGTGGGAACTTGGCCGATACCGGGCAGAGTAAGGATCGGTGCGCCCTTCGCCGGGATCGACACCGAGCTAACCGGTGCCCAGACGAGCGGGGTGGTGCCGACGCTGGCGCCATTATTATTGGCGACGGCGCTGACTTTGAACGGACCGGCACCGGCGGGTTCGCCATTTTTGGTGCTGCCGTCCCAATCAAAGGTCACGCTGCCCTTTGCCTGCGCGCCGAGCGACAGCGTTTTGAGTACCGCGCCGTTCGGACCCGTGATCGAAACCTTGACGTCGCTGGCATCCCCGGCAAGCTCGACCGCGCCGGACAAGCCGCCATCGGTGCGCGGATAAGCAGTGGTGCCGGGCGTCAAGACATTGTGCCCGACATAGCTAAGCGCATCGCTGGTGCTGCCGCCGCTCAATTTGTCCTGAATGGCTTTCAACGTGGTGTTGATCTCGCTGATCCCGGCGACGCTTGAGAATTGCGCCAGCTGCGAAAGCTGCTGGGTGGCATCGACCGGATCGGTCGGATCCTGATTTTTGAGCTGCGCGGTCAGCAATTTCAGAAAGTCATTCTGCGTCAGCTGATCGGCCTGCGCCGCCGTCTTGACCTGCGCACTTGTGGTGGTGCGGCCAATGCCAAGGCTTGAAAGCGTGCTATCGAAAGAAGTTGCCATAATCAGCGTCCCAATTTGAGGGTATCGATGATCAGCGACTTGGCAGTCTGCATCACTTCGACATTGTTTTGATAATTTCGCGCGGTCTCCATCATGTCGACGAGCTCGCGGGTTTCATCGACCGCTGCTTCAAAGACATTGCCGTCTTTGTCGGCCAGCGGATTGCTTGGATCATAGCGACGCGTTGGGGCGTTACCGGCTTCAACGATGCGTTCGACATTGACGGTCGACAGCCCCGACGCCTTGTCGAACTGGGTGCGAAACACCGGCTTCATCGTCTTGTACGCAGCGTCAGCTGAGCTTGAGACGACACCTGCATTGGCAAGGTTCGATGCCGTGGTGTTCAGCCGCACGAGCTGCGCCGACATGGCGCGACCGGCGACCTGGAAAATGGTGAGCGGTTGATCGGCCATGATTATTCGCCTCTCAATGCGCGGGTGATCTGGCCAATCCGGCCATTCAGGAAAGACAAGGTCGTCTGGTAGGCGACGGCATTTTCAGCAAAGGCGGTCTGCTCGCTCGCCAACTCAACCGTATTGCCGTCGAGCGAGGCCTGGAGCGGCACGCGAAATTTCGTGGCGCTGGCAACTGATGCATCGGTGAGCCCCTGCGGCCCATTGGCCTGGGCAAGCGCCGCCTTGAAATCAATGTCCTTGGCTTTGAAGCCGGGCGTCGACGCGTTGGCGATGTTCGACGCAATCATCCCCATGCGCCGCGAGCGCAGCTCTAGCGCTGCTGCATGCACACCGAAAAGAAGGTCGTCTGCCACGTTCATGGACTCCGCATAAAATCTTGCGTGAGCCACCAAGCAATCACCGTGCCAGTTTTGGGGAGTGGCCGGAAAAAACGCAGCGGCGCACGATGGACGGGGCACGGCGGCAAGATGTTGCCGGTCGGCGGCAAGCGACTGTCGCCGGTCTGCCGCCACTTGCCGTCAGCACCGGCACGGCCCGCATACAGGCCAAACTGGCGCGGCCCTTGCTACGCGGGGGAGATGATGAGCATGACCTTTGCCCACGCACTCGCGCCCTATCTTGATCCTGCCGCGATTGGCATTGTCGGTGGCGGTACGCTGATCGCCACCGTGCTGCGCACGCAGCTGGGTGATCTGGGCCGCGCGGTCACCGCGTTACCGGTGTTGCTTCGCCGCCCGTTTCGGGCCGATCCCCTGCTTGACCAAATTGCCGCCCTGGGGCGAATTGCCGCGCGCCACGGCGTGATGACGCTTGATCGATCTGTAATTGCCGATGCCGATGTGTCGGTGGCGATTGCCGCCATTGTCGATGGCGCCGATGCCGAGGCGGTCCACGCGATCGTTCGTCAGGCACGCCAGGCACGGATCGAACGCCATCTTGCCGCCGCCGAAGTATGGGCGTCGGCCGCCGAAGTTGCCCCGGCAATGGGGATGGTCGGTACGCTGATCGGTCTGGTCAAGATGTTCGTATCGATGAATGACCCCAGCGCGATTGGCGCGGCGATGGCGGTAGCGCTGCTCGCGACGCTCTATGGCGCGCTGATCGCCAGTCTGATCGCCATGCCGATTGCCGCCCGGCTCCGCCGCCAGGCGCGGATCGAAGCCTTTGAGCGGCTAAGGATCGAGACACCATTAGCGGCGATCGCCCTGCGCGAGCTGCCCCGCCACCGCGACCAGCCGCCGCTGCGCGAGCGGAGTGCTGCATGAGCGACGATTTCTTCCCCGTCGTTCCGCCCGGACGACCGATCTGGCTGGTCACGCTTGCCGATCTCGCCTTGTTGCTGGTCGGCTTTTTCGTGCTGCTCCAGGCCAATCAGCGGCTCGACAAAGAGGCGCTGGCCACTGGCTTGCGCGAAGGGTTCGGGATTACAGAGCGGGTTGCTGATCCAATGCCCGTGGCGGTGGCCGCGATGGGCGACTTTGCCCCTGGGTCTAGCATTTTGCCCCAATCAGCAGCAGCAATCAGCCAATGGGCGCGCAGTGCGGCCAGCGATCCGCGCGTGCGCTTGCGCCTGTCGGGCGCGGTCGATGGCACGGCCGCCGATGTCGAGCCAGAAACGGGCAGCGGGACCATCCTCGCCGCTGATCGCGCCCGCGCCGTTGCCGTCGCGCTTGTCGCTGCCGGCGCGATCTCGGCCGATCGCCTGACAATCACCACTGATCCAGTGCCTGGCCGCCGTGCCGTCACGCTAACGATTGGCTTTGACGGGAAGCGGCCATGATCTGCCGCCCGGCAATGCCGCTTTGCCGCCTGCGGCAATTTTCCAAGGAGAAAATCATGTACCGCTTACTGCTTTGCACCGCCCTGATCGCCAGCCCAGCCGCGGCGCAGACGGGGTTCCAGGATACCAGCGTGATCGATCGCGGGGTGGCAAATTTCACCGGCAAGCCGATTGGCAGCGAAGGCGGCGCACGTGCGCCGGTTGATGCGCGGTTGAAACTGGCGTCCTGCGCGATGGTGTCGATGTCATGGCGGGCAGCCAATCACGATTCAGTGGTGGTCAGCTGCACCGACCCTGAATGGCGCGTCTATGTACCGGTAATCCTTGCCCCAACGCCGATTTCCGCCCCCGCGGCGGCAGCGGCGCCAGCCCCGGCAAAGCCGCAGGTCGTGATCAAACGGGGTGACCCAGTCATGGTCGAAGCCGGCGCGCCAGGCTTTTCGATCACGCGCGACGGCGTTGCGATGACCGATGCGGTGGCAGGCGGTCGATTGCTGGTCGATGTCGACGGGGTCAAGAAACCAATCCAGGCGATTGCTCTCGAACCAGGCCATGCCGCCGTGCCCGGCTTCAATCTGTAATTTTCTCTAAAGCTTTGCCGCCCCCGGTCGTTTTTCTGCATAGAGGCAAGAACGCAGTTGGCAAAAACACGGGGCTGGAATCATGGTGGATCCGATCGGTGCAAAGCCGGTAGCACAAGATAGGTCGCTCGCCGCAGTGGCGAAAACGGCGCCGATCGACCGTTCACGGTCGGTCGTGCAGAATGAGGCAGAGGCGGCACCAAGCGGTCGGCTTGCTGGTTTGGTCGCCGAATTTGCAGCAAAACCGCCCGTCGATGCCGAACGGGTCGCGCGAATCCGGCATGCTATCGCCAATAACAGCTATCCCATCCTGCCCGAAACTGTCGCCGATCGGCTGATCGCGATCCGACTGAACTGGAAACCGGAATGACCCGCCGCGATGCCCTGGTCCGTGTGATCGACGCGCTGCATGCCGAGATCGCCGCCCTGAAAGCAAATGACGTCGCCGGGCTGGAACGCGCCACCCGCACCAAATTGGTGGCGATCGACACAATCGCTGCGGCTAGAGACGGCGCGCCAACCCCGGATATCCGGGCCCTTGCCGAAGAAGCGCACCGACTGAACGAAACCTGCCGCATCTATGTCAATTTGATGAGCGCCAATGTCCGCCGCCGACTTCAGCAGCTGACGGGCGACGGCGCGACGGGCTATCGCGGCGCGGCGCTTGCCGGCAGCTTTGCCTGACTTCGGGCATTTTTGCCCGTAACACCCAGAGAACTGGCACGCTCCTTGCTGTGTAGTCCCTTGCAACAGGGGACATGGACAGTCGATGAGCGTTATTCCAATCGACAAGGCGAACGGCGCGGTCCGCGGCACGATCCAGTCAGCGATCGCGCTGGCATCGGCCAGAACGGGCGTGGATTTCAATTATCTGCTCGGCCAGGCGCAAGTTGAAAGCGGCCTGCGGCCCGACGCCAAGGCCGGCACCTCAAGCGCCTCCGGGCTCTATCAATTCATCGAACAAAGCTGGCTGTCGGTCGTCAAGAAACATGGCGCCGAACATGGCCTGGGTTGGGCCGCCGAAAACATCACCCAGGGGGCCAATGGTCGGCTGACCGTGAATGATCCCGGCACCCGCCGCGCGATCCTGGCGTTGCGCAATGACCCTAATGCCGCGTCATTGATGGCCGCGGAACATGCAGCGGACAATAAGGTTTCGATCGAAGACAGCCTTGGCAGAACCGCAACGGGCACCGATCTCTATATGGCGCACTTCCTGGGCCTGGGCGGCGCGCGCAGCTTCCTGAAGAACCTGCAGGCCAATCCCGATCAGGCCGGGGCGGCGCTGTTTCCCGCCGCCGCACGCGCCAATCGCAACATTTTCTACAGCGAGGGTGGCCAGCCACGCTCGCTCAGCGACATTTACGACCGCTTCTCTGCCAAGCTTGATCGCGGTGCCGCTGCCGTCGGGGCGACCGGGCTTGCCTCTGGTGGTCTGAGCCCCAGTGACGGCGGCGGCGCAGAAATTATTCCCGGCAATGGCGAAAGCAAAAGCGGCGCAACCCGCTGGGCCCAGGCAACGCTCGATCAGTTGCAGGGGGGCGTCAACCGCGCGGAATCGCTGCTGCGGCCAACGCCTGACACCGCCCGCTTGGCCTATCTGTTGCTCGCGCGGCTGGGCGGTTAACCGATGGCCGCACTGACCTCGCCCCGCCGCGATCTCGGCGGTCTTATTCGCGGCGCCGCGCTGCCGGTTGCCATCCTGCTGCTCGTGCTGCTGATGGTCGTGCCGATCCCGTCATCGTTGCTCGACATCTTTTTCATCATGAACATCACGATCAGCCTTGCCGTGCTGATGGTGGCGCTAAATGCGCAAAAGCCGCTCGATTTCTCCGCTTTCCCAAGCGTGCTGCTGTTCGCCACGCTGTTTCGCCTGAGTCTGAACGTCGCGTCGACCCGCGTGGTGCTCGTCCATGGGCATGAGGGCGAAGCTGCGGCCGGCAAGGTGATTGAGGCGTTCGGTACCTTCCTGATCGGCGGCGATTATGTCGTCGGCCTGTTCGTCTTTGCGATTCTGGTGATCATCAACATGATCGTGGTCACCAAGGGTGCTGGCCGCGTGTCTGAAGTGTCAGCGCGCTTCACGTTGGACGCCCTGCCCGGCAAGCAAATGGCAATTGATGCCGATCTCAATGCCGGTCTGCTGACCCCCGAAGAAGCCAAGGCCCGGCGCGTGGAAGTGGCCACAGAGGCCGATTTTTATGGCTCGATGGACGGTTCGTCCAAGTTCGTGAAGGGCGACGCGGTTGCCGGCCTGCTAATTCTTGCCGCCAATATCATCGGCGGCCTGATCCTGGGGCCGGTGAGCCATGGCATGACGATCGGCGATGCCGCGCACACCTATGTGCTGCTGGCGATCGGCGATGCGCTGGTTGCACAAATCCCGTCGCTGATGCTGTCAATTGCTGCGGCAACGATCGTGACGCGTGTTACCTCCAGCATGGATCTTGCCGGCCAGATTGGCAGCCAATTTGGCTCGTCCAAGACCTGGACGCCGGTTGCGGCCATTTTGGCGTTGCTGGGCGTGATGCCCGGCATGCCGCATCTCATCATCCTGCCGGCCGCTGCTGCCGCTGGTTTTGCCGCTTGGAAAATGCGCCAGGCAGCACTCCGTCCCGTGGTTGCCGAGCCCATTGCTGCCGAACCTGTCGACCTGTCCCGGATCAGCTGGGAAGAGGTTGCCGATGCGATCCAGATCAATCTGGATATCGGTTATGGCCTGGTACCGCTGGTCGATGAACGGCGCGGCAGCCCGCTAATGGGGCGGATCACCGGCGTGCGGCGGCAATTGTCCAAGGAACTGGGCTTTGTCGTGCCGCAGGTGCGGGTACGCGACGATATCAACTTGTCGCCTTATACCTACCGCATCGTCGTGGGCGGTGTCGTGATCGGTGAAGACACGGTTTCGCCTGACGAAATGCTGGCGCTCGATACCGGCCAGGCGGTCGGCGGGCTGCACGGCAAGCCGGTCAAGGACCCGACCTTTGGGCTAGACGCCACCTGGATCGCCCCTGGCGATGCCGATTCGGCAACCGGTGCCGGTTATCTGGTGGTCGATCCCGGTACCGTGGTCGCCACCCATCTCAACCATTTGCTCGGCACCAATGCTGCCGAACTGCTGGGGCCGGACGAAGTACAGAGCCTGCTCGACCAGCTCAAGGAACGCGCCGCCAATCTGGTCGCTGCGCTCAGCCCGACACCAGTGCCGCTCACCACGCTGACTCAGGTGCTGCGCGGGCTGCTGGCCGAAGGGATTGCGCTCAAGGAATTCCGCCGCATCGCCGCCGCCATCGCGGTTGCCGCGCAAAAGACGCTCGATGCCGAGGAAATCATCGAACTGATCCGCCCCGATCTTGGGCCGCTGATCATCCAGAAGCTGTGCGGCGTGCGTGAACCGCTGCGCGTGATGACGCTGGAGGGTCAGCTCGAAGGGCTGCTTGGCCAGGCCGTCCGTTCCGATCCGTCGCGGCGCCACACGATCGAACCCGATCTTGGCCGCCGCATTGTCGAGGCGCTGCAACGCGCCGCCCAACCGCTCGTCGCCGAGGCCAAGCCCTTTGCGCTCGTCGTTCAACCCGCGATCCGCCTTGCGATCCGCAAATTGGTGAAGACCTGTATGCCCGATACGCCTGTGATGAGCTTCTTCGAAGTACCCGAAGACAAATCGGTCGAGGTGGTCGCCGTGATCGGCGCAGCGGGCGCGCTGCCAGCATGAGCGCGCAGCCCAACCCCGCCGCCTTTGCAGCCGCAATTGCCGCGCCGCCGCTGGTCTATGGCCGTGCCGCCCCGGATACCGCTACGCTTGCGCGCAAACATCTGCCGCTGGTCCGCCGGGTCGCCTGGCACATTCATGGCAGCATGAGCAGCGCGGTCGATGTCGAGGATCTGATCCAGATCGGGCTGGTCGCCTTGCTTGAGGCTGCCAATGCCTTTGAAGATCGCGGCCAGGTGAGCTTTGAGCAATATCTGATGACGCGGGTGCGCGGCGCGATGATCGACGAGCTGCGCCGCCAGGCGACGCTGACCCGCGGCGCAATGCGGCGCAGGCGTGCCTATCAGGAAGCGGTTACGGCGCTGACCAACGAGACAGGTAAACGCCCCGACGAAGCAGCCGTCGCCGATCGGCTGGGTGTGAGCCCCGACAAGCTGCGGATCGATTATGCCGCCGCCGAACCGGTACGGTTCGAGACGATCGACGATGTCTATGCCGACGACTTGCCCTGGTTCGCCAGCGACGAGCCCAATGCCTTTGATCAGCTTGCGGAAGCAGGCACGCGCGACACATTGGTCGCTGCCATTGCCGCCTTGCCGGAACGCGAAGCGCAGGTGATCCAGCTTTATTATGTCGAGGAACTTAATCTCGAAGAAATCGGCCAGGTGCTGGGGGTGGGCCCGGCGCGAATCTGCCAGATCAAGAAATCCGCGCATGATCGGCTGAAAAAGGCGCTGGTGCGCCTGATGTAAGCAGCCGCGCGCCCGCCGCTTATCGGCGCGGGCGGGCGGCTTCGCTGGCGAGCTGTTCATAGGCAAGCCGCTGCAGCGCGAGCGTCACTCCCGGCGCCAGCCCAAGATCGTCGGCCGCAAGTTCCCCTACGCCCAGACTGCGCGGATCGAGCCCGGTCACACGGCCAAAGATCAATAGCGCCTCTAGATAATAGCCATAGGCGCTGGCGTGATATTGATCATAGGTCCACAGGTCGATTTGGCCAAAGCTGGTGCCGTCATAGGGATTGGGATCGGCCAAACCGGCGGCAATGGCGCGGTTCCAGGCCTCGCCGATCGGAATAACGCCGCGTATTTGTGGCGCTCCAGCGCGCGCCTGATCGGCCGCCCGGCGCAGGTCGATCGCCATCCGATCGATCGTCTGGCCCGACCAGGGACTGCCGGGTTTGTAGGTTAGATCGGCACGCGACCAGGTCGCGCTCAGCTCGATATCGGCACCTGAGTTACGCACGGCGAACATCTTTGCCAGCTGCGCCGCATAGCGACGGTGGAGGCCAGGATCACCGGGTTTGGCGCGGTCAAGCGTACTGAAATCCTGAAGGATCACGACATCCCAGGCTTTGTCGATCAGCGCCCGTTTTTGGGTAAAATGATAATCCAGCCCCATGCCGCTGACCGCTTCCAGGCTGACGGCATAGGAAAGCCCCGCTTGATCGGTGAAGCGCTTGAACAGCGCGGGCACGCCGCCAATGCCGTTTTTGTTGAGATCGGTGACCGTATCGGCGCGATACCGACGAACCGGCGACAAGGCCCCGAAAGTGAAGCTGTTGCCGACGAACAGGATCGATCGTGCCGGGCCGGGCCCAGTTGCTGGCCCGGCTGTTGGCCCAGCCTTTAAGGGGGCGACGGGCGGGGCGGCGGGCGGACTGGCGGCGGTCTTTTGCGCCGCTGCCGGTGTCGCCACAAGCGCAAGCGCCAATACGATCATCAGGACCCGTGCCGTCATTGCTTCACCTCCCCTATCACGTTGCCGATCGACTCCAGCGGTATCGCTTGTCCCGACGCCAGCACCGCCGCCAGCCGATCACGATCGAGCCCGCCTTCCCAGCGCGCGACGACGATCGTTGCCACGGCATTGCCCATGAAGTTCGTCAGGCTGCGGCATTCGGACATGAAGCGATCAATGCCCAGGATCAGCGCCATGCCCGCGACCGGCACCGTCGGCACAATCGACAGCGTGGCCGCCAGCGTGATGAACCCCGCCCCTGTCACCCCAGCCGCCCCTTTTGAACTCAGCATCGCGACGCCGAGCAGCGCGAGCTGCTGATCAAAGCTGAGCGAGACATTGGTCGCCTGGGCGATGAACAATGCCGCCAGCGTCATATAGATATTGGTGCCATCAAGATTGAACGAATAGCCGGTCGGCACGACCAGCCCGACAATGCTGCGGTCGCAGCCCGCCGCCTCCAGCTTGCCGATCAGGCTGGGCAAGGCGGCTTCGGACGACGACGTACCGAGCACCAGCAGCAGCTCGGCGCGCAGATAGACGATCAGTCGGATCACCGAAAAGCCATGCGCCCAGGCGATGCCGCCCAGCACCACCAGCACAAAGAAGAGCGAGGTCAGATAGAAGGTCGCGACCAGCCCGCCCAGAGTGGCAAGCGTCCCGATCCCGAACTTGCCGATCGTGAAGGCAATCGCACCAAACGCGCCGATCGGGGCGAGCCGCATCAGCATCGCCACCAGCCGAAAGATAACCAGCCCCAGCCGCTCGACCAGATCCAGCACCGGGGCGGCAGGTTTACCGACCAGCGACAGCGCGATCCCGAACAATATCGCGACAAACAGCGTCTGCAGGATCGATCCATCCGTGAGCGCCGAGGCGAGCGTTGTCGGGATGATGTCGGTCAGGAAACCGATCACGGAGGTGTCATGCGCCTTATGGACATAATCAGCGACCGCGGCGGGATCGAGCGTTGCCGGATCGATGTTCAGTCCCCGGCCCGGCTGGACCAGATTGGCGATGGCCATACCGAAAAACAACGCGCCGCTCGACACCACCAGAAAATAGCCAAGCGCCTTGGCCGCGACCTGGCCGACACCGGCGATATCGCGCATGCCAGCAATCCCGCTGACCACCGACAGGAAGATCACCGGGGCAATCACCATTTTGACGAGCTTGATGAACGCATCGCCAAGCGGCTTGAGCGCTTCGCCGTTGCTTGGCCACACATGCCCAATCAGCGCGCCCAGGACGATGGCAGCCAACACCTGGACATAGAGATGCTGCCACCACGCGCGGGCAGGCGACGGTTCCGGCGTGCGGCTACTGTCGATCTTCATCTATCCCCTGTGGCAGCGCGGTACCGATCAATCGCCGCATCCGGCAGAATAACCGGGGATTGCTGCAGCGCAACCGGCCAAGCGAGCGATCAGGCGGCGATCGTTTCAGCGGGCTGTTCGGTGGCACCCCCGGCATGATCAGCAATCAGCGCGACCATCTGATCGACCTTTGACGGCGGCAGATCATGCGCCATTTCCGGGATGATCACGAGCCGGGCATTGGGAATGCGGCGCGCAATATCCTCACTACACGCCATCGGCACGAGCGGATCAGCGGCACCGTGGATCACCAAAGTCGGCGCAGTCACGCGCGGCAAGGCCACTGCTCGGGTTCGGTCAGCGATAATCGCCAGCATCTGCCGCCGCACGCCAAGCGGGTTATATCCGCGATCAAACGCCGCCGCAGCAAGCCCGCGATAGGCATCCGCCGGGCGGGTGGGATCGGGGTGACCGATCAACGCCAGCAACTCGGCGCCTGCCTCAATCGCCCAATTGCGGTCAGGATTAGCGGGCCGCTTAGCCATTAGTCGCTTGCGTATCTCCGCCGAGGGGCCGGGCAAGCCGTGCGCGCCGCTCGACGACATGATCGATGTCAGACTGAGGACACGGTTCGGCGCGGCGATCGCGACCCGCTGCGCGATCATGCCGCCCATCGACACGCCAACAATATGCGCCGCCTGAATATCAAGCGCATCGAGCAGCCCAACCGCGTCCGCCGCCATATCGGCGATCGAATAGGCAAGCGGAAAACGCAGCCCCAGCCGTGTGGCGATGACGGCCATCACTGGGCTGATGGCCGATGCGCCATGAAGATAGGTCGATTCGCCGATGTCGCGATTATCATATTGGATGACGCGGTAACCCGCATCGACAAGCCCGGCGACAAAGGGTTCGGGCCAGGCGATATGCTGAGTGCCCAGGCCCATGATCAGCAAGATGGCAGGCGCGGTACGATCACCGCTTTCCTCATAATGCAGATCGACACCATTGACGGACAGCTTGGGCATGAAAATCTCCGCATGGTGCCACAACCGGCACCAACGGCTTTACGCTAACGGCAATGCCAAGCTTTTGGCAAGTGGCGTGCCTATTTCGCCTCGGCAACCAAAACCGCCGCCTGCGGCCCGGCCCAATCCATGCCGCCTAGCATCCGCCACACTTCCTGCCCCGATGCATCATAGAGGATCGTGGTCGGCAGATTGGCCTGATAAGTGATGCTGAGCGCCGCTTGCGGATCGCGATAAGGCTTTAGCGCCCGGAACTGCGCGTTTTTGAAGAAGGGATCGACCTTGGCCGCGCCCTCCAGATCCTGGCTGACCGCGAGCACGGTGACCTTGCCATCCAGCCGCGCGGCAAGCGCATCAAGCGTCGGCATTTCAGCGACACACGGCGCGCACCAGGTCGCCCAGAGGTTGAGCAACACCGGTTTGCCAGCAAAGTCGGCAAGCCTAACCGGCTTCCCGGCCGGATCAATGAATTGCAGCGTCGATGCCGCCTCCCCCTGATGCTGGCGATCAAGCACCCCCATTGCCTTCGCCCCGCCCGTCGCTGCACCGCTTGGCGCGCTGACTTCATCGGGCATCGCTGCGCCGGTTTTTACTTGCTTAGGGGCGTTTGCTTGCTCCGGGGCGCTCGATTGCCTATCGCAACCGCCGGCGACGAGCAGGACCATCAGGAGACATAAGATCAGCGGGCGCAGCACCATAACGGGGGAAAGCTCCAATGCCATGTGGGGCGGGCGCTTCGCTGAAGGGCCTGCGGCGGTGATGCGCGAGATAAACGCGTCGATACCGTTCGACAAGCGGCTGTGGCGGCAGGATGTGGCCGCTTCGCTCGCGCATGTCGCGATGCTGGGCCAGCAGGGCATCGTCACCACCGAGGATGCCGCCGCGATCAGCACCGGGCTGGCAGCCGTCGCTGCCGATTATGAAGCGAACGGCGTCGCTGAGGATATGGCGCTGGAAGACATTCATATGCAGACCGAGGCGCGGCTGGCCGAGAAGATCGGCCCGGTCGCCGGTCGGCTCCACACCGCGCGATCCCGCAATGATCAGGTCGCGACTGATTTCCGGCTGTGGGTGCGCGATGCGATCGATCAGGTCGATGCGGCCCTGGGCGGGTTTCAGGACGCACTGATCGCGCGCGCCGAAGACCATGCCGACAGTGTGATGCCCGGCTTCACACATTTACAAAGCGCGCAACCCGTCACGCTCGGCCACCATCTGATGGCCTATCACGAAATGATCGCGCGCGATCGTGACCGATTTGCGAGCGCCCGCGCGCGCGGCAATCAGTGCCCGCTGGGCAGCGCCGCCCTGGCCGGTACGGGTTTCCCGATCGACCGGTCGATGACCGCCGCCGCGCTTGGCTTTGACGCGCCGACGCGCAATTCGCTCGATGCCGTGTCGGACCGCGACTTCGCGCTCGATTATCTGATGGCGGCAACCCAGTGTGCGCTGCATCTGTCGCGGCTGGCCGAAGAATTTATTCTTTGGGCCTCGCAGCCCTTTGGCTTTGTCTCGCTGAGCGATCAATGGTCAACCGGCAGTTCGATCATGCCGCAAAAACGCAACCCCGATGCCGCTGAGCTGGTACGCGGCCATTCGGGCCGGATCGCCGGGTGCATGACGGCGCTGGTCATGACGATGAAGGGCCTGCCGCTGGCCTATTCAAAGGATATGCAGGACGACAAGCCGCCAGTGTTCGAGGCGCACGATCTGCTCGCCCTGTCCATCGCGGCGATGACCGGAATGGTTGCCAGCGCAACCTTCCGCACCGAACGGATGCGCGCTGCCGCCGAGGCAGGCTTTTCCACCGCCACCGATCTTGCCGATTGGCTGGTCCGCGACGCCGGGTTGCCGTTTCGCGAGGCGCATCATGTCACTGGGCGAGTCGTGAAGCTGGCGGAAGAACGCGGCACAGCGCTTGATCAAGTACCGATCGACGCGCTGCGCGCGATCGACTCGCGGATCGACGACAGCGTGTATAAGATGCTCAGCGTCGACGCATCGGTGGCGAGCCGCACCAGCCTGGGCGGCACCGCCCCTGTGCAGGTGCGCGCGGCCATTGCCGAAGCAAGACGGCGGCGTGAAGGAGAAGGCGCGTGAGAAGGTTGATCATCATCGCGGCACTGGCGCTGGCAAGCTGTGGATCGGCCAATGGATTGAAACCCATCGGCACAGCGACACTGCCGCCCAAAGCCTATGGCGCGACTGAAACGCCGACGCCTGTCCAGCTAATCACCCCGAACAGCCAGGCGCGGCCCGAGCGCAGCGATGAATTGCTGCGATCGTCCGATCAGCGCCGCGGCGACCAGTTCGACCTGCCGCCGACGGACTGAGCCATGGATCATTTCGCCCTAAGGGACGGCGCGCTTTTTTGCGAAGGCGTGTCGCTCGAAACAATCGCCGCTGAGGTTGGCTCCCCGGTCTATGTCTATTCCAGTGCGACGTTTGAACGCCATGCCCAGGTGTTTCGCGACGGGCTGAAGGACTGCGGCCGCATTCATCTGGCCTATGCGATCAAGGCCAATCCCAACCGCGCGGTGCTGCGCCTGCTTGCCAATCAGGGCTATGGTGCCGATGTGGTTTCGGGCGGCGAATTGTCGCGCGCGCTGTCTGCGGGGATGGCACCGGCCGATATCGTGTTTTCGGGGGTCGGCAAGACGCGCGGCGAGCTGACCCAGGCGCTGTCGGTCGGCATTGGCCAGTTCAACCTGGAGCTTGAGGAAGAGGGCGAAGTGCTCGCCGCCATTGCCCATGCCCAGGGCTTGACCGCGCAAGCGACCCTGCGGGTGAACCCCGATGTCGACGCCGGCACCCACGCCAAAATCTCCACGGGCAAGGCAGAGAACAAGTTCGGCGTGCCGATTGATCAGGCCCCGGCGATCTTCGCCCGGCTAGCCGCCCGGCCCGGCATCAATTTGCGCGGCGTGGCGATCCATATCGGCAGCCAGCTCAGCACGCTCGCGCCGCTTGAAGCAGCGTTTACGCGGATCGGCCAGCTCGTCGCCGATCTGCGCGCCGCCGGCCACCCGATCGACCGGGTCGATCTCGGCGGCGGGCTTGGCGTGCCCTATCGCCCCGGCGAGGTAACGCCGAGCCCGGCCGAATTCGGCGCCATGGTCGCTCGCGTCACCAGGGGCTGGGATGTTGAACTGATGTTTGAACCGGGCCGCGTCATTGCCGGCAATGCTGGCGTGTTGCTCACCAGGGTAATCTGGGTGAAGCCGGGGGTGACTCACCCCTATGTCATCGTCGATGCCGCAATGAACGACCTTGCTCGGCCCGCACTCTATGACGCTTATCATGATTTTGTCGCAGTACGGCCAACGGGTGAACGGATGATCGCCAATATCGCTGGCCCGGTCTGTGAAAGCGGCGATACCTTTGCGATGGGCCGCGATATCGACCGGGTCGTCTCGGGCGATCTGGCGGTCTTCCGCACGGCGGGGGCGTATGGCGCAACGATGGCGAGCACCTATAACAGCCGCGCGCTGGTGCCTGAAGTGCTGGTGCATGGCGACAAACATGCCGTGGTGGCCGACCGGATCGCCGCCGAAACGATCCTGGCGGCGGAACGTCTGCCCGATTGGCTGACCCCATGACCCTGCACAGCCTGCCGATCTTCGTTCGGCTGGCGGGGCGCGCGGTGATCCTGCTGGGCACAGGCGAAGCGGCGGACGCCAAGCGGCGCTTGCTGGAACGGGCCGGGGCGATGATCGTCGGCGAGGAGGCGACAGCATCGCTCGCCATCGTCGCCATCGAAGACGAGCCAGACGCCCTGGCAGCGGTGGCCCGACTGAAGGCGCGCGGGCTGCTGGTCAACGCAGTCGATCGCCCGGCCTTGTGCGACTTTACCCTGCCAGCGATCATTGACCGTGATCCGGTGCTGGTCGCGATCGGCACGGGCGGTGCATCAGCGGGGCTGGCGGCGGCGCTGCGACAACGACTGGAGGCGATGTTCCCCAGCCAGCTTGGCCAGCTGGCGACCGCGCTATTTGCGGCGCGCGGCGCGATGCGCGCACGCTGGCCCGATGGCGCTGAACGCCGACGGGCGCTGGCGGCCGGATTGGCAGCAGGCGGGCCGATCGACCCGTTTGGCGTCGATCCCGATATCGGGTTCTGGCTCGATGACGGGGCCGATGCGCCGACCCATGAACTGTTGATGGTCCGGCTGCGCTCGGCTGATCCCGACGATCTAACGTTGCGCGACGCGCGCGCACTGGCGCAGGCCGACCGTCTCTATCACCCCGCCGATGCACCGCCAGCGATCCTGGATCGCGCCCGCGCCGATGCTGACCGGATCATCGGCACCGCCCCGGCGGATCTGCCGCCGGGCCTTTCCGTCCAACTGGAGATGCCCCGATGAGCGGCTTTGCCTATCGCCTGACCGGGGACATGATCACCCGAACCACTCCCGAAGACGCGTTGACAGGCAGCGATCAGCTCGTCTGGGTGCACCTGCA
This sequence comes from Sphingomonadales bacterium Ga0077557, assembly GCA_001464615.1. Taxonomy (GTDB): domain Bacteria; phylum Pseudomonadota; class Alphaproteobacteria; order Sphingomonadales; family Sphingomonadaceae; genus Sphingomonas. The sequence goes on along the minus strand of LNFI01000032.1, from coordinate 219,523 downwards.
CAGCAATGACGACGAGGCCAAACAATGGCTGACCGAGGCGGCCAAGCTCCCCGACTATATCGTCGAATCACTGACCGCGACTGAAACCCGCCCGCGCTGCGACCAGATTGCCGACGGCGCTTTCCTCAATCTGCGCGGTCGATCGAGCGAGGAAATGTCGATGTCCGATCCGCTCGCTTCGGTGCGGATCTGGGCAGTGGCCGGGCGAGTCTTTTCGGTGACGCGGCGACCACTCACCGCGCTGGATATCGTGGTCGCCAGCGTCGAGACTGGCTTGATCCGCGATCCAGGCGATCTGATCGCTGAATTCGCCGCCGCCATCACCGCCGATCTTGATCCCGAAGTCGCCGATCTCGGCGATGCGCTGGACGATTGCGAGGCGGATCTTGATGCCGATCGCATTTTCCAGCTCCGTCGCGAAGTCACCAAGGTGCGCGTCAAGGCGATTGGCTATCGCCGTTTCCTGTTTCCGCAGCGCGCCGCGATCGAAAAGCTGGCGGCATTGCCGATTGGGTGGTTGCAGGAGGATGACCGCGTCCATCTGAACGCCGCCGCTGACCGCGCTGCCCGCATGGCTGAAGAGCTTGAATCGATCCGGGAGCGATCAGCGCTGATGCACGAAGCGCTTACCGATCTGCGCGCCGAACAGATTGACCAACGATCGCTGATCATTTCCGTGGTCGCGATGATTTTCCTGCCGCTGACCTTCCTGACTGGCCTGCTCGGCATGAATGTGAAGGGTATCCCTTACGCCGAACAGCCCTGGGCATTTGATGGCGTGGTCTGGGTCTGCGTGGTGATCGGCTTTGCGATCTCGCTCTATTTCATCCGGCGTCGCTGGTTCCGCTAAGCCGTTCGAAGCGATCGTTGAGCATCTGCAACGACGCGATCAACCGCAGCCGATCGGCGCGGGTTTCAGCAAGCTCGACTCGGGTTTCGCCCAGTTCCATCGCGCGCGACGCGATGCGGGCATCAAGCGTTGCATTGGATCGTTTCAGCTCAGCAAAGCGGCGGGCGCGATCTATCACGCGATCAATCCGCGCGGCGAGCACCTGAAAATCAAACGGCTTGGCGACATGATCATCAGCACCAGCGGCCAACGCCTCAATCGCCGCGCCGGCGTCACTCCGGCCAGTGACCATGATCACCGGCAGATCTGCGGTCTCTCGATTGCCGCGAATTTCGTTCAGCACATGCAGGCCCGACATGCCCGGCATCACCATATCGAGCAGCACCATATCAAAACCGCGCGCTGCGATCAGATCCAGCGCTTCATGGCCATTGTCACTCAGCACGACGAGATAGCCGAGATGCGCCAGCCGCCGACCGAGCACGTTCAAATTGGTGCGGCTGTCGTCCACGGCAAGGATCGTGCGGGTCGACCCGCGCCGGGCGGCACCAGCCGTAAGATCGTCGCGCGTGAATAATTCCATGATGTCAGCCCCCAATTCCGGGCTTCACCCTAGGGCCGGGCTAGTCAGCAAATGGTTAACGCGCGCGACATCATTACACGGCGGCGTAAGATTCAGCGTTTGCCGACACTCGCCCACGCGTCGGCGATCTGCGCCATGCTGGTTGCAACATCGGTAAAGGGTGCCGGATCATCGCCCAGGCTGGCGTCGATCAGCTTGGCGCGGGCACCCCGATACAGCCCGGCCAGCGTCTTCGACAAGCTGCCCCCGCGTTCAAAATCCAGCCCGGCTTCCAGCGCGAACAGGATTGACACCGCGCGGGTCGCCTTTTCGCTTTTCACCGCCCGGTTGCCGCTGGTGATGGCGGCGACCACGCCCCTCAACGCGCGACCAAGCTCTTCATAGAGCAATGCCACCAATTGATGCGGGTTGGCTTCGCCGGTGCGACCGACAATATCGATCTGGCGATAAGTCGCATCGGGATTGCGCCCGAGCGTGGTGGCATAATGCGCCATTAATTGCTCGTTTTCGGTGCGAAGAAGCTGGTGAGCAAGGATTGCGTCGATTTATAGGCCGTCACCCGCGCATCAGATCCTGAAAACTGCTTGGTCAGCCGGGCGCGCACCACTTCCTTATCGCTATTGGCCTTGTCCAGCGCGTCGCTCAACGTGGTTTGCTGTTTGCTGTAGCGGCTTTCGTTCGCGCCCAACCCAAAGCTGGTGTTGGTCGCTGCATCGGCGATGGCCTGAAACGCTGCGGCGATCCCGCCACCGGTCGCGCCCGAACCGTTGAAAAACAACGCCTCGACTGCGTCGGGAAAATTGGTGAGTGCGGCGGTGAGCTGATCGGCATTGACGCTGAGCGTGCCGTCCCGATTGGTCGACACGCCGATTTCAGCGAGCGAACTGGGGGCACCCACCGCGGTCGGCGTTGCAAGCTCGGTGAGCGTGAAGCGACGCAGCGACTGCTGCAAAGCGCGCGCGGTCGGATCATTGGCGAGGGGGCCGGTGGTGGCATTGGTCTGCGACTTAACGACATTCTGCAAGCTGTTGAACGCGGCCACCAGATCATTGACCGATGTCCGCAGTTGATCGGTCGGTGCCGTGCTGCCTAGCGCCACCCGGGTGCCAGGGGCAGCGGCGACCAGATCAAGCTTCACGCCATCGACCAGATCGCTGATTGAATTGCTGTTGCGGGTAACGGGAATCCCATCGACCGCCACGATCGCATCCTGCGCCACCGTCCCGAACACGGCGCCCGCCTTGCCCTGAACAATTTCAAGCGCGGCAAGGCCAGGATTACCGACATCCTCGGTCGCGGTCAGCGTAAAGGCCTGATCAGCGCCGGTTTTGCTCTTGAGCGCAAGCCGTGCCCCCGATGAATCGGTAATGACGCTGGCGGTAACCCCGGCATTGGCGGCGTTGATTGTCGCGGCAATCTGATCAAGGCTGTCATTGCCAGCGGTGATGGCGATATCGATCGGCGTCGCACTGCCAGCGACGAAGCTGCCACCGCCAACTGATCCGCTGCCAAAGGTCAACGTCAAGGTGCCCGTGCCATTGACGGCGCTGCGGCTGGCAGCGGCGGCGCTAGCGACGGATTGCGCCTGGGCGAGCTGCTGGACCTCAATCGTGGTGGCAAGGCCCGTCAGCTTGGCGGCGGGCAACGCGGTCGCCTTGACGATTGCGGGGTTTGAGGTGGTCGGCGCTGTGGTCAGCAAGCCGCCTGTCGCGAGCGATTTCAGGCCGGCGGCGAAATCGGTGATGCTGCTTTTGAGCTGCGACACACCAGAAATCTGGGCCGAAACTTTCTGGTTCTGGGTATTGATCGCTCTGGTTTTGGCTGAGAATTGCGCATCGACCAGCTGATTGACCAGCGAGGTGATGTCGATTCCGGAGCCTGCGCCCAGCGTATTGACGACCGAATCGACCATGATGCGTTCCTATTGCCCCACCCCATAAAGCGACCGGTTCGTGCAAATCTTTAGGGGCTGCCCGTGATTTTCACGCCGTTTTCGTCGAACCGCGCGGTTTCCGGCACGGTGATTGGCGGCGGGGTGCCACCGGCTTTCGCGTTGAGGCCAAAGACAAAGGCGAGCACCGTTGCGATGGCCAAATAGAGATCGTCGCGAACCTCCTGCCCTTCGCGGCTGGTGTAATAAATGGCGCGGGCGAGCATCGGATATTCAAGCGTCGTGATCCGCGATTCCTGCGCCAGTTCGCGGATCGCCTGCGCGGTGACGCCACGCCCCTTGGCAACCACCACCGGCACCTGATCCCGTCCGCGATCATAACGCAGCGCCACCGCGAAATGGGTCGGGTTGGTGAGGATGACATGCGCTTCGCTGACCGCTTTGCGCATATTGCGCTTGGCGAGGTCATGGCGGCGCTGGCGCTGTGCCTGTTTGTTTTCAGGATTGCCTTCGCTTTCCTTGTGCTCGTCCTTGATCTCCTGCTTGCTCATCCGCAATTTGCGCAACAGCTGGATAATCTGGATCGGCACATCGATGCCCGCGATCACGACTAACCCGGCGGCCATCGCAAACAAGGTGCCGATCAGCATTGATCCCAGCGACGCAACGCTGGTCTGCAAGTCTGAGGTCGCCAGCCCGATCGACTGGGTGGCGACATGAATCAGCATATAATAGCCGATCGATCCGAGCAGGATCACCTTGAGCAATGACTTGCCAAGCTCCACCCAGCCCTGCGGCCCGAAAATTCGCTTCAGGCCAGAGGCAGGATTGATCCGGCTGGCCTTGGGCGCCATCAGCTTGCCGTTAAAGGTCAGCGCGCCGAGCCCGACCTGGCTGAAGATCGCGGCGAGAACGGCAATCGCAAACATCGCGATCATCGGCGGCGCAATCTGCCAGCCGGCAATCGCCAGCGACCGCATCGGCTGAAAGTCATCAATGTCGCCCGACCCGAACGAGAAGCTAGTGATCATCAGCCCCTTGCACGCCGCCATCAGCGCCGGGCCAAACAGTGCCAACCAGCCACAACCGGCCAACACCACCAGTGCGGTCGCAAATTCGCGCGATCGCAGGACTTGGCCGTCATCAAACGCCTTTTGCTTGCGCTTGGGTGTTGGGCCTTCTGTCTTTTCGCCAAATTCGTCTGCCATCAGCCAAGCACCAGATGCTCAGCGGCGGCAAGGCCTTCCTGGATGATGACGATCATGTAATCGCCCATCGCCGGGAAGGCGATGGCGAGCGCGACAACGCCGACTGCAAGGCTCATCGGCAGGCCAACGGCAAACAAGTTGAGCGCCGGGGCCGAGCGCGAGAGCATCCCGACCACGAGGTTGAGGCACAGCAACAAAAAGCCGACCGGCAGTGCCAGCAGAAAGCCAGCCGAAAAGGCATAGCCACCGAAAATCGCGATATCGCGCAGCCGTTCGACCGCAATCCACGGCGCACCGGGCGGCAACACGGCATAACTGCGCACCACCATCTCCACCAGCATCAGATGACCGTTGACCGACAGGAACAGCAAGGTGAGCAACGTCATCATGAACTGGCCAAGCGCGGTGCTCGACCGGCCATTTTGCGGATCGATCGCCGACGCAAAGCCGATCCCCATCGACGTGCCGATCAGTTCGCCCGCCACCAGCGGCGCGGCAAAGGCGATTTGAAGGACAAAGCCGATTGCCAACCCGACCAGCGCCTCTGCTGCCACCGCTAGAAATGTGGCAGCGGCAAAGACTTGCGCCGGTGCGGCAATCGGATGTGCGGCGAGCACCAGTACCCCGATCGCCCCGGCCAGGGCGATCCGCACCTGCAACGGCACGCCAACCGCCCCGAACACCGGCGCTGCGATAAAGGTGGCGCTGACGCGGATCATCACGAACAGCAGCGTCCAGAGCTGAGGCTCAATCGAGAGGCCAAAGCCTAGCATGGCGCGACCGATGAGCGCGCGCGTGTCGCGCCCCACATGGGCAAGCCCGGCCGGCGGGGCCATAGCCCCGACCGACGTCGCGGCTTTGCCGTGACGGCGTGCTTGCGCGTGCCCATGATTATTTCACCAGATCGGGAATGCGCTCGAAGATCGAAATCGTGAAATCGCTGAGCAAGCCCAGGATCAGGCTGCCGAAGATCACCAGCGACACCGCGACCACGACTAGCTTTGGCACGAAGGTCAACGTCTGTTCGTTGATCGAGGTGGCCGCTTGGACCATGCCAAGGATCAGGCCCGACAACAACGCCGGGATCAGGATCGGGGCGGAAGCGAGCGCCAGTACCCACAGCGCCTGGTTGGCAACGGTCAGGAAATATTGCGTGTCCACAGCCGCGCTACCTCACAAAACTATTGGCAAGCGACCCCATTGTCAGCGCCCAGCCATCGACCAGCACGAACAACAACAGCTTGAAGGGTAAAGAAATAATCGTCGGTGAGACCATCATCATGCCCAGTGACATCAGCACCGAGGCGACGATCAGATCGATCACAATGAAGGGCAGGAAGATCAGAAACCCGATCTGGAAGGCGGTTTTCAGCTCACTGGTGACATAGGACGGCAGCAGCACCGAATAGGGCACATCGGCCGGCTTGGCATAAGGACCGCTCTTGGCGATCTGCGCGAACATCGTGATGTCCTTCATCCGCGTTTGCTTCAACATGAAGGCGTGGAGCGGCTTGCCAGCGGTGGAGATCATCTCCGTCGCGCCGATCTTGCCCGCAGCATAGGGCTGGATCGCATTGGCATTCATGTCGTTCAGCACTGGCGCCATGATGAAAAAGCTCAGGAACAGCGACAGGCCAACGAGCACCTGATTGGGCGGTGTCTGTTGCAGGCCAAGCGACTGGCGCAGGATCGACAGGACGATGATGATCCGTGTGAAGCTGGTCATCATCAGCAAAATGCCTGGCAAAACCGACAACAGGCCCATGATGATAAGGACCTGGAGCGACAGCGACAATGGCGCATTGCCCCCGCCAAGGTCGCCCAGCGCGCGATCGATCGCGTCGCCTGCACCGGGCACCGATGGCGCGACCGGGGCAGCCGGCGCCGCTTGCGCAAAGGCGGGTACCGCGATGATCAGGCAAAACACCAGCGCCAGCACGGTCAGCGCAATCCGGCCTGCCCAGCCGCGTGCGGCTGGCGCCGGCGCGGTCTTGAACAAGCTCTGGCGACCCGCGCCAAGGCGGCGCACAACCGGCGCGCTCATTGCCCAATCCGATCTTGTCCGCCCCGATCGATCAGGGTGACGCCGCCCCGGCCAACCGAGACGAGCAATTTGCGGCCCTCAAATTCCAGCACGGCGAGCTTCAGCCCGGGCGAGATCATCATCGTTTCCTTGACGCTCAGCATCCGATCGGCCTGTTGACCGGGCAGCCGTTGTTCAAGCCTGCGCCACAGATAGAGGCAGCCAATCATCAGGCCGCAGACCAGGGGCAGCAGCACCGCGATCTTGAGGATATATTCCCACATCATTACCGGCTGGCCCGCTTTTCAGGCGAAACCAGTTCGGTCATCCGCACGCCGAAGCGATCCCCGACGGTAACGACTTCGCCGCGCCCGATCAGCGTGCCGTTGACGAACACATCGAGCAATTCATTGGCCGCGCGATCCAGTTCGATCACGCTCGCCTCCCCCAGCGCCAGCAATTCGCGCAAGGTGAGTGAGGTTGATCCAATCTCGACGGTCAGCTTGACATCGACGTCCTGAAGCAGCCTGAAATTGGCCGCCACTGCCCCATCGACGGGGAATCCCCCAGTCATGTCGTTCATCGATAATCCTCTTCATCTATGCGTTCGATCATCGTCAGGCGGATCGCCGCCTTGCCGTTAGACGTGCCAACCGTACCCGTGCCGAGCCGGTCGCCGCCGACCATCACCGGCACATCGTTGCCAAAGCTGATTGGAATGACATCGCCGGCTTTCAGCTCCATCAACTTGACGAGCGAAATCATCGGTTCGGCCAACACGGAGCGGACGGGGAATTTTACCCCCATGACCGCACGCGTCAGGCCGTTGCGCCAGGCCGGATCGGGCGCGGCGGCCCGGGCATGCACCTTGCCGGTCAACGACGGTGCATGGGGCTTCAGCGCGGTGACCGGATAGACAATGTCGATAAAGGTCGGTTTGGCGGTGCCCGCAGCGATGCCGAAACGCGTGATGACCACGGCATCGTCAGAATCGAAATCGGCAAGCAGCGCCGGGCTGGTTTCCATATGGCCCGGGCGAAATTCAATCCGCGCCAGGGGTTCCCAGGCATTTTTGAGCGGCCCGGCCAGGATTGTGCCGAGGCGACCGACCATCGCTTCGGCAGCGGGCGAAAATTCCGCTGGCAACGCATGCGGCGCTTCGCCCGAACCGCCGAAAAACTGATCGAGCAATTCAAGCACGAACTTGCCATCGAACAGGATCAATGCGGTGCCCGGCGATGGGCTCATCGCCATTGGCAACCAGGCGGTCAGGCCATCAGGACGCTCGGCGCGGTAATCGGCAAAGCGCTGGACGACCAGCGGCTCTGCCCAGATGCGCGCTTCGCGGCGCAACAAGGGTTCAAACACCCCCCGCAGCGACCGGGCAAACAGCGCAGACAAATGCTGCAGCGTGTGCAGATCGCCAAAGGGATTGAGGTTGGCCACCCCCAGCACGGCAGCATGCGACGCAGCGGGGCGCGACCGCCCCTGCTCGCGCCGCTCGCCTGCCACCGTTTCTGAAGGCTCGTTAACCATGCCTCACTGAACAACGAAATTGGTAAAGTAGACGTTACCAACGCCGCCGAATCCCTCTTTTTGCTTCAAAACTTTGTTAATGGCGTGGACGAGATGGATTTGGAGCTGACGTTTGCCTTCAACGGCGAACACCTGTTCCTCAGTCGCATCGCCCAACGCGAGCAGGATGGCCGAGCGGACAGCGATCTCGTGCGTCTTCAGATTTTCGATGATCCGCTCGTCATAAGGCGTCGACACCGCGATGCCGACCTGCATGAAATGGACGCTTTCGCGCAGGTTCGAGGTGAACTCCTTTTCCATCGCATAATAGGTTGAGGCATATTTATCGCCGCCCTTGCCCATCGGTTCATGGCCGCCGCTGTCGCCGCCGCCGCCATGACCATCTTCCTTATTGCCGCCGCGGACTTGTTCACTTTTGGGGACGAGGCGCGGCATGTTGACGTGTTCTGCCGCATGCGATTCGCCGCCACCGCCGATCAACCCGGCTTGCATCGCATAAAGGCCGCCGCCGACCCCACCACCAATGACAACCAGCAGCAGCACCAGGATGATGATCCACTTTTTTGCGCCACCCTTTTTCTTGGGTGCAGCGTCGACGTCCTTGTCTTCAGATTTGGCCATGATGTTTCCCCTTCGGTCTAAGCAATACGGTGATCGGAAGCCGCCAATTCATCGGCGCTATTGTTTCGGGTGGCGCTTGGCGGCGCTGCGGGCACGGGCTGAGCGCGGCGCTGATCCGCGCCCTGGCCCAATGACTGGCCCTGATTCTGGCCCTGGCTGGTTGCCAGCGCGCTGCCATCGACGCTGGCATCGCCCAGCCGCAGCCCGCGCGCATCGGCAAGCGCGGCCAGGCTAGGCTGCGCTTCAACCAGCAAAGCACGGGTTGCCGGGACATCGGCGGTGAAATGGACATGCAGCGTATCGCCCTGCCGGTGCAGCGCGACATCAATCTTGCCGAGCGCATCGGGCACCAGCCGGATCCGCGTATCGCGGGCATTGGCGACATCCTGGCTGGCATCAATACGATCGATCAGCGCCCGCGCCCAATCCTCGCGGCGCATATCGATCGGCGCGCTTTGCGTATCGGTCTGTTCTGCCGGCGCTGACGGAAACACGGCAGCAGGGGCCGGTGCACCCAACGAGGCCGGAGCTGCATCATCGCTTTTTACGCGCAACGGGCGGACTGCGCTTGCTGCGATTCCCGCCGCAAAAGCGCGCGCCGCTGGCACAACCAATCCAATCAAGGGTGTCGGCAGCGGTGAAGGCGAAGGTGGGATCAGCCGCGCTGTTGGCTCCGGCTTAATATCGGGCTGGAGTGAAATTGGCTGGCTGACCGGGATCAAGGCCGACGCGCGCTGACCATTGGAGGTCACGCTGGAAGGCAGCGCCGGGGCGGTGAGGAGCTCAAACGATGGCGCTTGGCTGCTCCCTGCCCCTTGCGACACGAATGGCAACGGTTCAGCCGAAATGTTCAGCCGCGCAACCGTCACAGGCGGCCGGGCGAGCGAAGCACCAGGCGCAGTGGCAAGGATCGTCGATTCGGGATCAGTCGTGGGCGCCGAAGCAGCGGGCACCGGCAGTGGCGTTGGCGAGGGCGCGGCGAAGAATGGCAATGGGGTGGCTATGCTCTGGTCGGCTTGTGCATCGATCACCGGATCGGCTGCATTGCGCCGAGCGACTGGAATGCCGCCGGGGACTGACGACCGGGCAGGCATGGCGCTGGACGCTGCAGGCAGGATCGTCGATTCGCGTTCGGGCGTGATCGCCGAAGCAGCAGTCACGGGGAGCGGGTTTGGCGACGGCAGGGAAAACACCAATAACGACGCGGCCGCGCGCTCACTGACCGGCGCATCATTAGCCTGATCGGCTTCATCGCGCTTAGCACTCGGAATTCCGCCGAGGACTGGCGACCGGTCGGGCGAGCCACGAAGCGCCGCAGTCGCGATCGTCGCTTCGCGATCAGGCGTGATCGATGAAACCACCGGCGAGGACGCGGGCTCGCCCCGATTGTATTGAGCATCGGTCGTCGGATCGCCAGCGCTGCGCTTGGCGCGGGAAGTTTCGCCCAAAGCAGATGCCGGTTTTACGATCTGCTGATCGATCGGCAGCGTCTCCGAACGGGCGGTGAAGCGGGCCGCTTTGGGCTGGAAGGCGGTGCGCGCTGGTGGCGCCGCAAGATCGCCATCCGCCAGTGGCACCGCATCATCACCGGCAACGGTCAATGCCGGGTCGGCAGTCGCGACCAGCGGCGTAAGTACGCCCGGCGATGGCGGACCGGCAACCGGCGGCGACGCTGGCAGCGTCTTGCCGATGTCGGCAAGCGTTTGCCGCCCAATCGGCAACCCCGTCGGTAACCCAGTCTGAATCGGGGGCGCCACCAGCGGCGATCCAGCCACCGGGATAACAGACGGATCGGTATGGTGCGGAGAGACCAATGTCGCCAGCGCCTGCGCGAAATCGCCCGACGCGCCCGAAGACGGGGCCGCTATCGGCAAAAACGGGCTGGCAATGGCAGGCGATGGTGACAGTTCGAACATGCAAAAACCCAATGGGCGCAATCGCCCATCAGCTGATTAGCAAGGATCGTGCCGATTTTTGCGGATCGCCGGTGCCTCTTCCAGCGCGCGCATCGCCTTGATCACGGCGGCCTGATCATCACGCGCGATCAGCTTTTCGATCGCATTTTGATCGCGGCGCGCTTCCCGAGTCGCCTCATTGGCGCGTTCGAGGCTGCGCGTTGCGGCCTGGAGTCGCGATTCGGCGGCAACAGCGGACTGATGAAGGCGGTCCCGAAAATGGGCGGCGGCGATGAACGAAAAGGCTTCGGCCGCGCTTGGTTCGGGGGCAACATTCTGGGCGAGCTGAGCGATGCGGTGGCGCAACGCATCCTCGCTGGCGACCTTTTCCCGCGCCTGCTCCTCGGCCGCGCGGACCAGCCCCAATTGCAGCGTCCGCACCCGCAGGATCCGATCGAGCGAAACCCCGCGCTTAGCCATCACCGAAGACGCCGGTCAGCTCGGCCACGGCATCATCCAGCGAGACGACGTCATCTGAACCCTGGCGGATATATTCCGTGATCGCGCCATGGCTGGCGATGGCCTGATCAATCGCGGCGTCGGCACCGGCGCGATAGGCGCCCATCAGCACAAGGTCGCGGTTTTCCTCATAGGTGGCCAGATGCCCGCGCAGCACGCGGGCGGCGCGCTGGTGCGGTTTGGTGGTAATATCGGTCATCACCCGGCTGACCGAGGGGCCAATATCGATCGCGGGATAGATGCCGCGTTCGGCGAGCTGACGCGACAGCACGATATGCCCGTCCAGGATCGACCGCGCACTGTCGACGACCGGATCATTGCCGTCATCGCCGTCGGCAAGCACGGTGTAGATTGCCGTGATCGACCCGCCCGACGAAACGCAGGTACCGGCCCGCTCGATCAAATTGGGCAGCATCGCGATGGCAGAAGGCGGATAGCCGCGGGCGCTGGCGGGTTCGCCAAGCGCCAGCCCAATCTCACGTCCGGCATGCGCGACACGCGTCAGCGAATCCATGATCAGCAGCACATTCTTGCCCTCGGCGCGAAACGCCTCGGCAATCGCCGTCGCCCGCAGCGCACCGCGAATGCGCAGCACCGGCGAATGATTGGCCGGCACCGCGACAATCACCGCGCGTTGCCGCGCCTCGCCCGCCACCTTGGTCTCCAGAAAATCAGCGACCTCACGGCTGCGTTCACCGATCAGGCCGATCACGATCACATCAGCGGCAGCGGCGCGCACGATCATGCCGAGCAGCACTGATTTCCCGACGCCCGACCCCGCCATGATGCCGATCCGCTGGCCCTGCCCAATCGTGAGCAAGCCATTGATCGCGCGGACGCCGACATCCATCGGCGTCAGCACGCGCCCGCGATCGAGCGGGTTTTGCAGTTTGCCGGCAATCGGCCAATGGCCCGCGCCTCGGATCGGGCCCAGCCCATCGATTGGCTTGCCCGCGCCATCGACCACGCGGCCAAGCAAAGCGGCCCCCACCTCCGCTTCGCCGGGCGCACCAAGCGGGCGAACCGGGGCTTGCGGCAACAATGGTGCTGGCCCGCCGAGATTCATCAGCAAGGTGCGGCCACCGCGAAAACCGATCACTTCGCCTTCAACCCGGCCCTTGCCCGTGCCAATCGAACAAATTGTGCCGACCGGTAGCGACAAGCCCGTCGCCTCCATCAGCAACCCGTCAAACGAAGCAAGCCGCCCGGAAACGCGCGGTCGCGGCGCGAAGTCAGCGGCAGCGATACCATCGAGATAATCGGCGGTAAAACGGTTCAGCATGAAGGCACAGCGACGCGATCAATCGCTTGGGCAAGCTGTTCGAGCCATAATTCCGGCCCATCCTCAACAATGGTCGATGCCGATTCGAGCAGGAAGCTGCCGCGATCAATGGCCGCATCGCCCACCAGCGTGATCGTCGCGGGCAGTTTGTCGGCAAGCAACGCGCTATCGTCAGGATGAACCCGCAGCGTTGCTGATTCAGCACTATCGGCGAGCATGTCGGCGGCAGCGGCCACGCGGCTGGCAAGCAGATCGGCGGAAATGCCCACTTCGCCCACCAATTTGGTCAGCAGCACCAAGACCGATTCACGCAACTGACGGGCAAGCTGGTCGCGATCGAACCGATCGCTGGTCTTCAGCGCATGCGCCAGCGCCTGCAGCAAGGCCACATCACGTTCATAGGTTTGACGTTCCAGATCGCGACCATGCGCCACGCCCTCGGCAAAGCCGTTCGCGCGGGCCGTCTCAATCGGATCGACAAAGCCGGTCGGCTCGGTCTGCGGATTAAGCGGGTCCCAGCCCTGGGTTGGGTCATTCGCGGGATCGGCGGGACTGAAGCTCTTGGGGCTTGATTCCTGCGGTGCAAAGGATTTGGGGCGCCCCCGGCCAACCGCCCGCGCCTTCAGATCCGCAGGGGCAAATCCCTGTGGTTCGTCATCAATGGCACGGTGCAACGCCTGGGCAGCGGCATCGTGACGCGCCGAAAATCCGGCGGCAAAATTAGACATAGTCGTCGTCGCCTCCGCCCATCATGATTGTGCCTTCCTTGGCCAGGGTCCGCGCGATCTGAATCATCGATTTCTGCGCCTCGAGCACTTCGGACAGACGCATTGGCCCGCGCGATTCCAGCTCGTCGCGAATACCGTCTGCGGCACGGCTCGACATGCAGGCCAGGAAACGGCCGCGCATCGATTCGTCGACCCCCTTGAGCGCGCGCACCAGAATATCGCCATCGATATTGCGGATAAGAGTGCCGAGATTCTTGTCGTCCAGTTCGAGCAGATTGTCGAAGACGAACATGGCCTCTTCGATCGCCTTGGCGGTTTCGCGATCGATCTTGAACAATTTCGGCATCACGCGCGCTTCGGTCGTCTTGCGCGCGCTCGACATGATCTTCGCCGCCTCGCGGGTGCCGCCAAGCAGCACACCATTTGATTGCTGGCTCGCCGTGATCCGGCCCGACAGCATGGTTTTCAGCGTCTCGACCGCCTCAGGCGTGATCGGACCCAGCCGGGCAATGCGGTGAAGCACATCGGGCTGCACCCCATCGGGCAGCAGTTCGAGCACTTGCGCGCCGATCGCGGGATCGAGATTGGCGATCAGCACCGCTGCAATTTGCGGATGTTCCTTTTCGATCAACCCGGCGATCTCGCTCGCATCGAGCCAGTCGAGCAGGTCAATCTGGCACGCATCGGCGGGCGGGGTGATCCGGGCCAGCACGCTGTCTGCCTTTTCCTGGCCAAGCGCGCGGTTCATCATCGATTCGATGCGCGGGCGTGGATCAAAGCCAACCCCGGTACGCGCGCGCGCCTTGCCGACGAAATCGTCGAGCACGGTTTCAACCTCAATCTCGCTGACATCGGCGACCGCAAACATCGCCTTGCCAAGCTGGCGAACCTCTTCTGGATCGAGCTTTTGCAGGATCGCTGCGGCTTCGTCGTCGCCGACCAGCATCATCAGCACGGCTGCCCGTTCGACGCCGGTGTAGCTCTTGATCGGCTGTTCCATCAGCTTGCATCCGCCTTGATCATGTCGCGCACGGCAAGCGCCGCGCGGGAGGGATTGTCCCGGGTAAAGCCGCGGACAATGCCGATGCGATCGTCAAAATTCCGCGCATTATCGATCATCTCGATGCTCACCGGGATGGGAACGCCATCCTGCATCTGCGGTGCCGCCGTGCCGGCCATGTGCCCGCCTGATAGCGCCACGCCAACCGCGTTGCGCGACGGCGCTGGTGCCTCATCGCGCTTTTTCAACACGGCCTTAGCAAGCGGGCGGATCCCCAGGAACAGCACCATCACCGCAATCAGGATTGCCGTTACATTGCGGGCAACGATGGGCAGCCAGGCGGCATCATACCAGGCGGGCTTTTCATCAAGCGTCACTGATGGCGCAAATTTGCGAGCGATCACGGTGACCTGATCATTGCGCGCGGCATCATAGCCCACCGCCGCCCGAACCAGCGCCGTAATCTGCTGAATCTCCACCGGGCTGCGCGGCTTGCTCCCTTCGGGATCGCGCAGCAATACAGCGACCGACAGCCGCTTGACCGTGCCGGGCATGGCGCGGGTGACCGAGATTTCCTTGCCCAGATCATAAGCGCGAGCGTAGTTTTCCGCCTGTTTCGCCGGGCTATCGGTTGCGGGTGGGGGCGTTGGCGTCGCACCAGCCGCCGGGGTTGCCGCTGCGGCAGGCGTTTTGCTGGCGTTGGTGACGGTCGATGCCGGGGTCGCGGAATTGGACAGCGCACCGGGAATGCCGCCTGGCGCCTGGTCTGCGCCAGCAGCGCCGACGCCAGTCCAATTGCCCTGTTCAGCGCGGAGCGCACCCTGCTTGTCATAGCTTTCGCGCGTCGCCTGGGTTTCGTCGAGATCAACTTCAGCCTGGATTTCGGCCGAGAAATTGCCCGGACCAAAAAGCGGCGTCAGCAATTGCAGCAACTGGGCGCGATATTTGTCCTCAATCCGGCGTTGAAAATCGATCCGCGCATCACCGGCCAAGGTGGTTGAATCCTGACCCTTCACATGCGTGAGCAGCGCGCCCATCTGATCGACGACGGTAACCGCATCGGTCTTCATGCCGGGCACGGACGAGGCAACCAGATTGATGATCGAGCTGACCTGCGCTTCTGAAAGGCTGCGACCGGGCTGGAGCTTCAGGATGACCGAGGCGGACGGTGCGGCATTATCGCGCACGAACACGCTTGTCTCCGGCATGGCCAGATGCACGCGCGCTTCCGCCACCGAATCAATTTCCTGGATCGATCGGGCAAGTTCGGTCTCGCGCGCCTGGCGCAACCGCTCGCCTTCGACCGCGCGCGACACGCCCATCGGCAGACTGTCCAAAATCTGGTAGCCGCCCGGCGCCGCCTTGGGCAGGCCCTGGCCGGCGAGCAAGATACGGGCCCGCGAATAATCATCCTCGTTAACGGTGAGCGCGCCACTGCCTTCATCAATGCGGGCCGTGATGTTGGCCTGTTGCAGCGCCGCTGTCACTGCCGCCTTGTCGCTGTCAGGCAGCCCAGAAAACAATGTTTTCTGCTGCGGGGTCGCCAGCGTCATCCAGGCAAGCGCTGCGGCCGCGACCAGGCTGACCAGCATGATCATCGGCAAGCTGCGCCGAACGGCTGGCTGCTGCAAAATTGATCCGATCTGGCGGATCGGGTTGGCAAAACGCTCCGGCATTACGGGCGTGGCGGGGGTGAGTTGGTTGCTCATCGATTAAACCGGCATGCTCATGATGTCCTTGTAAGCGGACAGAAGCTTGTTCCTGACCTGCAGCGTCGCTTCAAAGCCGATCGAGGCTTCCTGGCGCGCCAACATCACCTTGGCGATGTCGACATTCTCACCGCGCTCATAAGCACTACTCAGCGTGCTCGCTTTGTTTTGCGCGCCGTTGACGCCATCCAGGACGCCCTGGAGCGTCGCGCCAAAGCTGGTCGTTTCACTGGCAGGCTGGCCGACTGGAGTCGCCGCGCCGGCAGTGGCGCGTTGCAGCGCCTGATTTTTCTCAAGGATCTGCGCCCGCAACGCGAGCACCCGATCGACCCCCATTGGGCCGCCGACACCACCGATACTGCTCATGCCGATGCCACCTTGCTATACCCGTTGCCATAGGCTGGGGCGATGTCCTCACCTTGTTCGCGGGCCTTGGCCAACCGGTAGCGCAAGGTGCGTTCCGAAATGCCCAGCCGCCGCGCGGTTTCGATCCGGCTGCCGCCGCACGCCATCAATGTTTCGCGAATGGCCTGAAATTCCGACATCTGGACGATGTTGCCCAAGGTCGCTGGCGTCGCATCCCGCACGGGTGCGGGCATTGCCGCCTGGGCCGGGCGATCGAACAGGATATGGGCAGCGCTGATCGTATCGCCGGCCGCAAAGAGCAGGGCGCGCTGGATCACATTTTCAAGCTCGCGGACATTGCCCGGCCAGTCATGCTGGACGAGCACATCGATTGCCGAGGCGTCGGGCCAGGGAATCGTTGCGCGGCCAACCGCATGGCGCAGCACCATCGTCGCGGTAAGCGCCGCAATATCAAGGCGGCGCTCGGCCAGCGGCTTGGTGGAAAGCGGAAAAACGCTCAGCCGGTAATAAAGATCGGCGCGGAACCGCCCTTCGGCGACCTCGATCTGCAAATCGCGGTTGGCGCAAGCAATGACGCGCACGTCAATCGGCTCTGGCACTGACGCGCCGAGCGGCACCACCTCGCGCTCCTGCAAGGCACGGAGCAACTTCGCCTGTAGCTGGATCGGCATTTCGGCAATTTCGTCAAGCAGCAAGGTGCCGCCATTGGCCGCGCGGAAAAATCCCTCGCCACCCGATGACGCGCCGGTAAACGAGCCCTTCTGATGGCCGAACAACAATGCCTCCAACATCGTTTCGGGCAATGCCGCGCAGTTGATGGCGACAAACGGGCCATCTTTGCGCTGCGATCCATTGTGGATCGCGCGGGCGAGCACTTCCTTGCCCGTGCCGGTCGGGCCATTGATCAGGACCGTAATGTCCGCCGCCGCAACGCGTTCTGCCAGCGCATAGAGTGCCAGGCTTTCAGGATCGGCGGCCGTTGGCATGTCAGTGCCAGCGACAAGCGCGCGGGCAAATCCGTCGCCAACGGCGGCATCTTCAGGCGGATAGGCGATGCGGGCCGGATGGCCGTCGCGCGACGGCACCACATAACGGCCGGCATCGCCGATGATCACCGTCCGCGCGGGCGCGGGCGGCGCTTCACCTTCTGCGATCACGAACAAATCGCCCGGCTGCGGCTTGCTATCGTCAGTGCCGATCGCAAAGCCCTGGCTGCGGAGCGAGGAGATCAGCGCATATTTCTGCCGAAGCACTGCTGCCGATGGATAGATGGAACGCATTAAATTCCCCCTTGGATGCACATGACATGCGGCAATTCTGGTAAATCAACAGTTAACCATGGCCGCCGCCCGGCAATTATTTTCCGCCTTGGTGGGGCGTAAGACCGCCGGAATCGGCAGCAGAGCGGCAAGGGCGCGCCTATAATTTGGCGCGGGTGCAGAATTGGTTCTCGAAATCCCTTAATGTCCACGCCGAGCGGTCGTTTACCTTGCTGACGGCTCGGCTCTTCCGATGGGGGGCGACAAAGAGCGTCAGGCAAATGGAGATACGACCATGACTGTTATCGGAACCAATGTCGCCGCGCTGAAAGCCAGCAACGCAAACAACCGCGCCAGCACGGCGCTGACCAACAGCATTGAACGCCTGTCGACCGGCAAGCGCATCAACTCGGCAAAGGACGACGCCGCCGGCCTCGCCATTGCATCCTCGTTCACGTCGCAGATCCGCGGCACCAACCAGGCAATCCGCAACGCAAACGACGGTATCGCACTGTCGCAGACCGCTGACGGCGCGCTGGGCGAAGTGACCAACATTCTGCAGCGTCTGCGTGAAGTTGCCGTTCAGTCGGCTTCGGGCACCTATTCGGCAGGCGATCGCACCAACCTGCAGGCCGAAGTGACGCAGCTTACCGCTCAGCTGACCGACCTTCAGGCAGACACCAACTTCAACGGCGTCGCCCTGATTGGGACGGCCGCTGCAACCGTCGCCATCCAGACCGGCTCGGCAAATGGTGACACGGTGACGCTGAACGTTGGTGGCCTCACGCTGACCGGCGCGATTGCGGCTGACGTTTCGACCGTTGCTGGCGCAAACACCGCGCTGACCGCGATCGACGCCGCATTGACCGCAACCAATACGACGCGGGCAACGCTGGGTGCAGGCCAAAGCCGCCTGAACTCGGTGATCAACAACCTGACCAACAGCGTTGCTAACCTGACGGACGCACGCAGCCGCATCGAAGACGTCGACTTCTCGACCGAAACGACCGAACTGGCCCGTGCACAGATCCTCAGCCAGGCATCGACTGCGCTGATCAGCCAGGCGAACCAGTCGCAGCAGGGCGTGCTCCAGCTGCTCCGCTAAGCAAAGGATCGGCTCCGGCACCGCCCCCCTTCAAGGGTGTCGGAGCCGCCCGGCCCTCCTTGCTTCCAAAGGAGTGCAGATGACCCCGGTGGCGAAAGTCACCGGGGTTTTTCTTCATTTCAGCGCCAAAGGTCAGGCCGCAAAGGCGGCCGGTTCAAGCGCATACAGGATCGCGGCCGGCGCCATCGCCGCCGCCTTCAGGCCCATCGCCTCGGGCACGATCTGCGCCACATAGAAATCGGCGACAGCGCGTTTCATCTTCAGGAACGCTGGATCGCCTTCAGCGGTTCGCGCAATGCGCCCCTGCCGCTCCATCAGCCAGCCGCACACAGCCGTGGAAAGCATCGTCAAAAACGGATAGCTCGCCGCCAGCCGATCATCGACATCAACGCCCAGCAAACGCCGCGCGACTTCCTCGCACGCGTCGATCAACCCGCGCAGCCCGGCATCCTCGGCCTCGGCGCGCATGTCAGCGATCAGCGCATTCAGCACACCGCCATTGTCCATACTGAGCTTGCGCCCGACCAGATCGGCCGCCTGAATCCCGTTCGTGCCTTCATAAATCGGCGTGATGCGGGCATCGCGAAACCCCTGCGCCACGCCCGTCTCTTCGATATAGCCCATCCCGCCATGCACCTGGATGGCGAGCGAGCTGACTTCACAGCCAATATCGGTGCCATGCGCCTTGGCCAGCGGGGTGAGCAGATCAAGCCGCGCCTGCGCCCCCGCCTCCCCCAGCGTCGCGCGATCAACCTGGCTCGCGGCCAGATAAACCAGGGCGCGAGCCGCCTGAGTTTGTGCCTTCATCCGCATCAACATGCGGCGAACATCAGGATGCTCGATGATCGCCACCGGATCACGCCCCGCCCCGGCGCGCGCCGATTGCACGCGATCACGGGCATAGGCGACCG
This sequence comes from Sphingomonadales bacterium Ga0077557, assembly GCA_001464615.1. GTDB lineage: Bacteria > Pseudomonadota > Alphaproteobacteria > Sphingomonadales > Sphingomonadaceae > Sphingomonas. Next base: position 200,037 of record LNFI01000032.1, on the reverse strand, counting down.
CCGTCTGGGTCGCACGTTCAGACACCTGCACACCCTGCAACCCCACATTCAACCGCGCATTGTTCATCATCGTGAACATCCCGCGCATCCCGCCCAGTTCCGCGCCAATCAGCTCGCCCACGCAATCGCCATTGTCGCCAAAGCTCAGCACGCAGGTCGGCGAGGCATGCAGGCCCAGCTTGTGCTCGATCGACACGACGCGGACATCGTTGAAGTCACCCGGCTTGCCATCGGCATCGAGCCGATATTTGGGCACCAGAAACAGCGACAGCCCCTTGGTCCCCGGCGGCGCATCGGGCGTGCGCGCCAGAACGAGATGGACGATGTTCTCGGCCATATCGTGATCCCCGAACGAAATATAGATTTTGGTGCCGCTAATCGACCATTTGCCACCGCCCAGCGGCTCCGCCTTGGCACGGACCGCGCCGACATCGGAACCCGCCTGCGGCTCGGTCAGATTCATCGTGCCCGTCCAGGCACCCGTCGCGAGATGGGGAAGATACAGCGCCTGCTGTTCAGGACTGCCATGATGCGACAGCGCCTCGATCGCGCCAACGGTGAGCGTCGGCGCGAGCGCAAAGCCCAGATTGGCACCGCCCAATGTATCCAGCACCGCCGTCTGAATAACGAACGGCATGCCCTGCCCACCAAAGGCTTCGGCGACGCCAATCGTGCCCCAGCCGCCCTCAACATAGGCCTGATAGGCATCAGCAAACCCGGCGGGCATCTTCACGCCATCGGGCGTCCATTTCGGGCCATTGGTGTCGCCGACCCGGCTCAGTGGCGCCCATTCCCCCTCGGCCAGCGCCCCGACGCCCTCCAGCACGGCATCGACCACATCGCTCGATGCGGAAGCGAAGCGGTCGCTGGCGGCAAGCTCGTCGAACTTGACGATATGATCGAGCACGAAACGTTGTTCGGTAACGGCGGGGGTAAACACAGGGCAACCTCTCTTGTTCTCAAGTCTCCGGCGCTATAGCGCCACTGGGTGGACGCGCCAAATACCCCAATTGAGACCCGTACCTTACCTTACGGCAGTGCTGCGATTGCCGAGGCGGCAAGGCTGATTTTGGCGGGCGAGCCCGTCGCGGTCCCGACCGAGACGGTCTATGGGCTCGCCGCTGATGCGACCGACTCGGCCGCCGTTGCGCGTATTTATGCCGCCAAGGGACGGCCAAGTTTCAACCCGCTGATCGTCCATGTGCCTGATCTAGCCACCGCCGAGACCCTGGCAATATTCGACTCAGCGGCCCGCGCACTGGCGGCTGCCTTCTGGCCCGGCCCGCTAACCTTGGTGCTGCCGCTGCGCCCCGATAGCCCGATTGCCGGGCTTGTCACCGCCGGGCTCACCACCGTCGCGATCCGCGTACCGGCCCACCGCGCGATGCAGGCGTTGCTCACCGCGACCGGCAAGCCGCTCGCCGCGCCATCCGCCAATGCCAGCGGCGCGATCAGCCCGACCCGCGCCGCGCATGTGCTGGCCAGCCTGGGCGGGCGGATTGCGCTGATCATCAATGACGGCGCGACTCCGGCGGGGCTGGAATCGACGATCATCCTGCCCGGCGACCCGCCGCGTCTGTTGCGGCCCGGACCGATCGAGGCCGCTGCGATTGAGGCGCTGCTTGGCCAGCCGCTCGCCAGCGCGGGTGACACCATCATCGCCCCCGGCCAGCTGGCCAGCCATTACGCGCCCGCCAAGCCGCTCAGGCTCAATGCGGTCTCCGCTGCCAAGGACGAATGGCTGATCGGCTTCGATGCAGTCGGCGGCGATGACAGCCTGTCCCCCGCCGGCGACCTGATCGAAGCCGCCACGCAATTGTTCGCCGCGCTGCACCGCGCCGATGCGTCGGCCAAATCGCGCATCGCGATTGCGCCCGTGCCGAATGAAGGACTGGGCGTGGCGATCAACGACCGGTTGACGCGGGCAGCAACGCGCTAAAGATCAGGCAACCGCCTGCGCTGATTTCGACCGTGCTGCAAAGCTCTTGCGCAGCTTGTTGAGCTTGGGCGGGATCACGGCCAGGCAATAGGGGTTACGCTGGCCGTCGCCGCCCCAATATTCCTGGTGATAATCTTCAGCGATATACCAGGTGCTGAGCGGCTCGATCGTGGTGACGATCGGTGCGGGCCAATCAGCCGACGCGCGCTTGATCGCGGCAATCGCTTCGTCGCGCTGGTCGTCAGAATGCGGGAAGATGGCGGAGCGATATTGCGTGCCGACATCATTGCCCTGGCGATTGAGCGTCGTTGGATCATGCGTTGCAAAAAACATGTCGAGCAAGTCGCCATAGGTGAGCTGATCGGCATCAAAAGTGATCCGGATCGCTTCGGCATGGCCGGTATCGCCACCGCACACCTGGCGATAGGTCGGGTCGGGCACCGAACCGCCGATATACCCGCTCTCAACCTTTTCCACGCCGATCACATCGTTGAACACCGCTTCGGTGCACCAGAAACATCCACCGGCAAAGGTTGCGACTTCGGTCGTCATTATGCGCTCCTCAATAACATCCCGCCTAGATAGGCACGGGCTCGCCTCAGACAATCGCTGTTGCTAGGGCAAAGGTTACAAATCGGGAGCGGTGGCGATGCAAAAGGGTTCGGTTCTGGTCACCGGTGGGGCTGGCTATATCGGCAGCCATGCGGTGCTCGCGCTGCTTGATGCCGGCTGGCCGGTCGTCGTGGTCGACAATCTCGTCACAGGTTTCGCCTGGGCGGTTGATCCGCGCGCGACGCTGATCCAGGCCAATATCGAGGATGATGCCGCCGTCCGCGCGGCGATGCGCGCGCACGATGTTTGTGCGGTGATGCATTTCGCTGGATCGGTAGTTGTGCCTGAATCGGTCAGCGATCCGCTCAAATATTATCGCAACAACACCGTCGCCAGCCGCGCGCTGATCGAAAGCGCGGTTGCGTGCGGTGTCCCGCATTTCATCTTCTCGTCGACGGCGGCGACCTATGGCATTCCTGATCAGGTGCCGGTCAGCGAAGACAGCCCGACGCGGCCGATCAACCCCTATGGCATGTCCAAGCTGATGACCGAGGCGATGCTGAAGGACGTCGCCGCCGCCCATCCGATGAATTTCTGTGCGCTGCGATACTTCAACGTGGCGGGTGCCGATCCGCTCGGGCGGTCGGGCCAATCGACAGCGGGGGCGACGCATCTGATCAAGGTTGCGGTCGAAGCAGCGACCGGCAAGCGCGACCATGTCGGCATTTTCGGGACGGACTTCGCGACCCCCGACGGCACCGGGGTACGTGATTACATCCATGTCAGCGATCTTGCCGCTGCCCATGTCGATGCGCTCGATCTCTTAATCGCCCGGCCAGGCGACAGCCACATCATGAACGCGGGCTATGGCCGGGGCTATTCAGTCAACGATGTGCTCGACGCGGTTGATCGGGTGACCAACCGGACGATCGATCGCCGCTATCAGGGCAGGCGCGCGGGCGATCCCGATGCGCTCATCGCCGATAATTGCAAAATCCTCGCAACGCTCCCCTGGCAGCCCGCGCTCGACGATCTCGACACGATCGTCACCCACGCGCTGGCGTGGGAGCGCAAGCTGGCGGAGCAGGCCGAACCACAGCGCCAATCCTAAATCACCACAGCCGTTCGCCCTGAGCGAAGTCGAAGGGCATGCGCAGTCCCTGGGCTTCGACTTCGCTCAGCCCGAACGGGGGTTTGACAGATGCAGCCTCTGCGTGACCCTAAAACCCAAACCGCGCGGTTACCCGGATGTCGCGCCCGGCGAGCGGCGCGAAATCCTTGAGGAAGCTCGCATGGCGGCGGGCATCGACATCGAACAGGTTGTTCGCGCTGACCAGCAACGTCGTGCCGCTGTCACGCCCGAACGGGCTGAATGCGATCGAAGCATTGACCATTGTGTAGTCGGCGGTCCGCGTTTCGAAGCCTGCCAGGCGATTTTGCACAAAGACATGCTCAACCTCAACCCGACCGTTGATGCGATCGGATTGCGCCTCCAACCCGCCCAGGACGCGTGCGGGCGGGATGCGCGGGGCAGGGCCCAGATTGTCGAGATCAGCCCGCACATAATCGCCGAGCAGATCGGCATTGATCTTGAAATCGGCGATCTGGCCGAGCGTGAGCGACCCCTTGGCCTCGACACCGTAATAGCGCGCATCGCCCTGCAGGAACTGGAAGCATGGCAAATCGACGTCGCGCCCACTGGGGGATGCGGCAGCTTCGCATATTGCCTGATCAACCTGGTTTTCGGAGATGAAGTTACTGAAATCATTGTAATAGGCGGCAAGGTCGAAACTATATCCGTCACCATGCGCGTGAAGCGTGGCTTCGATGCCGACTGACCGTTCGAGCCGGAAAGTGGGATTGCCCAGTTCATAGGCCTGGGTGGCGGGGTGCCCGCCATTGGCGAACAATTCCTCGGCTGATGGCGCGCGTTCGGTGTAAGAGAAGTTCAGGCCTGCACGGACAGTGTCCGTAAGGCCATAGGACCCGCCAATTGACCCCGAGAACGCCCCAAAATCACGCCTGCCGTCGAAAAAACGCAGATCGCCGTCGGGGGTACGTGCCGAGAGATCAGTGAACTCATAACGCGCACCCGCTTCGGCCTTGAAGCGACCGAAATCGAGCTGCTGAAGCGTGAACAGGCCGGTCTGATTGGTCTCGCTGCGGGGCAGGAAGGCCTCTTCGCCGTCAACGTTGAACTGGCGGTTGAAAAATTGAACCCCCGACGCACCAGACCAGACCCCGCGCTTGGCCTGGATGATTTCAAGCCTTCCTTCGAGGCCGTTATTGAAGAAGCGCGTGGCAATCTCGCCATCGGGCTCCAGTTCGAAATGGCGATAGGTGGCGTGGCCAGCGCGGAATTTGATCCGCTCCAGAATCTCGCCGCCCGTCTCGACCTCGGCACGCAGATCGACACGGTTCTGGACGATATCGATCCGGGGTGCTTCCTGCCCTTCGCCAAGCTGCGTCGCATAGCGGACAGGCACGCCGTAGAGGCTGTCATAATGGCCATAGGAGATGCCGATCATGCCGGTATCGCCGATATAAGAGGCACCAAAGCCAGCCGTCCATGTTTCGCTCGCTGTATTGGGCAACCGGTTGCGGATCGCGGCATTGGCGGCGAAATCGATCGGTTCGGGATCGGCCGGATCGGGTGGAACAAGGCTCGATGCCAGTGCCTCGGCGCGGCGAGCCGGGGTCAGCGCAAAGCCGCCGATCCGCAGATCGCTGGTGGCGGTGTAGGACCCATCGGCATGCAACACCAACCGGCCAAGCGCGACATCACCGGCGAGCTGGCCCGTCCGCTCATCGGCAGCACTGCCATAGGTGCCGATGCCGCTCAGGCGGAAGCCATTTTCCGGAATGGCGCGCGGGATGCGCGAATCGATGACGTTGACGACACCGCCAAGGGCCGACGACCCAAACAGCAGCGCGCTCGGCCCGCGCAAGACTTCGATTCGGTCAGCCAGCAACGGGTTTATCGCTACCGCATGATCGACCGAGGTGTTCGACACATCGATCGATCCAATCCCATCGGTCAGCACGCGAATGCGCTCCCCCTGCAGACCGCGCAGCACCGGGCGGGACGAATTGGGGCCGAACGATGTTGCTGACACGCCAGGCAACTGCGCCAGTGTTTCGCCGATCGTCGGGCGCAGACTGCGCGTCAACGCGTCCCCCTTCAGGACCGATGTCCCCTGCAACACTTCGTCCTCGCGCCGCTGAACCGGGGCAGTGATGATGATATCTTCGCGCGACGCTTCCTGCGCATCGATGGGCGCCGCGGCCAAGGGCGGTGCGACAGGCGCGGGTGCCGCTCCGGCGCGAGCGGCTGGGGCCGCCACGGCGTGAACGGGGACCAGCGCCATCAGCGCAACACCAGCCAGCATCGTTGTACGAATCATTTTCTACCCCGGAATTGGACTCAATGGCGCCGCGTATAATGTGATGGTATAAAGTATCAAATGCTTTCGCCGCATTCTCGCAACGCTTTGGCTATGCTAGCCGCGGACAAAAGCCCTGGAGTGCGATGATGCCTGTTCCGACCCCGCCACCCGCCCCCCTCCGGCTTCGCTCCCTGCTGTTTGTGCCGGGCGACCGGCCCGATCGGATGGCCAAGGCGGCGATGCTTGATGCCGATGCGCTGATCCTTGATCTTGAAGATGCAGTCGCGCTGTCGGCCAAGCCCGCCGCGCGCGCCGCTATCGCTGCTTTTCTCGCCGAACCGCGTCGACAGTTGCTGTTCGTGCGCGTCAATCCGCTCGATTCGGGGCTGATCGACGATGATCTCGCCGCTATCCTGCCCGCCGCCCCCGATGGCATCATGCTGCCCAAGGCAGAGGGCGGGGCGTCGCTTGCCACGCTGGCGGCGCGGCTGACCGGCGACACGCTGATCCTGCCGATCGCCACCGAAACACCGGCAGCGATTTTCGGCATGGGCAGCTATGGGGGCGTCAGCGAGCGGCTCTGCGGGCTGACCTGGGGCGCTGAGGACCTCCCCGCCGCGATCGGCGCATCCACCTCGCGCGAGGCCGATGGCAGCTATACCGCGCCCTATCAGCTCGCCCGCTCGCTCACCCTGTTCGGTGCCCATGCTGCGGGCGTGCCCGCAATCGAGACGGTCTATCCCGATTTTCGCGATCTCGACGGGCTGGCCGCTTATGCAGCGCGCGGTCGCCGCGATGGCTTTACAGGCATGATGGCGATCCACCCTGCCCAGGTCGCGGTGATCAACGCTGCCTTTTCCCCCAGCGACACGGAAATCGCCCATGCCCGCGCGATTATCGATTTATTCGCCGCAAACCCCGGTGCAGGCGCGCTCAGCCTTGATGGCAAGATGATCGACGCGCCGCACCTTAAGGCTGCCCAGGCGCTGATTACGCGGGCCTGATTGCCAGCCTTCGCATCTCAAGCCTTCTTAGCCGCAACCACCCGCCCAGGGACCACCAGGCCAGCGCCCATAACGTCCCAAAACTCCACCCGGCCAGGACATCGCTTGGCCAATGCACGCCCAGATAGACGCGGCTAACCCCAATCATCGTCACCAGCGTCGCGGCGACCGCGATCATATACCAGCGCGCCGTCCGGCTCTCGACGATCTGCATCAGCAACAGCGTCACGGTTAGATAGATGATCGCGCTATTGGCGGCATGGCCGCTCGGGAAACTGGCCGACCAGACCTCTACCAGGTGATCGATCAGCACCGGGCGCGGGCGCGCGACGATCGTCTTGATCAGCCCAACCGCCCAGGACCCGCTGATCGTCCCCCCCAGCACCAGCCAGAAGGTCAGCCAATGCCGCCGCAACGCCAGGTAACCTGCGGTGACGATCACGATCATCGTCAACACCGTGCTGCCGCCCAGCGCGGTGACATCGACCATCACTTGCTTCAGCCAGACCGGCCCTTCGGGTACGCGCCTATTTTCCGGCTCGCGCATCGCCAGCATGATCGCACGATCAAACGCAAACTGATGCCCCCGCGCAATCGTCGCGCCGAACAGCGTGATCGTCAGCACCGCCAGCGCCAGCGCCCCGGCGGCGTAATAAAGCCAGGGCGGGTGCCGGACCTCGTCAATGGCGGTTTCTGCTGGCGGCATGGCATGATCCGGCTGGTGGGCCCGTCGGGATTCGAACCCGAGACCTACAGATTAAAAGTCCGTTGCTCTACCGACTGAGCTACGGGCCCCGACCGTCACCGGACTTGCGCGTGCCGTGCCGTTAGGAGGGCCGGGCCATCCGGTCAACCGCGCAGGCCCGATAATGTAACTGGCGGATCGTCAGGCCAGTCACCGGATCACGCCAATCGGGCGCGATCATGCGCAGCGGATCGAGCACGAAGCGGCGATCCCGGAACGCGACATGCGGCACCGTCAACCCGCGATCCGCCCAAACCCCCTTGCTCCACAAGAGGATGTCGAGATCGATCACCCGGCTGCCCCAGCGCTGCCCTGGACGACGCCCGAACGCGGCTTCAATCGCCTTTAAGCGGGCGAGCAGATCAAGTGGCCGCTCATCGCTCTCGATAATCGCCACCTGATTGGCAAAGCGGCGGATCGACGGTCCAATCGGTGCCGAGGTCATAACGCGCGACGCAGCGCGCACCCCGCCAATCGCCCCCAGCGCCGCGGCCAGTTCAGCACCCGGCCCGCCATGCCGGCCCGGCCGGTTCGATCCCAGCGCGATTACATAGCGTGGCACATCGCTTGGCATCTCCATGGCCACGGCCTATCGCGGCACGATGTTTGCGCCAAGCCCACTTCCCGATACCGAACCGCCGCATGATTGCCCGGACTGCCCCCGGCTGGCCGATTTTCGCCAGGCGCTCAGGATCGAATTCCCCGATTGGTGGAATGCGCCAGTCAACGCCTTTGGTGATGCCGATGCCTGGCTGGGCATTATCGGCCTGGCCCCCGGCAAGCACGGCGCCAATCGCACGGGCCGCCCCTTTACCGGCGATGCCGCTGGTGACTTGCTGTTCGCAACACTCGCCAAATTCGGGCTGAGCGCGGGTGACTATGCCGGCGCGCCCGATGACGGGCTCAGTTTGCGCGGCGCGATTATCATCAACGCCGTCAAATGCCTGCCCCCCGCCAACAAGCCGACCCCGGCTGAAATCCACGCCTGCCGCCCCTTTCTCGACCGCCAGGTTCGCGCCCTGCCCAAAGCGCGGGTATTCATCGCGCTGGGCCAGATCGCGCATCAATCCGCAGTGAAGGTGCTGGGCGGGCGGCTGCCCAAGGCGCGCTTCGGGCATCTGGCGGAGCACCGCCTGCCAAGCGGCGCGGTGCTGATCGATAGCTATCATTGTTCGCGCTACAACCAGAATACCGGACGGCTGACGCCCGAGATGTTCGACGCGGTATTTGCCCGCGCGCTGGCGGTGCGCGACGAAATTTAACCGCGCGTCAGGCGGTTATTGATGTTGCGTTTAAGGCAGTCCCCTGCGGCACGACCCCCCGGCAGATAACCGTGCCCGATCAACACAGGACTGCCCCACTCAAACCCCGCGCGGCGTTCATCCCGCGCCATCGCCCGTCGCCGCGCTAGGCAAGGAAGCGACTGGTATCTCTCGCTATTCCTGCTAGCATCGACAAAGTTCAGCAGGAGACCGGAATGCGCGCCTATCTTATCTTTGCGCTGATGATGCCCGCCGCCATGGCCGCCGCCGCCCCCCAATCGCCCCCCGCCACCCCAGGCAAGCCCGCCTGCGAAGACCATAGCATCATGGCCGCCGACAAAGACAAAGCCGCCGGCATCCGCCCGCTCAGCCAAGAACCCGGTGCCCGGCCATTATTGGCGGTGGTGCGCGTGATTGACGGCTGCAACAAGCCGATGCCGGTGAATGAGCGGCTGGGTTTCAAGCGGCCCTAGCAGCGCTGTCGGTTGCCCAATATCGATCCGATGGGGATGGCCGAGCAGTGGACGGAGGCGCCGCTGGCGCACGGCTTTTTGTGCCCCTAGCCTTAGGGGTCCGCCCTCTTTGTCAGCTTGCCCTTGGGATAAGCTGAGCCGTGAACCCATAAGGGCACCACCGTCGAAGCGTAAGCTGAACGGCAAAAATTGGGTGGGAAGACGACGGTGCCTTTTTGTAGCGCCGCAGGCCGATATTGGGCCGATTGCCGACTGGCAGGTCTCGATTGCAAACACCCGGGAAGCGGACCTTCGGCTAAACGACAGGCTGCCCATCTCCCTGCACTTCGTTCCCGGCGGTCTCTACGAGCGCGCCTTCAATTTCAAGTTCTAGCGCCGAATCGGCCTCTACGCCTGTGCCCGAGATCGACCCGGCCGACGTCACAGGCGTGGCAGGCTTCGCCTCGGCTCGACGTTCAACCTTCAGAGAATCTTTCAGCGCGGCGAGCGAGACTCTCAACGCCGACATTTCGGCGATGGACTCCAACGGGTTTTCCTCTAACCGGTGCTCCCGACGGATCCGCTGGGTCGATCGTCGGATCGACTCCGCTTCGACCGAACTGTCCAACATGTTCTCGATCTTCTCCATGAGATTGGCGACGTCCTCCCTAGTGGCCGTCCTGTTATGATCGCGAACGAACAACTGCTGCTCGCGGTCAACGAGATGGCTAAGTCGATCGCGTCCGGCCTCGGCCTCGGCCTTGCGTCGGAGCCTGTTCAGTTCGGCGAACAACCTGCCCATTCGTTCGAGGTAAAGCTGGACGTCCGCCGCCAACTCTTCGGGCCGGTCCTCGCACAGCCTAATCACTGCGCGGGCAAACGGCAGCTTCTCAATCCTAACATTCTTGCTGCTGAGCACCGCCTCAATGGAGTCGAACATGCCAGTGCCGTCTGGCCGCGCGTCGAGCTCGGCACCGATCACCGAAGCGGAGCTCGCCGCGCGATACATGGAGAGTTCGTTCAGGCAAAGGTTCACCGCTGCCGCGGCGAGGTTCGGAGGTAGCAGGTCCTCGATCTCAGCTATGTCCTCAACGTCCTGACCCACCTTGCCGAGTTGCAGGACCAAATCCCCCGGAAAAAGGCCGCTCAACGGCTTTTTCTTGAGCAGCTTCACCGCGTCATCGCCAGCGGTGTCGGAGTCGAGCAGCACGATGACGGGCGGCTTCTCAGCGTCTCGACCGCGCACGAGGTGGACCATGTAGGGGACATGGCTCGCGGATCCACACGGCACGATGACCATACCGTTGAGGTCGAGGGACTCGTTCTCTGGACGGCCAGCCTTGCGGATTGAGCGCGCGGCACCGGCGAGCAACACCTGCTCCGTGATCCCTTCAACAAGGAGATTTGCCGAGCCGACGAACGCGGTTTCGCCAACGAACGCGCCGAAAGCAGAGCGGAGCGGCTCGTAGTGGTTCTGCGCAGCGTTATCGACGACCAAGGTTCCGTCCCGCCCCCATCCCTTCTCGAGTACCCGGATCCGCTCCGCGTGGTTTTTGTCGATTAGGAAGGGCGAATGGGTGACGTAGACAACTTGCACCGCAGGACGCTCGGGCTGATCCTCGGCAAGGTCGCGCAGGATACGCATGAGGTCTTGCTGTGCCTCCGCCGACAAATAGGTGTCGGGCTCGTCCATGAGCAGGATGCGTTCGCGTGTCCCCGGCCGGTGCGCCTGGGACTGGATAAGGTAGGAGAGGAAGTACTTGAGCCCGCTACTGCGTTCGGCGAACGTGTACTCGCTTCCCGTGCGATCACGGATAGTGAAAAACAGATCGTGCTCTCGGGTGTCGACGCGCAGCGAGAAGTCGCGATCCTGCACCCACCAGCGCCGAAAGTTTAGAGCCTGCTCGATCTGGTAGTTGATGCGCTCGACCAGAGCGTTGGCATAGCCGTCCTCCCCGTCCGCGATTGCGTCGGCGAGCTCGGCGATCGCCGGCGGATCAATCTGCGCTAGATCGACTAGCAGGCTGCGCGCGAGATCTAGCGCGCGATTGTCTTCGCTCGTCCGGTCGGGCTGGGCGAGCTCATCCATCAGAGGCCGCAACACCCCGAAGATACTCGGCGCGTTGTTTGCGACCGTGGATGCATCGTGACCGACCATTCCCTCGAGGGACGATAATTTGTCGAGCAGTGAGTCGCGCAGGCGGCGTTTGTCGGCTGGATTACCTGAAACGATCCAACTGAACGGCACGCTATCTGGAAGCGCGACGTCGGAATGGATTCGGTAGGTACTGGGTAACAGGGCGGTAAACCGATCTGCAGTTGGCCGATCGAGGAGGTGTGGCTCCCATCCCCCTTCCCCGAGTGGCGTCCAGACAGTCAGTGCCTCTGGCCCCTCACGGAACATCATGAACTCGGTAGCGGTCGGTCCGGTGGCGCCAATAGTATTCTGAATCGCATCCCACTCCCCCGACGTCACATTGGACCACGTTACGCCCAAATGCGGCCAGCACGCCTGCTCCGCTGTGACGCCGAAGAATTCACAGTAACGACAGAGATCCCGCCGGGTGAATCCTTCGCCGGATACCGCCTTCTCGATTGCGCTGAGCAGATGACTTTTTCCTGACTCGTTCGCACCGACGACCGTTGTCAATCGCTCATCGATCCTGATCTCGATGTAGGGGAACCACTGGCCCCGGAAATTCTCCCAATCGCCTCGCGGCTTTGCGCCGGGCTTAGCCGCGCGTATGCGATCAAAGTTAAACGACTTATAAAAGCGCGCATATACGGTCGAAAGCCTCATCCTATCCTCCTCGAATTTAGCGACTCGGCGCGTCCTTTCCCTCTTTAGCCATGAGGGCCTTGCAGGATCATCTATGCCGAAATCACTATATTGCCGAGGAGTAAGTGGAAAGTAGCCATCAATAAATAAACGGTTTCGTTCCAGTATTTGTTTATAGCGGCTTTCGCTGTCTAAAACGATCTCTGTCGAGTTTCGATTTGCAGCTCGATCTCATGTGCGTCAGGTTGCGCGAAGGTCGGGTTTGAGAAGCATAGCATTTGGGGCGAAAGCAGAATGGCCAATTCATAAGTCTACAACCCAATTCGGTGTGTTGATTGTGTCGACGGCTCCGAACTCCGCACAACAACAGCCCCACTCCTCCCTAGCCATGACAAACGTCACCCCCATCGCCTGACATCCGGCAATACCCAGCATCACGCTAATCCCGCACACCCCGGATCGAAGGAGATGGGCAAGTGGTGCAGGATTTATCAGCAGTGGCGACGCTTAGTGCCGTATCGAAAAGGCTGGGGCGGGTGCGCGTTCTTGACGGGCTCGACCTTGCGATCCGCGCAGGCGAGGTCACCGCGCTGCTCGGGGCGAATGGCGCGGGCAAGACGACGAGCATCAGCCTGTTGACCGGGCGCTTGCGGCCCGATGCGGGCAAGGCGCGGTTGTTTGGGCTTAACCCCACACGGCCCGCCGCACGCGCGCGGATGGGGGTGATGCTGCAGGCGGCGGGCTTGCCCGATGTGATGACGGTGGCCGAGATGGTCAGGCTCCAATCGGGCTATTATCGCGATCCGCGTGCCGTGGCTGAGACGCTGGCGATTGCTGACATTGCTGATCTGGCGGCGCGGCGCTGTGGCGCGCTGTCGGGCGGGCAGGCGCGGCGGGTGCATTATGCGATGGCGATTTGCGGGCGGCCTGACCTGCTGGTGCTTGATGAGCCAACCGCGGGGATGGATCGCGCCGCCGCGCGCGGGCTGTGGGCAACGGTGCGCGATGCGGCGGCTGATGGCGCGGCCGTGCTGCTGACCAGCCATGATCTGGCCGAGGCTGATGCGCTGGCGGATCGGGTGATGGTGATGGAGGCCGGGCGGATCGTCGCTGATGACACCCCGGCCGCGCTCCGCGCCCGCGCTGGCGGATCGGTGGTGCGCTGCCGGACGTCGCTGCCGCCTATTCGGGTCAGGATGCTGCCGGGGGTGCGCGATGTCGCGGCTGACGGGGCTGAGCTACGGGTGGTGACGACGGACGCCGTCGCCACGGTGCGCGCGCTATGTGATGCCGATGCCGGGCTCGCCGATCTGCGCGTTGCCGATGCGGCGCTGGAAGATGCCATCGCTGCTTTGCTGACATCAGACGAAAGGATCGCCGCATGACCGCCGCGCTTATCCCCGCTGGCGTTTGGCGGCGCGAATGTGTCGCTGAACTCAAACGATCCTGGCGGCTGCCGCAGTTCATCTTGCCGTCGGTCGTCACCCCGGCCGCCTTTTACGGGCTGTTCACGCTGGCCATCGCCAAATCGCCAACACCGGAGGCAGTGGCGGCGAGCCTTGCCGGCTACGGCGTCTTCGCGGCGATTGGCCCGGCCTTGTTCGGCTTTGGCGCGGGCGTGGCGATGGAGCGCGAACAGGGCCTGATCGAACTCAAGCGCGTCTCGCCCATGCCCGCCGGGGCCTATGTCGCCGCCAAGCTGACCGCCGCGATTGCAGCGACGGCGGCGGCCATCGCGATGATCTATGCGCTGGGCATCATTGGCGGCGCGCAGCTCTCTGCGGCGCAGTGGGTGGCGCTGGTGATTGTGCACTTGGCATCGACCGTCCCGTTCGCGCTAATCGGCTTTGGCATTGGTATGCGGATGGGCGGCAAGGGCGCGGTGGCGATGGCCAATGCCTTGTTCCTGGGGTCGGCCGTGTTGGGTGGCTTGTGGATCCCGTCGGCGATTCTGCCGGGGTGGATGCAGACGATCGGCGCGTTCATGCCCTCCTTCCATCTCGGGCAGATTGCCCGGGCGATCGTTGGGGCGGACACGATCGGGACGGTGGCCGATCATGCACTCATTCTGGTCGCAATGACGGTGGCGGCGACGGGATGGGCTTGGACCGGCTGGCGGCGCAGTCCCGCTTGACGGCGCCCCCATCATCGCGCGACGACAGCGTCATGCAAACCAAAGTAGAGCGCTGGTGGGACGGACCGTGGCCGTGGCTGGTGTACCTCCCTTTCTACGCGATGCCCTGGCTGTTCCGCGCGCCGACGTCGTTCCAGCTGATCGCGGCGATCATCGGCGTCGCGGTGTTCCTGCCGACCTATTTCATCAGCCACCGGTTGAACGGGGTGCGGCTGCTGGGGCCCGTGACGGCGATGTTCGCGATCGGCGCGCTGCTCGCCCCGCTCGGCGGCAGCTGGACGGTGTTTTCGGTCTATGCGGGGTCTGAAGCGGGTCGGTTGCGCCCTGCCCGCCACGCGATCGTCGTGATCGCACTCCTCGCGCTGGCGACGGCGGCGGTGGGGTTCGCGTGGCGCCAGCCGATGCTGTGGGTGCTGCCCGGCATTTTGCTGGTGGTGATGACCGGCGGCGCGACGATATCGCGCGAGGCCTTTTACGCGCGCACCCAGGCGCTGCTGGCAACGCAGGAGGAGGTCCGCCGCCTTGCCGGCACCGCCGAGCGCGAGCGGATCACGCGTGATTTGCACGACGTCGTCGGGCGCACGTTGACGCTGGTCGCGCTGAAGGCCGATCTCGCCCGGCGACTCGTGCCCGGCGATCCAGCCGCAGCGGCAATCGAATGCCAGACGATCGCGACGCTTGCCCGCGAAGGCCTGGGCGAGGTGCGGGCCGCGCTGGCCGGGCAAATCGGCGGCAGCCTGGCGCACGAAGCCGCCGCCTCCTCCGCCGCACTTGAGGCTGCGGCTGTTTCAGCCCAGATCACCGGTGATTTTGCCGCCATCCCGTCTGATGCAGGCGCGGTGCTGGCGATGACGCTGCGCGAGGCCGTCACCAACGTCATCCGGCACGCCCAGGCGCAATCCTGCCGGATTGATCTGTCGATGACGGGCCAGGAGGCCAGGCTCGCCGTGTCAGACGATGGGCATGGCCGAAGCTTCACCGAAGGCCGCGGCCTGATGGGCATGCGCCAGCGGTTGCAGGCGGCGGGCGGATCACTGACCATCCAACCCGGCACCAGCGGGATGCGCCTGATCGCGACCGTCCCGGCATGATCCGCATCGTCCTGGCTGAAGATCAGGCGATGGTGCTGGGCGCGCTTGCGGCGCTGCTGGATATGGAGCCTGACCTGTCGATCATTGGGCGCGCAGCGGATGGCGCGGCCGCGCTCGATCTGGTGCGGACGCTCACCCCCGACATTCTGCTGACCGATATCGAGATGCCGCAGCTCAGTGGCCTCGACGTTGCGCTGGCAATCGCCGAGCAGCGGCTGACGACGCGCACCGTGATCGTCACCACCTTTGCGCGGCCCGGCTATCTCGCGCGCGCCCGCGCCGCTGGCGTGCGTGGCTATCTGCTCAAGGACACGCCGGCCGAACAACTCGCCGCCGCCATCCGGGTCGTCGCAGCCGGCGGCACCTTCATCCCGGCTGAACTGGCGGAGACCGCCTGGCAAGCGGGCGCCGACCCGCTCACCCCGCGCGAGCGCGATGCGCTGCGGCTGGCGGAGGAAGGGCTTCCCAACAAGGAAATCGCCCGCCGGCTCGATTTGTCGCCTGGCACGGTGCGCAACTATCTGTCGGACGCGGCCGGCAAGCTGGGTGCCGCCAACCGGATCGAGGCGGGCCGGATCGCGCGCGCCAATGGCTGGCTCTGACGTCGGAGGCCGCGACTCTTCACCCCTCCCCTTCAGGGGAGGGGCCGGGGGTGGGGGCTATCCGCAGGCGCGGCGTTAGTTGGAGAGTCCCCACCCCAACCCCTCCCCTGAAGGGGAGGGGCTCGATAGGTTCCCGTCAGCGAGACTTGGCATAAGGTCTTACTTGATCAGTGTTGAGTGTCACGCGCCACAGGTGACAGATGTCACTTCGCCACCGCGATCCCGGCCCGTAGCGTTGCGGCAATCCAAGGCCAAACACGCAACCGGGAGTTCGCCACGATGGGACTGAAACGCACCGCCATCCTGCTGTCATGCATCATTGCCGCCCCCGCTTTTGGCCAATCGACACCAGCCCTGCCCCCGCAAACGCTGATCAAGAATGTGACGGTTTTTGACGGGGTCCAGAAGCAGATCGATCGATCAGTGCTGATCGAAGGCAGCAAAATTATCGACGCCAATTATCGTGGTAAGATATTGCCATCGATGCGCATCGTCGATGGCCGCGGCAAGACGCTGCTGCCTGGCCTGATCGACAGCCATGTCCATGCCTATGCCGGCCAGGACGATGCGCTGTTGTTTGGCGTCACCACCCAGCTCGACATGTTCAGCCCCCCTGAATCAACCCGCGCGGTTCGCACCCGGATGGCGCGTGGCGACAATAGGGCAATGTCGGATATCTTCACCTCAGGCTTTCTTGCCACCGTGCCCAAGGGCCATGGCACCGAATATGGCCTGCCCGTTCCCACGCTGACCAAGCCTGAGGAGGCAGATGCCTGGGTCGCGGCCCGGCTTGCCGAGGGATCCGACTATATCAAGATCGTCAACGAACCGGGCACGATCATCGGCCGGGCCGTGCCGACGCTTGATGCGCCGACGATCCGCGCCCTGGTTGCGGCAGCGCATCAGCGCGGCAAGCTGGCGGTGGTGCATGCGCAAACGCTGGCGACGGCGACCGAGTCGATCAATGCGGGCGCAGACGGGCTGGTGCATCTCTTTGCCGATCAGGATGGCGGGGCGGCCTTTGCCAAGCTCGCCAAAAACAAGGGTGCCTTCATCGTCCCAACCTATGCTGTGCTGGAAGTGTTCAGCGGTCGATCGGGCACTGCAACATTGCTCGATCACCCCGCCCTTTCGGGGTTATTGCCCAAGCCAGCGATCGACACAGTGCGGCAAAGCTTCGGTGCCGATCGGTCAGCCAAGCTCGATGGGATCGAGGCAGCCAATCTTGCCGCCCTCGTCAAGGCAGGTGTGCCGATCCTTGCCGGCACCGATGCCGGCAATCCGGGCACCTGGTATGGGCTGAGCCTGCACCGCGAAATGGACTTGCTGGTCAAGGGCGGGCTGTCCCCGGTGCAGGCGCTGTCGGCGGCGACGGCGGTACCGGCCAAGGCCTTTCGGCTGGCTGATCGCGGGCGGATCGCCACGGGGTTCAAAGCGGACATGATGCTGGTCGAGGGTGATCCGACCCGCACGATCGCTGCTGTCCATAACATTGTCGAGATTTGGAAAGATGGTGCCCCCGTCAGCCCGCTCCGCGCAGCGCGCCGCGCGGCGCTGGCCAAACAAGCCGTCGCGGTCGCCCTGCCGCCGGTCGCGCTGCCGGCTGATCGCCGCATCGCGCACTTCAGCACCGTGCAGGGCAAGGCGGTCGCTAAATCACCCTTCGGCGCAGGCTGGGACGTGTCCACCGATTCGATCGTCGGCGGCAATTCTACGCTGGCGCTCAGCATTGGTGACCAGGCACCGAATGGCCAAACCGCGTTGGTGCTGACGGGCGAGATCAAGCCCGGCTATCTTGCACCCTGGGCGGGCATCGCCTTTTACCCGGCTGATCAGCAATTCCGACCGGCCAATCTGGGCAGCGCAAAGGCGTTGCGGTTCTGGGCGCGCGGCGAAGGCAAGGCCTTTGCCGTGATGGGGTTTTCGCCCAGTGGCGGACAGCGGCCAAGTATCAGCCCGATCACCATCGGCAAGGAATGGGCTGAAGTCACGCTGCGCTTTGCGCAACTGGCCAAATTTGATTCCAGCAACACCCAAATGCTGCTGATCGGCGCAATCCAGCAAGACGGCCCTTTCCGCCTTGAAATCGCCGATGTGCGCTTGGTCGACGAATGAGGATCGGGTCCTACGCGCTATTTTCAGGGCGCTTTGATGACCGAGGGGCGATCAGAATGAGCACCCAAATGCTCCAGCGTAAGGCCTGATCGCCCTTCAGACCTGCAAACGGGTCACAGCGCAGCGCCGTAAAAGGCCAAGACCACGCTTCAACCCCCGATAACCCCGCACCAGCACCGCTGCCATCGCGGCATCAGGCGGCGGGCCATCGCCAGGCCCATCATCATGCCGATGATCGAAACGGCGGCGAGCGCGAGTTTCATAAATGCAGAAATAAAAAGCGACGCGTTATGCAGTCGCTAACGGCAATTCCAAATGTTATCTCAATTGGAAGATTCCGCCAATCTCGTTTCGGCGATCATATCCTCAAGCAAGGTCCAGATTGCCTTGTAAACAGCGTCATCCGACTCGAACTGCTTTTCCCGCCATTGCGTTGCCGTCTCAGAATTACCTAAATTTTGATAGTACTCTGCTGTCTCACGCCGATGATTAGCAAGCATATGAGAATGAATGACATCCCCTAATCTGTTACTAATTTCGGCCGAAAACAAGAGCTGGGCGTCCCACAAAACAGGCTTGAGTAAACTAATACTCTCTTTCGAAAGCTGTGCATTTATTGCATACTCTGCCCAGAACGGACGTATTTGCTCGATGCATTTTGCTCTTCGACCTAACAACTCACTACGCAACGATTGTTGCTGTAAGAATAAACTGGCTTTGTTTTGAATTGCCGCTTCGCCCTGTAGTTGACGCATTAAGTCCGTCTGACGAAGTCCGACCCACCAAGCTGCCCCAACCGCAAGAAGACCCGTAACAAAGGTCGCGACCGCGTCCCACGTGATTGCATGCCATTCCATTATAGCGATGCCTTAGTTACTCAGCCGCCTCGACCAGCTTTGCCTGATCGACAGCGTCTATTTCCGCCGCCTTGGCCTCGACGAGCTTGACGATATGCTCGATCATGTCCTCGCTCTGCACCGTGTGATCGGTGACGCCCGACAGATAGACCATGTGCTTGCCATTGCCGCCACCGGTCAGACCGATGTCGGTCTCACGCGCTTCGCCGGGGCCGTTGACGACGCAGCCGAGCACCGAGAGCGACATGGGGGTGCGGATATGCTGCAAACGTTCCTCGAGCGCTTGCACGGTGCGGATCACATCGAAGCCCTGGCGTGCGCAGCTCGGGCAGCTGACGACGCGGACGCCGCGATTACGAATGCCGAGCGCTTTCAGGATTTCGAAGCCAACGCGGACCTCATCCTCGGGCTCCGCCGAAAGCGAGACGCGGATCGTGTCGCCAATGCCGTACCAGAGCAAGGTACCCAGCCCGATCGACGACTTGACTGTGCCGCCGACGAAACCGCCCGCTTCGGTAATGCCCAGATGCAGCGGACAATCGACCGCCTCGGCGAGCTGCTGATAGGCCGCGACCGCGAGGAAGAAGTCCGACGCTTTCACCGCAACCTTGAACTCGTGGAAGTCATGGTCCTGCAGCAGCTTGATATGATCGAGCGCTGATTCAACCAGCGCATCCGGGCAGGGCTCGCCATATTTTTCGAGCAAGTCCTTCTCAAGGCTCCCACCGTTCACACCGATCCGGATCGCGCAGCCATTGGCCTTGGCCGCGTTAACGACCTCCTTCACGCGCGCGGCGGAACCGATATTGCCGGGGTTGATCCGCAGGCAGGCGGCACCAGCATCGGCTGCTTCCAACGCCCGCTTATAGTGGAAATGAATATCTGCCACGATCGGCACACGGCTGGCGCGGACGATCTGCTTGAGCGCGGCTGTGCTTTCAACATCGGGGCACGACACCCGGATGATATCGACGCCGGCATCCTCGCAGCGACGAATCTGGTCGATCGTCGCCTTGGCATCTTCGGTTGGCGTGTTCGTCATCGTCTGCACCGTCACGGGGGCATCGCCGCCAACGGGGACGTTGCCGACCATGATCTGACGGCTTTTGCGGCGGGTGATATCGCGCCAGGGGCGAAGCGACATGGCAAGGTTCCTCAACGGTTCAAGCGCGATATAGCGTTGCCTTCGCGGCCCGTCGATACGATAGCGCGGAGCAAGGACGATCCGGCGCCAATAATCTGGCACAGTCGGCAGGAGAGCATGTTGGGCCGACATTTTGGCATGGATTGGTTGCGGGTCGGCGCATTCGGGCTGTTAATCTTCTATCATATCGGCCTGGTGTTCGTGCATTGGGGCTATCACGCCAAGACAGCGCACCCGATCGAGTGGATCGCGGTGCCATTGCAGGCGGTGAATGCGTGGCGGTTGCCGCTGTTGTTCCTGGTGTCGGGCTATGCCAGCCGGGCGATCTTTGCCGGCGACAAGCGCCCCGGCCCCTTCATCTGGAGCCGGACCAAGCGGTTGATTCCCCCGTTGCTGTTCGGGGTGATCGTGATCGTCCCCGTGCAGCCCTGGATCGAACTGACCACCCAGCATGGTTATGGCCGCGATTTTCTGCGCTTTTGGGTCGCCGATTATTTTCGCTTCGGCAAGGTAAGCGGCATTGTACTGCCGACTTGGGCGCATCTCTGGTTCGTCGGTTATCTTTGGATCTATACTGGGGCGCTCGCATTTTTGCTGGCGGTCCTGCCGGCCCGTGCAAGGTCGGCTATCGAACGCGGCCTAGGCTGGCTGCTGTCGGGGCCGATGATCCTGTTCTTGCCGATGGCACTGCTGATCGGCAATTGGGCCTGGATATTCCCCGGTGCATTCGAAACCCACGGGTTTTTCGACGACTGGGCGGTCAACCGTGTCTATTTCGGCATGTTCCTGTTCGGCTTTCTGTTGCGCGAAAGCGAGCCCATCTGGCGCGCCATCCGACGTTGGTGGCGTTGGGCAGGCGTGCTGGCGCTCTGCGGCTATGCCGTCGTGGCGAGCATCGAGATCACCTATCTTGGACCGCCTATCCCCAGCCGCACCACATGGTTTTGTTTCGGCATCGCTCGCGCCGTGCAGAGTTGGGGGGCGATCATTGCCTTGATCGGCATTGCGGACCGGTACTGGAACCATGACCATCCACAACGCAAGATGCTGACTGAAGCGGTTTTCCCCTTCTATCTCGTCCATCAGTCAATCATCGTATTCGTGGCGGGCGCGCTGCTGCAGTTCAGCCTGCCGCCGCTTGCCGAGTTTGGGATTATTCTGGTGGCGACGATTACCGGGTGCTGGGTCTTTTACCGTGCCGGACGGGAAATTGGCTGGATGCGTCCGCTGATCGGCCTGCGTACCCGACCGTCCCGACCCCGCGCTGCCATTTGAACCAGGAGCCTGCCGATGTCCGATAGCCAATGGACGCTGATGATCCACGGGGGTGCCGGGATGCTGACCCGCGCCACGTTGACGCCAGCGCAATCGGCTGGTGCGCGCGAAGCGCTGGGCCGCGCACTTGATGCAGGGGGCGGCGTGCTGGCGGGGGGTGGCGGCGCGCTGGACGCGGTTGAGGCGGCAGTGAGAATTCTGGAGGATGATCCGCATTTCAATGCAGGGCGCGGCGCGGTGCTGAGCTATGATGGCGCGGTGTCGCTTGATGCGGCGATTATGGACGGGCGCGATCGTCGCGCGGGATCGGTGGCAGGGGTCAGCGCCACCCGCAACCCGGTCAGTTTGGCGCGGCGCGTGATGACCGGCAGCCCGCACGTGATGCTGAGCGGAGCGGGAGCCGACCAGTTTTCGCTCGAACACGGTCTCGACCAGGCGGGGCGCGACTGGTTCGTAACACCGGAGCGGGAGGCGCAGCTGGCGGAGATGATTGCCGATCCGGACGGCTGGTTCGACGTGGCAATGAAATATGGCACGGTCGGCGCGGTCGCCCGCGATACCGATGGTCACGTCGCTGCCGCCACCTCGACCGGAGGCGTCACGGGCAAGCGCTGGGGCCGGATCGGCGATTCACCGTTGATTGGGGCGGGCACCTATGCCGATGATCGCGGCTGTGCAGTCTCCGCGACGGGCTCGGGCGAGTTCTTCATCCGGGCCGGGGCGGGCCATGAAATCGCTGCACGGATGCGGTTGCTGGGCGAGGATGTCGCGACAGCGGCGCGGACGGTGATGGCCGATGTGGCGGCACTTGGCGGCGCGGGCGGCGTGATCGTTGTCGCGCCGGATGCTAGCGCGATCTGGGACTTCACGACCCCCGGCATGTTCCGTGGCCGGACGGATTCTAGCGGCACGCGGACCGTCGCGATCTTCGGCGACGAGGGGTAGCTTACAATCGTCATCTTGTCCGGTTAGGGGCTGGCTCCATGAAGAACCTCTTGCTCATCCTCGCCGCCGCGATCGCACTCAGCCTCCACAGCCCTGCCCAGGCCTATGGCCAGTTCGGACATGAAACCATCGCCCGGATCGCGATGGCCAATGTCTCGCCCCAGGTCCGGGCCAAGGTGCTGGCGTTGCTGGCCCAGTCATCGGCGCTCGCAACACCGGGGTGCAAGGCGCGCACGATCGAGCAAATCAGCGTCTGGCCCGATTGCGTACGCGGGATGGGGCCGCGCTTTTCCTACACCGCGTCGTGGCATTACCAGAATGTCGATATCTGCCAGCCCTTTGACCTGAAAAACGCCTGCCGCGACGGCAATTGCGTGTCGGCCCAAATCGACCGCGCGGTGAAGCTGCTGAAGGACAAGACCGTGCCGACCGCCGAGCGGGTGCAGGCGCTGGCGTTCCTGGTCCATTTCACGGGCGACCTGCACATGCCGCTGCACGCAGGCGATCATCGCGATCTGGGCGGCAACCAAGTGAAGGCTGCCTATGGCATCTATGCCCCCGACCGGCTCAACCTGCACAGCATTTGGGACGGGGCGCTCGCTGAGCGCGCAATCACCGATGGCCCCCCGCTGGTCCGGCCCTATTCGGCTGCGGATACGACCGCGACCCAGGCGGGAACGACCGAGGACTGGAGCCGTGAAGCCTGGGCCGTCAGCCGCGATGTCGCCTATCCCAGCGCGGTCGGCGATCAGCCCTGTACCACCCCCACGCCAACCCGCGCCAAACTCGACACCGCGACCATCACGCGACTGGTCCCGATCGCCCGATTGCAAGTCGAGCGCGCTGGACTGCGGCTGGCGCGGTTGCTTGATGAAGCGCTGCGCTAAGCCTTAGCGCGTGATGACGTTGGATTGGACCAACCCAAACCCCGTTCGCCCTGAGCGAAGTCGAAGGGCATGCGAAGCGCGTGGGCTTCGACTTCGCTCAGCCCGAACGGGTATGAGGTTGAAGCGACCTCACGTCATCACCCTCTAGCGCGTCGCCAGCACAAACCCGGCGATTGCCGCAACAACACTGGAATCGATAGGCAAATCGGGATTGGCATAGCTCGCCGCGTTGGCCGCGCGGTCAATATCGCCGACCTGTTTCAGGACATGATTGACGCCGGGGAGCAGCACCAGCTTGGCATCCTTGCGCCCCGCCGCCAGCATCCTGGCATCCTCGACGCCGATCTGGATGTCGTTTTCCCCCTGGACGATCAGCAGGGGTCCTTTGCTTTTCGACGCCAGTTCAGCGGGACGATAGCGCATCAGGTCGATAAGGTAATCCTGCACGGCGGGCGCAAACAGGCCCAGCAGCCCCGGATGCATCCCCGCCGGATCGACATGCTCGCCCGCCGCCAGCTTGGCGAGCGCAGCATCGGCCTGGTCGAAGATGATCGCATTAGCGGGGTTGGCGTGGATCTGGTCCTTGATCAACACCCCGAAGGACCGTCCGGCAGCGGACACCAATATCCGCCCGCAAATGTCGGGCGCGTCGGGCGTCGCCAGCACCACCAACCCGCCTTCGCTATGCCCGAGCAGCCAGACGCAGCGCGCACCTGTCGCAGCGCGCGTGGCCTTGACCCAGGCGGTCACGTCAGCGGCATAGTCGGCAATCGTCACCTTATTGGCGTCGGCGATGGCGGCCTTGCTGCCGAACATCCCGCGCTTGTCGATCCTGACGGTCGAGATCGCGCGCGCCGCCAGCGCCTCGGCGAGCAGGCGGTAAGGTGCTGCTTTCACGCCATACCGGTTGTTGCCGTCGCGGTCGGTGGGGCCCGAACCGGGGACGATCAGCACCACAGGACTGGCTTTGCCGGCATCGATCAAGCTGCCGTGGAGCGCCCCTGCCGGACCGGGCGCGGTCAGGTCGGTAGGCGATGGCTGTTGTGCCATCGCCGCCACGGGCATTGCTGCAAGCACAAATGCACCGACAATCGAGCACCAAGAATTTTGCATCGCCAATCCCTTCCCGGCTTATTTGCCGCCGCGGGCGCGGCGGGCGAGGATTTCTTCGGCAATTTCATCGATATTGATCGTTTCAGATCGCGCCATCGCGAAGCGGATGAAGACGAACAGGATCGTCATCGTCGCCAGCATCGGCAAAATGATCAACACTGGCTGCGTCGCGACCAGCGGCACCGTGCCCAGCATGACGCCCGTTGTCAGCAGCACCATCACTGCGGTGGCGATCCATCCAGCCGCATTGCGCGGCGTGATCTGGAGCTTACCCCGCCCACGATAGGTCGTGAACCACGGATCATCCATCATCGTCCTCCTGTTTGGCCGGACGCCCCCGTTTGGGCGTCTGGCTGACCGAAACCTTGATCCCGCGCCGCACGAGGGACTCGCGCAGCAAATATTCGACCTGAGCGTTGACGCTGCGCAAATCGCCCGCTGCGCTCCGCTCGATCGCCGCATAAAGCGCGGGATCGAGGCGGAGCGGAAAGGCTTTTTTGGGCGGCGCCGTCACCGTTCAACCAATCAGTAGAGCGAGCCGGCGTTAACGATCGGCTGTGTTTCGCGCTCACCGCACAACACCACCATCAGGTTAGAGACCATCGCCGCGCGACGCTCGTCATCAAGCTCGACGACGTTCTTTTCCGACAGCATGTCGAGCGCCATTTCGACCATGCCGACCGCGCCTTCGACCAGCGTCTTGCGCGCCGCGACCACGGCTTCGGCCTGCTGACGACGCAGCATGGCGCCGGCAATTTCCTGCGCATAGGCCAGGTGGGTGAAGCCGCATTCGTCAACGGTGATGCCCGCCACCGACAGCCGCTCCATCAACTCACTACGCAGTTCGGCACCGACCTGATCGTGATTGCCGCGCAGGGTGATCTCCTGATGCTCGAAATCATCATAGGGATAGCGCGAACCGATCGTGCGCACCGCTGCCTCGATCTGGGCGAGCACAAAGGCCTTATAGTCATCGACATCGAACAATGCCTGTGCGGTATCGGTAACGCGCCATACGACCTGTGCTGCCATCTCAATCGGGTTGCCGCGCAGATCATTAACCTTGATCTTCTCCGAAATCAGGTTGTTCGCACGCAACGACACGTTTTTCTTGCCCATCCAGGGCCAGGTCCAGCGCAGGCCATTCACCCGGTCGCTGCCTTTATAGGCACCGAACAAGGTGATCGCGGCGGCCTGGTTGGGTTGCAGCATATAAAAGCCGGCAGCCACGAACAGGAACAGGGTCAGCCCGCCAATCAACGTGCCAATCGCTGCGACCTTGTTAACCGGCAGCATCGCCCCCCCGGCACCAATCACCACGATGGTGACCAACAGCACCAACAGCATCAGATACCCGCTCGATGCCGACGCCGGATAGTCCTTACTCCGTGCCATCGCGTCGGTGCCGCCAAACGACTCAACCATCATTGCCTCCCATTAATATGATATCATATTTATATCGCCTCAATGGGGGTGGCAAGCGAAATCATCCGCACGCAAAAAGGGCGGCGGTGCCCCAACACCGCCGCCCTTCAAGAGCGCATCAAATGAAACGCTTAGCTGATGACAATCGTCACAGCGCGGCGGTTCTGCGCCCAGCTGCCCTCATCAGAACCGAGCGCGATCGGACGTTCCTTGCCATAGCTGATCGTGGTGATCCGCGTGGGCGAGATGCCGCGTGCGGCGAGATAGTTCTTGGCAGCGTTGGAGCGGCGATCACCCAGCGCAAGATTATATTCGCGGGTGCCGCGCTCGTCGCAATGCCCCTCGATCGTCACCGGCACGTTGGGATATTTCGCAAGCCAAGCAGCCTGGCTGTCGAGCGTCGCGCGCGCTTCGGAATCAATGTCATATTGATCAAGGGCGAAGCGGATCGTGTCGCTAGTGATCGAGCGCAGGAAGTCTGCGGCCGAACCGGGGATGATGCCATCGCCAACCGGCTGATAGCCTGGTGCTGTCGTCCCGACGGGGCCCGGGGGCAATGCTTCCTTGCGCTTGGTGGTGCACCCGGCTGTCGTTACAATTGCGGCAGCGATGATGATCGTCGTCGTCAGTCTGGCCATTTCATCCTCCTTCGACCTTGGTCGTTCGATTAGGCTCGGTCCGTGAGCCTGGGTTTGAAGCAATGGTTAACGCGGAGTCAAACATTAAGGGCGCAGCGGGCCCCAGCCGGGGTCCGATCCGTCGAGTGGTGTTGCAAGTTTACGCTCATTGACGCCGGTAAGATCGACCGACCAGAGATCTGCCGTCCCATTGCGGCCCTGCCCTGAACGGAAGAACATCAATACCCGGCCATTGGGGGCCCAGCTTGGCCCTTCGTCCTGCCAGTCATCGGTCAGCAATTTCTCGCCGCCGCCGCTTGGACTCATGATGCCGATCCGGAAATTGCCCGCCAGCTTGGTAAAGGCGATCAGGTCACCGCGCGGGCTCCATACCGGGGTGGCATATCGCCCGCCGCCAAAACTGATCCGGCGCTGATCCGATCCATCGGCATTCATCAAGTACAGTTGCTGCCCGCCTGACCGATCGCTTTCGAACACGATTTGCGAACCATCGGGCGAATAGCTGCCGCCAGTGTCGATCCCCGGTGCATTGGTCAGCCGCTGCGGCTGTCCGCCGCCCGTAGCGACCCGGTAAATGTCGATATTGCCGCCAACCGCCATTGAGAACAGCACATAGCGGCCATCGGGCGAGAAGCGCGGTGCAAAGGTCAGATTGCCCGGTGGCACCAGCTGGCGCTGCCGACCACTGCCGATATCGTAAATGTAAATGGCCGGGCGATCACCGACATAGCTCATATACACGATCGATTGCTGATTGGGCGCAAAGCGCGGCGTCAACACGATCGACTGGCCATTGGTGAGAAAGCGGTGATTGGCCGCATCCTGATCCATGATCGCCAGCCGCTTGATCCGGCGATCCTTCGGCCCGGTTTCAGAGACATAGATGACGCGGCTGTCGAAATAGGGCCCTTCGCCGGTCAGCCGCGTATAGACCATATCCGCGCATTTATGCGCCGCGCGCCGCCAATCGGCGGGCTGGACGACAAAGCCCTGCCGGGTCAGTTCGATCTTGGAAAAGACGTCATAAAGATAACAGCCAACCGTCAGCGTCCCGTCGCCATTGGCGCGGACAAAGCCTTGGACCAACGCCTGTGCCCCGGTGCCCCCCCAATACTCAAATTGCGGTGCGGTCACTTCCGGAAAGTCGATGGGCTTTAGCGCATTGGGGCCAAGCGGGCTGAACAGCCCGGAATTTTTCAGATCGGCCGTCACCACGGCGGCAAGCTGGCGACCCAGCACATCGGTGGCGCCAGCGGGGGTTGAGACCACCGCCGTGGTCGGCATCACCGGAATAGCGATTGGCAGCGGCGCGGAAATGCCGCCCGTCACTGACACGTCAAGCGGCGGCGGATCGGCTTGCGTCGGCCCTGCGGCACTAGCAGGCGGCGATGCCGGGGCGGTTTGCGCTGCCACCGGCACGGCCATGCACAGGAGCAGAGCCGCCAGGGGCTGAAAAGTCGAAACGCGGAACATCATGCCAGACTCATCCTCAGCGTAATTGCCATGTGTAGTTGATATTGTTCCACCCACCATTGGGTGTTTTGTAAAATTCGGGCGGCAGCCGTAACGGTGAACACCCCTTGAAAGCGGCGATTCCCAAATCGATAACCCGCCTTGCATAGCGCCCCGCCTCTCCATCTGTCCCAGTTTGACGCACCATCGTCGGTGTCGCGGCAAGCGTGCCATCGGGATTGAGGCGCAAATTCAGGACCGTGATGATCTCATTGGCTCCCGGGCCGGGATTGACCTGGCGATCAGCACAGGGCTGAATCTGGCGCGAAATCGCGTCCTGAATGCTGGCAAGCGCCTTGGCATCGATCACCGCCGCGCGCGGAGTTATCGATTTGCTTGGGCTTGGCTTGTCGGTCAGCCCTTTCAGAAAATCATCGCCCAATCGCGAACCGCGCGGCCGCGGTTTGGACGATGATGGATCGCTGCCGGTAGAGGCCGTCCGCGTTGGCTTGGCGGGCGTTGCCGGGACAGCTTCACGCTTGGGCGGGGATTTGGCAGCCTGTTGCGGCGCCTCTGGCGTCGGCTTTTTGGGATTGGGCTTGGCCAGCTCGCTGGGCTTGGTTGGCGGTGCAGGCTTGGGTTGCGGCGCGGGTGGTACCGGCAAGGGTGCAGCCGGTTTGGGCTCGGGCGGCGGCGCATCCTCGGGCGGCCCGGCATCAGGCGCCCGCGATTCTGCAGGCGGCACCGTCGATTGCGGCGCGGTAGCGACCAGCCCGATTTCGTCGACCAGCGACACATCGATTGGCGCCTCAAGCGATTTCATCGGCTTGGGCGGACTGAGCAAACTCGCCGACAGCAGCGCAAATGCCGCGACATGCAGCACAACGGCAATGGTGAGCCCAGCAGCATCGGAACGGTCCATCGCCGGTCGCTCACCCGATGCCAGGAAGAAGCGAGCACGGCGTCACGGCTTCTCCTTGCCCACGGTCACCAGCGCGACACGGTTCAGCCCGGCGCGGTTGAGTTCGCCCATCACCCGCATCACCTTGCCATAAGCCAGGCCACGATCGGCGCGCAGATAAATCTCTGGCGGCTTCCCGCTGGGCGATTTCGCGGCGATCTGGCCCAGCACGTCGGGCAGGATCGCCTCGGTCACTTCGTCATCATTGACGAATAGCCGGCCCTGCTCGTCGAGCGCGATCTGCACTGGCTTTTGGTCCTGATCGAGCGGCTTGGCATTGCTGTCGGGCAGATTGACCGGCACCCCCGCTGTGAGCAGCGGCGCTGTGACCATGAAAATGATCAACAGCACCAGCATCACATCGACCATCGGCGTAACGTTGATTTCCGCCATCGGCGCACGACGACCGCGCGACCGTTGCGAGGGCAGGTTGATCGCCATCAGCCCTTGGCCTTCATCGCCGGGCCTTCGAGCTGGCGGCTGAGCGTGGCGTGGAAACCATCGGCAAAGCGATTGAGCCGCGCCTCGATCCGGTTCACGGCATGGCTGTAGCGATTATAGCCGATCACCGCCGGAATTGCCGCAAACAGACCGATTGCCGTGGCAAACAGCGCTTCGGCAATGCCCGGCGCGACGACGGCAAGCGAGGTGCTCTGCGCCGCTGCGATCCCGCTAAAGCTGCGCATGATTCCCCACACCGTGCCGAACAGCCCGACAAAGGGCGCAACCGAGCCGACGGTTGCCAGAATGTTGAGCCGGTCGGCCAGCTTGTCGACTTCAGCCGCCACCGACGATCCCATGGCCGTGGCGAGCCGCTCGCGCGTGCCTTCCCGATCGATGCTGTTGCCAGTGGTCGATCGCCGCCATTCGGCAACGCCTGCTGAAAAAACGCGCGCGACGGGCACATCGCTCTCCCCTTCGCTGCGATGAAATGCATCGATATCACTCGCATTCAGGAAATCGCGCTCAAACCGCTCGCCGCGTTTTCTGGCGCGGCCAAGCTTGATCGCGAGCGCGATGATCACGCCCCAGGTCCAGATGCTGGCCAGCAACAGCCCGACCATCACGATTTTCACGACGATATCGGCCTGTAGAAACAGGGCGACCGGCGACAGGGTCGATGGATCAGTGTTCAGGACGAAATTCATTATCCGCTCATGCCCTTCTTAATCTTGTCCGCCATACCCATCAGGCTCAACGTCTTGCCACACTAGGCGTTCAAATGCCGCGACCCAGCCAGCCGGTTGGCGCCGCGCCCGGCCACCGGGCGAAACAAAAACGGCCGTCACCTCTGCCTCGGCCAGTATCAGCCCGTCTTTGATGACTCGTTGATGAATACGGCACGAAGCGGGCCGAATCGCGATTAATCGACTCGCGACGACCAGCGAATCATCGAGCCGGGCCGGTGCTTTGTACCGAATCGAAACATCGCTGACGGCATAAGCTCCCTCGCCCGCCTCATGCGCGGCGCGCTGATCAATGCCGGCCAGCCGCAGCATGTCTGACCGGCCACGCTCCATCCAACGCAGATAATTGGCGTGATAGACGACCCCTGAAAGATCAGTGTCCTCAAAATAAACCCGCAAGGCCAGCCGGTGTTCGCGCCCGGCGAAATACCCCTCGACCGGTCGATGCTGTGCGCCTTCAGTCATGCCGCGCCCTCTAGCCCAGCAAGGCGGGGCATGAAACCCATTGACGCGAATGTAACCTTTCGGTTACATGTAACTTCAAGGTTACAAAGGGAGCGCGGCAATGATGGCAACCGACATTGATCAGGCAGACGAGATGGGGCGCATGCGCATCCTCCTGCTCGGCATGATCGGGCTGCTGATGTTTGGGCTCGTCGCCATGACAATCGCCTGGGGCACAAACCTGCACGCGCAGGACGCCTTTGGGCTGCCGGTCTATACCCTATTTCTGTTCCTGGCGGGCGTGGGCGCGGTACTGGTTGCCACAGGCGGCGGCCTTGCCAAGCCTAGCCAGCTCCGCGCGCTGCTCAACGACGAGGTCACGCGCGATCACCGGCAACGCAGCTTGGCGGCCGGCTTTTGGACAATGCTGGCAATCACGATCATCGGCTATCTGCTGACCTTCATTGGGCTCGGCGGCGTTGCTACCACCGACCTGCGCACCTTTGCGACCATTGCCATTTTTGGCAGTGAGGGGGCGGCTTTGTGCCACTTCGCCTGGCTTGAAGGCGCGGCACATTGGCGTGGTTGATCAGCTCAGCAACCGGCTAAAGACCATGCGCAGCGAGGCCGGGCTTACCCAGGCCGACCTTGCGGAGCAGGTCGGCGTCAGCCGCAAGACAATCAATACAGTGGAAAACGGGATCTTCGTGCCCTCCACTTTGCTCGCGCTGAAGCTCGCGCGCGCACTTGGGGCGCCGGTCGAAGCCATTTTCTTTCTGGACGACGCGTTATGAACAACGGAGCCAACGGCATGCCGACCCGCAAGATCATTGCCCTCGCCCTCCTGGCGGTCATCTTTTCTGCCCTTGGCATTCTTGTGATCTCGGGCAGCATCAACCTATCAGCCGCCTTCTTTTTGGGGATCGTGATCGGCATGCTGCTCTCGCTCGGGCTAGCCGCCGTGTTCGGCATCCCGAAATTCGGTCGGTCATCGACGCCGGGCAGCAAGCCACCGCCAACCCAGGCGCGCTGATCGCTGTTCGCGCTGGACGCGACACCGGCGGGCGATAGGATAAGCGGCATGACACCCCCCGCCCTGCGCATCCGCGGCCTTGCCAAGGCCTTTGACAAACCGGTAATCACCGGCCTGGATCTCGATGTGCCGGCAGGGCAGCTTTATGCGCTGCTGGGCCCCAATGGTGCGGGCAAGACGACCACGCTGCGGATGGTGACTGGGCTGGCCAAGCCCGATGCCGGGCTGATCGAAATTTACGGCGTGAATACCCAGCGCCAGCCGGGTGCGGCCAAGGCGATGACCGCCTGGTTGCCCGATGAACCGATGCTCTATGATAAATTGAGCCCGGCCGAATATCTCGCCTTTGTCGCTGGCCTGTGGCGGATCAAGCCAGCCGAGGCGGCGCCAGCGGCCGAAGAATTGCTCCAGTGGCTCGATCTATGGGATGTCCGCGACACGCGGTGCGAGGGATTTTCGCGCGGCATGAAGCAAAAGGTCGCGCTGGCCGGGGCGCTGATTCACAAACCACGCCTGCTGATCCTTGATGAACCATTGACGGGGCTCGACGCGCAAATGGCGCGCAGCGTGAAGGATGCCTTGCGCGCACAGGTGGATGGCGGCGCGACAGTGATCGTCACCACCCATATTCTGGAAGTTGCCGAACGGCTCGCCGACCGGATCGGCATCATCGCGCACGGCAAGATGCTCGTCGAAGGCACGATGGCCGAATTGCGCGAAAAGGTCGGATCGGATGAGTCAACGCTGGAAGACGCCTTTATCCGCTTGACCCAAGCACCGGGGACCTCCGCCGAATGACCTGGCTGATGCGCGGCTTGCCCGCCGGGTCCTTTGGCTGGCTGGTGCTGCATGAATTGCGGCTCAATCTGCGCGGGGTCAGGCGGCGGGCACTCTCAACCTGGTTGGGCCTGTTGTTGTTGTTCGGCTATGTCGCGATCGGGATCAGCATTGCGCTTGGACTGCGCGATATTGCCCTGACACCAAGCCCGATCATCTTCGACGGTCTGCTCGCCGTTAGTTTGCTGGCCCTGTCGCTGATGGCCACCCAGGCGGTGTTGGCCAGCTATCGCACGCTCTATGATGCTGGCGATCTCGATCTGCTGCTATCGTCCCCGGCGGGCGAGCGCACCGTGCTCCAGGCCAAGCTGATCGGCATCGCGGCGACTATCGTGCTGACTTATGCGGTGCTGACACTGCCAATCGTCGTGCCGTTGGCGGCGATCGGTCATCCGCAATTCTGGGGAGTGATCCCACTGCTCGTTGCGCTCGCGCTGACCGCGGCGTGTATCGGGCTGGGCATCACGCTGTTGATCGCCGGGATCGCCGGACCGCGTGCCGCGCGCACGGTGGGGCAAATCACCGCCGCCTTGCTCGGCGGCGGTTTCTTCATCGTTTCGCAACTGCTGTCGCGTGATCGCCCCGGGCGCGGGCGTATCGAGATTTTTGAACGGCTGCGCGACAGCCGGATTGGAGAAAGTCCGCTGGGATCGGTGCCGGGCCGGGCTGCCTTTGGCGAACCGATCGCCATTGCCCTACTGCTCGGCGCAACGCTGATTCTATTCACCGTGGCGAGCCGATTATTCCAGTCGCGCTTCCTGGCAAGCTATCAGGCGGCCGGGATGCGGCTGGCCCGCACCAAGGCATCGCGGCGCGGCATCCGGCGGCATTTCAAATCGGGGCTGTTCGGCACCATCTTTGCCAAGGAATTCCGGCTGCTGCTGCGCGATCCGGCGTTGGCGTTCCAGATCGTCCTGCGGCTGGTCTATCTCGCGCCGTTGATGTTCCTGGGCCTGGGTGGGCGCGGGGGCAGCAACGTGCCGTTTGCCGCGTCGCTCGCCTTTGCCAGCGTGCTTGTGGTCGGTCAGCTCGTCGGTAGCTTCGCCTGGCTAACCATTTCGGCAGAAGACGCCCCCGATCTTCTGACTGTCGCCCCAATCGACAAGGCCGAGGTCAATCGCGCCAAGCTGGTGGCAGCACTCGCCATGGCCGCCCCGATCGGCATCGTCCTGCCCATCGCGGTGACGCTGCAATCGCCGCTCGGCGGGATCGTCACCTTGGTGATGACTGTCATCGCCGGCGTGCTGGCAGGCGTGATCGAACTCAGCTTCGGCAAGCCGATGCCGCGCAAATCCTTCAATCGGCGACGCGGCAGTGGGGTTATTGCCGGCATCCTAGGGATCGTCGTGACGATTATCTGCGGCGGCATTGCTGCGGTGAGCGTCTACTTTCTCGGTCAGCCCTGATCGAACAGCCCGTCCTGCGCACCGGGCGGCGGATTGAGGCCGAGATGTTTCCAACCCAAGGCATTGAGGCAGCGCCCGCGCGCTGTCCGCGCGACAAGGCCGAGCTGGATCAGATAGGGCTCGATCACTTCCTCAATCGTATCGCGCGGTTCGCTGAGGCCCGCCGCCAGCGTTTCCACCCCGACCGGGCCACCGCGATAAATATCGGCGATCATCATCAAATAGCGCCGGTCCATCGCATCGAGCCCGAGCGAATCGACCTCCAGCCGGTTGAGCGCTGCATCGGCTGCCCTGGCGTCGACGATTGCATGGCCAGCGGCATGCGCGAAATCGCGCACCCGGCGGAGCAACCGCCCAGCAATACGCGGGGTGCCGCGCGCGCGCCGCGCCACTTCAGTCGCGCCGTCGCTCGACAAAGCGAGGTCGAGCAGCCCGGCCGCCCGCGCGACAACCTTTTCAAGCTCATCAACGGTGTAGAAATGCAGCCGTACCGGGATGCCGAAGCGGTCTCTGAGCGGCGTGGTCAGCAATCCCTGCCGGGTCGTTGCGCCAACCAGCGTGAATTTGGGCAAATCGATCCGCACGCTGCGCGCCGACGGCCCTTCGCCGATCATCAGATCAAGCGCCCGGTCTTCCATCGCGGGATAGAGAATCTCCTCGACCGCAGGCGCGAGCCGGTGGATTTCGTCGATGAACAGGACATCGCCGTCTTCCAAATTGGTCAGCAGCGCGGCGAGATCGCCCGACTTGGCAATGACCGGGCCCGATGTCGCGCGAAAGCCCACGCCGAGTTCGCGCGCGATGATCTGCGCGAGTGTCGTCTTGCCCAGCCCCGGGGGCCCAAAGAACAGCACGTGATCAAGCGCATCGCCGCGCGCCTTGGCGGCGTTGATGAACACCCGCAAATTCTCGCGCGCCGCCTTTTGCCCGACAAATTCGTCGAGCGACTTCGGGCGCAGTGCGGCGTCGATATCCTCGGGCTTGCGGCCGGGGGTGAGGAGGCGATCGTCGGTCATTTTGGCTGGCTTAGGGCAATGCGGTTGCCCTCGCTGTCCTCGATTTCCGCAACGAAGCCAAACGCGCCAACATCCTTTTTATCATACAGGATCTTCCCCCCACGCGCCTTTGCTCGGGCCAGGACGCTGTCGATATCGTCCACGGCGAAATAGACGATCGGCCCGCGCTTGCCCGGCAAATAGACATCGCCCTTCACCAGCGCCCCTGATGCGCCGGCGGCACCCTCCGCAGCCGGAAACAGCGCCATGTCATAGCCATCGAGCGTCTGGCGTTCGAGCGTGAACCCCAAGATCGCGGTGTAAAAAGCCATGGCGCGATCAAGGTCAGTGACGGGCAGCTCGACATAGGCAATCGGGTTGGACGGTTTTGACACCAGCGCCTCCTGAGGCTTATCTTGCGAGCGCGCCCTCGCAGGCACTGCCAAGGCCATGCCTGCGAGGGCAAGGCAAATGCCGACCTTCATCTCTTTGCGCTTATCTGCGGTGGCCATCACGACTTCATAAAGTCCGTAAAGTCGCTCCAATGCTCGACCTTGAACGCCCGGATGTCGTGAACGCAGGTCGGGAACCACGGCAATGCCCGCAAAGCATTCATCGCGAGGGTGACATTGACCAGACTATCGTTGGTCGAGATATAATCGCTGCCCTGAACCCTCTGAAAGCCATAGCGGTTCAACACGGCCCCGATTTCCGCATAAGCCTGCGACAGGCCCTTGGGATGGGTCAGCTTGGTTTGGTTCCACAATAAATCAAAGCCGATCGCGAACATCAGTCGTCCAGCGGATCGCGCAGAATATCCTCAATGGGATAATCAAGGTCTTCGTCAGATTCGATCATATGAATGCGCATCTGCTTCTTGCCATCGCCTGTTTCACTGACGCCACCGAAAACCTCATAGGGGGGCCCATTCCGACCAATGCGGCGGACGGTTCCAACAAGAATCTCCCTCTTTGTGATGATCACCCTTCCGGTGGCGGCTGATGGCGTGCTGATCCCAACAATGGTCATGTTACTTCGCCGCCTTTCTAAGCGCCAGCCGCACCAACGCGTCGAGCGTGGCACCCGCCCCCAGCTCCTCTTCCGCAGCCGCAACGGCGCTGGCGGCCTCGGCGGGGCGGAAGCCAAGGTTGAGCAACGCGGATGCCGCGTCGGCACCCGATCCGGTCGGCGCAGCGGACACGCTTGCCCCGCCAATCGCGATTCCGCCAACCTTGTCCTTCAATTCGCGCACGATGCGCTCGGCGAGCTTGGGGCCGACGCCGTTGGCGCGCGCGACCATCGCCTTGTCTTGGCTCGCGATGGCGCGGGAGAGATCGCCGGGCTCGAGCGCGGAGAGGATCGCCAGCGCCACGCGCGCGCCGACGCCCTGCACGCCGGTGAGCAACCGGAACCAATCACGTTCGTCGGCACTGGCAAAGCCGACCAGCCGGAGAAAATCCTCCCCCACCAGCATCTCGGTGTGGAGCATCACCGCTTCCCCGATCGGGCCGATTGCAGCCAACGTGCGCGCCGACGCGCCGACCAGATAGCCAACGCCGCCGACATCAACCACGGCATGGTCGATGCCCGTCGCGTCGAGGCGGCCTTTCAGATGCGCAATCATCCCCTGGTGCTAGGGGATACGCCGCGCCGACGCCAGATGGTGCGCGTGGCAGATTGCCACCGCCAGCGCATCGGCGGCGTCCGCCCCGTCGATCTTCACCCCCGGCAGCAAGCGGGCGACCATCGCATGGACCTGCGCCTTTTCCGCCGCGCCGGTGCCGACTACCGCCTTTTTCACCAGCCGGGCGGCGTATTCGCCGACATCGATTCCACCGCGCGCAACCGCGCAGATGACGACACCGCGCGCCTGGCCGAGCTTGAGCGTCGATTGCGGGTTGGCGTTGACGAACACCTCCTCGACCGCCGCGCTGTCCGGCGCGTGATCAGCGACCAGCGCGGTCAGCATCGCGTCGAGATGAGCGAGGCGGCGGGGGAGGGCGGCGGTGCTGTCGGTCTTCAACCGGCCATTGGCGAGGTGCGAGAGGCGGTTGCCCTCGGCACGGATCAAGCCCCAGCCGGTGGTGCCGAGGCCGGGGTCGAGGCCGAGGATGATCATCGTTCTGAAGAAGGTTGGTTCACGCGGAGGCGCGGAGACGCGGAGAAGAAGGAAGAAGGGTTGTTCGCGCAAAGGCGGGAAGGCGCTAAGGTGTAGAAGGTTTTGGTTCGCGCAGAGGCGCAGAGGACGCGGAGGCGTTTCGCGTGCGGGCACCGTCTCGCGCCAGCGAGACCCTCATTCAGATTTATGGTCGCTGTCGCAACTGGTCTCCCCACCGAGCGACCTTCTCTGCGTCCTCTGCGCCTCTGCGCGAAACCCCCAAAACCCTTCTCCGCGTCTCCGCGTCTCCGCGCGAACAAATCTTTCGCCTGCTCGCGCGATCGAAGGCTCAACCAAGCTTCTCCATCACCGCGTCGGACACTTCGTAATTGCCCCAAACGGTCTGCACATCATCGTCATCGTCGAGCGTGTCGATCAGCTTGAACAACAAACCGGCATCATCCTCGCCCACCTCGACCATCGTCTGCGGGCGCCAGGCAAGCTTGGCGCCTTCGGGCTCGCCAAGCACCGGGGTCAGCGCCTTCACCACCTCGTGCAGGTCACCCTGCGCGGTCCAGATTTCATGGCCGTCCTCGCTCGAAGAGACATCTTCGGCACCCGCTTCGAGCGCTGCTTCGAACACCTTATCGCCATCGCCGACGCTGGCGGGATAGCTGATCAACCCCATCCGGTCGAAGGCGTGACTGACCGAGCCGGACGCGCCCAGATTGCCGCCGTTTTTGGAAACCGCGGTGCGGACATTGGTCGCGGTCCGGTTGCGATTGTCGGTCAATGCCTCAATGATCAGCGACACGCCGCCAGGGCCGAAACCCTCATAGCGGATTTCTTCATAGGTCTCAGCATCGCCGCGCGTCGCCTTGTCGATCGAACGCTGGATATTGTCCTTCGGGAGCGACGCCGCCTTGGCCGCGTTGACGGCGGCGCGCAGCCGCGGGTTCATGTCCGGATCGGGCAGGCCCATCTTTGCCGCGACGGTGATTTCGCGGCTGAGCTTGGAAAACAGCGACGAGCGCTTCTTATCCTGCGCACCCTTGCGGTGCATGATGTTCTTGAACTTGGAATGGCCTGCCATAATCGGTCTCTGTCAGTGGTGGGGCGCAAGCGGGCGGCATTACGCCAGGCCGAGCGCCGCCTTGTAGGTTTCCAGCAGCATCTCCGCCTCGTCGCGGTGATGCTTTTCCATCTTCCGCAGCCGCACGATCGTCCGCATCGTCTTGGTGTCGAAGCCGGTGGCCTTGGCCTCGGCGTAGACGTCCTTGATATCGTCGGCCATCGCCTTCTTCTCTTCCTCCAGCCGCTCGATCCGTTCGATGAGAAGGCGCAGCTGCTCGGCGGAGATGTTATCGCTCATGGGTGTCGAACTCTTCGTCAATTGGGGTGAGCGCGGTCGTCTAGGCCATTGGGCGGGCGCGCTCAACCATCGTTATCAGGCGGTGTTGTTCAGCTCAGTTGGGTGGGAAGGCCTGGCGCTGACCACCCGCCTTAACCGTGACGCCGCCGTGCATGACGAAATCGACCTTTTCCAGCCGCGTCACGTCGGCGACCGGATCGCCGATGACCGCGATGATGTCCGCCATCTTGCCGGGCTCGATTGTACCGAGCTGGTCCAACCGACCAAGCAGATCGGCAGCGCTGACTGTGGCGGCGCGAATCGCTGCCATCGGCGTCATCCCTGCCTTCACCATCAGCGCGAATTCCTGGGCATTGTCGCCATGCTTTGACACGCCAGTGTCGGTGCCGAACGCGACCTTCACCCCCGCCGCGATCGCCCGTGTGTGGCTGGCGAGCATCGCCGCCGCTGCGGCCTCTGCCTTGGGGATCGTCGCTGGCGGCAATTGCCCACCACGCGCCTGGGCCAGCGCTGCGACGGGGGCGAGCATCGTCGGCACCAGATAGGCGCCCTTCGCCTTGAACAGCGCGACCGCCTCGTCGTCGATAAAGGTGCCATGTTCGATCGAATCGACCCCGGCGGCCAGCGCCGCCTTGGTTCCTTCGGCGGCATGGCTGTGCGCGGCGACCTTGCGGCCGAAACTATGCGCGGTGTCGATGATCGCCTTCATCTCCTCGGGCGTCATCTGCCGCCCCAGCCCGCCCGCAACATTGGAGAGCACCCCACCGGTGGCCGCGAACTTGATGACTTGCGCGCCGAGCCCGATCTGCGACCGGACCGCGCGGCGGCAATCATCCGGGCCGTCGCACGTATTGATCTGGTGGCTATGAACGACATCAGCAAATTCTTCGGCCAGCCCGTTGGTGCCATCGCCATGGCCGCCGGTGACCGACACCATTTGCCCGGCGTTGACGATCGTCGGCCCTTCGACGGTACCCGCGTCAATGGCATCGCGCAGTGCCCGAATGCTTCGCGCGTCGCCGCCCAGATCACGCACCGTGGTGAACCCGGCTTCAAGATCGGCACGCGCATTTTTCTGTGCTTCGATGAGATCATCGGCCCGGTCGCGCGTCAATTCGCCGAGCCGCGCACGCAGCGGATCCCCGGCGATTCCGGTCAGGTGGACATGCAGGTCGATCAGCCCGGGCAGGACATATTTGTCTTTCAGATCGATTAGCGTTGCCCCAGCTTCAGGCGCGACAAAACCGTCACGAAGCTCGGCGATCTTGCCGCCGCGCACGATGATCGTCGTGTTGCCGCGCGGCGCTTGCCCCGGTCGGTCGAGCAGCGTGCCGGCCTGGATGTAGATCGTTTTCACAACAGGCGGCGCGCTTTGCGCCTGCGCGACCGTGATGCTTGCGATCGCCAGCGCCATTGCCGTCATCGTCGTCCTGATCATCATCCATCCCCTGGGTTTCATTGTTGCGGGGAACCTAGACCCGATCGCCCGCGCGTCAACGCTCAACCATTTTTGGCCACGCTCTCCGCCATGCGCGCCAGCTGTTCGGGGGTCGCTTCGCCCTGATGCGCGGCCTTCCACTGCGCATAGGGCATACCGTAGACGAGCGCGCGCCCCGCCGCCTTGTCGATCGCACCGTCACCCAGCTCAGCACTAGCGTCCGCCACCCAATCGCCCAGGCAATTGCGACAGAACCCCGCCAGTCCCATCAGATCGACATTCTGCGCATCGGTGCGGTGGCGCAGGTGCATCACCAGCCGCCGGAACGCTGCCGCGGCAATGGCGTCGTCAAGAGTCTCAATTGCAGCCATTTCCATTCTCCTCGGTTGATCCTTTGCAGATAGCGACTAGAGCCGTCTCGGCAACGCCGGAAGGAATGCGCAATGAGCAAGGCAACCAGTCCCCGCATGCGCAAGGTGCGGATCCTCGCGACGTTGGGGCCCGCCAGCAATACCCCCGAGATGATCGAGAAGCTGTTCCGCGCCGGGGCCGACGCTTTCCGAATCAACATGAGCCATGGCGACCAGGCATCCAAGATCGAACTGATCGAAGCGATACGCGCCCTGGAAAAGCGCACCGGTCGTTCGTCGACCATCCTCGCCGATCTGCAGGGGCCAAAACTGCGGGTTGGCAAATTTGCCGATGGCAAGGTTGAGCTGATCACCGGCAAGGCCTTCCGACTCGACCGCGACAAGACACCAGGCGACGCGACTCGGGTCGAGCTGCCCCACCGCGAGATTTTCGTGGCGATCGAGACGGGCGCGCGCCTGCTGCTTGACGATGGCAAGTTGGTGCTGCGCGTCACCGATCATGGCGACGACTGGATCGAAACCCGGATCGAGGTTGGCGGCATGCTGTCGAACAACAAGGGGCTGAACGTGCCCGATGTTGTCGTGCCGATGGCGGCGCTGACCGATAAGGACCGCAGCGACCTGGCCTTTGCGCTTGACCAGAAAGTCGACTGGATCGCGCTGAGTTTCGTCCAGCGGCCCGAGGATCTTGCCGAGGCCCGGCTGCTGATCCAGGGGCGCGCGGCGTTGCTCGCCAAGATCGAGAAGCCATCGGCGATCGACCGGCTCGAGGAAATCGTCGAGCAATGCGACGGGGTGATGGTCGCCCGTGGCGATCTGGGCGTCGAACTCCCGCCCGAATCGGTGCCGCCGCTGCAGAAACGCATCGTCGAGGTATCGCGACGTCTTGGGCGGCCAGTGATCGTGGCGACGCAGATGCTTGAATCGATGATCACCTCGCCCTCGCCGACCCGCGCCGAAGTGTCTGACGTGGCGACAGCGGTGTATGACGGCGCAGATGCGATCATGCTGTCGGCGGAAAGTGCTGCGGGCGCCTGGCCGGTCGAATCGGTCGCCATGATGAACTCGATCGCCGAAGCGGTCGAGCGCGATCCGATGCACGGCGACCGCGTCCATTTCACCGTCACCCTGCCCGATCCTACCACGGCAGACGCGCTGGCCGAGGCAGCGAAGAATATCGCGCATACCGTATCAGCGGCGGCGATCATCTGCTTCACGACATCGG
Organism: Sphingomonadales bacterium Ga0077557; assembly: GCA_001464615.1. Classification (GTDB taxonomy): domain Bacteria; phylum Pseudomonadota; class Alphaproteobacteria; order Sphingomonadales; family Sphingomonadaceae; genus Sphingomonas. Next base: position 158,873 of record LNFI01000032.1, on the reverse strand, counting down.
GCTCAACCGCACGGCGCGTGGCGCGTGAGCGACCATCGGTGCCGCTGCTGGTGCTGACCCCCCGGCAGGAGACTGCGCGGCGGCTGGGCCTGTTGTGGGGGGCGCATGCGGTGTTCACCAAGGACGTTGAATCCTTCGAAGCCATGGTCGCCAAGGCCAAGCGCATGGCGCTACGCCATCATCTGGCGAAGGCGGGCGACCGCGTGATCATTATCGCTGGCGTGCCGTTCCGGACGCCGGGATCGACCAATGTGCTGCACGTGGTGCGGATCATTGGCGATGAGTTGAAGGGCTATGGAGGATAGGCTCCGCTCTGCCGCGATTCTGCGAACCCGGTTTACGATGCTGCGCCACCCCAATTGGGCAAGAATCAACTTGCCAATCGCACCCTCCTCGTGGAGATTGGAACGGACACGTTTTGATACAATATGCCCTTTCGGGCTGTTTTCGACTCGATCCCAATCGGAAGATTTCGCGATGAAACGAAAACGGGAAATATTGTGGTCAGGCGGTGCGACGTTGCTCGCCATCCCCCTGGCATTGCTGATGGCCCAGCAGTTCGCGCCTGCAGCGGATCATCTCGACCCGCCACCGCGAACCGATCCTGCCATGGACGCTACCCCTGACACCCCCGCCGATATCGCCGATGTTTATACATGGCACACGCCCACATCAGTCATCGTCGCGATGACCTTTGCCGGGCCGCAAGCGACATCCGTGCCAGCCTTCTATGATCGCGATGTTCTCTACACGATCAACATCGCCAATGGGCCGAACAAGTTCGTCCCGACCATCCCGATCAAGATTCGCTTTGGCCAGGACAGTGCCAGAGGCAGCAATCAATTTGGCGTTCAAGTGACTGGTTTACCGGGTGTCACAGGGGGAACGATCACCGGGCCGGTTGAAACCAACCTTACGCGTGACGGCGTTACCCTTCGCGCTGGCTTGTTCGACGATCCGTTTTTCTTCGACCTGCAGGGGTTCAGATCGTCGCGGAGCACTGGAACGCTGAGCTTTTCGCCAACGCGCAACTTCTTCGCCAACCAGAATCTGACGGCAATTGTCATCGAAATCCCCAGGGATCGGATTGCCAATGGCACCAATCCGATCGGGATCTGGGGAACGACGGCCCGGTTCGGAGGGCAGCTGTGATGGCCAGAAAAATTAGCCTGTTGAACGCCGCCGTCACCTTAACGCTTGTCACGACGCTTGCGGCATGCAGCAAAGGTGGGGGCAGTTCGCCGATCAACGTCGTGTCGGCACCAACGGCCACCGCGAGTACGACCGCGACGCAATCACCCGCCACGTTCAATGTCATGCCCTGCCTGTCGCAGACATTGCCGGGATCTACCCGCACTGTTGGTGATCTGATCATCCCCGACACGCTAACGCTGGATTTGTCGACGCCGTCGGGCTTTCCCAATGGTCGCCTACTCAGCGATCCAGTGATTGATCAGACACTGAACGTCATTTTCCTTAGGCTTTCGGTCAACGGGCCTGGCACGCTGGCCTCCTTGCCCGTCAATCCAGCAGCCAATGATGTGCCTTTCCGATCCAGCTTCCCCTACCTGGCAGCAGCGCAGGGATCACCGCCGGTCAGCGGCACGGCAGGCGTCAATTTCAATTTCCGGACGGATCCCGAAAGCGCCTTTGTGCGGGTTGATCGGATGGGAATGCCGGCAGTCGCAACGGCCCTGGTCGGATCAGCGGCCAAGAATACCTACAATGACGGCGATCCTTCAAATGATTCAGCGCTGCTCTACTTCCCTGAATTGGCGCTGCAGCTGGGCCGCCTGACCGAATCGCTCGCTGATGATTTTGTTCGACTGGGACTGACGCCGTGCGCAACACCCATCTGACGATGGGCGATTAAGGACATAATCGCGGGACGGTCGATCCCTGCGCGAGCGAATCTGGGCGATCGCAGGGGGCAAGATGCCGGTAGCAAAGAGCGCGCCTGGATTTCGCGGCTGGGCCTTGCCTTTGTCCGTCATGACAGCGGGGCTGATCGTCGCAAGCGCAACCTGGTTCTGGAGCAGCATGACGATCGTTCGTGCGCCGCCCATCAATCTCGATGGGCTGCACCTGAGCTATGGGCCAAAGGACTTTCCCGCCGCCTTGCTGCTAGCCAATAATGCCGTTGCTCTTGGCGAAGAACGCGTTGCCTATCGCGGCCAGGATTGGCTCAATCAGGAGGTCTATGCCCGCGCCCTGATGGGCCGGGCGCGGCTTGCGCCGTCGTTTGATGATCTCGCAACCGCCGGGGTGGCGCTGGCAAAAGGCAAGGCGGCGGCAATTGCCGGCAGCGGCCCGATGCTGACCGATGCAGTGTACAACCTGACCGTGCATCGACTGGCACCAATCAGTGCCGATCTGGCCGTGGTGGAGCATGCCGCTGTCCCTGCCGATCCTGGCGATCTTGCCGAAGCCAAGGCGCTGCGCGGCGATGTTGCTTTTTTCAGGGGCGACTATGCCAAGGCAATCGGCTTGTACCGGGCGTCGGCGCAGATCAGCAATGGCCCCGGTACGCTGTTCAGAATCGCCCAATGGCAAAAGAAGACGGGGCGATTTGATGATGCCATGGCGAGCTTTGCCCAGGCGGCAGCAATCAACGACCGGCGGACCCCGCAATTCATGGCCAATGTCTATCTGCAAAGCGGCGTCGTGGACCTGGAGCGCGGCAACTGGCCGGCGGCAGAAACCTGGTTCCGTAAGGCGGACCAGATGTTTCCCGGCTACTGGTTGACCGAGGCGCATCTGGTGCAAATGTGGGCGCTGCGGGGGCATCTGGCGCAGGCCGCGCAGGGCTATCGCCGGATCATCGCACGATCGCCGCAACCCGATGTTATCGACGCCCTGGCCGCATTATACCGCGCTCAAGGAAATAGTGCGGCTACGCGGCAATGGGCGGCGCGATCACAGGCAATTTGGGCAAAGCGGCTGAAATCATTGCCCGAGGCGGCCTATGGCCATGCCTTGGAACACGAACTGGTGCTGGGCGATCCCGCCACAGCCCTGACGCTTGCGCGGCAAAACATGGTGGCGCGGCCCTATGGCGATTCGATCACCATGCTTGGGTGGGCGCTGCTGGCCAATAATCGCCCCGCCGAAGCCCGCGATCTGATCGAAGCACTCAATCGCACCGAGTGGCGAACAGCGCAGCAATATGTCGCGCTGTCGCAAGCTTATGCGATGCTGGGCGATGGCGACCGCAGCGCTACCGCGCGCGATGCCGCGCTGACCATCAATCCGCGCGCCTTCGATCCGGCGGCCCCGCTCATCTGGTTTGGCCACCATTGATGTCGTGGCTGCGGCTGATCATGATGGCGACGGCGCTATTCATCCTCGCGAGCCACGCGAAGGCGCATCTGACGCCCAATTCAGAGGTGAATCTAGATTTTGGCCAGCAACAGGCCGTTGCCGACATCATCGTCCCGCAAGGCGAATATGCCTTCGCCACTGGTAACCCGGTTCGCAATTCTCCTGATTCTCTGGCCAAGGCGAAGGCCTATCTGATCGGCCATATGGCGGTGACGACGCCGCAGGGTCGCCCGTGGCGGCTGGTGATTGATCGGATTGAATTCGTGCAGATCGCCGGCCCGCCGGATCTGCACGCGGTCGTCCGGTTGATCCCGCCGCAGGGCGTGACGGTGCGGCGTCTGGCGATCGACTGGCAGGTGGTCATCGACACCGTGCCCAATCATTTCGTGTTGTTTGTCGTACGCAGCGATTTTGCTGGGGGTAGACTCGACAAGGAGCGCCAGGTGCTCGGGGCGCTGCAAGGCGCGCGGCACCGGCTCGTGATCGATCGCGGCACAGCCAGCAGCTTGAAGGGTTTTCAGGCAGCCTTTGCGCTGGGGATGCGCCACATCGCGAAAGGCCATGATCATCTGCTATTCCTGTTCGCCCTGTTGCTGCCCGCACCGCTGCTGGCGGCAGGCGGCGTCTGGCGGGGCGCACGGACAATCCGCATGGCGCTTTGGCAGATCACCAAGATCGTCAGCGCCTTTACCGCCGGGCACAGCCTGACGCTGATCGGCGCCGCGTTTTTCGATTGGCATTTGCCCCCACAACCCGTCGAAATCGCGATTGCGCTATCGATTCTGATTTCGGCGATCCATGCATGGCGACCGCTATTCCCAGGGCATGAGCCGATTGTGGCGGCGGGATTCGGCCTGGTTCACGGGCTGGCCTTTGCAACCGTCGTCGCCCGATTCGGTCTGGATATTCAGGAAAAGGCGCTGTCGATCCTTGGGTTCAATCTGGGCATTGAAGCGGTACAGTTGCTCGTTGTGCTCGCGGCCATGCCATCGCTGCTGATGCTCTCCCGAACCCGCCTTTACCCGGCGTGCCGATCGATCAGCGCTTTGGTTGCCGGTCTGGCGGCGATTGCCTGGCTTGTTGAACGCTTGGTTGGTTACGCCAATCCTTTCGCACAGGGCATCGACATGCTGCTTGGCCATGCAGGCTATGGCATCGCTGCGCTGACGATCGGTGCCGCCGTCGCTTTTCTGTCACCCGGCGGGCGGGTGGCAGACACAGCCAGATAAACTCGGGGCGACCGGCATCCTCCTCTACACGCCGGGACCGGTCAATTTGTTGCGCGTGGTGCAACTCATTGGTGATGAGTTAAACGAGAGCTAGGAATAAGCTGAAATGGCAAGTGGATGCGCGAGCAATTGAATGTCGCGAGTCAGCAGACGTGCGCCCATTGCTGCGGCTTGCGCCAGAAGTATTTCATCGAATGGATCCTTATGAGCCGGTGCAGGCTCAATCACCCAAGCACATGTTTCTGCGGATAAAGGCACGATCTGAAGACCCGCACCGACGCATAGGTTGATCGCCCCTGCTGGGGAGAGGAAGCCCGCATCCGTCCTATGGCGAAATTTATAGAATTTTAGCCTTATCTCCCATATCGATACCGCTGAAACGAATGTATCGTTCTCAGGCGAGAAGCACAGCTGGAGTTCGGCCTCGGACAGGCGGTCAGGCTCGAGCGCCATCCAGACAACAAAATGCGTGTCGATCAAAAGCCTCATTACGCTGGAGGCGTCCAATCTTTCGGCAATCCCAACGCGGCGCGACTAAACGCGGGATCGTCGAACTGTTGTCGCCATATTTCATCAAGCGGTGAATGCAGCACGATCTTGTCCAGCCCGGCAGCGGTGCGGGCGATATCAAGTCGTTCACGCGCTTCGCCAAGGTCGCTAGAGTTGCGAGCGGATGCACTGCCCTTTGCCGAGTTGAGCTCTGCTATCACTTGACCATCGCGTGTGATGGCGACGCGCTCACCCCGTTCGGCTGCGGCCAGTGCCTCGAGTACCTGCACTTGAAAGTCTCGAACCGAGATTTCCATCTCTATACGCTCCTCTGCAACCAGCTTACATCGACACCTCACAATCCCCAAGCAGTCCTTGCGCCGCAAGTACTTCCCGCAGGAGATTGGCATTAGAGAAATGATGCGCCGCGATCCCCATTGCTGCTGCCGCTTCGACATTGACGATGTTGTCGTCCACGAAAAACGCCTCCTCCGCCCGCAACCCGAACCGCGCCAGCGCCAGCTCGTAGATCGCGCGATCAGGTTTCATCAGGCCTTCGTCGCCTGACACCACCACATCACGGAACCGATCGAAAAAAGCGGCATGGGCAGCGCGGAAGGGGCGCCAGAATTCGCCGGAGAAATTGGTGATCGCGAAGAGCGGCACGTCAGCTCCGTGCAACTCGGCAACCAGCGCAGCCATGCCGGGGACTTCTCCGCGAATCGTTTCGTTGAAGCGGGGGCCGAGGGCGGCGATGAGCGCTGCGTGTTCAGGGTGCTGCGCGATCAGCTCAGCGGAGGTTTCTGCGAAAGGCCGGCCGGCATCATGCTGCAGGTGCCATTCCATCGTCATCACATCGCGCAAAAACGCGTCGAGCGCCCGATCGTCCTCGATCAGGCGCTCATACAGGAACCTGAGGTTCCAATTAAACAGGACGTTGCCGACATCGAAAATGACGGCGGTCGGCTGGGTCATCATAGCCACTAAGCCTGACACAGGGATAAATTCCGTGTCGTCGACTGGCGCTTGAGAGCCGTCGGCCGGGCTTCGGCCAATCGCGGATTAGCGTTGCTAACCCGCTGCCTCAGCCCTGGCGGGCCTTGAACCGGCGGTTGGTCTTGTTGATCACATAGGTGCGGCCACGGCGACGGATCACGCGGTTGTCGCGGTGGCGGCCCTTGAGCGACTTCAGGCTATTGCGGATCTTCATGATCGATTCGCTTCTCGTAATGCTTGGATGCTGGAAAGCGGCTGCGCCTATAGGCCGGGTGGCACCAAGTCAAGCGATCTGGTCTCGTTACTGCCCCAATTGCACCCCATATCCACGCTGGGGCGTTGACCAACAATCAACCGGGGATGCTGGAGCCTGATATGCGACTGATGACATTTGCGACCCTGCCCACCGCCTTAAGCGCCGGCTTCCTGGCCATCGCGCTGGCCATGCCGATCGCGCCGGCGGCAGCGGGTACACCGGTTAGAGTAACACGATTTCACCTGGGCACGCCGATTACCCCGGCCCCGATTGCCATCCAGAGTGGCGTTGGCAATGATCCGCAAAGCCTGGAGCAGCAGCAATTTGCGACAGCCGTCGCCGCCGAGCTGGAGCGGCTTGGCTTTGCGCGCCCGGTCATGGACGCCAACGGCGCCAGCACCGATGCAGCCGCCCCTCTCCTCGCGACCGTCACGGTCAAGCGCGAAAGTCGCGACGAAACCGCGCCCAACAAACCGGTGCAGATCGGCCTGGGCGGTGGCGGCTTTGGCGGCAGTGTCGGGGGCGGAATTGGGGTTGGCTTTGGCGTTGGCAAGCGGGCAACGCGGACCTTTTACATGACCGAATTGTTCGTCCAGATCCGCCGCCGGATCGATGGCGGGGCGATCTGGGAAGGGCGCGCATTGATGGAAGTGAACGCCAGAGCGAAGGACGCCCAGCCCAATGTGATGATCAACAAATTGACGCGCGCGCTGTTCCTAGGGTTCCCCGGGCAATCAGGGCGCACTATCACGGTGAAATGACCATCACCATCACGGCTGCCTTTGACGGCGGCAATATTCATGTCCTGCGCCAGGACGAGGCGAGCGCCGATCTGGAAATCGTCAAGGATCGCGATTCGGAATTCTACCAATGGTTTTATTTCAGGGTGGCGGGCGCGGCGGGCCGCCCCCTGACCTTGCGGATCATGAACGCAGCAGGCTCTGCCTATCCGCTGGGCTGGCCGGGATATCGCGCGCGGGTGAGCAGCGACCGCGAGACCTGGACGCTGGCTGACGCCACCGATTATGCCAATGGCGTCCTGACAATCGCACATCAAAGCGACAGCGACCTGCTGTGGTTTGCCTATTTCGCGCCCTATCCGATCGAGCGGCACAATGCGCTGATCGCGCGCTATGCGGCGATGCCGGGGGTGAGCTATCGTGCGCTTGGCCAATCGATTGACGGTCAGCCAATTGACTGCCTGAAGCTAGGCACCGGCCCAAAACCGGTCTGGCTCTATGCCCGCCAGCATCCCGGCGAAACGATGGCTGAATATTGGATGGAGGGCGCGCTGGAGCGGCTGACCGACACCGCCGATCCAATCACCGCCGCGCTGCTCGCCAAGGCCAGTTTCCACATCGTGCCCAACGCCAATCCCGATGGATCATCGCGCGGGCATTTGCGCACCAATGCGGTGGGCGTGAACCTGAACCGCGAATGGGCGACGCCAACACCAGAGAAAAGCCCCGAAGTGCTCGCCATCCGCAATGCGATGGACGAAACCGGCGTGGTGTTTGCGATGGATGTACATGGCGATGAAGCCATCCCGGCCAATTTCATCGCCGGGTTTGAAGGCATCCCCAACTGGACCGATGCGCAGGGCGACAAATTCTACGCCTTTCAGAACGCGCTGGCGGCGCATACGCCCGATTTCCAGACCAAGCTTGGCTATCACAAATCGGCGCCGGGCAAGGCCAACCTCACCATGTCGACCAACCAGCTCGCCAACCGCTTTGGCGCGGTGGCGATGACGCTGGAAATGCCGTTCAAGGACCATGACAGCAATCCCGATCCTGTGCAGGGCTGGTCGCCTGATCGGTGCCGAAAACTGGCGCATAGCTGCCTGGAAGTGCTTGCCGCACAGATCGACGGGATTTAGGCGCAAGGCCCTGACCCCAGTTTCGGAGCCGCGCATGCCCACCCTCGTCCTGATCCGCCACGGCCAGTCCGCCTGGAACCTCGAAAACCGGTTCACGGGCTGGTGGGATGTCGATGTGACGACCAAGGGCGTCGAGGAAGCGCGCGCGGCGGGACGGCTGATGGCCGACAAGGGCCTGGATTTCGACCAGTGCTTTACCTCGCTACAGACCCGCGCGATCAAGACGCTGAACCTGGCGCTCGAGGAAATGGGACGGCTATGGCTGCCGGTGGAGAAGAATTGGCAGCTGAACGAGCGCCATTATGGCGGGCTGACCGGACTCAACAAGACCGAGACCGCGGCGGAATTTGGCGAGGATCAGGTCAAGATCTGGCGCCGCAGCTTCGATATCCCGCCGCCACCGATGGAGGCTGGCTCCGCTTATGATCTGTCGCACGACCGTCGCTATGCCGGCATCACCGTGCCCGCGACCGAAAGCCTGAAGGACACGATCGCGCGCGTCCTACCCTATTGGGACGCCCGCATCGCGCCTGCGCTGCGGAACGGCGAGCGCGTACTGATCTCGGCCCATGGCAATTCGCTGCGCGCGCTGGTCAAGCACCTTTCGGGCATTCCCGATGACGAGATCACGCACCTCGAGATCCCGACGGGCCAGCCGATCGTGTATGAGCTCGACGCCAGTCTCAATGAGGTAGAGCGCTATTATCTGAGCGAGCGCTAAAGGCGATCCGCCTTGCGCAATCGTTCCGGTCGCGCCACATTTCGGCGCTGAACCAGGGGAAATCACCACATGCGCCTATTGCCCGCCATCCTGATGCTTACCGTTGCTGCGCCTGTCGTCGCGCAGGACAAGGCACCGGCCAAATCGCACAAGGATGCCATGGTCGCCGAGGTGGAGGCGAACTGGGCCAAGCCCCCGGTCGACGAAACCGCCGCCGTGTCGCGCGGCACGGTAACGGTGAAGGGCGAACGGATCGCTTATACAGCGACAGCCGGCACGCTGACGATCCGCGATAATGACGCCAAGCCCACCGCCAGCCTGTTCTACACCGCCTATACCAAGGATGGCGGCGGCAACCGGCCAGTGACCTTTTTTTATAATGGCGGCCCCGGTTCGCCCACGATCTGGTTGCACATGGGCAGTTTTGCGCCCGTGCGCGTCAACACCACTACGCCTGATTATGTCCACCCGGCACCGTACAGCTTTGGCCCCAACCCCGAATCGCTGATCGACAAGACCGATATGGTGTTCATCGATGCCATCGGCGCGGGTTGGTCGCGGCCGCTGGGCGACAAGACCGGCAAGGATTTTTGGGGCGTTGATCAGGATGCGGACGCCTTTGCCCGCGCCATCACCCGCTATCTCGATAAGAACAGCCGCTGGACGTCGCCCAAATTCCTGTTCGGCGAAAGCTATGGCACGCTGCGGTCGGGCGCGGTTGCCGCACTGCTCGAGGATCGCGGGGTAAGCCTGAGCGGGATTGTGCTGTTTTCCACGATCATGAACTATGGCGTGCGCCAGCCGGGGTATGACCAGAATTATATGGTGTTGTTCCCCGGCTATGCGGCAACCGCCTGGTATCACGAGCGCCTCGCCAATCGCCCCGCCGATCTGGCCAGCTTTCTGGTTGAGGTGCGCGGTTTCGTGAGCGGTGCCTATGCCGCCGCGCTTGCCAAGGGCGACACGATTTCGCCCGGGGAAGCCCAGGCGGTGGCCAAGCAAATGGCGGCGTATACCGGGCTGTCAGAGGCATTCATTCTGCGCGCCAACCTGCGCATTGATCTGGGCCATTTCCAAACCGAACTGCTGCGGGATCGCCGCGTCTCAACCGGGCGGCTTGATTCGCGCTATCTGCTCACCGTGGCCGACGCCAATGCAGACAGCCCGATCGATGACCCGGCGTCGACCGCGATCACCGGTGCCTATATCGCCAACTTCATGGAGTATGCGACCCGCACTTTGGGGTATAAAACCGACATGCCCTATAAGCTGTCGGCGCGCGAAAGCGGCTTTGAATGGGATTGGCGGCACCGTGCGCCGGGCAGCAACGGCCCGCAACTGGCCCCCAACACCGCCGTCGATCTCGCCCATATGATGCGCACCAACCCTTACGTCAAAGTGCTGTTCATGAACGGCTATTATGACATGGCGACGCCGTTTTACGGGGCGGAGTTTGATGCCAACCACATGCAGCTCGACGAAAGTCGCCGCCGCAACATCAGCTTCAAATATTATGAGGCCGGGCACATGATCTACCTGAACCCCCAGGCGCTGACGCAGATGCATCAGGATCTGGCCGCGTGGTATGATGCCGCGCGCTGAACGACGCGTGCGAGCAGCGATTGCCCTTGCGCGCGCTGCCCGCTAGTTGCTTGTGATGGAACCGCAAATCGGCATCATCATGGGCAGCACTTCCGATTGGGAGACAATGCGCCAGGCAGCGGAAATCCTGGACGCGATGGGCGTGGCCTATGAGAGCAAGGTGGTGTCCGCGCACCGCACGCCACAGCGACTGGTCGATTATGCCACCACGGCTGCCGACCGGGGCTTGAAGGTGATCATCGCGGGGGCGGGCGGCGCGGCGCATTTGCCCGGTATGGCCGCGTCGATGACGCATCTGCCGGTGCTTGGCGTGCCGGTACAGTCCAAGGCGCTGGACGGCATGGATAGCCTGCTCTCGATCGTGCAGATGCCCGCCGGCATCCCGGTGGGCACGCTGGCGATCGGCAAGGCGGGGGCAAAAAATGCCGGGTTGCTGGCGATCGCAATCCTAGCGCTCGCCGATCCAGTGCTGTCGCAGCAATTGCAAGCCTGGCGCGCCGCGCAAACCGCTAGCGTCGCGACCGATCCGGCGTGAAGCCCCTCCCCCCCGGTTCGACCATCGGCATTCTGGGCGGCGGGCAGCTGGGCCGGATGCTCGCGATTGCGGCCGCGCAACTGGGCTATAACACCCGCGTGCTCGCGCCCGACGAGGAGGCCGTCGCCGCGCAAACCGCCGCGAGCTTCACCCGCGCCGATTATCACAGCCGCATCGTGCTCGACGAATTTGCGAGCGCTGCTGATGTCGTCACTTATGAATTTGAGAATATCGATATCGAGCCCGTCGATTACCTGAGCGGCAAGGTACCGGTTCATCCCGGCCCTACCTCGCTTGCCATTGCGCAGGACCGGGCGGACGAGAAGAGCTTCGTCAATGCGTTAGGCGGCAGGACCGCCGCTTGGGCCAAGGTAACGACGCTGGAGGAGCTGCAGGCGGCCATCGCCGCGATCGGTACCCCAGCGATCCTCAAGACGCTCAGGCTGGGCTATGACGGCAAAGGACAAGTGCGGCTGCATAGCGCTAACGATGTCGAGCCCGCTTGGGCAGCGATTGGCGCGCGACCGGCGATCCTGGAAGCGTTCGTGCCCTTCAGCCACGAATTCTCGATCATACTGGCGCGCGGGAGCGATGGCGCGATGGTGAGCTATCCGCCGCCATGGAACGAGCACAAGGACGGCATCCTCGCCCGCTCCACCCTGCCCGCACCGGCTGAGATCGCCCAGCAATGGGGCGAGGCGGCGACGCTGACTGGGCGGATCGCCGAAACTCTAGGCCATGTCGGGGTGCTGACCTGCGAATATTTCGTCGGCGCGGACGGCCCAGTGTTCAATGAGATGGCACCGCGCGTCCATAATAGCGGCCATTGGACGATCGAAGGCGCCGTCACCAGCCAGTTCGAAAACCATATCCGCGCCATCTGTGGCCTGCCGCTCGGTGATACCGGGCTGACCGCAACCCGGGTCGAGATGCTCAACCTGATCGGCAAGGATGCTGATGGCTGGGCCAGCTATCTCGCTGAGCGCGACGCCCACCTACACCTGTACGGCAAGAGCGTGCGCGCTGGGCGGAAGATGGGGCATGTGACGCGACTGATGCGCTGAGCACAAACGACAATGGCCCGCCCTTCCCAAAGGAAAGGCGGGCCATGTCGGGCATTGTTACCAATCCTGAAGGATCAGGCGCGGCTGCCCGTCATCGGGAAGCTGCCGAACGCGCCAGCACCGACCGTGCCGGTGATCGTGTCTCCATCGATCGTGGCTTCGCAGGTCAGCGTCATCGGCATCGGCACGGTCATCGCCATCGTCCATTTGACGGTGTTGCCATCGACGGTGCCATCGGTGATCTCAACCGAGCCCATCTGGCCCGAGCTGGTACCAGTCCAGGTGTTGCCATCGCTCTTGATGACAACGACAGCGGCGTTATCGCCGAGCGGAGACTTTACAACGGTATTCCAGGTGCCATCGACTGCGGCCATGATCGCTTCTCCTGTAGCTTCGGTTATCACTTCACGTCCGTAACGGACGCGGCGGGCACCACCTCCACCGACAGGCCGAGCGAGTCAAGTTGCGGACGCACCACCTTGGCGTCGCCCACCACCACCCAGACGAACTTGTCGGGGTTGATTGCTGCCCGTGCCGCAGCGTCAAGCTGGGCGCTGGTCATCGCGCGATATTTTTGCGTGATCGTCGCGTAATAATCATCGGGGCGCTTATACTGATCATTATCGAGCATCGCTGACAGCACTGCGCCAGCGGTTTCGAAGTTGCCAGCCAGTTCGCGAGTCGCCCCGTTGATGGTGCGGGTAAACTCGGCATCGGTGATGCCCTTGGTGCTCAAAAATTCCTTGAGATCAATCTGGAGCGCCTTGATCGACTCACCGGTTTTGTCGGCCTGTACCGGCGCATTGATCCGATAGGTGACGAGCTGCTCATTCTGGCCAAAGCCGCCGCCCGCGCCGTAAGACCAATGCTTGGTTTCGCGCAGATCGAGGTTGATCCGCGAGAGGAAATCACCACCCAGCACGTCGTTGGCGGTCTGCTCGTCGAGCAGATTGTCGCTGCCCTTGAGCGGGGTGAGTTGCCCGGCAGTGATCAACGATTGCGGTGAATCAGGGCGATCAATCAGCACAATCTTGGGCGCGGTCTGGACCGGAGCGATGCTCAGGTCCTTGACACCGGCGGCACCAACCCCCTGCCAATTGCCAAAGGCGCGTTCGAGTTGCGGCACCAATGCCGCGAGGCCAAGATCGGAAACGACGAAGATCTTGGCCTTTTCTGGCCGTAACCATGCTTGCTGGAAGGCGATGAGATCGTCCCGCGTTAGCTTGGCGACCGCCGCCGGATCGCCATTTTGGCCCGCCGTCTTGGCATAAGGCGATGGGCCGAACAGCAATTTCGGCAACACCCGCCCAGCCAGCCCGGCCGGATTGGTCAGCTCCTGCTGGATACCGGCCAGCTGAGTCGTCCGAAGCCGGGCAACCTCCTCTGGCTTGAAGGCTGGGTTGCGGACAATATCTGCGAACAAGTCAAAGGCACCGGTCGCATTGGCACTTGGGGCCGATATGCTCAAAAATGTCCGGTCTGCGCTATTCCCGGTCGAGACATTGGCACCTAGCCGCTCTTCGGCTTCGGCGAGGGCGATCGAATCGCGCGTGGTTGTGCCCTCTTCGAGCATCGACAGCGTGAGCTGCTGCAAGCCGAGCTTATCGGCGGGGTTGGCGACAGCCCCCGCATCGAAGCTGATCAGTGCACGCGTCACCGGCACGGCGGTACGCTGCGCATAAACGACCTCAATCCCGTTGGAGAGCTTGGCGCGCTCCACCTTGGGGAAGACCAGATTGGCAACCGGGCCGACGGCCGGATCGGTTTCGGAGCGCGAGTTAGCGGGCTTGAGCGCAGGCGGCGAGACCAAAGGTTTGGGGGCGGCAGCGACATCACCCGATGCTTCACGCGGCCCTGCAACCACAGACAGACTATAGACCGGCCGCGTCAGCCATTTCTGCGCTGCCGCCTGGACAGTCGTTGGGGTTTGCGCCGCAAGCGCAGCGAGCTGCTTCTTGAAAAAGCCCGGGTCATTTGAATAAAGTTCGCCCTGCGCAAGCGCGACGGCCTTGCCGCCAAAGCCGCCAACCGATTCAAGCCCGGCGATCCGGCCAGACACACTGGTGGTGACGACGCGCTGCAGCTCATCAGCATTTGGCCCGGCCTTGATGAACTCAGCGATCAAATCATCCAGCCGCTTGCTGGCGACGGCGGCATCGACGCCAGGACGGACCACCATCGTGACCTGGAAAATGCCAATCTGGGCCAGCGATTGCACCCCGGCGCTGACCTGAACAGCCAGCTTTTCCTGACGGACCAGGACGTTATCCAACCGCGAGCTTGACAGACCACCAAGCGCAGACGCGGCGGCGTTGAGCGCGGCGGCATCCTTGTCATTCAGCCCCGGCACCGCCCATGCGCGCAGCACCAGCGTTGCCGCAACACGATCATGGATAACATCGGTCTTTGGTGCAGCCAGCGTCGGGATCGGCACATTGGGCAGCGACGTGGTCGGCCCGGCAGCGATTTTGCCGAAATAGTGCGTCACCAGCCGCTTCGCGGTCGCCAGATCGACATCGCCCGCCAGCACCAGCACGGCGTTGTTCGGGCCATAATGATTGCGGAACCAGCCCTTCACATCGTCGAGACTGGCAGCGTCGAGATCGGCCAGTGATCCGATAACGCTATGGCCATAGGGGTGATCGCTCGAAAACAGCCCGTCGAGCAGCTTATACTGGATCAGGCCGTAAGGACGGTTATCGCCCTGGCGCTTTTCATTCTGCACGACGCCGCGCTGCTCATCGAGCACCTCCTGCGTCACCGCGCCGAGCAGATACCCCATCCGGTCGCTTTCTAGGAACAGCGCCTTTTCGAGCGCCGGGGTCGGCACGGTTTCGAAATAATTGGTGCGATCATAATTTGTGGTGCCGTTGAGATCGGTGGCACCGACCTGCTTGAGCGGGTCGAAGAAATCGCCCGGCGCATTTTCGCTGCCGTTGAACATCAGATGTTCGAACAAATGGGCAAAACCGGTTCGGCCCTTGGGCTCAAATTTCGAGCCGATATTATACCAGACGCTGACCGCGACGACCGGGGCCTTGCGATCGGTGTGAACGATCACGCGCAAGCCATTGGGCAGCGTAAACTCGTTATAGGCGATATCGACCTTCTTGATCAGATCGGCGACTGGGGCGGGTTTGACAGCGGCGGCGGGTGCCTGTGCCGTGGCGGCGAGCGGGGTCAAAAGCGCGCAGAAAGCAACGCCCGAAAGCGCGATCGATCGAAGATGCATGCAGGTTTTCCTCACCAAGAAATTGTAATTGCGTAACTATAGCAGCCCCGCCGCGCGGTACAACCGACCTCCGGCGGGGCGCAGAACAGCCTAGGGCCGATAATCGCGTTCCTTATGCTTTTCCAGCGTGGCCGGATCGAACCAGACCGGCTTCAGCTTGTGATCCACAAACAGCTGCATCTGATCAGTATAATGCTTCGATTCGGGCCGCGTCGTCGCCGCGCCATAGGGCTGGATCGATGTCGAGCTGACCATGCCCGCCTTGTCCCAAGCGATGAACATGATGAAGCTGTCGCCATGCTTCACGACCAGCCGGCCATCGGGCGCTTCGTCCCAGTTGGAGGTGGCGCGCAGGGCGTCGGGCCCGCCATCGAGCGGCAGGTCCACTTTTCCCTGGCGCAACCGCAGCACCGTGCCGAGCGGCGGATCAAGCTTGCCGAAATGCTGCATCAGATAGCTGGCTGCCTTTTGCAATTCCTCTCGCGCATCGGGCCAGGGTTTGCGGGGATAATGGATGCGGTTGCCGCTGCGCAGCAACATGACGGCCAACGCATCGGCCGGGCCCTTGCCGTCATAGTTCCAATCCCATTTCGCCATCACGGCCTTGGCATTGGCGATCAACGTGTCGCCCTTGGGATCAACCTTGTTGATGTCGTCGAACCAACGCGCTGCCCAGCTGAACTTGCTGATCGCGCTATCAAATTTGATGCGGTGAAGATCTGCGTCAGAGATCGACGGATCTGCCCCCAGCAGCTCAATCGACCGCGTACCGCGATTGGTGGTGTCGGTCTCAATGCCCAGCAATTTGGGAAAGTCCGCCGGATTGAGGTCAGAGCCAACGCCCGCCGCCTGGAAGGGGGTGTTGTTGGCATTGGCCAAAAAGCCTGACACCGGATTGATGTTGCGCGGAATCATCGTCCAGGGAACCGTGCCAGAGGCGAGATTAGCCGAGGTATCGCCCGGCAACACATGGGCATAATCAAAGCCCGGCTTCCGGTTCAAAAAGGCAGCATTATAGAAATAGGCGATGTTGCCCGCTGCATCGCCATAAAGGAAATTGGTTGCTGGCACGGCCTGTTTGCTAAGCGCCGCCTGCCATTCGGCAAAATCGCGCGCCTTGTTGAGCCGGTAATATTCCTCGACCATACCGAGCTGTTCGGGCGCGGCATAATGGATCGCAAACGCGCCATCCTTGTTGATGATCACTGGGCCATGGACTGATCGATAGGCAGTGCGCGGCACGGGCAGTACGAACGGTCCCCACAGTTTGACATGCAGCCATACCCGCTGCGTTTCCAGCGGCAGCCATTTGCCATCGAAGCGGTATTGCGTGCCCTCCTTGTTGAGGACGAGCTTGTAGATATCGATCAAATCGGGCCGGTTGACGGTGTTGGTCCAGCCAAGCGTCTTGTTGTGACCAAGCAGCGGATAAGGTGCGCCCGGGAAGGTAGCGCCGGCAAAGTCCCAACCCTGTTTCGAATGGACGACCAGTTCATACCAAGCGACCCCGCCGCGATAGGGCTGGTGCGCATTGGAGACGAGCCGGGTAAAACCGTCCGCCGATCGCTTGGGTGCGACGACAAAGGCATTGGAGCCGTTGAGATTGCCCTCATTAGGATCGACCGCCCCGGCCGGGATCGGCGCGATGTTAGGCGAGTCAGGATGCGGCCCGGCATTTTCGACCGGCAGCGGCTTTTCCCCCACCAGTGCACCGAGCACGGCATCGAGACCGAAGAAAAAGGGCGAGCGCAGCACGAAGCCTGCCGCAATATCCTGCCCGTCGACCGGGAACAGGTTGCGCAGCCGCACCTCGCCCGGGTGCTGGTCAGCATAATGGTTGAGGCCCGCGGCATAGGCATCGAGCAATGCCCGCACATCGGCGGGCTGCTTCATATAATCGCGTGTCACGGTTTCGCGCGCGCGGACCAGATGCAGCGCGAAATCGACGCCCGCACCCGGCTGCCCCGTCAGCGCGCCAGCGCGGCCACGCGTCATCGCCACCACTTCTTGCAGCGTCTCGAAATCATCCTCGGCATGCGCATAGGCAATGCCGTACCCGACATCGGCATCGGTTGTGCCAAAGACATGCGGCACGCCGAAAGTGTCGCGGACAATACGGGTATCATATCGATGTGCAGGCGGTGGCGCGGCGGCGGTGGCGGTGAGCGGTTCCCAGACCGCAAGGGCGATTGCCACGACAACCAGCAGCGCGACCAGCACGCCAAGGCCCTTCACCAAAAACCGCATCCGCCCGCCCCTATTTTCATCTTATCGCCTCCGCCTCTAGCTGCGGGCTGGCGGGAGCGCCACGTCCCTTTGGGAAAAGACGATCGATTTTGAAACGGATCGGCATTTTCTGGGCCCTGCTCCGCGCGGCTGCCCTTGTGTTGCAAATTGGCAACATTACATCGCTCTCAACAGACAGGGACAGGCCATGAACCTCGAAAAATTCACCGATCGTGCCAAGGGTTTCCTCCAGTCGGCGCAGACCGTGGCGATCCGCATGAGCCATCAGCGCATCGGCCCAGAACATATCCTGAAAGCGCTGCTAGAGGATGAGCAGGGCCTCGCCTCTGGGCTGATCAAGGCGGCGGGCGGTGATCCCGCGCGCGCGCTGAGCGAAACCGACCTCGCCCTCGCCAAGGTGCCGGCGGTGTCGGGCAGCGGCGCGCAGCAAGCCCCCGGCATTGACAATGACGCCGTCCGCATCCTCGATTCTGCCGAGCAGGTCGCGCAAAAGGCCGGTGATTCCTATGTTACGGTTGAACGGCTGCTGGTTGCGCTTGCGTTGTCGCTCAACACCGTGGCGGGCAAAGCGATCAAGGAATCCGGCGCAACGCCAGAGCGGATCAACACGGCGATCAATGACCTCCGCAAAGGTCGCACCGCCGACACGGCGGGTGCTGAGGATCGCTATGATGCCCTCAAGAAATTCGCGCGCGACCTGACCCAGGCGGCGCGCGACGGTAAACTCGATCCCGTAATCGGCCGTGACGAGGAAATCCGCCGCACCATCCAGATTCTCGCCCGCCGCACCAAGAACAACCCCGTGCTGATCGGCGAACCCGGCGTCGGCAAGACCGCGATTGCCGAGGGCTTGGCGATCCGCATCGCCAATGGCGATGTGCCTGATACGCTGAAGGACCGTACGCTGATGTCGCTCGATCTCGGCTCGCTGATCGCCGGCGCAAAGTATCGCGGCGAGTTCGAGGAGCGGCTGAAAGGCGTGCTCGACGAAGTGAAGGCCGGCGAAGGCCATATCGTGCTGTTCATCGACGAGATGCACCAGCTGATTGGCGCAGGCAAATCCGAAGGCGCGATGGATGCGTCGAACCTGCTGAAGCCCGCCCTTGCGCGGGGCGAGCTGCACTGCGTCGGCGCGACGACGCTCGATGAGTATCGCAAGCATGTCGAAAAGGACGCCGCCCTCCAGCGCCGCTTCCAGCCGGTGTTCGTCGGCGAGCCGACCGTGCCCGACACGGTCAGCATCCTGCGCGGGCTGAAGGAGAAATATGAGCTGCACCACGGGGTGCGCATCACCGATGGCGCGATCGTTGCCGCGGCGACGCTGTCGAACCGCTATATCACCGATCGCTTTCTGCCCGACAAGGCAATCGACCTAATGGACGAAGCCGCTAGCCGCATCCGGATGGAAGTGGAGTCCAAGCCCGAGGAGATCGAAACGCTCGACCGGCGGATCATCCAGCTGAAGATCGAGCGCGAGGCCTTGAAGCGTGAAACCGACGCCGCATCAAAGGACCGGCTGACGACGCTGGACGGCGAACTCGCCAATCTGGAACAGCAATTGGCTGAACTGACCCAGCGTTGGCAAGGGGAGAAGGACAAGATTGCCGGCGAGGCGCGGATCAAGGAGCAGCTTGATGCGGCGCGGCTCGAAGTCGAGCAGGCGCAGCGCGCGGGCGATCTCGGCAAGATGGCCGAGCTCAATTACGGCACGATCCCCGCGCTGCAGAAGCAGCTCGCCGCAGCGGCAGGCGCGAGCGAAGGCGCGATGCTGCGCGAGGAAGTGACGGCAGAGGATATCGCCGGTGTCGTCGCCCGCTGGACTGGCATTCCGGTCGAGCGGATGATGGAGGGCGAGCGTGACAAATTGCTCCAGATGGAAGAGACGATCGGCAAGCGCGTGATCGGCCAGAAGGAGGCGATCCGCGCCGTGTCCACCGCCGTGCGGCGCGCGCGCGCTGGGTTACAGGACCCCAATCGCCCGCTGGGCAGCTTCCTGTTTCTGGGGCCAACCGGCGTCGGCAAGACCGAACTGACCAAGGCGCTCGCCGAATTCCTGTTCGACGACCCCAGCGCCATGGTCCGCATCGACATGAGCGAATTTATGGAGAAGCACGCCGTCGCGCGGCTGATCGGGGCGCCGCCGGGGTATGTCGGGTATGAGGAAGGGGGCGTACTGACCGAGGCCGTTCGCCGCCGTCCTTATCAGGTCATCCTGTTCGACGAGGTCGAGAAGGCGCATGGTGATGTGTTCAACGTGTTGTTGCAGGTGCTTGATGATGGGCGGCTGACCGACGGGCAGGGCCGCACGGTGGATTTCACCAACACCATCATCGTGCTGACCTCCAACCTCGGCAGCCAATATCTGACCGCGCTGGAGGATGGCCAGGACGTGTCCACCGTCGAGCCGCAGGTGATGGAGATGGTCCGCGCGCATTTTCGCCCCGAATTCCTCAACCGATTGGACGAGATCGTGCTGTTCCACCGGCTGGGGCAAAGCGAGATGGCGCCGATCGTCGACATTCAGGTCGAGCGTGTCCGCAAATTGCTCGCCGAGCGCAAGGTGACGATCGAGTTGACCAGCGGCGCGCGCGCGTGGCTGGGGCGGGTTGGCTATGATCCGGTTTATGGCGCACGGCCACTAAAACGCGCGGTGCAGCGTTATCTGCAGGACCCGCTTGCTGATTTGATCCTGTCAGGTGCGGTCAAGGATGGGGCCTCAATCCATGCCGATGAGGGCGATGGTGCCCTGGTGCTGAGGGTGGGGTAATGATTGGCGCAAGGGTTGTGGCAGGCCATCGCCAGCGTTAGGTCAGCTTGGCTCCGAGCCGGAAAGTCGCTGCCCTATGTCACAGACTCCCTCGTCCGCCGATCAGGCGCTGCATCTGTTGGCGCTCAATCCGGCGCTTGACCGTTCCGCGCTGCGCGATCGCTTTACCCGGGATGGGCGGATCCAGATCAGGGATGTGCTCAAGCTCGACTCAGCGCGCGACCTGCGTTCAATTCTGGCCAACCAAACCCCGTGGGGCATGGCCTGGAGCGCCGGTGCAGATGGCCCAAAGGCGTTGACGGCAAAGGAATTCGCGGCTTTGGCGCCCGCTGAACGCCAGCGCATTGGAACATCGGTACAAACGGCGGCGCAGCGCGGCGATTATGCCTTTGCCTATGCGCGTTACCCGATGCTCGACGGCTATCTTGGGGGCTGGATGCCCGATTCTCCGCATGACATCGTGTTTGAACACATCAACGACGCGCCGTTTCTGGACCTTGTTCGCCAGGTTACCAGCATCCCGGATCTGGTGAAGGCCGATGCCCAGGCAACTTTCTACGCCCCGACCCATTTCCTGTCGCGGCATAATGACAGCCATGTCGGCGAAGGGTGGCGGGTAGCGTATGTCCTGAGCCTTGCCCCTGATGACTGGAAACCCGATTGGGGCGGCTATCTCAATTTTCTGGACGCCGACGGCGATATTGTAGCGGGCTATCGTCCGCGCTTCAACGCGCTCAGCCTTTTTCGCGTGCCGCAGGATCACCATGTCAGCTATGTGCCGCCCTTCGCCCCGGTCGGTCGTTATTCGATCACGGGCTGGTTCCGCGACAGCTAAGATTTTACGCCGCCAAACAAGGACACCCAACAGGACCGATGCGGCACAACCATCGGCCTGATGCGCACCCGGCGCCTGTGCGCGCCTAGACAAGCCGGGAGTGACGCGGCATCGTTGATGCATGGTTCAGCTCGACGTCAATGCCCTGTTTCGCCGCGCCGAAACAGGATTTCAATCGGGCCGGTTTGAAGCCGCACGCACCGATCTGGTAACCGTGCTGCGGATCATGGGGGATCATCCCCAGGTCCTTCATTTGCTGGCGCTTTGCGAAACCAATCTCGGCCGGGCAAATGCTGCGGCCGATGCGTTTCGTCGTGCGCTGAAACTTGCAGCCAATGATCCGCAAATCAATAATAATTATGCCAATTTGCTGAACCAGCAAGGCGATGTGGCGGGGGCATTCCGGCATTTCGATCGCGCACTGGTGGGCAATCCGAAGGCGGTCGACCCGCGCTATAATCGCGCGTTGCTGCGTCAGCGACAGGGGGATTGGGCAGGTGCACGCGCTGATCTTGATCAGCTTGTCGCGGCCGTTCCCGGCGATCCGCGGCTGTGGGAAGCGCGCGGCACGGTCAACCGCGACGGCGGTGATCTTGCCGCCGCAGCTGCTGATTATGATCGTGCGCTTGCCCTCGCGCCCGATCGACCAATCGCGCTGCACGGGGCCGCACGGGTTGCACTGGAGCGCGGCGACGACGCGGCCGTGCCTGCTTATCGGCGAGCGCTTGATCACTCGGCACAAGACCCCGCCCTGGTGCTGGGACTCGCCGAGGCGCTTGAGGCAGCGGGGCAAGGCGGTGGCATCGCGCTGCTGGCGGATCAAGTGGCGCGCAACCCCGGGTGGATTGACGGGCAGAATAGCCTTGCCCGGATGCGCGCCGAATCGGGGACTGACGGAGACTTCGCTGAAGGCTTCGCCAAGGCCGTTGCGCTGACGCCCGCCGATCGAGGGCTGCAATTTGCCTATTGGCGCAGCCTGGCGTTGGGCGGGCGGCAAACGGATGCGCTGCGTGCGCTCGATCAGGCAAGGCCGTATCTGGGCGATGATGCCGAACTTGCCATGCTGGAGGCCGTGTTTGCGAGCGAGTCAGGCGATCTCGACCGGGCGGACGCCGCATTTGCGCGGGCAGGGGCCGGGCAGGATGTCGATTTCGCGCGCGGTCGCCATGCCCTAAGGCGGCGTGATCCGGGATTAGCCGCCAGGCTGATCGAGCCCTTGGTCCGCGCCGATATCGGCATGGTATCGGCCTGGGCGCATCTGTCGCTCGCCTGGCGGCTGGCGGACGATCCGCGGCATCGCTGGCTGTGCGATCAGCCCGGGCTTTACGGCACATCCGATATCGGTTTTTCCCACACCGAGCTCGACATGCTGGCGGCAACGCTGCGCGATCTGCATCGCACGCGCGCCCATCCAATCGGTCAATCATTGCGCGGCGGCACGCAAACGCGCGGACGGTTGCTGACGCGACCTGACCCGATCCTTGCGCAGTTGAGAGAACGGCTTGCGGCGGCAGTCGGCGCGCATCTGGAGGCGCTGCCACCCGCAGACCCAACCCACCCCCTGCTGCGATTTCGCGGGCAGCCATTTGGCTTTGCTGGCAGCTGGTCAGTGCGGCTCAGCGGCGGCGGATTCCATGTCCACCATGTTCACCCGGAGGGCGTGTTGAGTTCGGCCTGCTATGTCGCTTTGCCCAAGCTCGACAAGGGCGATCGGCCGGGTTGGCTTGAGATCGGGGCACCGCCAGCTGAGCTCGGCCTTGACCTTGCCCCACTGGCGACGATAGAGCCAATGCCAGGCCGCTTGGCGCTGTTTCCGAGCTATATGTTTCATGGCACGCGCCCCTTTGATGAAGGTGAGCGGCTCACGGTCGCTTTCGATGTGGTGATGTGATCGAGTCCGTCGAAGCCTGGAGCGATTATTGGGCGGAAAGCGTCGATGGCTGCTGCCTTACGCGAGCGCCAGTCGCGCTGAAGGATAGCCTTTTGGCGATCTGGCGCGACCTGGCCAATGTCTTGCCGAACGGCGCCAGCATCTTGGATGTGGCAGCGGGCGGCGGTGCAGTCGGTGTGGCGATAAACCGGGGTCGCCCCGATCTGACGGTGACGGGCGTCGATTCGGCCGCGGTGGGGGACAAGGCCAGGGCGCTGGGCGTACTCGGCGGCATTGCAGCCGATGCTTTGCCCTTTGGCGATGGCTGCTTTGATGCAGTGACAAGTCAATTTGGGATAGAATATTGCCCGGTCGGATCGATTGCTGAGGCTGTTCGGGTCGCCGCAGCTGGCGCCCAGCTTCGCTTCATCTGCCACCACGCTGACAGCAGGGCCGTGCGCCATAATCGCGATCGCTGCGCGGCCATGATGGCGCTGTTCGAGGCGGGGCTGTTTGCGCTCGCCCACCGTGTCGCGCACGGCGCGCCGGAAGACGAGACGACAGTGGCGACAATTGACGCTGCCTGTCAGGCCTATCGGCAGCAGTCGATCGTCGAAGAATTGCCGCTTGCCCTTAGCCAGGCCCTGCGCAGTCGGCAGCCTATCGTCATGGTTGATTGGATAACGACGAAGGCACGCCGTGAGGTCGCTCGACTTCAGGCGATGGTGCAGGCCGCGCTCGACGTCCAGGATGTTGAGCGAATGGTTGGCGATTTGACCCTGTTGGGGGCTGATTGCGCGGCGCGGCTCATCATGATCGACGGGGATGAACCCGTTGCCTGGCTGATTAGCGGATCGGTTTCCCGATCGGTTGACGCAGCGGCGACATCATGTCGCCATGCGTGATTCCCTGGCAATGGCAAGGCGGTGAACTGCCCAGGGGTCCGCTATTGGGTACCTATTCGCATTCAGGGTCACTCACCGGGCATGGATTGCAATGGCGGCGCCGGGCGGGGGGGGCCGATCCAGGCCATAATCGACATAAACTGGATGGCCAGGACTCTTCGCTACACTGAAGTCATTCCGCCTTGCGCGGAGCCGATACCACAAAAAAAGGGCGGCTCGCTCGCGCGAACCGCCCCTTCTTTAGATGCTGCCTTCGATCAGAAGCGTACGCGCGCCGCGACGAAGAAGTCACGGCCAAGCACGTCATACACACCAGGATAGGTGTTTGCCTGCTCCTGATTGTCGCCAATCAGCTGTGGCGTGCGACCGCCGATGTTGCTGACACCTGCCGTCAAAGTGAGGTTCTTGGTCACTTCATACGCCATGGTCAGATCGAACACGTCATAAGCGGCAAGGCGTTCCACCGAATAAAGCGTCGTCACATCATCATCGTTGACTGCCGACAGATGCCGCCAGCGCAGGCTGGTGGTCAGCGGGCCGTCAAGCCAGCTGAGACGCGAGTTGAACTTCCACTTCGACTGCGGCGTGCCGCAGGTGTTGCCGAAGAAGCCAGCGCATTCGATCGACGTGTTCTGGCCAACCACTGGGACGAACGTGTTATTGTCCGTCCAGGTGCCCTGGAAGTTGAAGCTGAGCTTCGACGAGCTGGAGACGAGACCGAAGTCCAGCGGCTGAAGATAGTTCACTTCCCAGTCAATGCCGGAGGTCGACAGCGACGACAGGTTTGCCGCACCACCAAACACCACCGATGCGGAGCCGTTAGGGTTGATCTGACCGTCAAGCGAGCCCGTACCAACGTTACGGTTGATCAACCGGCAAAAGCCGTTGTTCGGATCCTGGAACACATTGTAGCACAGGTTCAGAATGTTGGCGACGCCGCCACCCGCCGTCGCAATCGAGTTACCGATTTCGATGTTGAAGTAATCGACGGTGAGCGACAGGCGCGGGATGAAGCTAGGCCGCAACACCGCACCAAAGGTGTACGAGGTCGACTCTTCAGCGTTCAGATTGGGGTTGCCACCAAATTGTGCCTGGATCTGGGTGTTTGCCTGCAGAACTGAAGGAACACCCTGGCCGATATTGGCAGCGGGGACGCCAGTTGCGAGACAGGTATTCCGCAAACCGCCAGGAGCCAGTGCCGCTGCAGTGGTGCAGGGATCGGTTACGGTTGGGAAGCCGGTCTGCAAGCCACCGAACAATTCGCCGACGTTCGGTGCGCGAACAGCGCGTGAATATTGGCCGCGGAACTTGATGTCACGAATGGGTGCCCATTCCAGACCGAAAGCATAGGTGCCTACGCCACCGATCGACCGGATCGAATAATCCGAATAACGACCCTGAACAGACAGTTCGAGGCTGTAGAAGAAGGGCTGATTGGCGGCGATTGGGATACGAAGTTCGCCAAAGCCTTCCTTCACATCATAGCTGCCTGCCGTGGCGTTACCAGCGTTGAAGCCGATGACGTCACCCGACGAGAGCGCGGTATCAGGAATGAACTGCGATGCGACCCGACGATATTCGCCGCCGACCACGAAGCCGATTGGGCCACCGCCCCAGCCGAGGTCATACAGGTTACCGCTGACCGTGCCGTTGGCAACCTGAAGCGTCGAGATGTCGTTGTTCTGGGCAACGATCGAAATCTGGCGGATCGATGCTGCGCTCAGCGTGTTCGGGCCGAAGATATCGATCGCAGCATCGGTACCATCGAGACCACGCTGGAATGCCGCCCGCGAAATGTTGCCCTGCTGCACGTTCGCGTTCCGCGTCCGTGCATAGCTGTAATAGGCATCATATTTCAGGCCGGTTTCGCCGATATTGCCCTTCAGGCCGAACAGAACGCGGAAAGCGTTGCGTTCGTCGAGATTGGCGCGGCCGCCGCTTTCAATCGTGCGGCGGTTGATGGCGAGCTGCACAACGCCTGTGGCGTTTGCAGCGGCAGCCAGACCAGCGAACAAAGGAGTCTGGCCGTTGGCGGCGCGGGCTACGTTGATCGCCGTTTCATTGGCATCCAATTGCCGCAGCGCCGTGACGTCTGCTGCCGTCAGGAATGGCGAAACAGCGTTGATGTTGACGTTGAACGAACCGGTGACAGGCGTCGCCGCCAAGACGTTGTCAACGCGGTTGTTGACGAACGAAACTTCCGAATATGCCGTAACATAATCGTTGATTTCATAGTCGGCAAAGGCACCGAGCAGATAACGCTCCTGCGGCACCTGCAGAAAGTTGACCGGTGCATAGTTATAAATGTCTGTCGCGGAAACATAGGGGCTCAGTGAAGAGGTCCCATCGCGCGAGATACCACCAAAGCCGTTGAACACCGTGCCGGCGGCACGGTTCAGCGCGACACCGTTAACGGTTGCCGTGGCAGGCGCGGAGAAGCGGCCGGCCGGAATGGTCGACGAACCGCCTGGAGCAAAGCCACCGGCGCCATCATCGGCGAGTGCAAACCGCGAGAAATCGCGATCGCCCTGGAACACCGCGTCGCGGCGATAATATTCGGCATAAGCCGTAATGTGCCCGCGACCGTCACCAATGTCCGAACCAAAGGCGATGTTGCCGTTGAAACGCGTGCCATCGCCAGCCTCGGTTACCGAATACTGCGCGCCAGCTTCAAAACCGGAAAGGTTGTTGCGAAGACGGAAGTTCACAACGCCGGCAATGGCGTCCGAACCGTACACTGCCGATGCACCACCGGTCACCACGTCGACACCTTCAAGAAGGAACGCAGGGATCGTGTTCAAATCGACCGTCTGTGCGGTATCGTAGAACATCCAGCGACGGCCGTTGACGAGGACGATGTTACGCGCCGAACCCAGACCGCGAAGGTTGAGCGTCGCGATACCGCCGCCGGGGTTGTTCGAGAAGCCAGTGGTGCCCGGAATAACCGACGGCAGCAGGTTGATGACCTGCTCGACGTTGACCGAACCGCTGAGCTTGAATTCCTCAGCCGAAATGACGCTGAGCGGCGCAGCCGTATCAAGGCTCGGACGCGCGATACGCGAACCGGTGACGACAATGGCGTCCGACGAATCAGCCTCTGATGGACCAGATTGGGCAAGTGCCGGTGATGCGAACGCGGTAGCGCCGATCAACAACGTCGATGCCAGCAAACTGTTGCGGAAATTGCTCTTCATTTTTTTCCCCTTCTAGAGGCTAAACGCAGCCCGAACTTTATCGAAGAAACCCAGCAAGGGTATCCTACAGATAGCATCGGTATAAAGTCGGGCCCTTCACAGCAGCAATGGAGAAACGCAGGACATCACTTTTTTGAGCTTCGACGTGACAAAACTGCAACATGGTTGTCGTATTATAGCAGCAATACACCTAGCTGCGTTTTGCCTTGTCAGCATAGGGCGGTCGCGCGATACCAGCGGTCATTCTTGGGAGATGGGACGTGCGCAATTTTGTTCTGCTGATAGCAAGTCTTATGATCACAATGCCAACGATGGCTGCCGCAGCGACGATCGATCAAACCACCGATGAGGGCGCATCCAGGGTCGTGGCGGAGTTGACCGCATGCCGCAGCATCACCGACCCGACCAAGCGCTTGGCCTGTTTTGATCGCACTGCTGCTGCGTTGGTGACGGCCCAGGAGAACAAGTCGATCGTCGTGGTTGATCGCGCCGAGGTAAAGAAAGCGCGTCGCTCGCTCTTCGGCTTTGCCCTGCCCAACATCAATTTATTCGGCAAGCCAGGGGAATCGAGCGAGAGCGACGTTCAGGAGATCACCGCTAAAATCGTCAAGGTTGGTTTGGCTGGACAGCAGCTTTTCACCCTGACGCTGGACGATGACACGATCTGGCGGATGGGCGAATCGCTCGGCAGATATCCACCGGTCCCGGGTGATAAGGTCAACATTATCCGCGGTAGCTTAGGCAGTTTTCGCGCCAGCATCGCCGGCAGCCGCTATATCCAAGTAAACCGGGTTCGCTGACCCTGCAGCCCGGCTGGTTGCCATCGCCACCGCTATTGCACCACCGGCATCGGCCCGGCGAGCAGCAGCGGATCGATCCGGCTGTTGTGCCATTTGAGCGACCAGTGAAGATGCGGTCCGGTCGCTCGCCCGGTCATGCCGACGGCACCGATCCGCTGGCCGCGCTTGATCGTTTCGCCCACCCGCACGTCGATCCGCGAGAGGTGCAGGAAGGCGCTGTTGAGCCCCATGCCATGGTCGATCATCAGCAAATTACCCTCCAGCGTGAAGGGATGATCAGCGGCGAGGATCACCACGCCATCGGCCGGCGCGATTACTGGCGTGCCGGTCGGCTGCGCAACATCGCTGCCCGAATGATAGCTGCCCGCCTCGCCATTCTTGTAAATGCGCTGCGATCCGAACATGCCGGAGAGCCGCCCGACCACTGGCCAGAGAAATTGTTGCTGCCAGCCGGTCGAATTGACGCTGATCTGGCGGGCGGCATTGATCTGTTCAAGCTCGGCAGGGCGCAGCCGGTCGAACTCTTCGCTGGGCTGGGCAAAGCGCGGCAATGAATTGAGCCGTTCGATATTCCATGCCCGCCTGGCCACGGTCAGCACTTCATCGATCTGGCGTCCGTCTTCGAGCGTGGCAGACAGCGTCGCGCTGGCCGGGGCGTCCCGATCAAAAGCGATCAGGAAGCGGCCATCCGCCGTCATCGGCAAGGGCGCGCCATTAAAGCTGAGCAACGTGGTGCCGGCGGGAACGCTGCCGATCACCGTGCCGCCCTGGATCATCGGCCCGGCCAGTCGAAAGCCAGTCTGCGTGAGCAGGCGCTGATTGGCGGTGATGGCAGACGGCGCCATCGGCTTTACCGGGGCCGGCGCGGTTGGCTTGGCGATCGGCTTGGCTGACGGCGCTTCGGGCCGTTCGGCGGCGGGCGCGATGCAGCTGCCCTGAACGATCATGATCGCGACCCCGGCGGCAAAGCGTCTGGCGCGATGAATGCCCCCCGGCCGCCTCATGCCGGCGTCATCGCCGCCATCGCCACCGCTGCGCTGGCATAGGGCTGTTGCAGCGCCACGCTCCAATAGCGCAAGGCATCGAGTGGAATGCGCTCACCCGTCACCGCGCAATCGACGTGATCGCCTGGGGCCAGCACGCGAAAGCTGTTCGCCATATAATGCAGCCGGGCGGCGCGATCAGTATTCGACATCAACATGGCGGGTATTCCTCAACGGGCCGACGGGCATCTGCCCAGCTGCGTTCCAGATCCGTTATAGCAGGCTGGGCTGGGCGCTGACGGGTTTTTCATAGGGCTTTGCGGACGTGCGCTCAACCCGCGCCGCAACCGCACCATCCCCAAAGTGGAGCATCAGCGCGCCAGCCGCCCGGGCTTCTTCGGCCGTGGTGACCACCCCGCCGCTCCGCGCCTCAACCAGGACATAGCCGCGCTTGAGCAAGCCCTTGGGATTAAGCGCATCAAGGAGCTTGCCAGTCCGCGCCAGCCGATCGCGCGCGCCCGACAGCTGCCGTGCGAGCATCGCTGGCCGCAGCACCGCGCCGGCACGATCAAGCTGACGACGACCGCGCGTTACCCGTGCTTCCAGCGCGCGATCGAGCCGTTGGCCGAGATCGTCGACCCGTTGCCGTTGTGGCCCGAGCAAGGCGTCACGTCGGGGCAGCAGCCGCGCCAGCGCCGTCAGCCGCTCGCGGCCGCGCTCCTGATAGCGCCGCGCACAGCGTTCAGCACGCACCCCATAGCCCGCCACAGTCGCGATCAGATCGGCGCGCACCGGCACCGCAATCTCGGCTGCGGCGGTCGGCGTCGGCGCGCGCAGATCGGCGGCGAAATCGGACAGGCTGGTATCGGTTTCATGGCCAACCGCGGAGATGATCGGAATCTGACAATCGGCAATGGCGCGAACGACGACTTCCTCGTTGAACGCCCAGAGATCCTCGATCGAGCCGCCACCGCGCGCGACAATCACCAGATCGGGGCGCGGCACCGGCCCACCCGGCGCGATCGCATCAAAGCCGCGCACGGCAGCGGCAATCTGCCCCGCTGCCGCCTCTCCCTGTACCGCCACGGGCCAGACGATGACATGGCTGGGGAAGCGATCCGCCAGCCGGTGCAGGATATCGCGGATCACCGCCCCGGTCGGCGACGTCACCACCCCAATTGTGCGCGGCAGAAAGGGCAAGCGCTGTTTGCGCGCGGGATCAAACAGCCCCTCGCCCGCCAGCTTCGCCTTCAGCTTTTCGAATAGCGCCATCAGCGCGCCTTCGCCGGCCAGCTCCATCCGATCGATGACGATCTGATATTTGGAACGGCCCGGATAGGTGGTGAGCTTGCCGGTGGCGATGACTTCGATGCCGTCCTGCGGGGTAAAGGCCAGCGCATGTGCTGCCCCTTTCCAGATCACCCCGTCGATCACCGCGCTGTCATCCTTCAGCGCCAGATAGACATGGCCCGACACCGCGCGCTTATAGCCCGATATCTCGCCGCGCAGCCGGACATGGCCGAACTCGCCCTCAACAAAGCGCTTCAACTTCAGCGACAATTCGCCGACGCTCAACGGGGCTGCATTGTCGCCGGGGAGCGTCTCGGCTACCAGCCGGGCGCTGCCGCCAGTGTCGTCATCATCGGAGAAGCTATTGACCATGAACGTCCTGCTGATCGGATCGGGCGGCCGCGAGCATGCGCTGGCGTGGAAACTGGCACAATCGCCGGGCCTGTCCACCCTCTATGCCGCACCCGGCAATCCGGGCATAGCCCAGCATGCAGTGATCGCCGCGATTGATCCCGCGGACCACCGCGCCATCATCGATTTCTGCCTGCGCAATTCAATCCAGCTGGTCGTGATCGGGCCGGAAGCGCCGCTGGTTGACGGGTTGGCGGATAATTTGCGGACGATGAAGATCGCAGTGTTCGGCCCCGACGCCAAAGCGGCGCAGCTTGAAGGCTCGAAGGGCTTCACCAAGGATTTGTGCAAACGCGCTGGTATCCCAACGGCGCGCTATGCCCGAGTAACATCGCGCGATGGCGCGCTGGCGGCGCTCGGTGATTTCGGCCTGCCGGTGGTGATCAAGGCCGATGGTCTAGCCGCCGGCAAAGGCGTGACGATTGCCACCACCCGCGAGGAAGCCGAAGCGGCGCTGGAGGGCATGTTCGGCAAATCGGGCGGCGATGCAGTGATTGAGGAATTTCTGACCGGCGAAGAAGCCAGCCTGTTCGTGCTGACCGATGGCACCACGATCATGAACTTCGGATCGGCGCAGGACCACAAGCGCGTCGGCGATGGCGATACCGGCCCCAATACCGGCGGCATGGGGGCCTATAGCCCGGCGCGGGTGCTGACCCCGGCGCTGGAGGCGCAGGCGATCGACACGATCATCGCGCCGACGGTGAAGGCAATGGCCGATGCCGGTATGGCCTTTTCAGGCGTGCTTTATGCCGGGCTGATGCTGACCGCGGACGGCCCCAAGCTGATCGAATATAATGCGCGTTTCGGTGATCCCGAATGCCAGGTGCTAATGCTGCGGCTGGAAAGCGATCTGCTCGCGCTGATGCTCGCGACCGCGCAGGGGACACTGGCGGATTGCCCCGCACCGGTATTTTCGGACGATGTCGCGTTGACGGTGGTGATGGCCGCGCGCGGCTATCCCGGCACGCCCGAAGCGGGCGGCGCGATCGGTGATCTGGCGGCAGCAGCGGCGACTGGCGCCGTGATTTTCCAGGCGGGCACGCGCGACATCGACGGCGCCCTGGTCGCCAGCGGCGGCCGAGTGCTGACCGTCACGGCCCGCGCCGCCGATGTCCGCACCGCCCAGGCGCTGGCCTATCGTGGTGTTGACGCCCTTGATTTTCCGAGCGGCTTTTGCCGACGCGATATCGGCTGGCGCGAAATTGCCCGTGAAGCGGCTCGATGACCGGCCTCAACCGTTGGAGCACCGCGCCACGGCCCTTATGTAGCGTATGCCGCACGGCCAGAGGAGAGTGACGTCATGTTGACCAGTACCACAGCCGGCGCCGGAACGATGACCTCGGTCAGCTTTGTCCTGATTACCCTCGGCATCATTTTCGCCGTTGCGATGATCCTGTGGGGATCAATGCGCCGCCGCGTCAAGAAAGGCGAAATCGCCGAGGCGAAGCGCCATGCCGTGGACGCCGGCCACAGCCCGACGGTGATTGCCCCGGATGCGCCGATCGAAACCCCCGTCGCGTCTGCTGCCCCAACGACCGAGCCGGACTCCCGACCCGCCGACGCCGCTGTCTCTGATCCGGTTGCAGCAACACCAACGGCGGAGTCCGCATCTGGTGAACCATTACCCGTCACGCTGTTAAAGGGGCTTGGGCCAAAAGCGGCGGCGCGGCTCGCGGCGCTGGGCATCACGACAATCGATCAGCTCGCGGTCCTGTCGCCTGACGAAATCACTGCGCTGGATGCGCAGATGGAAAGCTTTGTCGGGCGGATCGCGCGGGATCGCTGGATCGAACAGGCGCGGTTGCTGGCGACCGGCGACAAAGCGGGATTCGAAGCGGCCTTTGGCAAGCTGGGGGGTTAGGACGTCAACCCATCAACGACCGCTATCGGTACAAGGGCGGGATGGCCGGGTGTGGGTGGAAAGGCGACTGACAGCTATTGGCTGAAAGCATCGCATACCTGCCCCATGAAGGCGCTGCGCCGTCACGGCGGTTATCGACCCAGTTGTCGCCGTTCCCGCCTCGCTCTCCGAACGGGCTGCTCACACCGACAGCGGCCATTCGCAGTTAAGGAAGCGGATCGTCGAGATGCCCTTTCATTCATGCTGTCGGACATTGATCAGTTGCGACCCGAACCCGCAAATTGCAGCCAGAACCGAGCTTTGGTGTGGTCAATCGTCGCGTTAGGACTATGCGCCGCTGCGAACTTCACTGAGCAGTGATTCATTCTCAGGGGGATTTTTGGGGCTCATATACTTGATTGACCCATTTTTACAATCGCGCCAAATGTCACCGTAATTACTGGAATTTCCAGATTTCACTCGGCCGCGACGAGTGTTTCATTTTCCCGCGCCCATTGAGCTTTGATTGAACGCGATGTCTGGCGTGACCCGTCGGGGCTCCATCCGGGCGGGCCGAAGACAAAGCCGATGACATCGCGCGCCGAACGGGCTCCGGCCACATCCTTGGCAATGGCCGCCCATTCATGCAGCGCAACACGAAAAAGGTTAAAAGTACCCAGATTGGAAACGATGCCATAGCGACACGGTTCGTCATCGCGCTCGGCGGCAAAAGTTCCAAACATACGGTCCCAAATGATCAGGAACCCGCCATGATTGGTATCAAGATAGCTGGGATTGGTGGCATGATGGACGCGGTGGTGCGACGCGGTATTCAATATCCATTCGAACGGGCCAATCTTCTTTACTGCCTCGGTATGCACCCACAGCTGATAGGCGGCCGTGATCACGACAAACAGAAACACCATCGCAGGCGGGAAACCGATGAAAAATAATGGCAAACGGATGAAAAAACCAATTCCCAACAATCCTGTCCATGATTGCCGCAACGCCGTTGAGCCGTTGAAATGCTGCGATGAGTGGTGAATCACATGGCTCGCCCACCACAGCCGATGCTCATGACTGAGCCGGTGCCCCCAATAATAAACAAAATCCTCAGCAAAAAAGCACAGGATCAGCGCCCACCATGTCCAGCCGATATCAAAAAGCCGTGCATCATAGACGAGTAGGATAATTGCCAGATGGATGCCCGCATAGGCCGCGTCGGTAAACAAGCTGACAGCGCCCATCACTAACGAAGTGGCCGTGTCCTTGACTTCATAAGCACCATTGTTACGGCGACGCGCCCATAACATCTCCGCGATGATCACGAAGAAAAATACAGCAATTGAGATGCCCAGAATATTGGCCGTTGCCCACGCAGGAGTTTCTGGAGTCACGATTTATTTCCTGTTCTTTGGAGCATATCAAGCCAAGCAGGCAGAGTAACTAATGTCGTTTTCAACGTCACCGCTGAAAATCCCAAATCCTTGAACTGCATTTTGATCG
This sequence comes from Sphingomonadales bacterium Ga0077557, assembly GCA_001464615.1. Taxonomy (GTDB): domain Bacteria; phylum Pseudomonadota; class Alphaproteobacteria; order Sphingomonadales; family Sphingomonadaceae; genus Sphingomonas. The sequence continues at coordinate 124,898 of LNFI01000032.1, read as the reverse complement.
ACAAACGCTCACCCGGTGAGGCGTATGAACTTACAAGCGAATCAACAGCCGACTGCGGAAAGATCCGTGTTGCGACCTTATCGCCAACCATTTTTGCAACGAGTAGCTGGCCATCACGAAGCAACGCAATGCCGCCTGCCCCGCCAGCGTCCATCAGATGTTGCGTGGCCCCGCCATAGGGTGCGCTCAACGCCAGAAACTCATCTTCGCTCCCAAAACGCCGCCCGCCGCGAAATCCCAGAAAATAGGTCAGGCAAATCAGAAAAGCCGTGGCCGTCAATGATACAAGCGGGCCAAGTAATGCGGCTGTCATGATGATACCCCCTCGCTGCGCATCGAGAACGAACCTAGCACAAAGGCCACGACCAACACATACCAGACAGCCACCAATGTGTGGAAGATGTGCCAGCCAAGTGCCGGATAGTCAGCACGGAACGGCATGCTGGCAAGGCCCGCGAACAGCAAGAAGGCAAAGCTGCCCGCAGCCAGAAATTTCCGGTCCGCTGTGTTGCGATAGACCAAGGCTGCGCCAACCAGAATCAAAGCAGCCAATAGCAACGGATGGACCTCGGGAAAAGTCATGCTCAGCGCCGCAGCAACCGCACCGAGCACCGGGGGTAGCCATGCTCTCCACCCCAACAGCGCCCCAAATATGCAACCAAGGCCAAATATCGTGCCATATTGCGATAGAAATTCGTGGAGGATTACGATGTCGCCGGTCATTCGAGCGGCAATTCGGATCACCGCAACAAATGCAGCGACAGCGATAGCTGCTAGACCGACTGCAAGCCACCGATCCACGCGCCACGTCAGCGCAACCGCACATATCGCCGCGACGACGATCAGCGCCTCGCTCAACGCGAAGTGTAGGGGCAGATGATCCATAACTTGCCGCCATATCCAAAAAATTGTGTCTGACACAAAACGAATTGACCCGACACCGCTCTTCTCCAATCCCTCTAAAGCTGCCTGTGAGCAAACCTTCAGCCTCGCTCGCTCAAAGGCTTGGCGCCACGAAAACCTAAATGTCACTTCCCACTGACAGCGAACGTTCGACGCATAAACAGGAAATGGCAGCAATGTCCGAAATGCAGACCTCCAGCGAAACGAAAAATCTTCGGAATGAACGGCAAGTTTCAGGAGCGCCGATCCCTGCCTCGAAAGACCGAAACTGGGGCGAAACCGGCCAATCCTGTCCTACAATAACGACTCGTGCTACACGTCCCTCGCTCTTTCACACCGTTGACCGACTTCACTTCGCCATTGGGAAGCACTGCCTGCCTCGCCAAAGGGTTGCCCCCTGACGACGATCTGGCGAAACTATCGCATCAGTGCGAACATTCGTGAACATTCGCATCCGAGCCCAGCCCGAACCCCAACCTCAATAAGCGTCCGCTAGCAGACCAGTCGTTGAATCACTTGAATGGGGCGGTGTGGGGCGACAGCCGACAGGCGTGTTTAATGAGTGTACGGCCTAATCCGCGCGCACCACAGCACTAACCAGCAATTTGTCGATCCGCCGCCCGTCGAGATCGACCACTTCGAACTTCCAGCCCTGTTCGACAAAGCTTTCGCCCTCGCCCGGCAAATGCCGGAATACCGCCAGCGCGAGCCCGGCGACGGTCGCATAATCGCGGTCCTCGGGCAGATCGATGCCAAGCCGTTCGGCGAGCGCGTCCGCCGCCATCTGGCCTGCGACCAACAGGCTGCCATCGTCGCGCACCACGACATTGGGTTCGTCATCGGGATCGGCATCCGAAGCAAATTCACCGGCGATCGCCGACAGCAGATCGGCTGGCGTCACAATCCCTTCGAAATGGCCATATTCGTCGTGCAGCAGCGCCATCGGCACTTCAGCGCGGCGCAGCGCGTTGAGCACGTCCATCGCATCAACCTGATCGAGCACCACCGGCGCGTGCCGCATCAGCTTGCGCAGCGACAGCGGCTCGCCAGCGAACACCGCCGCGACGATATCGCGCGCCTGGACGACGCCGATCACCGCATCGACTGAGCCCTCCACCACCGGCAACCGGGTATGGGTGGCAGTGGTCAGCGCGGCGCGGATGCCGGCCTCATCGAGATCAACATCAAGCCATTCGATATCAGTGCGCGGCGTCATCACTTCGCGCGCCGGACGATCCGCCAGCCGCACCACGCCGGAAATGATCGAGCGCTCATGCTCCTCGATCACGCCAGATTTGGAGGCTTCAGCGACAATCATGTGCAGCTCTTCGGCGGTGACATGATCTTCCGATTCGCGCTGCAATCGCATCAGCCAGAACAGCCCCGCGCTGGTTGAATCAAGCAGCCAGACGACCGGCGCGGTCGCGACTGCCAACCACTGCATCGGCGCCGCCATCACCACCGCAATCGCCTCGGGCGCGCGCAGCGCGATCTGCTTGGGCACCAGCTCGCCGACCACTAGCGAGGCAAAGGTGGTGATGCCGATCACCGTTACAAAACCAACTGTCTGCGCCAAATCGTTCGCCATGCCCATCAAGGCCAGCCGGGCGCCAACGGGTTCGCCAAGGCTTGCCCCTGAATAAGCGCCAGCGATGATGCCGATCAGCGTGATGCCGATTTGCGTCGTTGACAGAAATTTGCCGGGATCGGCGGCCAGCGCGATAGCGGCGCGTGCGCCGCGAATATTGGCGCGCGCCATCGCCTCCAGCCGCGCGCGACGCGACGAGACGATCGCCAGCTCCGACATCGCAAAGACGCCGTTGATGATGACCAGGGCCGCAATGATTGCGACGTCTATCCAGGGAAAGGGGGGAAGCGGTGCCATGGCGCTATCACGCCCTTTGCAGCGAATCGGCGCGCTTAACAACATGCCGCATGAATTAAGATCAAAGGCGCTCAGCGACGCGCCGCAAAAAAGTCCTTGAGCAGCGCCGCTGCCTCGCCCTCGCCGATGCCCGCATAAACTTCTGGCCGGTGGTGGCACGTCGGCTGGGTGAAGAAGCGCGGGCCGTGTGCGATTGCGCCGCCCTTGGCATCATCCGCTGCATAATAAAGCCGGTCGATCCGGGCATGGCTGATCGCGCCTGCGCACATCGCACAGGGCTCCAGCGTCACCCACAGATCGCAGCCATCAAGCCGATCGCGGCCAAGCACCACCGCCGCCGCGCGAATCGCCAAGATTTCGGCATGGGCGGTGGGATCAATCAACGCGCGCGGCGCATTGGCGGCGGTGGCGATGATCTGCCCGTCTTGGACGATCACCGCGCCCACCGGCACCTCACCCGCCAAGGCGGCTGCACGCGCCGCCGCCAACGCGGCCCGCATCGCTTCTGGCAGCGGAAACATGCATGCTTATGCGCCGATCTTGCCCGGATTGGCTAGATCGGGCGTTGTGCCGCAGACCAGACATGCCCGCCCACCTCAGGCCTAATCACTCGGCATCCTGGCTATTGGCTGGCTTTTCCACGGACATGGTTGGCACGGCAATCGTCTTTTGCGTGGTGCCAACGGTGGGGACGTCGATCGTCTTATTCTCCGTGCCGATTTCGATCTTGGCCATATTGACGGTGAATTCGGGCGCCTGGCCCCCTTCAAGCTTGAGTTGCGGCGCCTGGGCAAGCTTGTTTTGATCGATGCTGATCAACCCAATCGACCAGGCACCAACCACGGCAAGGGCAGCAAGCCCGACAAGAATCAAAATCGCGCGCATGAAGTAGGTCTCCTCTGGGGTATCGAACCGTTTGCGTAATAACGCCGCCAATGCGCAGTTAGTTTCATGCCAAAGCGTGAATCGGTTGACTGCACGGCCCGAACTGGCTATCCGCGCCCTCTTTCCGGGCAACCAGAATTCAGGAATTCAAGCAATGTCGCGTATTTGCGAACTGACCGGCAAGGGCCGGCAGGTGGGTAACAACGTATCCCACGCCAACAACAAGACCAAGCGGACCTTTCTGCCGAATCTGCAGAATGTGACGCTGTTGTCCGATGCGCTCGGCACCGGTGTGAAGCTGCGGGTGTCGACCAACGGTCTGCGCTCGGTCGAACATGTCGGCGGGTTGGACAATTGGCTGGTGAAGACCGCCGATGACCAGCTGTCGCTCAAGGCACGTCGCCTGAAGCGCGATATCAAGAAAAAGCTGGCACCGACAACGGCAGCCGCCTGATCACGGCAGGTGGCGCACGCGGTTGCGTGCGCCAAATGTCGCTACATCAAGCCGAAAATGCAGCAACAGGCTTTGTTGCAGGTGTGACTGATTGTCGTCAGAGACGATCCAGAGCCCGATTCCGCCATCGGCTTCGCGCACCACCGCGATTCCCTCATAATTATCGCTGAGCACGGCGCGCGCGAATCGCGCGATTACCCTGCCCTGCACCGTCTTGCCCGGCGCAATCGCGCGCGGATCAACAAGGGTCAGCACCGCAGTAAAGCCGCTGGGCAAGCCAAAGCGGCGATTGAGCACCAGCAGCTGCCCGTCGGGTAGCTCGGCGATGTCGGTGGGGTTGAAGCCAGGCGGCGGCCGATAGCTAAAGCGAAACCCCTGCCGGCGGTTGCGGGTGGGATCACCAGAAAAGCGAATCGCCGCGCGATCATGCCGGCTGGATATGTTGGTCCCCCAATGGCCGGTCTCGCTCAACACCAGAAAACTGCCATCATGCAGACGAACCATGGCTTCAGCGCCGCCATTGGTGGGCCAATCCTGCATGGATTTTGGGGTCGCGTGGCGCAGCGCCTTGCGCAGACCCGGACGGTACGCCCAGATCGCATTAGCATTTTCAAAGCCAACCCAGATCGTTCCGCTCGCCGGATCGCGGGTCATCGATTCGCTGTCGCGATCGCTCTTCTCCCAACCCGTGCCGGGGCCACCGGGCAATTCGGCAAAATCGCGATCATGTAGCTGCCCGGTCGAATCGAGCCGGAAGCGCACGATATTGCCGCCATCACTGAGCAGAAGGAAGCGATCGCCCGTAACGATCAAGGATGAGAACCCGCCAAAACTGGGGTCGGGGCTAGTCAGGCGATAGCCGCGATCAAATACCAGATTGCCCAGTCGCGCATTGGCGGGTGCTGCGGGATAGAGGCGCACCGGCGTGGCGCTGAAGTCGGGCCGGGGCCCGAGCAGCGGCAGTCTTGCCACCGTCGACCAGCTTGGCACGCCGAGCCATAGCAATAGGATTGACCAGAAAAGGGGCGCGCGGGGCGGCTGCATGAACTTGTTCTTAGCCCAGTCACCCAATAGCGTAAGGCCTATCGCTCCCTGAACGGGCGATAACAGATGCATTCAGGGACGGCTCAAGCAGCGGGTCCCATAACCCCTTTATCGGACAGGAACTGCTCGCCTCGCGGCGCGCCCGATGAGGAGAATGATCATGTTGAAGAAATTATCGCTCGCCAGCGTCGCTCTCGCCATCAGCGCCAGCGCTCTTGTGCCCGTAACCGCGGCAACAGCCCAGTCCTATCGTGGCGGCTATACCCAGGATCAGTATCGCGGTGGTCAGTATGACGATCGGTTCAACGATGGGCGCTATAACGATGGGCGCTATAATGACGGGCGTTACAATGATGGCCGGTACAATCAGGGCTATAATGCCCGCTATGATGACCGCCAGTATCGCCGCAATTTCCGCGACAATCGCCGCTGCAATGACGGCACCGGCGGCGCACTGCTTGGCGCAATTGCCGGCGGGCTGCTCGGCAATTCGATCGCAGGCCGTGGTGATCGTACCGCCGGCACCTTGATCGGCGGCATTGGCGGCGCGCTTGCTGGCCGGGCGATCGAGCGCGACGGCCGCAATGGCTGCCGCAACTACCGCTAATTTCAGTTTCCTCGCGTAGCGTATCGAGGGCGAGGGCCGGTTTCCGCAAGGGGCCGGCCCTTTGTGTTGGGATAAAGACGCGGTGGTGGTCGCGCTGTCGGGCGACGCCGGTTACCACGACTGGACCGCAGTCGAGCCCAGCCCGACCTGTCCAACGGCAGCTTTGCCGTTGTCGTTTGGAGGTTCCCAAACATTGCCACGGCGGCAAAGCCGCCGTCGACCGGGTTCGGCCGGAGCCGACCCGTCGGCCGTGCCGGGCGCTGCGCTTCGCGCATCGGCCCGCGGCACGCGGGCCTGCGCCCGTCAGTACATATGTTGCCCGCCATTGATCGACAGCGTCGATCCAGTGACAAAGCCGCCATCGTCGGAGCACAAAAACGCCACGCCGCGCGCAATTTCCATCGCCTGGCCAAGCCGCCCGACCGGAATCTTGGCGACGATTTTTTCCAGCACATCAGCGGGCACGGCCGCGACCATATCGGTATCGATATAGCCCGGCGCGATCGCATTGACGGTTACCCCAGCGCGTGCGCCTTCCTGCGCCAGCGCCTTGGTAAAGCCGTGAATGCCCGATTTGGCGGCGGCGTAATTGACCTGGCCATATTGGCCGGCCTGGCCGTTGATCGAACCGATATTGACAATCCGGCCCCATTTCCGGTCGCGCATGCCCGGAAACACCGCTTTGGCCATGTTGAAGCAACCGCCCAAATTGGTATCGATCACCTCTTTCCAGGCTTGGTAGGTCAGCTTCATGATCGTGCCATCGCGGGTGATACCGGCATTGTTGACCAGCACGTCAACCGGGCCGAGCGCCTCGACGACTGCCGCCGTCCCGGCCTGACACGCGTCATAATCGGCCACGTCCCATTTAAAGGCCGCGATGCCGGTGCGATCGGTGAATTCGCGGGCGCGTTCATCATTGCCGCAATAATTGGCGGCGACCGTCATCCCCAGGTCTTTGAGCGCCAGGCTGATCGCCTCGCCAATGCCACGGGTACCCCCAGTTACGATCGCGACGCGTGCCATTGCTCTCTCCTGATTTTTTGTTGTCTTAGCTTTAAAGCTAGACCGGCCAGCCTTCAAGTTCACGTGCAATCAAGGCGCGCAGCATGCCGATCCCGTGCGCACTATCGTTCAGACAGGGCAGATAGGCAAAATGGGTGCCGCCATGTTCCTCAAAGCTTTCGCGCCCGCGAATCGCCAATTCCTCCAGCGTTTCCAGGCAGTCAGCCGAAAAGCCCGGGGCGACAATGGCAATCTTGGTGATGCCCTTGCCGGGCAGTGCCTCAAGCGTGTCGTCGGTGGCTGGTTCAAGCCATTTTGCCCGGCCAAAACGCGACTGGAAGGTGATGATCACCGGTCGCCCGAGCGCCTCGCCGAGCAGCCTTGCGGTTTTCTGGCAATGGCAATGATAGGGATCGCCAAGCTCCAGCGTGCGCACTGGCATGCCGTGAAAGCTCACCACCACCGCTTCGGGTTCGAAATCAAGACCAGCTAGCCCCGCTTCGATCGATTGCTGCAGCGCTGCGACATAGAGCGGATCGTCATAATAAGGCGGCAAGGTGCGCAGCGCCGGCTGCCAGCGCAACGCCGCCAGCGTTGCGAACGCCTTATCATTGGCGGTCGCGGTCGTCGCGCCGCAATATTGCGGGTAAAGCGGCGCGAGCAAAATGCGCTCGCAGCCAGCCTCTTTCATCGCGCGCAACCGGTCAGGGATGGAAGGTTTGCCATAACGCATCGCCCAATCGACCGTCACATTCGGCCCGAATGCGCCTTGCAGCGCGGCTGACTGCGCCTTGGTGATGCTGGCGAGCGGCGAACCGTCTGGCCCCCAGACCTGAGCATAGGCCTCTGCCGATTTTTGCGGGCGGGTGTTGAGGATGATCCCGCGCAGAATCGGCTGCCACAGCAATTGCGGAATCTCCACCACGCGCTTGTCTGACAGAAATTCGGCGAGATAGCGTTTGACCGACCGGGTATCGGGGCCATCGGGCGTGCCCAAATTGGTCAGCAGCACGCCAATTCTGGCGCGCGCAACTGGCGGATGATCGGCGGGGAGAATCATGCTGGGTTTGCGGTAAACGGCAAGCGGCGCAAACGAAACCCCGCACTTGCCTGTAACGCATTGGCAATGGCGGGCGCGACGGGCGGCACCGCCAGTTCAGCGACGCCGCCGGGGGCCGCCTCGCTGCGGATCATCTCGATCGTGATGTCGGGGCAATCGGCAAGCCGCGGCAGCGACAAATCGCCAAGCCTGCGTGCATCAGCGACATTTTCGGTAAAACCTGTCGATCCCCCCAATGCCGCTGCCATGCCGAAGATCAGCCCGCCTTCAATCTGTTGGCGAACAATATCGGGATTAATCTGCCGCCCGCAATCAACCGCGGCAACCAGCCGATCGACCACGGGGCGCTGGCCATCTTCAAAATGCGCTTCAGCCAACACCGCAATATGGCTGCCGCGAAAACTGTGACAGGCGATGCCTTGCGCGCTGCCCGGGACGCCGCCTTCCCAGCCGCCAAGCGCCGCCGCCGTTGACAGACAGCGGACCAGGCGCGGCTCAGCCGTGATCGATACGCGGAACGACAAGGGTTCGGTGCCCGCGACATGGGCGAGTTCGTCAAGGAAACATTCGGTGAAAAAGGCGGTATAGCTATGCGCGCCCGATCGCCAATGGCCGGTCGGCACGCCGATATCAGCGGGGTGGTGATCAATCGCATAATTGGGGAAGCGATAAAAAGGCAGCGCACCGGCCACGGCATAGGGATCACCCTCCCCCTGCAGCGCGAGTGCGGCGCGAACCGCCGGATCACCGACCGACAATCGATCAGCAAGCGCGCGGCCCGTGTTGGGGGCGGCAATCTTGGTCAACCAACCCATGATCGAGCCATTGGGTCCAAGCCGCGCCGTCAGCCGCGCGGCGGCGGGCGGGCGAAAGCGATCGTGCAGCAAATCTTCATAGCGCGACCAGACAAGCTGCACTGGCCGCTTCATCTGTTTGGCGAGCACCGCTGCTTGTTCGGCGACCAGATGCTCAAGATTGGCGCCAAAGGAACCGCCGATCAACATCGGGTGGACGATCACCGATTCTTCCGAAAGGCCGATCGCTGCGGCAGCGGCGGCGCGCGCGCGGCCCGGTGCCTGGGTCGGCAGCCAGAGTTCGAGCCGCCCCGCGTCGAGCCGTGCGGTTGCCGTCATCGTCTCCAGCGGGGCATGTACCGCAAGCCCCACCCGGTAATCGGCCATGACAACCTGCGCGCCCTTGAACACAGCAGCGAGATCACCCTGCGCGGCCATGCGCTGGCCCGGCCCGGCAAGCGCTGCATTCAGCGCAGAATCGATGCTATCGCTGTTGATCAACGCCCCACGCGTTTCAAAGCGGGGGATCAGCGCATCGAGCGCGCGATTGGCGGCCCACCAGTTATTGGCAACCACCGCGACCGAGCGTTCCGCTTCGATCACCGCCAGCACGCCGCGAATCCGCTCCGCCGCCTTGCGATTGATTTTCACCAGCCGACTATCGCCCACCGGGCCCTGCCGGATCGCGGCAAAAACCATATCGGGCAGGCGGATATCGCCGGCAAAATTGGCCGAGCCATCAACCTTGGAGGGCACATCGATCCGGGGCAGCGACTGGCCCGACAAGCGCCCAATCGCGCCGTCGCGCAGCGGCAGCGTTTCGGGGAGCTGCTCGTCCGCGGCCGCCGCTGCCAAGGCACCGAAGCGCAGCTTTTGCTGGCCATGGAGGACGAAACCGCCCTGGGTCGAGCATGCCTCCCACGCCACGCCCCAGCGCCGCGCCGCCGCCTTGCACAACAGCACCCGGCCCGCCGCCCCGGCCTGGCGCAAATCGCCTTCGAAATTGCGGATTGAACTTGAGCCCGCCGTCAGCACCAGCGCCGTCCGCGCGGCATGGCTGCGCTTCAGCCCCTCCGGCACACCGGCAAACACGCCTTCGAACAACTCGCCCGCGCCCAGATCATTGGCGTAAAGCGGGTTGAGCGGGGCGGGCTCCACCCCCACCGTGCGCCAATCCGCGCCAAGCTCATCGGCGACGATTTGCGGCATCGTGGTGTAGACGCCCTGGCCATGTTCGGCCTGCGGCACAGCGACGGTGACATGGCCATCCTCGCCGATCTTCAGCCAGGCGCCAAACGCGGTTTCGCCGGGCACCACCGTCAAGTTCGGCAGGTAACGGCGCGGCCAGATCGCCCAGGCAACGAACAGCCCAACGCCGACCCCGCCGCCGATCAGCAGCGTCCGCCGATTAATCCTGTCGCTGATCCCGCCAATGGCCATCGCCCCGCTCTATCGCGGGTGGACGGCAGACGCCAGATCAAGCCGCAGCGGATTCGGTGGCATAAAGCGATCGATAGGTGGCGCGCAGCGATACCTTGTCGATCTTCTCCGTCCCCAGTCGCGGGAGCGGTGCCTCAGCGATCCAGATGCGCTTGGGCACCTTGAACGCTGCGATCCGCGCGGTCAGGAATTCGCACAACGCCTCCACATCCATCACCTCGCCAGCGCGGATATGCACGACTGCGCCCGGCACCTCGCCGAACCGCTCATCGGGCAGGCCAAATACCGCTGCCTCGGCAACATGCGGGTTTTCGTAAAGCGCGGCTTCGACTTCCTGGCATGAGATATTCTCCCCGCCCCGGATGATGATGTCCTTCTTGCGATCGACGATGAACAAATACCCCGCCTCATCAAGATAGCCGATATCGCCGGTCAGGAAATATCGGTCGGCGGTGAAGGCTTCGCTGGTGGCTTCGGGCCGGCCCCAATATTCCTTGAAGTTGCAGATTGACCGAATCCCCACTTCGCCGCGTTCCCCCTGCGGCACGGGTCGCCCGGCACCGTCCAGGATCGCCAGATCAACCAACGGGGCCGAGGCGCGACCGGTCGAATTGGGCTTGGCGAGGTAATTGCTGCGGAAGTTGCCGCAGCCAATGCCGTTGGTCTCGGTCAAGCCGTAGCCGAGCAGCGGCGCGGCCCCGCCCATTTCCTCGTTCAAGCGGCGGACATGCTCGACTGGGCGGGGCGCCCCGCCTGCGGCAAAATCCGTGACGCTCGACAGATTATAGTCAGCGCGCTTCGGGTGGGTTAAAATCTCGAAGCTCATCAGCGGGACGCCGACGAAATAGGTAACCGTCTCGCGCTCGATCAGCCGCATCGCCTCTTCGGCATCCCATTTCGGCATCAGCACCAATTTGCGCCCCATCGCGAAGCTTTGCAGGAACACCGGCACCTCGGCCGTAACGTGGAATAACGGGACATTGAGCAGGGTTGCGTGCTGGGTCGTGACCGGCTTGCCATCCTCGCTGGAGATACCCAGCATCATCAGCGCGGTGACCAGATAATTGAACACCGCCTGCATCACGGCGCGGTGATCGGAGAGCGCGCCCTTGGACTGGCCGGTCGATCCACTGGTGAACAGGATCGTCGCATTATCGTCGCCGCGCAGCATCGGCAGCATCGTCGTTGCACTGCCACCCCGGGCAAATAACGGCGCCAGCGCCTCTGCCAGCGGCAATCGATCATCGATCGCCATCACTTCGGCACCCAGCCCGGTCGCCTCGTCGAGCCGCTGAGCGCGGGGTGCATCGGCGAACACAAGGCGGCAATCGACATCATGGACCGCCCCGGCAAGCTCAGCGGTCTGCCACCAGCCATTCAGCAGCGTCGCCACCCCGCCGGCCATCAAGATACCCATGTAGAGCGCGATCCAGGACGGCGAATTGCGCATCGCAATGCCCACCCTGTCGCCCTGCTTGACGCCGCAGCCATCGACCAGCGCGCGCGCGGTTTGCTGCGCCAGCGCGAAAACTTCCGCAAAAGTCAGCCGCTCATCGCCCGAAACCAGAAAAGTCTTGTCGGCATGCTCGTTGCAGAAATGCGCGAAATAATAGGTCATGGCAGGCGGTGCGACGGCAATCGTCGGATAGGTGCGCCCCTGAAGCTCGATTGGGATCACCGGCATTTGCCCACCCAAACCGGTGAGCGCGGCGAGGCCATTATCGATTCGGCGGTCGAGCTCAGTCTGCATATTTCTCTCCACTTGGTCTTATCGCTTGCACCCCTTATGGAAGCTCCGCAGCCTGGGGAAAAGCCTTGATCCTGTCCACCGTCGCCGAACACATCCGGTTTACCGATCTGGGATTGAACGACACGATCTTTCGGATCGGGTGGTTCAGCCTGAAATGGTATTCGGTTGCCTATATCGCCGGCATCGTCGTCGGCTGGTGGTATCTGCTGCGGCTGGTGGCACAGCCCGGTGCGCCGATGGCACGGCGCCATGTCGATGATCTGATTTTCTATGCGACTTTGGGCATCATTCTGGGCGGACGAATCGGCTATGTGCTGTTTTATCAGCCCGCGATGCTGCTCGCCCCGCTCCAGATTTTCAGGCTGTGGGAAGGCGGCATGTCTTTCCATGGCGGGGTGATCGGCACCACGATTGGGATGATGCTATTCGCGCGGTCACAACAGCTGAACCTGCTGCGCGTTCTTGATTATGTGGCGTGCGCCTCGCCCTTCGGCATGTTTTTTGGCCGAATCGCCAATTTCGTGAATGGCGAGCTGTACGGCAAACCCAGCGATGTCCCCTGGGCGATCATCTTTCCACGCACCGGCGATGATATCGCCCGCCATCCCAGCCAGCTTTATGAGGCGGGACTGGAAGGCGTCGCTTTGTTTGCCCTGCTCTGGTATTTTTTCTGGCGGACCAAGGCACGGTACGATCCGGGTCGGCTGACCGGGATTGCGCTGGCCGGCATTGGCACGGGGCGGTTCATCGTCGAATTTTTCCGCGAACCCGATGAACAATTGCGCGCCTTTGCGGAAAGCACCGGGCTGCATATGGGCCAATGGCTGTGCCTCCCGATGATCCTGGGCGGTGCCTATCTGATCGCCACATCGACTCGGCGGCGGCAGCGCGTCGAGCCAATCGCCGGGGGCGAAAGCGTCGCCTGAGATGGATGCAGCGGTGATCGATGCGCCCCTGCCTGAACGCCTTGCACGCGCGATCACGCTGGCCGGGCCGATCTCGCTCGCCCAGTATATGGGGGCGGCCAACGCGCATTATTATGCCACGCGCGATCCGCTCGGCCGGGATTTCACCACCGCGCCCGAGATCAGCCAGATGTTCGGCGAGCTGATCGGGCTATGGCTGGCCGATCTATGGGATCGCGCCGGACGCCCCCCGGCTGCTTATGTCGAGCTGGGCCCAGGGCGCGGGACCTTAGCCGCCGATGCGCTGCGGGCGATGGCCAAGGCCGGGCTGGTGCCAGCGGTGCACTTCGTCGAAACCAGCCCGACCTTGCGCAGCGCCCAGGCCGAACGCGTGCCCGGCGCGATCTGGCACGACGACACAACCACGCTGCCGGGCGACATCGCCTTGCTGGTGATCGCCAATGAATTTTTCGATGCGCTGCCGATCCGTCAGCTCGTCCGTGCCGGGGACGGGTGGCATGAGCGGCTGGTCGCCTGCCAGGACACGCTGTTCCTGCCAATCGCTGGCAAACAGGTGCCAGACGCAATCCTGCCGCCGGCCCTGCGCGACGCAGCCCCCGGATCAGTGATCGAAACCTCGCCTGCGAGCGTCGCGGTGATGCGCGATCTGGCGGGCCGGATCGCGCGCCAGGGCGGCACAATGCTGACGATCGATTATGGCTATCAGGGCCCAGCGATCGGCGACACGCTGCAGGCCATGCGCGCGGGTATCTATGCCAACCCGTTTGAGGCCCCGGGCGAGCATGATCTGACCGCGCATGTCGATTTCGCCACGCTCTGCGCCGCTGCCGAGGCCGAAGGCGCGACCAGCTTTGGCCCGGTCGATCAGGGTGCATTGCTGATCGCGCTCGGCATCGACGCGCGCGCGGCTGTGCTGGGCGATTCGGTCCGCGCCGATCGCGACCGGCTGGTGGCGCCCGATCAGATGGGCAGCCTGTTCAAGGCGATCGCCATCACCGCCCCCGATTGGCCCCAACCCGCAGGCTTTGCATGACTGACACGCGAATCACCTATCGCGACGCAACCCTTGACGATGGCCCGGCGCTCGACGCGATGGCCCGCAAGATCTGGTTGGAAACTTTTGAACATTCGGCCAGTGCCGAAGACATCGCGCTCTATGTCGGCGAAGCCTATGGTCCGGCGGGCAAGCTGATCGCCGCGATGGCCGATCCGGCGCATCATTTTCGGCTCGCTTGCGCGGGCGAAGACATCGCGGGCTATGTCAAATTATCGTCGGTCTGGCTGGAAGCCCCGGCCCTGTTGCCCGGCGCACTGCAGCTCAGCCAGCTTTATGTCGCCACCCCGTTTCACGGCAGCGGCATTGCCCAGGCGCTGATGGCCTGGACGATCGACACCGCACGCAGCCGTGGCGCAACGGCGTTGGTGCTGACCGTCTGGGAGGATAACGATCGCGCCAAGCGCTTTTACGATCGCTATGGCTTTGTCCATATCGGCGATTACGCTTTCCCGACCGGCAACCAGATTGATCGCGATCTGATCATGCAGCTGGTGCTGTGAGCACCGTCGAGGCGATCCGCGCTCAGGCGCTTGGGGCCGTGCCGCACGGCTTTCTCGCACGGCGCGGGGGAGTATCGACGGGCGCGATGGCGTCGCTCGACATGGGGCGGCGGGGTCAACCGCCAACGCCCGAGCTGATCGAAAATCAGCGCCGGGCAATCGCCGCTGTCGCCCCGGGCAGCGCGATTGTTACGCTGTATCAGATCCATTCGGCGGACGCGGTGGTCATCACCGAACCACATGACGATCATCTCCGCCCGCATGCCGATGCGATGGTCACCAATCGGCCTGGGCTGCTGCTCGGCATCCTCACTGCCGATTGCGCGCCGGTGCTGTTGGTCGACAGCGCCGCCGGGGTGATCGGTGCCGCGCATGCTGGCTGGAAGGGGGCGATTGGCGGCGTTACGGATGCGACCATCGCCGCGATGGAGCAGCTGGGCGCTGACCGTCATCGGATTGCTGCCGCAATCGGCCCGTGCATCGCCCGCGCGAGCTATGAGGTGGATGACGGTTTTGCCGCCCGCTTTGCCGCCGATGATCCAGCAAATGAGCGCTTCTTTTCCCCCGGCAAGCCCGGCCATCACCAGTTTGATCTCGAAGCCTATGTCGCCCATCGCCTTGCGGTGGCCAGCATCAGGACGGTCGAAATGCTGGGGCTTGATACCTATGCCGATGAAGAGCGCTTCTTCAGCTTCCGCCGGGCAACGCACCGCGGCGAACCCGATTATGGTCGGCAGATTTCGCTCATCGGATTGCCAGCGATCGACGCCTGATCATCCCGACAGCGCTAGCCGCGTCGCGATAGTATCTGTAGAGACTAGTCGATCCAAAGCGGCCGTATAGGAGCCCTCGCCATGACCGACACGCCCGAAGCAGACCTTCCCGGCGCCGTCCCGCGCCGCCACCCCAAGCCAAAGGTCGACAAGGTCGGCGGACGCAAGCTGAAACCATCAACGCTGATGATGGGGCATGGCTATGATCCGATGCTGTCGGAAGGATCGCTGAAGCCGCCGATCTTCCTGACCTCCACCTTCGTCTTCCCCAATGCCGCCGCTGGCAAGCGCCATTTCGAAGGCGTGACCGGCAAGCGGCCGGGCGGCGCGGACGGTCTTGTCTATTCGCGCTTCAACGGCCCCAATCAGGAAATTCTCGAGGACCGGCTCGGCGTCTGGGAAGATGCCGAGGATGCGCTGACGTTTTCGAGCGGCATGTCGGCCATCGCCACCTTGTTCCTGTCGATGGTCCGCGCGGGCGACACGATCATTCATAGTGGCCCGCTTTATGCCGCCACCGAAACGCTGATCGCGCGCATTCTCGGGCGGTTCGGCGTTCATTTCGTCGACTTTCCGGCAGGTGCCACCCGCGCAGAAATCGACGCGGTGATGGCCAGGGCAAACGGCATGGGCCGCGTTGCGCTGATCTATCTCGAAAGCCCCGCCAACCCGACCAATGCCCTGGTTGATGTCCAGGCGGTCGCCGCTGCCCGCGATGCCGTGTTCGGCGATTCACCCGACAAGCCGCCAATCGCGATCGACAATACCTTCCTGGGCCCGCTCTGGTTCCAGCCGCTGCAGCATGGCGCGGATATCGTCGTCTATTCGCTGACGAAGTATGTCGGCGGCCATTCCGATCTCGTCGCCGGCGCGATTCTGGGATCTAAAAAGCAGATCGATGTGATCCGGCTGATGCGGAACACGATCGGGACGATTACCGATCCTAATACCGCCTGGATGCTGCTGCGCAGTCTGGAGACGCTGGAGTTGCGGATGACGCGCGCGGGCGAAAATGCCGCCAAGGTCTGCGCTTTTCTGCGCGATCACCCCAAGGTGGAGCGGGTTGGCTATCTCGGCTTTCTCGAAACCACCCCAGGCGACGAACGCCAGGCCGATATCTACAAGCGACATGACATGGGCGCAGGCAGCACTTTTTCGCTGTTCCTGAAGGGTGGCGAGAAACAGAGCTTCGCCTTTCTGGACGCGCTGCGCATCGCCAAGCTCGCGGTCAGCCTGGGGGGCACCGAAACGCTCGCCAGCCATCCCGCCGGCATGACCCATTTGTCAGTGCCAGAGGCGCGCAAGGCGGCGCTGGGGATTACTGACAATCTCGTCCGCATCTCGATCGGGGTTGAGGATGCCGATGATCTGATCGCCGATTTCGATCAGGCGCTGGCGGCGATCTGAGGGCAAAGGGACATCGCCGCACCGACGGCGGCGGTGTCCGGTCTTGAGCGGGAGGACTTTGGATTGGGCCAACCCAAACCGCGTTCGCCCTGAGCGAAATCGAAGGCCATGCGAAGCGCGTGGGCTTCGACTTCCCCCGGACCTGATCCGGGGCCGAACGGGTGTGAGGTTGAAGCGACCTAACGTCATCCCACTCTAGATATCCTGCACCAGCCGCCCGTATAATTCGGGGCGACGATCGCGGAAAAAGCCAAAAGCGGCGCGGTGGCGCTTGACCCGGTCGATGTCGAGCGTCGCGGTGATCACGCCTTCTTCCTCGCGGCCAAGCTCGGCGAGGATGTCGCCGCGCTCGTCGGTGATGAAGCTAGTGCCGTAGAATGTCTGGCCGTGCTCGGTACCGATCCGGTTGGCCGCCACCACCGGCACCACATTCGACACCGCATGTCCCACCATCGCGCGGCGCCACAGCCGGGCGGTGTCGAGCCCCTCGTCATGCGGTTCGCTGCCGATCGCGGTTGGGTAGAACAGCAGCTGCGCGCCCATTAGCATCATCGCGCGCGCGGTTTCGGGATACCATTGGTCCCAGCAAATGCCGATGCCGAGCGTGGTATCGGCCGTGCCGCTGGGCCCAGGCCACACCTTGAAGCCGGTATTGCCCGGCCGAAAATAGAATTTTTCCTCATAGCCCGGCCCATCGGGAATATGGCTTTTGCGATAGACGCCCTGCACCGCGCCATCGGGGCCAATCATCGCCAGCGAATTATAGTGGTGCGGCCCATCGGCTTCGAAAAAGCTGGTCGGGATGGCAACGCGAAGCTCAGCCGCAAGCGCCTGCATCGCCAGCACCGCCTGGTGCTCGGCTACAGGCTTGGCGGTGGCGAACAGGCCCTCATCCTCGACCCGGCAGAAATACTCGCCCTCGAACAATTCAGGCGGCAGGATCACCTGCGCGCCACGCGCCGCTGCTTCGCGCACCAGCCGCGCAACATTGGCGATGTTCGCATTGATATCGGGGCCAAACGCAAGCTGTAGCGCGGCGACGGTGATCTCGGTCATCTCTGGTCCTCGCTCGGTATCGTAATGATGTCCTCATTCCGTTCGGGCTGAGCGAAGTCAAAGCCCCGGCGCAGCGCTTGCCCTTCGACTTCGCTCAGGGCGAACGGATGCGGGACAATAGGAATCCCGTTAAATGATTCCTACCCCGGAATCTGCTGGCTAATGCAGTGGAAACTGCCGCCACCCGTCAGGATATGGTCGGCGCGCTGGCCGACGACGTGGTGATTGGGGAAAAGCGCGGCAAAGGCCGCTACCGCCGCGTCATCGTTCGACGATCCATATTGGGGTACGACCACGCTGGCATTGCCGATATAAAAATTCATATAGCTGGCGGGGACGATCTCTTCATCGTGCAGGATCCGCCCCGGCGATGGCACCCGGACCACCTCCACCCCGAACGCCGCCGCATTTTCGGCGGCTGCCTGATAGACGCGCCAATTAGGGTCGTTGTCGGTCCCTTCGGGGATCGCCAGCAATCCCGGTGCCACGAACCGCGCCAGGTTATCGACATGCCCGTCGGTATGGTCGTTGAGCAACCCGTTGCCCAGCCACAGCACATCGCTGAAGCCCAGGTCGCGTTTCAGGAATTCAGCGACCATCGGCCTGGAAAAGCCGGGATTGCGGTTGGGATTGAGCAGGCATTGTTCGGTGGTGACGACCAGGCCGGTGCCGTCGCCATCGATCGCGCCGCCCTCCAGCACCCAGTCGCAGTGCTCGAGCTCGACCCGCCGCGTGCGCGCCAGCCGTGCGCCGATATCGTCATCGCCGGGCAAATCATATTTGCCGCCCCAGCCGTTAAAGCGAAAATCGCGCGCCGCCGATTTCGACACGAAAATCGGCGCGGTATCGCGCAGCCAGATATCGCCGAACGGCTCGATAATCACCTCGGCAAAGGGGGCCATCTTCCGCGCGGTGTCGCTTGCCTCGATAGAGGCGGCAACCAGGATCACCTTTTCGCCCGCGCCATCGGCATGGACTGCGCGCGCGAACGCCACCACCTCAACGCGCGCCGGATCGATATCCTCAAGCCATAATTCGGAATGGCTGGGAAAGCCGATCCACACCGCCTTGTGGTGCGCCCATTCGGCGGGCTGGATCACCTTCGTCACGCGCTTCTGCTCCTATTGGCCCGCGCGCGACTTGTCGCGCACGCTGCGAAACTCCGCCGTCTTATACCAGTTTGGCCAGCTTTTGCCGTCCGCCAATTGCCGCCCGAGCCGGTAATAAAGCGTCAGATCAGCGACCGCGCCCGACCAGTCCCAATCCGCATTATATTCGTCTTGCGGCTTGTGATAGCGATTGGTGACATAATCCTCCGCCGCAGCGCGCCCCGCCGCTGTCCCGCCCTTGACGAGATCCTGGCCTGATCCGGCATCGAGCATCGGCACGCCCAGCTTGGCAAAGCTGAAATGATCCGACCGGAAATAGCCGCCGCGTTCGGGGCTTGGTTCGGGCTTGATCACGCGGTCCTGCGCGGCCGCCAGCGGCACGATCAGGTCTTCGAGTTCAGATTTGCCCGCGCCCGTCACCACGAAATCCTTGGTGAGGCCAATGACATTCAAGCTGTCCATGTTGACCCCGCCGACCGTTCGGGCCAGCGGATAGACCGGATGCTCAGCATAATATTGCGAGCCGAGCAGCCCCGATTCCTCTGCCGTCACCGCCAGAAACGCGACCGAGCGCGCGGCAGGGCCAGCCTTGGTATAGGCCTCAGCGAGCGCGATCAGCCCGGCGATGCCGCTCGCATTATCGACTGCGCCATTGCAGATAGTGTCGCCCTTGACTGGCGTGCAGCGGCCGAGGTGATCCCAATGCGCGGTATAGAGGACATAGTCCTTTGGCGCGGTCTTGCCCGGCAGCACGCCGATCACATTCTTAGACTTCTGCCGCTTGATCGTCGCAGTCATCGACACGGATGCCTTCAGCCCAAGCGGGACTGCCTTGAAGCCCTTGACCTTTGCGGCCTCGCTCAGGCTTGCGAAATCCGTGCCTGCACTAGCGAACACGCGCTTGGCGGCATCGAGTTGCATCCAGCCGATCGCCGCGCTCTGGTCGAGATGATCGCCCGGCACGTCGAGCTCGAGCGAAGGCCGCGTGTTGCTCGATTCGACCACGCCCCAGCCATAAGCCGCCGGTTCGGTATCATGGACGATGATCGCGGCCGCGGCGCCCTGCCGCGCCGCTTCTTCGTACTTATAGGTCCAACGACCATAATAGGTCATCGCGCGGCCTTCGAAGAGCCCTTCGCGCCCCGGCGTCTGCCAGTCGGGATCGTTGACCAGAATGATCACCGTCTTGCCGCGCACATCAACCCCGGCATAATCGTTCCAGCCGCGTTCGGGCGCGTTGATGCCATAGCCGACGAATACAACCTCGCTGTCGTTGACCGCGATCTGCGGCAGCACGCGGTAACTGCGCACGACCACGTCGGTATTCGGCGCAAGGCTCACTGGTGCACTGCCACCGACAAACACCAAGGGGCTGATGTTGGCGAAGGTTGATTCGACCATCGGTACATCCTGCGTCCAGCTGCCCTTATTGCCGGGCTGCAGCCCCGCCGCCTTCATCTGCGCGATGATATAGGCGACCGTTTTGTCCTCGGCCGGTGTCGTCGGCGCGCGGCCTTCAAAGGCGTCGGACGACAGCTCCTTGTCGATGGTCTTAAGTGTTTCCACCGAGATGGTCGGCGCGTCCTTCGCGCAGACACCAGTCGGGATGGACAGCGCCAATGGCACGGCAAACAGCAAAGGCAGGCGGCTCATCATCGTCTCTCCCGGTAGGATGCGAGCGCTTCTGGCAGCCGATTTGAGCGGGCGCAAGCAATCGCCACGATGTCGCTTGCGAGCCCCCGGCGAATGGTTAGGCTGATCGAGCAACAATATGAAAAACCGGGGAAGAGTAATGAAACGGGTTTGGCTGGTCTTCGCGGCGACGGCATGGGGGTGGGCACCGGTTGCCGCGCAGCAGCAACCAACCGCCGTCCAGACCGCGCAGGCTTTTGGCGCGCGCGAATTTGTCCGCAGCATCAGCCTGTCACCCAACGGCCAATATTTTGCGATGTTAATCTCTGGCAAAGGCAAGTCAGTGGTGCTCGCGACAGGCTGGGTCGATGGCAGTCAAAGGCCCGTATCGATCCTCAGTTCAGATGGCGATCCCGAGCGCTTGACGGGATGCGACTGGGCCAATGACGACCGGCTGATCTGCTCCATCTATACGGTGGCAGGAAAAGGTGTCGATGCGCTCGGCTTTACCCGAACCATCGCGATCAACCGCGATGGCAAAGAGATGAAGGTCGTCACCGCGCGCGAAGGACCTGATGCATTGGAGGTCATGCAGAATGGTGGCAGCGTGATCGACTGGTTTGGCGATGCTGAAGGCAATGCGTTGCTGATGACGCGACAATTTGTCGAAACTTCCTCCACAGGAACCTTTAGCACCGGGTCAAATCGACCGGGCTTGGGGGTCGAACGGATCGATCCGACGACGCTGAAACGCACGGTGATCGAACGCGCTAACGCGCTGGCGGTGGAATATATCACTGATGGTCTGGGCAATGTTCGCATCATGGGCCTTCGCCCCGAGGATTCGGACGGCATGGTGAAGGATCAGGTCAAATATCTCTATCGTTCGCCCGCCAGCAAACAATGGTTGCCACTGAGCACGGTCAATGGTGGCCGCAAAGGCGAGAGCAATTTTGATCCATGGGCCGTCGATCCAACCGAAAATGTTGCTTATGGCTATGATACGCTTGATGGGCGACGCGCGCTCTTCAAGGTCGCTCTGGACGGATCGGCGAAACAGGAACTGGTCTTTGCCCGGCCCGATGTCGATCTTGGCGAACTGATCCGTATCGGGCGCAAAAACCGGGTTGTCGGTGTTTCCTTCGTCACTGATCGACGCCAAACGGCGTTTTTCGATCCGGAACTCAAAAAACTGCAACAGGCGCTACAAAAGGCCGTACCGGAGCTACCGCTGGTCAGCTTTGTCGATGCCAACAGCGATGAAAGCAAGCTGCTGATTTGGCTTGGGAGCGACGTCGATCCGGGCCGCTATATGGTGTTTAACAAGAAAAATCGGCATCTCGATTCTTTGGTGGCGGTGCGGCCCGACCTTGACGACCGCAAGCTCGCCACCGTCAAAACCATCTCGATCAAAGCCAATGACGGCGCGCAGATCCCCGCTTATCTGACGCTGCCGCCCGGCAGCACCGGCAAGAACATCCCCGCCATTGTCATGCCGCATGGCGGGCCGGGCGCGCGCGACGAATGGGGGTTTGACTGGCTCGCGCAATTTTATGCCGCGCGGGGCTATGCCGTGCTGCAACCCAATTATCGCGGATCGACGGGCTATGGCGACAATTGGTTCGTCGAAAATGGCTTTAGATCCTGGCGGATCGCGATTGGCGATGTCAACGATGCCGGACGCTGGCTGATCACGCAGGGCATTACCACGCCCGATCATCTGGCGATCGTGGGCTGGTCTTATGGCGGCTATGCCGCGCTGCAATCGTCGGTGCTGGATCCCAATTTGTTCAAGGCAATCGTCGCCATTGCCCCCGTGACCGACCTGGACAGCTGGCGTGAGGAGCTCCGCGGCTTCAAGCAATATGCGCTGCGCGACCAGTTTATCGGCAGGGGGCCGCATGTCAGCGAAGGCTCACCCGCCAGGAACGCTGCCGTCTTCAAAGTCCCGGTGCTGATGTTCCACGGCGATGGCGACCAGAATGTCGGCATTGGTGAATCCCGGCTGATGGCGTCACGCCTGAAATCGGCGGGCAAGCCCGTCGAACTGGTCGAGTTTAAGGGCCTCGATCACCAATTGGATGATGCGAGTGCGCGGACCACCATGCTGGCCAGGAGCGACGCCTTTCTAAGGGCAACGATGAAGCTGCCGGATTAACCCAGACACGAAAAAAGGCGGCCCGTGAGGACCGCTCCTTTTCTCGTTGGGTTGAGCGCCGCGGCAAAGCCACGTCGTCGGTCGTCGATTGATCGACGCCGGCCGCTCGCGCTGAATGTCCGGATTAGCTGGCGCTAATCCGCGTCATCAACGCGAGTAAAATTCCACCACCAGATTCGGCTCCATCTTCACCGGATAAGGCACTTCATCCAGCGTCGGTACGCGGGTGAAGGTCACCTTGGCGGCGCCATCGGGGGCGACATATTCGGGGATGTCGCGCTCGGCCAAGCTCTGCGCTTCCATCACCAGCGCCATTTCCTGCGCCTTGCTGCCCAGCGTGATTTCTTCGCCAGGGAATACCCGACGCGAAGCGATGTTGCACTTCACGCCATTGACCTTGATGTGGCCATGCGAAACGAGCTGGCGCGCGGCAAACACCGTCGGCGCAAACTTGGCGCGATAAACGATCATATCCAGGCGCTGTTCGAGCAAGCCGATCAGGTTCTGGCTGGTATCGCCCTTCATGCGGCTGGCTTCGTGATAGCAGGCGCGGAACTGCTTTTCGGTCACGTCGCCATAATAGCCCTTCAGCTTCTGCTTGGCGCGCAGCTGCAGGCCGAAGTCGGAAACCTTGCCCTTGCGGCGCTGGCCGTGCTGGCCGGGGCCATATTCACGCTTGTTAACCGGGCTCTTGGGACGACCCCAGATGTTCTCGCCCATCCGGCGATCGAGCTTATACTTGGCGCTTTGGCGCTTCGACATGTTTCTTCCTTTGCAATTGCCAACAACGACCGCGTGCCCGATTGGGCGCGCGATATCCCGGTCATCGCTCTGTGCTGATCTGTTGAGGACCGAAACAGGGCCACCGCTTCACCGGGGTGCGGGGCCATTTGCGAAGGCGGGCGGTTAGCGGCGCTGGGCGCCGGAGTCAAGCTGGGCGCATCAAGCTGGGCGCGTCACGCTGGACAGGCGGGCACTGGTTCGTCAAAAGCCCCGCGCATGAGCAACACCATCCTTGCCGGCCCCGACTGCATGACCATGGCCGAGGTCCGCGCCGGCGTCGATCAGGTCGATCGCGATCTGATCGCGCTGTTGGCGCGGCGCTTTGCCTATATGGCCGCCGCCGCGCGGATCAAGCCGACCCGCGACAAGGTCCGCGATGAAGCGCGCAAGGCTTTGGTGATCGCCAATGCCCGCGCTGAAGCCGCAAAGCTCGGCCTGCCCGAAGCCGCGATTGCGGCTTTGTGGGACGATCTGGTTGAAGCATCGATCGCCTATGAACTGGATTTGTTCGACAAACGTTGAGCGCCGCTATCCGCTGGTCAGCCGCCCCGGCTCGGGCGTGGCCGATCAAGCGTCGACAGGATACCGCGCACCGTCCGCACTTCCTGCGTTGACCAGCCAGGCTTGGTGAGCAGCGTGCGCAAAGTGCGTTTGGTCGTCACCGTCCGATCAGGCGGGAAAAAATAACCGGCATCCCCCAGCATCGTGTCGAGTTGCTGCAGCATCCCTTCCAGCTCTTCCTGCGTCGCGGGCACGGGCATGTCGATGCTGGGCGGGCTGGCCAGCGCCACCCCTTTGCTCCATTCATAAGCGACCAGAATCACCGCCTGGGCGAGATTGAGCGAGCCGAAGGCGGGGTTGATCGGCACGGTGATGATCGTGCGGGCGAGCGCGACATCGTCAGTCTCCAGCCCGGCGCGTTCCGGCCCGAACAGGATGGCCGCGCGGGTGGGCGCGGCATGAATATCGCGGGCCGCCTGTTCGGGCGTGACGACCGGCTTGGTCACGCCGCGCTTGCGCACCGTGGTGGCATAGACCTGCGCGCAATCGGCGACAGCAGCGGCAACGCTATCGAACACCGTCGCCTGTTCGAGCACGATATCAGCGCCCGATGCCGCTGGCCCGGCCGATGGGTTGGGCCAGCCATCCCGCGGCGCGACGAGCCGCAGCTCGGTCAACCCAAAATTGAGCATCGCCCGCGCCGCCTTGCCGATATTCTCGCCAAGCTGCGGGCGGACGAGGACGATGACAGGGGGTGGGGCAGGTGTTGCGCCGGTGCTTCGACTTCGCTCAGCACAAACGGGTGTTGATAAGTGACTGCCATCGTCATCTCGGCCTGGAATTTCAGAGCTTTCCTCCGTTCGCCCTGAGCGAAGTCGAAGGGCACGCTCCGACGGGGGAATTGAAGCCTCGTGCAGGGTCTGCCAGTCGCTATCGATCAAGGCTTGCTTCTTCCTCCGTGTCCAGCCTTTGATCTGACGCTCTACCTCAAGTGCTTCAAGCCGCGTTTGGAAGTCTTCGGACCACACCAATTCTACCGGCCGTCGGCGCTGGGTATAGCCTGTAATCTCACCATGCTGATGCTGGGCGATGCGATGCTCCAGATCATCTGTGTGCCCGGTATAGTAGCTCCCGTCGGCGCAGCGCAGCATGTAAGCGTAGAAGCTCATTCCAATACCTTGATTCTGAACCGCCGTTCGCCCTGAGCGAAGTCGAAGGGCAAGTGTCCCGCGTGGGCGTGGGCGTGGGCTTCGACTTCGCTCAGCCCGAACGGGGGGTTATGTTGGGGCAATTTCGGACTTGGCCTCGTCCCCCTCACCCCTTGCCCACCTCGGCCACATTGCCCGCAAATTCTTCAAAATCGCGGGCCTCGCGGAAATCCTTATAGACGCTGGCGAAGCGGATATAGGCGACTGAATCGAGCTCTTTGAGCCCGTCCATCACGAGTTCGCCGATCCGCTGGGAGGGGATGTCACTGTCGCCCAAAGTTTCGAGCTGGCGCTGGATGCTCGTCACCAGTTTTTCGATGCGCACCGCGTCGATCGGGCGCTTGCGGCAGGCAATCGACACTGATCGCATCAGCTTTTCACGCTCAAACGGTTCGCGGCGGTCCTCGCTTTTTAACACATAGAGATCGCGCAGCTGGATGCGTTCGAACGTCGTAAAGCGCGCCGCGCAGCCTTCGCACTGGCGACGCCGGCGAATGGCAGCACCATCTTCGGTCGATCGGCTATCCTTTACCTGGCTGTCTTCATGGCCGCAAAAAGGGCAGCGCATTCAGCCCCGCTTCTTTGCGCGAAAATAGGTAAAGCCTGCCCCGGCAATCGCGCCGACAATCGGGCCGACAAACGGCACCGGAATAGCGATCACCGCGCCGATCAGCGCCGACACCGCCATTTTCTTGCTCAACGCCTTTTCGTCCTCGGTCACGCTCAGACTCCTTCGGGATAGATGGGGAAGCGGGCACATAGCGCCAGCACGCGCGCGCGCACCTGTGCTTCGGCGGCCGGATCGCCGCCCTCGCCCTGTTGCCGGAGCCCTTCGAGCACATCGGCGATCATATGGCCAATCTCGCGGAATTCGGCCGGGCCAAAACCGCGTGTCGTGCCCGCGGGCGAACCGACGCGTATGCCGCTGGTCTTGGTCGGCGGCAGCGGATCATTGGGGATGCCGTTCTTGTTGCAAGTGATGCCGGCACGTTCCAGCGCTTCGTCGGCATCCTTGCCGGTCACGCCCAGCGGCGTCAGATCGATCAGCGCCAGATGCGTATCTGTGCCACCCGATACGATTTCAGCGCCGCGCTCCTTCAGCGTAGCGGCCAGCACTTTGGCGTTTTCGATGACGGCGGCGATATAGCTTTTGTAATCGGGCTGCAGCGCTTCGCCAAACGCCACTGCCTTTGCAGCGATAACGTGCATCAACGGGCCGCCCTGAAGCCCGGGGAATACCGCCGAATTGAGCTTTTTGCCGAGCGCTTCGTCATTGGCCAGGATCATGCCGCCGCGCGGACCGCGCAATGTTTTGTGCGTCGTGGTCGTGGCGATATGGGCATGCGGGAAGGGCGAAGGATGCAGGCCAGCGGCCACCAGGCCAGAGAAATGCGCCATATCGACCAGAAAATAGGCACCCACTTCATCAGCGATGGCGCGGAATTTGGCGAAATCAATCTGGCGCGGATAGGCGGAGCCGCCGGCGATGATCAGCTTTGGCTGGTGCTCCAGCGCCAGGGCGCGGACCTGATCGAAATCGATGAGATGCGTCACCGGATCGACGCCATATTGCACAGCGTTGAACCATTTGCCCGACATCGCGGCCTTGGCACCGTGCGTCAGATGGCCACCGGCATCGAGGCTCATCCCCAGGATCGTCTCACCGGGCTTGACCAGCGCGAGCATCACCGCGCCATTGGCTTGCGCGCCCGAATGCGGCTGCACATTGGCATAGCTGCAACCGAATAATTGCTTGGCGCGGTCAATCGCCAGCTGCTCGACTAGGTCGGACGGGTGGCAGCCCTGATAATAACGCTTGCCGGGATAGCCCTCGGCATATTTGTTGGTGAAGACTGACCCTTGCGCCTGCAACACCGCTTTTGACACGATATTTTCGCTGGCGATCAGCTCGATCTGAGTCTGTTCGCGGGTCAGCTCTTGCGTAATGCCGGCAAAGATCGCCGGATCAGCTTCAGCCAGGCCGCGCGTAAAGAAACCATCGGGCTGGACATCGCTCAGGGTGCGCGAACCATCGCTCTGGGGATTGGTGCTCATGCTGGGATTCCTTCCAGGGGGGCTGCGCCAAGCTTGTCGACGCGATGTTGATGGCGACCCCCTTCAAATGCGGTGGTCAAAAAAGCAGTGATGCAGGCACGGGCCATGTCTTCGCCGGTCAGCCGGGCACCGATCGCAATCGCATTGGCATCATTATGGCGACGCGCCAGTTCAGCCGACAAGGGTTCCGACACCAGGGCACAGCGACAGGCCGGGTTGCGATTGGCCGCGATTGAAATACCGATCCCCGATCCGCACAGCGCAATGCCGCGTTCTGCGCTGCCATCAGCAATCGCTGCAGCCAGTGCCGCGCCGAAATCAGGATAATCAACGCTTTCGGGGCCATGCGTGCCCAGATCGCTGACATCATGGCCCTGCCCCGCAAGCCATGGGATCAGCGCCTGTTTCAAGGCGTAGGCAGCATGATCGGACGCGATGGCAATGCGCATGACCGGCGCGAAGCTCCATGAAAGGGACAAGATACGGACCGGGCTTTAATCAATGCCCCGGCAGAAGGCCACACCCGATCGGCGGCTGCGACCAGCCGCGGACAGACACCTGTCCCGCAACGATGGCCTAATCGGGCGTTGTCGGCAGCGGCCGGGACGGCTAGTCGGGAGGGTGACATGTCTGCTCCTGCCGATCCTGCTGCCGCCCGGGCCCATCTCACCGACGTGCTGGTGCGCACCGGTGGCGAAGACCGATCGGCTATGGCCGAACTCTATAACCTCACGGCTGCAAAACTTTTTGGCATCTGCCTACGTATCTGTGGCGAAAGGCAGGCGGCTGAAGATGTGTTGCAAGAAGTGTATCTGACGATCTGGAAACGCGCCGGGGGGTATGAACCCGGTCGGGCAAGCCCGATTAGCTGGCTTGCAACGATTGCACGCAACCGCGCGATCGATTGGCGACGTGCGCAACGCACCCGCCCCGCCACCCCGATCGACGACGCTCCCGACATTGCCGATGATCGCCCGCTGGCCAGTGAGTCAATGATCGTCAATGATGAAGGGCGGCGGCTGCATCTTTGCCTCGACGCGCTCGAAGATCGTCAGCGCGTCGCGATCCGCACCGCCTTTTTCGAAGGCGCGACCTATGCTGAGCTGGCTGATCGCCAGGGCGTGCCGCTCGGCACGATGAAAAGCTGGGTGCGTCGCGGGCTGCAGCGGCTGAAGGAGTGTGTCAGCGATGACGGATGATCGCACGCCCGATTCCGGTCCGCCCGATGCATCAGTGACCGCCGCTGAACTGGCGCTTGGCTTGCTGGAGGGCGACGCCCGTGCAGATGCGTTGCGCCGGGTGCTGGCCGATCCGGATTTTGCCGCCGACGTCGATCGCTGGCGCGCCCATTTCGCGATATTGTTCGATTGGTCGCCTGAAATGGTGCCGCCCGCCAATGGGCTCTCCCGGATCGAACGCGCCTTGGCGCCTGCCGCCAATGATTCAGCCCCGGTGCGGCTGTGGCGCGGTCTGGCATTGACGAGCGGTCTTGCCGCAGCGGTCATGCTGGCGGTGGTGGTGATGCGCCCGCCAAACGCGACGCCAGGCGCGCCGCCGACGCAAATCGCGCAGGTTGCTGGCATGGTGCTGGTTGCCCAGATCGTGCCCGTTGCCGATGGCAAAGCCGTGCCGGCAATCTATGATCCGGCGACTGGCCAACTGCGTGTCGCCGCGGCTGCGTTGGTCGATGCAGGCCATAGCCCCGAACTATGGGTGATTGCAGCAGATGGGGTGCCCCGCTCGCTCGGCGTGCTGCATGATCGTCAGGCGACCGGGGTTACAATCGCCGCCGCCGATCGCGCCCGCTTTACCGCTGGTGCAACGCTCGCTGTAACGATCGAGCCAATCGGTGGGTCGCCGAGCGGAAAACCAACCGGGGCGGTGGTGGCCAAGGGCGATCTGACACTGATTTGATCGCTCGCGATCGGGGGGGGCGCCCTGGCTTGGCGGGTTCGTTGGTTACTTTTGATTGCTGAATCAGAAATTCATGCATCCGAATCCGGCACCAATTCGTTGTTGCTGCCGCACCTCATAGAGGGTGCTCGCAGGAGAATTCGATCATGAAGTCAGCTATTCGCCTTTCGCTTGTTGCCGCTGCCATCGCGCTTGCCGGCGGTGCCGTTATCGCCAGCGAAACCAACCCGATGGTTGGCGGTGCAGCCATGTACCCCACCAAGAACATCGTCGAAAACGCTGTTAATTCCAAGGATCACACCACGCTGGTCGCCGCCGTCAAGGCAGCTGGCCTGGTTGACACGCTGATGAGCGCTGGCCCGTTCACGGTGTTCGCGCCAACCAATGATGCCTTTGCCAAGCTGCCTGCCGGCACCGTCGACACGCTGCTGAAGCCAGAGAACAAGGCAACGCTCACCGCCGTGCTGACCTATCATGTCGTCCCCGGCAAGATCAGCGCTGCCGCGATTGCCGCCAGCGCCGCTGCGCATGCAGGCAAGGCCACCTATACCACCGTTCAGGGTGGCACGCTGACCTTCAGCAAGGGCGATCATGGCTGGATGGTGACCGATGCCAAGGGCCATAGCGCACACATCACGATTGCTGATGTGAACCAGTCGAACGGCGTGATCCACGTCATTGACGGCGTCTTGCTGCCGTAAGTTTCGGCATCAGAATAAATTCGCCGCTGCTGCATCCAAAGCCGCAGCAGCGGCGTTTATTTAAGAGCCCTTCCCCCGAAGAGATGGGCACTACACGCTGTCCGCTCCCGAACAGCGTGCTGAGGGCCTGCCGTCGCCCCTCGGCGGCAGGCCCCATTTTTGGGTCGGGCCACCCGGCGCGTGCCCGGCGCTTCATTCAAACATCTTTGCTTTTACGGTGCTGCGGCGGTATCGGCATGACGCGACCCGCCCCAGGAGACCGACGATGAAAGCCCCGCGAAACCGAGCTGTGCGCAGTGCGGTCCACCGCCACGACCATCTCAGCAAGCAAGGCCTGCTCGAACGCGCCTTCACCTTTGCCTTTCGCGGGCTGGTCTATGCGCAGATCTGGGAAGATCCCGCCGTCGATCTTGAAGCGCTGGCCGTCACCCCCGATTGCCACATCGTCCAGATCGCCTCGGGCGGCTGCAACGTGCTGAGCTATCTGACCGCCAACCCGCGCGCGATCACCGCTGTCGATCTCAACACCGCGCATATCGCACTCAACAAGCTGAAGCTGATCGCCGCGCGCGAACTGCCCAATTATGCCGCCTTTCACCGCTTCTTCGCGCGGGCGAATTCCAAGGAAAATATCGCCGCCTATAAGCGCTACGTCCGCCCGCATCTCGACGAGCCGACCCGGCGCTATTGGGAAGGCCGCGACATGATCGGCCGACGGCGGATCGGCGGCTTTGCCAAGGGTGTGTACAAGCGCGGGCTGCTGGGCAATTTCATCGGCGCGGCGCATTTCATTGCCAAGCTCAACGGTGTCGATCCCAAGGTGATGCTGGCGGCGAATTCGATGCAGGAACAGCGCGAGATTTTCGATCGCGACATTGCGCCCGTGTTCGACAAGGGGTTCATCAAATGGCTGACCGATCAGCCCGCCTCGCTGTTCGGCCTCGGCATCCCGCCCTCGCAATATGAAGCGCTGGCGGGTGACAACAAAATGGCGGTGGTGCTGCGGGAGCGGCTGGAAAAGCTGGCCTGCGATTTCGATCTGAAGGACAATTATTTTGCAATGCAGGCCTTTGGCCGCGGCTATGGCGATAGCCCGTCGGCGTCGCTGCCGCCCTATTTGCAGGAAGCGAACTATGCCGATATCGTCGGCCGGGTCGACCGGGTCGAAGTACGCCACGCCAATTTCGTCGAATATCTGCGTGAAATGCCCGATGCCTCGCTCGATCGCTATGTGCTGCTCGATGCGCAGGATTGGATGACCGACGAGATCCTGACCAACCTCTGGGCTGAAATCACCCGCACCGCCAAGCACGAAGCGCGCGTGCTGTTCCGCACCGCCGGCATTGAGACGATCCTGCCGGGCCGCGTGCCGGAGCCCATCCTGTCGCGCTGGACCTATTGGGCCAAGGAATCGCTTGATTATACAGCGCGCGATCGCTCCTCCATCTATGGCGGCGTGCACCTTTATGTGCTTGGGGAAAAGGCCTGAACGCCGCCATGGGGAAGGGCAATGGCGTCGGCAATCATGCCGGCCATATGGATGCGATCTACCGGACGCAGCGCCACTTCTATGATCTCACGCGCAAATATTATCTGCTCGGCCGCGATCGGCTGATCCGCGAGCTTGCCCCGCCGCGCGGCGGCACGGTGCTCGAAATCGGCTGCGGCACCGGGCGCAATCTGATCGCCGCCGCCCGCGCCTGGCCCGAGGCACGCTATTTCGGGATCGATATTTCAGAGGCGATGCTGGAAACCGCGCGCGCCAAGGTGCAGGCGGCAGGACTTGCTGGTCGGATCACGCTCGCGCAGGGCGATGCCACGGCGTTTGACGCTGAAGCGCTATTCGGCGTCAGCCGCTTTGACCGAATTTTCCAGAGCTACACCTTGTCCATGATCCCCGACTGGCAGGGCGCGTTGCGGGAAGGGGCGAGCAAATTGGCCCCCGGTGGGCGGCTGGATGTCGTCGATTTCGGCCAACAAGAGGCACTGCCTGACGCCTTTAAGCGGTTGCTGTTCGCTTGGCTGGCGCGCTTCGACGTCGAGCCGCGCCAGGCGCTGCCGGTGGTGTTGCAGCAGATCGGCGGCGCCCAGGGCCTGGTCGATCAGTTTACGCCGCTCTATCGTGGCTATGCCTGGGCTGGGCAATTATCGACCCCGATATCGACCGCGATATCGACCTCGGCGGCCTGACTCGGTGCCGCCCACCGTGCCCCGCCTGCTCGGCATTGCAGGCCTGTTACCGCAACTGATCGCTGGCTATGTTTTGCTCGAAAACAATAGCGATTCGCGCTTAACCGCACTGTCGATGGCCTATGCCTATGCGGCGCTAATTTTCAGCTTTCTGGGCGGGCTGTGGTGGGGTCTGGCAGCGGCAGCAAGCAAACCGCCCGCCTGGCTCTGGTATGCGGCTGTGCTGCCCTCGCTGATCGCGCTGGGCAGTGCCTGGCCCTGGGCGACCGGGCAGCCCTGGCCGGGACCGTCCATGATCGTGCTGGGCGTAGCGCTGATCGGATCATTGGCAGTCGATTGGCAGCTCCAGCGCACCGGCATCGCGCCTGGCTGGTGGCTTGGCTTGCGCATCCCGCTGTCGATCGGCCTTGGCGGCATCACGCTGGCGATCGGTCTGGCCTAGGCCGATCGACCCCGGCCATCACAACCATCGCCGTCAATGGATCGCTGCGCGCAGGTGCTTTCGGCCAAGATAAGTCATTTCATCAACAATCAAATTGCCTTAGCGTCGTTTGTTTGTTGATTCGGGGGCAATAATGACCAGGGTTTTGCGTAGGTGGGCGGTAATGATCGCGGCGATTGCGTTGCCAGCGGCAAGCGCGCAGGCGGAATGGCTTGAGGCGAGCCACAAGCGCTTTGTGATTTATGCTGACATGTCTCCAAAAGCGCTGACTGCATTCGCCAGCGACCTTGAGCGTTTCGACAGCGCCATGCGTTTCTTGTTCCCCAACCCGCAAGACGAGATCGATAGCGCCAATCGCGTCACCATCTTCGTCGTCAGTAACGAAGATGTGGTGGAGACACTCGCGCGATCAGAGAATGTGGCTGGATTTTACCGGCCGTCAGCGTCCGGATCGATCATCGTTACGCCGCGCAACACATCGTCCGAAGTCAAGGAGTTCAACAACCGGCTCGTCCTGTTCCATGAATATGCGCATCATGTAACGCTGAGCAACAGCACCAATTATTATCCGAGTTGGGTGACCGAAGGGCTGGCTGAGTTTTTTTCGACCACAGCAATCAAGGCCGACGGAACGGTCGCCATCGGCCTCCCCAATAATGCGCGCACCTATTCGCTGCAGGTCAGCAATCCGATCGCCGCCGAAACATTGTTGACGAGTGACACCCAGGTTTTCGACGAAGAACAGGTTGCGCAGAAATATGCGCGAGGCTGGTTGCTGACCCATTATCTGATGCTCGGCAAAACCCGGCCCGGTCAGCTCGGTGACTATATCAAGCTCGTCAACAGTGGCACCCCCAGCCTGGACGCGGCCCGCAAGGTTTTTGGCGATCTGGATAAGCTCGACCGCGAACTGAACGCCTATCGCAGCCGCAGCTACCTGATGGGTGCGGCCATCCCGCCGGGCAAATTGCCGATCGGAGAAGTTACGATTCGCCCGCTTGATGCTGGGCAGGCGGCGATGATGCCGTTCCGTATCCAGTCGGCAGTGGGGGTCGATGCCAAGACCGCAGCGTTGCTCGCCGCCAAGGCGCGCCCCGTTGCCAATGCCTATCCGACCAACAGCTGGGTGCAGCGCGCGCTCGCCGAAATCGAATATGATGCCAGTAATGACGATGCCGCGTTGGCTGCTGCCGATCGCGCGCTGGCGGCTGACCCCAAGAACATGATGGCCCTGATCTACAAGGGGCGGGTGGCGTTGCGGCGGGCGGCGATGGCGAAATCAACTGATCCAGCGGTGTGGCGCGAAGCGCGGCGCTGGTTTTTGAAAGCCAACGCCATCGATCCGAATTTCGCGCTGCCGTTCGTGCTCTATCACGAATCCTATGCCCGCGCGGGCGAGAGGCCCAATGCCAGCGCTATCGACGGGCTGGTCCGGGCGATGGACCTGGTGCCGCAGGATACCGGGCTGCGATTCAATGTGGGGGTTCAGTTGCTCATGCAGGGCGATCGCATTGGTGCCCGGCAGGCGCTGGCGCCGGTCGCCTCGAATCCGCATGGCGGGCGGGAAAACCGCGCATCAGCCATGCTGAAGCTGCTCGATTCAGGGGCTACGGTCGAAGCGGTCCTTGCCGCCGCCAAGCCCCCAAAGGCAGACACCCCGCCAGCCAAGCAATAGCGTTACAGCGCTGCCAAGTCGCCCTGTTCGCCCCCCGCCTGCTCGGCATTGTCGCCTAGAGCGTGATGACGTTAGGTCGCTTCAAGTTATACCCGTTCGGGCTGAGCGCAGTCGAAGCCCACGCGCTACGCATGCCCTTCGACTTCGCTCAGGGCGAACGGGGTTTGGGGTGGTGCAATCCAAAGTCATCAGACTTTAACTACGCCGAATACTGGTAAAATCGGGAAGCCTCAGGCGGCCATCTTTAATGCCAACCGTCCCCAAATTTCGACCAGGGCGCTGACCAACGTGCGCATCATCGCGCCGTCATGCGCCGGGCCTGGGGTGAAGCGCAGGCGTTCCGTGCCGCGCGGTACGGTGGGGTAATTGATTGGCTGCACATAGACGCCATATTCAGCGAGCAGGATATCAGCGATCCGCTTCGCCTCGACCGGATCGCCGACCATCAACGGCACGATATGCGTCTCGCCAATCATCACCGGCAGGCCAGCGGCGCGCATCATCGCCTTGAGCTGCGCGGCGGCGGCCTGCTGCGCTTCGCGCTCGATGCTCGATGCCTTCAGGTGGCGGACGCTGGCTAGCGCGCCGGCAACCAGCACCGGCGACAGGCTGGTCGTAAAGATAAAGCCGGGTGCATAGCTGCGAATGACATCGACGATCATGCGATCCGCCGCGATATAGCCGCCCATCACGCCAAACGCCTTGCCGAGCGTACCCTCGATAATCGTCAGCCGATCGGCAACGTCATCCCGGTCTGAAATCCCCCCGCCGCGCGCGCCGTACATGCCAACCGCATGCACCTCATCGAGATAGGTCATCGCATTATATTTATCGGCGAGATCACAAATCGCCGCGATCGGGGCGATATCGCCCTCCATCGAATAGACGCTTTCAAAAGCGATCAATTTGGGGACGGCGGGATCGGATTCAGCGAGCAATTGTTCAAGATGGGCCAGGTCGTTGTGCCGGAATACGCGCTTTTCGCAGCCCGACTGGCGAATGCCCGCGATCATCGATGCATGGTTGAGCGCATCCGAATAAATGATGATGCCCGGCATCAATTTGGCGAGCGTCGACAAGGTTGCTTCGTTGGAGACATAGCCGCTGGTGAACAGCAGTGCTGCTTCCTTGCCGTGGAGATCGGCAAGCTCGGCCTCAAGATCGACATGATAGTGGGTGTTGCCGCCGATGTTGCGCGTGCCGCCCGATCCTGCGCCGACATCGTGCAAAGCGGCCTCCATTGCCGCGATCACATCCGGGTGCTGGCCCATGGCGAGATAATCATTCGAACACCATACGGTGATCGGCTTGGGGCCATTATGGCCGGCAAAGCAGCGCGCATTGGGATAGGCCCCCTTGTTGCGCAGAATATCGATGAAGACGCGGTAGCGCCCTTCGCTGTGCAGCCGGTCTATCGCCTGGCTGAACACACGGGTGTAATTCACCGTCGGCGCGAACCCGGAACCCGGGCGGCCCTGCGGCTGATCCTGTCGCTGATCCTGTGGCATCGTGGCCGGGCCCCTACGGCGATTGCCGTCGCGATGCCAGTGCAAACGACTCGCAAAGGCGCGGATTGCGGGGTTTGCACCAGCGCTAAAGCGCGGTGATCTGGCCCAAACCGCGCCTTGCCAGCGCTGGCGCAAGGGCATGCGCGGCGGCGTCGAGCCGGGTAAATATCGCCAATCCCTCGCCCGGCATTGTCGGCCAGGACTGACCCTGGGTCAGATAGACGATCCGTCGCGCGATGCCGGCGCTGCCATCGACAAAATGGATCGGTCGGCCTGCTGCAGCGGCGAGATCGGCCTCAACCAGCGGGAAATGGGTACAGGCGAGGACGATCGTATCAATCCGGTCGCCGCCAGGCTGATCGAACAGTCCGGCAAGCGCGCGAGCAAAGCGCGCCGGATCAACCGATTCGCCGCGCAACCGCGCCTCGGCCGCCTCAACCAGATCGGCCGAGCCGAAGCGGATCACCGTACAATCAGCGGCAAAGCGCGCGGCGAGATCATCGACATAGGGCTGGCGCACCGTCGCTTCGGTACCCAGCACGCCGATTGTGCGCGTGATGCTGGAAAGCGCTGCGGGCTTGATCGCGGGGACCGTGCCGACAATCGGGATATCAAGCGCCGCGCGCACCGCCGCCAGCGCAATTGTCGAGGCGGTGTTGCAGGCAATAACCACCAGGCGCGGGTGATATCGCTCCACCAATCGCCCGAGCAATGCTGGCACGCGCGCGGCAATCTCTGCCTCGCTGCGCGTGCCATAAGGAAAGCCCGCCGAATCGGCCGCATAGATAACCGGTGCAGTTGGCAACAACAGGCGGGCAGCGGCGAGCACCGAGAGCCCGCCCACCCCGGAATCGAAAAACAACACTGGATGGTCAGCGTCCATTGCCCCGCATAACCGGCGGCGCGCGGTTGGCAAAGCAACAGTGATCGAGATCATTGCGCCAGCAGCAGTCTCGTCTATCTTATGGGGGCGGAGGGGTATGATTTGGCGACCGATTATCTTTGGGCAGCACCGGCCGGTGCAGCGCTGCTTGGCTACCTGCTGGGCTCCATCCCGTTCGGGGTGATCCTGACACGGGCAGCGGGGGCGGGCGATCTGCGCACGATCGGTTCAGGCAATATCGGCGCAACCAATGTGCTCCGCACGGGGCGCAAGGGACTGGCGGCCGCAACCTTAGTGCTCGATGCCGCCAAGGGAGCCGTGGCCGTCCTCCTCACCGAATGGCTGTTCCCGGGGCACGGCGTGGTCGCGGCGGCAGCGGCGTTTCTGGGCCATCTCTATCCGGTCTGGCTAGGCTTCAAGGGCGGCAAAGGCGTGGCGACGTTGCTTGGCATCCTGATCGCTTTGTCCTGGCCGAGTGCGATCGTCTATGCGGTGATCTGGCTTGGGTTGCTGGCGGCGCTGCGGATTTCATCGTTGGCCGGGATGCTGGCGGCGACCAGCGCGCCGGTGAGCGCCGCCTATTTTGGCCGATTCGATCTTGTCCTGCTGCTGCTCGCGCTGGCGCTGCTGGTGGTGTGGAAGCATCGCGAGAATATCGATCGCTTGATCGGCGGCACCGAACCCCGGATCGGCCGGAAAAAAGCCTAACCAAATGGCCGCCGATCGCCTTCGGCTGATCAGATCGGCCAATATCGGCCCGGTAAGCTATGCCCAGTTGCTGGCGCGGTTCGGCACCGCGACTGCAGCAATCGACGCGATCCCGATGCTGGCCGCGCGCGGCGGCGGACGTGCGCCGGTGCTCGCGGACCCGCGCCTGATCGACCGCGAAATGGCGACGGTCGCGCGGCTCGGTGGGCAGTATCTGTTCAGCGATGATCCCGATTATCCGCCGTTGCTGGCGGCGCTGGAGAATGCACCACCGGCCCTGATTTTACGCGGCGACCGGACGCTGCTTGGCCGACCGGGAATCGCCATGGTCGGCGCGCGTAACGCATCGGCCGCAGCCTGCCGATTTGCCCGTCAGCTTGGCCATGATCTGGCCAATGAAGGCATGGTGGTCGTCTCTGGGCTGGCGCGCGGGATCGACACCGCAGCGCATGTCGGCGCGCTTGGCGGGCAAACGGGGGATGGCGGCACGATCGCGGTGGTGGCGACGGGCATCGACATCGCCTTTCCGCCGGAAAATGCCGAATTGCAGGAACGGATCGCAAGCGAGGCGCTGCTGATTGCCGAGCAACCACCAGGCACCGAACCCCGCGCGCGCCACTTCCCCTATCGCAACCGGATCATCGCCGGGCTGGCGATGGGGACCGTCGTCGTCGAGGCAGCGCCCAAATCAGGATCGCTGATCACCGCGCGGCTGGCAGCAGAGGCGGGCCGCGAGGTCATGGCCGTCCCTGGCAGCCCGCTCGATCCACGCGCGCAAGGGTGCAACCAGTTGATCCGCGACGGCGCGACATTGGTGCAAAATGTCGCCGATATTCTGGAGCAGGTCCGCCCGATCGATCCGCGCATGGTGCGAATGCCGATCAGCCCCTTTGGCCGGGCACCGCCCGAGGATGCCAGCGATGCAGAACGGCGGGCGATTACGGCATTGCTGGGGGCGGTCGCCGTGCCAGTCGACGAGCTGATCCGGCAATCCGGCGCAGCGCCTGCGATTGTGCAAACCGTGCTGCTGGAACTGGAGCTGGCGGGGCGGCTTGAGCGGCATGCTGGTGGCCGCGTCAGCCTTACCGGGTAGCGGACTTGCTTACTGCCCGTCGCTCAATGCCGCCATCTGCGGGGGCGATCCCGGCAGTTTCGGGCTCCCATCAGGGGTCGCGGCAAGATCAATCACACACATCGCGCCATAGCGGGCATGTGCGCCGCATTCGACCCCCGCAAACTGATAGAGCACGGAGAAAACCAGCGACCGATGACCGCGCCGCGCGACGCCATCATCGACGATCAGCTGGCGGACGACGCTGCGCGGATCGGGCGGGCCATAGGAAATCACTTCGCCCACATAGATGTTGCCACCGTGTAGCCGCATTCTTGCGCTGGGATCGAGCCCCGTCAGCGTCAGGTGGCCGACGCGCGTGCTGGTGGCTTGATCCGCCACCAGCGCCCCGGCCCCCCGCGCCAGCACCGGCGAACCCGCAAGCGGCCCAAGCGCGGGTTGCCGATCGAGAAAGGCGATCGCGTCATCCACGGCAGCAATGCCCTCGCGCGTCATGATGCCGTCGGGGCTTTCGGGGGAATAGACGACCAAACCGTCAAATCCGTCGCGATAGGTGCGAAGTTCGTCAGCATAGCCTTGCGGATCGGCGCGCGCCCGGTTGAGCTCGGTCAGCACTTGCTCGGTCAAGCCGGGATCAGCGCCAATATCGGCCGGAGCCAAGGCGAGCATGGCTGCAATCATCGTCTCGACCAGCATCGAACGCCCCCGCCACACCGAACTTCAAGCGAGATAAGGCTGGCGCACGCGCCTTAACAATCCGTAAATCTACCGGTATCGCGATTGTCAGGGGGCACCCCCCACGTCTATCTGGCAACCGCTTGACGAACCGCCCGCCGGATCGCCACCCTCGCGCGTACACGTAAGGACGCTTGAAACCCGCATGCAGCTTGTCATCGTCGAATCGCCCGCCAAGGCGAAGACCATCGAGAAATATCTGGGCAGCGATTACCGCGTGCTCGCCAGCTATGGCCATGTCCGCGATCTGCCCGCGAAGGACGGATCGGTCGATCCCGACCATGATTTCGCGATGAGCTGGGAAAATTACGCCGACAAGGCCAAGCAATTAAAGGCGATAACGGATTTCGCCAAAACCGCCGACCGCCTGATCCTCGCGACCGACCCTGACCGCGAAGGCGAGGCGATTTCGTGGCACGTGCAGGAAGTGCTGCGCGCCAAGAAGGCGCTGCCCAAGGACGTTCAGCGCGTCACCTTCAACGCGATCACCAAGGCTACGGTGACCGAGGCGATGAAGCATCCGCGCGAACTCGATACCGATTTGATCGATGCGTACCGCGCCCGCCGCGCACTCGATTATCTCGTCGGCTTCACGCTTTCCCCCGTGTTGTGGCGCAAGTTGCCGGGGGCGAAGTCGGCTGGGCGGGTGCAATCCGTGGCACTTCGGCTGATCGTCGAACGCGAGCGCGAAATCGATGTGTTCCGCCCGCAGGAATATTGGTCGGTCACCGCCGATATGGAGCATGACGGCACGCCCTTCACCACGCGGCTGACCAAATGGCGCGGCGACAAGATCGATCGCCTGACGATCGGCAAGGAAGGCGACGCGCTTGCCGCCAAGGCCGATGTCGAGGCTGGGCGCTTTGCCGTCGCGAGTGTCGAGACCAAGCCCGCTACGCGCAACCCGCCGCCGCCCTTCACCACCTCAACGCTGCAGCAGGAAGCGGCGCGCAAGCTCGGTTTCTCGGCCGATCACACGATGCGGATTGCGCAGAATCTCTACGAGGACGGCGCGATTACCTATATGCGCACCGACGGCGTGCAGATGGACGGCAGCGCGATTTCAGCCGCGCGACTGGCGGTCGCCAACCGCTATGACGCGAGCTATGTCCCCGACAAGCCGCGCCAATATCAGACCAAGGCCAAGAACGCGCAGGAAGCGCATGAGGCCATCCGCCCGACCGATTTCGGCAAGGATAAGAGCGGGTCGGGCGACCATGCCCGGCTGTACGAGCTGATCTGGAAGCGCGCCCTCGCCAGCCAGATGGCGTCCGCGCGCATGGAGCGGACCACGATCGATCTGACCGATGGCAGCGGCCAGCATGGGCTGCGCGCCACCGGTCAGGTCGTGCTCTTCCCCGGCTATCTCGCGCTGTACGAAGAAGGCAGCGACGACACTGCCGATGAGGAAGCGCGCCGCCTGCCGCGAATGCGCGAAGGCGATGCGCCCGCGAAGAAATCGGTCAATGCCGAACAGCATTTCACTCAGCCACCACCGCGCTTTTCCGAAGCATCTTTGGTCAAGCGGCTGGAAGAACTCGGCATCGGGCGCCCCTCGACCTATGCCTCGATCATCAAGACGCTCAAGGACCGCGCCTATGTCCGCGTCGAGAAGAACCGCTTCTTCGCCGAGGAGAGCGGACGGCTGGTGACCGCGTTCCTCGAACGCTTCTTCGAAAAATATGTCGGCTATGATTTTACCGCAGGGCTGGAGGACGAGCTCGACGAGGTATCGGGTGGCCGCGCGCAGTGGCAGGCGGTGCTCGATGCCTTTTGGAAGGACTTCAAGCCGCGCACGACCGAGGTGATGGACTTCAAACCCTCCGAAGTGACGGCCGAACTCGACACCTTCCTTGAGCCTTATCTGTTTCCGGTGAAGGAAGATGGATCAGACCCGCGCCTCTGTCCCAACTGCCATGTCGGGCGGCTCGCGCTGCGCGGCGGCAAATTCGGGGCGTTCGTTGCCTGCTCCAACTATCCCGAATGCAAATATACCCGCCGCTTTGCCCAACCGGGCGGCGGCGAGGGCGATGATACCGGGCCGGAAGTGCTCGGCACTGATCCCGAGAGCGGGCTTGAGGTATCGAAGCGATCGGGGCGGTTTGGGCCTTACGTCCAGCTGGGCGACGGCAAGGAAGCCAAGCGCGGATCGATCCCCAAGGATCTGCCGGGCGAACTCGATCTCGACTGGGCGCTGAAGTTGCTCAGCCTGCCCCGTACCATCGGCCTGCACCCGGAAACGGGCGAGCCGATCACTGCGTCGATTGGGCGCTATGGCCCCTATCTGGCGCATAACGGCAAATATGGGCGGCTGACCTCAACCGCTGAGGTGTTCGAAACCGGCATGAACGCCGCCGTGGTGAAACTCGCTGAGGCAGCGGCAGGCGGTGGGCGGCCCCAGCGCGGCGCTCAGGCACCGCTGAAGGTGCTTGGCGCGCATCCCCGCACCGAGCTGGAGATCAAGCTTATGGAGGGCCGCTTTGGTCCCTATGTCACTGACGGCACCACCAACGCGACGATCCCCAAGACGATCGACAAGGATGCGCTGACATTGGAGGAGGCTGCCCAGCTGATCGATGCGCGCGCCGCAGCGGCGCCGGCGAAAAAGGGCAAGAAGCCAGTCAAGAAGGCGGCGGCGAAGTCGGCCCCGGCGAAGAAAGCGCCTGCCAAGAAGGTGGCGAAGAAGGCTGCTAAGGCGTGAGCCTAAAGCCTCCCCTTCAGGGGATGGCCTTTCGAACCCCTAAACGCTGTCCGTCTCTGGTCAGGGCACGTGCGAAGCGCCGCGCGAATCCGGACAGGACCATGGCGTGGGTCAGCTCACAATCGGCCCGAGCACCGTCACCGCCAACCACACCGCCATCCCCAGCAAAATCAGCAACGTCCCGACAATGCCGATCGATCGTGCCGGTCCCGGCGGCCCTGGCGGGTTGAACAGGCCGATCGCGTTCAACCCGCGGGTGACGACAAAGCCCGCCGCCAGCCCCGCCAAAATCATGAAGTCGACACCACTCGCTTCGAGCAGGCCGATCAGGGTGATGCCGATCGGCATATATTCGGAAAGATTGCCATGCGCCCGGATCGAGGAGGTCAGGTCCTGATGCCCGTGGTCGCCAAAGGCAGCGCTATATTTCATCCGCAAACGGATGGTGTTGAGCGCGAGCATGACCAGCATCACGGCAAGGGCCGACGCCGTCAGTGCTGTTATGATCAAATGCATGGTCGTTCCCCGCTATGTCGGGAACGGAACTAGCTGCATTGAGCCCCCCGGTAAATCAGGGCAGCAAATCAACCGCAAGATTCAGGCAGCGCGTCGGCTTGTTGCCTGCAGGAAAGCGCGTGCAGCGCGTTGCGCTTCGGCGATTTCGCGTGCGGTCATGTCTTCGGCAATATCAGCGCGGCATTGTTGCGCCGCCTCACTGCCGCTAACCGCTGCCAGATTAAACCATTTATGCGCCTCGATCAGGTCGATACTGACCCCGGCTGCGCCGGTCGAATAGATGATGCCCAGATCATAACAGGCGTTGAAATCACCCCGCGCCGCATCGGCGATCCGGCTTTCGATCAGGAACGTTGCGCTCTTCAGGCTGTTGCCCATCTTCGCCACCCCTTTGTTGCCCCAGTTGGCATCACGGGTTTTGGGCGAACTATGGTCAACAAACCGTTAACGTGAGAATTATCCCTCGGTTGGTGCTACCGCCACATTATCGATCAGCCGCGTCCCGGCGATCGTCGCGGCTGCAAGCAGCCGACGCGGGCGCGCCGCATCGAGCGTGGGTTCCAGGGTTTCGGCATCCACCAGCGCGACATAATCAACCGTATCGAAACCACCGGCGATCAGCGTATCCTTGGCCACGGCCAGCGCGCCAGCAGGATCGCCCCCCTTGCCAATCACGCGGGCCGCCTCGCCCAGCGCACGGGGCAGCGCGATTGCCCGGGCGCGATCTTCAGGCGCGAGATAGATGTTGCGGGAGGAGAGCGCGAGCCCGTCATCCTCGCGCTGCGTGGGCACGCCGACAATCTCGATCGCCAGATCAAGATCAGCCACCAGCCGCCTGATCACCGCGAGCTGCTGAAAATCCTTTTCGCCGAACAGCGCAACATCAGGGCGGACCTGGTTGAACAATTTGGTCACGACCGTCGCAACGCCATCGAAATGGCCGGGGCGTGCGGCCCCATCCAGCCCATCGCTCACCCCCGCCACCACAATCGTGGTCGCAAAGCCAGCCGGATAGATTTCCTCAACACCTGGCATCCACAAAATCGCGCAGCCTGCCTCCGCCAGCATCCGCGAATCCTGAACTTCACGGCGCGGATAGCGGCCAAGATCCTCATTGGGGGCGAACTGGCGCGGGTTGACGAAGATCGAAGCGACGACAATGTCCGCCACGCGCTTTGCCGCTTCAATCAGTGCAATATGCCCGGCATGCAGCGCGCCCATGGTTGGCACCAGCGCAATCCGCACGCTCGATTCGCGCCCCGCCTGAAGGCGCAGGGCGGCAATCGTCTCACGCAGGGACTGAAGCTGACGGATGGTTTGCACGTAAGGGTGGCCTTCGATATGGACGGGGCGCGCCTTCTATGGGCGCCGCCAGACATGATCAACACAGCAAATCAGTTAACAAACTCAATTCACCTAGCAAGGGATGCCAGCGCGTTGTCCACCGGTCCGGGAAAGTGCCATGTCATCGTGTT
Organism: Sphingomonadales bacterium Ga0077557; assembly: GCA_001464615.1. Taxonomy (GTDB): domain Bacteria; phylum Pseudomonadota; class Alphaproteobacteria; order Sphingomonadales; family Sphingomonadaceae; genus Sphingomonas. The sequence goes on along the minus strand of LNFI01000032.1, from coordinate 81,386 downwards.
CGCCAATGAAAAGGGGGGCACGGGCAAATCGACGACAGCGGTGCACGTCGCCATCGCGCTCGCTGGGCGCGGCGCGCGCGTTGCAGCCTATGATCTGGATCATCGCCAGCGCACGATGGGCCGCTATTTCGACAACCGCGCCGACACGATCAAACGGATTGGCCGCGATCTGCCCATGCCGCGCTATCTGACGCATGATGGCGACAGCCTGCCGCGCTTTACCGAACAGCTCGATGACCTAACCACTGATGTCGATTTCCTGGTGATTGACACGCCCGGGCGCGACGATCGCTTTGCCCGCATGGCGGCACAGCGCGCCGACACGCTGGTGACACCGATGAACGACAGTTTTGTCGATTTCGATCTGATCGGTCAGGTTGATCCGATTACGTACAAGGTGACGCGCCCCAGCTTTTATGCCGAACTGATCTGGGAAGCGCGCAAGGCCCGCGCAAAGGCCGATGGCTCCACAATTGACTGGGTCGTCCTGCGCAACCGGCTGCAGCATATTGAAGCCCGCAACATGCGGCGTGTATCCGAAGCGTTGGATCAGCTGTCCAAGCGCGTTGGCTTTCGGATCATTCCGGGGCTGGGCGAGCGGGTTATCTATCGTGAGTTATTCCCCAAGGGGCTGACGATGATCGATTCGCGCGATTTTGGCGAAATGGGGCTGGCCCATGTCGCTGCGCGTCAGGAAATGCGCGAGATGATGGGCGCATTGGCGCTCCCAGAGCCTGCCATGCCGCTATTCGCTTGACCCATGGTCGCTTAACCCAGCGCGCGATTCCCGTCCCGGCATGATCCTGAAGCTGCTCATCGGTATCGCGGTCGTCTATGCGGGATGGCTGATGTGGCGCGGCCCGGGCCAGCCGATTCGCCGGGTGCCGGTGGCTGACACCAATAGCGACGCCGAATTGGCAGCAGCGCGCGCTTTATTGGGGGTCGACCCATCTGCTGATGAAAGCGAAATCCGTGCCGCCTATCGCCGCATTGCCGCGGCTGTCCATCCCGATCGTGGCGGTTCTGTCGAACTCGCCCGACGCGTAAATGCCGCGCGCGATTTACTGATTAAGCGTGGACCCGATTAAGACCATCGCTCGTTCATGTTTTGCGCGTTCCTCTTCATTGACCGCCCGCTAATTTTGATCATCCAGGAGCCTTTAAACCGATGTCGCACCAGTTCGATCGCACATCGCTTCGCGAATATGACATTCGCGGGATCGTCGGCAAAACGCTCGGAGAAGCCGATGCGAAGGCGATCGGCAGGGGGTTTGCCACCCGGGTTCGGCGCGTGGGCGGGACCCGGGTCGCGGTCGGTTATGATGGCCGGCATAGCTCGCCCGCGCTTGAAACAGCGCTAATCGCCGGTCTTACGGAAAGCGGAGTCGATGTCGTCCGTATCGGCATGGGGCCAACGCCGATGCTCTATTACGCCGAGGCGACTTTAGAAGTGGATGGCGGCATCCAGATAACCGGCAGCCATAATCCCGCCGAGTATAATGGCTTCAAGATGGTGCTGCAGCACGCGCCATTCTTTGGCGCGGACATTCAGGATCTTGCCCGGCTTGCGGCCGAGGGGGATTGGGAAAGCGGCGCGGGCACCGTCAGCCAGGCCGATATCATCGACGATTATGTCGGGCGGCTGATGGCAGGCTATGGTGGTGGCGCCTATCGGATCGGCTGGGATTGCGGCAACGGCGCATCGGGTCCAGTGATCGAGAAGCTCACCAAGCTGCTCCCGGGTGAGCATCATCTGCTGTTCACCGAAGTCGACGGCAATTTTCCCAATCATCATCCTGATCCCACCGAGGAAAAAAATCTGGCCGATCTCAAGCGGCTGGTCGCGGACAAAAAGCTCGATTTCGGATTGGCTTTTGACGGCGACGGCGACCGAATCGGGGCAATCGACGGCGAAGGCCGGGTAATCTGGGGCGATCAAATTCTATCCATTTTGGCTGTACCTGTGCTGAAGGAGCTGCCGGGCGCAACGATTATTGCCGATGTAAAGGCCAGCCAGATGCTGTTTGATCGCATTCGCGAGCTGGGCGGTGAGCCGCTAATGTGGAAAACTGGCCATTCGCTGATCAAGACCAAGATGAAGGAAACCCACGCCCCGCTCGCCGGCGAGATGAGCGGGCACATCTTCTTCGCGCATGATTTCTATGGCTTTGACGACGCCCAATATGCCGCCGTCCGGCTGATCCGCGCCGTCCATATGATCGGCCAGTCGATGACCGAGATCAGGGGCGCGATGCCCGCCTTCGTCAACACGCCCGAAATGCGCTTTCAGGTCGATGAAAGCCGCAAATTCGCGGTGGTCGACGAAGTGCTCGACCGGCTCGAGGCAGAGGGTGCCGACGTCAACCGCACCGATGGCGCGCGCGTGACGACGCCCGATGGCTGGTGGCTGCTGCGCGCCTCTAACACCCAGGACGTACTGGTCGCGCGCGCCGAGGCGCGGGACCAGGCCGGGCTTGATCGGCTGTTGGCGATGATCGACGCGCAACTCGCGGCGAGCGGCTTGGTGCGCGGCGAGCAAGCGGCGCACTGATCCACCGCCGGAGGAAGCGCAGTCAGCCGCCCATCTGCTGGCGGAAGGTCAGCGCGATGAACTCGGCGGGATGGATAATCTGCACGGTGACGGCCACGATCATGTAGCCGTCCAGGATGTCCTGCGCCGTCATCGTCGATCCAAGCCCGCAACTCACCGAGAAGGCGTCGCTGGCCTTATCCCCCATCAGCCCGCCCTGCTGCCACAGCCCGGTCAGAAAGGCCGCGATCGACGAGGTGACCGTAGCCCAGGTCGTCGCATCGTTGGCAGCAAAGACATAACCGCGCAGCGCCTGTTTGATCGACTGTTCGATATAGATGAGCGTCCGGCGGACTTGGATATAGCGGTAATCAAGGCTGTTGCCGTCGAGCGTCCGCGCGCCCCACACCACGGTGCCACGCCCGGGTTGCGACCGAATGATGTCGATCGCCTGGCCGTTGAGGGGCAGGTTGAAGCTCGCCTGTTCGATGTCGTTCATGACATAAAGCGGTGCGCTGACCGCGGAGACTGCGATGTTGGCCGGTGCGTTCCACACCCCGTTTTGCGCGTCGCTCTTGGCCCAAATCCCCGCCATCGCGCCGCTCGGCGCCGCAATGTTCAACAACTGCGCCGCTTGCTGCTTGATCGCCTGGTATAATGGCAGCGCGGCCATCAGCATCGTGTCGATCGCGGCGGCCGGCTGCGCAGTGGTGCTGGCCCCGGCCGTTGTCGGCGTCGGGAAAAGAGTGGCGATCGCCGTCTGGATCGCCGCGAGCTTTGTCGGAATTGCAGCATAGAACGCGACCGCCTCTGCGTTCATCAGCGCGCTGATTGCCCTATTGTCGCCATCAGCGGCGACAAAATCACCATAGGGCACGTCGCTCGCGCTGACGATCGTGGTGATCAGCGCCGGGGCATAGGCCACAGCATAGCTCGCGCTGGACATCGCCGGAGCGGTCACATCCCACAATTGCTGCTGTGCCTTTTGTAGCGCAGCCAGACTATCCGCGCCGCGGCATCCCGGCAGGTCGAGGATGGCGATCCGGTCCTGCAGCGTTCCTGCCTGCTCCAGCATCGCCTGGACGACCTTCGCATAGCTGCCGTCACTCACCGACAATTGGCACGCCTCGGGGATGACAATCATCGTCGGCCCGACCGCATACCCAGCGGCGGCTAATCCGGCCAGCAAGTCGCTTGCGGCAATCGCCGGTGCCCCATAACCGCCGCATGAAACGACATAGCAAGCGCCGCCGCCATTGGCGAAGAACAGCCGCATCTGCCAATATAAGTCAAACCGCGTCGCTGCATCACTCACGCTCACCACACAGCCCGCTGCGGTCGTCGCCGGGGCAACCGTAAAGGCGGTCGGGGCGGCGCCCCCGAAATAGCGCTGATAATCGGCCATCGACGAAATCAGCACAGAGACATTGTGCAGAGATGCGCTGGTGGCGGGGTCGATCGCGGTCTCGGTATAGCCGATGAAGATCGGCACTGCGGTTGCCACGCCGACGACCGATGTGCCGAACGCATCAATCTCGGTGATGTAAACGCCCGGAGTCTTGCGATTGAGATAGGTGCTCGTGCTGGTGGCCATTGGCTGCTCCCCGGCTGGCATGTGCTGCGCGATGCTGGTTCAAGCAGGCTAACCCTTCTGCTACAATCGCTTTTTTTCGCGATGCGACTTCCATCGGGTCGCCCATGCGCGAAACGCTGGCATTTTTCCTTTCAAACCGCCACTTGTCCCATCATGCCCCCGCCACCCCAGATCATCCGCGTCATCGACCTTGAAACCACCGGACAGGCCCCGCCGCTGCACGGCGTGTGCGAGATTGGCTGGCAGGATGTGGCACTCGGGGGCGATGGCCAATGGGCGCTGATGGGGGAAGGCGGTAGCTTTCTGGTCAATCCCGGTCGCGCGATTCCACCGATTACGCAGGCGATTCACCATATCCTGGATGAAGAGGTGGCCGACGCGCCCAGCTGGAATGATTGCGCGCGGCCGATCCTTGATCCCTATCCCCGTCGGCTGGCGCTCGCCGCGCACCGCGCCGATTTCGAGATGAAATTCTGTTCGGCGGCGATGACGCGCGGCGCCGATTGGATTTGCACCTGGAAATGCGCGCTTCGGCTATGGCCGGAGAGTCCGAGCTTTTCCAATCAGGTGCTGCGCTATTGGCGGCGACCAGAGGGCATCGACCATGAACGCGGCCTGCCCGCCCACCGTGCCTTTCCCGACGCCTATGTCACGGCATTTCACCTGCGCGACATGCTCAACATCGCCAGCGTGGCGCAGTTAATCGAATGGTCGAGCTTGCCCGGCCTGTTGCCGCGCGTGCGCAATGGCCCGGATCGCGGTAAGGACTGGCGCGAGCTTGAAGAGGATGTGCTGGCGACCTTCGCCGCCGATCGCGATCCCGATGTGCGCTACACCGCCGAACAGGAACAGGCCAGGCGACGCGGCGGCGGCGAGATTGGACGGCAGAGCCTGCAACGCGCGTTACTGTAACCGCTAATCGCGCCGCTTAGACGTCCAGATTGGCCACCGACAGCGCATTTTCCTGAATGAATTCACGGCGCGGCTCGACGACATCGCCCATCAGCCGGGTGAAGATTTCATCCGCGACATCGGCCTGTTCCACCTCGACGCGCAGCATCGAGCGGTTCTGCGGATCCAGCGTGGTTTCCCAAAGCTGGTCGGCGTTCATCTCACCCAGACCCTTGTAGCGCTGGATGGCGAGGCCCTTACGCCCGGCCGCCAGGATCGCGTCGAGCAGCTGGCTGGGGCGCGCAACCATCGTCTCGCCCTTGCCCAGGGTAACGGGGGCATCGTCATCCTCATCCGCCGCAGCATCCGCCTCGGCCTGTGCCGCAGCGGCAGCCTTTGACGAGACAAGCTTGGCGGTCTGCGCGAAGGCATCCCCCTGTTCGACCGCCAGCGCGTGCAATTTGCGCGCCTCGGCGGAGCCAAGAAACGCCGCTTCGATGATGTGGTGATCGGTCACACCGCGCCACACGCGCTTGAAGTGGATGCTGCCCTCTTCGGTAAGAGTGGCCGACCAGCGCGCATCGGCGTCGGCCGCGTCGAGCCCGGTGACGGCGGTTGCCAGCAACGCCGAACGAGCATTCGCATCAAGGGCAGGATTGAGGACCCCGCCCATCGCCATCGCCTCGACGATCGTCGGATCGTAGCGGCGCGGCACATAGCGCATCAAGGTGCGCATGCGCCGGGCATGATCGACCAGGCTGCGCAGATCGGCCCCCGATCTTGCGCCGCCCGCGCCCTCAAGCACCGACAGCGCGACGCCGTTTTCGACAAGATACTCGTCAAGCGCGCTATCGTCCTTCAGATAGACTTCCGACCGTCCCCGCGTTGCCTTGTAGAGCGGCGGCTGGGCGATGAAGAGGTGCCCCTGGGTGATGATTTCGGGCATTTGCCGGTAGAAAAAGGTCAGCAGCAAGGTGCGGATATGCGCGCCATCGACGTCAGCGTCGGTCATGATGACGATCTTGTGGTAGCGCAGCTTTTCCACATTAAAATCGTCACGGCCAATGCCAGTGCCCATCGCCTGGATGAGCGTGCCGATTTCACGACTCGACAGCATCCGGTCGAAACGCGCGCGCTCGACGTTGAGGATTTTACCACGGAGCGGCAGGATCGCTTGGAAATGGCGGTCGCGGCCCTGCTTGGCGGAACCACCGGCGGAGTCACCCTCGACCAGGAAGAGTTCGGACTTGGCGGGATCACGCTCCTGGCAGTCGGCGAGCTTGCCGGGCAGCGAGGCGATGTCCATCACGCCCTTGCGCCGGGTCAGCTCGCGCGCTTTTTTGGCAGCCTCACGCGCGGCAGCGGCGTCGATCACCTTGCCGACGATCGCGCGGCCATGCGCCGGATTTTCCTCGAGCCATTCAGCGAGCTTGTCGGCCATCAGGCTTTCAAGCGGCTGGCGCACTTCGGACGAGACCAGCTTGTCCTTGGTCTGCGACGAGAATTTAGGATCGGGCAGTTTGACCGAGACGATTGCGGTGAGCCCTTCACGCATATCGTCGCCGGTCAGCGTGACCTTCTCCTTTTTCAGGAGCCCCGACTTTTCGGCATAGTTATTGATCGTGCGGGTCAGCGCCGCGCGGAACGCCGCCAGGTGGGTGCCGCCGTCGCGCTGCGGAATGTTGTTCGTGAAGCACAGGACGTTCTCATAATATGAGTCGTTCCACTCCAGCGCGACGTCGATCGTCACGTCATCGCGGGTGCCGTTGATCGCGACGGGTTCCGGCATCAACGGCACCTTGTTGCGATCGAGATACTTCACGAACGCGGCAATCCCGCCTTCGTAATACAGCTCGACAGTTTTCACGTCTGCGTGCCGCGCGTCGCTCAGGAACAGGCGGACGCCCGAATTGAGGAAGGCGAGTTCGCGATAGCGATGCTCAAGCTTGTCGAAATCAAACTCGGTGATCTTGAAGGTGGCGGGTGAGGGGAAGAAGGTGACCTTGGTCCCCTTTTTACCGGGTGCTGGCCCGATGACCCTGAGCGGGGCGACCGCATCGCCAAAGGCAAAGCGCATATAATGTTCGGTTTCGTCGCGCCAGATTGTGAGGTCGAGCCATTCGCTAAGCGCATTGACCACGGAGACGCCGACGCCGTGCAACCCGCCCGATACCTTGTACGCATTGTCGTCCGACGTATTTTCGAACTTCCCGCCCGCATGGAGCTGAGTCATGATCACCTCGGCGGCGGAGACGCCTTCCTCGGTGTGAATACCCGTCGGGATTCCACGCCCATTATCCTGCACCGAAACCGACCCGTCGGGGTTCAGCGTAATGTCGATCCGGTCGCAATGGCCGGCCAGTGCCTCATCGATGGCGTTGTCGGATACCTCGAACACCATATGGTGAAGCCCCGAGCCATCATCGGTATCGCCGATATACATGCCAGGTCGCTTGCGGACCGCCTCGAGCCCTTTGAGCACCTTGATCGAATCGGCGCCGTAATCATTTGCGTTGGGGACGTTGGGGGGGGTGTTCGTGTCTTCAGCCATGGAACAGCATATAGGGTCCACGCCTGAAAAACGGAAGTAAAATGGCAGTGGGACGAATCCGCGCTTGCATCTGATTAGATGTCGAACTAGATAGTTTGATACCTAATTAGATGAGGTGTCCCATGCCGCTTTCAAGACGATCGATCATCCTCGGTGCCGGTGGTGTCGGCCTGGCGCTGGTGGGAGGTGGCGCCGCCTGGCGCGTGATGCGCACGCCCACCACCGCGATCGCGCCGTGGACGATCGATCCGCGCCGCCCCGCCGACCCCCGGCTCGATGCACTGCGCTATGCGATCCTCGCGCCGAACCCGCATAACCGCCAGCCCTGGCTGATCGAACTGGTCGGCAGCGACCGGGTGCTGCTGCGCTGCGATCTCGACAAGCGCCTGCCCGAAACCGATCCGTTCGACCGACAGATCATCATGGGTTTCGGGACCTTTATCGAAGTTGCGCGGATCGCGGCGGCCGAGCGCGGTTATGCGATCGACGTCATGCCGTTCCCGGCGGGCGAGCCCCAGCCCCGCTTGACCCAGAATCCGGTGGCGCAGCTCGTTTTCCGCAAGGATGCCGGCATCACCCGCGATCCGCTGTTCTCAGCAATCACGCACCGGCACACCAACCGCGCGCTCTACGCGCCCGCCCCGCCGACACCCGCGCAACTACGGGCGGTGGCGCGTGAGAATGTCGTGACAAGCGCTGATCCCGCGCTGCTTGCGCAGATGCGCCCGCTCGCGGTGCGCGCGATGACCATCGAGACGGTGACGCACCGAACCTTCATGGAAAGTGTCGATCTGATGCGGATCGGCGCTGACGAAATGAACGCCAACCCCGATGGCCTGCCGATTGGCGGCCCGGCGGTGGAGGCGTTGCAGGCGGTGGGGATGCTCAACCAGAAACTGATCGCCGATCCGAGCACCGACGCCTTCAAGATGGGGCTGAAGCAGGTGCAGGACAGCTGCGGATCGATCCCTGCGCTCCTGTGGATCACCACACCCGGTAACAGTCGCGCCGAACAGCTCGAGGCGGGGCGGCGCTATGTCCGCGCCCAGCTGCGCGCAACGACTTTGGGGCTGGCAATGCACCCGCTGAGCCAGTCACTGCAGGAATATCCCGAAATGACGGCTGACTATGCCCGCGTCCACCGGCTGCTGGGGGCTAGCGGCAGCGAGCGGGTGCAGATGCTCGCGCGGATCGGCACCGCGCCGCCCACCTTGCCAGCCCCGCGATGGCCGCTAGAAAAGCATCTGGTATGACCGCAACGCCGCCGACTGACCCGCTCGCGTTCGAGTTCTTCAACGAAATCGGCATTATCGATCAACTTTCCGGCACGATGTTCGAACGGGCATTGCCCGCCGGGATGACGCGGGCGCAGTTCACCGTGCTCAATCATTTCGTGCGGCTGGGCCACCACGAACGCTCGCCCGCGCAGCTCGCCAATGCCCTTCAGGTCACTCGCCCGACAATGACGAGTACGCTTGCGCGGATGGCGCGCGACGATCTGGTTACGATCCGCGACGACCCTGCCGATGGCCGCGCCAAGCTGGTATCGCTCACCGACAAGGGCCGCTCGGCACGTGAATCGGCACTCGGGGCGATCACCCCGCTGTTGCCGTTGCTGGAAGCCGTGATCGGTCCGCAGGAACTGGCATTGGTGCTCCCCGTGCTGCGCCGAGTGCGGGTTGCGCTTGATGCGGCACGGGATCCGGTGCCCAATCATGCCCCAGACACTTCAAACCCTTGAAACGCGAAAGGCCCGCCGCCGCGTTACCGCGACGACGGGCCAGGCTTTCCTCCCCAGGAAAGTCGTATCCGGTCGCGTTATCCCGCGATCCGGTGAAATTGCCGCGCTGAGGGCGGCAAACGCGTTACCGCTTACGCAGCAAACTGGTTCCCCGCTGCCGTTCAGGCAGCGAACTGGTTCATGGTATTGTGTGCGCCGCCGGCCTTCAAAGCCGCTTCCCCCGCGAAATATTCCTTGTGATCATCACCGATATCGGAGCCCGACATATTCTGGTGCTTCACACAGGCGATCCCTTCGCGGATTTCCTTGCGCTGCACGCCCTTCACATAGCCAAGCATGCCCTGTTCGCCGAAATATTCCTTGGCGAGATTGTCGGTGCTGAGCGCGGCGGTGTGATAGGTCGGCAGCGTGATCAGGTGATGGAAGATGCCGGCACGAGCGGCGGCATCCTTCTGGAAGGTGCGAATGCGCTCATCAGCTTCATTGCCCAGATCGGTGCCGTCATAATCGACGCTCATCAGCTTGGCGCGGTCATAGGCCGACACGTCCTTGCCTGCTGCGGTCCAGGCATCAAACACTTGCTGGCGGAAGTTGAGCGTCCAGTTGAAGCTGGGTGAGTTGTTGTAAACGAGCTTGGCGTTCGGGATCACTTCACGGATGCGATCGACCATGCCGGCAATCTGTTCGATATGCGGCTTTTCGGTTTCGATCCACAGCAGGTCAGCACCATTCTGCAGCGACGTGATGCAATCGAGCACGCAGCGATCCTCGCCCGAGCCAGCGCGGAACTGGAACAGGTTGGAGGGCAGACGCTTGGGGCGCAGCAGCTTGCCGTCGCGGTTGAGGATGACATCGCCGTTGCGCGCAGTCGACGGATCGATCTCTTCGCAATCGAGGAAGCTGTTATACTGGTCGCCGAGATCGCCCGGCTCCTTGGAAACGGCAATCTGCTTGGTGAGGCCAGCACCCAGCGAATCGGTGCGGGTGACGATGATGCCGTCCTCTACGCCGAGTTCGAGAAAAGCGTAGCGGCAGGCGCGGACCTTGGCGAGGAAGTCTTCGTGCGGCACGGTGACCTTGCCGTCTTGGTGGCCGCACTGCTTTTCGTCGCTGACTTGATTCTCGATCTGCAGCGCACAGGCGCCCGCCTCGATCATCTTCTTGGCGAGCAGATAGGTGGCTTCCGCATTGCCAAAGCCGGCGTCGATATCAGCGATGATCGGCACGACATGCGTTTCGTAAGTGTCGATCGCGTTGAGGAGACGCTTTGCCTCGACCTCGTTACCGGCCGCGCGGGCAGCGTCGAGGTCGCGGAACATCATGCCAAGCTCGCGGGCATCGGCCTGGCGCAGAAAGGTGTAGAGCTCCTCGATCAACGCGGGGACACTCGTCTTCTCATGCATCGACTGATCGGGCAGCGGGCCGAAATCACTGCGGAGTGCAGCGACCATCCAGCCCGAGAGATAGAGGTAGCGGCGCTTGGTCGAGCCGAAATGCTTCTTGATGCTGATCATCTTCTGCTGGCCGATAAAGCCGTGCCAGCAGCCAAGCGACTGGGTGTAGTCGGCCGGGTTAGCATCATAGGCGGCCATATCAGCGCGCATGATCTTCGCTGTGTAGCGCGCGATGTCGAGACCGGTTTGGAACCGGTTCTGCAGCCGCATCCGGGCGACTGATTCAGCGGAAATGCCATCCCATGTGCCATTCTGGCTTTTGATGAGCGCATCAGTCTGCGCGATATGGGTCTGGTAGGTCATGGGGAGGCCTTTATTGATATTGAATGGGATCTGGAGCGTCCGGTACACAGGTTGACATCCGCCATGATCGGAAATCTGCACGCTATCGGGTGTTACTGTTCAAAAACGGCCCAAAAACCAAGTTAGGTTGTAAATTATTGACAAATTTGTCCGCCCTGCAGTGTCAGCCGTGTTGCTTCCCCGGGGACGTCATCAAATAAGGCCGTTTCAGTACCGGTCATCCAAATCTGCCCACGGCCCGCCAATCGTTCGAACAGCGCCGCACGGCGGCGCGGATCGAGATGGGCGGCCACCTCATCAAGCAGCAACACAGGGGCATGGCCAGTCCGCGCGGCCACAAGATCCGCATGCGCAAGCACGATCCCGAGCAGCAGTGCCTTTTGCTCGCCCGTCGAACACAGCGCCGCCGCCTGGGCCTTGTCGAGATGGGTGACGGCAAGATCGGTGCGATGCGGGCCGATAAGCGTTCGCCCGGCAGCGGCATCGCGCCGTCGCCCCGCGGCAAGATCCGCAGCCAATCTGTCGGCAGCACCGCCCCACCCTTCCAACACCAGCCCGGCACGCGCAAACGGCCCGGCGACCTGATCGCGCAGCATGTCGGCAAGCAGCACCACCGTCTGTCGCCGCGCGGAGTCGATCGCGGCACCATGCTCAGCCATTTGCGCTTCCAGCGCGGCAAGCCAGGGCGCATCGGGCGGGCTGTCCTCCCCCAGCAATCGGTTGCGCGCGCGCATGGCGGCCTCATAGCGATTGGCATGAACGGCGTGGCCCGGCGCGAGCGCCAAGGTCAGCCGATCAAGAAAGCGGCGCCGCTCCGCTGCAGGCTCGACGAACAGCCGGTCCATTGCCGGGGTTAGCCACAGCACGCTCAGCCATTCCGCCAAAGCGGTGGCGGCCGTGCCAGCGCCCTGAACGCGGACGATCCGGCGATCGGGCGCTGCGGCCTGAGTGCCGGTCGCGATATCGACGCCGTCGCCCAGTCTGGCGGCAACGCCAAAGCCCCCGGCCCCACCCTGCCGCGCCATATCGGCCAGCGCCGCGCGCCGCAGCCCGCGCCCCGGCGCCAACAGCGACACCGCTTCCAAAATGTTGGTCTTGCCGACGCCATTCTCGCCCGTCAGCACCACGAAGCCGGGACCGGGTGCGATGACGGCATCGGCATGGTTACGAAAATCGGTAAGGACCAAGCGGGAAAGCATCGTCCTTGCCTTAGCGCAGAACGAGCAGGTGTCGCGCGCCTTTCGCGCAGCCTAGCGGCGCAGTATCCGCCTGGAGAGACGCTTCATGGGCACGTCAGGCCGCGATAGCCGTCTCGCCGCCCTTGGATTGGCTGAGATACGAGGCCATCGCGCCAAGCTCGCGCTGGGCCTTCAGATAGGCGACCGGCTTACTCAGGCCGAGCCGCGCCCGTGCTGCCTCGATCGGCTCATGCAGCAATTGCTCATAATCTTCACCTGCCAGCCATTGCGCCTTGCGACCGCGGACATAGCCTTCCCACACCGCTTTCGCGAACAACAAATTGCCCGTCACGCTGATGCTTTTCAGCGCGGCGGCTGCGCCGATAAACGCCCAGCCAAGCCCGCCGACCTGGGCATAGGAAAAGGCAACCAAGGCACCCTCGCCGAGCGACTCATCGGCCTTGTAACCATTTAGCACGTGCCAGATGTCATGCGTGTCGCGGACGCGTCTGCCAAACCAGGCATAGGGGTGGAGCATATCGTCTTCGCTGATCACGCGGCTGACCTCGACCAGCCCGTCCGCCGAATAGCCGGTCGACACCAGAAAATCGCGATAGGCAGCGCCCACCGTGCCGGGGGCGAATTGCGCGACATAGGCGGGCTCCGCGAATTTGCGCGCGAGTTCGACGCGCTCATAGGCCATGCGGCCGCCCTCTGCGGTGGCGATGAAGCGCGCATAATTCATTGGCGCATTGCCGACGTTGAGCGCGCGCATGATCAGAAAAACCTGCGTCGTGTCATCGCCATTGTTGAGCAGCTTGCGGATCGCCGCAAACGCCGTCTTCCAGTCACGCCGACCAGTGGTACCGGGGAAGGGAGGAAGCTTGGCCATAGAATCGATCCTTACTGACACTTGTGTTAATAAATCATCGACGTCGGGCGGTCAAGCGGTCCCGTGGGATGGCCGCCAAGGGGCGGCATGGTAACATCCACTGAGCACCAAATCGCCTCAAGCGACCGCGATAGGGCAAGCAAGAGACAAGAGTTCTTGACATTGCGACTCGCAAATGACAAGAGCTCTTGTCATATGGTCATGCACACCTTCCCGTTTCACCCCAATTATCGGGTGGGTTGCTGATCATGGAAAATCGTCTGCGCGTTTTGCGGGCCGAAGCCGGGATGAGTCAGGCCGATCTGGCGATCCGGTTGGGTGTGTCACGCCAAACGATCAATGCGGTTGAAACCGATAAATATGATCCGAGCCTGCCGCTCGCGCTTAGAATGTCCAAAGTTTTTGGAGTGCCTGTCGATGCCATCTTCCTCGACGATTGGAGCCCCGATGAACGGTCCTGATGCCCCTGCAACCACGCGCAATCTTTGGCGGCGCATGCTGATCGCGGGGGCGATCGGCGCGCCGATTGGCGGGGTAGCCGGCTATTTCGTCGGCAGAGCGCTGAAACGCGGGTCCATCGCCCCGCTGCTCGATTGGACGCTGGCCGATCTGTGCAGCCTGCTGATCGCGCTGACGCTTCTGATCAGCGCAGGCTATGCGGCCTGGGCGACGACCAGCAGGAAGCGCTGGAACGAGATGGTCGAAAAACAGCCGGCCGACACCGAAGTCGATCCCGCCGCGCTGGTCGAGGGTCGGCGTGGGGCATTGGTCGCGGCCCTTGGCGGGCTGCTTATCATGATACCACCAATCGCGGCCCATGCCGGGCTGGGGACTGAAATGCGCAGCGTCGTTGCGTTCGCGCTGGGCGCGCTTTTGCTGGTCGAATGCTTGATCAACTGGAAAATATGGAAAGACGGCGACGAACTCGCCCGCGCCGTGATCGCCCAGACTGGGGCGCTGTGCTTCTGGGTGCTCCAGCTTGGCCTGTTCATCTGGGCCGCCCTCGCCCGGCTCGACCTCGTCGCCGAGGTCGATAGCTGGACGCTGATGACCATCCTGATGGGGGCTTATCTGGTAACGTCGGTGACCATCTCAGTCAGGCGCGGGTTGGTGAACGTGTGACGCTCACACCCGCATCGGCATGATCACGTAAAGTGCTGCGGCCTTGTCATTCTCGCGGATCAGCGTTGGCGCCGCCGCGTCGGCAAGGTGAACCTCGACGGTATCGCCATGCACCTGGCCCAAAATATCGAGCAAATAGCGGCTGTTGAAGCCGATCTCGAACGGGGCGGCGGCATAATCACCCGAGACTTCTTCCGCCGCGGTGCCGTTTTCTGGGCTGGTGACCGAAAGCGTGATCTTGTCGCGATCGAGCGCCATCTTCACCGCGCGCGTTTTTTCCGTCGCAATGGTGGAGACGCGGTCGACGCCTTCTTCGAACGCGCGCGGGTCGATCTTAAGGATCTTGTCATTGCCGGTCGGGATCACGCGGCTGTAATCAGGGAAGGTGCCGTCGATCAGCTTTGACGTGAGCAGCGCCTGGCCAAGATCGAAGCGGATCTTGGTGGCGGACAGCGAGACGCCGACCGAGCCGTCAATCTCATCGAGCAATTTACGCAGCTCAGCGACGCACTTACGCGGCACGATCACGTCGGGCATGCCCTCTGCGCCGTCGGGCCGGGTGACGGTGACGCGCGCGAGGCGGTGGCCATCGGTCGCGGCTGCCTTCAGCACGGGGCTCGGATCATCCGACACATGCAGGAAGATGCCGTTCAGATAATAGCGCGTTTCCTCGGTCGAGATCGCGAAGCGCGTCTTGTCGATAATCTGCTTGAGTGTCTCCGCAGGCAGCTCGAAACTGGTCGGCAGTTCGCCTTCAGCGATCACCGGGAAATCGTCGCGCGGCAAGGTGGAGAGCTGGAACTTGGCGCGCCCGGCCATGATGGTCATCCGGCCTTCGGCAGCGCTCAGACTGACCTGGCTGCCCTCGGGCAGTTTGCGGGCGATGTCGAACAGCGTGTGCGCGGAAACAGTGGTGGCACCGGGGGTTTCAACGCTGGCCGCAATATGCTCGTTAATCTGCAAATCGAGATCGGTCGCCATCAGCTTGATGGTACCGTCAGCGGTCGCCTCGATTAGGACGTTGGACAGGATGGGGATGGTATTGCGCCGCTCGACCACCGACTGGACGTGGCTCAAGCCCTTCAGCAAGGTTGCGCGTTCGATCGTGGCCTTCATTGGTCTCCCCCGGGCGGCCGCCCATCATTTCCGCCCGGGCAAGAACTGCGCCGGGGACACTTCGCCATTTTCCTTTCCTTAAACATAAACAGGGCCGGGGCAAGCACCTGCGCCGCCTTGGACCGTACCTGTACGGGGCGATTGGCGGCGCAGATTTCCGGCGTTGCATTTGCGGGCTGCGCGGGGGAAACCGCAGTCATGAACCAGAACCACGACCGCAAGGGCCGCGATTTCATTGCCCGGCACGGCGAAACCGTTTTCAACGCCGCCCGCCGTATTCAGGGCGAGGCCGCGCACACCCCGCTGACGCGCGCGGGATTCGCGCAGGCTGACGAGATGGGTGCGGCGATAGCGGCGCATCTGGGGCAGCAACCGCGCCTGACCTTATGGGCTTCGCCAACCGGGCGCGCGCTGCAGACCTTAGCGGTCGTCGTCGAGCATCTCGGGCTCGATTGGCATGAAGCGCACACCGATCTGCGCCTGACCGAATTGGGCACAGGCAGTTGGGGAAAGCGTTATTATGCCGAGCTCGCGGAAGAATATGGCGAATTGGTGCATCCCGGCACTGGCTTGCTGAAAGCCGCGCCGGATGGCGAGAGCTACCCCGAAATGGCGGCGCGCCTATCGGCATGGCTCGCCGATACCCATGATGATGACGGCGACCGGTTGATCATCATGCATGGCCTGTCGAGCAGGGTCATGCGCGGGATCATGGCTGGGATGGCGCCCCACCCCGCTATCGGCGCCCCTGCTGCGTGCAGTTTACCTCAAGGATCGCTGGTGATGGTCGCTGGCGGGGTCGAAACGCTGGTGCATCGCGGCACCGGCTTTGCCCCGGCATGAAGCGGGCGATCATCGCTGTGTCGCTGTTGGCAGCGGCGACGCCTGCCCTGGCGCGCGATCCGCTTGGCATTTTCGATCGCTGGGGCGCGTTTCGCGATCCCTCTCCGCTTAAATGCTTTGCGATTTCCACGCCGGTCAAGCCAAGCAGCGGCGGCGGCAATTGGCGCCCCTTTGCCAGCATCGCCACTTGGCCGGGCCAGAACGCCCGCGCCCAGCTCCATATCCGTTTGAGCCACGAGCGCGATCCCCGCGCCCGCGTGACGATCAGCGTGGGGGAGCGCCGGTTCGAGCTTGTCGCCGGCAATGCCGATGCCTGGGCCCCTGATTCGCGGACCGACGCGGCGATTATCTCGGCGATCCGATCGGGTCGGAGCCTCTCGGTTGAAACGCTAGGCAAAAGCGGGCGGCCCTTTGCTGACGTTTACGCGCTGAGGGGGGCGGCGACCGCCATCGACGCGGCGGCACTGGGGTGCGTGGGGCGGTGAAATCTTGACTTTTGCCGAACTTTTCAATATTTGAGGCCTATCCGTCCCCGGCAGTACGTTTTGAGGCGCTCGCGAGAGCAGATATCATCTCAAGACCTACCCCGGGGACAAATTGTTTTTAGTGAGCCCTGATATGCCGATCGCCGTAGTGATCGACGGCGCTTATTTTCTGCGCCGGTTCAAGAGCCGGTACCCGTCGTTCGATCCAACATCCCCAAAAGCGGTGGCATTTGGTACCGCCTGGTTAGCTGCTGCACATCTTGAGATCACCAGCGGGGGGACGCTCCCAAAGCTGACAGTCGATCAAGGTGCCATTACCAACATCGACATGAGTTGGGCAGAAAACCCTGAACTGTACCGCATATTCTTTTATGATTGTCCACCACTCCTGAAGCGAGTGCATTTGCCCATTTCGCGCCGGACCCTGGACCTGGCAAAGACCGAGACCGCGCGCTCCCGGCTTGCCATCCATGAAGAGCTGCTGAATGTCAGAAAGGTTGCCCTCCGACTGGGACGTCTGAACGACAAAGTCGGCTGGAGAGCCAAGCCTGAAGCTGTTGAGCGTTGGGTCAGCGACCCCAAAATATTTGGCCCAACCGACGAAGACTTCGAGATCGATACGGTTCAAAAAGGCGTCGATATGCGGCTTGGCCTTGATATCGCCGCGATGGCGTTCAAGCGCCAAATCAGCCAGTTGATCTTGGTCGCCGGCGACGCAGACTTTGTTCCTGCGGTGAAGCTGGCGCGACGGGAAGGCATCGATGTCGTTCTGGACCCAATGGGTGGAACACCGGCAAAGGATCTGATTGCCCATGTCGATGGCATCCGAAACATCGGAAAAGGCACAAAATAATGACCCCCGACATGTCCATCCCCGGGCACATCGATGCCGTGCCAGTGCCGCGCGCCTTCACCCCGCGCGCTGATGGCCGGATCGACCTGATCGGGCTGAGCAAGGCCGACCTCCGCTTGGCGCTGGAGACCGCGCAGCTGGAGCCCAAACAGGCTAAATTGCGCGCCAAGCAGCTTTGGCACTGGATGTATAATCGCGGTGCGACCGAATTTGCGGTGATGACCGACATTTCAAAGACGATGCAGCCATGGCTCGAGCAGCGCTTCGTGATCAGCCGTCCGCAAGTCATCGAGGCGCAAGTCTCGACCGACGGCACGCGCAAATGGCTGCTGCGGAGTGATGACGGCCAGGATTACGAGATGGTCTTCATCCCCGATGCAGACCGGGGCACGCTGTGCGTATCATCGCAGGTTGGCTGCACACTGAATTGCCGATTCTGCCACACCGGCACGATGCGGCTGGTGCGCAACCTCACCGCAGGTGAGATTGTCGGGCAAGTGATGCTCGCGCGCGATGGGCTGGGCGAATGGCCGAGCCAGCCCGAGGGGCGGTTGCTGACCAACATCGTAATGATGGGCATGGGCGAGCCGCTCTATAATTTCGATGCGGTGCGCGATGCGCTGAAGCTGATCATGGACGGCGACGGCCTGTCGCTCAGCAAACGGCGGATCACGCTCTCCACCTCAGGCGTGGTGCCAATGATGGCGCGCGCGGGCGAAGAAATTGGCGTCAACCTGGCCGTATCGCTGCACGGCGTGACCAAGGAAGTACGCGACGAAATCGTGCCGCTGAACCGGAAATATGGCATCGAGGAACTGCTCCAGGCCTGCGCCGATTATCCTGGCGCCAACAATGCCCGGCGGATCACTTTTGAATATGTGATGCTGAAGGACAAGAATGACAGCGATGCCGAAGCGCGCGAGCTGGTGCGGCTGATCAAGAAATATCAGCTGCCTGCCAAGGTAAACCTGATCCCGTTCAACCCCTGGCCGGGTGCCAATTATGAATGCTCTACGCCCGAACGGATCAAATCCTTTTCGAGCATCGTGTTCGGCGCCGGGATTTCCGCACCCGTGCGTACCCCGCGCGGGCGCGATATCGATGCGGCTTGCGGGCAGCTGAAGACGGCAAGCGAGAAAAAGAGCCGGGCGGAATTGGATGCGCTGGCGGACGAAAAGCAGGCGGCGCTGGGGTAAACGCGGTCACCGGCAGCAGGGGCCTAGTTTTGTAGAATACCAATCGCCTGGCTGGCAAAACGGAGCCTTTCTCCCATGATCGTAATGACATAGGTCAATAAGGCTTGCGCCAGTGCCGGATGTTCGGCGCCGATCCGCCGGTAGCTTTCATCGCTGAGTTCATACAGAATAGTGTTCGATTCAGCGACCAGATTGGCACTGCGCGGCTTGCCGGTGAGCAAGCCCATTTCGCCGATTGTCGTATGCTCGCCCAGGCTACGCACGCGTACTGAACGTGCCTCGCCGATATCGACGACCACACCGATTCGTCCATCGAGAATGAAATGCATCGTATCTGAAGGCGCGTTTTGCCGTGCGATGACGGTGTCCATAGTCACTTCGACCCGCCGGCACTGACGCGCAAGCAATTCGGCATCTTCACGGTTGCCAAGCGCACCCGCCAGCCAGTCGACAAAGCTTTGAAATTCGCGCGCAGACTGCCGATGCCGCGCGATGATGACGTTTTCACAATGCTCCAGCGCATGATCGAGATCATCGCCCAGGATGATATCGTCGCCCAGAAAGCCAGCGATGCGAAAGGCTTGCTGGATCGGCGTGGAAAGATTGACCAGCACCAGCGAAACGCCATTTTGCCCAGCGAACAGCTTGATCTGATTGAAACTATGGGTGGCAGATGAATCAATGCCCGTCACCAGCCGAAAATCGAACAGCAGAAGCCGGCAATCGCGGTTTGCGGCGATCAACTGTTTTGTGTGTTGATAAAGCCCATTGGCTGAACCGAAAAACAGGTAACTTTGCAGGCTGAGGCCCTGCAATTCGTGGCCGTGCTTGTTGAGCAGATCAAGATCCCGACCGCCGCGGTCAAGCGACGATCGATACCGGGCACCGTCAAAGCTGAACTTGATCGCGTTCACCCGGCTGGCGCTCAGCGCAAAGGTCGCGCAACCGGTGGCGATGCCGAACATCACGCCGAAAACAAAACCCCAAAAGAAAATGATGATGACGATCGCGAGCAACGACAGGTAATCAATCAGCATCAATCGCTTCGCAGACTGCACAACCCAGCGATAGATGAGATCAATACCCATGTGCAGGAGCAAGCCGCCAAGCACGCTTTTTGGCACATAGGCGAGAAATCCCGGATCAATCACCAGCATCGCTGCGCCAGCGACGGCAACCGTCAACCCGGTAACCCGCCCCGTTGCGCCTGCCACAAAGCCAAGCGTAGACCGGCTCAGCGAAATACAGCTGACATAGCCGCCGAACACCGCCGACAGCAGATTAGCCGCCCCCAGGGCGTTCAATTCGCGGTTGAGATTAGCTTCCCGCTTGGTGGCGAGCTCGATGCCGGCGGTGTTCAGCAATGCGCTGATCGTGGTCACGAACATCACCGCAAACAAATCGCCGGCGAGCGAAGGAAGGGCTTTCCAGGGAAACTGCGCCAGGGAATCGAACGACCATGGCGATTTGAACCCGACGGCTGACTGGCGCGAGAACGTCCAGCCTGCCGCCTGCGCATCCGCAATCGGAATGCGACAGGCGGCCAGCACGACATAAAAAAGGAGTCCACCCGCAATCAAAACCGCGGGGAGCGTAAAGGCGCTTTTGTATCGCGCTCGTGCGGCAATAATCGCAGCGGCAATCGCCACGCCGACGACCAGCTTGGCAAGGCTGTCTGGCGTCGTCAGCGCTGCCAGATTGGCCGTTGCGAATTTGTGATCGGTCATCACCTGCACCGATCCTGTCAGAATCAAGACACCGGTCGCCCCCAAAAAGCCGCCAATAACCGGATAGGGGATGAAGCGGATCGCCCGACCGGCCCGAGCGAGGCCCAGCAGGCAAAGGAACAAACCAGCGAGCCCGCTGCCCATCGCGATAATCATCAGCGCCGGTCCGATCATCGCGGGGCCGCTGGCACCGTTCATGATCATATTATGGGCGAGCGCTGCCGACAGCGCAGCCGTAACCGCTGAGGTCGAAGAATCAGGGCCGGCGATCATGAACGGCAGCGAACTGCGCAGCGCAACAACCGTCGCGGCAACCGCGGTCGTCAGAAAAGT
This sequence comes from Sphingomonadales bacterium Ga0077557, assembly GCA_001464615.1. GTDB lineage: Bacteria > Pseudomonadota > Alphaproteobacteria > Sphingomonadales > Sphingomonadaceae > Sphingomonas. The sequence goes on along the minus strand of LNFI01000032.1, from coordinate 60,577 downwards.
CGCGGCAATGCCATAAGGCAAGCCAGGGGCCAGCGGCCCGGCAAAGATCAACGCCGCATAGGAGATGCCGAACAGGATCGACAGCATGCCGCAGATTGAACCGGCAAAAACATCCTTGGCGGACTTGGACAAAAATGCGGCCAGCCTAGCCGCCGGCGAAGCAGCTCGACGGGGATCGGCCATATCCTGGCCCCAGACGGCGTCGTCCAAGCCGGTTGCAGTGAGTGATCTTTGTTGCTCCATTTACCCCCGTCACCATTTGGCCAATCGCAACACAGCCCCAGCCCCCCGAAGCAGCACTAGCGATCTTCCATATCATGACAGTTTTATGAAGCCCAATCGCCGATTTGTACCATGCCGTCCCAATTTCACCCCGGACGCGTCATCCGGAACATATCGCCCAGCTGAAAATAATCGCCCCATCCCCCACCCCGTAAAACAGGATGCGCACGCGCGGTCTGGTAAACGCCCCCCTCGATCATCGACGGAGCGATATGAATACCAACCACCTCACCCAGGATCAGCCAAGTCTCGGTGGCGGCACCGGCAGCACTTGTCAGCCGCAGAGTCTGGCTGTGGCGGCATTCGAAGCTGACCGGGCTGGCCGCGACGCGTGGCGGTTTGACGCGGCGACACGGGGCCGGCTCGATCCCGGCCAGATCGAATTCGTCGATCCCCGGCGCGGCCGCTGCCGATGAAGCGTTCATGGCTTCAGCAAGGTCAGTGGTGACCAGATTCCAAACAAATTCGCCGGTTTTGGCGATGTTTTCTGCGCTGTCCTTCCAGCCGATCGAGGCAAAGCCGATGATCGGCGGAGTGTAATTGAACAGATTGAAGAAGCTGTACGGCGCCAGATTGCGCTGTTGATCAACACTTAAGGTGCTGATCCACCCGATAGGACGGGGGGGCAATAATGGCATTGAGGGGATCATGCGCCAGGCCAATGGCCTGCGCGCCTCCGTGCTCTGGTTCGTAGAAATGGTGCTCTATCATCCAACGCCCCGCTTCGATTGTCACCGAAGGTTCTATGGCACTGTATTGGCGGTTAGGGTAACAGGCGATAACGACGGATTATCGCCGCGACGAAGGGGCCGACATGGACGTAACGACCGACCCGAACGCAACCGCGCCTCCACCGCCGCCAGCGATGGCGCCGAAAGGCGGCCAGGCAATGCGCTGGATTTATAAGCATAACATCTCGACCCGGATCTGGCATTGGATCAACGTCGTTGCCGTGTTCATCATGATCGGCAGTGGGCTGGGGATCCTGAACGCCCATCCGCACCTTTATTGGGGCCAGTTCGGCGCGAATCCCGACCCTGCCTGGATTCACTTGCCGCGTTGGCCGGGCTGGATGACGATTCCGGGCAATTATAACCTCGCACTGTCGCGGCGCTGGCATTTGTTCTTTGCGCTGGTGCTCGGCTTTGCGCTGCTCGGCTTCATGCTGTCCAGCTTGATCAACCGGCATTTCCAAAAGCAGCTGACGATCAAGGCGCACGAGATTACGCCAAGCCATCTTTGGTATGACATCAAGGAACATCTGGCGCTGCGTTTCCATGATCCAAAGGATCCGGGTGCGTTCAATGTGCTGCAGAAGATCGCCTATGCCAGCGCGATCTTCATCATGATCCCCGCAATCATCTTCACCGGCCTCGCCATGTCGCCGGGTATGGACGCCGCTTGGCCGTGGCTGATCGACCTGTTCGGTGGGCGCTCATCGGCGCGCTCGATCCACTTCATTGCGATGGTTGCGCTCATCGGCTTCATCATCGTCCATCTGGCTTTGGTCATTCTGGCTGGCCCGATCGGCGAAATACGCTCGATGATTACCGGCTATTGGCGCGTTCCTGAGGATAATCACTGATGTCTAACTTGATCACTCGCCGCGCTCTGGTTGGCGGTGCCGCTGCAGGCGCCGGACTGCTGCTGTCCGGCTGCGACAAGCTGGCGCAGAATGAGGGCTTCCGCAAAAGCCTCTTTTCGGCCGATGATGTCCATCGCGGCCTGCAGCGCGCGCTTTCCAACCGGCATTCGTTGGCCAAGGAATTCCGGCCGGACCAGATGTCCCCCGTCTTCCGCGCCAATGGCACGCTTAACCCGGGTACGCCCGAATATACCGCCATGGCGGCAGAGAAGTTCGCCAATTGGAAGCTGCAGGTAACGGGCCTCTTCAATCGCCCGATGGCGCTGTCGCTGGCGCAGCTCAAATCGATGCCGGCCCGCACCCAGATCACCCGCCACGATTGTGTGGAGGGATGGTCAGCGATCGGCAAATGGCATGGCCCGATGCTGGGAGACATCCTGAAACGCGCCGATGTAAAGCCAAGTGCGCGCTATATCGTCTTCCATTGCGCCGATCTGTTTCATGGCAAGAATTGCTATGAATCGGTCGACATGTTTGATGCGTTCCATCCGCAAACCATTCTTGCCTGGATGATGAACGATGCACCGATCACCATCCCCCATGGCGCGCCCATCAGGCTACGGGCTGAACGTCTTCTGGGTTATAAGCAGGCCAAATATGTGATGGGCATCGAGGCAGTGGAATCGCTTGAGGGCTTCGGATCAGGCCAGGGCGGTTATTGGGAAGACAATGTCGAATATGACTCCTATGCTGGCATCTAGGCCAATTTAAGGGCAATGATACACGCATATGGCCATTATTGATTTGTTCTTGTCCCGCCGGGTTCGGCGCGGAAGATTGACCGTAGTTCATCATGATGGCCAACTTCGCACCTTTGGTACCGCTGATCCGGCGATGCCCGATGTAACAATCCGGTTCACTGACAAGGGGGCTGCGGGCGCGATTATTCGCGATCCCGGCCTCGGTGCCGGTGAAGCTTATATGGACGGGCGGCTGACGGTCGATAATGGCGATGTGCTCGGCCTGGTCACCTTGATGACCGCCAATGATCTGTGGGAGGACGGCGCAGGCGCGTTGCAAGCATCGCCTGCAACGCGGGCAATCGAAGCGATTACCCACCGCATTGGCCGGATCAATCGTGCCCGCGCATCGAAGCGCAACGTGGCGCATCATTATGATCTGTCCGATCGGCTCTACGATCTCTTCCTGGATGCCGATCGGCAATATAGTTGCGCTTATTTCACTGATCCCGCCAACAGCCTGGAACAGGCGCAGGACGACAAGAGAGCGCATATCGCCGCCAAGCTCGCGCTCGAACCGGGCATGACGGTGCTCGACATTGGCTGCGGCTGGGGCGGGCTGGCACTGTATCTCCACCAGAAAACCGGTGCCGAGGTGCTGGGGGTTACCCTTTCCGAAGAACAGCTGAAGGTCGCGCGTCGCCGCGCTGAGGAAGCCGGCGTCGCCGACAAGGTGCGCTTCGAACTGATCGATTATCGCCACGTGACGGGCAGCTTCGACCGGATCGTTTCAGTCGGCATGTTCGAACATGTCGGCACGCCCAATTACACCATCTTCATGCGCCAGTGCCGCGATCTGCTGAACGATGACGGGGTGATGCTGCTCCACACCATCGGCCGCGCAGGACCACCGTCGGTCACCGATAAATGGACCGTCAAATATATCTTTCCGGGCGGCTATAACCCGGCGCTGTCAGAGATTGTGAAGGCCAATGAAGGGCTGCGCTTTTACCTGACCGATGTCGAAGTGCTGCGGCTACATTATGCCTATACGCTGCAGCATTGGTATGACCGGACGACCGCTGCACGCGACGCGATCATCGCGCTGTATGACGAACGTTTCTTCCGGATGTGGCAATTCTATCTGGCGGGCGCCTTATGCGCGTTCAAATATGGTGGGCTGGTCAACTACCAGGTGCAGTTTGCCAAGAACCGCCACGCCCTGCCGATCACGCGCGATTATATGTATGAACGCGAACAGGCTTATCGCGCTGAACAGCCACCGACACGGTTGCAGGCGGCGGAATAAGCGTCAAACGCGGCGATCAAAGGCCAGCTGGACGATCTGTTCGAGCACAGCCATGTCCACATCGGCCAGCTTCTTGATATAAAGGCAGCCCTTGCCGGTTGTGTGCTTGCCGAGCGCAGGCAGCAACGCAACTGTTTCGGGGGCGCTTGCCCCCACATAGAGCACCAGCTGCGGTTTGCGCGGTGAAAAGGCAATGCGCGGCGTCTCTCCAGACCGGCCGCTTTCATAAACATAGCTGTGGCAGCCAAAGCCGATGATCGACGGGCCCCACATCCGGGCTTCCTCGCCCGAAATACGCTTCATCATGGCCATTACCACCTGGGCATCCTGCCGCCGCACCGGGGGTTCGACGCTGGCGAGATAGGCATCGATTGGAACATCGGTCGGCTTTGTCTTGTTGTCTGCCATCAACCCCTCCCCGGTTGCGCGCGCGATGTGGCTCGCTTAGGGCGCGCAGCGTTACCCGCCGAAGGATCATGCCAATGACTGACAAAATCAACCGAGTCGTTCTTGCCTATTCAGGCGGGCTGGACACGAGCGTGATCCTGAAATGGCTGCAGCAGACCTATGGATGCGAGGTCGTCACCTTCACCGCCGATCTGGGCCAGGGCGAGGAGCTGGAACCCGCGCGGCGCAAGGCCGAGCGCGCGGGCGTCCGCCCCGAACATATCTTCATCGATGATCTGCGCGAGACCTTCGTCAAGGATTATGTCTTCCCGATGATGCGCGCCAATGCGCTCTATGAGGGGCTGTATCTGCTCGGCACCAGCATTGCCCGGCCGCTGATCGCCAAGCGGCAAATCGAGATTGCGCGCCAGGTGAACGCTGATGCCGTCAGCCACGGCGCGACCGGCAAGGGCAATGATCAGGTCCGCTTCGAACTGGGCTATTATGCGCTGGCGCCTGATATCAAGGTGATCGCGCCGTGGCGCGAATGGGATTTGACGAGCCGCACCCGGCTGATCGAATTTGCGGAAAAGCACCAGATCGAGGTCGCCAAGGACAAGCGCGGCGAAGCGCCGTTTTCAACCGACGCCAACATTCTCCACACCTCATCCGAAGGCAAGGTGCTTGAGGATCCATGGGAGGAAGTGCCCGATTATGTCTATTCGCGGACCGCAAACCCCGAAGACGCGCCCAACACGCCGGAGATCATCACGATCGATTTCGAAGCCGGCGACGGCGTCGCGCTGAACGGTGAGGGCATGTCGCCCGCCACTTTGCTCGCCAAACTCAACGATCTCGGGCGCACGCACGGGATCGGGCGGCTCGATCTGGTCGAAAACCGCTTTGTCGGCATGAAATCGCGCGGCATGTATGAAACGCCGGGCGGCACGATCTATCACCTCGCGCATCGCGGCATCGAGCAGCTGACGCTCGACCGGGGGGCTGCGCATCTGAAAGACGAACTCGCGCCGCGTTATGCCGAGCTGGTCTATAACGGCTTCTGGTTCAGCCCCGAGCGTGAAATGCTGCAGGCCGCGATCGACCATAGCCAGGCCAAGGTGACGGGCACGGTACGACTGAAGCTGTACAAGGGCGGCGTCTATGTGATCGGCCGCAAATCACCCTATTCGCTCTATTCGGAAAAGGTTGTGACCTTCGAAGACGATCAGGGCGCCTATGATCAGCGCGATGCGGCTGGCTTCATCAAGCTGAATGCCCTGCGCCTGCGTCTGCTCGGCCGCCGCGACCAGGGATAATTGGCCAAGGCGCGCTAAGCAGGCTTTAACGCCGTCGCGTTATCGCTGGGCCATGGTGCGGCAGAGATATTGGCGATCGATCGCTGGCGATGCCGCGCTGGCGATTGCTATTGCCGCGATTCTGACGATCGGCTGGTGTTGGCGCGACTGGCCGCTGCTGTCGCAACTGCATTTGCCCGATACCGATGATGTCATGCGCCTGCAGCAGATCAGGAACTGGCTCGCGGGCCAAGATTTTCGCGATCTGAGCCAGCACCGCTTGGGACCAAATGGGTTGCTGATGCACTGGTCGCGCCTGCCCGATCTGGTGCCCGGTGCCATTATTGCCCAGTTGACGCCGATGGTCGGTCAGGCCCGCGCTGAGCTGGCCGCTGTGATTGTGTGGCCCGGCCTGCTTTTTGCCGCCGCCCTGTTGCTGATTGGGCGAATCGCCCGCGCGATTGATCCAGCGATTGCCCGCACCGCCATCATCGTCGCTGCGATCAGCTATCCGGCCACGACCTTGTTCATGCCCGGCCGGATCGATCATCACGGTTTTCAGATCGTGCTGTTGCTCGTCATCGTCCGCGCGCTGCTTGCCCGGGCTGGTCATGTCAGCGGCGCGATTATTGGCCTGGCCGCCTGTGCCAGCCTGGTGATCGGGCTGGAGACCGCGCCCTTCTTGCTCGTCGCTGCAGCGCTGGTCTGGCTCCCCTGGGCAACCGGGCGGGGGGGGGCGCAACTGCTGGGCTTTGGGCTGGCTTGCGGGCTGGGGCTTGGCTTCGCCAAAATCATCTTCGCGCCTGATGGCTGGGCCTATCCGGCCTGTGACGGTTTCACCCGGATCGCCTGGCAGGGTGCGCAATATGTCAGCTTTGCCCCAGTAATCCTGGCCATGACCGGGCCATTAATTCCGTCGGCGCGCCACCGGATTGCCGCGAGCGGGCTGATTGGCTTGGCCGGGGCGGCGATCCTGTTTCCGGTCGCCCGAGCCTGTGTGAGCCCCTATGCCGGGGTCGATCCGCTGCTGGCACGGCTGTGGCTGGAGAATGTCGGTGAAGCGCAGCCAATGCTGGCAGCACCGGCGCGGATAGCGCTCGGCTATGTCGGGTTGCTCGGTGCCGGACTGCTGGCAAGCCTGGCCTGCGCCTATCGTCGACCGAGTTTCAGCTGGGCAGTGGTGATCAGCTTGCAGCTTGTGTCGCTGGCGCTGTGTTTCGCGCAACTGCGCGGTGCCTATTTGGGGGCAATTCTGGCCGCCCCATCGCTGGCGGCGATGATTGGTATCGCCCGGGCCCGGGGCACTCTTTGGCTGGCCGGGGCGTGGATCGGTTCAGCGGGGATGCTGTATCCGATCGCCGCGCAGGCCTTTGCTACGGGGCCAGCGCCTACCCCCCCGACGATGGCTGCCAATTTTGGCGGTGCGGACGGCAATTGCACCAGCCCAGCAATGATGGCGGCGCTCGCCCGGCTGCCAACCGGTACCATTATCGCGCCGATAGATCTGGGGGCCTATGCGATCGCCGCCACGCAGCACCGGCTAATCGCGGCCCCTTATCATCGCAACAATGCCGGCAACGCCGCCATGTATCGTTTTTTCCTCAGCCCCGCGGCGGCGGCCCAGAGCATCGCCGCCGGTCTGGGTGCCGATTATGTCGTATTCTGCTCGGCCGGCTTCGCCGCGCTTGATCCGGCATGGCGCAGCGACCCCAATCGGCTGATCGGGCAATTGGGGCAGGGCCACCATCCCGCCTGGCTGCACCCGATTAGCCCCGCTGCCGACGCCGCCAACAGGCCAGCCCAGCTCTTCAGGATCGAACGCGACTTGTCGTCGCCCCCCAAGCCGCTCTAGAGCGGCGGGATGCAGGGAGATACGGCCGACAGGCTTCATTGGTGGCAAACCCGCTGGTTTGTGGTGGCAGCGGCATTGGTGGCGGCAATCCCGTTGCTGTGGCCGGACATTCCGCCGTTGCTCGATTTGCCGGGCCATATGGGGCGATACCGGGTTCAGCTAGAACTCCAGCAGCATCAATGGCTGCGTGACTGGTATGACTTTAACTGGTCGCTGATCGGCAATCTCGGCGTTGATCTGCTGGTCATCCCGCTCGCCAAGATTTTCGGGCTAGAGCTTGCCGTCAAGCTGATCGTGCTGACCATCCCGCCGATGGTGGTCACCGGGCTGTTGTGGATCGCACGCGAGGTGCATGGCCGCATCCCGGCGACGGCGCTGTTCGCGCTGCCGCTGGCCTATAGCTTCCCCTTCCATTTCGGCTTCGTCAATTTCGCGCTGTCGATGGCGCTTGCGCTTAACGCTTTTGGGCTGTGGCTGCGGCTTGCCCGGCTTGGCCATTTGCGATTGCGCGCGATCATCTTCGTGCCGCTCTCCTGCCTGTTGTGGCTGTGCCATACATTTGGTTGGGGCGTGCTGGGCGTGCTCGCCTTTTCCGCCGAACTGATCCGCCAGCATGATCTTGGCCATCGCTGGTTCAATGCGTGGCTCAGAACCTGCATCGGTTGCTTACCGCTTGCGCTGCCAATGGGGCTAATGGTGCTGTGGCGCTCCGGCGGCGGAGTTAGTGGCCAGACCGGCGACTGGTTCAATTGGCGCGCCAAGGTCGGCTGGGTGACGATGGTGCTGCGCGATCGCTGGCAAGCGTTCGACATTGCCTCAACAGCGGTAATCTATTTCATCCTGTTCAAGGGCATTCGCGATCCGAATATCGAATATTCGCGCAATCTGACGCTGTCGGCTGCGTTCCTGCTGGCCGTTTTCATCCTGCTGCCCCGGATCGTTTTCGGCTCCGCCTATGCCGATATGCGGCTGGCCCCGTTCATGGTCGCGATCGCGCTGATCGCGCTGCGCCCCAAAAAGGGCCTGTCGATTCGCGGCGCGGCCACAGTCGCGGCAGTGGGGCTGAGCTTCTTTCTGGTGCGAATCGGCGCAGGCACGGTGAGCTTTTGGTTGTATGACCAAAGCTATGATCGCCAGCTCAAGGCGCTTGATCATGTGCCCAAGGGCGCGCGGCTCGTCAGTTTCGTCGGTGAAACCTGCAATAACGAATGGTTTTTGAGCAGGCTTCAGCACTTGCCGGCAATCGCGCTTGAACGGCGGCTGGCCTATACCAATGATCAATGGTCGATGGCGGGCGCGCAGTTGATGACGACGCGCTACAGGGCAGCGCGCCGCTTCGCGCATGATCCGTCACAAATCGTCACCCATGTGCAGTGCCCGCGCGAATGGTGGCGCCCGGTGACCCGCTCGCTCGCCCTGTTCCCGCGCGAGGCGTTTGATTATGTCTGGCTGATCCAGCCACCCGCTTATGATAAAAAGCTTGAGGCTGGGCTAATCCCGCTGTGGCGCGACGGTCGCAGCGCGGTATTCCGGGTCGATCATGCCAAGCCCGCCGTCACGCTGACGACCGAAGAACTTACCCCGCCGCCGCCTTCTTGAACGGCGTCATGCTGCCCAGAAATTCCCGGTCGCTGGCGACAGCTTCGCGTTCATGGACCAGGAAATCGGCAACTGCCCGCCTGAAATTGACATCCGGGATGAAATGCGCCGACCAGGTCGCAACGGGCGCATAACCGCGCGCGAGCTTGTGCTCGCCTTGCGCGCCCGCTTCCACGGATTGCAGCCCGCGCGCAATCGCTGCATCAATCGCCTGATAATAACACAGCTCGAAATGGAGAAAGGGCACGTCTTCGGTCGCGCCCCAATAGCGGCCATATAGCGTATCGGTGCCGATCAGGTTGAGCGCCCCGGCAATCGGTCGGCCATCGCGCTCGGCCAGAATCAGCAGCACCCGGTCCGCCATCCGCTCGCCGAGCAGCGAGAAGAAACGCCGCGTCAGATAGGGCGTGCCCCATTTGCGCGCGCCGGTATCCTGATAGAAAACCCAGAACGCATCCCAATCGGCTTCGGTCAGGTCAGCACCGCTGACATGGCGGATCGTCAGCCCCTCCACCGCGGCGCTGCGTTCTTTGCGGATTGCCTTGCGCTTGCGGCTGGCAAGCGCACCCAGAAAATCGTCAAAGCTGCCATAGCCGTCATTACGCCAATGAAACTGGGTACCGGCGCGGATCAGCCAGCCGGCATCCTCAAACATGGGCAGTTGGTCAGGATTGACAAAAGTGGCGTGGGCGCTCGACAGCCCCTGCTGCACCGTCACTGCCTCCAGCGCGCCGATCAATGCCGGGCCAAGCGTGGAATCGCGCAATAACAGTCGCGGACCGGGCACCGGCGTGAACGGCACTGCGACCTGCAGCTTCGGATAATAGCGCCCGCCCGCGCGCTGCCAGGCATCCGCCCAAGCATGGTCGAAGACATATTCGCCTTGGCTGTGACCCTTGGCATAAGCGGGCGCGATCGCCGCCGGTTTGCCGTCAGCGCCGTCAATGACGATGGGGATTGATTGCCAGCCAGCGCGCGGGGAAACACTCCCCGATTCTTCGAGGATGGAGAGAAAGGCATGGGCAAGAAACGGGTTGTCCGCGCCAGAACAGGCATCCCAATCGGCGGGCGCAATGCTGGCGACACCGGGGGCGATCCGCGCGATGACGTCGCGCTCGGTCATGCCGCCGGGATCAGCTGGCGACCTGGATGATCGCGTCGATTTCCACCACGGCACCCAGCGGCAAAACCGCGACGCCCACGGCGCTGCGCGCATGCTTGCCTGCCTCCCCGAACAAGGCGACCATCAATTCAGACGCGCCATTGGCAACCTTTGCCTGATCAGTGAAATCGGTTGCGCTGTTGACGAACACGCCCAGCTTCACGATCCGTTCGACGCGGTGCAGGCCACCCAGCGCCTGCTTGATCTGTGCAACCAGCATCAGGGCACAGCGTTCGGCCGCTTTCTGCGCAAAGGCCAGATCGCGGTCTTCACCAACCCGGCCGGTCATCAGCGCCCCATTATCAAAGGGCAGCTGGCCGGAAATATGCAGCAACCCGCCCACCTCGACCGTCGGCACATAGGCAGCCACAGGCGCAGCAGCAGCGGGAAGGGCGAGCCCAAGCTCGGCGAGTTTGGTGTCGATTCGATCGGTCATGCTGTCAGGCTCAACCACGCCAAAGCGGGGCGGGTCAAGCGCTGGCTGGCACGGCAGCGGCAAAGCGCGCGGCAATCCAGTCCTTTGCCAGCCGCCAGTCATCAATCCGGGCGTGCGCGGCGGGGGCGGGCGGTACATGCGGCGCAAGATCGGGCTCGGAAACCATGTGGAGCCGGTGGACGTGGGGGGCGTGCGTCGCACATGAATCGAGGTGAACCGCCAGATCGTCGACAAAAACGGTCACCGGATTGCCGAATTCAGCGACCAGTGAGGCCACCCGTGTGCCCTTGCCGCCCTGATTGGTCTCGACCCGGTGGACGATGCCGAACGATTCGAGCTGAGCGGTGCGCGCGGGGCGGCAATGGTCCTGCAGATTGGTCAGGATGACGATATCGGCAATTTCCGCCAGCGCCGCGATCGATTCAGCCGCATGCGGCACCAGGGTCTGCCGGCCCATTTCTGCCGGAAAGAAACCGGCGAGATAGGTCCACATCTCCTCGCGCGCGAGCGGCGTGCCATCGCGCCTGGTCATGCTGGTGGCCATGTCGCCATGCGCAAGTTTGAAATCGATCGCATGCTCCTCCCCCAGCCAGGTGCCGAAATGGCGCGCCATGTGGAGGAGGACTTCGTCGCAATCAGTGATCAGCAAGGGCTTCATTGGTCGTCCAGGGTTTGGCGCGCGCGAATCAGCGCGGCGGGGGTGGTGGCGAGTGCGGTGGCGCAGGCGATCAGATCAGGCTCATGCCCCTCAAGAAACCCAAGAACCGCCGCTTGCGTCGCGGGATCGCCTGCGCTGGCCCGCAATCGCTGTGGATCAAGCCCGGTCAGCGCCAGCAGCCGTTCGGCCCGATCAGGCACCGCCAGTGCCCAGCCGAGCGCCCCCAACGCCAGCACCGCTGCGTCTTCATTTGTCACAGGGCCACGCATTGCCTATTCGCTTCGGGCTTGAGGGAAGGATCATGTGGACGTGGCAAAAAGGGTGCTGGTTGTCGAGGACAACGAACTGAACCTCAAACTTTTCTGCGATCTGTTGCGCGCGCATGAATTTGTGGCCGAAGGCGTCCGCGACGGTCGCGAGGCCGTGGCGCGCGCGCGCGCTTTTCAGCCCGATCTGATCATCACTGATATCCAGCTGCCGCATGTCACCGGCTATGAGCTGATCGCGCAGCTAAAGGGCGATCTCGCGCTGCGCAGCATCCCGATCATGGCGGTGACTGCTTATGCCGGGCGCGAGGATGAAGAACGCATCCGGGCGGCCGGGGCCAATGCCTATGTTTCCAAACCGATCGCGTTGGCCGCGTTTATCGCGCAGGTGAAGGCGCTGCTTTAGGTGTTGGGCTTTAGGTGCAGGGCTTTAGATTCGGGGCTTGAAGGGCAGGCATGACAAGAGCCGCAAAGGATATCCCCTGCGGCTCTGGTGCGGCTCTGGATCCCGGCCTTCGCCGGGATGACACAGCGGCGGCTTAGGCCGCCCGCCATGTCACTTGATCTTGGCTTCCTTGAAATCGACATGCTTGCGCACGACGGGATCATATTTGCGGAAGCTGAGCTTGTCGGTCTGGGTACGCGGGTTCTTCTTCGTGACATAGAAGAAGCCGGTATCGGCCGAGCTGACGAGCTTGATCTTGACGGTGGTCGGCTTTGCCATGACCTGAAATCCTGCGAGTTTGAAAAAAGCAAAAAGCGACGAACGCGTGCCCGCCGCTTGGTAAGCCGCAGCCGTTGGCCCAGCCGGGCCGCAAAGTCAAGCCAATGCCGTCCGCGCTGCACCCATGCACCACCGTTAACGCCATCTTTACCGTAAAAGGTGCAGCCTGAAATCATCAAGGCCGAAGGGGACGCCGCATGGCCCAGCACATGACCCAATCCGCGACGATCGACCCGTATGTTCAAGCCGAACTGTTCCGACGCGCCGCGTTGCTCGGCGTGCGCCCGGGTCGGGCCGCGCTCGCTGCCGAGATCGACATGATTCGCCGGATCGCCCGGCAAAATGGCATGATGCCGGTCGCCAGCGTCGCCCAGATACTCGAATCAGCGCTGGCGCGGGGCGACATGGGTCCGCTGATCACGGGCTGGATCGCGCTGCTGCGTGAGGCCATCAACAGCGAGCGCCAGGACCGATTCGCTGGCGACAGCTATGTGGCGGCCTGTTCGGTTCGGCTGACCGGCTGATCCCTGAACCATGGACGCGCTGATGGCCGCTTTTGTCGGCGCGATTCTCTGTCAGGCGAGCGATCGCAGCGCCTGGCTCGCGGCCATGCTGGGCGATCGCTACCCAAAACATGGGCAAGTGATCATCGCCGCCGCACTCGCGCTTGCCATCGGCAATGGCGTTGGCGCGGTGGGCGGCATGCTGATTGCCCCAATCATGACCCCCAATGCCCGCGCGCTGCTGCTGGGCCTTGCGCTGGTGTCGGCAGGCGTCGCGGCCTTGGTTCGGGCGAAGCGGCCGACCCCCTTACGCGCTGGCGCCGGAGCTTTCCTGACGGCACTGATCTGCTTGTTGGCGATCAGCATGGGGGACAAGACGCAATTCCTGACGGCCGCGCTTGCGGCGCGCGCGCCGATTCCCGCCCTGGCCGCGATTGGCGCGACGCTGGGGAGCCTGGTCGTGATCATCCCCGCCATTCTCGCCGGCGAATCACGCTATCGATCGCTGCCGCATCGCCCGGTTCGGATCACTATTGGCTTGGTGCTGATGGTCACGGGGCTGATCTTTGCGCTGGGCGCGATGCGGCTGATCTAGCCAGGCAATCACGGTGATCAGCATATTGCTTGAAGGATGATATTGCAGCGTCGCTGTCGGGACCCAATCTTTGCGTCAGCCGTTGACTTGGCATCACCTTCAGGAGGCCCGCCCATGACGACAGATTCTGCGCTGAAAACCCCAACTGATCTCAAATCAAATGCCGCCAAGACGGTCGCCGAAGCGCTGAACGGCATTCTGGCCGATAGTTTTGCGCTCTATCTCAAGACCAAGAATTTCCATTGGCATGTCTCCGGCCCGCATTTTCGCGACTATCATTTGATGCTCGACGATCAGGCAACGCAGATTTTGGGCACGACCGACGCCATTGCCGAGCGCGTCCGCAAAACCGGCAACACCACGCTGCGCTCGATTGGCGACATTGCGCGCCATCAGTCGATCAAGGACAATGATGCCGATTTCGTCGCCCCCGAAGCGATGCTCGCGGAACTGCGCGAGGATAATCTGCAGCTCGTCGCCGCCTTGCGCGACGCCAAGGACATCGTCGATGCGGCCAAAGACAACGCAACCAGCGGCATGCTGGACGACTGGACCGATCAGGCCGAGGAGCGCGCCTGGTTTCTGTTTGAGGCCAGCCGCAAGGGGTAAGCGGTCACGGAGCCGGTGTAGGCGGGCGATCCGCGCGCCGGCTCGGCGGCCCCAAGCTGATCAACCAAAGATCAGGCACCGCGCCCAGCCGGAATGGCACCCGGCTGGTGCCGAGCCCGGCGGTAACGATCACGGTCCGGCCAGGTTCGCGGATCAAGCCGCAACCATAGCGATCACCCAGTCGTGAGACGCTGACCAGCGGGCCGATGATCGGCAGCACGATCTGGTTGCAATGCGTATGTGCCGCCAGCATCAAGAGCGGCGGCTTGATCCGCACGGCTGGGTCGGGGCTGTGCGACAGCACCAGCCTTGGCCCGGCCAGCTTCGCCATCTGACCGAGCATCCGGGCAGGCTGCGCGCGACCGGTGAAATCATCATCGAGCCCGCCAATCACCAGCGGACCGACCCGCGCCGCGCGGTTCGACAATAGGATGATCCCTGCCCGCTCCAGCGCCTGGATGACGGCCGGTGCATTGGTCCAATGATCATGATTGCCCAGCACCGCCACCGTCGCGATTCGCGGGCGCAACTGGCTGAGCGGGTCTATCAGTCGCGCGGCCTTGGTGCCGAGGGGATCCTCGGCATGGCCAGCAATAAAATCACCGGCAATCAGCACGATATCGGGTGCGAGCGCGTTGATCTGATCAACAATCGCCGTCAGTCGGCGTTCATTCATCGTCTGGTTGCCGATATGGATATCGCCGATCAGCACCACACGCAGCGGCGCGACGTCGGCGGGCCAATCGGTAAGCGTAATCGCTGCCTGGCGCACGACCGGCAGCCGTCGGGCTTCGCCATAGGCATAAAGCAGCACGGCCCCGGCGATCAGCACCCCAACCAGCCAAAGCCGGATCACGATGCGAAGCGCCGCAGACACTGGCTAGCGTTTCTTGACGAACTCAGCGCGCAGAACCAGGCCCTTGATGCCATCAAATCGGCAATCAATTTCCTGAGCATCGCCGGTTAGCCGAATCGATTTGATCAGGGTGCCGCGCTTCAACGTCTGGCCAGCGCCCTTCACCGTCAGGTCCTTGATCAGCGTTACCTGATCACCATCGGCGAGCAGATTGCCGACCGCGTCGCGCACCTCCATCGGGCCTTCGGCCGCAGCGTTGATCGCGGCGGCCGCAGCGGCGTTGATCCATTCGCCGCTGGCTTCGTCAAAGACATAGCTGTCCTCATCAGTGCTGCTCATCGTACCGGTCAGCCCTTAGGCGCCATCGACAGCGCGCCCTTGGTCGACGGGTTGGAAGCGTTCGTCTTTTTGGGTTTTTCCGCCTTGGGTTTGCGGACTTCCTTGGACGATTTCTTTTGAGACTTGGCCATGGATATGGGTCCCTTCGTGCCGGCCTGATGCCAGCGGCACGATCAACCTAGGCCAGTGGCAACGCTTTAGCCCGCAAAATCGGCAATAGTCGCCAATCCCGGCGTCGATTGATGGGTATTCTGCTCAGCATCAACTTATCACCGCGAGGGTCGTCAGCGCATGTTGCGCCAGGATCAAGACTGTCGTCATCAAAAAGGCGAGGACGGCGACGATCATCGTCCGCAGGGGTGTCATCATCATTCTCGAATTCAGGCAGAGGGTGGTTTGGTGCCGATCAGGCGATCGGCACCATGGGCACAGCGGCGCTGACCATCACGGTCGCGAAAACAAAAGCAGCGGCAGCCGACATTACGACCCGCGACAGATTTTCAAAACGGAACATCATTTTTCTCCCTTTATCGCCTCGGTTGGACCATCCAACCGGCGATGCCAAAGCCTTTGCAGGGAGCGTGCCAAACTGAAAATTTGGCGGTATTCAGCGGTTATTCACCAAAGGATGGCCGCGCCGTAGTAAAATACGCCAGATTTTTTGGTTTAGGTCACCATTATTTGGGAAAATTTTTCAGGAGAGCGGGCCTTAGCCCATTTTCAGCTGGTTCCGCCCATCGGCCTTGGCCGTATAAAGCAAGCGATCGGCGCGAACGAACGCCTCGCCAACCTCTTCCCCGGGCCCAGCGGCCGTCAGCCCGGCAGAGAAGGTGACCTCACCCAGCGGCTCATCCGATTCGCGCAGGCGATAGCGCTTCTTGGCGACGAGCGCGCGCGCGCCTTCAAGCAGATCGCTCGCCGCTGCCATGTCAACGCCTGAAAACAGCACGACAAATTCCTCGCCGCCATAGCGCGCGACCATATGCCCGTCACACTCCGATGCCAAAACATCAGCAATCGCCTTCAGCACGCGATCGCCAACGGCATGGCCAAAACTGTCATTGACGAGCTTGAACCGATCAATATCGCACACGGCCAGACACATCGCGTCGCCCTTGGCAAGATGCTCGGCATAGCATTCCTCAAAGGCGCGCCGATTGGGGAGGTCGGTCAGGGGATCGCGCCTGGCATTGTCGCGCGCCTCTTCGAGCTTGGCGCGCAGATCCGTCGCTTCGCGCGTCGCGGCTTCGAGCTGACTTTCGGCGGACTGGACTCGATCCAGCATCGCGGTCGTAATGCGCATCACTGCTTCTGACGCACCTGCGCCAGATGATTCGCGAATGGCATCAGCCTTTGCGGCAAGATCACGCCCGAAATCGCGCGTTTCGGAGCGCATTGCCATCACCAGATCCTGAAAGCCTTCGACCTGCATCTGGGTTTGCGCAACCAGCCCTTCGCCGGCTTTGCGATCAGCCTCGGCGACCGGCGTGACCGGCGCGTTGCCGACATCGCCACCCAGCGCCATAATATCGCGCTTGGTCAGCCGCACACCGCCATCGGTGAGCGCTGCAACCGCCTTGGCAAGCGGGCCAACGGGATCAATCATCACCCGATAGGCAAAGGCATAGTTCACCGGATCAGGGCCCAGCCGATTATCGCTTAGAAAAACGCCGATTCGTTGAAAAATCGTCCGAGTCGCTTCCTCACGATCAATCGGCTGTCCACCATCAATGCTCTTTAACGCCCTGTCGACCATCGTCCCCATTTCCGCCAAGTGTTTGATCAAACGCCCGGATACCCTCTGGAGCCGTTTTCATAGCCAACAACACCTAAAATAAGGTGACCGTCAGCCAAGCATTTTCGGGATCAAGGGGCGGTGGCACGATAGCGTTTGACGGCATCCAGCGTATTACGAACGTGATCAGCATAGCTCATATCGTTATGGGCATAGTAAATTATGCCTTCTGGTGTAATCACATAGCTGGTCCTGGTCGTGATGGCGCGCGGTTGACCATCGCGTCCGGTCATCGTCCGCCCCAGGGCAACATCATATCCTGCAATCACTTGAGGCCCGGCGCTAGCAACCTGAAATTTGCCGGCGCAATCCTTGGCTGAAAAATCTGCAAGCACATCAACCTGATCTGCCGACATGCCAATCACCGTTGCCCCGGCCTTGGTAAAGGCAGGGATCGCTTCGGCAAAGGCGCGCGCTTCGGCGCTGCATCCCGGCGTGAATGCCGCCGGGAAAAAATAAAGGACGACCGGTCCCTTTTTCAGCGCTGCCTTGAGATTGACGGTCGAAATCTTGCCCGCCGTCGCGCCGCGGGTGGTGAAATCGGGTGCCTTTGCCCCTGGGGCCAGCGCCGCCATGGCAGGGGTAGCAATCGCGATGGCCAGGCCAGCAACCACAGCACAGGCGAACAGGGTGGGCGAGCGCTTCATCGTGATCTCCAAATCGAAAAAATCAGTGTTCATGGGAGCAGGCTAGGCGTAACCAGCGCTGCAGCACAATAGCGGCATTCTACCGGGTGAACGCCAGGCCGATCCGGGCATGCGTATCGACGCGGTTAAAATCAGTGAGCGCCTCGCCATAGCCATGAAAAGCCTGGCCAAAGAGATAGATCCCGACATCGCCGACGCCGAACCGCTTGATCGGATAGGAAGCGAACAACTCAGCCGATCCAAGCCGCGTCACCGGGTTACCGCGCGCCAACACCGCCAGCTTGATCCCGTCGCGCTGCTCAACCGACACCCCAAGCGCGCCATAGCCGTAAAAGCGTTCAATCATATCGGCCTGGCCCTGGTTGCCCACATAGAACCAGCCCTGCGGCGTGATATCGAGCCGCCAATCGCGCCCCAGCGCGACGCTCTGATTGGCGCGCAAATAGAAGCGGTTAATGTCAACCGAGTTGGCCACCCCGCCACCGTTGGAATCGTGCCGATAGCCAATCGCCAGCCGCGTGCTGTCGCCAACCGGCACGTCGATAAAGGCTTCAGGACTATAAGTGGTCGCCCGAATTGGCCCGGATGGCTGGTTGAGCGCCCAGAAGATCGTCTGGGTATAGGCAACCTTGATGTAAGATGCCGGCCCGGTGCTGGCGAAAGGCTGGAGCGCAAAGCTCAGTTGCACCTTGGCACCGGCATCGCCCGTGCCGATAACGCCATAGACCGGTTCGAACGGGCTGAACCGCGCCAGAAAGCCGCTTGCCGTCCCCCGCGCGCTGGTCGTGACATCCTCCCCCTGGGTCGAACTGGGGGTTGATGCCTGGGCGATGACACGCCGGGGGGCGGCTGGCCGCGCAACCGGTGCCAGCCGATAGCGGAGCCGAGCAAATCCGCCCGGCGCAACCGGTGCGGTATCGGCGGTCGACCGGATCAGTTCGATCGTCAGCGTCGTGCCATCGCGCGCCATGGTCTGAATGGTCGCCGGAGCCTCGACTTCAGCAGGCTGCGTGCCCTCATTGATCAGAAACACATCAACGCCACTCAGCGCGCTCGCGGCTGAGGCAGGGGGTTCGATCAACGGGCGCAGTTGCGCAAAGGCGGGGCTGCTGGCCGCGATCAGCGGCAGCGCAAGGAAGGAATATCGCATCAGCACCTTTCCTGTCAGTCGATTGTGACAAAATGGAGTCGCTATTCGCGCTGGTCCCCGCCCAGCCAGCGCGATACTAGCAGAGGATGCGCGTCACCCCAGCCGATATCGCCCTCGCCGAACGCCTCGCCGATGCAGCCGGGGCAGCGATCCGCCCCTATTTCCGTCGCCCGCACGGGCTGGAGACCAAGGCGGATCATTCGCCCGTCACTTTGGCCGATCGCGAAGCGGAAGCCGCGATGCGTACGCTGATTGAACAGGCCTTTCCCGATGACGCGATTATCGGCGAGGAATATGGCACCAAAGACGGCAGCAGCGGCCGCGCCTGGGTGCTCGACCCGGTCGACGGCACCCGCGCCTTTGTTTCCGGCAGGCCGATTTTTGGGACCCTTATTGGCCTGATGATCGAAGGCTGGCCGATGCTGGGCATCATCGATCAGCCAATCCTGAAGGAACGCTGGCTTGGCGTCATCGGGCAGCCGAGCTTGTTCAACGGCACGCCGACTCGAACCCGCCTTTGCCCGGCGCTTGAAGGTGCTGCGCTTGCCACCACCAGCCCGCACGCTTTTGACGATCATCAGGCAGATCATTTTGTGGCGCTTGCCCGTGCCGCCGCCGGGGGCAAGATGCGGCAGGGCCCGATCTATGGCGGTGATTGCTATAATTATGGCTGCCTTGCCTCGGGACAGCTCGATATTGTTGTCGAAGCGGGCCTGAAAATCCACGACTTCGTCGCGCTGGTCCCCGTTGTCGAGGGCGCGGGCGGGCGGATGTGCGATTGGGCGGGCGATCCGCTGACCGCCGACAGCACGGGCGAGGTCATCGCCGCTGGCGATCCAGCGCGAATCGAGGAAATCGTCGAGACGCTCGGCTGTCACGGGCATTGAGTTGCCGTGATTCGCGCGGTGTTCCTGGATGTCGGCGAAACCCTGGTGGACGAGACACGGCAATGGTCGCTCTGGGCCGATTGGATCGGCGTCCCACGCGCCACGTTTCTCGCGGCATTCCAGGAAAATATTGCCAGCGGCGCGCACCACCGGCGGGTGTTTGATCGATTCGCGCCCGGATTTGATGTTGATGCCGCAACCCGGGACCGGGAGGCCGCTGGGCAAGGTTATGTAATCGAGCCGCAGGATTTTTACCCCGACGCCCTTCCCTGTCTGGCGGCGCTGCGGTCGCAGGGGCTGGTAGTTGGCATCGCGGGCAACCAGCCCGAAGCCGCCGAATCGGCGCTGCTGGCGTGCGGCGTTACGGCCGATTTTATCGCATCATCGGCGGGTTGGGGCATTGAAAAACCGTCGCCGCGCTTTTTCGAGCGAATCGCTGGGATAACCGGGCTTGCGCCAGCAGCGATCGCCTATGTTGGGGATCGTCTTGATAATGACATCCTCCCCGCGCGTGCGGCGGGCATGGCCGCAATCTGGCTAGATCGCGGCCTCTGGGCGATGGCCCATGCAAGTCATCCCGACAGGGCATGCGCGACCGCAACGATCGCGGACCTTGCGGCGCTGCCCGGGCTTATTGCCCGGCTCAATCAGGCCTAACCGCGCGCCACGGCGGCGGCGATATCGCTGCCGCTGGTTGCAAAGGCCAAAGGCTTCGTCTATGCGCCCGCCTTTCCGCGAGTAAGAGGAACTGCCCGGCCGGTATGGGCTGCCGTGGCCGTTCATAAATCGTCGCGCAAACAAGGAGACGAAAATGCCCAAACTCAAGACCAAGAGCGGCGTCAAGAAACGCTTCAAGCTCACGGCGACCGGGAAGCTGAAACATGGTGTCGCAGGCAAGCGCCACCGGCTGATCAGCCATAACGGCAAATATATTCGCCAGAACCGCGGCACCAAGGTCCTGTCAAAGGCCGACACCGCAACCGTGAAGGCCTGGGCGCCTTACGGCCTCGGTTGAGCTAGGAGATTTAGGAAATGGCACGCGTCAAACGGGGTGTAACCACCCGCGCCAAACATAAGCGGATTTTGGAATCAGCGAAGGGCTATTATGGCCGTCGCAAGAACACGATCCGCATCGCCCGCCAGGCCGTCGAAAAGGCCGGGCAATATGCCTATCGCGATCGCAAGGTAAAGAAGCGCTCGTTCCGGGCGCTCTGGATCCAGCGTATCAACGCCGCCGTCCGCATGGAAGGCCTCACTTATGGCCAGTTCATGCACGGCCTGAAGCTGGCTGGCGTCGAACTCGACCGGAAGGTCCTGGCCGATATCGCCATGCACGAAGGCGCAGCGTTTAGCGGCATCATCGCTCAGGCGAAGGCGGCCCTGCCCCAGGCCGCCTGAGCGGACTGAGCAGCACGCCAATAAGGGGCGCGGGTGGATTGCCACCCGCGCCCTTTTCGTTATCGGACGCAGGCGAATGACGGACGGGAATGCAATGACCACCGACCTAGACCAGATGCAGACCGACATGCTTGCCGCGATCGATGCCGCGAGCGGGCTCGACGCACTTGATGCGGTGCGGGTTCAGGCCCTGGGCAAAACGGGGGTGATCACCACCCTACTCAAGTCGCTTGGCGCGATGACACCTGAGGAGCGTCAGGCGAAGGGGCCGGCAATTCACGGCCTGCGCGAGGCGGTCACCGTGGCGATCGCGACCCGAAAGGCTGCACTGGAACGCGCCGACCTCGATGCGCGGCTGGCGCGCGAGACGATCGACATGACGCTGCCTGCTGAACCGGCACTGGTCGGCAGTATCCACCCCGTTTCGCAGGTGATGGACGAACTCGCCGAAATCTTCGCCGATCTGGGTTTCGCGGTCGCAACGGGGCCGGAGATAGAGGACGATTGGCATAATTTCTCCGCGCTCAACATTCCCGAGACGCACCCAGCGCGGGCGATGCACGATACTTTCTACCTCGCGGGCGAGCATGAACGGCCAATGGTGCTGCGCACGCACACCTCCCCCGTTCAAATCCGCACGATGATGACGCAAGCGCCGCCGATTCGCATCATCGCGCCGGGTCGCACCTATCGATCGGACAGTGATGCCACGCACACGCCAATGTTCCATCAGGTCGAAGGGCTGGTGATCGACAAGGGCATCACGCTTGGCCATTTGAAATGGACGCTCGAGACCTTCCTCAAGGCGTTTTTCGAGCGCGACGATGTCGTGCTGCGGCTGCGCCCGAGCTATTTCCCCTTCACCGAGCCATCGGCGGAGGTCGATGTCGGCTTCACCGTGCAAAACGGCAAGCGCGTGATCGGGGGCGGCGGCGATACGGAGAATGGCGGCTGGATGGAAGTGCTCGGCAGCGGCATGGTCCACCCCAAGGTGATCGCCGCCTGCGGGCTTGATCCCGACGAATGGCAGGGCTTTGCATTCGGCTGTGGGATCGATCGGCTGGCGATGCTGAAATATGGCATGGACGATCTGCGCCCGTTCTTCGACGGCGATCTGCGCTGGATGAAGCATTATGGCTTCTCCTGCCTCGACGTGCCCACTTTGTCCGCGGGAGTCGGCGCATGAAGTTCACGCTGAGCTGGCTCAAAGAGCATTTGGAGACGACCGCAAGCCTCGACGAGATCGTCCTGGCGCTCACCCGCATTGGGCTTGAGGTCGAGGGCGTCGAGAATCCCGGCGAAAAGCTCGCCGCGTTCCGCGTCGCCAAGGTGCTTTCTGCCGAACGCCACCCGCAGGCGGACAAGCTGCAGGTGCTGTCGATCGATGCCGGTGACGGACCGATGCAGGTGGTGTGCGGCGCGCCCAATGCCCGCGCTGGGCTGGTCGGTGTGTTCGGTGCGCCCGGTGCCACTGTGCCTGCTAACGGCATGGTGCTGAAGGTCGCCGAGATCAGGGGCGTCGTGTCGAATGGCATGATGTGCTCAACCCGAGAGCTGGAGCTGGGCGATGACCATGACGGCATCATCGAGCTGCCCGACGACGCACCGGTCGGCACCGCCTATCCCGATTATGCCGGGCTGACCGATCCCGTCATTGACGTCTCGGTCACCCCCAACAAGCAGGATTGCATGGGCGTGCGCGGGATTGCGCGCGATCTGGCGGCGGGCGGGATGGGCACGCTACGCTCGCTTGCCGATGTCTATCGCATGGCGGCGGCCTCGGTCGCGGGCGAAGGCCCCGGCCCCGATGTGCGGACTGAGGACGCCGATGGCTGCCCAGCCTTTTATGCGCAGACGGTGGCGGGCGTCACCAATGGCGCATCGCCGCCCTGGATGCAGCAAAAGCTGAAGGCAATCGGGCAAAAGCCGATTTCGGTGCTGGTCGACATCACCAATTTCGTGATGTTCGATCTCGGGCGTCCGCTGCACGTCTATGACCAGGCCAAGCTGGTCGGCGGGCTGGTCGCGCGGAAAGCACGCAGCGGCGAGAGCGTGGTCGCGCTCAACGGCAAGACCTATGCGCTCGACGAGGGCATGACCGTCATCGCCGATGACGAGAAGGTCCATGACATTGGCGGCATCATGGGCGGCGAAGAAACCGGCGTTGCCGAGACGACGACCGACGTGCTGATCGAATGCGCCTATTTCGACCCCGAGAGCATCGCCCGGACGGGGCAGAAATTGCTGCTGACCAGCGACGCGCGCACCCGCTTCGAGCGCGGCGTCGATCCGGCGTTCCTTGATGAAGGGCTGGCAATCGCAACCTGGCTAGTGCTGGAACATTGCGGCGGCACCGCGAGCGGCGTGACGCGCGCAGGCACGCCCCCATTGGGTGAACGCACGATCAGCTATGATCCCGGCCGCGCCGAAACGCTGGGCGGGCTGGCGATTGATCCGCTCCGGCAGCGCACGATCCTGGAAAGCCTGGGCTTTGGTGTGACCGACAGCTGGCAGGTGACGCCGCCGAGTTGGCGCCGCGATGTCGATGGATCGGCCGATCTGGTCGAGGAAGTCATCCGCATCGAAGGCATCGACAAGGTGCCATCAACCCCGCTGCCGCGTGCGGCGGGCGTTGCCAGGCCAACCGCTACGCCCGAGCAAAAGCTCGAGCGCCGCGTCCGTCGCGCCGCCGCCGCACGGGGGCTGAACGAGGCGATCACCTGGAGCTTTTTGTCCGACGCGCAAGTGGCCCCGTTCCGCAGCGCTGGCAATTTCGAATGGCGGGTTGCCAACCCGATCAGCGAGGATTTGAAGGTCATGCGGCCCTCGCTCCTGCCCGGCCTGCTCGCCGCGACCGAGCGCAACCTGAAGCGCGGGGCCGCCAGCGTGCGGCTGTTTGAAGTCGGTCGCCGCTATCTGGCCGATGCCGAACGCGCTACGCTTGGCGTCGTACTGGCGGGCGACAAGCGCGCGCGTGGCTGGCAAAGCGGCAAGGCGGTGGCGTTCGATGCGTTCGATGCCAAGGCCGAAGCGCTCGCGCTGCTCGCCGAAGCGGGCGCGCCCGTCGACAACCTCCAGGTGTTCGGGGAAGCGGGCGAGACATGGCATCCGGGGCAATCGGGCACGTTACGGCTGGGGCCAAAAACGGTGCTGGCCAGCTTTGGCATGCTGCACCCGCTGACCCTCAAAGCGTTCGACCTTGATGGCCCAGTCGCCGCCGTTGAGCTCTACCTTGATGCCATCCCGGCCAAGCGATCGGCCAAGGGCGAGGGCGGCTTTATGCGCCCGGCCTATGCCCCGCCCGTACTGCAATCGGTCACGCGCGACTTCGCGTTCCTGGTGTCCGACACACTTGCCGCCGATGCCCTGGTGCGCGCGGTCAAGGGTGCGGACAAGGCAGCAATTACGGCGGCGCGGCTGTTCGACGTGTTCACCGGCACCGGCGTTGAGCCCGGCATGAAAAGCCTAGCCATTGAAATCACGCTGCAACCGGGCGACAAGAGCTTCACCGATGCGGACCTGAAAATCATCACTGACAAGGTGGTGGCGGCCGCAGCCAAGCTGGGAGCGATGTTGCGCGGCTGACCAACGGTGAAGCGGAGATGCGGGATGGATATGTTGCGACGGATGTTCGAAAAAAAGCGTCCGCCAGCGCCGAAGGACCTGCCGCATTCCATCTACATCATGCTGCCCGAGGCCATCGGACCAACAGAGCGCTATGATCAATATGGCGATCCGATCGACGCCGAACTCCAGCTCACTGGGTTGGGGTGCGTGTCGGGCGGGGGGACAGCGACCGGGCCAGAAGATGCGGATGGCATCGAAAAAATCTATGGATGCGGGGTCGATGTCGACACCCATGATCTGAACGGCGCGCGGACGCTGCTGCGCCAGCATCTGCCAAGCCTGGGATGTCCGATTGGCACCGAGCTTCAGTTTCAGATGGACGGGGTCCACCGGCACGACCTGTTCGACGGCAGCCACTGGGCACTTGATCTGCCGGTAACGGTGGTGGATCAGCGCGATGATGACTGAGACCAGAGACAAAGCACCTTTCGTGCAGCTTTCGAACGGCACCCTGTCGGCATCGATCAACCCCTTTGGCGCAGAACTTTCTTCGCTGCGCGATGCCGATGGCCGCGAGTTGATGACCGATGCCGACCCGGCTTTTTGGCGGGGGCGCGCGCCGATCCTGTTTCCCATCGTTGGGCGACTGAATGACGATGTGCTGTGGCTGGACGGCGACTCCTATCGGATGGAGAAACATGGTTTTGCCCGGCGATCAATGTTCGATCCCGTCGATGTGACCGGCACTACCGCCTCCTTTAGGATGACGGATAATGTCGAGACTTACGCCCAGTTTCCGTTTCATTTTCTGCTGGAGATCAGCTTTGCGATCGCGGATGCGACGCTGGTGATGACCGCGACGATCGGCAATAGCGGCGATACGCCCATGCCGTTCAGCTTTGGCTGGCATCCGGCCTTTGCCTGGCCGCTGCCCTATGGCCACCCGCGGGACGATCACCGCATCGTCTTTGAAACCCAAGAGCCCGATATGCTGAAAGGCCTGACCCCAGAGGGATTGATCGCCGAAGATCGCCCGACCCCGGTCGACGGCAAAATACTCCGCCTCGCCGATGCGCTGTTCGAACGTGACGCGCTGATTTGGAACCCGATTCATTCGCGCCAGCTCTGCTATGGCGCAAACACGGGCCCGCAGCTCGACATTAGCTTTCCCGATACCCCCCGGCTGGGACTCTGGACCAAGCCCGGCGCGCACTATATTTGCATTGAACCCTGGCAAGGCATCGCGGATCCGGTCGGCTATCAGGGCGATTTCTGTGACAAGCCCGGGGTGATGATGCTTGCCCCCGCAGCGCAGCATCGGATCGAAATGCGCGTGACCGTTTCGGGATAGCGATTCCCGATATGGTTAACGAGAATGCTTGCCATCCCCCCCAAGCGCGATAGGTTCCGCGCGAAGGGAAGCGCGTATGGCCGATAGCGAATCGGGAAATGCCTGCGCGGCCTTTACCGAGTCCGAACTCGCAGAGCTGATGAAGATCGCCGAAATCCATGAGGATGCCGGCGGTGGTCTGCTGTTGCTTGCCGCCAAGGCGGGTGAAGGCGCGGACAAGCTGATCGATTGGCTGCCGGATAATTTTGAGGACAAGCTGCAGGGCGTGGTCGATCTGGCGCTGCGCCAGTCCTATGCCATTGCCTTTTCAACCCATGGCCGCCGCCACAAACGTGGCCGGAAAATACTGAATCGGGAGGGGTTTCATCGTTTTCTGGCGGGCGTCGCCGGGGCGATTGGCGGTGCCGGGGGTATTGCCACGACGCTCGCTGATCTGGCCTTCACCACCACGCTCGTGCTGCGATCGATTCAGGAAATCGCCATCAGCTATGGCGAGGATCTCGATGATCCGGATGTGCGCGCCCATTGTATCGCCGTCTTCGGGACGGGCGGGCCGCTGGTCGATGACGACAGCCTCGATACAGCGTTATGGGCCGGCCGAATCGCGCTGAGCCACCAATCGGTATCGGCAACGATTCGCGCGGTCGTCCCCCAACTCGGCAAGACGCTGAGCGAAGGCCTGTTGACGCGGGCCGCGCCATTGGTGGGGGCGGTGGCCGGGGCAGCAATCAACAGCGCGTTCATGGGCTATTATCAACGCATGGCGCATGTGAATTTCCGCCTGCGTCAGCTTTCCAGTGACCACACGCCAAAGGAGATCCTAGCCTGTTTCGCGCGGGTCGTTGATCTAGAGCGCGAGCGGCGCAAGCAAAAGAACAAGAAGAGGCGATAACGCGCCGCCGCCCGATGCGGCGCACGGCGAATCAGCGCTGACGTGGGCGATGCTCTCGACTTGCACGCGTCGCCCGCGTAGTCGCGCGCGATGACCCAGTTGAACGACCGCCGCACCTTCGCGATCATTTCCCACCCTGATGCCGGCAAGACCACGCTGACCGAGAAGCTGCTTTATTTCGGCGGCGCGATCCATCTGGCGGGCGAAGTGAAGGCGCGTGGGGCGAACCGGCGTGCCCGATCCGACTGGATGAAGATCGAACAGCAGCGCGGCATTTCCGTCACCTCGTCGGTGATGACGTTTGAGAAGGACGGGATCACTTTCAACCTGCTCGACACGCCGGGGCATGAGGATTTCTCCGAAGATACCTATCGCACGCTGACAGCGGTCGATTCGGCGGTGATGGTGATCGATGCCGCGCGCGGGATCGAGGCGCAGACGCGCAAATTGTTCGAAGTGTGCCGGTTGCGATCGGTGCCGATCATCACCTTCGTCAACAAGGTCGATCGCGAGGGACGCGATGCCTTTGACCTGCTCGACGAGATTGCCGAAATGCTGGCGCTTGATGTCACGCCGATGAGCTGGCCAGTCGGGATGGGCGGTGAGTTTGAGGGGATTTATGATCTCCAGGCCAACCGGCTTATGCAACCAGAGGGCGGCAGCCGCGAATTTCTGGGCAAGGCGGCAGACTTTACTGGGCTGGATGATCCCGCGCTGGCGGCTGTGCTGTCGCCGGTCGGCCTGGCCAAATTGCGCGACGATGCCGAGCTGGCGCTGGGCGGCTATGGCAGTTTCGATGCCGAGGCTTACCGCGCCGGTGACCAGACGCCGGTCTATTTCGGATCAGCGCTGAAGGATTTCGGCGTCGGCGAGCTGATCAATGCGCTTGCGCGCCACGCGCCCGGCCCGCGCCCGCAACCCGCTGAGCCCGCCCCCGTCTCACCCGACCGCGCCGATGTCACCGGCTTCGTCTTCAAGGTGCAGGCGAACATGGACCCGCAACACCGTGACCGTATCGCCTTCATGCGGCTCTGCTCGGGCACCTTCAAACGCGGCATGAAGCTGACCCCAACGGGGCATGGCAAGCCGATCGCCATCCATTCGCCGATATTGTTCTTCGCGCAGAACCGTGAACTGGCGGATGAAGCGTTTCCCGGCGACATCATCGGCATCCCCAATCACGGGACGCTGCGGGTGGGCGATACGCTGAGTGAACGTGCCGATGTGCGCTTTACGGGCCTGCCCAATTTCGCGCCCGAAATCCTGCGCCGCGTGGCGCTGAAGGACCCGACCAAGACCAAGCAGCTGCGCAAGGCGCTCGACGACATGGCCGAGGAAGGGGTGACCCAGGTTTTCTACCCCGACATTGGCAGCAACTGGATCATCGGCGTGGTTGGCCAGCTGCAACTCGAAGTGCTGCTGTCGCGGCTGGAGGCGGAGTATAAAGTCGATGCCGGGCTGGAAATGGCGCCGTTCGAAACCGCGCGCTGGATTTCAGCCGAGGAGCCAGCCGATCTGAAGCACTTCATCGACCTGAATCGCGGCGCAATGGCCAAGGATCGCGACGGCAATCCCGTATTCATGGCCAAGAGCAATTGGGAGGTCGGCTATATCGTCGATCGCTATCCCAAAGTGAAATTCGCCGCCACGCGCGAGCGGTGATCGCGGTGCGGCATCGGCCGCACCGCGATCAATCGATCAGAACTTCACTTGCGCGGTCAGCGTCACCTGACGCGGGTTGCCATAATAGGCCGTCAGCACGCCATCTGCGCCCAAGGTCGAGATGAAGTTGCCCGCAGCATTGCGGTTAAACACGCCGGTATCGGCATTCTGGCTCAGGAAGTTATAGCCAGCGACGATGTAGCGTTTGTCGAACAGATTGCGACCATGCAGCCCGACCGAGAAGGTCTTGTTGATCGTCCATACCGCATTGGCATCGAACAGCGCGAAGCCGGGCTGATCAAGCATCGCGGTGGGAATTTCGAACTGCTGCGAATCGCCGCGATAAGAAACGGTCGCGCCGAGATTGAGCGACCCATCGTTGATCGGCACGTCATAGCCAAGCGTGGCGCTGGCCGTCCAATCCGGCGTGTTCTGCACCGCGCGCCGATTGGCAACCTGAAGACCGCGCGAATCGATATAGGATTTATATTTGGCGTCGAGATAGCCGACCGTCCAGGCCAGGTTCACTCGGCCGCCAGGCGTGCCAAAATTCTTGGCAAGCAGGGCGTTGCCTTCAAATTCAATGCCGCGAATCTGCGCCAAGCCGGCATTGGTGGTGATCCCGGCAAAGGTCTGGATCCCCCCAACGACAATACCAACCGAACCCGGAATCTGCACATTGCGATAATCGGAATGGAAGGCCGAAAAAGCGATGTTCAGCCGACGATCGAACAGCGACGCCTTATACCCGATTTCATAGGTACGCACGTCTTCGGGATCGAACGACAGGAAGTTGAAGATGTCGTCCTGGTCACCCAATGCACCACCCCGGCCATTGCCATTGAGATCGGGCGCCGCCGTGCCAACACCGCGCGGATCGAAGCCACCGCCCTTAAAGCCCTCGGCATAGCTCGCATAGAGCGTGTTATTGGCATTGGGCTTGAAGGTCACCGAGACGCGCGGCGTGAACTGTTTGAAGTTCAGCGTACCCCGGAAATCCGTCTGCCGCACGATCGGGTTGGTGGTGCCGCCGAAAAAGGGCGACGCGCCAAGAAAGACGTTGCGCTGAATCTGCGACCGGCGATTGTCCCAGGTATACCGACCGCCCGCCGAGACGCTGAACATGTCGTTCAGATCATAGGTAAAGTCGCCGAAGACCGCCACAGTATCGGTGCGGACATTGCCAAAGGTGAGCGCGGTGACGGTGCCGGGAAGGCGGACATCAAAGACCGTCCGCGATCCGGCATCGAGATAATAAGCGCCGATCAGGCCGTTGAACCCGCCGGTTTCGACCAGGAACTGGATTTCCTGGCTGAACTGATTGTTGTTGTAAAAAGCGGGCACATCAACGTCGACGGCGGGCAGCGCATCGAAATCGATCGGCGTTGCGCTATCATCCTGGCGATAGGAGGTGATGCTGCGGAAGGTCAGCCAATCCGCAGGATGCACCTCACCAAAGCCAGTAATGCCCCAGGCGACGACATCCTGGCGGGGGCTGTTGAGCCCGCCCCGAGTGTCAAACACATTGGCAAGCACTGGAATACGCGACACAAGACCGGGAATCAGCCGGTGGCCACCGCGCGCATTGGTGCGATCATGCGTGTAATCGCCCGTCACCCGGAAAAAGGCATCGCTGCTTGGCTCGATCTCGAGCGTGCCGCGACCGGCCCAGATGTCCTTGTTGTAATTCTCTTCGCCGGTCGTCAGGTTCGTGCCAAAGCCATCGCGGCTCAGGCGCGCGATCGCACCGCCAAGCTTCACCTTGCCATCCCAAAGCGGCACGCTGCCGCTGGCAATGCCGTCCGCCTGATTATAGCTGCCATAGGAGCCGCGCAGCGTCAGGCTGGGCACATCGGCCAGGCGCTTGGTGACATATTTGATCGCGCCGCCAATCGTGTTGCGGCCATAGAGCGTGCCCTGCGGCCCGCGCAGCACTTCGATCCGCTCGACGTCATAAATGTCGAGCACAGCTGCCTGCGGGCGATTGAGATAGACATCGTCAAGATAGATGCCAACGCCAGCTTCGAACCCGGCGACCGGATCCTGCTGGCCAACACCACGGATAAAGGCCGTGAGCGTCGAGCTGGTGCCACGCGACACTTCAAGCGTCACGTTGGGGGTGTAGTTGCCAATATCGGTAATGTCGGCAGCGCCCGACTGGTCGAGCTGTGCCCCGGAAAACGCGGTGATCGCGATCGGTACGTCGATTGCGCTTTCTTCGCGGCGGCGGGCAGTGACGAGGATTTCACCATCGTCCTCCGCTGGGCGATCGGCCTGGGTTGCGCTCGGGGCGCTTTGGGCAAGAACCGGCGTCGCACTCAGCGCGCCAAGGGCAACGCCAAGCTGCAACAGGCTGCGGACGGATAAAGGATGACGTGACATGTTGATATTCTCCCCTCCAAAGTGGCGTGCACCTCTGATGGGTTGAACGCCGTTGGTAGACGCTATACTGAAACCTGAACCATGA
Source organism: Sphingomonadales bacterium Ga0077557 (assembly GCA_001464615.1). Lineage (GTDB taxonomy): Bacteria > Pseudomonadota > Alphaproteobacteria > Sphingomonadales > Sphingomonadaceae > Sphingomonas. The sequence continues at coordinate 29,564 of LNFI01000032.1, read as the reverse complement.
TTCAACTTGGGACTTGAGGGGAGCAAATGAATGGCCGGTGAGCGTGCCGCATCTGCAACACTATCCGCCGCCAGCGCAGGCAAGGCACCGCGCACCGACCGTGGCCGCCGGACGCTCCGCGCGATTCTGGACGCTGCTGCAATCGAGTTTGGCGAGCGCGGATTTCACGACACGTCAATCAGCGGAATCACCCGCCGAGCCGGCGTCGCGCTGGGCAGCTTCTACACCTATTTCGACAGCAAGGACGCGGTGTTTCGCGCGCTGGTGCGCGATATGTCGGATCAGGTCCGTGATTATGTCACGCCCCATATCCGCGCTGCGCCCAATCAGATCGCCGCCGAACGCGCCGGGTTGCTGAGCTTTATCGATTTCGTGCGTGGCCATAAGGAAATTTATCGCATCATCGACGAAGCAGAATTCGTCGATCCCGCCAGTTTTCGGGACCATTACCAGATCACGGCCGATCGAATCAGCCAGCGGCTGGAGGCGGCGGCAGCACGCGGCGAAGTGCGTGGCGACGCGCCCGAAGTGCTTGCCTGGGCAATCATGGGCATGAATGTGTTCCTGGGCCTGCGTTTCGGCGTTTGGGGCAATGAACGCAGTGCGGAATCCGTCGCCGATGTGATCGCCGGTCTGCTCGCCCATGGCATTGCCCTGCGCTGAGCCGGATACAGCGAAAGAAGGAGCCGCGATTTCGCCAGCGCTATCCCCAAGCGCTATCCTGCAGCCGCCACCGCTACGGCTGGCGCTGACCGCCCGACGCGCAACGTCGCCAGCGCCGCTATCAGCATCATCGCCCCACCCAACATGATGACATGGCGCGGATCGCCGCCAAGCACGGGTGTGTAGAAAAACGGCAAGGTCAGGCTTTCGACCAGCATCGGTATGACGATGAACATGTTGAAAATGCCCATGTAAATGCCCGTCCGTTCTGGCGGAATGCAATCGGCCAGCATCACATAGGGTGTCCCCATCAGGCTGGCCCAACCCAGGCCGATGCCCAGCATGGGCAGATAGCACCAGGCTTCGTTGGTGATCGTTGGCAGGACCAGCATCGCAAAGCCTGCCGCCGTCATGCAGGCGGCGTGGACCGGACCTGCGCCAAGCTTACGCGTGAGCGGCACCAGCATCAGGGCAGCCGCAAAGGCGATCGCGTTGTAAAAGCCGCCAAGCCGGCTGTTGATCAGCGTGGCATCGCGCACCGCCTCTGCTGTCCCACTTTCGAAAAAGGCGCGGGCGAGGGACAGCACGGCATATTGCCAATAGCAAAACATCCCGAACCACTGGCAAAACATCGCCACTGCCAGCCGACGCATCGGCTGCGGCATGTCGCGCACCGCCTCTGCAAAGTCGCGCCAGGTGGTCGCGATCGACATCGGCCGATCACGCATCTGCGCCAGTTGCGGCGGCGTCAGTGGCAATTCGGGGACGCGCCACACCGACCATAGGATCGTGCTGAGCGACAGCACCGCGCCGATCGCAAAGGCCAGCTTGGTGACATCGGGGATACCGTGCGCATCGACCGCATCGGCGTTCATGCCAAACCACACAAAAATCGACGGGGCGAGATAGGCAAGCGTCTGGGCCAGCCCCGTAAATGCGCTCTGCGTGAGGAAACCAATTGGGCGCTGCGTCTCGTCCAGGCGATCGCCGACATAGGCCCGATAGGGCTCCATGGTGATGTTATTGGCGGCGTCGAGCAGCCACAACAAGCTGGCCGCAACCCATAATGCCGGGCTGTACGGCATGGCGAATAACGCGATGCTGCACAGCACGGCGCCGATCAGGAAATAGGGGGTGCGTCGCCCGATCCGCGTCACCGTTCGGTCGCTGAGCGCACCGACAATGGGCTGCACGAGCAAACCGGTGATCGGGCCCGCCAGCCACAAAAACGGCATGCTCGCTTCGCTGGCGCCGAGATAGCTATAGATCGGCCCCATATTGGCCTGTTGCAGGCCAAAACTGAACTGCAACCCCAAGAAACCGAGGTTCATCTGGACGATACGTCCCAGACTTAACCGAGGTTTGGGCTGGGTTTCGATTCGAGGCTCGAGCGCACCATCTGCAGTCATCGTCTCTCCTCGCGGCAGGGCTTGAGCCTGCCTACAGGCCAGCGGTAGCACAAGGGCTTTTGCCATTGCAAAGGTTTGCAACGCGCCTATTCGTGGCGCTTCGATGCGCCCTTTACCGCGAGCAGGCCCTAGCGACAATGACCCCGTTCCTCTGGCAGCCTGATCATATTGCCTCCATTTGTCCGCGCACACTGTCGGTCGCGCCGGCTTTTGGGCGTACGGTAGTGCCAGATATTCTGCCTGGACATGATGTGTGGGATCATTGGCCGGTGCTGACCCCGACGGGCGCGATCGCCAGCATCGCGGGTGGCCAGCTGGTCATCGCGCTGACCGCAGCGCGGTCCGATGATCCCGAAGATCGCCACGCCGTCGCGCGGTTACGACTGTTCCACCGAACGGACGCAGGCTGGCGCGATCTGGGCCCGCTCTTCCCGGCGGACGACGCGCCGGGGAGCCGTCAATGGTCTGGCTCCGCCGTTCTGGCCGATAGCGGCGATTCACTGCGGCTATTCTTTACCGCCGTCGGGGAACGGCATGAAGGGTCGATCAGCATGTCACAGCGCTTGTTCGAAGCGACGGCTGCGCTGTGCATCATGCATGGTTTGCCGCAGATCGGCCCCTGGCACACCGGAACGGAATGCGTCCGTCCCGACGGCGTCGAGTATGAAACTGAGATGGCTGGCGGCGGCGGGATCGGCACGATCAAGGCGTTTCGCGATCCGTTTTTCTTTCGGCATACCGACGGCCAGGATTGGCTGCTGTTCACTGCTTCTGCTGCCGGCGCGCAATCATCCTGGAACGGGGTGGTTGGGGCGGCGCGCTGGATCGGCGACGGCTGGGCGCTGCAACCGCCGATCATATCAGCGATAGGGCTCAACAACGAACTGGAACGCCCGCATACGATCATCAATCGCGGCGCGGTCTATTTATTCTGGTCAACCCAGGCCAAGGTTTTTGCCCCCGCCGGGCCGCGTGGCCCGACGGGGCTTTATGGCGTGGTGGCGGATCACTGGGGTGGCGCCTGGCGACCGATCAACGGCACCGGGCTGGTATTTGCCAATCCGGCGTCTGCCCCGGCCCAGGCCTATAGCTTTCAGGTCCTGCCGGATCTTTCGGTCTGGAGTTTCGCTGATCTGCCGGAAACGGGCGACACGCCGCCTGATGCTGCCGCGCGCCGCGCGGCCTTTGTCGGCGGACCGGCCCCCGTGCTCCAGCTCGCGCTGGAAGGCGATGTTGCCAAGCTGGTGCCGCAATGACTGATTGCACCGATCTGGTTGCGATCCTCAATGGTAAGTCTATCCTAGGCACTCATGGGGGATTTTGACGACCGCATTGGTAACGATGGACCGGCGCCAGTGGCGCGGGTGCGCAACCTGGTGGATCTCGCCCGGCTGGCCGGCGTGTCGCCGGGCACCGTGTCGCGCGCGCTGGCCGGCAATCCGCTGGTCAACGTGCAGACTCGCGAAAAGATTGAAGCGATTGCCCGCGCGCATGATTTCCGCCCCAACCAGATGGCCAGCCGGTTACGGACCAAGCGGACCGGGCTGATCGGTGTCGTCATCCCGTTGGGGCATGAGCGGCGTCAGCATGTGTCAGATCCGTTCTTCATGACAATGCTTGGCCAATTGGCCGATCTCATTACCGAAAATGGGTATGACATCCTGCTGTCGCGCGTCATCCCTGAATCGCCTGATTGGTTGGCGCGGATTGTCGATTCAGGGATGCTCGATGGGGTGTTGTTGATTGGTCAGTCGGACCAGTTCGACATTATCGAACAGACAGCGGCGCGCTATCCTCCGCTGGTTGCCTGGGGGCATTACCGCCCCGGCCAAATTCATTGCGTTGTTGGCATGGATAACGTCGCCGGTGGGCAACGGGCGGCAACGCATCTGATCGCGCGCGGCGCCCGGCGACTCGCCTTTTTGGGAGACGTCCGTGCGCCAGAAATTGCCGCGCGCCATGCCGGCTTTGCTGCGACAGCGGCAACCGCCGGGCTGACGGTAGAGCTGCTGCCGACGCATTTGGCCGCTGACGAAATGGAAGCTGACATCACCCATCATGCCGGATTGATTGACGGGCAATATGACGGTGTTTTTGCGGCATCGGACATGATCGCGATGCGGACATTGCGAGCGCTTGCTGATCGCGCCATTGCGGTCCCCGCGCGCGTCGCGATCATCGGTTTCGACGATCTGCCGCTTGCCAGCCAGACCGTGCCACGGCTGACAACGGTACGGCAGGATATCGCGCCAGGGGCCGCGACCATGGTCCAAACCCTGTTCAAACGGATGGCTGGCGCAGAGACCCCGTCGACCATCATGCAACCTACACTGATCGTTCGCGATTCCGCGTGAATCGGGGCTGTACACGCCACCGAAACAAACGATTGCAAGATTGATGCAATCGATTTAATACGCTCCCAACTCCCATCGCCAGTTCAAGGCGGGCCGACAAAAAGAAAACAAATTGGGAGGGATTATGAACTCGCGGATCACCATTCGGGCCGTTCTTCTTGCTGGCTCAGCATGCCTCGCCATGCCGGCCTTTGCGCAGAGCGCCGATCCTGCCGACCCGGCGACCAGTGCCGCCTCCCCGCTGGATGAGGATCAGTCCCCCGATATCGTGGTGACCGGTCAGACGACTCGCAACCGCGCGCTGATCACCGCCTCTGCCGACATCACCTATGCAACCGCCGCCGATATCGAGCGCAAGGCGCCGCGATCAACCGCTGACTTGCTTGAGCTGGTGCCGGGCATCTTTGTCGAGGGTACCGCCGGCGAGCTGTCAAACAACTATTCGGTGCGTGGTCTGCAGGGTGGCGGACAGCGCTTCATTCAGCTCGAAGAAGATGGGCTGCCGATCATCTATGGCGGCGGGGGCGCCGATTTTTTCTTCTCAAACGATATCACGATCGACCGGCTTGAAGCGGTTAAGGGCGGCTCGTCGGGTGTGCTGACCGTCAACGGCGCGGGTGCCACGATCAATTTCCTGTCGCGCACGCCCAATCATGAGAAAGCGGAGGGGATCGCCCGCTTCACCGCCTATAGTTACGGCCAGCGGCGCGGCGATTTCTATTATTCGCAGCCGATCACTGACAAGCTCGCCTTCAACATTGGCGGCTATATCCAGACCAACCCCGGTGTCCGCAGCAACCCGTTCAGCTATGACGGCTATCGGCTGAAGGCGATGCTGGAATATCAGCTCGACGGTGGCGGCTATATCCGGCTGACCGGCAAGATCGGCGATATCAAGGCGGCGTTTTATGCCACCCAGCCCTATGCCTTTAACAATGGCCGACCAAGCGGCATTCCCGGGCTCGACACGCAGTTCGGCAATGTCGGTGGAACGGCATTCTCCCGAATCTCGGTGCCGGTATCGACCTTTGTCGAGGCCGATGGGTTTCGCGATTTCCGCTATGATCAGGGCGTTCGCGTCAAAACCAAGCAGTTGCGGATCGACGTTGAAAAGCCGGTGTCGGACTCGATCGATCTGTTTGCCCATGCCCGCTATCTGGGGCTGACCGATGATTTCAACGGGCTCTTCGCCGGATCGGGCACCGGCAATGCCGGGCTCGCGAGTGCCGTTACCTATCTGACGCCTGGTGCCGCTTCGCCGATCAGCGGGCTGCTGGCCGCAGGACAGACGGCCTTCCCGACGACGGTGCGGTTCGGCATTCGCAACCTGCGCACGGGTATCGTCACGGGATCAAACAACACCGCGACGCTCAATGCCCTCAACGGCAATGGTTTCCTGCAGCAGACCACGCTCAACCATGATTTCCAGTCGGGCCATGATTTCGGCTCCAACTTCGGTGGGCGTTGGGAATATAAGAGCGATGGCTTCACCAACTCGCTGACGGCCGGTGTGCTTTATTATGATGTCAGCCGCTTCCAGAATCAGTCAGCGACCGCCGCCGTCGTCAACGATGTTCGGAACAACAGCGACATTTACGACATCGTTGCGCTGAACGCTGCCAATGGCGTGATCGGCACGCTGACCGACAATGGCCAGATTTCCTATGGCAATTGGGGGGCGGGCATTCGCCAGAGCAAGGACAGCTCTGTCTCGCTCTATGCCAATGACGAATTCGCGATCGGCGACAATATCCATATCGACGCCGGGCTCCGCTGGGAAAGCGACAGCGCCGAATTCCGCGACGGCAACAGCGCGGTGGTCAACCAGCCGGTCCAGCCGGGCCTGATCAATGCGGCCGTGGTGCCAACCGTGGGCTCAACCTTTGACGGCACCTTCCGCATCACCCGCGCCACGCAGCAACGGCTGGCATGGACGGTCGGGGTCAATTATCTCATCACCGACAACCTATCCGTTTATGCGCGCTATGCCGATGCGTTTCAGACCAATGGGGTCAACCCGACCACCGGAATCGAGCTCTATGAAGCCGGGGTGCGGTACAAATATCGTCGCTTGCTCAACGCCTCAGTGACCGTGTTCCGCACCAATTTCCGCGATCAATTCTATAACTTCATCGATCCATTGAACCCCACGATCCAGACGACGTTCCTTGCCGATCTGGGCACCACGGGCGTTGAAGTTGACGCGCAGATCCGGCCGATTAATTGGTTCACGATCGACTTTTTCGGCGTGTTCCAGCAACCAACACTCAACAATTTGCGGCTCAACGGCGTTCCCCAGCCAAGCTTTGACGGCAATCGCCCTGAACGCACGCCATCAACCCTGTTCACGATTACCCCGACGATTACGCTGCCCAACAAGCTTGGCGAATTTTACGGGCGGTATAAATATATCGGCGACATCTTCGCCGATTCAGGCAACGGCATCTCGCTCCCTGCCTATGGCGTCACCAGCTTTGGCGTGAATCTGAACCTGACCGACCGGCTGCAGCTTGGTTTCAATGCCGACAATGTCTTCAACGTCATTGGCCTGACCGAGGGCAATCCGCGCCAGGGCCAAACCCAGAATGCCGCGTCGGGATTCTTCTATGCCCGCGGCATTGTCGGGCCTACCTATGGCGGGTCGGTGACATTGCGGTTCTGAAGGACCGCTGGTCGCGGCTGATGGGAGGAGAGAAGATGGCGCGCGCGCTGAGACTCGCCTCCGCGTTGGTGGCAGGCACGCTATCGATCGGCGCAGCGGCGGACCATGCGCCGGAACGCCGCTATCAGCTGATTGAGGGGCTAAACCTCAACGCCTTTGTCCGCGATGGCAAGGTGGCGGCGCATCTGCTGCTCCGTTCAGGACGCGATCCGCGCATCCTGGTGGCTTTCTCGGCGGGCAATAGCGGCGTGGGCCTGTGGTTCGCGCCGCTTGACCGCCCTGCCCGCTGGACGCTGGAGCGCGCGCCAACCCCGTTCACCAGCGGCAACGGAACGATGCAGGGCATTAAAGCCGTGGCGACAATCAACGCCGCGCGCTTGACGCCGAAACAGGCAGTGCTCTCCAATGTGCGCTATTTGCGGGACTATCAGGCGGTCAGCCGCTTCCCGCCCGAGGTCGGGGCCGACGCCCAGATCGGTTCCGACACTATCCAGTACCGTCGACCGCGGCTTGACGGTGCGCCGGGATATGATCTGGCGTTGCGCGTGCTTGATGGCCGGATTGAAGCCGGATCGATCATCGCTGGCCGTAACGGGCGCATCCGGCTGGAGATCACCGCGCTCACCGGCGATCCGCCGTTGACGCCGTTGCCGATCAGGCAGTTGCTCAACGCTCAAGCGGCGCCCGATCCCGCCGCCCGCAATGCGCTGGCGTTCCTCAGCTACCGCGAGAAGTTCCTGGCCGGGTCCTGGCGCTTCAACACCTATTTCGGGCGCGATACGCTGATGTCGGTGCGGCTGCTCATGCCAGCGCTTCAGCCCGCCGCCATTGAAGCGGGGCTTGGCTCAGTCTTTGCGCGGCTCTCGCCCGGCGGCGAAGTCGCGCATGAAGAGGGGATCGGCGAATTCGCGGTACTGCAGAACCGCAAGGCTGGTCGCAGCGGCGATGGTGCCGAACTCGATTATGGCATGATCGACGATGATTATATGCTCGCGCCGGTCGCCGCCGATTATCTGGAGGGACCCGGAAAGGATCGTGGCGCTGCTTTCCTCGCGACAAAGGTCGAAAGCGCGGCGCGACCGGGAGAGTCGGACACGACCGGCAAGTTGCTGGTGCGCAACCTGCGCTTCGTCATCGATCAGGCCAGGCCCTTTGCCAAGACACCCTCGATCGCCACGCTGATCGCGATCAAGCCCAATCGCATGTCGGGCGAATGGCGCGACAGCGACGAAGGGCTCGGGCGCGGAATCTATCCCTATGATGTCAACGCCGCCTTGGTCCCTGCCGCGCTCGCCGCCGCAGACCGGCTGTACCGATCGGGGCGGCTTGATGCCTATCTGCAGCCGAGTGATCGCGCCATTTTTGCGGAGGCAGGCGCAATGGCGAAAACATGGCAGACCAAGGCGCCACCGCTATTCCGTGTCGAGATGGCCGCCACGACGGCATCCGCCGCGATCAAGGCCTATGCCGCCACGCTCCATGTGGCTGCCGGCCCTGCCCTCGCAGCGCTGGACAATGCGCCACTGCGCTTTCATGCGCTGTCGATTGACGCGGCCGGTCAGCCGGTGCCGATCGTCAATTCAGATGAGGGCTTTGCGCTGTTGTTTGGCAATCCCCCGCCCGCCGATCTCGATCGCGATATCGCCGCCGTGATGCGCCCTTTTCCGGCGGGGTTGATGACCGATGCCGGACTGGTGGTCGCCAATGCCGCCTTTGCCGGTGAAGCGGTGCAGGCGCGCTTCACGCCAGGTGCCTATCACGGCGCGGTGATCTGGTCATGGCAACAGGCCTTGCTTGCGGCGGGGCTGGAACGTCAGCTGCGCCGTCAGGATCTGCCCCCACGAATACGCAAGCGCCTGATTGGCGCCCAAGCCGCCTTATGGCGGGTAATCGGCACCACGCGTGGGCTGCAAAGCTCTGAACTCTGGTCGTGGCAGTATCGCAACGGACGCTATCAGCCCATCGCTTTTGGTGCGGGCAAAGCGGATGTCGATGAATCAAACGCTGCGCAATTATGGAGCACCGTCTATCTGGCAGTCCGCCCGCCCAGGCGGCGCTAACGCCCGGCAAAGAAGCCAGTAACGGTCAAACGGCCGGTTGCCGGGTCGGCCGACAGCGCCCGACCAGCGGCAATATCACCGCAGTGGAGCAAGCGGCCGCGATAGACCAGCGCCCGATTGGGGCGGCCGGGAAACTGCGCAATGCGTTCGAACAGGGCAGTATCGCCGTTCAGATAGCCCGGTGGCGGCCTACCGTGGCGGCCCAGATCAGCGTTCAGCGCGGCAAAATAGGCGCTGCTGCGATCGGCATCGATGGTTTCGAATCCGGTCGAACGGTGGCGATAAAACGCGGTGCCGTCCTCTATTGCCGACCCAAGGAAATGAACCAGCGCAAGCCGACCCGGCTCCAGCGCGTCGACATGCGGCAACCGTTGTTCCAGTGTCAGCTGGTCGGGCGGCGTGGTCACGATCGCGAACCGGATATCCAGGATCGATACCGCTTCAGTCACGCCAAAAACATCCCGAAAAACCTTGCCCAATATCGGTCGCAGGATCGCCAGATAGCCGGGCGGTACGGCAGCGCTGATGCCGGGATAATGCATGCCCGCCGCATCAAAATCGGCGATCATCGCTGCCGCACGCAAACCGGCTGGATCAGGCACAAGATCGTCAATGACGATGACTGGTTCCTGTTCGTGGCCAATATGGTGCAGCGTGACGTTCGGGAGGATCACGGCACGGCGGCGACCGCTGCGCGTGGCGCGGCCTGGCCGATCAGTGTCGCAATCGCATCGTCATGTCGCGGCAATGTCGGCGCGGCGCGCGCAATAAGGGCAGCGATCTGGTCAAGCTGGTGGCGATTGGTCACCGCATCAAGCGTGTCAGCAATTGGGCTATGGTCCGTGGCGACAATGCCCTGGCCATTCAGCACCGCCAGCCAGCTTGCCTCGCGGAACAGCTCATCGCTGGCCAGCATCAGCCGGCCCGTGCGGCGATACTGCTCTTCCTTTTCGATCAGGCTGTCGGGCAGCGTCATGTGACGGGTGTGCTGCCATAGCGGCGCCTGATGCCCCTGGGTCGCATGATAATGGAGGATCAGAAAATCCTTGATCGCGTCCATGTCACGCCCGAACAATGCATTGAACTGGCGCGCCAGCGCAGGGTCGCAATCGCGATTGGGGAACAGCGCGATCAGCTTGGCGATGCCGCTCTGGATCAGATGAATGCTGGTCGATTCGAGCGGCTCAAGAAAACCCGATGACAGCCCGATCGCAACAATATTCTTTGTCCAGCTTTCCCGCCTGAACCCGGCCGTGAAGCGGATCAGGCGCGGGTCGGCCAGGGGTTCACCGTCAAGATTGGCGAGCAATGTCGCCGTTGCTTCATCGTCGGAAAGAAAGCCGCTGGCATAGACATAGCCATTGCCCGTGCGATGCTGCAGCGGGATGCGCCACTGCCATCCAGCATCGCGCAGCGTCGACCGGGTATAGGGCGTGGTTTCGGCGACGCGCGCGCACGGCACGGCGATGGCACGATCACAGGGCAGCCAGTGCGACCAATCCTCAAACGAGGCCCCCAGCTCGTCACCAATCAGCAGCGCCCGAAAGCCCGAGCAATCGACGAACAAATCGCCCGCCAGCCGATCACCGCGATCACTGGTCAGCGCGGTAACGAACCCGGTTTCGGGATCGCGCTCAACCGACACCAGCCTGCCCTCATGCCGGGTCACCCCCTGCGCTTCGGCAAGTTTGCGCAGATAGGCAGCATAAAGCGAGGCATCGAAATGATAGGCATAGCCAAGCGTCGACAGGATCGAGCGGGGATCATCAACTGGCCTGGCAAAGCGGTTTGATGCGGCCAGCGCGGTGGCCAGCGAATAATCGGCCAGCGGCGTGGTCGCGCCGTCGCGCCCGGCTTTCAACCAGCATTGGTGGAACGGCACCGGGCCAAGATCGACCCCATAGCGGCCAAAGGGGTGGAAATAGCGGTGGCCAGGCCGCGCCCAGTCGACAAATTCAATGCCCAGCTTGAAGCTGGCCTTGGTCGCGCGGACGAAGTCGGCTTCGTCCAAGCCAATCAATTCATTGAACCAGTGGATCGTCGGGATCGTCGCTTCGCCCACCCCGATCGTGCCGATCGCATCGGATTCGAGCAGATCGATCTGAACCGTCCGGCCAAGGGTTTTGGCCAGGGCGGCAGCGGTCATCCACCCCGCCGTGCCGCCCCCCAGGATCACTAACCGTTCGATCCGCGCCATTGCTTGCCCCTCCGGAAGCCTGATTGGCGCGACAATGCAATCCTTTGCAGGTCAAGGCAACCATTGCCCCGCAGACTGAGCGGGTGCGGTCACCCGCCCAGCTTGGCGATCGCGCGGCCGATGGCGGGGCGGGCTTCCATTGCGGCAAACCAGCGTTCGACATTGGGGGCTTCGCTGAAATCCACTGCGGCAAAGGCGCGCCGCCAGATCCAGCCAAACGTCGCAACATCAGCAATCGAATAGTCATCGCCCGCCAGCCACTGCGCCTCGGCGAGCCGACCGTCGAGGACGCGCATGTTGCGCTTGGCTTCAGTGTGGAAGCGGTCAATCGCGGCAGGGACGGGTTCGGGCGCGAGCTTCAGGAAATAGCCCGACTGGCCAAACATCGGCCCCAGCCCGGCGGCCTGAAACATCAGCCATTCATAGCAGCGTATGCGGGCGATGGGATCGGTCGGGATGAAGCGCCCGAACTTTTCCGCGAGATACAGCAGGATCGCCGCTGATTCGACGACGGTAATGGCCACGCCGCCGGGGCCGTCCTGATCGACGATCAGCGGCACCTTGGCATTGGGGTTGCGCGCCAGAAATTCGGGTGTCTTCTGTTCGCCCGCGCGGATGTTGACGGCGTGATAGGTGTAGTCCGCCCCCAGCTCTTCGAGCAGGATCGGTACCTTGATGCTGTTGGGCGTGGCGAAAGCGTAAAGATCGATCATCATGGGTCTCCTGTAGTTTGGGATTGGTTCAGGCGGTTTTGCGAACGCCCTTGGCGCGGGCATATTGCGGGGGATAGGCGATGGGTGCGCCGAGCGTATCAGCGGCGCGCCAGGCCCAGCGTGGATCGGCGAGGAAGGCGGTGGCCAGCGCGACGAGATCGGCCTTGCCCTCAGCGATGATCGCCTCTGCCTGATGCGGATCGCTGATGCCGCCCACGGCGCGGGTGGCGATTCCGGCTTCGCGGCGAACGCGCTCTGCCAGATGCACCTGATAGCCGGGACCGAACGGAATGCCGACAGGCGGCACGACGAAGCCGCCAGTCGCGCAGACATAATCATAACCGAGCGCCTTCAGTTGCTGCGCGACGACCACGGCATCGCCGGTATCGACGCCGCCATCGGCCCAGTCAGTCGTGGTCAGCCGCACGCCCAGCGCGATCGACGATGGCACCACCGCGCGAACTCGCTCGGCAATCGTCAGCAGCAGGCGCGCACGGTTTTCAGGCGACCCGCCCCATTGGTCAGTACGGTGATTGGCCAGCGGCGACAGGAACTGGTGGAGCAAATAGCCGTGCCCGGCATGGAGCTCGATCACGTCAAAGCCGATCCACACCGCACGAACGGCGGCCTGGACGAACGCCGCGATGGTGCGCTCAATCCCCGCCTCGTCCAATGCCTCTGGCGTCTTCCAGTCAGGCTTGAAGGGAATCGCCGACGGCGCGACCGTTACCCACGGGTCTTTATCGTCAGGGAGCGGATTGCCACCCTCCCAGGGCCGGGTAACCGCGCCCTTGCGGCCCGAATGCGCCAGCTGGATGCCGAACTTTGTGCCGACAGGCGCATAGCGGCGTGCGACGGTCAGCGCCTGTGATAGCGCCGCCTCATTAGCGTCCGAATACAGCCCAAGGCAGCCATGCGTGATCCGTCCACGCCGCTCGACATGCGTTGCCTCGGTCATCACCAGCCCAGCGCCGCTCATGCCATAATTGGGCAGATGCTGCAGATGCCAGTCGCTCGCCGAGCCATCATTGGCGGAATATTGGCACATCGGCGACACGACGATGCGGTTGATGAGAGGAACGGGACCAAGGGTGAAGGGAGAAAAAAGCGCAGACATTATCGGCTCCAGTTCAAAGGGCGCTGTGACCGCTGACGGCGGCTTCTAGGGCTGGTTTCATGTCGAGGAATCGCTGGTCGATCGCGGCGGGATCAGTGCGGTTGAGATCAAGCGTTGCCTTGCGCGCGTCGCCACCGCGCACGACCTCAAACGCGTTCGCCTCAATGCCCTCAATGATCGATCCGACGACATCGGCGACGGGCTGAAGCGCGAAGCCCATCCCGGCATCGGCCTTGTTGGTCGCCATCATTGGCGTGTCGGTCGCGCCTGGAAACACGGTGATGACGTGAACGCCCTCCCCCTTCAGCTCGCGACGCAGTGCCTCGCCAAAGCGGGCCAGACCGCCCTTGGCGGCGGCATAGCCGGTGTAAAACGGCACCCCCATCTGGGCGATGCCCGACGCGATGTTGACGATCAGGCCGTCGCCCGACCGGCGCAGTTCGGACAAGAACAGCCGGGTGAGCAGCATGGGGCTGAGCAGATCGACGTCGATCATCGCGCGCAGCTCATCTTCGGTGATGTCTTCCAGCCGCCCGGCGCGCACGCCGCCAGCATTGTTGACCAGGATATCGACACCGCCGAGCAGCGCCACGGCTTGGTCGAGCAGGACCGCCCGCGCCGCGCCATCGGTGATGTCCCCGGCGACGCCGTACACTTCGGCACCTGTCGCCTTGAGCCGTTCGACCGCGGCGGCGAGCGGCTCGGCTCGCCGACCGGTCAACACCAGCCGAGCGCCCTTTGCTGCCATTTGCGCGGCAATTTCATAGCCGATGCCGCTCGACCCGCCGGTGATGACCGCGCGCTTGGCAAGCAGGATCACTTGGCACCTGCCTTCGACGCCTTGACCAGCGCCGATGCGCTCGCGCCTTCGAGTTGCAGGCCATAGCCCGTTTCCTTGATGATCCGCTCCTTCAAGGGCTGGATGAAGTGGATGCGGGTGTTTCGGCGGGTGACTTCGGTTTTGGTCAGATACCCTGCCGCCAGCACCCGGGCGCGGGCAACTGCCCCGCCGGTTGGCGTGATTTCGGACACAACGCCCCAGCTTTGCGCGGTCTCCGCCGAAATCGGCTTGGGATCGAGCAGCCAGGCCTGGGCGCGGCCGGGTCCGGCCCAATAGGACCAGGCGGTAAAGATGCCGTCGGCGGGCACGATGCCGCCTGCAAAATGCGGCGCATCATTGAAGGTCGCGCCCTTGCCGGCGATGACGACATTGGCAAGCAGGCAATATTCGGAGTGAATCCAGGCCTTGCCCTCAACCGCGCAGATCACGGGCACGCGGATATTGGCGATGTTTTCCAGCACCTGCGTGCCTTCGTCATGCACCTTGCTCCAGCCATCGGGGTCGCTGACGTCACCAAAGCTGGGGAAATCGATATCGCCAATCCATTGGCCACCAGCCCCGGTCAGGATGACGACCTTGTTCCCGCGATCGCGACCGATCTGGTAAAAGGCATCGACGAAATCCTCGTGGTCCTGGGCAGTAAACTTGATCGGGCCACCACGGGTGTTGAATTCGACCACCAGCACGCCATCGGCACCGCGCGTCATCCGCAGCGAGGGGTGCTGGGTGAAATAGGCCGGGTTTGCCGGTGTTGCGGCGGTTTGCGCGGCGGCGGGCGCTGGCTCTGTGACGGCAACGATAACCGATGCGAGCAGGGAAGCGGCAACGCTGGTGAGAAAACGGGTGCGGGTCATGGGGGTGTTCCTTTCCGTTGGGCTTGATGGTTTCAGGCGGTCTTGGTCGATAGTTGGGGCTTGGCGGTCCGCTGGGTGACGAGCAGGCCGAGGGTGACGATCAGCAACCCGGCAATCTGCCAGGCAGCGGGAAATTCTCCGGCGACCGGGATGCCAGCGAGCGTGGCAACGACGGGCACAAGGGCGGGGAAGGCAGCGGCGCGGGGCGCACCGAGCAGTTCAGCGGCGCGGCCAAAAGCAAACACCGCGACCACACCGGACAAAACGCCGTGGACAATGATCAGCAGCACGATGGTTGTCGCTGACTGGGTGAGCAGCGCGCCAATACCATTGGTGCCCAGGTAAAGCGGGACATAGACGACCGCCGACAGAACCGACACCACGGCCGTGGCCGCGACGGGGGAAATCGCCCAGCGCCGCGACAGGACGGCGAACACCGCCCACATCACGCCAGCGCCAGCGAACAGCGCATCACCCAGCAGGGCAATCGCCCCGCCGCTGAGCGCGCTCGGGCCAGCCACCAGTGCAAGCCCGGCCAGAATGATCCCGGCGCCGATAACACGCGGCTTGGTCAGCCGGTCGCCAAGCAACGCCGCGCCCAGCAACATCCCGGCAATCGTGATGGCGGCAGGCTGGACGACGGCACCGTGCGACAGCGGCGCGAAGTTGAACCCGGTCGCGCTGACCAGGATGAACAACGGCCCGGCTAACAGCGTCAGCACCGCCGCCTTGCGCCACCCCATCCCCGCCATCGTGGCGGGCGAATGTCGCAGCAGCCAGGGCAGCATGATCAGGCCAGCCGTCAGATAGCGCACAACGGCGAGATCAACGGGCAGGATACCCGTGCTGACATTGGCGCGGGCAAAGGCCAGGTACACGCCCCAGATGGTGACGGCGGCACCGCCCCACATCACGCCCTGCAGGACGGGCGACGCCATTTGCTTTGGCGCGGCAGGTGAAAGGGCGATGCTGGTCATCTCACGCGGCCTTGCGGCGCGGGGTGTTAGCGCGGATTGCGGCGGCAATCGCGTCGACGGGATCGAGGCGGCGACGATAATCAGTGTCGATGAAAGCGAGCACGATCTCGCCATTGGGCGCGATCACATAGGTGGCGGGGATCGGCAGGATCCAGTCACCGCCGTTCATGTCGGGCAACGCATGGCCGAGCCGGGCGTAAAGCGGTCGAAGTTCCTCGTGCAGGTCAAAGGCGACACCGAAATTCCGGGCAATCTTCGACCCTGAATCGCTCAGCACCGCAAAAGGATATGGATCGGCGTTTGCGGCCTGTACCGTTTTATCAGATTCTTGCGGCGAGATTGCGATCAACTGGATCCCGGCATCGCGCATCTCATCGGCAAGCGCTGCATAGGCACGCAACTCCAGGTTGCAATAAGGGCACCAATCGCCGCGATAAAAGCTGAGGATCACCGCGCCGTCACGCAGCGCGCGGCTCAGGCGAACGGGGGTCCCGTTGGCATCGGGTGCGGCGAAATCAGGCGCATAGTGCCCGGCCTTCAGCGCGCGATTGACGATGCCAGAGGTCGCAAGCGCGGTATCGGCGCGCGTCATGGCGGCGGCGATATCGGCCGGCATATGCACGGCATAATGGGCGCGGAGCGCGTCAAGTTCCTGGGTAAGAGCTGCGTGCTGGGACATCGGAACAGTCATTTCGAAAAAGGTGGCCGGCGCGAGAAAGGGGAGGAACGCGCGCCGGCCGAGGGGGACAGGGTTAGGGCTTAAGCGGCAGCGCGCATCGTGCCGGGCTTGGTCCACTCGTTGCCAGCCATGAAGGCGTCATACGGTGTGCCGACCAGGTGGTTGGTGTAGTTGCTCTGGATCTTGATCGAGACGCCGAGCACGACTTCGAGCACGTTGCGACGGGTATAGCCCGCGTCGAGGAACGCCTGGACATCAGCATCTGCAACAAAGCCGCGGTCACGAACGACGAGCGTGGTGAAACGGTGCAGCGCTTCGAACTTGGCATCGGCAATTGCGTTGCCGCCGCGCAGTGCCTGGATTACGTCATCGCCCAGCTTCTGCATCTTGGCCATCGTGGTGTGGCCAGCCATGCAATAATGGCAGTCATTTTCATAAATTGCCGTCATGAACACGATCTGCTGCTCATGCTGGCTGAGCGTGGTTTTCGAAAATTCGGCCCACAGGGCGCCGTGCGCGGCAAGCAGCTCGGGGCTTTCGGCCATGATGCTCTGCAGGTTGGGGACGAAGCCGAACTGGCTCTTGACGCCAGCGAGCAAAGGCTTGGAAGCTTCTGGGGCGGTATCGGCGGTGTAGCTCTGGAATGCGATGGTCATTGCGGGTCTCCTGATGGTGTCCAGCAACACGCTCGTTGCCGGTGACCAGGAAATGGCTCATGCAGCGATTCTCTTGTATCCCTTGAATTGCTCTATGACTTATACGCATTTGCTATGAGTGACCGTTTTCACGATCTTGCGCTTTTCGTCCGCGTGGCGGACACGGGCAGCTTCTCCCGCGCCGGGCGCGAGCTCGGCTATGCGCAACCCACCGTGTCACGGATGATCGGCGGACTCGAGGCGCGGCTGGGCGTCAAGCTGTTCATGCGAACAACGCGCCAAGTCGTGCCGACCGAAGCCGGCGCGCTGCTGCTTGAACGGGCGCGCAGCGTGCTCAGCGATGTCGAGGAGATGGAAAACGCTGTACGCGGCACGGAGGGGCTGAACGGCGTCCTCAAGGTCGCGACCCCGGTGACCTTTGGCGCGCGCGAAATCGCTCCCCGGCTTGGCCCGTTTCTTGAGGCACATCCGGCGTTGCGGGTCGAGCTGTTAATGGCCGACCGCCGCGTCGATTTGCTCGACGAAGGGGTCGATCTCGCCATCCGGCTTGGCGCATTAGCGGATTCGAGCTTTATCAGTCGCCGCATCGCCTCCGCGCCGCGCTACATCGTGGCCAGCCCAGCCTATCTCACCGCGCGATCCGCGCCAAAGTCGATTGCCGATCTCCAGGCGCATGCCATCATCAGCGGGCGGTCACCCGGCATCGATATCTGGACGTTGCGCGACGCGGCAGGTGGCGAAACCTCCGTGAAGCTTGAAGCGCGACTGGTCGCCACGTCTACCGAAGGCGTATTGGCTGCCGCTGTCGCCGGCTTTGGGCTGGCGATGACGTCGGCCTTTGCCTGCCGCATGGAAGTGGCGCGCGGCGAGCTGGTGCAGGTTCTGCCCGATTTTACCCTGCCGACCATCGACGTCCACGCCATCTCGCCGCTTGGCCGCAAGCCGCCGGCCAAGGTGCGCCTGTTCATCGACCATCTCGTCATGGCGATGGGGGCGGCCGACGATCCTGCTTTGGGCGGGTCATGATCGGCCAGCATCGATCGCCGGCCGCCAAAGCGGGCCGACCGCGATCAGCAACACGATCACATTGAACACGGCGTTCGACGCATTGCCCGACGCGATTGATCCGGCGCTATCCAGGCAGAACCAGGCCAGGGTGCCGGTCAGGACTGAGCGGCGCACCGGCTCTGGTGCCAGGTCATGGACCCAGGACGAAAGGCACCAGATCAAAACGCCCCAGCCGAGCAGAAAGCCGCCCGTCAGCGCAGACAAAAACCGCGTGTCGGGCGAATCCCAGCGCGTCCCGCCATCAATCGGCCAGCTGAGGATATCCAGCGTCAGCCGCGCGGGCTCCAGCGTTGCCGCCATCGTGCCGAGGAAGAATATCGGTCCGAACGATCCAACGACGATTGCCGTAATCTTCAGCCAGAATTTGTGAAACGCCTGGGATCGCACGGCCTGCTCCCTTAGCCGGTTGGCCATTGCGACATGATCGTGGCCGCATCGAAATAGTCGCGCCAATAGCTGATCAGGCCGTCATGCACCTCGAACACACCAGTGACCGGCAGTTCGACCCATTTGTCGGCCAGACGGTGGCGATCGAGCCGTTCGAGAATGACGATCGGGCCAGTCGCCGATTCCCGGAGGATGCGGAACTCATTCTCCAGCGTCGGCGCGAAAAAGGGTTCCAGCACGGCCCGGATGCCGGCGGGTCCATGCACCGTGCCGATCGGCGGCGGGTTGGTGTAAATGCAATTGGCAGCAACACAGGTGAGCGCGGTATCATAATCGAGCGGTTCCATCGCCTTCAGGAACTGCTTGACGATGTCGGTCGGCGAAGGCGCTGCTATGGTCATGGTCGTCTCCTTCGGGCGTTCGATGTTGCTTGTCGGGGCAGCGCGGGCGTTCGGCAATTACCTGGCAGGTTATCCGTGCGGCCTGGGCGAGCGATTACTGGCTTGTCGCTGCCTGCCGGAAAAGCGCCTCGGTTGCCGGATCGGCCGGAAACATGGTTTCAATCCGCAGTTCATCCGCGGTGACATCCTGGGCCGTGCCAAAGGTCGCAATCACGGTGAACATCGACAGGCGGAGATCGCCAATCGCCAGGTTGATCGGCAAAACGGGCAGCAGCGCCGTCTCAGCGGCTGACCACAGGATATCGTCATCCTGTAACGGCCCCAGATCATCCAGCACGGCCTTCATATCGGCGCCGCCCAATGTTTCGGCCTCACGCTGTGCCCGTTGCCAGATTAGCGGCCCAACCGACGCCCAATTGGTGACGAAGCGCCGGATGCCGTTCGGGTGAAAGAAAAGCCGCATCAAATTATGCGCCTCGCCGCCAACCCGCGCCCAAATATCCTCACCCAGCATGCGCCCGAGCAGATCAAAGGGCGCATTCGACATGCGGACATTCCAAGCCCGGTCAATGGCGGCGGCCGGGAAGGGTTCGTGCGCCGTCAACATCATCCGGATCGCGCTCATCACCTGCCCCATCTGCGGATCATCGAGCGCCCGAGTGCGAAACAGCGGCGCAAAGCCGGCCGCCGTCAGCCAGGTGTTGCGATCTCGCAGCGGCACCTGCAGCGTCTCGCTGAGCTGCAGAATCATCGTCCGGCTGGGATTGGCGCGCCCTGATTCCAGAAAGCTGACATGGCGCTGCGAGACCCCCGCCGTCAGCGCCAGATCGAGCTGTGACAGCCGACATTTCTGTCGCCATTCACGCAGCAGCCGCGGGAAGCCGATATCGGCGCGGGTATCCGTCACTATTTTCGTCATGGCACAGGCTTCCCAGCTGAACCCATATCGTTCCATGCCTTGCGGCATGGATCAACGACCTTGGAGGTAATTGACGGCAGCACAGGGTCACCAGGCGAGACGCGATAAAGAGACCGTCGAGGTGACGATTTCTCTGCATTTACAACGATTTCAGAAATGTTGGTGCCCAGAAGAGGACTCGAACCTCCACGCCCTTGCGAGCGCCAGCACCTGAAGCTGGTGCGTCTACCAATTCCGCCATCTGGGCCCCAGAGACTTATCTATCAGGTAGGGGCGGGGCTCTAGGGAGGGGGGAGGAGCTTGTCAATCATGCGGTACAGACTTTCGGACGGTCTTGCCGTTTCGGTGTCCGGGCGGCATGGAGCAAGCGCGCCCAAGCCAGGCAAGGAATGAAACGGCAATGCAGGATAAACTTGTCACGCTGATTGGCGGCGGCGGCTTTCTTGGCCGATATGCCGCACAGCATTTGCTTCAGCAGGGCGCGCGGGTGCGGATTGCCCAGCGCGATCCACGCGGCGCTGAATTTCTGCGGCCGCTTGGTGGCCTTGGCCAGACGCAGTTCGTCGCGACGGATATCCGCAAACCTGAATCGCTGGCGCGCGCGCTGCAGGGCAGCGATGCCGTCGTCAATCTAGTCGGCATCCTGAAGGGCGATTTCCAGGCCATTCAGGCTGAGGGCGCGCGCAATGTCGCCGTCGCCGCCGCCACGGTGGGCGCCACTTCCTTGGTGCATGTTTCTGCCATTGGCGCTGATTCCCGATCGGCATCGCAATATGGTCGCACCAAGGGCGAAGGCGATGATGCCGTTCGGGCGGCGTTTCCGACGGCGACGATCCTGCGCCCTTCGATTGTGTTCGGGCGCGAAGACCAGTTCGTCAATCGCTTTGCCGGGATGATTGCCAGCGCGCCTGTTGTGCCGGTGCTGCGCGCCGCCACCCGATTTCAGCCGGTCTATGTCGATGATGTGGCGCGCGCGATTGCCGCGAGCCTGGCCGATCCAGCGCGCTTTGGCGGCAAGATGATCGAACTGGGCGGCCCGGACGTCCTCTCGATGGGCGCGCTGATCCGCTGGATTGCCGACGCGATCGGCCGGCATCCGGCGATCATCGAGCTGCCCGATTCGATTGGTGGGCTAATCGCGATGTTGGGGTTTCTGCCTGGCGCGCCGATCACCCAGGACCAATGGCGGATGCTGCAGAGCGACAATGTCGTCGCACCGGACGCTGAGCAGTTCAGCGGCTTTGGGATTGTGCCGACGCCGCTGGCCAGCGTCGCGCCGAGTTGGCTGGTCCGCTATCGCCGCAATGGCCGCTTTTCAAGCGACGCCGCCGCCTGATCCGGGCAAAGAGGTGAATTGGCCGCCAGGCCAAGCCGACATCAGCGCAAGGGAGCCTCGTGACCGATCTCATCACCATCATCCTGCTCGGCATTGTCGAAGGGATCACTGAATTCCTGCCGGTATCCTCAACCGGGCACCTGATTCTGGCCGGCGCGTTGCTGGGTTATGATGATCAGCGCTGGCAATTGTTCAATATCGTCATCCAGCTCGGCGCAATTCTGGCGGTGGTGGTGCTGTATTGGCGGACGTTCTGGGCGGTGATGCTCGGGCTGGTGAAACTCAACCCCGTATCGATCCGCTTTGTCCGCAATTTGCTGATCGCGTTCATACCGGCCGTGGTGATCGGGCTGCTGTTCCTCAAGCAGATCGAAGCCTTGTTATTGCAGCCTATCGTCGTGGCGGTGGCATTGATTCTGGGCGGGGTGGCGATTTTGGTGATTGAGCGGGTCGTCAAGGCAGGCGCCGTAACGGGTATCGCTGATCTGCCGATACGCACTTCGATTGGCGTTGGCCTGGTGCAATGCCTGGCGATGATCCCGGGGGTCAGCCGATCAGGCGCGACGATCATGGGCGCGCGCGCGCTGGGCGTTGATCGGCGCACGGCCGCTGAGTTCAGCTTCTTTCTCGCCATCCCGACGATGCTGGGGGCGACCACGCTGGAGCTGATCAAGCATCATGAGGAGCTGACGGCCGCCAACAGCATCGGCATCACTGGCATTGCGATCGGCTTTGTCGTTGCGTTTATCGTCGCGTTGCTGGTGGTGCGCTGGTTTGTCGGCATCGTCAGCACCCATGGCTTTGCGCCCTTCGCCTGGTACCGGATCGTGGCGGGTAGCGCTGCCCTGATCTGGCTGTTGGTAAAGTAGGGCCGATACGGGCGTATATTGCCTCAGACCGACTGGCCCTTATATCAACCCGCCTTGTTTCATGACCATTTAGGTAACATAAACTGTCCTAAATCTACAAAGATGCGTGACTCGTCCGTTTTTCTGCCGTAAAAGATTGCCCTCACTGGGGATTGACGATGGCTGACGAGACGATGCTGCAATTTGTGGGGACCGGGCAGGCCTATCCGGCCAAGCGCGCAGCCGCGTTGCGAGCCGAAGACTTCGCCGAAATCGCTGATCGCTATGCTACCAGCCAGGGCGAAGAACAGGCCGGGCGTTGCTCGCAATGCGGTGTGCCCTATTGCGCGGTGCATTGCCCGCTCAACAATCACATCCCCGATTGGCTGCGGCTGACGGCTGAAGGACGGCTGCGGGAAGCCTATGAGCTGAGCAATGCGACATCGACCATGCCCGAGATATGTGGCCGGATTTGCCCGCAGGACCGGCTGTGCGAGGGCAATTGCGTCATCGAATTTTCCGGCCACGGCGCGGTCACGATCGGCTCGGTCGAAAAATACATTACCGATACGGCGTGGGACAATGGCTGGGTCGAGCCGATCGCCATTGGCAAAGCACGCGGCCAATCGGTGGGGATCATCGGCGCGGGGCCGGCGGGGCTGAGCGCGGCCGAATATCTGCGCGTGCTGGGCTATGACGTGCATATCTATGATCGGCATGATCGCGCCGGCGGGCTGCTGACCTATGGCATCCCTGGATTCAAACTGGAAAAGCCCGTTGTGATGCGCCGGGTGGAGCGACTGGCGGCGGCGGGCATCGTCTTTCATCAGGGTTTTGAGGTTGGCCGCGATGCCAGCCTCGACGATCTGCGTGCGCGCCATGATGCAGTGCTGATCGCGACCGGCGTCTACAAAGCGCGGGCGATCACGGCGGCGGGCGTTGAACGCGACGGGGTGGTCGAAGCACTTGATTATCTGATCGCGTCGAACCGCAAAGGCTTTGGCGATGCTGTTCCGACCTTTGACGATGGCCAACTCAACGCTGCGGGCAAGCATGTTGTCGTCATCGGCGGTGGCGATACAGCAATGGATTGCGTGCGCACGGCCGTCCGCCAGGGTGCTGCGTCAGTCAAATGCCTTTATCGCCGCGACCGCGCCAATATGCCGGGGTCGCAACGCGAAGTCGGCAATGCCGAGGAAGAAGGCGTCGAGTTTGTCTGGCTGTCCGCGCCTCTGGCCTTTGGAGGCGATGCTGAGGTGACGGAGGTCCGGGCGAGCCGGATGCGGCTGGGCGCCCCCGACGCTGGTGGCCGACGCTCGCCCGAGCCCGAACCGGGCAGCGAATTAGTGCTGGCGGCTGATCTGGTGATCAAGGCGCTGGGCTTTGATCCCGAAGCGCTGCCCATGCTGTTCGGTGCGCCGCAGCTTGGCGTCACGCGCTGGGGCACGGTCCGCACCGAAGCCAAGTCGATGATGACCAATTTGGATGGCGTGTTCGCCGCCGGCGACATTGTCCGCGGGGCGAGCCTGGTCGTCTGGGCGATCCGTGATGCCCGCGACGTGAGCGAGCGGATGCATGCATGGCTGAAGGCAAAGGCCGCAGCAGAAAGGAAGGCAGCGTGATGGCAACCGAACAGGAACGCGCGCGCCTTGCCGCAGAGGGCATGTATCGCCCCGATATGGAATCCGATGCCTGCGGTGTTGGTCTGGTTGCTGCCACCGATGGCAAGCCTAATCGCCGCGTCGTGCAATCGGCAATCGATGCGCTGAAGGCGGTGTGGCACCGTGGCGCTGTCGATGCCGATGGCAAGACCGGCGATGGCGCGGGTCTGCATATCGACCTGCCAACCGCATTTTTTGACGATGCGGTCGCGATGTCGGGCCACCGGCCCATGCCCAATCGGCTGGCGGTGGGGATGATCTTTCTGCCACGCACCGATTTGTCGGCGCAGGAAGCCTGCCGGACGATCGTCGAAAGCGCGATCATCGATGAAGGCTATACCATTTATGGCTGGCGGCAGGTGCCGGTCGATGTGTCGGTTATCGGGCAAAAGGCGCAGGCGACGCGGCCCGAAATCGAACAGATCATGATCGCCGGGCCAATGCCCGACACGGCCAGCATCGAGGAATTTGAGAAGAATCTTTATCTGATCCGCCGCCGGATCGAAAAGCGGGTGATCGCTGCGCAGATACAGGGCTTTTACATCTGCTCGCTCAGCTGCCGCTCAATCATCTATAAGGGGCTGTTCTTGGCAGAGAGCCTGTCGGTCTTCTATCCCGATCTGCGCGATCTGCGCTTTGAAAGCCGGGTGGCGATCTTCCACCAACGCTATTCGACCAACACTTTCCCGCAATGGTGGCTGGCGCAACCGTTCCGCTGCCTGGCGCATAATGGCGAAATCAACACCATCCGTGGCAACAAGAACTGGATGCTGAGCCACGAGATCAAGATGGCGAGCCTGGCGTTCGGCGAGCATTCAGAGGACATCAAGCCGGTGATCCCGGCGGGGGCGAGCGATACCGCTGCACTCGATGCGACTTTTGAGGCGATCTGCCGATCGGGGCGCGATGCGCCGACCGCCAAGCTGATGCTGGTGCCCGAAGCGTGGCAAGCCGATAGTGGTATGCCGCCCGCCCACCTCGCCATGTATGAATATCTGGCCAGCGTGATGGAGCCCTGGGATGGCCCGGCTGCGCTGGCCATGACCGATGGCCGTTGGGCAGTGGCGGGTATGGACCGCAACGCGCTGCGTCCGCTGCGCTATACCCGCACCAATGACGGGCTGCTGATTGTCGGTTCGGAAAGCGGCATGGTGGTGGTGCCGGAGACGACGATTATCGAAAAGGGTCGGCTTGGCCCCGGCCAGATGATCGCCATCGATTTGGAATCCGGCGCGGTATTCAAGGATCGCGAGATCAAGGATCGGATTGCCGGCGAGGCCGATTATGCCGGCATGATCGGCGAATTTATCGGGCTTGACGATTTGCCGCTGCCTCCGGGCGAACCGGTGCGCCGCTATGATCGCGCCGAGCTGATCCGTCGCCAGATCGCCGCGGGGCAGACGATCGAGGATATGGAACTGATCCTGTCGCCGATGGTCGATGGGGCCAAGGAAGCCATCGGCTCCATGGGCGACGATACGCCGCTGGCGGTGATTTCGGACAAGCCGCGCCTGATCAGCCAGTTTTTCCGCCAGAATTTCAGCCAGGTGACCAACCCGCCGATCGATCCCCTGCGCGAACGCCAGGTGATGACGCTGAAGACGCGCTTCGGCAATCTTGCCAATATCCTTGATCTGGCCGGTGCAAAAAGCCCGGTGCTGGTGCTCGATTCGCCCGTGCTGACCTGCGCCAATTGGGACCGATTAAAGGCGCATTTTGGCACGCAGGCCGCCGAGATTGATTGCACCTTTGAACCAAATGGCGGCCCGGAATCGCTGCGCGCGGCGATCCAGCGAATCCGCACCCAGGCCGAACAGGCCGTGCGTGAAGGGCGCAGCGATCTGTTTCTGTCTGACGAAAATGCCGGGCCGGACCGTGTCGCCATCGCTGGCGTCCTTGCCGCAGCGGCGGTGCATACGCATCTCGTCCGCCGGGGGTTGCGCTCTTATGCCAGCGTCAACATCCGTACCTCGGAATGCCTCGACACGCATTATTACGCCGTGCTGATCGGCGTCGGCGCAACGACAGTGAACGCCTATCTGGCCGAGGCCGCAATCGCGGATCGCCATGCGCGCGGGCTGTTCGGCGATCGCACGATCGAGGACTGCCTGATGCGGCATCAGACCGCGATCGAGGAAGGCATTCTGAAGATCATGTCGAAAATGGGGATCGCGGTGATCTCCAGCTATCGTGGCGGCTATAATTTTGAAGCGGTCGGGCTGTCACGCAGCCTGGTCAATGATCTGTTCCCCGGCATGCCCGCCAAGATATCGGGCGAAGGCTATGCCTCGCTGCATCTCAGCGCGATGCTGCGGCATGATGCGGCCTATGACAGCCCTGTTTCCACCTTGCCGATCGGCGGCTTTTACCGCCAGCGGCTGGGCAGCGAGACGCACGCTTATTCGGCACCGCTGATGCATTTGCTGCAAACTGCGGTCGCCACCGACAGCTATTCGACCTATCTGCAGTTTTCGCGCGGTGTGGCTGATCTGCCGCCGGTTTATCTGCGCGATCTGCTGCAGTTCAACTATCCGACCGAGGGCATTCCGGTCGACCAGGTGGAAGCGATCACCGAAATCCGCAAACGCTTTGTCACGCCCGGCATGTCCCTGGGCGCGCTCAGCCCAGAAGCCCATGAAACGCTCGCCATCGCAATGAACCGGATCGGCGCCAAGGCGGTGTCGGGCGAAGGTGGCGAGGATTCGTCGCGCTACACCCCCTATGACAATGGAGATAACGCCAATTCGGTGATCAAGCAGATTGCCAGTGGGCGGTTCGGCGTGACGGCGGAATATCTGAACGCCTGCGACGAGATCGAGATCAAGGTGGCGCAAGGGGCAAAGCCTGGCGAGGGCGGGCAACTGCCCGGCTTCAAGGTCACTGAATTCATCGCCAAATTGCGCCACGCCACACCAGGCGTGTCGCTGATCAGCCCGCCACCACATCACGACATCTATTCGATCGAGGATCTGGCGCAGCTCATCTATGATCTGAAGCAGATTAATCCGCGCGCACGAGTGTGCGTCAAGCTGGTCTCCTCGGCAGGCATTGGCACCGTCGCGGCGGGCGTCGCCAAGGCGCATGCCGATGTGATTTTGGTTTCCGGCAATGTCGGCGGCACGGGAGCGTCGCCGCAAACCAGCATCAAATATGCCGGGACGCCCTGGGAAATGGGCTTGTCCGAGGTCAATCAAGTGCTGACCCTGAATGGCCTGCGCCACCGCATCAAGCTGCGCACCGATGGCGGCCTGCGCACGGGGCGCGACATTGTGATCGCCGCCATCCTCGGCGCCGAAGAATTCGGCATCGGTACGCTCAGCCTGGTCGCGATGGGCTGCATCATGGTGCGCCAATGCCATTCAAACACCTGTCCGGTCGGTGTTTGCACGCAAGACGAACGCTTGCGCGAAAAGTTCGGCGGGTCGCCGGAAAAGGTCATCAACCTGATGACCTTCATTGCGGAGGAAGTGCGCGACATCCTCGCCAAGCTTGGCCTGCGCAGTCTGGATGAAGTGATTGGTCGCACCGAATTGCTCCGCCAAGTCAGCCGCGGTGCCGAGCATCTCGACGATCTCGACCTGAACCCGATTCTCGCCAAGGTCGATGCCGATGACGATCAGCGCCGCTTCAGCCTGAAGACCTGGCGCAACGAAGTGCCCGACAGCCTGGACGCGCAGATGATCCGCGATGCAGCAGCGGTATTCTCCCGCGGCGAAAAGATGCAGCTCACCTATTCGGTGCGCAACACCCACCGCGCCGTTGGCACAAGGTTGTCGAGCGAGATAACCCGTACCTTTGGCATGTCGAAGCTCGCTGACGGCCATGTCCATGTCCGGCTGCGCGGGTCAGCGGGGCAATCGCTTGGCGCCTTTTTGTGCAAGGGGATCACACTGGAGGTGTTCGGCGACGCCAATGATTATGTCGGCAAAGGGCTGTCGGGCGGGATCATCGCGGTGCGCCCGGTGGTGAGTTCCACGCTGATCAGCCAGCATAACACCATCATCGGCAATACCGTGCTTTATGGCGCGACATCGGGCCAGCTCTACGCAGCGGGCCAGGCCGGCGAGCGCTTTGCCGTGCGCAATTCGGGGGCGAATGTCGTGGTCGAGGGCTGCGGCGCCAATGGCTGCGAATATATGACCGGCGGCATCGCTGTCGTGCTGGGTGAGGTGGGCACCAATTTTGGCGCAGGCATGTCGGGCGGGATGGCGTTTGTCTATGATCCCGATCGCCATTTCCCAGCGCGCGCCAACCCCGAAAGCATCGTCTGGCAGCCCATTGCCTCACGGCATTGGGAATCGGTTTTGCTGGGGCTGATCCGGGCCCATCAGGACAAGACCGACAGCAAATGGTCAGCGGCCTTGCTTGACGATTGGGACCGCGTGGTCGGCCATTTCTGGCAGGTCGTGCCGAAGGAAATGCTGATGCGGCTAAGCTATCCGCTTGATGACACCATGGAAGCCGTGGCAGCGGAATAGCGGCGCGGTTCACCGCGCAAGCGCTTTACGCGGCGGGCACGGGCGTTAAGAGTCGCTGGCTATGTGGCAACTCTATCAATTCCCGCTCTGCCCGTTTTCGCGCAAGGTCCGGCTCCTGCTCGGCGAGAAGGGGGTGGGCTATGATCTGGTGCGCGAATCGCCCTGGACCCGCCGCGATGAATTTCTCGACATGAACCCGGCCGGGCAGACCCCGGTCATGGTCGAGCCCAACCGGTCGCTGGTGCTGATCGATTCGATGGCGATTTGCGAATATCTTGAGGAAACCGTCGATAAGGCAGCAATGATCAATGGCACCGCGACCAACCGCGCCGAAACGCGGCGGCTGGTCGCCTGGTTCGATACGCAATTTTACCGTGATATCACCGCGCCCTTGCTTCAGGAGCGGATGGAAAAGCGGATCGTCCACCGCGCCGCCCCCGATGCCAAGGCACTGCGCGAAGCGATGAAGGCGGCGGTCGGTCATCTCGATTATACTGATTTCCTGCTCGATCATCGCACCTGGCTGGGCGGCGCGACGATGGGGCTCGCCGATCTGGCAGCAGCGGCACAGATTTCAGTCGCCGATTATCTCGGCGGGATCGATTGGAAGGGGCACGAACAGACCGCGCGCTGGTATCGTGGTTTCAAAAGCCGACCAAGCTTTCGCCCGATGCTGTCGGAACGGATGGAGGGCATCGCCCCGCCCGCCCATTATGACGATGTGGATTTCGATTTCTGATGCACGCCAACCACGATCTGGCCGCTGAAGCGTCGCCAGTGATTGGCTTTGGCGATTTTTTGAAGGTCGACGTCCGGATCGGCACGATCATCGAGGCGCTACCTTTCCCGGAAGCACGCAAGCCAGCCTATAAGCTCATCATTGATTTCGGCCCGGTGATCGGGATCAAGCGCTCCTCAGCGCAGATTACCGACCATTATGCGCTGGCGGATTTGCCGGGCATGCAAGTGGCGGCGGTGGTAAACTTCCCACCGCGCCAAATAGGGCCGGTGATGTCCGAAGTGCTGACGCTGGGTTTCCCCGATGCCGAAGGCAAGGTGGTGCTCGTGCGGCCGACCACGCCCGTGCCCAATGGCGGGCGGTTATTTTAGCGCGTGGCGACGTTAGGCTGCTTGAACCTCGCCCCCCGTTCGGCCCCGGATCAGGTCCGGGGGAAGTCGAAGCCCGCGCGCTTCGCATGCCCTTCGACTTCGCTCAGCAACCATTATCAGCATGTGTCCATTGTGAGCCTCTGGCGAGGACGGCGTTAGCGAATGTGAGGAGTT
>LNFI01000031.1 GCA_001464615.1 Sphingomonadales bacterium Ga0077557 | reverse complement strand
TCCGACAGCCGACCGCCGGGTTGGGGGTGGCCACCCCCAACCCGGCACCGCATCCTACACGGCAGTGACCAGCATACGATATCCCGCTAAGACGAGGGGGAACGGGGTATGGATTGATCCAATCCGAAGTCATCACACTCTAAGCCCTTGGATGCGCGTTCCGATAGACGTCGAGCAGATGCGCGGCATCGACCTGCGTATAAATCTGCGTCGAGCTCAAACTCGCATGACCAAGCAGCTCCTGCAGCGAGCGTAAATCGGCGCCGCGCCCCAGCAGATGCGTGGCGAAGCTGTGGCGCAGCGCATGCGGCGTGGTCCGTTCGGATAGGCCCAGGCGGGTGCGTGCGGCCTGCACCGCGCGGCGGATAATCGCGGGCGACAGCGGGCCGCCCTTCGCGCCGCGAAACAGCATTTCATCGCGACCGACCGGCCAGGGAGTCAGTTGGACATAATCCTCAATCGCGGCACGCACTTGCGGCAACAGCGGCACGATCCGCGTCTTGTCGCGCTTGCCGGTCACCGCCATTGCCTCACCCAGCGGCAGGATCGCGCCGGTCAGCCCCACCGCCTCGCCAATCCGCAAGCCAGCGCCATAGAGCAGCATCAAAACCGCCCAGTCGCGCGCCGCAATCCAGGGCTCCGTCGCGCTATCGGACACATCCTCGGCCAGCGCGACCGCTTCGTCCGGCGAAATGGGGCGCGGCACGCCCTTCTTGACGCGCGGCCCCTTGATCGTCGTCATCGCTGCGCCGCCAGTCGCGAACTTCAAGAACCCGCGTACCGCCGATAATTCGCGCGCGGCCGAGGCATTTGTGAGGCCATCGGTGCGGCGGAAGGCCAGATAGGCGCGCAGATCGGCGGTCGTGACCTTCGCCAGCGCGGTGGCATCAGGATCTGCCCCCCAATGTGCGCCCAGAAACGCGATCAACCGCTCGGCAGTCGCCTGATAAGCGCGCACGGTATGCACCGATCGCCGCCGGTCGCGATGAAGATGATCGGCAAAGGCCTGGGGCAGCGACATGCGCTGAGCTTAGCCCAGCTTCTCCCCAATGGGCAGAAGCTGGGCTAACGCCATCACCCGATCGTTTGGCCGGTCTTTGCCCAGTCAGCCATGAAGCCCTCGATACCCTTGTCGGTCAGCGGGTGCTTCACCAGCTGACGGATAACCGACGGCGGCGCGGTCATCACGTCGGCGCCGATGCGGGCGCTTTCCAAGATGTGAACGGGGTGCCGGACGCTCGCGACCAAAATCTCGGTGTCGAACGCATAATTGTCATAGATCAAGCGGATGTCGCGAATCAGGTCGAGCCCGTCGAGGCCGATATCGTCGAGCCGACCGACGAACGGCGAAATGAAGGTCGCGCCCGCCTTGGCCGCCAGCAGCGCCTGATTGGCCGAAAAGCAAAGCGTGACATTGACCATCGTGCCATCGTCGGTCAGCGCCTTGCAGGTCTTCAGTCCGTCAATCGTGAGGGGCACCTTCACCGCGATATTGTCGGCGATCTTGCGCACGATTTCAGCCTCACGCATCATGCCGGCATGATCGAGCGCGACGACTTCGGCGGAGACCGGCCCATCGACGATGCCGCAAATTTCAGCAACGACCTCAAGAAAATTGCGGCCCGATTTGGCGATCAGCGACGGGTTGGTGGTGACCCCATCGACCAGCCCCGAATCGGCAAGATCGCGAATTTCGGCGGTGTCTGCGGTATCGACGAAGAATTTCATGGCGGTGTCGTCCCCTGGTTCAATTGGCGCGGCTCGTAAATCAAAGATTGGCGCGAGGCTAGCCTTGCGGGTGATGCGACTAAACGAGCGCTGGTGCATTATGCTGGCTGGAACTGGCCAATGACGGCCCAACCGATGAAGAGGCCCATCATGAAGAAATTTTTCATTGCTGTCGCGGTAAGCGCATTGACGCTGAGTAGTGTTGCCTATGCCGATATCGGCATCGACCTGCGCCAGGCCGAATTGTCCCGCCAAGTCGATGCCGGCAAGCGCTCCGGCAAGCTCAGCATCCGTGAGCGCCGCGTGCTCAATAACGAACTGCGCAAAGTCGCCGCCACCGAGGCACAGCTTAGGGCACGCGGCGATAATCTGAGTGAGCGCGACGAACGTCGGATCGGGGTAATGCTCGATAAGGTCGAGGCGCATATCCGCCAGCTCAAGCGGAACCGTGAGCGCGGCCGCAACGGCATTCACTTCTAGGATAGGCATTTCTAGGGTCACTCGCCAGCCCAGCACATTCCTGTCGGGCTGGCCCCTGGATTGGGTGCACATTCAATTGCTGGTGAGCGACACCTTCCCTGTCGCGGCCGAATGCCCATAAAGGGCGGATGTCCCGCGCCCGCGTTATCATCATGAATGCCGCCCTGGGGCCGCTCGATTACCGGGTGCCACAAGGAATGCTTGTATCGCCGGGGTCGATCGTGATCGCGCCGCTCGGCCCGCGCCAGTTGATCGGCGTGGTATGGGAGGCGGAACGGATGCCGTCCGACGCCGAAGTTGGTGACAATCGGCTGCGCAATCTGGTGGCTGTGCTGGATCCGCCGCCGATCCCGGCCCCCTTGCGCCGCCTGATCGAATGGACCGCCAATTATTATCTGGCGCCGCCGGCCTCAGTGCTGCGGATGGCGCTCGCTTCAACATCGGCGCTCGACGGCGCGCGCACCGTCACAGAATATCGCGCGACGGGCGAGCTGCCACCCCGCATGACGCCGCAGCGCGAACAGGCAATCGAACGGATCGGTGATCGCCAGGGCCTGATTCGTGAGCTGGCGATAGCAGCCGGCGTTTCAGATGCGGTGATCCGGGGGTTGGTAAAGGCCGGCGCGATCGAGCCGGTCGAAGTGGATATCGACAGCCCCTTCCCGCGCCCTGATCCCGATTTCCATTTGCCCGCGCTTTCGGCAGATCAGGCCAATGCAGCGGCGGCACTGGTGGAGGATGTCGATACGCACCGCTTTGCACCAACCTTGCTCGACGGGGTAACCGGGTCAGGCAAGACTGAGGTCTATTTCGAAGCGATTGCTGCCGCGATCCGTGCCGGGCGGCAAACCCTTGTTCTGCTTCCCGAAATTGCGCTGACCGAACCATTTTTGCGCCGATTTGAGGCCCGATTCGGCACTGCTCCCTTCGCCTGGCATTCAGACCTGCGCCAGTCGCAGCGCCGCCGTGCCTGGCGCGCGATTGCCAGTGGCGAGGCATTGGTGACGGTCGGCGCACGCTCCGCCCTGTTCCTGCCCTATGCCAATCTTGGCCTGATCGTCGTCGATGAAGCGCATGAAACGAGTTTCAAGCAGGAAGAGGGCGTCCATTACCACGCCCGCGATGTGGCGGTGATGCGCGGGCTGTTCGAAACCTGCCCGGTGGTGCTGGCCTCCGCCACCCCGGCGATCGAAACGCGCC
This sequence comes from Sphingomonadales bacterium Ga0077557, assembly GCA_001464615.1. GTDB lineage: Bacteria > Pseudomonadota > Alphaproteobacteria > Sphingomonadales > Sphingomonadaceae > Sphingomonas. The sequence continues at coordinate 83,568 of LNFI01000031.1, read as the reverse complement.
AGCAAGTCGCCCTGGGTCGTTATGCCGAACTCAAGCTGCCCGGCCGCTATGGCGCCGCGCAGCTGCCGACGATCGAGGCGATCGATCTGATTGCGGAACCGCCGATGCGTGGGCGCTGGATCGCGCCTACACTCGTCAAAGCGATCGATGCCGCGCGCGACCGCGGTGAACAGGCGCTGCTGTTCCTTAACCGGCGCGGCTATGCGCCGCTCACTTTGTGCCGCACCTGCGGGCACCGGTTCCAGTGCCCCAATTGCACCGCCTGGATGGTCGAGCACCGGCTGATCCGCAGAGTCGCCTGCCACCATTGCGGGCATGTCGAGCCCGTGCCGGAGAAATGCCCCGAATGCGGCAATGAAGACACGTTGGTCGCCTGCGGCCCCGGCGTCGAGCGGATCGCCGATGAGGTGGCACTCCTGTGGCCCGATGCACGGCGCGCTGTCGTCACGTCGGACACGATCTGGTCACCCGCCAAGGCGGCGGAATTCGTCGCCCGGATGGAGGGCGGCGATATCGATATCGTGATCGGCACCCAACTCGTGACCAAAGGCTATCATTTCCCGAATCTAACCGTGGTGGGGGTGATCGATGCCGATCTCGGGCTTGGCGGTGGCGATTTGCGCGCCGCTGAGCGGACCTTTCAGCAAATTTCGCAGGTTGCAGGGCGTGCCGGGCGCAGCGTGAAACCGGGCCATGTCTATATTCAGACGCACAGTCCGCAGGCATCGGTGATGCAGGCGCTGGTAAAGGGCGAGGCGGATAGCTTCTACGAAGCCGAGACGGCAGCGCGCCGGGAAGCGGATGCGCCGCCCTTTGGCCGCTATGCGGCAATCATCATTTCCGCCGAAGATCGGGCCGCCGCCGACGATACCGCCCGCGAAATCAAACGATCCGCGCCAGAGGTTGAGGGCATGTATGTCTATGGCCCTGCTCCCGCCCCGCTTGCCATGCTGCGTGGGCGCCACCGCTTTCGCCTATTGGTTCACGCCCGCCGCGCCCTTGATGTGCAGGAAGTGATTCGCGCCTGGCTAGGGGCGCTGGCCTGGCCACCCAAGGTGCGCGTTACAGTGGATGTCGATCCCTATAACTTCCTATAACCCTCTGCACTGCCCCGCCAGGGTCGCGGATCGGCTGACCTATCGAACGACAACCAAAAGGGCTAATTGCCGGTATCGTGAAATTGCGCTGACAGCGCTTGAATGAAAGCCACTTTCCTGAAAGAGAGTCGGCCTCACAATTGGGCTGATGGCATGCTGATTTCGCGCCTTATTGCAGGATTGGCGTTGCTGATGTTCAGCACAATGCCCGCCCGAGCCGACGATATTTCCGCCGCCGGGCGCGGGGTTGTTCGGATAGTCACGATCGCCTCCGCTGAAAGCGAAGTGGTCGGGTTTGGGCACGGCAGCGGCTTTGCCATCGCCCCCAATCGGGTCGTCACCAATGCCCATGTCGTCGAACTGGCAGCGCGCTATCCCGACAATGTCGTGATCGGCGTCGTGCCGTCAGAAGGCGATAAAAGCTATCAGGGCAAGCTGATTGCCTATGATGCCCAGCGCGATCTGGCGCTGATTGAATTTACCGGCACAAGGCTGCCCCCGCTTACCCTGTTTCCGGGGGCGGTAACGGATGGCGAATCGGTGATTGCGCTTGGCTATCCCGGTAATGTCGATGTCGCCACGGCGCAGAGTGCGGCTGATTTCATCAAGCCGCTCGGCCCGGTCCGATCACAGGGCGGCTTTGCCGGCATTCGCAAGCTAACCGGGGTTCAGGTGCTGCTCCACACCGCCGGCATTGCGCGCGGCAATTCGGGTGGGCCGCTGCTCGATACATGCGGTCGCGTGATTGGGGCCAATTCGGCCATCACCAAAGCGGAAGAAGGTGATTCAAGCTTTGGCTTCGCGGTCGCCGACAGCGAGCTCGTCGCCTTTCTGCAAGAGGCGAAGCAGCCCTTCGCGCAGACAGGCGCACCGTGCATCAGCGCCGACGAACGCCTGCGCCAGGGCCGGGACGCGCAATTGCGCTCTGCCGAAGCCCGCGCCGCCGATGCCCAGGCCAATGCGGCGCGCGAAGCGCTGCAACAGCAATTGGCGCTCGACAAGGCGCAGGTCGCCGCCGAGCGCAAGCGGGAGAATGTAATCGCCATCGCCGGGGTGCTGCTGGTGATGGGCGCGATGATGATTGGCGGCGCCGGACTGCTTGAATCGCGGCGGCGGCGACAAGGGGCGATCTGGTCAGCGGCCGGTGGCGGCGTGTTGATCATCGCCGCCGCAATCGTTTTTCTCACCCGCCCCTTTGGCGACGTGAAACTGCCACCGCCTGAACCCAGCCCCACGCCAATCGTCCAGGCCACGTTCGGCAAGATGGTTTGTCGAATCGCCCCGGACCGCAGCCGGATCAACCTTTCCAACCCTGGCGATGTCCTGATCGATTGGCAGCCCGATGGGTGCATGAACGGGCGTACCCAATATGCCGAAAACGGCGCGAAATGGGATCGGATCCTGGTGCCCAATGACGAGCAGACCGTTTCCATCCTGGAATATGATCTGGCGACGCGCAGCTATTCGGAAAGCCGCTATCTGCTGAACGCAGCCCAGATGAAGCAAGCCCGCGCGCTGCGCGGTGCGGTCAAGCAAAAGGCGTGCACACCAAGCGAAGCGGATCGCCAATTGCTCGCCCGCCAGCAAACCGCGATCCGCGATGCGCTGCCGTCACGCCCCGATGAGTGGCTGGTTTATGATTGCACCCCGGCGCCGGAAGACGCCCCTGCCGCCACGTCTTCGCCCGCCGCAGCCGAGCCACGCCGCGCCCAATAGGGTTTGATCACCTGCCCGCGGCGGCTGGCGAGCACCAATAGCCCAATGCCAAAAGCGGTGCAGATCAGCATCGCCGGCAGCGAGGCTTCAGCACCAAAGTCTCCACCGGTCAGCAATTCGGGGCCGGAGATGCGCGGCACCAGGATCCCCTGCACATCGGTGCCCGATACCGGGATGCCGAAAATGCCGCCCTGGGTGAAGTTCCACGCCGCGTGCAGGCCAATTGCCGCCCAGAGCCGCCGCGTGACCATGTAAATCGCCGCCAGCATCACCCCGGCTTCAATCGCGGTCGCCCCGCCAGCCACCAATGTTGCGTTGGGATTGCCGAGATGCAGCGCACCAAACAAGGCCGCCGACAACACCAGCGCCACCCAGCTGCCCAGCCATCCTTCGATGATCCGGAAAAACAGGCCGCGCAGCATGATCTCTTCGGTCACGCCTGAAACGATCGAGATGCCGATGATCGGATAAAGCACGTCAGCCGGCTGAGTACCGATCACTTCATAGCCGCCGAGTAGCGCAATCACGCCGACTACAGCGCAGAACAGCCCGGCACCGATCGCCAGGCCCATGAGCAGTTCGAGCGCAGCCCCCTTCAGCGCCAGATCGGTGACCCGGCGATGCTCAAAAAATCGCCCAAAGCCGATATAGGCGATCACAAATACTCCAGCGACCAGGCTGCCGCCGACAATCGCCCAATTACTGTCGCTCCGTGCGCCCACCACGGCGGCCAGGCTGGTCGCAACGATACTGGCGCCCATCATCACGCCGATCGCGACCACCAACGTGATCAGGGGAAAATGCAGGATGCGCCAAAGCAGGGTCTTGCCACGCGGCTTGGCGATGCTCGGATTCATAATCGGCGTTCCCCTGGTTCAATCCTCCTGCATAACAAGCATTGACCCAGGATGCAGCGCAATTCAGCTGCGGTCGATCCGGGCGGCGAAGCAGCCATGCGCCGCATTATGGGCGTGCAGATAAATAATCGTCGGATCGGCAAACAATTGCGCGATCCTGTCGTCTACATCGTTAGCCAGCGCAAGCGTTGCCCCACGCAACATGCCATCGCTGTCAAAGGCCCTTAATGCGATGGGGCGGTTCGCGAAGACTTGAGGCAGCTTGCCGCGCAGCGACGCAGACTCGATCGCGTTTTCACGCACATAAATGGCATAGCTGTGCCGGTAGGGCGACGCGACCCGGTGATCCTCATAATTGATCAGCAACAGCGTCTCGCCGGGTTCGGCATCTTCCAGCGTAACCCGGCAGGGATAGCCAGGCTTGTGGTCCGCCGTCACGCGCACTGCATTGCATTTGGCAAGATCGGCATCGTCTCGCCCGAACAACGCAGCAAATTGCTCAACCGGCAGGCCCTTGATTTGATACGGGTTCATTTCACCCCCTCCCGGTCGCGCAGCGCGACCTTGCGATCGACGCCGTAAGCATAGCCGCCCATCGTCCCGTCGCTGCGCTGCGCGCGGTGGCAGGGAATGACGATCGAGACATGATTTGCGCCACACGCGGTACCAGCCGCGCGAACCGCCTTTGGGTTGCCCGCGACGGCGGCGAGTTCGGCATAGCTTCGCGTTTCGCCCAGCGGAATTTGCCGCAGCGCCTGCCAGATCGCTTCCTGAAAGGCAGTGCCCTGCACGTCGAGTGGTAGATCCTGATCGCGATCAGGGCTCTCGACGCTGGCGACGACCCGCGCTGCCAGATCGGCCAAAGCCGCGCCACCGGGCGTGATTTCCGCCTTGGGGAAGCGCGCCCTGAGCGCCGCTTCTCCCTCATCGAAAGACACGCGGCACAAACCCTTGTCGGTCGCGGCCACCAGCATCGGCCCCAGGCTTGTCTCGGCGATCGTCCAGCGGATCGTCACCCCGGCCCCACCGCGCTTCCAAATACTCGGCGTCATCCCCAGCCTTTTGCCCGCCCCTTCATAAAAACGGCTCGGGGCGGAATAGCCCGCTTCATAAATTGCCTCGGTCACGCTCGCCTCCTTCATCAATGCCCGTGCGGCCGCCCGCGCTTTCAGTCCGCGCGCATAGGCGGCCGGCGTCACCCCGGTCGCGCGCTTGAACAACCGGTGAAAATGATGCGGCGCATAGCCAACCATCGCGGCCAGCTCGTCGAGCCCCAGCGTCTCCTCCGCTCCCTCGATCAGCGCGACCGCACGCGCCACAGCAATCCGGTCTCGCCCGACCTCATCAGGCTTGCAGCGCAGACACGCCCGAAACCCCGCCGCTGCCGCCGCCGCACCGTCACGGTAAAACACGACATTCTCGCGCTTGGGGTGCCGCGCCGGACAGCTTGGTTTGCAGTAAATGCCCGTGGTCAGCACCGCGCCAACAAAGCGGCCATCGCTATGCCGATCACGCGCGATGAAGGCGGCCCAGGCTGCGTCCGGATCGATTGGCTGGGTTGGGATGTGGGTGTTGCTCATGGCACCGATATACGCACCGGCCCGCGCCGTCACATCCCAGGAGTTGCGATCAAAACAATTGATACCGCGACATGAAAAAGCGTCGCGATTCAGAACGATCGAGATCTCAACTCGTCGCGCACTGGCCATTTGATAAATATATTGACGTATTATGCTTTTAAATTTATGTTTTACGTAAATTAGACGCGAATCGTTGAAAGGACCTATATGCTACCCTTAACCGCGCTTTTGCGCATCGCCCCGCGTTTGGCGGCGCACATCGTGTTTACGATGGTAATCGCTACGGTCGCGGCCCTTGGCTGGTCGAGCACGAACCGCGCCACTGCGTCGATGGTCGATCGATCCACGCCATCCACCATTTCCACCGAAATCGCGGTTGGCAGCGTCGTGCTGCTCGTCCGCGTCACCGCACGCTGAGGAGGTTTTTCGTGTCGACCACCCACATCGAAGCGCTCCAGCGCCAAAGCCAATCATTGCAGAAAGCCTTTGAATGGGCGTTCAGCATTTCCTGTTTCCTGCTGTTCAGCCAAGTCAGCTATGTGCCGATCAAGGCCGTGTTGTTCAGCGTTGGCACGCCTGACGCGATATCAGCGATTGCCCATCTGGGTGAAATCGCGGCGCGTTCACTGCCGAGCGTCGCCTTGCTCGGCGCGGTGTGGACCGCGCGCGGACTGTTTAAGGCATATGGCAGCGGCGCGGTGCTGACGCCCGAAAGCGGGCGCGCTGTCGGGCGCCTAGGCGACTGGCTTACTGCGAGCGGGGTGCTCGCGCTGTTCGTTGGGCCGGCCAGTGATACAATGGACGCGGTGACCGGCGCCTATATCTCCACCCAGATTGCACTGATCGGGGTTGGACTGGCGATTCGGCTGCTTGGCCAGGTTCAGGCGGTCGCAGCGGCGATCAAGGCCGATAACGAGCAGATCGTCTGATGCCCATCATCGTCACTCTCGATGTGATGCTCGCGCGCCGCAAGATGCGCAGCAAGGATCTCGCCCAGCGCATCGGTATCAGCGAGACCAACCTATCGCTGCTGCGATCGGGCAAGGTGAAGGGCGTGCGCTTCGAAACGCTCGAGAAACTATGTCAGGAGCTTGATTGCAAACCTGCCGACCTGCTCGATTATGCGGATGAAGGCGGGATCGTCTGATCCTATGGTCGATCCGGCACGACCGCCTCGTCCCAATGGCGCGCCATTGCAATGATCAGCACCGCCCAGCCAACGCCAAACAGCATGGCGGACAGCAGGAAGGGCGCGCCGGGGAAATACACCCCCTGCGCATCGGCATAAGCGCCGAACACCCCAGTCATCAGCGGTGGGCCGACGATCGCCGTCAAGCTGGCGACACTGGCAATTGCGCCCTGCAGCTCGCCTTGCGCATCCTCCGAAACCCGCAGCGTCATTAACTGCTGCATCGCTGGAAAGGCGACGCCGGTACACGCGCCGATCACCATGCCGATCATGATGATCCCGGTGTTGGGTGCCGTCGCCAGAATGATATAAGAGGGAATGCCACAGGCGGCCCCTACCACCGCCACCTTTGGGGCGCCGAATCTGGTGACCAAAGGCCCAACCGCAAAACCCTGCGCGCCAATCAGCAATACCCCATAGGACGCGATGGTCAGACCGATCACCAGCGGGCTCCAGCCGAAGCGGGCGATCCCCTGAAAACTCCAGACCGCCAGCTGCGATTGCGCGGCGAGTTGCATGAACAGAATCGCGACCAGGCAGCCAAGGACCAGCGGCACTTTGGCCATGTGCACCATGCTGCCGATGGGATTGGCGCGCAGCATCGAAAAAGCGCGCCGCCGCTCTGGCGGCAGCGTTTCCTGTAACACGAACCACCCGATCAGCGCCCCGCCCAGCGCCAGGCCGCTTGCCGCCATGAACGGCACGCGTTCGCCAAACCCGCCAAGCAGACCGCCAATCCCTGGCCCGAGCACAAACCCTGCCGCCCCAACCCCGCCAATCGCGCCGAACGCCCGGCCACGATCCTCGGGCGGCACGATATCGGCAATGCAGCTATTGGCGGCGGCAAAGGTCGCGCCCATCACGCCCGAAATTATGCGGCCAACGAACAGCCATTCCAGCGTCGGTGCCCAGGCCATCAGCGCATAATCGATACCCAGCGCAAACAATGTCAGCAGCAACACCGGCCGCCGCCCAAACCGATCGCTGAGGCCGCCGATTACCGGCGCGAACAGGAACTGCATCACCGCATAGGCAAAGAGCAGCCAGCCGCCGAGCTCCGCCGCGCGATCGATCGTCACGCCCGTCAGCGAAATGATCAGCCGCGGCATCACCGGCACGATCAGGCCAATGCCGGCGATATCGAGAAACACGATCATCGCAACCAGCGCGAGCATCGATCGGGTTGATCCCCGGGCCTTTGCCCCCTCAGGCGTCATCGCTTCTCCTTTGGCGCGCGCCCATGCGGTCCGCCTTTTATTGCTTTGGTCCCGTCGACGATATGTTTCGAAGCCAGTCAAGTGGCTTGGACAGCCGACGCCGGGCTATCAGTGATGTTCTGGGTTTGGCAATCAGCGCTTGGCCAATGAACCGTCGTCAATCCCACTAATCGGACCAGCATCATCGACGACAACGAATGCGCCGCGTTTCAGCCGCTGCAATTTGGGCGTCACGATGGGTACCGTCAGCATCGTGCTCGCCACTGCCATCAACAGCAGCGCCGTGAAGGTCGCCCCGGTGATAATGTGCCGGTCGAGCAGGACGTTGGCGAAGATGATCATGATCAGCGCCTTGGTCTGCAACAGCCACCCGATCGCGGACGCCTCCCCGGGTGCCCATTTCAGCAGGCGACCGGCCAAATGGACCCCGGCCAACTTGCCCGCCACCGATGCCGCCAGCAGCAACGCCGCCGCGCCAAACACGGCCGCGCCGCCGACATCCCAGTTTGTGCGCAAGCCCGTGCTCAGGAAAAACACGGGCATGACCGCCAGCAGGATATTGTCGCGAAAACCGTCCATTGCCTTGCGATCGAACCAGCGCGCGTCGAGCACCGCGCCCGACAGGAACGCGCCGACCATGAAGTGCAGCCCGGACCAATCCGCCGCGAATCCGCAGGCCGCCAGCCAAATCAGCCCGACATACCAGCGATCGCGCGCCGGGATGCGCGCCATCAGCCGCCGGATCAGCCAGGCAGCGACCGCAAAGCCGATCAGGAACCCGCCCTGCCGCCCCATCCGCTGCCAATCGAGCAGGATCAGGGCGAGCACGCCCCAAATCGCGACATCGTCCGCGCTGGCATAGCGCAGGACCCGCTGGCCGATCGGCTCACGCAGAATGTCGAGCTTTTCAAGGAACAGCACCAGGATCGGCAAGGCCGTGACCGCGCAGGCCATACCGATCCCCAGCACCACCTGCCATGGCTGGCCCGCGTCGCCGATCCAGCCGGTTCCCAATGTCAGCATCACCACCGCCGCTGCGCCGCCCACCACCAGCGGCGCGATCAGCGCGAGGCCCGCCGTCAGCGCGGTCTCGCCCCGCCGGGCCCAGGCCTGCGAAACATCGAGCTCGATGCCAGCGATCCAGACGAAAATCATCACCGCCCACCAGGCGATGCCGTTGAGCGCACCGATCACCTGCGGATCGAAGACGGCGGCATAATAGCCCGGATACACAGCGCCCAGCACACCCGGCCCCAGCAGGATGCCGCCGATGATCTGCACCACGACCAACGGCGCATAATGCTCGGTCCGCCCCAGCCGCCAGACAAGATAGGGCACGCTGTAAATCAGCAGCATCGCGATCAGGAAAACTTCGGATGTGTTCATCCCGGTCCCTTCACCCCGGACGACAGGGTATCGAGCCAGACCAATGCCCGGGCAACCACCGCAGGCTGGAATACGATTTCATGCCCAACACGTGGCATCGTCATTACTGTCGCCGCTGGCCTGGCACGCGCCAGCACGGCCAAATTGTCATAGGGCACGACGCTATCGACCGTGCCGTGCATCAGCAGAACGGGGGCCGCGACCGAGGGCAACTTTGCCGCATTGTCGAAATGTTCGGTCAGCAGCAGGCGGACCGGCATGAACCAGAATTTCGCGGCCGCGACCCGATCGATACTGGCAAAGGCGGCAAACAGGATCAGGGCACGGGGGCGAAACTCGCTCGCGAGCCGGGTCGCCACTCCCGAGCCGAGCGAATAGCCGACCAACACAATGTCGACGTCAGCGATCCCTTGCGCCGTTAGCCAGCCATGCGACTTGCGGGCATCGTCGATGACCAACGCCTCGCTTGGCTTGCCCGGCATCCCGCCATAGCCGCGAAATTCAGGGAGCAGCGCGCCATAGCCCCGCGCCGTAAAGGGCTGCACCGCCGCCGCGCTGCCAGCGATCGTGTCGCCATTGCCGTGGAAGAACAGAACAACTGGCTTACCCGGCGCAGGCGGCTTGTACCACGCCCGCAGCGGCGTGCCGTCCGACGCGGTTAGCCGCAGATCGCGATAGCCGAGCGGCAACGGCGGCAAAGCGCTCAGCTGCGCCGCGCCGATAAACAGGAACGAGCGCTGAAATGCATAAAGCCCGGCCACGCCAGCCACATAAAGCGCGAGCATCGCCACTATGCCGAGAATGGCAGCACGGCGTTTTCGGGTCACCCCCCATTCGCCTCAAAGAATTCCAGCGTGCGTTCGCGCGCCAGATCGGCGCTGGGTTCGTGATAATCCTTGCGCCGGTCCGAGTTGAAGCCGTGCCCGGCTTCATAGACATAGACCGTTGCATTGGGCCAATCCTTGGCAATCACCTTGTCAACGCCCTCCATCGGGATGCCGCTATCGTAGCGGCCGAAATGGAGCAGCACGGGGATTTTGGGCTCCTCTTCGGCGGCCGCCGGAATCAGGCCGCCATAATAGCCCGATGCCGCCGCCAGACCGTGCATCCGCGTCGCGCCAAACCAGCAGATCGATCCACCATAGCAATAGCCCACCATGAAAACCCGCCCTTTCGGGACGAGTATATCGATACAGGTCTGCACGTCGCTCAGGCTGAGATCGAACGGATGGAGATCACGCGCCAGCTCGACCGCGCGGGCGAAATCCTCGCCGGTATAGTCAGCCTCGAAGCCGGGATGTTCGCGATCGTAAAGCGCCGGGGCGAGCACCTCATAGCCATCCTGCGCATATTCATCACACAACTCGCGGATATGATCGGTCACGCCGAAGATTTCCTGGACCAGCACCAGCCCGCCCCGCCGAGTACTGATTGGCTCGACATGATAAACGGCGATCTCAGCGCCATCGGCCATTGCCATTTTCTTCATCTGACCGTTCGACATCGCGCCCTCCGTCTGGCTACCCGCAACCGGGATATTGCCGATGCGTCTTAGCGCAGCAAGGACAAGGCACCAGTCAAAGAATGACGTGCCCAGACTTTATCATTTACGCTGCCCGAACATCTGCAATCAGCTGGTTGATTTGCGCCCGGAGCTGATCGACATTGGCGGCAACATCATCGGCCGTGTGCGCCAGATCGCCAGCGGTGCCGCGCGCACGCTCTGCCCGACCATGCAGCGTTTGCATATTGGTGGCAGCGTTGGCGGTGCCATCCTCCACCTCTGCAATGGCACGCGCAATGCGCCGCGTCATATCGCGTTGTTGCTCAACCGCATCAGCGACATTGGTGGCCGACTGATCAAGCCCGGCAACCAGCGTATCGATCGATTCAATGGTGGTCAGCACCGTGACACTCGCCGCCCGCACGGCGGACAGCCGGGATTCGATCTTGCCGGCGGCTGCCTGGGTTTGCCGCGCCAGCCCCTTCACTTCTTCCGCAACAACGGCAAAACCACGACCGGCGGTCCCAGCCCGCGCCGCCTCTATCGTCGCATTCAGCGCCAGCAAATTCGTCTGGCCAGCAATCACCGCGATAAAATCAAGCACTGAAGCGATTTCGCTGACCAGCGCGCCAAGCGATTCGGCATGATCGCGCGCCGCAATCGTCCGCACACGAACCGTGCCGACCCCGCCCCGCGAATCATGCGCCGCGCGACTGATATGATCGATTGCGGTGGCAAGCGCGCTGCTCGATTGTGCAATGGTCCGCACGCTGGCGGCGCTTTGGTCGGTCAGCGATGCGGTGGCGAGTGCGTGATGCTCAGCCTCAGCCGCTTCATCGGACATCGCAGCGGCGGCGTCGCGCAGGCGCGGCCCGGCTGATTTCAACCCGGCGACAACCACGCCCGCCTCCCGTTCGAACACCGCAAACAACGCGTCGAGATCCGCTGCACGCTTGGCGTCGGCAGCGTGCGCCTTCATCTGGTTGCGATGGAGCGTGTCCTCGGCGCGGCGGCCGTCCTCACTGAGTCGGCGGGCATCGATCGAGCGTTGGCGGGCAAAAGCCAGCGCTCGCGCAATCGCCCCAATCTCATCAGTGCGATCGAGCCCGGGAATGTCAGCGTCGAGCTGATCGTCCGTGATATATTGTGTAACGACGGCAATGTCAGCGAGCGGCTGGGTGATCCTGCGTGCCACGACCTGCATCCCCCACCAGCCGACCAGGACCGCCAACAGCGTCAAGACCGATACGATCGCATAAGTGCGAAACACCCGGTGACGGACAAATCCCTGTTTCAGCGCCGCATCGTCGCGCAGCTTGTCCATCAAGGCATTGGTCGATTCGGTTAGCGGATCGATCGCCGCGTAAAGCGGCCCGCTCACGAAAAATTCGAGTTGATCGACATGCCCTTCTTGCAGCAACGACTGGAGCTTACCAATCGCCCTGTCGGCATTAACGCGCGCCGCCAAGATATCGGCGATATCCTTGCGGTAGACCGGGTCTACAGAATGCCCGCGGAATTTGGCCCAGTTGAGCTGGATCGTCGCCTGCGATGCCGCAATCGTTGTCAGTGCACCGGATGCCGACAGGTTGCCGCTTTCCACCTTGTGCGCGGTCGCCAGCGACCCGGCATAGCCGTCCATGACATGCTGCAACTCGGCGATTGGCTTCAGGCGACAGTCGATCAGCTGGCGGACCGTGCCGGTCGTCATAAAGGCACCGATGACCAGCGACAGCGCCAGAATCGCCTGGATACCCAGCATGGCGATCAGCACCCGGCGCAGCACTGCACCGATCGTGTCCGCTCGTCCATTGAGCCGGTCAATCCACCGGGTCCAATTCGATACCATAAAGATCGTCCAACGTTGAAATTACCCAAATATCATGGCTGGGCAGGCGACAATAAGTGGTTAACCCAATGTGTCAGATATATGAAAACAGACAGTTTTCGGCTGATTCAGCGCCTATTGCCCCGCCACCTACACCCGGCTTGCATCAACGCGGCACCGATGCTAGCAGCCGCGCAACCCAAGTGAGGGCGCTTTGTCGCCCTGTTTGTGCATGGGGCCAATTTTCCTGTTCCCAAGAGGATTTCAATCGCGTGGAGACTTCCGGCGGTATTCAAGCGAGCTTACCGGGACGCTATGCAACGGCGCTGTTCGAACTGGCGCGTGATGCAAAGGCGATCGATAAGGTCGAAGCAAGCTTGGCGACGGTCCGCGCTGCGCTCGATCAGTCGCCTGATTTCAGGCAGCTGACCACGAGCCCGCTGATCGCGCGTGGTGCCGCGACCAAGGCGGTTGCGGCGGTTGCAAAGAAGCTGAAGCTCGACGCGACAACCAGCAAGTTCCTTGGTGTGCTCGCTGATAATCGCCGGCTCAGCCAGCTGCCCGCGATCATCCGCGCGTTTCGCCAGCTTGCTGCCAGTTTCCGGGGCGAGACCAGCGCAGAGGTCACTTCGGCGCACCCGCTTTCCAACGATCAGGTCACCGCGCTGAAGCAATCGCTTCGCCAGCGGATTGGCCGTGAAGTTTCCGTCGACCTCGCGGTCGATCCATCGCTGCTGGGCGGGCTCGTCGTCCGCATCGGCAGCCAGATGATCGATTCGTCGATCAAGACCCGTCTCAATACCCTCGCGCACGCGATGAAAGGCTAAAAGGTTCATTCCATGGATATCCGCGCCGCTGAAATCTCGAAGGTCATCAAGGACCAGATCGCCAGCTTCGGCACCGAGGCTGAAGTCTCCGAAACCGGCCAGGTGCTCTCGGTCGGTGACGGCATCGCCCGCATCTTTGGCCTCGACAATGTCCAGGCCGGTGAGATGGTCGAATTCTCGAACGGCGTGCAGGGCATGGCGCTCAACCTTGAGGCCGACAATGTCGGCGTCGTGATCTTCGGCTCGGACAGCCAGATCAAGGAAGGCGATGTCGTCAAGCGCACCGGCACGATCGTCGACGTGCCGATCGGCAAGGGCCTGCTTGGCCGCGTCGTCGATGGCCTTGGCAACCCGATCGACGGCAAGGGCCCGATCGTTTCCGATCAGCGCAGCCGCGTTGAAGTGAAGGCACCGGGCATCATCCCGCGCACATCGGTGCATGAGCCCGTGCAGACCGGCCTGAAGGCCATCGACGCGCTCGTCCCCGTCGGCCGTGGCCAGCGCGAGCTGATCATCGGCGATCGCCAGACCGGCAAGACCGCCGTCGCGATCGATACCTTCATCAACCAGAAGAACGCCAATGCGGGCGATGACGAGAGCAAGAAGCTCTATTGCATCTATGTCGCGATCGGCCAGAAGCGCTCCACTGTGGCGCAGATCGTCCGTCAGCTCGAGGAATCGGGCGCGATGGAATATACCATCGTCGTAGCGGCAACGGCGTCGGAGCCCGCCCCGCTGCAGTTCCTCGCACCCTATACCGGCTGCGCGATGGGCGAGTATTTCCGCGACAACGGCATGCACGCGCTGATCGTTTATGACGATTTGTCGAAGCAGGCCGTTGCTTACCGCCAGATGTCGCTGCTGCTGCGCCGCCCGCCGGGCCGCGAAGCCTATCCCGGCGACGTGTTCTATCTCCACAGCCGCCTGCTTGAGCGCGCCGCGAAGATGAACAGCGACAATGGCTCGGGCTCGCTCACCGCGCTGCCGATCATCGAAACGCAGGCGGGCGACGTGTCGGCGTACATCCCGACCAACGTGATCTCGATCACCGATGGCCAGATCTTCCTCGAAACCGACCTGTTCTTCGCCGGCATCCGCCCCGCGATCAACGTCGGCCTGTCGGTCAGCCGCGTCGGTTCGGCTGCACAGACCAAGGCGATGAAGAAGGTGTCGGGCTCGATCAAGCTGGAGCTCGCCCAGTACCGCGAAATGGCGGCCTTCGCGCAGTTCGGCTCGGACCTTGATGCGTCGACGCAGAAGCTGCTCAACCGCGGTGCTCGCCTGACCGAATTGCTCAAGCAGGCGCAGTTCTCGCCGATGCCGTTCGAGGAGCAGACCGTGTCGATCTTCGCTGGCACCAACGGCTTTATCGATGGCGTCCCCGTCAATGCAGTGACGCGCTTCGAAGCAGCAATGCTGGCCGATATGCGCGCCAACCACGCCGACATTCTCACGGACATCCGTGACAAGAAGGACCTGTCGAAGGAAACCACCGAAGCGCTGAAGACGGCGCTTGGGAATTTCGCGAAGACGTTTGCGTAATTGATCTGGCCCTCTCCCCATTGGGGAGAGGGTTGGGTGAGGGGCGGCTCGGCCTGTTAGGGCACTTCACCCTCACCAACTCCGACTAGGCGGCACAGCCGCCAAGTCTGCGTATCCTCTCCCTCCAGGGAGAGGGAGAGAAAGGTACGATGGCAAGTCTCAAGGCCCTCAAGATCCGCATCGGCTCGGTGAAGTCGACGCAGAAGATCACCCGAGCGATCAAGACGGTCGCCACCGCCAAGCTGCGTCGTGCGCAGGAGGCGGCGGTTGCCGCGCGTCCTTATGCGCAGCGGCTTGAAGCAGTGATGGCGAACCTGGCCTCCAAGGTGACGGTCAGCGAATCATCGCCGAAATTGCTGGCGGGCACGGGCAAGGATCAGGTGCATCTGCTTGTCGTCACGACCGCCAATCGCGGCCTGGCGGGTGGTTTCAACTCCAACATCGTCCGCCTCGCGCGCCGCAAGGCCGACGCGCTGATCGCTGAAGGGAAGACCGTCCGCTTCTATCTGGCGGGTCGCAAGGCGCGGGTGCTGGGGCGTTTCTACCCAGCAATGATCTATCATGATCGCGACATGAGTGCGGTTCGCAACCCCGCCTTTGTCCATGCTCACGAGCTGGCGAGCGATCTGATCACCCGTTTCGAAGCCGGCGAATTCGACGTCGCGCACTTATTCTATTCCAATTTCCGGTCCGCCTTGGTGCAGGAGCCCGCCGAACAGCAGGTCATTCCAGTGCCTCTGGTCGCCGGATCCGCAACGTCCGCACCATCGTCGCTTGCAGCCGTTGAATATGAGCCCGATGAGGAAACGATCCTCGCCGAGCTGCTGCCCCGCAACATCGCGATTCAGATTTACCGCGCCATGCTGGAAAACAATGCCGGCTTCTATGGCGCGCAGATGAACGCGATGGACAATGCCACGCGCAACGCCGGCGACACGATCAACCGCCTGACGATCCAGTATAACCGCACCCGCCAAGCCGCGATCACGACCGAGCTGGTGGAAATTATTTCGGGCGCTGAGGCGCTCTAAGCAAAGCACGAAGGCAAGGAACGAACGATGGCAACCGCCCCCGACACGATCGCCCCCAAGGCGACCACCAACAATGTAGGCCGCATTTCGCAGGTCATCGGCGCCGTCGTCGACGTGACCTTTGAAAATGATCTGCCCGCGATTTTGAACGCGCTTGAAACCAGCAACAACGGCAACCGCCTCGTTCTCGAAGTCGCGCAGCATCTGGGCGAGAACACCGTCCGCACGATCGCGATGGACGCAACCGAGGGCCTGACGCGCGGCCAGACCGTGACGGATACCGGATCGCAGATCCGCGTGCCGGTCGGCCCGATGACGCTTGGCCGCATCCTGAACGTCATCGGTGAGCCGATCGACGAGCTCGGGCCGGTCAACGCGACCGACACGATGCCGATCCACGCCCCTGCCCCGCTGTTCGTTGACCAGTCGACCGAAAGCGCCATTCTGGTGACGGGCATCAAGGTCATCGATCTGCTCGCGCCTTATGCCAAGGGCGGTAAGATCGGCCTGTTCGGCGGCGCCGGCGTCGGCAAGACCGTGCTGATTCAGGAACTGATCAACAACATTGCCAAGGGCCATGGCGGCACATCGGTGTTCGCCGGCGTCGGCGAGCGTACCCGTGAGGGCAACGATCTCTATCACGAATTCCTCGATGCGGGCGTTATCGCCAAGAACGAAGCCGGTCAGGCGATCTCCGAAGGCTCCAAGGTGGCCCTCGTTTATGGCCAGATGAACGAGCCCCCCGGCGCCCGCGCCCGCGTCGCGCTCTCGGGCCTGACGATCGCCGAATATTTCCGCGACGTCGAAGGTCAGGACGTGCTGTTCTTCGTCGATAACATCTTCCGCTTCACCCAGGCCGGTTCGGAAGTGTCGGCACTGCTCGGCCGCATCCCGTCGGCGGTGGGTTATCAGCCCACCCTCTCCACCGACATGGGCGCGCTGCAGGAGCGCATTACCTCGACCAACAAGGGATCGATCACCTCGGTGCAGGCGATCTATGTGCCTGCCGACGATTTGACCGATCCGGCCCCTGCAACGTCGTTCGCCCATTTGGACGCCACGACCGTGCTCAACCGCGCGATTTCGGAACTCGGCATCTATCCAGCGGTCGATCCGCTCGATTCGACCAGCCGCGTGCTCGAACCGCGCGTCGTGGGCCAGGTCCATTACGACACCGCCCGCGCGGTGCAATCAGTGCTGCAGAAGTACAAGTCGCTGCAGGACATCATCGCGATTCTGGGCATGGACGAGCTGAGCGAAGAAGATAAGCTGACCGTCAGCCGCGCGCGCAAGATCCAGAAGTTCCTGTCGCAGCCTTTCCACGTCACCGAAGTCTTCACCGGTATCTCGGGCAAGTTCGTCCAGCTCGAAGATACGGTGAAGTCGTTCAAGGCTGTGGTCGATGGCGAATATGATCACCTGCCCGAAGCCGCTTTCTACATGGTCGGCGGCATCGACGAAGCCATCGCCAAGGCCGAAAAGATGGCACAGGACGCGTAAGACTATCTCCCCTCCCGCTTGCGGGAGGGGGCGGGGGTGGGCGGTGCCGCAAAAGCGCTCGTCTATCCCAAGAGGAAAAGCCCACCCCCAGCCCCCCCCGCAAGCGGGAGGGGAGTGAGACGGAAAAATGCTGCACTTCGAACTCGTCACCCCTGAAAAGCTCGTCCGCTCAGAGGACGTGTACATGGTCGTCGTTCCAGGCTCCGAGGGCGATTTCGGTGTGCTGCAGGGCCATGCGCCCGTGATGTCGACGATCCGTGACGGTGCACTCCACATCTATCGCACGGACAAAGGCGAGCCCGAAATGCTGCCGATCAAGGGCGGCTTTGCCGAGGTTAACGAACGCGGGCTAACGGTGCTGGCCGAACAGGCTGGCTGACCGGGGCGTTAGTCTGCTGGGCAATGCCTGGCGAGCGCGGGCGACACGCGGTCATCGTTAATTGGCCACCCCCAAAATCACGGCATTCGTAGCGCGGATCATAGCGCGCGATACGCGGTGTTCGACTGTCAGGCAGGTCGTCATTGGCGAACCACAGGATGGCTGCATCGCTGCCTGATAGGGCCAGAACTGCTTGGTTGGGATCCTGATCGGCCGCGGCGCGCGCAACGCTGACCGCGACGGTTCGGCCACCCCGACGGAGGAAAAAGCCCCCCACCTCGGCAAGATGCGCGCTTGACGATGCCGAGGCGACTGGCCCGTCCCAGAATATGACGAGCCGCTGGGGCTGCCGCTCAGCCAGCCAGGCTGCAGGCTGTTGCAGATTGAAGATGTGGCGTGGGTCGCGCTCGGTTCCGGTAAAAATCGAGGCCAACAGGCCTATCGCTGTCGACATCATCATCGCCGTCGCCACGATGACAGGTCGGGGATCGCGGGCGACCATCCACCGGGCCCAAAGCGCCAAGGCAAACAGAAATGACGGCATCGACGGCGTCAAATAGCGCGGCAAGAAGCCTGGTCGGGTAAAGGCGATCACCAGCACCAGAGCGATGGTTGCAGCACCGCAAACCGCCAGCATCGTGCTTGGCCCCCAGGATATCGGGCCCGCCCGACGCTGGGCCAAAGCAATCGTGGTCGATCCAATAACCACGCCCAAGATGACCGTCGCGCTGAAGGAAACGCCGAGCAACATCGCTGGAATTTCCAAAACTGCTGAGGGCGGCAAACCACCCGACGAAAGGTCGTTGCCAACAGTCAGCTGCAAAACGGCCGGCAGATGAAAATAGGCCCAGCCGAACATCGGCAGCAGCAGCAATGCTGCTGGCCAGGTCGCCATTGCCCGTACCCGGTGATAGCCAAGATACGCGATTCCCTGCACCAGGCACGGAACCACACCCCAATATTGCGTCAGGATCAGCACCGCCGACGCGATGATCCAGCCGCTGGCGCGGGCCGTTGTCGGGCGATCAAGCAGCTGCACGAACAGGATCGCCTGCACCACGCCGAGCAGAAACATCTGCGGATAAGGGCGCGCCTCCCCCGCAACGCCGAACATTGGCACCCAAAGCAGCGCGAAAACCGCCCACCACATCCGCAGATCGCGATTGGCATGCCCCTTCCACAGGATCAGCAGCGGTGCCACAATCGACAGCAGCACGCTTGGCAAGCGCAGCGCAACGTCACTCGATCCAGCAATCTTCGCCCATAGCCACAAGGGCATATAGAAAGCCGGACCAGTCAGCTCAGAGAGACACCAATCGAGCAGAGCTGCAACATTGGGTTGGGTCGCGATGACGGCGCTGAACGTCTCATCGAACCACAAGGGCGCATTCCAGCTATAGGATAGTCGGCCAATCACGCCGACGATCATTGCCGTCAATAGCAAGGGCGCACGCCACCCGACCCGGTCCAACGCGACCTCGATGAAACGCCGCCCGGTTTGGCGAGGCAGGGTTAGGGCCGGTCCATCCACCAAGGGTAACTATCCCGCTGTTTGATGCTCTGTCGCACCGGACCCCTCAAATATTACTTAATTTCGACCGCGTAGCAGTGCCGAGCAGGCGGCCGAACACGCGCCGCACTGCCGATTATGATGCTTAGGAAATGGTAACACCTTTGCAGGTATGAAATCCGTAACCACAATGATTGGGACAAAATGAGCGCTTTTGGACGACGCAGTGGTGCAGGTAACGGTGCCCCCCCGGCCCGGCCCGCCTTTGGTGTTGCCCGCCCAATGCAGGGTGCTGGCCCGGCGCGGCCTGCCGATTTGCAAGGCAGCGACCAATTTCCGCCGATCGATCTTGCGCCGCTGCCACCGCTTTCCTCTGCAGCCGATGGAATGACCGGGACAATGCCGGGCACCGCGATGGACGCGATGCAACGGTTGCAGGAACGCCAGGCATCATCAGGCGATGCCGGCCAATCGAAGATGGAGGGGTTCGAAACCTCGATCCACAAGATCAAGGAACAGGTGCTGCCGCGCCTGCTTGAGCGCGTCGATCCCGAGGCCGCCGCAACGCTCGACAAGGACGAGCTCGCCGAGGAATTCCGCCCCATCATCGGTGAAGTGCTCGCCGAACTAAAGCTAACGCTCAACCGCCGCGAACAGTTCGCGCTCGAAAAGGTGCTGATCGACGAGTTGCTTGGGCTTGGGCCGCTCGAGGAATTACTCGCCGATCCGAACATTTCGGACATCATGGTGAACGGCCCCGAGCAAACCTATATCGAGCGCAAGGGCAAGCTCGAGCTCGCCAATATCCAGTTCCGCGATGAAGAACATCTGTTCCAGATCGCGCAGCGCATCTGCAACTCGGTCGGCAGACGTGTCGACCAGACCACGCCGCTCGCCGATGCCCGCCTGAAAGATGGCTCCCGCGTCAACGTCATCGTGCCGCCGCTCAGCTTGCGCGGCACCGCCATTTCGATTCGTAAATTCTCGGCCAAACCGATCACGCTCGACATGATGGCGGGCTTTGGTTCGATGAGCGCCAAGATGGCGACGGCGCTGAAGATCGCCGGCGCCTGCCGCTTCAATGTCGTCATCTCGGGCGGCACGGGTTCGGGCAAGACGACGATGCTCAACGCCTTGTCGAAGATGATCGATCCCGGCGAGCGCGTGCTGACGATTGAAGACGCCGCCGAACTCCGATTGCAACAGCCGCACTGGCTGCCGCTTGAAACGCGTCCGCCCAACCTTGAGGGGCAAGGTGAGATCAGCATCCGCGATCTCGTCAAGAACGCGCTGCGTATGCGCCCTGACCGGATCATCCTGGGCGAAATTCGCGGGAGCGAATGCTTCGATCTGCTCGCCGCGATGAACACTGGCCATGATGGCTCAATGTGTACGCTCCACTCCAACTCCCCGCGCGAGGCGCTGGCGCGTATGGAGAATATGGTGATGATGTCGGACATCAAGGTGCCCAAGGAAGCGATCAGCCGCCAGATCGCCGATTCAATCGACCTGATCATCCAGGTCAAGCGCTTGCGCGACGGGTCACGCCGCGTGACCAACATCACTGAGGTAATCGGCATGGAAGGCCCCGTGATCGTCACGCAGGAACTGTTCAAGTTCGAATATCTCGACGAAAGCGCTGACGGCAAGATCGTCGGCGAATATCGCTCCATGGGCCTGCGCCCCTATACGCTCGAAAAGGCGCGCCAATATGGCTTCGACCAGGCCTATCTTGAGGCCACGTTATAGGATTTTCCGACTGCCGGGACGTGGCGTAGTGCGCTTCGTCTTCCGTCGGCCGCCGATCCTGTTTGCGCTGGCCCTGATTGGTGCAGCGCCACCGCCCAGCACGGCCATTTCGACATTGTCGCCCGATAGCGAAACACGCTGGGTGTCGTTTGATTTGACGCCGGGCAACCAGATTCGCTTCACCATGGCCGTTAATGGCATGCCCGCGACGGCCATTCTCGATACCGGGGTCAGCGCCTCGGTCATCTCGCGCGATTTCGCTTCGGTCCACCGGCTGCACGTGCAGCCTCGCGGCCACGCCAGCGCGATTGGTGGCAATGTCGCCATCGGCTGGGCGGCCACGCAGAGCATCGCCCTGGGCGGGCTGACGCGGCGCGGTGGGGGCATGATCGTCACCACTCTGCCCGCTGCAGCCACCGGCACCGCCCGCGCGGTCGATATCTTGATTGGCCATGATCTTATCGACGCCTACGCGCTTGAGATCGATTTCGAAGCGAAGCGTTTTCGCCTCATCAAATCGGGGCGGCTGCCGTTTCGGGGCCTAAGCGCACCGCTGAGCATTGCAGCCAACCAGAATGTCTATGTGACCGAAGCATTGCTTGGCGGTCGCCGATTGGCGCCAATGGTGGTTGATACCGGGGATGGCTCGTCGATTACCCTGTCGCAGGAATCGTTCCGCGCCGCCAGGATCACCGGCCTGCCGACAACGACGACGATTGCCTATGGGCTCGCCGGGGCGCTCATCACTGACCTGGCGATTGTGCCCAGCCTGGCGGTTGGCAAACTGACCGCCAGCGATGTCGAGATTCGGGTCGAGCGGCGCGGCGGCTTTTCGCACGAAATTGGTGCCGCCGGGCGAATCGGTTCTGGCTTTCTGCAGCAATATCGCGTGCTGCTCGATCCGATCGCTGGCCATATCGTCTTCGCTCCCTCCAGCAAGACCGGCAAGCCGCCGGTCCGGTCGACCAGCGGCATCCTTGTCGCCACCGAAGCGGCACGGCTGCGCGTTCTGCATGTTATGCGCGGTAGCCCGGCCGAAGTGAGCGGCTGGCGCGCGGGTGATCTGATCTGCGCGATCGACGGCACGCCGGTCCCCGCCGACTATAGCAACAGCCCGATCAGTAGCTGGTCGGTTGGGTTACCCGGCCGGGTCGTGCTGCTCAGCGGCTGCGATGGCAGGGAACGGGCGCTCACCCTGGGCAGGTTTTACTGAACCACCACAGCTACGCCTTAAAGCCAAGGCTCGCCAGGATCACCGCCATGATCAGCGCAAGCATCTGAACTGTCGGCCAATCGACGATCCCGACCGAATCAAGATTGTCGCGACGGGCGCGCCGCCGATCGCGCCAGCCGCTGAACAGCGCAATCGCCAGCGCCGTGACCGCTCCGCCCCAAAGCCCTGCTTGCATCATGCCCTCTTGCTCGCCAAAACGCGCTGCAACGGCCCTTAATGATCAAGGAATCGAAATGCGCCAGCCTTTTTGGACGTCCGCTCTTGTTGCAACCAGCATTGTAATCACCGGTGGCGCGATTGCGGCTGCCGTAAAACCAACATCGGCCCTAACCGCCGCTGTCAACGCAGCCAGCCGGACGCCGGCCAATGTCGCCCGCGACCGCTATCGCCACCCCGCGGAAACGCTCGCCTTTTTTGGCGTAAAGCCGCGCGACACGGTGGTGGAAATTTGGCCAGGCGGTGGCTGGTATACCGAAATCCTCGCGCCTTATCTGGCGAATGGTACCCTCTATGCCGCGACCCCGTCTGAAAATGCGCGCAAAGGGGTGATGACCCTGCAGACGGCCAAGCCCGATATTTACGGCAAGATCAAATTCGCCGCCTTTCCGACCACAGCCAGCAACGCCAGCGCTGGCGTGCCCGCCGGTTCAGTCGATGTGGTCCTGACATTTCGCAACGTCCATAACTGGAGCTTTGGCGCCACTGACCAGACTCAAGCTGCGTTTGACCAGATGTTTGCCATGCTGAAGCCCGGCGGTGTGCTGGGTCTGGTCGAGCACCGTCTGCCCGAAAATGCCAAGGACATCACCGAAGCCAAGAGCGGCTATATGAAGCGGTCTTCGGTGATTGCCTTTGCCACCAAGGCCGGCTTCGTGCTCGCTGGCGAAAGCACGATCAACGCCAATGCCAAAGACACGCATGACTATCCCAAGGGCGTCTGGACGCTGCCGCCCAATTATGCCGAGAAGGAAGTCGATCGCGCACGTTATGCCGCCATCGGCGAAAGCGACCGGATGACACTGAAGTTCGTTAAGCCGAAATAACGGGAATGGTCGAGCCAGCGACCAAACCGATTGGCCTTTTGGCGCGGATCGTCGGCCCGGCAGCGACGCCAGCCGACACCGCGCTGACCCTTGCCGCAATGGTGCTGGCCGTACCGCTTGCGGCGGGGGCGATTATGTCAGCCGGGACGGTCGACTGGCGTTGGTGGCAATGGCTGCTGGTATTGATTGTGGCGAGCGATCTGGGCGGCGGGATCGTCGCCAACGCGTTGCCCAGCACCAAAAGCTGGTATCACGCGCCGAATGGCCATGACCGGCGGATGCTGGGCTTTGCCCTGCTGCAGGTGCAATTGCCGGCGCTCGCGCTGATCGTCCCGGAGGCGATGCCGATGCTGGCGGGCCTGCTTGGCTATATCTGGCTGCTCGGCGGGGTGACAATTTTGCTGGCCGTGCCGCACCGTTTCCGGCTGGCGACCGCGTTCATGATAACGGCGGTCGGCACGGTATTGCTGGCCCGGTTGTTACCGGTTGCCAGCGCGCTCGGCTGGATGCCGCTCGCTTTGTATCTCAAGATCCTCGCCGGCCATGTGATTGGGCCGGACAAGCCTTAATCGCTATTTGTCGAGCCGCTCGATTTTTTCCTGCAACCGGTTGAGCTCTGCCTTCAGCGTGGCGATTTCCTCGTCCTTGCTGGCGGTATGATCGGGCTTGCTCTCCGGCTTGAAGGCAGCGGTCGCGGCTTCGAACATGGCGATGTTGCGCTTGGCGATTTCAGCAAAAGGGGAATGTGCAAAGGCACCTTCAGCTGCTGATTTAAACTGCGCCTGATTGCGACGAAAACCGTCCATCGACGCTTCGAGATAGCCCGGCACCATCGCCTGCATCGAATCGCCGTACATCGAGATTAACTGGCGCAGGAAATTCACTGGCAGCATCGTCTGCCCGCGCGATTCTTCTTCCATGATAATCTGGGTCAGCACATTATGGGTAATGTCTTCGTCGGTCTTGGCATCGACGACCTTGAAGTCGCGCCCTCCGCGCGTCATCGCGGCAAGGTGCTCGAGCGTGATGTAAGACGAAGTCTCGGTATTGTAGAGTCGCCGATTGGCGTATTTTTTGATGATGACGATGCCATCATCCGGTGCAGTCTTTTTCATGGGAGGTCCCCCGAGGGTGCGTAACAGCCCTGTAACACCGTTCCATGCCGCGCCGCAACACGGTCCGCGTCCGTTGCCCTTGTTCCTGGAAATGCTGCGCCAGGAAACGGCGGAATCGCCCGATCGTCAACGCGCCGCGCTGGCGGGGCTGGCGGCCTATCAGGCGGCTGATCGGGGGGCGACCCGACGGCTGGGTCGCGTAAAGCATCGCCGCGGGCGCGCGCGCCTGCGCGATTATGGCGGCGACGGACCGCCCGTTGTCGTCATCCCTTCGCTGATCAACCCGCCCTTCATTGTTGATCTCACGCGCCAGCAATCCCTGCTGCGCTGGCTAGCGGGCCGGGGCCACAGAACTTTCCTGCTCGATTGGGGCGCGCCCGATGCGACGGCACGAACGATGGATATCGGCGATCATGTCACGCAGCTGTTGCTGCCGCTGATCAGGAAGCTTGGACAGCCTCCCATCCTGATCGGCTATTGCCTGGGCGGGACGATTGCGGCGGCAGCGGCATGCCTTACCCCAGTGGCCGGGCTCGCGATGATTGCGGCTCCCTGGCATTTTGACGGTTTTGACGCCAGCGCGCGCGCCCGCATTGCCGCGTTATGGACGAGCACAAGATCGGCCTGCGATGCCATGGGCCTGGTCCCAATGGAGGTGCTGCAGGCGGGTTTCTGGCAGCTTGATCCAGCGCGGACGATTGCGAAATATGAATCTTTTGCGGCCATGGCCCCCGGTAGCCCTGCCGCGCGCAGCTTCATCGCGCTGGAAGATTGGGCCAATGCCGGTGCGCCGCTACCCTATGCCGCTGGTGCACAAATGTTTGAGGCGCTATTCGCCGACAATGTGACCGGCACCGGCAAATGGACGGTTGGCGGTAGCCTGATTGATCCAGCTACATTGGTCTGCCCAACGATCGATTTCGTCTCGCTTCATGATCGGATTGTGCCGGCTGCCAGCGCCATTGGCTTTGCCGATCAACGTAAATTGGCGGCAGGGCATGTCGGCATGGTCGTCGGCAGCCGTGCGCGCCTGGAATTATGGGAACCGCTTGACGACTGGATTAGCCAGGTGCTGGGGGCTAAAGAACGCACACCTCTTTCAGCAGCCGGAAACCCGCCATGACCGACATCGTCATCACCGCCGCCAAACGCACCCCCGTTGGCAGCTTCCTCGGCGCCTTTGCATCGACGCCAGCACACGAACTTGGCCGCATCGCGATCGAGGCGGCGCTGGCGCAGGCAGGCATTACTGGTGATGACGTGTCCGAGGTCATTCTTGGCCAGGTTTTAACGGCAGCCCAGGGCCAAAACCCGGCTCGGCAGGCATCGATGGCTGCAGGCGTGCCCAAGGAAATCCCGGCCTGGGGCGTCAATCAAGTCTGTGGATCGGGACTGCGCGCGGTTGCGCTTGCCGCTCAGGCAGTGGCGACAGGTGATTCGGCCATCGTGGTCGCTGGCGGCCAGGAATCAATGTCGCTCAGCCCCCATGCTCAGTTCCTGCGCGCGGGGCAGAAAATGGGCGACCTGATGCTGATCGACACGATGATCAAGGACGGGTTGATCGACGTTTTCAACGGCTATCACATGGGCATCACTGCCGAAAACCTGGCCGAAAAATACCAGGTCACCCGCGCCGATCAGGACGCCTTTGCCGTCGCGTCGCAGAACAAGGCCGCCGCCGCCCGCGCCGAGGGCCGCTTCAAGGATGAGATTGCCGCCGTCACGATTAAAGGACGCAAGGGCGACACCCTGGTTGAGCACGACGAATATATCCGCGACGGGGCGACGATAGACGGCGTCTCCGGCCTTAAGCCCGCTTTCAAAAAGGACGGCACGGTCACAGCCGCCAATGCCAGTGGCCTGAACGACGGCGCGGCCGCGCTTGTCATCATGACCCGCGCAGAGGCCGAACGCCGCGGCTCCCCCATTCTGGCGCGGATCGCCAGCTGGGCCTCAGCGGGCGTCGATCCCTCGATCATGGGAATCGGCCCCGTCCCCGCCACGCGCCGCGCGCTGGAAAAGGCTGGCTGGGCGATCGGCGACCTCGATCTCATCGAATCGAACGAAGCTTTTGCCGCGCAAGCGCTGTCAGTGAACAAGGAACTTGGCTGGGACTCGGCCAAGATCAACGTTAACGGCGGTGCGATCGCCATCGGTCATCCGATCGGGGCATCGGGCGCGCGAATCCTGACCACGCTGATTTACGAAATGGCGCGACGCGATGCCAAAAAGGGGCTCGCGACTCTGTGCATCGGCGGCGGCATGGGCATCGCTTTGTGCGTTGAGCGCTGAGGATGCGACCTACGGCGACATATTATTTGTTCACCGTGGGTTAAGCCGCATCATTGTTTCATCACTGTGGCAAACTAGTGACAATGCCGCCTGAATAGGTGCGTCGCTTCCATAAAGTCCCCATGCCCATATTGCATATTTGCGGCAGGCAGCCTTGAGTGGTTTAATTCGGGCAGTTCCGCTCGGAGACAGGGGCAGATCCATGAAACTAAAGACGCTCATGAGCGCCACCGCGCTCGTTGGAATTTTGGCAAGCTATCCGACGATTGCGTCGGCACAATCGACACCAACGCCAAAGGCCACGCTCGACGACACGACGCCAGATGCAACGGCCGCAGAAGAAGACAAGGCGATTGTCGTCACCGGCTCGCGCATTCGCCGTTCCAGCTTCGACATGCTCGAACCAACGGTGTCGATTGACTCCAAATATCTCGAAAATCGCAACTTGACCAACATCGCCGATGCGCTCAACGAGCTGCCCGGCTTCCGCGGTTCAGTGACGCCAAACGGCGCGCAGAACGGCTTTGGCCAGGGCGTGAACTTCATCAACACTTTCGGCCTTGGGTCGAACCGCACCTTGACGCTGGTCAACGGTCGCCGCGTCGTTTCGTCGAACGTCACCACGATTTTCGGCAACCAGGGCGGTACTCAGGTCGATCTGAACATCTTCAACCCCATCTTGATCGATCGTATTGACCGTGTTTCGATCGGTGGTGCGCCGGTTTACGGTTCCGACGCCATTGCCGGCACGGTAAACGTCATCACCAAGACCCGTTTCACCGGGCTCGAAATCCGCGCGACCACGGGCGTGACCGAATATGGCGACAACTTCCGCTACAACGTATCGGGCGCCTACGGCTACAATTTCGCGGACGGGCGCGGTAACATTTCGATCGCCGCCAATTATGAAGAAGTCCGTGGTATTCTGACCAACGATCGCCCGTTTCTCGCGAACGGCGTTGGCGGTCAGCTGAACCCATCCAGTGCGCTCGCCGCAACGCTTGGCCCGGTCGGTCGCTCACCACTGAACGATGGCCGCATCAACCCCAATATCGGGTTCAACAACTCGGCGACCGACGGTTTCCCCGGTACGGTGCTGGTGACACGCGCGGGCATCCCGTCGCTCAGCCGTGGTGGTGTTGTCGTCAATGCGACGACTGCCCTGCGTGCGCTTGACTATAACGTCCAGTTCGCGCCTGATGGCACGCTGATTCCGTTCAACCGCGGCACGCTGTTTGCTGGCGCGATCACCTCTGCCGCAGCACGTAACTCGGGTGGCGACGGCTTCGTTTTCAACGATTTCACCCAAATCACCGGCAATTCGCGCCGCATTTCGGCAAACATTTTTACTGATTATCAGCTGACCGACGATGTCCGTCTGTTCGCTGAAGGTCTGTATTTCAACGGCTTTGGCGATGAATTGATCCAGCAGCAATCGTTCCAGTCGACATTGTTCGGTGGTGCCAGCTCTGCGTTGACGTTCAGCGTCAACAACCCGTTGCTTTCTACCCAAGCGCGGAACCTGCTGGTCGCTAACGGGTACACGACCTTCCGCCTCAGCCGGATCAACCTTGATCTTGGCGACGCCACCGGTTCTTCGAGGAACGATCTCTTTCGCGTTGTTGGCGGTGCTGACGGGAAGTTCCAGGCGTTTGGCCGCGACTTCAGTTTCGAAGTCTCGGGCGTCTATGGCCGCAACGACTATCGCGATTTTGCACAGCAGATTAATCAGCAAAATTTCGTCAATGCGATCAATGGCTGCGTGACGAACCCAGCTGTCAACGCGACACCGGGCTTCACAGCGATTGCAGATGCGCGCTGCGTTCCGCTCAGCGTGTTCGGCGAAGGCGCGCCATCACCGGCCGCCCGCGCTTACGTGATCCAGGATACTGTTGCGCGCAGCTATATTGACCAATGGGTCGTGAACGCAAACGTCGGCGGTGCGCCGTTCGATCTTTTCACCAACCCAGTTCAGTTCAACGTTGGCTATGAACATCGCGAAGAATCAGCGCAGTTCACCCCCGATCCCTTCCTGCAGGCTGGACTTGGTCGTTCGGTCGCGATTGCCCCAACCGGCGGTCGCTATGCGCTGAACGAAGTAACGGGCGAATTCAACCTGCCAATCTTCACCCCGAAGAATGACTTTTTCTTCCATAACCTGGAAGTATTCGGGCGCGGTCGTTATGTGCATAACACCGTCAACGGTGGGTTCTTTGCATGGGCCGCAGGTGGATCATTCTCGCCAATCGAAGACGTGCAGTTCCGTGGTAACTTCACCAAGTCGTTCCGTGCGCCGTCGATTACTGAATTGTTCTCGCCACAAACCAACACGTTCACCACGGTCCCGGATCTCTGCGCTCCCGGTGCCATCGGTGCAGGAGCCGTGCCGGCAACGCGGACCGCAAACTGCAATGCGTTCCTTGCACGCTTCCCGAACGGCACGCCGCTGAGTGCAGCCACCGCAACGGTCCCAGGCCGTTCGGGTGGCAATCCCTTGCTGCAGAACGAAGAAGCCAACAGCTACACCTATGGCGTCATCTTCCGTCCTCGGTTCGTCCGCGGGCTGAGCCTGTCGGTCGACTATTTGAACATTGATCTCCGTCAGCCGATCTCCAATCTGACGGTGGCAAACATCGCCGGCGCTTGCTTTGACAACGCATCGTTCAACGCGGCTGATCCCGCCAATGGAAACGCTTTCTGTTCGCTGATCCGCCGTGACGCAAACGGCCAGGTGCCAGCCGATCCGGCCAACCCGGCGGTGACGTCCGGGTTCGTCAATGGTCAGAGGATCCAGGTTGAAGCCATTCAGAGCAGCCTGGAATATGTGACCAAGCTGGACGGTCTCAATCTGCCTGGTTCGCTTGTAGTTACCGGCGAACTATTCGTATTGCTGCGTCGTCTTATCGATACCACGGGCGTTGCGCCTGCGCGTTCGGACGGCACGGTGGGCGATCCGACCTGGCAGGGCCAGGCGCGCGTGCAATATTCGACCAAGTACGTCAACTTTGCGACCAATATCAACTATACTGGCCAGCAGTTGTCCTCGCGGTTCAACCGTGCACCTGGGCCCAACGACACGCGTGAATTTGACAAGTTTGATGATTTCATCACGCTTGATTCGAGCGTGACCTTCAATGTGAACAAGCAGTTCCAGCTGATCGCGTCGGTGACGAACCTCACCAACCGTGTTGGCCAGAACTATTTTGGCATCATCATTCCGGCATCGGTCAACGACTCATTTGGTCGGCGCTTCGGCTTGTCGGTGCGCGTTCGGTATTGATCTGAACTAGAATATTGAACGGTTAAGGGAGGCGGGGCGTACACAGCGCCCCGCCTCTTTTTTTGGGGTGCCGCCTGGGGCGTCATGCCAAATAATATTCAAATGCCAAGCGGTCAGTCGGCGCGGGACCCAGGCCAATCAGATTGTCAAGATTGGAAGCGCTCAGGCTGTCCAATGCGGATCAAAACGCCGACCGAGGCCGACCAGCAATTCATATTGCGACATGCCGGACGCGGCCGCAGCCGCCGGCAGTGCATAGTCCAGGGCGACCCAGTCCCCCTCGCCGAGCCCTGGGGCTCGATCGACCGCAATCGCCACCAAATCCATCGACACGCGGCCAACCACCGGCAGCGCAACATCGCCCCAGCGACCGCAACCGATCCCTGAAAAGCCCCGGAAATAGCCATCGGCATAGCCGATATTGATGATCGCAATTTCGGCATCATGCGCGGCGGTAAAGGTGGCGTTATAGCCAATGCTCGCGCCAGCCGGCACACATCGGCGCTGCACGATTTGCGCTTCGGGGGTGACGACTTGCTGTATGGTTGCCATCTCTGCGCGGGGGACACCGCCATAGAGCGCGAGGCCGGGGCGGGTCAGATCGAAGGCATAATCGGGCCCGAGTGCAATCCCGGCCGAATTGGCCAGGCTCATCCGCTGGGCGGACGACCTGCCCCGCAGCGCGGCAAAGGCCGCGAGCTGCGCGCCATTCATCGCCACATCAACGTCAGCGCAGGCAAGATGGCTCATCAGCACATCGATCTCCAGCCCCGTAAGCACCCCGGACAACGCCTGATCAACCGACAGACCAAGCCGGTTCATGCCGGTATCGATCATGACGTCGCACACGCCCCCGCCCGCCGCGCCCCACCGCTCTATTTGGGCGGGCGAATTCAGGACGGGCCGCGCAATGCCGGAGAGCGCAATCGGCATATCCTCTGCCCGGATGCCGTGGAGCACGGAAACGGACAGGCCGAGTGGGGCGAGCTCCGCCGCCTCTGCCCAGGTCGCGACAAAGAAATCACGGCACCCGGCACGTGCCAGGCGGGTGGCGATATCAACGGCCCCCAGCCCATAGCCATTGGCCTTTACCGCCGCCCCGCAGGCCGCCGATCCGCTCATCGCATCAAGGGTGCGCCAGTTGCTGGCAAGTGCTGCTGCATCAAGCCGCAGCCTCAGGGGGGAAGTGGTCATGCGATGAGGGGTTAGCGCCAGCCGCTATCGGGCACTAGTCCCTAGCTTCTTGGCGCCGCCTTGGGGCGTTCGTCCTTCAGCCACACCAGCGTTACCACCAGCGCCATCGCCACCACCCCCATCGTGTACCACAGCCCGCCATAGGGATTGCCCGTGCGCGCGACGATATACTGGCTGATAAACGGCAGAAAACCGCCAAAATAGCCGGTGCCGATATGATAGGGGATCGACATTGAGCTATACCGGATCCGCGGCGGGAACATTTCCGTCAACAATGCCGCAACTGGGCCATAGGTCACACCGGCAAGCGCACTCAGGACGATGATCGCCCCAAGAATGATCGCGATATTGGCCGGCGACGGGATAACCTTGCCCAGGAAATAGCCATTGGCCGTCAGCGCGGCGTCGAGCTGCTCCGGCGTATCATTGGCCACCGTTAGGCCACCAATCGTTACCACCGTTACCGGGGCCTCCACCGTTGTATAGGCGACGCCCTTTTTGGACAGGTGGTCGAGCACGCGCCCGCATTCATCGACCTGCTGCTTCGCAAAGGGGCTGTACGCACAGGCCGGGCCAGAAACGATGACCGGCGCGCGCCGCGCTGCTTCGGCCAAGCCGGGATTCGCGGCGCTGCCAATCACCCAAAAAATCGGGAACAGCATGATCAGCGTCAGCGCATAACCGATCACGATCGGCAATTTTCGACCGACTCGATCAGACAGCCAACCGAACAATACAAACCAGAACAGGCCAGCGGCCGCCCCGGCGCCAACAATCAACTGCGCGACCGTTTCCTCCACCCGCATTGTCGCCTGGAGGAACGACAGCACGGTAAACATCGCAGTGTACCAGATCACCGTCAGCCCGGCGGCGATACCAAACAACGCCACGAACAGGCGCCGGAGATTGCCGGGATAGGTAAAGCTCTCAACAAACGGATTGTTCGCGGTTTCCCCAGCCGCCTTCATCTTCTTGAAAATCGGGCTTTCCGACAATTTAAGCCGCATCCACAGCGACACCGCCAGCAGCAGCAGCGAGAACAGAAAGGGCGTGCGCCACGCCCAGGCATCCCAGGCTTCAGGGGAGAACGCGGCCTTCGCGCTCAGCACCACGGCCAGCGACAGAATGAAGCCACCCGCAACGCTCGCCTGGATGAAGCTGGTATAATAGCCACTGCGCCCGGCTGGTGCATGTTCAGCAACATAGATGGCAGCGCCGCCATATTCCCCACCTAGCGCCAGCCCCTGCAGGATGCGCAGGAGAATGATGATCGCGGGTGCCGCCAAGCCGATCGCCTCAGTCGACGGCACCAGCCCAACCCCGGCGGTGGCAATACCCATCAGGGTGATCGTCACTAGGAACGTATATTTACGCCCCAGCTTATCGCCGAGAAAGCCAAACAGGATCGCCCCAAGCGGCCGGAAGCCGAAACCAACCGCAAAACCCGCCCAGGCAAGCAAGGTCTGGACGGTTTCGTTATCGGCCGGGAAAAAGGTACGGCCAATAATGCCGCTCGCCGCCAGCGTGCCGTAGATGAAGAAATCATACCATTCGAATATGGTGCCAAGCGATGACGCGGTGATGACGAGCTGGATATCCTTCCGGCTCGGTTCATTTGCTTGATCTTCAACCGCCATTGTCGCCACGAACATCCCCCCGGCACCGATCGACTATCCCCTTGATCGCGTTTGCGCTGCCTGTGTCGACCGACTGTCGCTCTTGTCGGGCAACGACAAGCGACAGGGGGTCAGCAGGTGCGGCCCGACCGAGATTGGGGTTTCGACCCTTTGGCGAGAACACTAAACGCTTTGGGCGATCACGCAATGCGTGGCTTGCGGGCCATCAGTCCTTGGTTGCCAGCATCCGGATGATCCCCGAAAAATCGAGCCCCGCCTGGCCCTGATCAGCGAAGCGCTGATACAGCCCCGCTGCCTGCGCGCCCATCGGCGTATCTGCGCCAGAGAGTTGCGCCGCGTGCAGCGCCAGCTTGAGATCCTTGAGCATCAAGGCGACAGCGAAGCCACCCTGATATTCATGATCGGCGGGCGAATTCGGCCCAACCCCGGGGACGGGGCAATAGCTGGTCATCGACCAGTTCTGGCCCGAAGACACGCTGGAGATATCGAAGAATTTCTGGGCATCCAGCCCCAGTTTCTCCGCCAACAAGAATGCTTCGCACGTGGCGACCATTGAGGCACCGAGGAGCATGTTGTTGCAAATCTTCGCGGCCTGGCCAGCGCCGTTTAACCCGGCATGGATCACCGCCTTGCCCATGGACTCCAGGATTACCGCGGCACGTTCAAAACCTGAATCGCTGCCGCCGACCATGAACGTCAGGCTGCCAGCACTCGCCGCCGCAATGCCGCCTGAAACCGGCGCGTCGACCGCAACCAATCCCTTGGTTTGTGCAGCCGCTGCCACCCGTCGCGCCGTTTCGACGTCAATCGTCGAGCAATCAATCAACAATGTATTGGCCGCAGCCGACGGAAAAACTTCATGCGTGTAAACCGTCTCGACATGCGTGCCAGCGGGCAGCATCGTTACGACAACCTCCGCCCCCTCGACGGCAGCGGCGGCCGTGGCGGCGGGCAAACAGCCGGCCGCCCGCGCCCGATCAAGCGCATCGGGCGACAGATCAAATGCGCGAACATCATGGCCGGCCTTGGCTAGATTCGCGGCCATGCCGCCGCCCATATTGCCGAGGCCAATGAATGCGATGCTGGTCATTATTACTTCCCTGTCCAAACCCCGGTGCGCTTCTCGACAAAGGCGGCCATGCCTTCTTTCTGGTCTGCCGTCCCGAACAGACCATGGAACAACCGCCGTTCAAAAAGGATGCCCTGGGTCAGGCCCGTTTCAAACGCGGTGTTGACCATTTCCTTGTTCGCCTTGACCGCCAGCGGCGCCATGCCCGCGATCACGGTGGCTGTCTTTACTGCTTCGTCGATCAGGTCTGCCGCCGGGACGACGCGACTGACGAGCCCAGCGCGCTCGGCTTCTGCGGCGTCCATCATCCGGCCGGTCAGACACATTTCCATCGCCTTGGCCTTGCCGACTGCCTTGGCGAGCCGCTGCGATCCGCCCATGCCGGGGGAGACCGCGAGCTTGATCTCGGGCTGGCCGAATTTGGCGGTATCGGCCGCAAGGATGAAATCGCACATCATCGCCACCTCGCAACCACCGCCGAGCGCATAGCCCGCCACCGCCGCAATGATTGGCTTGCGCGTCGCGGTCACCCGGTCATAGCCCGCAAAATGGTTGGTGCCGAACATCTCGGCAAAGCCCATCGCCTGCATTTCCTTGATGTCCGCGCCAGCCGCAAATGCCTTTTCGGACCCTGTCAGCACGGCGCAGCCTTGTGACGGATCGGCATCAAATGCTCCCAGTACAGCGATCAGTTCGGCTAGCACTTGGCTGTTGAGCGCGTTGAGCGCCTGAGGCCGGTTGAGCGTGATCAGCGTTACCGCGCCGCGCTGTTCGACGAGAAGGGTTTCGTAGGTGGCCATGTCTTTCTCTTTCTTTCGTCGCCCCGGGCTTGACGCGGGGTGACGCGGGAGGGTGGTCAATCGTGCGGTGTCCACGCCTCGTCGTCAGACAGCGGCGCAAAAATCTGGTCGATAACGTGATCGGTCACGCCTTCCGGTGTCGCTGGGTCCCAGCGCGGGGCGTTGTCCTTATCGATGATGACCGCGCGCACGCCTTCAAGGAAATCATGTCGCTGCACCACATGCGCGCCGACCGCATATTCCTGCCGCATCTCATCAGCGAAATCATGCATCAGCGCGGCTTCATGGAGCAGACGCAGCGAGACCTTCATGGTCTGCGGTGACTTGGTAAGGAGCAGCTTGAGTTGGGCCTGCGCCCAATCGCCGGGATCGGCTTCGAGCGTGGCAAACACCGCTTCCAGCTCATCCGATGCGAACAAGCGATCGATCTCGGCAGCTTGCGACAAAATCCTCGCTTCAGGCGGTGCGATCGACAGGTCACGAAGAATGGCATCGATCGATCGCGGATCAGCGATGATGCGGGCCTTCGCTTCGTCGAGCGACGCGCTTGGAAGATAATGGGTGGCCAACCCAAGCGCCAAACATTCTGCCCCATCCAGGCGGTGCCCGGTCAGCGCCAGAAACTGCCCCATCCGCCCGGCGAGCCGCGACAAATACCAGCCGCCACCGACATCGGGGAAAAGGCCGATCCCCGTTTCCGGCATCGCCAGCCGGGTGTTCTCGGTCGCAACACGGTAGCGGCAGGGCTGCGATATGCCGACACCGCCCCCCATCGTGATGCCGTCCATGAAGGCGACGGTCGGCTTCACATAAGTGAACAGCTTGTGGTTCATCCGATATTCGGTGTGGAAGAACGCGCGTGCATCGACCCCGTCCTTCGCCCCGCTCTCCGCGAGCATGCGAATGTCGCCACCAGCGCAAAAGCCGCGAGATTTTTTTGGGTCACCATCCGGCGCGGCAGCATGATCGATCAGCACCGCCTCAATCCCGATATCGACGCGCCACGCCTCAAGCGCGTCCAACATTGCCGCACACATTGCGGTGTTGA
Organism: Sphingomonadales bacterium Ga0077557; assembly: GCA_001464615.1. GTDB lineage: Bacteria > Pseudomonadota > Alphaproteobacteria > Sphingomonadales > Sphingomonadaceae > Sphingomonas. Next base: position 47,944 of record LNFI01000031.1, on the reverse strand, counting down.
GCGCATGGATCGCGCCAGGCCGGTTAAGCCGAATACGGCCGGTACGGCCCTCTACAACAGCGATCAGTTCGTCAGTCACAGCGTCACCTCGGGGGCAGACACCTCCGCGTCTCTGCGTCTCCGCGTGACCAAATCGGGCTTTGGTTCACGCGGAGACGCGGAGACACGGAGCAGAAAGTTGTAAGCCGCTAAAGCGGCGAGCGATATGACGATCACTGCCGGGTCAGCTCCCGTCCGACGATCATCCGCATTACCTGGTTGGTGCCTTCCAGGATCGAATGGACGCGCAGGTCGCGCCAGAAGCGTTCGATTGGATAGTCCATCAGATACCCGTACCCGCCGTGCAGCTGCAGCGCACGATCGACCACCGATGATCCCGTATCGGTCGCCAGCCGCTTCGCCATGGCGGCGAACTTGGTTTTGTCGGGCGCGTTCGCCGTCACCTTGGCGGCGGCCATGTAGAGCAGCGCGCGCGCCGCCTCGAGCTCAGTCGCCATGTCGGCGAGCATGAACTGGGTGTTCTGGAAATCGCTGATCGCGGTGCCGAACTGCTTGCGGTCACGCGTGTAGCTGATCGCCTCGTCCAGGCAGCGCTGTGCGCCCCCGAGCGAGCAGGCGCCGATATTCAACCGACCGCCATCGAGCCCCATCATCGCGATGCGAAACCCCTCGCCTTCCCCACCAACCCGGTTGGCGACGGGAACGCGGACTTCTTCAAGGATCACCTGCCGGGTCGGCTGCGAATGCCAACCGAGCTTGCGCTCATTCGCACCGAAGGACACGCCGGGCATGTCCTTTTCGATGACCAAGCAGCTGACGCCCTTCGGCCCATCCTCGCCGGTGCGGACCATGGTGACATAGACGTCATTCTCGCCCGCGCCCGAGATGAACTGCTTGGTACCGGTGACAACATAATGATCGCCATCCAGCACCGCGCGCGTCTTCAGCGCTGCCGCATCGGAACCGCTGCCGGGCTCGGTCAGGCAATAGCTGGCGATCGTTTCCATCGAGATCAAATCGGGCAGATACTTCGCCTTAACCTGCGGACTGCCGAACCGATCGATCATCCACGACGCCATGTTGTGGATCGAGATAAAGGCGCTGGTCGAGGGGCAGCCATAGGCCATCGCCTCCATGATCAGTGCCGCCTCCAGCCGACCCAGATTGATGCCGCCCGATTCTTCGCTGACATAGATCGAGGCAAAGCCAAGCGCGGCGGCTTCCTTGATCGTCGCGCGCGGGAAGATGTGCTTCTCGTCCCATTCGCCGGCAAAGGGCGTGATCCGGTCAGCAGTGAACTTGCGCGCCAGATCCTGAATCTCGCGCTGGTCGTCGGTTAGGTCAAATTGGGTGGTCATCATTGGCCCTTCAGGACGCGCGCGGAAAACAGGGTGGTGAGGACGGTTTCATCGGTTCTTGGATCGATCAAATCCTTTGGCGCACGCCCGGCATCCTGCGCAAGCGCGGCGACTCTGCCGCCATTGGTGAACCAGCCATTGGGTTCGCGCGTGGCGATCGGATCGCGATAGGCCGCGTCGATCGAAACAATCTCCCAGCCAGCCTTGCGCAGCCCCTCAACGACGGCGCCAATGAACATCGCATTCAAATCGGTCTCGTGGAGCAACAATATCTGAATGGGCTGGCGGCCGAGCGCGTCGAGCGCGGCGCGATCATAGAAGTTGGCGGCACCCACCAGCGTTTCAACATAGAGGGTGCGTAGCGCAGGCATGTCGATCTGCTGACCGGCCTGCCTCGCCTTGGTCGCCAACGCATCAATGTGCCAGTCGTAATTGTCGATCGTCACATAGCCATTGGCTAGGCCCCGCGCCGCCAGCGCAGCGCGAACCTCGGCGCGCTTGGCAAGATCGCGCCGTCCCTCATCGAGATAGGGAAAACGATACCAAGGCCGATAGCCGGGACGATCCTTAAGCCAGGCGGCGGCACGGTCGATGTCAGCAATATAATCGGATGCCGCCGTGCGCGATAACCAGAGATGGCTGTAGCTGTGATTGGCGATGACATGGCCCGCGCGGACATAGCGCGCGATCCGCGCTTCGCCCCCCTTGCCGTCTGGCTTCTCCAAATTGCCGGGGGTCAAGAAAAACGCGACTTGCTCGACCCGCGCCTTGCGGAGCGCAGCAATGAGCCGCGTCGTGCGGACATCTGGTGTAAAGAAGCCGCCGACCTGGCGCGGCACATCATCAAAACTGAGCGCGATCCGCTTCTGTGCCGCCGCCGGTATCGCGAGAAAAAACGCGGCAGTTAGGGCAATCAGGAACCTGATCATCGAAAGCCTATGGCCCCGATCACCCGTAAGGTCGGCCGAGCCGCTAGATCGAATTATCGGGGTAAGTCCGAATTGGGTCATGCCCGCTTCCTAGGCGAATTCCGCACGGGTTTGAACCCGTCAGGTCGATGAGAAACGTGCTGTCAGCGTCGGCAAGTTGCCCGGCATTATCATCATCGAGAGGGATAGGGGCAAACCAGCGACCCTGAAAACAGTTGCTCGTTTTCGAAATCGCCCATATTTTTCCAAAAATGCGCGGACATCGTCGCCGCCTTCGCGCACGCTTAGCGGGCATTCAGCTACGGAGCATGTCGATGTCGGTTTTGTCGTCCCTTACCCCCGCCCTGGCGACGATCGCGCAGCAGATCGGCCATGCCGTCGAGATCGAATTCACACGCTATCTGATCGGCGCGGCTGGCGTCGCGGTGCTATATTGGCTGATCCAGCGCTGGATCGAGCCCCGCCGTATTCAGGCCGGCAAGGCGAGCTTTGCCGACCGGCGGCGCGAATTCCGCCGCTCGGTTGAGACAATTTTCGTCTTTTCGCTCGTCAATCTGCTGACCTTCGCGATGTTCAGGGCCGGGTGGCTGCCCGTCAATCGCGGCGCGCCCGATATTGGCATCATGGTCGCGCAAATAATCGCCATGGTGATCATGCATGATGCCTGGTTCTACTGGATGCACCGCTCGCTGCACCTGAAGGTCCTGTTCCGCCGCGCACATGCGACTCATCATGTCAGCCGCACGCCAACCAGCTGGGCTGCCTATAGCTTTGCGCCGATCGAGGCGATTTTCGAAAGCATTTACGTGCCGGTGATGTTCCTGATCATCAGCCATATCGTGCCGATCCAGCCCTGGGCGGCATTCATCTTTCTAGGCCATCAGATCGCGCGCAACGCAGTCGGCCATTCGGGCTTTGAGCTTGCCTGGCCGGGCTTTACCCGCTCGCCCTTGACCGGCTGGCTGACGACGACCACCCACCACGATCTGCACCACACCGAAGGCCGCTATAATTTCGGGCTCTATTTCACCTGGTGGGATCGGATGATGGGCACCGAGCACCCGAAATATCATGAGCGCTTCGAGGCAGTTGTCGGCGCGAACCGTGCCGTGACCACGTCGGTCGTCGCCTAGCCCCCCGCCAACTCGCTCAACATCGCTGGGGTCAGCACCTGAGGCAGCACTTCCGGTTCTTCAGCACCGGGTTTGTAGAACAGATAGAGCGGCACGCCGGCGCGGTTGTGCGATTCGATGAAGCGGCCGAGCTTGGGGTCGCCATCGGTCCAGTCGCCGACCATCACCGCAACATTGTGCTTGGCAAACGCTGCCTTGACTTGATCGGTATCGATCGCGACGCGTTCGTTGACTTTACACGTCAGGCACCAATCGGCGGTGAAATAGGCGAACACCGGCTGCCCCTTGGCGCGCGCTTCGGCGAGCTTTTCCTCGCTGAACGCCGCCTTGTTCTCGGCCGCCAACATCGCCGCACCGGCCGCACCCTTCGGCACCGCGCGCACATAATAAGCAGTCGCCGTCGTTACGCCGATCAGCAGCACCACGTTCAGCCAATGCGCCGACAGCCCCTTATGCTGGCGCTTGCCGACCACAAACAGCACAATGCCGATGCCGAGTGCGCCGATCAGGCCGAGCGTAATGCCGTCCGTCCCCGCTTCACCACCAAGCACCCAGGCAAGCCAGATCGCGGTCAGCCCCATCGGGATGGCAAGGATTTGGCGGAAGGTTTCCATCCATGCGCCGGGCTTGGGCAGCGCCTTGCGCAGCGGCGGCACGAAGCCAATCAACAGGAAAGGGATCGCCAGACCAAAGCCAAGCCCGAAGAACACTGCCAGCGCTGCATACCAGGGCAGCACCAGCGCCGCGCCCAATGCTGCGCCCATGAACGGCCCAGTGCACGGCGTCGCGATGATCGCGGCGAGCGCGCCCGTAGCAAACGCCCCGCTCGCGCCGCTCGCCGAATCGACGAAGCGCGGCGTCGGTATTTCGAACAAGCCGGCAAGATTGAGCGTCAGCGCGACGACGAGCATCAGCAGCACAACAATTGTCGCCGGGTTCTGCAACTGAAAGGCCCAGCCAACCGCCGCACCGCCTGCACGCAGCGCCAGGATGGTTGCGCCCAACCCCATGATGACGGTGAGCACACCGGCGGTATAGGCCAGCGCCTCGCCGCGCGCTTCGCGTTCGTTGACGCTACCTTTGGCAAGGCTGAGCGCCTTCAGGCTCAGAATCGGAAACACGCAGGGCATGATGTTGAGGATCAACCCACCCAAAATGGCTCCACCGAGCGCGATCAGCGTCGCAAACAGCACGCCTTCCGGCACGCCGGGCGCAGCGCCATCCTTTGCGGCGGGCGCAACCGTGCCGGGGGTTGCCGACACCATCAGCCCCTTTGCGTCGCCGATCCGCAAGACGCCTTCCACTGGCCCGCTGGCGGTGCCCGCCCCGGTTTCAATGACCAGGCGATCGCCATCGCGCACGACCTTTTGCGGCGCGGCATAGTTTACCGCCCCTGCCGTTACCGGAAAGAAATAGGCCTTGGTCAGCGGGGTTGCGGCAGGATAAGGCACCTCAATCCGCACCGATTTGCCATCCACCTGATAGCGCGCGCCCATGCCGATCGGCTTGGGCAGCGCCTGGCGGAAACCGTCGAACTGCGCGCGCGCCGCAGGCGTCACCGCGCCGTCGCCAATAACGAGATTGACTGACAAATCGGCCGATTCGGGGACGCAGATTTCTTCGGTGCAAACGAGATAATTGGAACGCAGCTTGATTGGCAGCGCCGTGCCCGGCGCGAGGCCCGCCGGAATCTGCAGCGTGACCAGCAACGTGTAATGTTGTTCGAACACATAGTTCATCAGATCAGCGATGATCAGCGTCGTCGGCACGGGATAGAGCGTGGCACCGGCCGTAATCCCAGCAGGCAAGGTCCAATCGAATTTGGCGGGAAAGCCGGCATCGCCCGGATTTTGCCAATAGCCATGCCAGCCGCGCTGCGGCGTGACGTCATAGGCCAGCGTCACCGTGCTGCCTGCCGCGGGGGCCATGCTTTCGGCGATGAGCGTCGTCGCGAGATGCGGCCCCTTTGAATAGGGATCGGGCGCCTGCGCCATTGCTGGCGCGACACCGGCGAGCCACAGCAACATCGTCACGATAACGAAACCCAATGCGCGCATGCGGCAATCCTTGTTTTCAGGCCCGGTCCCGGCGCATAGCCGAAACTCTGGGCGCGGTGCACCCGATCGGGAGAGACTTGATGAAAAGAGTTGCCACGTTATTCGCAAGCGCGCTCGCTTTGGTTACGACCAATGCAGCAGCGCAAGACAGCAACGCACCGGTCAGCGCCGCAGCAGCACCAGCGGCCACCCCCGCAAAGGCGCCGCCCAAGCTGATCGTGACGATTTCGGTCGATCAATTTTCTGCTGACCTTTTTGCTGAATATCGTAACCATTTCACCGGCGGCTTCAAACGGCTGCTCGACGGGGCGGTTTTCCCATCCGGCTATCAAAGCCATGCCGCGACCGAAACCTGCCCCGGCCATTCGACGATCCTTACCGGCATGCGCCCAGCGCGCAGTGGCATCATCGCCAATAGCTGGGTTGACCTGAAAACCGCCCGCTCCGACAAGACCGTCTATTGCGCGGAGGATGAGAGCGTCCCCGGCAGCAATTCGATCGTCTATACCGTGTCCGACAAGCATCTGCTGGTCCCCACGCTTGGCGAACGCATGAAGGCCGCCAACCCGGCTACCCGCGTCGTCTCCGTCGCTGGCAAGGATCGCGCGGCGGTGATGATGGGCGGCCATCAGGTCGATGAGCTCTGGTGGTGGGACGGCAAGAAATTCGTCAGCTATGCCGGCCGCACCACGCCGCCGATCGTCCAGCAGGCCAATGATGCCGTCGCGGCACGGATCGCCCTCGCCCAACCGGCGATGGCGATGACGGCCTTTTGTTCAACCCGCGACCGCGCCATCGATATTGGCGCGGGCAAGAGCGTTGGCACCGGGCGTTTCGAGCGCAAGGAAGGCGACACCCGCGCCTTTCGTGCTTCGCCAGAAGCCGATGAAGCGCTGTTTGCGATGGCGGCAGGTCTGATCCGCGACATGAAGCTGGGCAAGGGTGCCGCGACTGACCTGATCGCCATCGGTGCCTCCGCGACCGATTATGTCGGCCACACCTATGGCACTGAGGGCAGCGAAATGTGCCTGCAGCTCACCCAACTCGACCAGACGATGGGCACTTTTTTCGCGGTGCTTGAATCGATGGGTATTGATTATCAGGTCGTGCTGACCGCCGATCATGGCGGCCATGATCTGCCCGAACGCAATGATCAGCACGCCATGGGCCAAGCGGCGCGGATCGATCCAGCGCTGAACCCCAAGGCGGTGGGTGACGCGGTAGCGGCAAAACTCGGCCTGACGGGTCAATTGCTCTATGGCGATCCGGTTGGCGATGTGTGGATCGACGCCAAATTGCCAAAGAAACAATATGATGCGGTGCTGGCCGAAGCGCTGACGCTGTACCGCGCCCACCCGCAAGTTGCGACCGCATTCAGCCGGGCGGAGATCATCGCTGCACCGCTCCCCTCTGGCCCTGCCGAGACCTGGACGTTGGTGCAGCGCGCCAAAGCGAGCTTTCACCCGGCGCGATCAGGCGACATCATCATTGCTCTGAAGCCGCGGATCACGCCGATCCCCGATCCGACCCGGGGCTATGTCGCAACGCACGGCTCATTCTGGGATTATGACCGGCGCGTGCCGATCTTGTTCTGGCGCAAGGGGATGGCGGGCTTTGAACAGCCTTTGGCCGTGGAGACTGTCGATATTGCCCCAACGCTCGCCGCCACGATCGGCCTGACGCTGGGTGCGCCAGAGATGGACGGCCGCTGCCTGGATCTGGATGCCAGTGCGGGGGACAGTTGCCGCTAGTCGCGGTCAGCGGCGCTCGAAAGCGCGCACCCCTGCACCCAGCGCGTTTTGTCCAACCGCCAGCGTTTCATGGCTGACATCAGCGACAAACGCCGGGCTTTTGGTCTGGCCCGGCGCTAGGCTGGCGGTATTGCCTTCCACCCGCAGCCCGGCCGAGCGATATTTGCGCGCTTCAGCCGCGACGACGATGAACCCGGTCCAGTTTTCCTTATAGGCCCCCTGAACAAAGATATTGCGCGCGATCAGCCCGGTACCGCCTTCGGGCAGGTCGATCATGTAATTGGTTTTGCGCCCTTCGCTATCGTCAAAGCTATTGTCGGTGATAGAGACGTTGGGCGCGCGCAGCTTGACATAATGCCCACCGCGCCCGCGCTCAAAGCGTGAGTGGGTGACGGTCACCTGCCCGCGCGTCGCGAGATAGATGCTGTGCGCACAATCGGGCGTCTCGTCGCACTGGCCAAGGCCCGAAAAGGTCGATCGATCGATGCTGATCCGGCGCGGGCTATCCTGCGCGCCCAGGATGCCCTCCTGGCTATCGAGGAACATCGAATTCAGCACGGTCAGATCACCAATCTCGATCCGGATTCCAGCGCCATTGCCATCGCCGACGCGCATGTTGCGAAAGATGATGCCATCGACAGTCGATCCCTCGCCACGCAGCACCAACGCCGCCTTGCCCTCACAGGTAACGCCGTCAAAAATGACGCTACCCGGCTGCGCCGCCTTGAAGGTGATATGTCCGGCCTGCTGGATGGCGCATTGGCGGTAGGTGCCCGGTGCGATCAGGATCGTCGCATCCTGCCCCCGGATCGACATCAACGCATCGTCGAGTTGCGCAAAGCCCTGCCCGGTTTCCTGGACGGTGAAGGGTGCGCTCGCCTGTTGTGCGGCGGCAGGCGCGGTCAGCGCGATGGCGATAAATGGCAGGGCAAAACGCATTGAGGCATCTCCTCGAAGATGCGCAAAATGCCCGGTTTCCAGGCCCGGGGAAAGGCTAATTGAGGGTTAACGGCTCAATCCAGGTTAGGTCGCAGCCACCGTTCCGCGGTCGCCAGGTCCACGCCACGTCGCACGGCATAGTCCTCCAGCTGGTCACGACCTACCCGCGCGACGCCAAAATACTCCGCCTGCGGGTGCCCGAAGTAAAAGCCGCTGACCGCCGCCGTCGGCAACATCGCGAAGCTTTCGGTGAGCGAGATACCCGTCGCATGGTGCGCATCGAGCAGTTTGAACAGCGTCGTTTTCAGGCTGTGCTCGGGGCAGGCCGGATAGCCAGGCGCAGGGCGAATGCCGCGATATTGCTCGCGGATCAGCGCTTCATTGGTCAGCTGCTCGTCGGGGGCATAGCCCCAGAGCTCCTTGCGGACATGCTGGTGCAGCGCCTCGGCAAAGGCTTCGGCCAGCCGGTCAGCAAGCGCCTTGAGCAGAATGTCCGAATAATCGTCGATCGCTGCCTTGAAGCGCGCGAGATGCGGTTCGATGCCGTGGATGCTGACCGCAAAACCGCCGATCCAGTCGCCATCATGGCTAACGAAATCGGCCAGGCACATATTGGCCCGGCCTTCGCGCTTCTGGATCTGCTGGCGCAGGAACGGCAGGCGGACATGATCTTCGTTGTCGAGATGCAGGATAACATCGTCGCCCTCGCGCCGGCACGGCCACAAGCCAGCGACACCACGCGCGTGTAGCCATCCTTCAGCGATAATCTTGTCGAGCATTGCATTGGCATCGGCGAAGAGGCTCGTTGCACTCTCACCGACGACATTATCGGTCAGGATCGCAGGATAATTGCCGGCCAGCTCCCAGGCGCGGAAAAAGGGCGTCCAGTCGATCAGCTGGCGCAGATGGTTCAGGTCCCAGTCGCGGAAGATATGGACGCCCGGCTGCTTGGGATGCGGCGGCTTGAGCGCCATGTCTGCCTCAAACGCATTGTCGCGGGCGGTGGAAAGCGGCACCAGCTCGTTCTGCCCCTTATTGGCGCGAGCAACGCGGACGGCTTCATATTCGTCCGCCGTCTTCTGGACGAAATCGTCGCGGATCGTGTCGCTGACCAACGTTGAGGCAACGCCGACTGCACGGCTGGCATCAAGCACGTGCACGACCGGGCCATCATAGGCGGGCGCAATGCGCAGCGCGGTGTGGACTTTTGACGTTGTCGCGCCGCCGATCAGCAGTGGCATCGTCATGCCGGCGCGCTTCATCTCCTCAGCTACCGTCACCATCTCATCGAGCGACGGGGTGATCAGGCCGCTCAGCCCGATCATGTCGGCATCATGGTCGTTGGCGGCCTTCAATATGTCCGTCCAGGGCACCATCACGCCCATATCGACCACGTCGAAGCCGTTGCACTGCAGAACGACGCCGACGATGTTCTTGCCGATATCGTGGACGTCGCCTTTGACGGTCGCCATGATGATCTTGCCCTTGCCACGCGCGCCGGGTTCCTTGGCGGCTTCGATGAAGGGCAACAGATGCGCGACCGCCTTCTTCATCACGCGCGCTGATTTCACGACCTGGGGCAGGAACATCTTGCCCGATCCGAACAAGTCGCCAACCACATTCATGCCGTCCATCAGCGGCCCCTCGATCACTTCAATGGGGCGGGCAAAGCCCTGGCGCGCTTCCTCGGTATCGTCGACGACATACAGGTCGATGCCCTTGACGAGCGCATGTTCCAGCCGCTTGTTGACTGGCCAGCCGCGCCATTCCTCCGCCGCCTTTTCGGCCACCGCATCGGTGCCGCGAAAGCTTTCGGCAAGCGTAATCAGATTGTCGGTCGCATCATCCCGCCGGTCCCAGATCACATCCTCGCACGCTTCGCGCAGTGCTGGATTGATGTCGTCATAAATGTCGAGCTGGCCTGCGTTGACGATTGCCATGTCGAGGCCAGCGGGGATGGCGTGGTACAGGAACACGCTGTGCATCGCCCGGCGCACCGGCTCGTTACCGCGAAACGAGAAGCTCAGGTTCGAGAGCCCGCCCGAGATATGGACATGCGGGCAGCGCGCCTTGATCTCCGTACATGCCTCAATGAAATCAATCGCATAGCGGCGATGCTCGTCAATGCCCGTCGCAACCGCGAAGATATTGGGGTCGAAGATGATATCTTCGGGCGGAAAGCCGATGCCGGTCAGCAGCTTGTAGGCTCGTTCGCAGATTTCGACTTTACGCTCTTTGGTATCGGCCTGGCCAACCTCGTCGAACGCCATCACCACCACGGCGGCACCGTACGCCATCACCTTGCGCGCCTGGTCGAGGAACTGCGCCTCGCCTTCTTTCATGCTGATCGAATTGACGATCGGCTTGCCCGAGACGCATTTTAGCCCCGCCTCGATCACCGACCATTTCGAGCTGTCGATCATGAACGGGATGCGCGCAATATCGGGTTCGGCGGCGATCAGCTTCAGGAAGGTCGTCATGGCGTGGTGCGCGTCGAGCAGCCCCTCATCCATGTTGACGTCGAGCACCTGGGCGCCATTTTCGACCTGCTGGCGCGCGACCTCGACAGCGCGCGTGTAATCGCCCGCCATGATCAGCTTTTTGAAGGCCGCCGAGCCGGTGACATTGGTGCGTTCACCGATATTGACGAAATTGGTGGAGGAGGTGGTCATGAAACTATCTTCCCCCCTCCCGCTTGCTTGCCCCCAGCGCTGCGCTCGATGCCCAATCGTTCCCACCCCCGGCCCCTCCCGCAAGCGGGAGGGGAGTCCAAATCAAGCCGCCATCGTCATCGGCTCCAGCCCGGCCAGCCGCGTCACCACCGGTGGCACCGGCACCGCGCGGCCAGGCAGCCCGGCAACGGCATCCGCCATCGCCTTGATATGCGCAGGCGTCGATCCGCAGCAGCCGCCCAGGATATTCACCTGCCCAGCCTCCGCCCATTCCTTGACCAGCCCCGCCGTTGTCGGCGGTTCCTCGTCATAGGCGCCAAGCTCGTTGGGCAGCCCAGCATTTGGATAAATCATGATCAACGTATCGGCGATCGCGCTAAGCGTCTTCACATGCGGGCGCAGCTGTTCTGCGCCAAACGAGCAGTTGAGCCCGATCGTCAGCGGCCGCGCATGCCGCACCGCATGCCAGAACGCCTCGACCGTATGGCCCGAAAGATTGCGCCCCGACAGATCGGTCAGCGTCATCGACAGCATCATCGGCACTTCACGACCAAGCACCTCGCTCGCCTCGATCACCGCCATAATCCCTGCCTTGGCATTGAGCGTATCGAACACCGTTTCGATCAGGATAAAATCTACCCCGCCTTCAACCAGTGCCAGGACCTGTTCGAGATAAACGTCCTTCAGATAATCGAAATCAATCTCGCGAAAGCCCGGATCGTTAACGTCGGGACTGAGCGACAAGGTCTTATTGGTCGGCCCAATGGCGCCGGCCACGAAACGCGGGCGGCCATCTTTAGCGGCATATTCATCGGCACAACGCCGGGCGATCTGTGCCGAGGCAATGTTAATCTCGCGCACCAGATGTTCCGCCGCATAATCGGCCTGGCTGATCAGATTGGCCGAAAAGGTGTTGGTCGAGACGATGTCCGAACCCGCCTCCAGATATTCGCGCGTGATCGTCTCCGGCACCTCCGGCTTGGTGAGCGCGAGGATATCATTGTTGCCCTTCTGATCCTTGGCGAGCTTCAGGTCGCCAGCATAATCGGCTTCGACCAGCTTCCAGTTCTGGATTTCGGTGCCGAACGCGCCATCGGTCAGCAAAATGCGCTCGGCGGCGGCGGCGAGGAGTTTAGTGCGTGCAGACATTTCGTTTTCCTTCTTAAGCCCCTCCCCTTCAGGGGAGGGGTAGGGGGTGGGGGTGGGGGCTGTCAGTCTCACCGAGCCCGCGCTTGGGGATGGTCCCCACCCCAACCCCTCCCCTGAAGGGGAGGGGCTTAAATCATTCAAGCTGCTGCCGCCCTATCGCCAACCCGCGCCCGCAACCCCAACAGGTGACAGATCGCAAAGCTTAGTTCGGCGCGATTGAGCGTGTAGAAATGCAAGTCACGCACCCCGCCGGCGTACAACTTGCGGCATAATTCCGCTGCGAGCGTGGCGGCAATCAACTGGCGACTGGTGGGATGATCATCCAGCCCGTCGAACAACCGTCCGAGCCAGGCGGGGACGGCCGTGCCACACATTGCCGACATCCGGACAATACTGGCAAAATTGGTCACGGGCATGATGCCGGGTACCATTTCCGTGCTGATTCCCGCCGCAGACAAACGGTCACGGAAGCGGAAAAATGTTTCGGGTTCGAAAAAAAACTGCGTGATCCCGCGCGTCGCGCCCGCGTCGAGCTTGCGCTTCAGATTATCCAGATCATCGGCGGAATCGCGCGAATCCGGGTGGTTTTCCGGATAGGCCGCGACCGAAATCTCAAACGGGTGCAGCCGCTTTAGCCCAGCGACGAGATCAGCGGCATTGGTATAGCCTTGCGGGTGCGGCACAAAGCCGGTTGTCCCTGGTGCATCGCCGCGCAACGCGACGATGTGGCGGATGCCTGCTTGCCAATAGGCATCGGCAATCGCATCAATTTCGTCGCGGCTCGCCTCGACACAGGTCAGATGTGCCGCCGCGCCCATCGATGTATCGCGCTGGATGCGTGCAACGGTGGCGTGCGTGCGCTCGCGCGTCGATCCACCAGCGCCATAGGTCACCGAGACAAAGCGTGGGCCAAAGGGCTCAAGCGTCTTCACCGTTTCCCACAGCGCCTCTTCCATCTTCTCGGTCTTGGGCGGGAAGAATTCGAAGGACACATTCGCATCCCCCGCCAGATCAGCGAACAATGGAGCCTCAAGCGCGCGGCGCGCCTCTTCGAGTTGCGAAACCGAAATCGTCATGCCGCCATCACCTGCTTTAGTAGATCGCCGGTCTTGCGACCGAGCCATAGTTTCACGGTCAGCGCGCCGCCCTCCAGCGTTTCGATCTGTACCGGGGCAAGACCAGCCAGTTCGAACCAACCGATCATCTGTTCATCAGAAAAGCCGAGCCGGGTATGCGCATCTCGCGCGCGCAACTCTTCGCGATCATGCGGCGCGAAATCGACGATAAGCAACCGCCCGCCGGCACTCAGCACCCGGGCGGCTTCTGCAATTGCCGCGCCCGGCTGCTGCGCGAAATGCAACACATGATGCAGGATCGCCGCATCGGCCTGTCCATCGGCCAGCGGCAGGGCATAAAGATCGGCCTGGCGCAGCTCGGCGCGATCCAGCCCGCGCTCAGCGAGTTTGGCGCGCGCAAGCCGCAGCATTTCCGACGAGCGATCAATCCCCAGCGCATGATCGGCTTGGGGCGCGAACAATTCCAGCATCCTGCCCGTACCCGTGCCGATGTCGATCAACTGCCCGATCGTCGCATCGCCCAGTACGCGCTTCATCGCGGCTTCAACCTCGCTCTCGGCAATATGCAGTGATCTGATCGCATCCCACTCACCGGCATTCGCTTCAAACCAGGCATTGGCTGCCGCTGCGCGATCGGCGCGCACCGCCGCCAGGCGGGCCGCATCGGCAACCGCCCAATGATCCGACTCGCGCCCAGCCCAGCTGTCGAACGCGGCCAGCACTGGGGCAACTAGGGCCCGATCGCCGAGCGCCAGAAACACCCAGCTGCCCTCCTTGCGCCGTTCGGCCAGCCCGGCATCACATAATATCTTTACGTGGCGCGACACCCGCGGCTGACTTTGTCCCAGGACCTGCGCCAGTTCGCCGACCGACAGCTCCATCGATTGGAGCAAGGCCATGATCCGCAGCCGCGTCGCATCGGCAAGGGCACGAAAAATGTCGAGGGCAAGCGTCATCGTCCATAAGATATAAAGATATCTTTATATGTCGTCAATGAGCTGAGCATGTCCAATTTCAGCTACTTGGTGACAATGCGTTGCAATTGCGCGGCGATGGGCCCTCAGATAGGTCTGATGCGTTAGCGCGGCGCTTACACCGAATGAGAAGGATGAAATCATGCGACCAATGATCTCCCTGGCCCTAATCGCGGTTTCTGCCATCGGTCTTTCTGCCTGTTCACCCAAGGCACAAAACGAAACGGCAGAAGCCGCCGATGCGATCACTGCAGACGCTAATGCGACGATGATCGAAGCCGCCAAGGATACCGATGCTGCCAGCGACCGGGCCTTTGGTGCTGCCGAAAACGCAATGGATCGCGGCGCCGAGAAAATCGGTAATATTGCTGATGCTGCCAACGGCGAAATCGACGAATAATGGCCGCGTCCGCCTCGCTTCACCTTACGCCCCGCTATTATGGCGCGCTTGCCCTGGCGCTGTTGCTCGCCGGTTGTGGCGCGCCGGCGACGGACCAAAGCGGGGCTTCTCCCAGTGAGGCACGCCAGCTAAACGAGGCAGCGGCCATGCTCGACAATGATAGCGTGTCGGCCAATGCGATCGCCGAGCCAGCGAACAATCAGGAATGACCATGCCCCAGTTACGCCAACTCGGCAGCACCGACCTGCACATCGCGCCGCTGGTGCTGGGCGGGAATGTTTTTGGGTGGACCGCCGACAAGGCGACCAGCTTTGCCATCCTTGACGCCTTTGTCGACGGGGGCGGCACGATGATCGATACCGCTGATGTCTATTCGGCCTGGGTACCGGGCCATGTCGGCGGCGAATCAGAGACGGTGATCGGTGAATGGCTCGCGACGAGCGGCAAGCGCGATCGCGTGCAGATCGCCACCAAGGTTGGCATGCTGCCCGGTGCGGGCGGTACGAAGCTTGCCCCCGCCCGGATTGCAGCAGCCTGTGACGCCTCGCTCAAGCGGCTCGGCATCGAAACGATCGATCTTTATTTCGCGCATCAGGACGATGAAGATGTCCCGCAAGAGGCGGCGCTGGCTGCGTTCGGCACATTGGCTGATGCCGGCAAAATCCGCGTTGTCGGCGCGTCCAACTTTCACGCCGCGCGGCTGCAATCAGCGCTCGACCTCGCCACCGCCCACGGCCTGCCGCATTATCACGTGCTCCAGCCCGAATATAATCTCGTCAGCCGCGACAAGTTCGAAGGCGAGTTGCAGGACCTCTGTGTGACCCATAATATCGGCGTTGTGCCCTATTATGGCCTCGCCTCGGGCTTCCTCACCGGCAAATATCGCCGCAGCGCCGATCTGTCGAAAAGCGTTCGCGGTGGGCGGATGGCTGCCATGCTTGAGCACAAAATGGACGTGCTGGCGGCGATGGATACGGTTGCCGAGGAAACCGGCGCGACGCTGGCCCAAATCGCGCTGGCCTGGTTAGCCGCTCAGCCCGGCGTCACCGCCCCGATTGCCAGCGCCACCAGCGTCGCACAGATGGAGGAGCTGATTGGCGCGATGGCGGTAACACTAAGCCCAGACCAGCTGGAGCGGCTAACCAGCGCTGGTGCTTGATCAAAAGGACGGCACGGCGCCAGCCTTAGCCGACGAACGCGCGCTCCAGCACGAAAGTGCCCGGGCCTGACATCGCGCCCTCCACAAAACCAAGCCCTTCGAGAATCGATGCGGTTTCCTTGATCATCGCCATCGATCCGCACAGCATCACGCGATCGGTTTCGGGGTCGAGCTTGTAGCTGCCGTCGCGGATGCGATCGGTGATGCGACGGTGATCCTGGCCCGCTTCGGTATTGCGGGTCGCGACCCAATCATAATGAAACTTGGTCGCCGCTTCATCGGCAACCAGCGGATCATCAGCCAGCCGGCTCGACAGCAGATCGAAATAGGCCAGATCATCCTTGTTGCGGACGGTGTGCTGCACGGTGACGCTATCGAAACGGTCATAGACATCGGGGTCACGCGCCAGGCTCAGCCAGGGCGCCAGGCCGGTGCCGGTACCGATCATGTGGAGGTTCTTGCCGGGCAACAGGGCATCCAACACCAAACTGCCAACGGGCTTGGCGGCGAGCAAGAGATCGTCGCCCGCCTTGATATGCTGCAGCCGCGACGTCAGTGGGCCATCCTGCACGATGATGCTCAAAAATTCGAGCTCCTCGGCATAATGCGGGGAGGCCATCGAATAAGCACGGAGCAACGGCTTGCCATTAACGGGCAGCCCCAACATCACGAACTGGCCGCTCTGGAAACGGAAACTGGACGGCCGACTGACGGCGAACGAGAACAGGCTGTCATTCCACTGACGCACCCACAACACTTTTTCCACGCTATGATTCATGCCGTCCTCAGTACCGATCGTTGGTTGGCGGGCCTTACAGCTACACCGTACCCCAAAGTCCAGCATTTGTTGCTATGCGGCATAGAAGCTTGGATATCAGTCGCCCGCGAAACTGATTGGCGAAAGGCGACGCTCCGTCTCATTGACGATCAGCGCGCGCCCCGCGGGCGGTGCCGACCGTTGCGGACAATCGACGCGCAGGCAGGCGCGGCAGCCAAGCCCGATTGGGGTCGCATCCCCGGCCAGATCGACCCCGCGCGCTACCGCTAATGCACCGGCCAGGCTGGCCTCTACCCCCAGCCCAACCGCAAACTCGGCACCCGTTGCGCCATAGCGACGTCCCTGCGGCGTCACCGTACGCGCCATCGTCAGCCAACGGCCACCATCCTGCACCTCAACGAGTTGGACGGTCAGCGACCCCGGCCGTTCAAAAGCGTGGTGCAGCCGCCACAACGGGCAACGCCCATCAGCTTCGACCAAGGCGGCACTGCTCGCACCCGAAAAGCGTTTCGACGCCTGGCCGGCACGATCAATCCGGATCATGAAAAAAGGCAGACCACGCGCGCCTACCCGCTGCAACGTCGTCAATCGGTGCGCGACTTGCTCGAACCCCGCCCCAAAACGGCGCTGCAATAATTCGATATCATAGCCCGTCGCCTCGCAGGCGCGCAGAAAGCGAGCATAGGGCATCATCACCGCAGCAGCGAAATAGCTGCACAAATGGCGGCGATGGAGATGTTCAGCGGCGCGATCGGTAAAGCCTGCCCCCGCGATCAACGCATCGATTTCGGCGCGCGCCTCGATTTGGGCGAGCTGAAACAGAACCGCAAAGGCGCGAGAAGCCGGGTCGAGCAGTTCAGACAGCTGCAATTGTCGAGCATGGAGATCAAGCCGACGCAGCATATCGGGCATTACTTCCACCGGGAGCACCCGCAAGGATAATTGGTGTTTGATCCGCAGCCGATCCGCGACCGCCCCGTAGAGATCGCCCGCGCCGAGCCGCATTTCGTCTGCAAGCCGTTCAGCGGCAGCGTCGAGATCGGGAAAATGATTGCGCCAATGATCAATCTCTCGCCGCACCTGCGCGACCGGATCGAGCCCCTCCACCAGCGCACCGCCGCCTGCACCGATCCGGTCAAAAGCGCGCGCAAAGGCCTCCGCACCGCCGGGTGCGCCGGCCAGCCATTCTTCCACCTCGTTGCGATCAATATCGAGATCGGCAAACATCGGATCGGCAAGCCGACGGCGAATGCCCGCTTCGCCCCCGCCCGGTTCAGCCGCGGCGAGCGCGCGCGGATCAAAATCGAAGCATTCAGCGAGTTTGACAAGCAATTGCGCGGATAATGGCCGTTGATTGCGTTCGACCAGATTAAGATAGCTTGGCGAAATGGCGAGCGTTTCAGCCATCGCTGCCTGAGTCAGCGCGGCGTGGCGCCGTAAGCGACGGACAGCATGGCCAGCGAGAAGTTTGCGATCGGCCATGCCATCCCTCATCTGCCGCACACCACACCGGGTTGGATCGGGCAATGAGCTTGTAAAGGATTTACAACCTTGGGGTCAACGCGACAAGGCGATGACCATCACTGCAGCGGCACCAGTTCGATCACATCCAGGATCGATTCAAATTGTGGACGGGGAAGGACCAGACGCCAGCGCTTCTCCCCCACGCGTTCAAAATAGCCCGCAAGGTTGCGCACGTCATCGCGATCATAGTCCATCGCGCGCTTTTCATCGGCCAGGCTGAGCGTGCCGAGAAACACCGCGCGGCTTGGGCTGTCGGGATAAATAGTGCCCGACTGGCGCTGTGTACCGGTAATCTTGTAAAATTTCGACACGGCGCCATTGGTTTCGATCCGGCAACGATCATCGGGATAACGCGTAAATTCCGCCATCGCTGTGCCATTGCCCCCAAGTTTGAAGACGCGGCAGCGATAGTCGCCAGCGGGCGGCACCCCATCAAGCAACGCATGATCCGGATCGAACAGCGCCCCCTGGGCAGCAAGCTCGGCAGCATCACTGCCTCGGATGCGATCAAGCGCTGCCATCCAGGCGTCGCGCCAATCGCGCAGGCGTTCCCGATCGGGCTGGGTGGCAACGGCGCGCCAATTGGCAGTTGCTACAGGCACGCCGGCTTCAACCCGCGCTGAATGACCACCACAGGCGGCAAGCGCGGCCATCAGGACAATAGTGCTGAGGAATTTTGCCGTCATCATCCGCGAAACGCCCTGTACCCTGCTTGATGCGCACCTAATCACGTGGCGCGGCGCTTGCCAAGCAGCGCGGATCAAGCCGCGGTCCAACCGCCATCGACCGACAGATTGGCACCGGTAATCGCCTTTGCCTCATCGCGACACAGGTAGAGCGCGAGCGCAGCGACCTGTTCTGACGTTACAAATTCCTTGGTCGGTTGCGCTTCAAGCAGCACATCGTTGATGACCTGTTCACGCGTGAGCCCGCGCGTGGCCATCGTATCGGGGATCTGCTTTTCGACCAGCGGGGTCCAGACATACCCCGGGCTGATCGCATTGACGGTGATGCCGTGCGTCGCGACTTCGAGCGCGATGGTCTTGGTGAGCCCGGCAAGGCCATGCTTGGCCATCACATAGGCCGATTTATTGGGGCTAGCGACGAGCGAATGCGCCGAGGCGGTCGAGATAATCCGCCCCCAGCCCGCTGCCTTCATATGCGGCACGGCGGCACGCATCAGATACCAGGCCGATGTCAGGTTGATCTTCAGGATAGCTTCAAACTTGTCGGCCGGAAAATCCTCGATCGGCGCGACATGCTGGATACCGGCATTGTTGACGATGATGTCGGGACCACCCAATTCGGCATGGCACCGCGCGACCATCGCGGCAATCGCGTCGGGATCGGTCATGTCGGCGGCATCATATAGCGCCTTGGCCCCACTGGTCGCGGCCAGAGCAGCGCGTTCCTTTTCAATATCGGCCGCATCGCCGAATCCATTGATCATCACGCTGGCGCCCTCGGCCGCGAACGCCTTGGCATAAGCCAGCCCGATCCCCGACGTAGAGCCTGTGACAATCGCCGTCTTACCGATCAGGAACATGGAAATTTTCTCCGCTTAGCAATCAAGTTCAGGGCCGGAACGCTTCAATCCCCGTTTCGGGCACAGATCAAATGCCGCGCTTTTGCCGGTCAGGATATTTTCGGTGACGAGCTGAGCGTTGGTCATTGCCTGATTGATCGACGCAAGACCGGCATGCCAGTGTTCGTGCATCGTCCGCGCTGAAAATTCGAAATCGCGTGATCCGCCTTCCCAGGCATTGGCGGTGTAGATCAGCTGAACAAGGTTGACCGGTTGTTCCGCCGCCGCCGCCGCGAGCGCCAGCACATCAGCATCGTTCTGAAGATTGGCCGGCAGCTTGGCCAGCAACCGGCGGATCACCTCGCGTTCCTGGCGCAGCTTCATCACCTGATCGGAAACGGCGCGGGTGCGGCTGGAAAAACGAATTTCCTTTTCGCGCGCCATCACGTCCATGATCGTGCGTGGGGCCTCGGTCGCCGCCGAAAACAGATCGACCTGAAACACCAGCATGGCGTGCTGCTGATTATCGAGCACATGGCTGAGCGGGGTGTTGGACACCAAGCCGCCATCCCACCACAGGCTGCCATCAATCTCCACCGGTGGCAGGCCCGGCGGCAAGGCGCCTGATGCCATGATGTGGCGGGCGTCGAGCCGTTCAGTCGTGCTGTCAAAATAGCGAAAATTGCCGCTGATCACATCGACCGCGCCAACCGATAGCCGGACCGGCCCATCATTCACCAGATCCCAATCAATCAGCGAATCGAGCGTCGCTTTCAACGGTGCGCTGTCATAATAGCTGAGCGCCCCAGCGCTGCCCGGTGCAGCAAAATTGGGCGGCATCAGCCGCGGCGTGAAAAAGCCTGGCACGCCGGTGGCCAGGACCATCCCTGCTGACCATTCATGAACGAATTCGCGCACCATATCATTGGGAAAGATCGGGAAGCTCGGTAAGCTGCTCGTCATCTTGTCCCAAAAGGCACGCAGCCGTTCGACGCGGCGTTCAGGCGGATTACCGGCAACAATCGCCGCGTTGATCGCGCCGATCGAAATCCCGGCGACCCAATCAATCTCTATGCCTTCGCCCAGCATCCCTTCGATGACGCCGGCCTGATAACTGCCCAGCGCACCGCCACCCTGCAGCACCAACGCAACCGTATCTGGCAACGTCATTGTGGCGGCATGCCGCATCTGCCTGTCGATTTTTGGTTCCTGATCAGCCATGTGCAAATCCATGAGCGCCTTCGTGCCAGCAATCAACGACACTTTGGTGAAATATAGCTGTCGCTTGCAACGACTAGCGGCTTTCCGCATTCTGCAGGCATTATGCGCACTGCATTCATAGGATAGGGCACCGCCAATGCGGCTCGACGATTTCGATCCCAATATTGATGTCGAGGACCAGGGCAATCGCAGCGGCGGTTTTGGCGGTGGCGGCGGTGGCGGCGGGATGCTGCTGGGGCTGCTACCCTTTGTCTTCAGCCGTTTTGGCTGCGGCGGAGTCGCGGTGCTGCTGGCGGTGGTGTTCTTCATGGGCGGTGGGCTGCCGCTGCTGTCAGGTGGCGGCAACGCCCCAGTCAGCCAGATTGGGCAAACCCCGGGCAGTAGCGGTACAGCCACCAGTAGCACGGACAGCGCCGCATCAGTCGCTTGCCGGGCGAATCCTGATCGATTGAACGCGTGCAATGCATTTAGCTCAGCCAACAAGACCTGGGTGGCGTTGTTCCAGCAGGCAGGCCGCCCCTATCGTGCGCCGGGCTTGCGGTTTTTCACGGGCAATGGCCAATCGGGCTGCGGTGCAGCGCAAGCGGCGATGGGGCCGTTTTACTGCCCGAGCGATTCGCGCGTCTATCTTGACGCCAGCTTTTTTGACGAGCTCTCCACGCGATTTGGCGCGAAGGGCGATTTCGCACAGGATTATGTGATCGCGCATGAATTTGGCCATCATATCCAGAATTTGCTCGGCACGTCCGATCAAGTGCAGCGCGCCCAATCCCGCGCCAGCCCGACGGAGGGGAACGCCCTTTCCGTGCGGCTGGAACTCCAGGCGGATTGCTATGCGGGCGTGTGGGGCGCGGCCAATCGCGATCGGCTTGAGCCTGGCGATATCGAGGAAGGGCTAACGGCGGCGCAAGCTATCGGCGACGATACGCTGCAACGCGAGGCACAAGGCCGGGTGGTTCAGGAAAGTTTCACCCATGGTAGTTCGGCCGATCGAATGAAATGGCTGAAGCGTGGGCTCGACAGCGGCGATCCTGGGCAGTGTGATACGTTGAGCGGGGCGATTTGAGCGACTCCCTTGTTGCCCCTGCCTTGATCGAAACTTTTGCGCAGGGCTGGGCGCAACTGCGTGGCCTGCCGCAGCCCGAGCGCATCGGCACCGCGCTGAAAATTGAGACCGGGCAGCCGGGCGAACAGCGGCGCTACATTTTCCCCGAACCGCCAGGTGACCTGGCGGAGCGGGCCGCAATCATTGATCAGCCATTGATTCTGCTCAAGGCAGCAATCGATCCCGGAACAATGGCGGCATTGCTGGCGCCCGGCTGGCATGTCGAGCAAACCGGCACGACGATGACCACCGACTGTCTGCCTGTCACAGAGCCCGTCCTGTCGGCTGGCCTGACGCTCGACAGCGCCTGGCAAGGGCCGGTTTTTGCCGTCCGCATCCACGATTCAAACGGCAGCGAAGCCGGACGCGGGCGGATGACGCTAATCAATGGCTGGGCGCAGCATGATTCGATCGCCGTCGCCGCGCCTTATCAACGGCGCGGCTTGGGCACGGCCGTGATGATGGCGCTGGGGCGTGAAGCCCGCGCGCGGGGCGTCGATCAGGGTCTGCTCAACGCCACCGTCGCCGGCCGCGCGCTTTACCAGCAACTGGGCTGGATCGCGCGCGCGCCGTGGACGACCGCGCAGATCAGGGCGTGATCAAAGCTTGACGAGCATCTTGCCGGTGTTGCCACCGGTGAACAGGCCAAGAAACGCATCGGGGGTGCTGGCCAGCCCTTCATGGATGGTTTCCTGCCGGGTCAGCTTGCCGGTCTGAAGCATGCCGGCCATGTCAGCATAGAACTCACTCGCCCGCGCCATATAATCGCTGACGATGAAACCCTGAATGCGGATGCGTGCGCCGATGATCCGCGCGGCATAGCGCAATTCAGTCGCAGCGCCGCTGTTATAGACATCGATCATCCCGCAAATCGCAAAGCGGGCGCGCTCATTCGCCACTGCCAGCGCGGCATCGAGATGCTCGCCGCCGACATTGTCGAAATAAACGTCAATGCCCTTGGGGGCGGCAGCCATCAGCTTCTTCACCAGGCTGCCGTCGGTCTTATAGTCGATGACATGATCAGCGCCGAGCGAGGAGACCAGCGCGCATTTGTCAGCGCCACCAGCAGTGCCGATAACAGTCATGCCCTTGGCCTTGGCGATCTGAACCACCGTTGAGCCGACTGCACCGGCGGCGGCAGAAACGAACACGGTATCGCCCGCCTTGGCGCTCGCAACTTCGAGCAAGCCGAAATAGGCGGTCATCCCCGGCATGCCGAGCTGGCCGAGAAACGCCTGCGGATCAACGCCGAGATCGGGCAGTTTTTGCACCTGTGCGGCGGGCAGGACAGCCTCGTCGCGCCAGCCGGCCATGTGCAGCACCATATCGCCCACGGCCAGGCCATCAGCCTTACTCTCAACGACTTCGCCAACCGCGCCGCCCTGCATCGGCTCCCCCAGCACGAATGGCGGGGTGTAGCTTTTCACATCGTTCATCCGGCCACGCATATAGGGATCAACCGACAGCCAGCGATTGGCGATGCGGACCATCCCCGCCTCGACAGCCGGGGTCGCGATATTGGCCATCGCGAAGTTATCGTGCGTCGGCATGCCCTGGGGGCGTGATTTCAGCGTCCATGCATGGGCCATATTGCTCTCCTGTCGGTTGTTTTTCGAAGGCCGGGTATGCGCATTACATCGCAAAAAGCAACCGGTCTTGGCACCCACCAAGCCGCCCCGATCATGTTGCATCGCCCTGACGGTATCGTTATGGCGAGCGCCTGCTGGCCGTTTGGCCAGACCGGACGGGGCCGTAGCTCAGATGGGAGAGCGCTGCAATCGCACTGCAGAGGTCAGGGGTTCGATTCCCCTCGGCTCCACCAGCCCATTTTTAATATTTACGCAATGATTTAAGCGATTTTGTGCGGCCGTTCTGTGTGCATGTGATCGGGCAGCAATAGGCGCGTGGTCATCCCGCAAAGGGCATAGGACATGCGGCGCTACTGCACTAGGATGCTGCCATGCTCAATGAACCCGCCGCATCCCCGTCCGACGCCCCCTCAGCCAATCCCAACGCCATCCCGGCGGCCACGTTGGTCCTGTTCAGGGAGAGCGAATCCGAGCCTCCCGAATTGCTGATCGTCGAACGGGCGCGGGCGATGGTGTTTGCCGGCGGGGCGCTGGTTTTTCCCGGCGGGCGGGTTGATCCCGAAGACTATGCCCTCGCGGCAATCTATGCCGGTGATGACGCACATGGCGCCGCGCGGATCGCGGCGATTCGCGAAACGATCGAGGAGGCCGGGATCGCCGTTGGCCTTTCGCCGCACCCAACTATCGCCCAGCTTGCCGCGATCCGCGCCGGGCTGCACGCGGGCAAGCCCTTTGGTGCGTTGCTGCACAACCACGCGCTCACGCTCGATCTGGCAGCTTTAGTGCCTTTTGCGCGGTGGTTGCCGGCGCATGCGCATATGCGGATTTTCGATACGGTGTTCTTTCTGGCGGCGCTGCCCGCTAATGCGCCCGAACCGATCGTTGATGCGACCGAGAACACCCGTGTTTTCTGGATGAGTGCGCAAAATGTGATCGATGAGGCCGATGCCGGGCGCGCGACGATTATCTTTCCGACCCGGCGCAATCTGGAGCGGCTTGCCCAGTTTGGCAGCTTTGCCGAGGCCCGTGATCATGCCCGGGCGATGCCGCTGCGTACCGTGACGCCGTGGACGGAGGAGCGCGGCGACGGCACCTATCTGTGCATCCCCGACGATCTTGGCTATCCGATCACCGCCGAGGCGATGGACAGCGCCATGCGCGGCTGACCCGCCCCCTGCCCGACCCGGTCAGTTTGGCAGCGCGGCGCTATCCACCTTTTCGACCCAATGCGGGAAGAAGGACGGCTGGCGATTCGACCAGCCCGAGGCGGTTGCGGCGGCTTCGCTGATCGATTGCAGCAACTGGCGGCGCAGTTCGGGATGGAGATGCGGCAGCGCGGCGGCGGCACAAAAAGCGCCCGGCAGCCAGGGGCGGATCTGCGCACCGACCAAGCGTTCATACAAAAAGCGGTAACAGGCAAAGCTGGTCAACCGGCCCTGCCCCAAATCAAAGGCACTGACGACGACGAGCGGCCCCAGAAATTGTTCGACCGATTCGAGCCCGCTATCATCCGGGATCATCGCACGGATATCAGGCAGGCGATCATAGAGCCGCGACTGCGCCCGGATGCTGGCTGCCTCCACCACGTCACGCGACCAGCGTTCAAGCGCATCGTCACGATCAAGCCCGACATCAAGCGAGCGCCGGACATAGCGTTGGGTCGCCGCGCTGAACCCGGCAAACTCCTTCATTTCGGCCAATGCCATGGCACCGGCGGCTGGCTTCATCCGTGCACTCATCGTTTCATCCTGCCTCGCTCGATTCACCCAATCCCAACATGCGCCAACATGGTTAACAGATTCCTTAACGACAACACCGTAATGTCACCGAAGCGCAATCATCTGCAATAAAATGACGCAATGCAACAAAATGATGTTTTATTGCTGCACTGGCTGGCGAGCGCGCCCGGCAGCCCTAAAGCGCGCGGACTAGGACATGTTGCTGGTTGATCTGGGTGCGACCGAACACGGTCATGAACGCGATATCGGTGGCATCGCGGCCAACCGCGACCCGGGCGATATCGCGCACATCAGCCATGCCGGTTGGATCAAGCAGATGCCAGCCGTCTGCCAGCCACACTTCGCACACTGCGTGGAAATCCTGCGGTTCGACGCCTGGCGCATAGGCCGACACGCAGCGCGCCGGGATGCCACTGGCGCGGGCCAGCGCGCAGAGCAGATGGGCATAATCGCGGCAGACACCACGGCGATCGGCAAAGGTCATCATCGCCGTCGTTACGCCGCTGCTGGTGCCCGATTCATAGCGGAGATGATGGTTGACCCAATCGCGCATCGCCAGCGCAAGCTTGCCGCCTTCAAGCCCGGCAAATTCCGCCTGGACAAAGCCTTCGAAGCGATCCGATTCGCAATAGCGGCTGGGGAGCAGATAACAGATGATCGCACCGGGCAAGCCGCGCGGCGTTGCAGCGGCAAGCGCGCCGATATCGACCATTGGCCGATCGATCGCGACGGTTGCATGATATTCGACGCGAAAACTGCCGGTGCCCCGCGCCAGGCAGCGCTGGCCAATGCCATCCTGGCCAACCACCGCGACCAAAGGCGTATCGGTCCAGACCTTCAGGTCCTGGGCCTCCAGCGTCTGATCGGGCATCGCGGCGACTTCGATCTGCAACAGCACATCGGCGGCGTCCTCGATCCAATAGTCCAGCACGGCTTCAACGGACAGGCGCATTCATATTCCCGGGTGGCTGGAGGCAGCTGGGTAGCAAGCAAACAAAAGGCCCGGCGAGTTTCCCCGCCGGGCCGATCATTTTGGGATAAAGCCCGTCCTAGTTCCGGCTGCTGCCGAACAGGCGCAGGATGAACAGGAACATGTTGATGAAGTCCAGATACAGCGTCAGCGCCGACATGATGACCGTGCGGCCTTCATAGTCCGTGCCAGCAACCGCTGCATACATGCTCTTCACCTTTTGCGTGTCATAGGCGGTGAGGCCAGCGAACAGCAGCACGCCAACCATACTGATCACCAGCGAGAGCGGGCCCGACTGGAGGAACAGGTTAACCAGGCTGGCCACAATCAGGCCAACCAGGCCCATGATCAGGAAGGTGCCGAATGCCGACAAATCCTTCTTGGTGGTGTAGCCCCACAGGCTGAGCCCAGCGAAACCAGCCGCCGTCGCGAAGAAAGCGCCCGCGATTGAGGTGCCGGTATATTGCAGGAAGATCGTCGAGAGCGACAAGCCCATCGCGATCGCAAAGCCCCAGAACATTGCCTGAAGCGTGCCCATCGACATCCGGCCCTGGCCAAAGCTCATGCCGAAAACAAAGCCGAGCGGCGCGAACATGATGACATATTTCAGCAAGCCTGGGCCAGCAAAGACCTGGAGTGCCAAGCCGCTGGCGGCGAAGCCAAGCGCAACGATACCGGTGAGCAGGATGCCCGAGGTCATGTAATTATAGACCGACAGCATATAGGACCGCAGCCCGGCGTCATACGCAGCGCCGCGGACGCCAGCGCCGCTTGCGAAAGCCGCAGCGTTCGGCCGAGGATCAGACCAATTAGCCATTTCAATTAAACTCCTTTGCCCGGCAAAAAGCCGGATGAGGCGAATATCGGCCCTGCCCCTTCTTTTTTCAAGCAAAACCCGTTGTCTGATTTGTTGCTGGTCGGCACACCGCGTCATGATGCACCGTCTTTTCATCGGCCTGCGCCCGCCGCGCGAGATTCGTGCCGCCTTGATGTCGATCATGGGCGGCATCGCTGGTGCGCGCTGGCAGAGCGACGATCAGCTCCATCTGACCCTGCGTTATATCGGCGAAGTCGACCGCCAAATGGCGGAGGAAGTCGCGCTAGCCATGGCTCGTATCGGCACCCCGCCGCTGACTGTGGCGCTGCGCGGCGTTGGTCGTTTTGAGAAACGCGGGTTCGACGGTCGGGGTCGCACCGATGCAATCTGGGCCGGTGTCGCGCCCGGCGATACGCTCCAACGGGTCCACAACAAGATCGATCATGCGCTGGTCGCCATCGGGCTGCCCGCCGAGGGGCGCGCCTATCTGCCGCATATCACATTGGCGCGGCTGCCCCGCAGCCTGGGCGTGGAACAGGAAATTGATGCCTTTATCGCCGCCCATGCCGCGTTCAGCAGCGCACCCTTTGCCTTTACCCATATCACCCTGTTCGAAAGCCAGCTGACGCGCGATGGCGCGCGCTATGATGTGGTCGATCGCTGGCCAATCATCGGCTGACGGCGCGGTCGCGACCTGGCGATTGCACGAATAACGCTTCCGCTTGACGGCCACGCTCTGCTAGCCCCGGCCCCGACGTGTATTTTTTGGGGGATTATCATGGCAGAAGCGCAACCGGGCACCGAGCACCAAGCCCCGCGTTATGCCTGGTATGTCCTGGCCATCCTGTTTGCCGTTTATGTGCTGAACTTCGTCGATCGCCAGATTATTTCGATTCTGGCCGAAGACATTAAACGCGATCTGGGCCTGCGCGACGAGGATCTGGGCTTTCTATACGGCACCGCCTTTGGCGTGTTCTATGCGCTGTTCGGCATTCCGCTTGGGCGGCTGGCGGACAATTGGCACCGGGTGAAGCTGCTGACCTTTGGTCTGACATTATGGTCAGCGATGACGGTGGTGTCTGGGTTTTCGCGCAGCGGCGGGATGTTGGCAGGGGCGCGGGTTGGCGTTGGTATTGGTGAAGCGACGGCAGCGCCATCGGCCTATTCGTTGATTTCGGATTGGTTTCCCCGGCGGCTGCGCGCCACCGCGCTGGCGATTTATTCCGCCGGGCTTTATGTCGGCGGTGGCATTTCGCTGGGCATTGGCGGGCTGATCGTTGCTGGCTGGAACCGCGCCTATCCGGACGGCGGGCCGCTGGGGCTGGTTGGCTGGCAGGCGGCGTTCATGATTGTCGGCCTGCCCGGCCTTTTTTTGGCGATCGTCATTGCCACGCTGCGCGAACCGATCCGCGGCCAATCCGAAGGGTTGCCGCCGCCGGTGCCGCACCCTGCTCCATTCCGCGCTTTTTTTGCCGATCTGGTGACCATTGTACCGCCGCTGACCCTGATTGGCGCAGCACAAGGCGGCGTGCGGGCGTTGATCAACAATGTGATCGGGCTGGCGATCGTGGTTGGCATCGTTACCGGGCTGATCATGATTGGCGAGCCCGCCCCGCAATGGATTGCGGTGGGCATCGGTGCCTATGCCGTATTTTCCTGGGCAAGCGCACTGCGCCGCCGCGATCCCCCGACCTTTGCGCTGATCGTCGCCAACCCGGCCTTCCTCTGTGTGGTGGTCGCTTATGGCCTGAACGCTTTCCTGAGCTATTCAGTAACCTTCTGGGCACCGCCTTATGCCATCCGGGTGCTGGGTCAGACCCCCGGCACGGCGGGCTTCATCATTGGCGGCATGGGGGCGATGTCTGGTTTCCTGGGCGTTACCGTCGGCGGGATCATTGCCGATCGGCTGCGTCGCCGGAACCCGGCCGGACGATTGCTGGTCGTGATTTTTGGTGCGGCCGTGCCGTGGATGGCCATTTTGACCGCCTTCACCACCACCAACGTGACCTTGTTCTATGTCATGCTGTTTCCCGCCCAGGCGCTGGCGAGCTGCGCGCTAGGGGCGGCCGCAGCGACCACCCAGGATCTGGTGCTGCCGCGCATGCGCGGGACGGCGACGGGCACCTT
Source organism: Sphingomonadales bacterium Ga0077557 (assembly GCA_001464615.1). Lineage (GTDB taxonomy): Bacteria > Pseudomonadota > Alphaproteobacteria > Sphingomonadales > Sphingomonadaceae > Sphingomonas. Next base: position 18,952 of record LNFI01000031.1, on the reverse strand, counting down.
CCTGATCGGCACCACCCTGCTGGGGTTGGCCATGGGGCCCTATCTTGCCGGGCGAATCTCCACCCTGTCAGGCAGCTTGTCGATCGGCGTAATCTCGTTGCTGTGCACCGTGCCGATCACGGTGACGGCGGCAATCCTTGCCTATCGTCTGGTGCCCCGCGCCGAAATGAACAGAGAAGCACGTGCGCGGGACGCTGGCGAACCCATTTGAGGAAATTGCTGATCGGGCGTTAACCAGCCGCGCAACATGATGCGGCTTCCCAATTTGATTGGAGCCGTGATTCATGTTTTCCGCCGAACTCGTCATTAAATCGACCGACAATCGTCGCAGCCCCCGCAACGACGTCGACATGCCAGGGCGGATAACGACGGAAGGCAGTTGGCGATCGATCTGCCGGGTTGCCGATCTATCCAAACACGGCGCGCGCCTGTCGACCTTCTCAGAATTGCCGCGCGGCACCGTCATCTGGCTGAACCTGGCCGGGCAACCCGCGCGCAAGGCCGAAGTGGTCTGGTCGGACGAGTATAATGCTGCGTGTCAATTTTATCAGCCGCTCGACGACCATGCCGTTTTCGCGCTGGTCGGGCGATACGGGTTCAAGGTGGAACCCGATCGCCCGATCGAGGATATGGTCATGGTCGCCTGAACGCGGCGATCGAACGCGGCAATCAATTGGCCGCAAAGACGCCGCACGCGATTCGCGCGCCGCTTTTGCCCGAGGGATCGGTCATCAGATCATCAGCCGATGCATGGATCACCATAGCCGCGCCATCTGCATCGAGCAGCCCAGCAAGCGTGCCGCCGGGCACGGTGACGCCGATCGTGCCGCGCTGATCTGCACCAATGACAAGATTGGGGAGATCGCCTTCATGCGGGCCAGCCGGGTTCATCGCGCCATGCTGGGTTCCACCCGGATTCCAATGGCCGCCGGCGGTCATGAAATCGGGGCCCTCACAGCGCCCGACAGCGTGGATATGCGCGCCGTGCGTGCCAGCGGGTAGCGCCATCGCCTCAATCGTAATCCGCAGCCCACCCGTTGCCTCTCGGGCCGTTGCCCGGCCAACATCAGTGCCATCGGCCAGCTTCAATGCTGCAACAGCAATCCGCCCCGATGGTTCCTGCTTGCCCATGCCCTTGGTATAAGAAGCGCAGCCGCCGATGCAGACCAGCGCCCCTGCTGCACATGCCACAATTGCTAAACGCATCGCCTGTCCTCCTGCCAAATTGCCCGATCAACCTAACCTGCGATCACTCCGCCCGCCATGGCTTTGGGCATGCCCCGGTCGATTTTCGCCGCCCAAGTCACCGCTTTGGGTGTAACCGGCGCATGGCAGATGGCGTGGCCGATCCTGTTGCCAATGACGCGCCCAATAATGCCTGGGGCAAGAAAAGCTGCCCGGAGAAACGCACGACATTGCACTTGGGTCCTTGCTGCTTCTTGACCCCTGTTGCCCGCCTGCCCCATAGCGTCGCCATGGAAGCCGCTAGTGCAATCGAAGAAATGTCGTTCGAGGACGCCCTGAAAGAGCTGGAGCGCATTGTCGCCCGGCTTGAAAGCGGGGATGAGCCGCTCGATAATTCTATCGCCCTGTATGAGCGCGGCAGTCAGCTCCGCCAGCGTTGTGCCGACCGGCTGGATGCGGCACAGGCCCGGATCGAAGCGATCAAGCTCGATAGCGATGGGCGACCGGTCGGCACCACTTCCTTTGCGGCGGGCTGATATCATCATGGCGGACGCCTCGTTGTCGCTGAAGGCGGCGCTTTCGGAAATCTCGGCCGAGATTGACGACCGATTCGATTTATTGCTGGCGATCCCTGACGATCCCCGGGCCGATCTTTACCGGGCGATGCGGCATGCTGCGATCGGCGGCGGCAAAAGATTGCGGCCCTTGCTGGTGTTTGCAACGGCGCGGCTGTTCGGCGTGGACCGCGAGTGCGCCGGGCGCGCGGCGCTCGCGATTGAATGCATCCATGTCTATTCGCTGATCCATGACGATCTGCCGGCGATGGACGATGACGATCTGCGCCGTGGCAAGCCCACCGTCCACAAGCTGTATAGCGAAGCGACCGCCATCCTGGCGGGCGATTGCCTGCACGCCCTGGCGTTTGAAATTCTCGCCGAGCCAGCCACGCATGGCGATCCCTTTGTGCGCGCCGAACTGGTGCTTGATCTGGCGCGGGCGGCGGGGCCGGCGGGCATGGCCGGCGGGCAGATGATGGACATCGAAGCCGAAAAGGCGAGCTTTGATTTGCCAACCATCACCCGGCTGCAAGCGATGAAGACCGGCGCGCTGATCGCCAGCGCGGTTGAGGCCGGGGCGATTCTGGGCAAGGCATCGCCTGAGGCGCGGACTGGCCTGCGCGGCTATGCGCGCGCCATCGGCCTCGCGTTCCAGATCGCCGACGATCTGCTCGATTATGAGGGCGAAGAAGAAAAAATGGGCAAGCGCGTCCATAAGGATCAGGACGCGGGCAAGGAAACCTTCCTCAGCCTGCTCGGCGTTGACCGGGCGCGCGAACAAGCGCGGATGCTGGTCGATCAGGCCGTGCAGCATCTGCATAATTATGGCGCCGAGGCCGATCTGCTGCGCGAAATTGCGCGCTACACGCTCGAGCGCGATCGGTGACGATCCGCACCGGGGTCTATCCCGGCACCTTTGACCCGGTCACGTTGGGCCATATGGACATCATCCGGCGCGGCGCAAAGCTGGTCGATCGGCTGGTAATCGGCGTGACGACCAACCCCAGCAAGAACGCGATGTTCACGGTCGACGAACGCATGGCGATGATGAAGCGCGAAGTCGCTGATGTCAGCGGCGAAATCCATGTCGTCGGCTTTGATTCGCTGCTGATGGATTTTGCGGAGCGCGAAGGCGCAGGGATGATCCTGCGTGGCTTACGCGGTGGCGGCGATTTCGAATATGAATTCCAGATGGTGGGCATGAACCAGCAGCTCAACAACCGCATCGAAACCGTCTTTTTGATGGCCGATGTCGCGTTGCAGCCGATCGCCAGCCGCTGGGTCAAGGAAATCGCGATGTTCGGCGGCGACATCCACAAATTCGTGCCGCCCGGCGTCAATGCCGATGTCATCGCGCGCGTCGAACAAATCGGCCGCAAGGGCAGCTGATCGCGGTCGCGCCTGACGGGCAGCAACGTTCAGTTTGGCGCAATCCGCGATTTGCTCTAAGCGCGGCTGAAATCGCTTTTGTGCGGGGATGTGATGCGTTTTTTTGCCAGCCTGTTTGTTGCCTGCAGCGCCCTGTTCGGGTGCCTGATCACCCTGCCCGCCACCGCCCAGATTATCCCGGTGCAGCTTGCTGGCCGCGCCCCCGTGCCGGACATTAACGACAAGGAAAACCTGCTGTATCTGGACCTGTCGACCGGCGGCCGGGTGATCATCTGGCTGCGCCCCGATGTCGCCCCCAAAACGGTCGAGCGGATCAAGTTGCTGACCCGTCAGCATTTTTACGATGGGCTGCTGTTTCACCGCGTGATTGACGGCTTCATGGCACAGACCGGCGACCCCAAGGGCGATGGCACGGGCGGATCGGAACTCCCCGATCTGAAGGCCGAATTCAATTACCTGCCGCATGTGCGCGGTGCCGTTTCCGCCGCGCGCGCGCAATCGGACGACAGCGCCAACAGCCAGTTCTTCATCGTCTTCCAGCCAACGCTGAAGCTCGACAAGAAATATACGGTGTTCGGCCGGGTGATCCAGGGCATGGAGCATGTCGACGCGGTCGAGCGCGGCGAGCCCCCCGCCAGCCCGTCCAAGATCCTGCACGCCTATATCGCCGCCGACAGCCCCCCGGCCTTCATCGCCGCCGCCCCCCCAGCGCCCGATCTCGGCCCCGCCGTAACGCTGCCGATGTCGCCCCCACCGGCACCCCGGAAAGCGCCCCCGGCAAAGCCACCGCGCTGATCCTGTCGCGCGGCTAACCGGGACTGACGTGTCGTGAAGGTTGATCTGTTCGATTTCGATCTGCCGCCCGAGCGGATCGCGCTCAGGCCAGCCGTGCCGCGTGATTCGGCGCGGTTGCTTGGCGTGACGCCGCAGGCGCTGGCCGATCATGTCATGACCGATCTGCCCAGCCTGTTGCAGCCGGGCGACGTGCTGGTCTTCAACGATACCCGCGTCATCCCCGCCCAGCTTGAGGGAATGCGCGGCCAGGCGCGGATTGGCGCCACGCTGCACAAGCGCGAAGGGCCCCGCCGCTGGCGCGCCTTCATCCGCAATGCCCGCAAATTACGCGAAGGCGAGGCGATCGATTTTGGCGCCGATGCCCGCGCCATTGCCAGCGACCGCGCCGCAGACGGCAGCTTTGCGCTCGACTTTCTGGGCGACGAGCCCGTCGAGTTGCTGCTCGACCGGGTCGGGCGGATGCCCCTGCCACCCTATATCGCCGCCAAGCGACCGACCGACGCGCAAGACGCCGATGATTATCAAACAATGTTCGCCCGCGAGAAAGGCGCCGTCGCCGCCCCCACCGCCGCGCTGCACTTCACGCCGGGCCTGCTGACCGCGCTTGCCGATGCGGGCATCGCCCATACCATGCTGACCCTGCATGTCGGCGCGGGCACCTTCCTGCCGGTCAAAGCGACCGACACCGTCGATCACGCCATGCATGCCGAATGGGGCCGAATCTCCCCCGAAACCGCCGCCATGCTCAACCAGACGCGCGCGCGCGGCGGGCGGATCATCTCCGTCGGCACCACCAGCCTGCGCCTGATCGAAAGCGCCGCCCGGGACGACGGCGTGATCCTGCCCTTCGAAGGCGACACCGCGATCTTCATCACCCCCGGCTATCGTTTCAAGGGCATTGACGGCCTGATCACCAATTTCCACCTGCCGAAATCGACGCTGTTTATGTTGGTGAGTGCGTTGATGGGGCTGGAAGTGATGCAGGCGGCGTATGCGCACGCGATTGAGAGTGGATATCGGTTTTATAGCTATGGGGATTCGAGCCTGTTGCTGCCGGGGGGATAAGGTGTCGGCGACTGTGGCTTCTCTCCCCCGAGACCCCATTCTATGTCACGCAGGGGCTCATAGCCTCAAGTCTTGAAGGGCCAGCGGCCTTCAAGAAGCGAAACTAGACTCAACTTATGCTATGACGCTTCAGAAGGTGTTCGCCGTTGCTCGCCACCAGGCGTCGGCAAAACAATTATGCGTACTTCACGAGAAGCTCGTCCTCAACACCCAGTTCCGCAAGCGCAACCTTTAGTCGGTCAAACTTCAGAGTACTATCAATGTTACCTTCCACAAAGTAATCATCACTTATTGCTAACGCTTGTCTAAGCATGGTTTTATCGTTTGTTAACTGAATACGCTCCCCTAATTTTGTCCCGTGAAATGCTTCTGGCTGTAGATCGAGTAATTGCCTCAAGACGTCAACATACAATTTTGCGACTTGGGTAAATTCGACCTTACGGCCAAAGAAAACTGCATACTCAAGTTTTTTATGCTTGGGCTCTTCAGCATCAAAGATATTAACTTCTTCGTCCGACGGATCGATGGTGATATCTACCGGGGGCGCCGGCCAAATCTCCAAGCACCGCGCAGCAATATTTTCCGACCGAGCAATAACCTGGGCCACCCCCCAAGTTGGCGAGTCTTTTAAATCCCTGTTTAGCCAGAGACGGCTGAATGCATAACCCTGCTCACCGCCCTCCACGTTCATATTCTTCTTATCTTCAAACCATTTATTTCCCAACTTTCCGTTATTTCCAGACAACGTCAGGTTTCCGATCGTGTTGAGATACTGGTCTGTGAGTTGCGCATACTCCGCATCGTCAAGGTGCAATCGCCATTCGGCGTCGGGATTCTGCGGGAATATATGCTCAACAGTTACTAATGCTGAACGAACATCGACGCGTTCATTATTTTTATGATTTTCGAGACGGTCAAAGAAATAGGTCCGCGTCTTGGACTTCGTGTTATATATGTCACGCTCTTTAATGATCGATATGATCTCGGAATCATTCGGAAACCTTTGGATCCCTGACCGCTGGACCAAAGATTGTTCAATTGAGTGCAAATACGCGTTCGGATTAACACGATCATACAATGTCATAAAAATCTTATTGAGCGCATTTGTCGGCAGGCCAACTAAAAATCTTCGCCATGCGAAGCTCTGAACTAGCCGAAGCACCGATACGAAGGTCCCTTCGTCGATCTTGGTTTCATTATAGTCTTTGTAAACTCGCATTAAAAATGGATAGGCAACGTTTATCTCTAACGTGTTTATGTACTTTAATTCTTCGGAAATATAAATATTTGGCTCCGAAATAGGGTTAATCAATTTTGCGTATAATATTGAAAAATCTCGAATTTCATCGAGAGCATCTTTAAGTTCTGTAGAATTCGGAACAGGATAACGCTCTTTAAATTTCTCATATACGGCAGCCTTATTAGGAATATCTCGCTGCTTCATAGTTATGTAGTCACGAATGAAATCCGACACTCTACTTTCATTAGTCTCATAATTTCGAGCGTTTGCTTCAATTGGTTCCCAGATTTTGCTAAAAAGTGCCTCCTGCGCTGACCGCGGTAGACCCATCAGGATATAGTTTCTAATAAGATCGGCTTGTGATAATTCTAAGCCAGTTGAGTTTAGGCTTTCGAATATTCTTTGCGGATTATCTTTCTGGCGATCAAGTGAAATATCGACAAATATCAGTCTAGTCATTCCCTTAAGAATTACATCTACATTAGCTGAATTTATGCACGATTCATAATATCGATAATTATCAATTATTCTTGAGTAGCCGACTTGCTTTATTGCTGAATTTGGAGATAGAATTTGAGATAGTGCTAATTTATTATTGTCAGTCGGCTTCAGTTTTAGCTTTTCAGATTCTTCGGCAAATTCATTTATTAAGTAAGTCTTGAATAGTCGTTGAGCAAGATTGTCGTTTCCTTCGGAAAGTACAAATCGATAAATTGCGATATAGATCAAAGTTAATGTAGTTAATCGTTGCTGGCCGTCTATTATGGTAAGTTCCGTTAATCCGGAAGCCGTGTAAACATCGTCATGTACGTATACAATACTACCAATAAAATGTGCGCTTTGATCATCATCAGCGCCAACCGCCAATATATCCTTAAACAGTTGCTGACACTGTACCTTTGTCCAGTCATAATTACGTTGGTAGACAGGTATGGTGAACGTCGTTTCATTTGAGGCTAAAAATTTATCAACGCGTGTCTCATTAGCTTTCATAATCGGACTCCCGTCGAAATTGTTTCGTGGCGCACAAGCTGATGCACGGTTCTGTATACTTGGCGGCGAGCTTAGCGCATCCGCGTCGCAGGGTACAACAGCGTCCGTCGCGATCGAGATTTGGGATGTGGGCTTAGGTGAAGCTAAGCTACCTCAAGGCTGCTGCAGCCTCTGGCTTGTGATCACGTGGAGGATGTCAGAACAGTATAATGAGCAGGTTAGCACCTAAAGTTTGAGATCGCGGGGTGTTCAGAGTAACGCCCTGCCAAAGTCGTCGGTTAGCGGGCTGGCCATCTCGCTGAATGCGAAAGTTTAGAGCCAACGATTGTCTGAGTTGTTGAAACTAGACTATGGCTTCGCAATGCCGGGGTCAGGGCGTTACACAGGCAACCTGAAGGCGCGCCGTAAGCATCAGTTTGGGCGCTTCCTGTTGGCCCGGCGCGACTAAGCGGGGCTGCTGTTGGCAAGCTGGCACCGAAGGCCCATCGAGGACGATAGCTATAGGATCCTGCATGAAGTTTGAATCACCGCCCCGTTTGTCCTGAATAGGGGCTGAGCTCGTCGAAGACCCGTATCGAAGGGCCTGCTCCACATGCCGTCCTTCGATACGCCATTTCGACAAGCTCAATGGCTACTCAGGACAAACGGATCATATTTTCAGCACGTTACTCTACCGCAGCAACTCGCTCACCAGCGACGGCTTCTTCGCGATTATCGCGAGCAGCACCTGGGCGGGGCCGGTTGGCTGTCTGCGGCCATGTTCCCAGTTGAGCAGCGTTCCCTTGGCGACACCGATGCTGCGCGCGAACGCCCCCTGCGACAGGCCGGTGCTGGCGCGGATTGCTGCGACATCGACGGCCGGCACCGCGATCTGGCGGACGACGGCATTGGTCTGCTCCCCTTGTGCGAAAGCCAGCGCCTCGTTCAGGCCTTCCATCAGGCTATCATACACTTCGCTCATGCCTTGGCTCCATAGCTTGCGAGCACCATCTTGCTCAACGCGACTGCCGCCGCCTGTTCGGCCTTGGTCAGATTGTCCTTGTCGTTCTTGGCGAAAATAGTGACGAGGAAGATCGGCATCTGCTCGCCCCCGAACACATAGATGGTCCGATAGCCGCCACTCTTGCCGCCGCCCCCTCCTCCAGCTCCGCGCGGGATACGCACCTTGCGCAGGCCCCCACCAAGCGCGACGCCCGCCTCGGGATTGGCGGCGATATAATCCACCAATGCCGCGCGCTCGTCGTCCGCCATGATCGCCTTGGCCCGCCTGAGAAACTCGGGCAGTTCGACGACGGTCTGCATGATAGTCATTCGATGTTACCTATAAGCCAATGGCACATAGGTCAATGACTCATATTTGTTCTACTACACCGGTACGTGCCGAAACGACGGTGCCAGTTCACCAAACACCTCAATTACCAACCCACCGCGCCCGCTAAACAGGAAAACCTATCCTAGGCGCTTGTCCGCAGGCTCCGCGCCGGGGCCGGTCGGGCACGACCCAGCCTCCCCATCTCGAAAAAATCGCTGATGACGGCAGAAGCCGCTCAACTGGGCTATGCCAATGCCCCCAAAGGCGGCTATCGCAGCCGGGCTATGGCGATTGTTTCTCCTCCCCCCAAGCGACTGGTGATGACTCTGCTGCTGGCGGGCAGTGCGGTTGCTGGGCTGACTGGGCTGGCTGTGCTGCCAGCGATGGCACAGCGGGCACCCGGCGCTGGCGATCCTGCCGGGGCCGCGCGCGTGCCGCCGATCACGCAGCCGCCAAGCGCGACAATCATGGCCGAGCCGGTGGCGCTGTTCATCGGGGCGACCGATGCCGATGACGATGCGCGGGTGACGCGCGCGGAAATGCGCGCGGGCGTGACCCGGAGCTTTGCCAGCATCGAGAAAGCCCGGCCCGAATCGCTTGGCTATATCGAGCTGGCCGATTGGGCAGAGCGCTGGCTGGGGGATCGCAACGCCCTGCCCAGCGCTTATGAAACCGATAGCGATGGCGACAACCGGATCACGCTGACCGAGCTGACCGCCCAGATCGACAAGACCTTCACCCGCTTCGATCGCAACAAGGACGATGTACTGGTGCGCAGCGAGCTGCTGACGCTGGATAGCGCGCGCGGCAACGGGCTGGATCAGCGCGGGCAAAGACGGCGTCAGCAACAGTGAGCATTCCAGCACCGAAGCTTGTAGCGACGCCCGGCACGACACCGCGCTATCGGCTGGCGATTTTTGATTTTGATGGGACGCTGGCCGATAGCGGCGACTGGTTCCTGTCGATCGCCGATGACCTTGCCGAACGGTTTCGCTTTCGCCGGATCGATTCCGCCGAAATCGAGACATTGCGTGGGCGCACGACGCGCGAAGTGATCCGCCATGTCGGCATTCCGCGCTGGAAGCTGCCCGCCATCGCGCGGCATATTCACAAAAGACTGGCCGGGGAGATCGACCGGATCGATTTGTTCGACGGGGTGACCGACATGATCAATGAGCTCGTCGCCAGCGGCGTGCGGATCGCGGTTGTCACGTCCAATGCCGAACATAATGCGCGCGCCATTCTGGGCCCCGATATCGTCGCCAAGATCGACATGTTCGAATGCGGCGCGTCGCTGTTCGGCAAAGCGCCGCGCTTCAAACGGGTGCTGCGCAAGCTGGGCGTGGCGCATGCCGACGCCATCTCAATCGGCGACGAAACGCGGGACCTGACCGCCGCGCGCAAGGTGGGCATCGACGCCGGCGCGGTGCTGTGGGGCTATGCCAACCGATCGATCCTGACCGCGCTCAAGCCCGATGTGGTGTTCGATTCGCCAGCCGAGGTGATTGATTTCATGCTGGGGACCCAGCACGAGGCCGCTGCTTGAGCCGATTCACCTTCACGATCAGCGCGCAGGACGGCCGGGCGCGGACCGGGCAGATCGCCATGCAGCGCGGCACGATCCGCACGCCCGCCTTCATGCCGGTGGGCACCGCCGCGACGGTGAAGGCCATGAAACCCGCCGATGTGCGTGCATCAGGCGCCGACATCATCCTGGGCAACACCTATCATCTGATGCTGCGCCCTGGCGCGGAGCGGGTGGCGGCGCTTGGCGGGCTGCACCGCTTCATGGGGTGGGATCGCCCGATCCTGACCGATAGCGGCGGCTATCAGGTGATGAGCCTGTCAGACCTGACGACGCGCAACGAGGACGGCGTCACCTTCAAATCGCATCTCGACGGCAGCCGCCACACCTTGTCACCCGAACGATCGATCGAAATCCAGCGCTTGCTGGGATCAGACATTGTGATGGCGTTTGACGAGCTGGTGCCGACCACGTCAACGCCCGAGGTGCAGCAGGCGGCGATGGCGCGATCGATGCGCTGGGCGAAAAGATCACGCGCGGCGTTTGACGGTGGCGGGGCGCATGCTGAAGCGGCGGCGATTTTCGGCATCCAGCAGGGTGCGCTCGACGAGGCGCTGCGCAAGTCCAGCGCCGACGCGCTGATCGAGATTGGCTTTGATGGCTATGCGGTGGGCGGGCTGGCGGTGGGCGAAGGCCAGGCGGCGATGTTTGGCTGTCTCGATTTCGCGCCCGGGCAATTGCCAGCGGACAAGCCGCGCTATCTGATGGGGGTGGGCAAACCCGACGATATTGTCGGGGCGGTCGAACGCGGCATCGACATGTTCGATTGCGTGCTGCCGACCCGGTCGGGCCGCACTGGCCAGGCCTTTACCCGTGCCGGGCCGATCAACATCCGCAATGCGAAGTTCGCCGAGGATCTGGGGCCACTCGACCCGAGTTGCGCTTGCCCGGTGTGCACAGGGTGGAGCCGTGCCTATCTGCATCATCTGGTGCGATCGGCAGAGATTTTGGGCGCTATGTTGATGACCGAACATAATTTATGCTTTTATCAACGGTTGATGAGCGATTTGCGGGATGCCATTAGCGAACAGCGACTGACCCGTTTCGCAGACGATTTTAGAAGGCGATATGCCGGCGGATGAACCGGCGCGTAGAGGAGAGTGACATGGCCGATATGAACGAGATCGAGGCCGCCGCCCGCGCCGCCAAACGCGTCCGCGAAGCCGGGGACCAGACCGAGCTGGAAAAAAAGCAACAGACCAAGGAAGGCAGCTGGCCACTGGTGCCGATCGGCATCGGCATTGGCATTGGCTCTGCCGCACTGGCCGCCGCGCTGCTTTATGCGAACCGATCGCGCAAGGACCACAAATAGGGTTGGGCTTGATGGGGGCTGGCTGGCGGGGGTCGGGGGGTGGCTGGAATCGCCGACTTTCGACCGAACAAAAGTATCTTCTAAACCCCTGGAAGCGGACGTTCACCGCCCGATTCCGGCTGCAGCGACCCGCCCCAAAGCCGGTCGTCCCAATCCTTGAACGGTATCTTTAAGTCCTGCCTTTCATTCAGGTCGCGCGATCTTAAATCGACCTTGGTTATGCGGTGGAATACTACAAAAGGGACACTATGCTGCCTATGCAGCCTATTCCCCTGGCATCCGGACTATTTGAATGAACCGCCCGCCTTTCATTTGGACGCCGAAGCAAGATGTAGATCGGGCCGGCTTCATTGCGACCATGCGTGGGATGCCGCCGCGCGACGATGGCGTCAATCGCTGGTTCCTGTTTCGCTACCGCTTCGTTCCTTCTGGGAACGAAACCAGCGTGCGGATCACCTGTGACGGACGATATCAATTCTTCATCAACGGCTTACGCGTCGGTCGTGGGCCGGTGCGTTCGAGTGCGATGGCACAAAAATATGATTGCTATGATCTCGCCGCCGTTCTGCGCGAAGGCAATAACATGGCCACCGCCATCGTCCATATGCTGGGCGTGGACACAGCCTCGCACGAAGCGGTCAAGGGGATGTGGCATCCGACTTTCGGTCATGGCGGGCTGTGGCTCGATGGCGCGATCCGCACCGGTGCGGGCTGGAAGGTCATCGAAAGCGATGCTTGGGACAACAAGACCGAACGGATGAACGCGAGCCTTGGCTTCATCGAATGTTTAGATGCCCGCAAGCTGCCGAAGAATTGGCATGACGAAAATTTCGACGATAGCGCGTGGCTGGATGCGCGCGCGCTCCACGTTGACGGTGGTGGCCCCGACCAGTTCTTCGGCGGCATTGATACCACTCCCTTTCCGATCCTGTTGCCCAATCCGCTGCCAGCGCTACATGAAGAAGTAAGGCGGCCCGAAGCCTGTGCGTATCTGGGCGCGGTTGCGGTAAAGGCCGACTTGCCCGTCCACCGCCAGCTGTATGAAGAGCCATTCATCGAGGCGATCCCCTTGATCGACATGGGCGGGGCTCTTCCAGCGCGCATCGAGACCCTTGATGCCCAAGGCGTCACGATACTCCTCGAATTTGAGACCCTCTTGACCGGCTATCCCTTCATTGAGATCGATGCCCGAGGAGGTGAGGAGATCGATATCGCCGTCGCTGAGCGATTGCCGGGAGAACATGACGGTCAACAAGCCGACCAGCCGCGTATCGTCCCGACGCCCATGCTGGGGCATGACGCGCACATCGCACGCTATATCGCGCGTCCAGGACGGCAGCGATTCGAACGGTTCGAGTGGTCGGCCACGCGCTGGATGCAAGTCACCGTCCGCAACGCACCGAACGGAATTGACATCGTCGATCTCGGATGCGTCCATACCCATTACCCGGTGCAGGACGCTGGGGCGTTCTCTTGCGAGGATGCCTTTCTCAACAGGCTTTGGTCGCTCGGACGCGATACGCTGAAGCTGTGCATGCACGATGGATGGGAAGACTGCCCGAGCCGCGAACAAAGGCAGTGGCTGGGCGATGTCACCGTCGAACATATTGCCGGGCAAGCGGCGTTTGGTCCAAGCGCGAACGCTCTGACGGCAAAATACTTGCGCGACGTGGCAGACTCGCAACGGCCGGACGGGCTCACCCAAATGTTTGCGCCGGGCGATCACAAGGTCAACGGGCTGCTGATCCCGGACTGGACGCTGCAATGGGTCCTGACGGCGGGTGACTATTACCGCTACACCGGCGACCTTGCGACGATCGAGGTGATTTTTCCCGCGATCCAGCGCGCGCTCGCCTGGTTCGAAACGCTCCGTACGTCGCACGGTCTTGTCGCCGATCTGCCCTATTGGCATTTCATGGACTGGGCGGCGGTCGGCAGGAAGGGCGAGGCGGCAACGCTCAATGCCCAGCTCGCGGGGGCACTGTCAGCTGCGGCGGAACTTGCCGAGGCGCTGGAAAACCGACGCGCGGCGGGCACGTACCGTGCGGCGGTCGGCGAGATCGCCGCAGCGCTTGACGCGCGCCATTGGGACGAGCGCCGGGGCGTATATGTGGACTGTGTCGACCCTATTACCGGTGTCCAGGATCGGCGCGTCAGCCAGCATGCTAACGCAGCCATGATCCTGTGGGGCGGTGCGCCGCGCGACCGTTGGGAATGCATGATCGCGCGCATTACCGATCCTAAGCGGCTGACATTCACCGCAGCGCCGCCGATCGTTCCTGTAGGCGAAACGCTCGATCTTGAAGAGGGGGTAGTCCTTGCCAACACCTTCTATAGTCACTTCGTGTATTCGGCACTTGGCGTGGCCAAGCGCGCCGACCTGGCTGTGGCGCTGATGCGAGCGCGTTATGGTCCAATGCTGGCTGCTGGCGCAACGACGTTGTGGGAGAGCTTTGGCCCCACAGCGAGCCTGTGCCACGGCTTTTCTGCTTCGCCGACCTATCACCTTGTCGCTCAAGTTCTGGGCATCAAGCCGCTAGCGCCCGGATTCGCGCGCATGCGCTTCGACCCGCAAATGGCAGGTTTGAAGGAGGCATCAGGCGCAATCGAAACAGTAAAGGGGCGCGTATCAGCAACAATAGCCTTGGTCGACGGCGCGATCGATGCAACGCTGACCCTGCCGGCTGGGGTCATTGCCGAACTTGGGCACGATGGCTCCATGCTTGAAGACGGACAGACGCACCGTCTTAAGCTACCTTTGTGCTGACACAGATGGGATAACGCGCCTCGTCTTTGAGCGCCCCAATCCTCGCCATTCCCGGTTGCCGCTGCGTTTCCCGATTGCGGACGTGCGGTTGCCGTGACAGCCTAGCCCCATGAACATCAAGATTGTGCGACGACCCATTGGCGAGGCTCCTGAATGGGTAAGGGACGAATGGATAGGATTGTCGTTGCCATTGGCCCTGAAGCGCGAGCGCAATTGGCGCGCTTTGGGTGTGCTTACTGGTCCACACGGCTGGCTTCCCCAACTTTGGGCGCTTCTCTCTGGAAAGAGCTTCAGGATAACGGGCTATGCGGTGAACGCCAAGAATGCGGTAGAAAAGCTGGCCGAACGAAATCCCAGCGCCGCCGCATGGTGGCGGGAAAATACGCCGCAGATTTTAGACGGGCGACGCAACTTCCTCTTTAACGCTGCTGCCTGCGAGCCAGAGCCATAGAGGCGATCGGTCACTATAGTCGGCTTCTGTTCCGAAAGCTGCCTGCCCGGGCTTCACCTAAAGGCTGACATCAAGTCCCCCCTCCCGATGGGAGAAGGGTTGATGGCGATTGACATCGTTAACACACCGGGGTCAGTCTCGGCCCAGATCATTCCATCCGGAGTCCAGCCGATATGCGCCTTTTCCGCCTCGCCCTGTTGATCGGTGTTGCCGCCCTGCCCGCTGCCGCCGCCAGTGCAAAGCAACCGGCCAAGGCCGCCCCGGCATCGACCAGCGCGGTTAAGCCCATCGCCTATACTGAGCGTACGCTCGCCAATGGCCTGCGGGTGTTTGCCATCCGCGACACGGGCACGGCAACGGTTTCGGTCCAGGTCTGGTATAATGTCGGATCGAAGGACGATCCCAAGGGGCGGTCGGGCTTTGCGCATATGTTTGAACATCTGATGTTCAAGGCGACGCGCAATCTGGTGCCCGAACAGTTTGACCGGCTGACCGAGGATGTCGGCGGGTTCAACAACGCATCGACCAATGACGATTATACCAATTATTATCAGACGGTGCCGGCCAACCACCTGCAACGCCTGTTGTTTGCCGAAGCAGACCGGATGGCGTCGTTGGTTGTCGAGCCGACCAGCTTTGCGTCCGAACGCGATGTCGTGAAGGAAGAGCTGCGGCTCCGCGTGCTGGCGCAGCCCTATGGCAAGCTGTTCTCGCTCTATTTCCCCGAGATTTCGTACACCACCCACCCCTATGCCCGGCCCGGCATTGGCAGCATCGAGGAGCTGGAGGCCGCGTCGATTGACGATGTCCGCGCCTTTCACGCCACTTATTACCGGCCCGACAATGCCGTGCTGGTGGTGGCGGGCAATTTCGATCCCGCTGAGCTCGACGGCTGGATTGATCGTTACTTCGCCGGCATCAAAAAGCCCGATCGGGCGATCCCGCGCGTGACCGTGACCGAACCCGAGCGCCAGACCGCGATCAGCCGCACGGTTTATGAGGACAATACGCCGCTGCCCGCGGTGCTGATCAGCTATCAGATCCCGGCCGATCGTAGCCCGGATTCCGCGCCGCTTGGCGTACTGAACGCGATCCTGTCAGCGGGCGAAAGCTCGCGGCTTTATGAATCGCTGGTCTATCGTGACCAGATTGCGCAATCGGCGGGCACCTTCCTCGATTCAAAGCAAGCGACCGGTGCCTTTGCAGTCTATGCGATTCTGGCCGGGGGCAAATCCGCAGAAGCGGGTGAAGCCGCGCTGAAGGCCGAAATCGCCCGCGTCCGCGACCAGTTGGTGAGCGACGCCGAGCTGAACGAGGCCAAGAACCAGATCATCACCGGGGTGCTGCGCCAGCGCGAAACCGCCGATGGCAAGGCATCGACGATTGCCAGTGCGGTGATCATTGATGGCGATGCCAAGGTCGCTGATCGCCAGCTCGCCGATCTGGCCGCTGTGACCGCTGCGGATATTCAGCGCGTCGCCCGCCGATACCTGACCGACAATCGCGCGGCCACGCTGCGCTATCTGCCTGCCACGCCCGGTGGGCCGAAAAGCGATCCGATCAGCGTTGCGCCAACGGTGCAGGTTGCCGCGCTGACTGCACCGACCGACATCAAAATTGTGACTCCGGCCCCTGCTGCGGAACGGGTATTGCCGCCGCCGCCCGCCGCGCCGGTGACCGCCGCCCTGCCAACGCCGATCGAGACGCGGCTGGCCAATGGCTTGCGTGTGATCGTCGTCGAAAAACATGATCTGCCGTTGATCGCCGCGACGCTGGTCGTCACGCCGGGTGGCGGCGCGGCGGATCCGGCGACGCTCGCCGGGCTGAATAACCTGGCGACCGATTTGCTGACTAAGGGCACCACCACCCGATCCGCGACCCAGATCGCGCGCGAGATTGAATCGCTCGGCGGGTCGATCAGCAGCGCCAATGATTGGGACGGTGCCTCGCTTGAGATTGGGGTGAAATCGGATCAGGCGGCACCCGCGCTGGCAATCCTTGCCGATGTCGCGATGCACCCCGCCTTTGCGCAGGAGGAGATTGATCGCGCCCGCACCCAGGCGATTGACGGCATTGGCGTTGAGCTGAAAAACCCGGCCAGGCTTGCGGGGTTTGTGGCGGCGCGCGCGGTATTCGGCGGCAGCGGCTATGGCCATGTGCTGGCGGGCACGCCCGACGCGCTGAAGGCGATCAGCCGCAGCGATATCGTCAACAGCTATGCAGCGAGCTGGCGGCCCGATCATGCTGCGCTGGTGCTGGTTGGCGACATCACCGTGGCGCAGGCGCAGGCGCTGGCGAGCAGCAATTTCGCGGCGTGGAAGGCGCCCGCCCCCGTCCCCACCACCGCCGCCGCGCCAACAGCGCCGGTCGCCGCGAGCTATCCGGCACCGCGCGTGATTGTCGTCGATTTTCCCGGCGCCGGTCAGGCCGGGGTGGTGGTGGCGCGGCCCGGCATCGCCCGCAACGACGCCAGCTATTACCCCGCCGCTGTCGCCAATGCGACATTGGGGGTTGGTTTCTCGTCACGGCTGAACCAGGAAATCCGCATCAAACGCGGCCTTGCTTATGGCGCGGGCAGCTCGGTTGCGGCGCGCCGTCAACCGGGGCCGATCAGCGCCAGCACCCAGACCAAGAACCCGTCGGCAGCCGAAGTCGTGTCGATAATCGTCGCCGAAATGAAGCGGCTAGGCACCGAAACCGCCCCCGCCGCCGAACTCGATACGCGCAAGGCGGTGCTGATTGGCGGCTTTGGTCGATCGGCGGAAACCACCGGCGGGATTGCCGGCCTGATCGGCGGCTATGTGATCGATGATGTGCCGCTCAGTGAGCTGAAGGACTATGCCGGGCGGATTGAAGGCGTTGATCCAGCGGCGGTGCGGGCCGCGGCGGCCAAGCTGCTCGATCCAGCGGCGGCGAGCATCGTCGTGGTGGGCGAGTCAAAGCTGTTCATCGACGATCTGCGCAAGACCTATCCGGCACTGGAGCTGATCCCGGCCAGCGCGCTAAAACTGGAATCGCCAACGCTGAAATGAACCAATAATTACGTTAACCATCAAGTGTTTCGCCCCGGGACACGGCAAAATCAGCGCGCGCGGACCGGGCAAAACCGGGCTATGGCGCTGGGCGCCCGACGCGGTTGGTTGGGTGGATTGGCGAGAGGCTTTGGGGCGTGGATTGGCGGCGGTTTTCGGGCAGGCAGATACGGGGAGCAAGCGCCGCCGCGCTGTTTGCGATCGTGTGTCTTGGCTATTCCGCGCAAGCCGCAATCCGCGCGATTATCGCCAGCCAATCGGCGCCCATGCAGGCGGCGGCGCGCGCGACCGGCTATGAGGCTGAGGATCATTTCCCCGGTGCCGCGCTGCTTTATGCTGCCGACAGTGATGCTGCCCCCGCCGCGGGGGTAACCGGCACCGCGGCGCTGCCCGATCTGCCGATCCCCGCCGATGCGCTGGCGACGATTGCCGATGGGACGATTCACGCGGCCGCGCCGTTTTCACTGCGCCATGCCAGTGCGACCGATCGTGACCGGGCTTTGCAATGCCTGACCGCTGCGATCTATTATGAGGCCGGCAACGAGCCCGATGCCGGCCAGCGCGCAGTGGCACAGGTGATCCTCAACCGAGTGCGCCACCCCGCCTTCCCCGCCACGGTGTGCGGCGTGATCTATCAGGGATCGGAACGGACAACCGGCTGCCAGTTCAGCTATGCGTGCGACGGATCAATGGCGCGGGTGCCCGCGCGGGCGAGCTGGCTACGGGCGATGCGGGTGGCAGCTGTAATGCTGGCCGGTGCGGTTGAGCGCGATGTCGGCACGGCGACGCATTATCATACCTATGCCGTCACGCCGTCATGGAACCGGCAGCTGGTGATGACGGCGGCGATTGGCGCGCATTTCTTTCATCGCTGGCAGGGATATTGGGGCACGCCCGGCGCGTTCCGCCAGGCCTATCTGGGCGGGGAGCCGCTGCCCGGCCCGCATCCGCGCGCGATTGCGCCGGGCGCCCCGGTTGCGCAGGTTGCACGCACCGACGCGGCGGCAGCAGTGGCGATCGCCAGGCCGCGGACCGCTGCATCGGCCATTCAGCCTGCTTATGCGCAGAGCAGCCTGCCGATCGCCGGCAGCAGCTTCAGCCGCCCGATTGCCGATCCGCTCCCGGACTCAACGATCCTGGACAAATGGAAGGATAGCGGCAAACCGCTCCGCTAGAGTCTGTCCTGATTAGATTGAGGCGTATCCGCTGTTTCGGAGGTAGCTTGCGCATTCGTGTGGCGGGAAGGTGTCGAGTAGCGTTCCGATGCGT
>LNFI01000030.1 GCA_001464615.1 Sphingomonadales bacterium Ga0077557 | reverse complement strand
GGGTTAACCCCCAACCCGGTTGCCATCACGCCCACGCAAGGGCATCAACAGGGCCTCCGGCTCTACTCATAGGTGGAGGATCGTCGGGGCTCAGACCAAGTGCGTTGTCCTCATGAAATGTGCTGAGCGCAACCCGATCGCGCTCCATCTCGGCACGCTTAGCAGAGAATTGCGGTACCTCCTGACAAGCCTTGATCCGCTCAACCGCATAGTCCAACGCAAGTTTGACCGACTCGTACCAAGTAACTCCGCCATAAACGATCGACATGCCCGATCCAACGATCGCAACGGGGCGACGATCGTTGAGCAGCATTTCAAAAAAGAGAGTGCGGCCATGTTCGTCGAGCATGTCGATCGACGGTGCATTTCTTTCGTCGCTGGTTTGAACCATGATTCGCCTCCGCCCTGATTGCCGAGGCTACCGATCTTACCGATCATCGCAAAGTCATCATTTTCACTATCTCAAAATCGGCTTTACTTTAGGAGTGCGCCAAAATGACTTTATCTCGACTGTGCCCGCAACAAGCTCTGGTAGCTGCAGCAGAGCGCGGGAATTGATCTGGATTCGATTGATCGCGCGTCCCGCGCCGCGCCATTTGCATCGTGCCACCGGATCGGCTAAGCGCGCCATACTCCAACGGTACATCGTCGGAAACTTTGCGGGAGGCAGGCCGTTGGCTCGCCGCTTGGACCGCTAAACTTGAACCAGGCGGGGCGCTTTTGCGCTCTCAGCCCAAATAAAGAGTGAGACATGGCAAAAAAGATTACCGGCTATATCAAGCTGCAGGTGCCTGCAGGCAAGGCCAACCCCTCCCCGCCGATCGGCCCCGCACTGGGTCAGCGCGGCGTGAACATCATGGAATTCTGCAAGGCGTTCAACGCGGCGACGGGCAGCGAGGAAGTCGGCATGCCGATCCCGACCGTCATTACCGTTTATGCCGATCGCAGCTTTTCGTTCGAAACGAAGACGCCGCCGGCATCGTTCCTGATCAAGAAGGCCGCTGGCCTGAAGTCGGGTTCCAAGGAGCCGGGCAAGGTTTCTGCGGGCAAGATCGCCCGGTCAAAGCTGACCGAGATCGCGCAGACCAAGATGAAGGACCTGAACGCCAACGATATCGAAGCGGCGACCCGCATCATCGAAGGCAGCGCCCGCGCAATGGGCCTCGACGTGGTGGAGGGCTGAGATCATGGCAAAGCTGACCAAGAAGGCAAAGACCCTCAGCCAAGCGGTTGACCGCGAGAAGCTGTACGGCATCAACGAAGCGATTGCGCTGGCCAAGGCCAATGCAACGTCGAAGTTCGACGAGACAATCGAAGTCGCGCTGAACCTGGGCGTCGATCCGCGCCACGCCGACCAGATGGTCCGCGGCGTCGTCACCCTGCCCGCAGGCACCGGCAAAACCGTCCGCGTTGGCGTGTTCGCCAAGGGTGCCAAGGCCGATGAAGCCCGCGAAGCCGGTGCAGACGTTGTTGGCGCCGAAGACCTGATGGAGCTCGTTCAGGGCGGCACCATCGACTTCGATCGCTGCATCGCGACCCCGGACATGATGGGCGTTGTTGGTCGCCTCGGTAAGGTGCTGGGTCCCAAGGGCCTGATGCCGAACCCGAAGCTGGGCACCGTGACGATGAACGTCGCCGAAGCCGTGAAGGCAGCCAAGGGCGGCCAGATCGAATATCGCGTCGAAAAGGCGGGCATCATCCATGCCGGCCTTGGCAAGGCGAGCTTCACCCAGGAAGACCTGCGCCGCAACTTCGACGCGCTGGTCGATGCAGTGGTCAAGGCCAAGCCAACCGGCGCCAAGGGCAAGTACGTCCGCAAGATCGCCGTCAGCTCGACGATGGGCGCGGGCGTGAAGGTCGATGTGGCGGAAGTCGCCGGGGCCTGATCGGCGCACCGATCGACGCTAGTTAAGATCAAGGGCCGGGCTCATCCCCGGCCCTTTTTCTTTGAGCGATGCATCCCGGTCTGCGCGTAAGACAGACCTCAGGCGTGAACGATTGATACCCGAGTGCCCGGGTTCAAATCGGCCATTTCCACCTTGGCGCGCAGCTGATTGGCCAGGGCTTCGATGATGCTGGTGCCCAGCCCCGGCTTTGGCGCGTTTTCTCCGGTGGGCACGCCGACGCCGTCATCGCCCACCGACAACACCCAGCTATCCCCGGTCGTTTCAAAGCTGACGTTGATGATGCCGCGTCGATGGCTGGGGAAGGCGTGCTTCAGCGCATTGATGACCAGTTCGGTCACGATCAAGCCCAGGCTGACCGATACATCGGCGGTTGCCGTGCTGTCGTCGACCGTGACGACAATCGATATCTGATCATGATCACGGATCATCGACGCGCCCAGGCTGTCGCAGAGATCGCGCATATAATTGGCAATTTTGACATCGCCCAATGTCGTCACGGCAAGCTGTCGCTGGACCGCAGCCACCGACATCACGCGCTGATGCGCATCGCGCAGATGAACCCGCGTTTCTTCGGATTGCACCCGGCGCGCGCTCAACAACAAAACGCTGGCGACGATCTGCAAGCTGTTGGCGACGCGGTGCTGCAATTCCTGCAACAGCACGGCCTTTTCCCGGACCAGATCGTCCTTTGCCTTCAACGCCAGCCGGATCGCGGTAACATCGGCGATCGACAGCGTCAGGTGGACGCTATCGTCACCGCCATAATCGAGCCGACGCGCGGTGAGCACCAGTTTTCGGGTCTCGGCATCGGGCTTCGCCAATTCCATTTCATAGCCGTCGATCGCGGCATTGCCGGATGCGGTTGCCCGGAGCAGCGCCCGCAACTGCGGCAAAGCCCATTCCCCGGCACCGATTTTGGCCAGATCGCAGCCTGACACCGTGGCAGGATCGACGTCATAAATGGCACAAAAAGATCTGCTGGCGGCCACGACCACCAGATTACCGTCAAGCAACAGCAAGGGCACATCAGATGACGCGATCAGCGCCGCCGCCAGACCATCTGCCGCTTCAAATCGACTAGGATCATTCTTGAACAATACAGCCCCTTTCAAGGGGCCGGAGGCTCGCGGTTTGAAAGCCAGCCCCGGTACCGCGCGTTCGGTAGACTCTTCAAACGCACGATCGTCGAATTAGTCGCTTATCGCATGATTAAACCGGTTTGCCTATTTTGCTTAGCGGTTTGGGCCCGGCACCCATGCGAAGATAACCCAATCAGCGCGTCGCTTACGCCGCGACCACGGATCGCACCGGTTGCTTATCACTGGCCAGCCCGACCAGCCCAGCGCTCAGCGCCCAGAGCCGCTGCGATCGGCTGGCGTCGGTTGCCTTGCTCGACAGGCTCTGGGCAAAGGCCTCTCGCCCCTCTTGCTGGCGATTGCCCCAGCTCCAATGGACGCCCGATTGGGTAAAGCCGGGATCGGCCACCACTTGAGCGACGCGATCGCCTGATAGCGGCTGCGAGACATAACCCTTGGTGATATTTTTCTGAAACCAGGGGAATATCTTCTGGAACAGCTTGGGCGCGTTCCGGAACAGCGGGGTATCGGCAACGCAGCCGGGATACAGCGTGCTGAAGATGATGCCGGTCTGCGCGTGATAGCGCGCGTGCAGCTCCCGGCTCATCATCATCGTGCATAACTTGCTGTCTTTATACGCCTTGCCACCTTTGAACGGCTTGCCGTCGATCATCGCGATCGGTGCCTTGAACCCGGCGGCCAGCCCTTCGAAATCGCCGAGATCGGCAGGCGCCGGAATCGGGATACGGCCGCCAAACTCCTCTGAATTGGCAGTGACTGTCCCCAAGGTCACCAGCCGCGGCGCGGGCGCGCGCTGCAAATCGTCAAGCATCAGATTGGCGAGCAGGAAATGGCCGAGATAATTGGTCGCGACGTTCAGCTCATAGCCTTCAGGCGACCGGGCCGGTTCCTTGAGCAGCGGCAAATAGGTCGCCGCATTGCAGACCAGGGCATCGAGCGGCCGGTCGCTGGCGCGGAACGCCGCCGCAAAGGCGCGGACTGATGCTTGGGAGGCAAGATCGAGATGCGCAATTTCGTATCGATCCGTGCGCAGGCCGAGCCCGGTGGCTGCCGCTGCTGCCTTGTCGAGATCGCGGCACGCCATGATGACGTGCCAGCCGCGTCCAATCAGCGCGGCGGTTGCGTATAAGCCAACGCCGGACGATGCCCCGGTGATGATCGCCAGAGGCAATTTCGCTGTCGTCATGCGCCGATCTTCCCCCGTAATTCCACGGGCTGCAATTTGCGGTGGGACGCGGCGCAAAGCAAGGCTCGGTCGATCGCGGGGCCTAGAGGAGCCGCGCCCCAACGGCTGCGCGCAAGACCGGCAGGACTTCAGCTTCAAACCAGGGGTTTTTCTGCATCCAGCCGGTGCTGCGCCACGATGGATGGGGCAGCGGGAAGATCGCCTCGCCATGGCTGGCAAAGGCACGCACCGCCGCCGTCATGCTTTGCTTGCCGCGCGCGGTGAGATAGCGCGATTGCGCATATTGGCCGACCAGCAGGGTCAACCGATCAGCCGGGAGCAGCGCGAGAACCCGCTCATGCCATAAGGGCGCGCATTCCGGGCGCGGTGGCAAATCGCCTGAGCTGCCGGTGCCCGGATAGCAAAACCCCATCGGCACCAGCGCGACGATGGCCGGATCGTAGAAATGCACAGGCGACAGGCCTGTCCAATCGCGGAGCCGTTCGCCACTCGCATCGTCCCATGGCACCCCGCTTTCATGCACCCGCGTTCCCGGCGCCTGGCCGATGATCACGATGCGGGACGTCGCGCTGAATTGCACGATCGGTCGCGGCCCGGCAGCCAGCGCATCGGCACAGACGCGGCAGTCGCGGATTTCAGCGATGAGACTGGCGGCGTTTTCGGGCATCGATCTTGATCCTGTTTCCCGGCCTGCACCTGAGTTGTCACCAATTAGGCCATCGTTTCGATAGCCAAGGTGCTTAACGGCATCGGCAACGCACGCCTATAGTCACAGGCTTGCAGATGGCCTGCCCATCGCCGAGGCCGGTAGTGTCTCAGTTTGAATTTAGCATCGATTCGCGCTAGGCAGTCATCGGTTCCAGGCGCTGCTTTGCAAGCAGGGGGCCAGCGGGCCGAGCGCGGCGAGTGTCAACCCTCGCCGCGCTTCTTATAAGGTCCGCGCTTGGCAGGCACAGGTGCATCCGCGTCGATCCGCGCCAGTACGTCCTCAAGCGACCATAGCCGATCGGTAACGCCTGCGGCCATCGCTGGCGACATGCGAAGCGTCTTATGGATACGGCAGAAATTGTAGAACACGAAATACAGCGATAGCGCGTGGACGTGATTATCGAACTTCTTTGAGAAGGCATTGGTCAATCTGGTGAACCGACGCATGGACATGCGCATCGTGAGGTTCTGGCGCTCGACATAGGACGTGGACACGGCCCCGATGTCAGGGCTGCCCATAACGCGGACCTTCTTAGCTCCTATGCACTCTGCGGGGCTGTAGCGGCCCGGTGCGGTGATCGTGGGACCATACAGCTTCACAAGCTGCGCATAGTCCACATCGGCCCCGAAAGCGCCCTCTACGGCGTCCAAATATGCCTTGTGTCCATCAGTGGTAAGTTGGACCCGGTTAGCGAGGCGGGCGCGCAGATCGTCCATTAGCACCATCGCGCTTTCGCCCGAACGATCACCGACATAGTAGGACACGATCAGCTTGGTATCAGCGTCAATTGCCGTCCAGGTCCAAACGTCGCCAGCGCCTTCCGGTGCGGCCTTCGCAGTCGCGACGTTCTTTTGCTTGGCATGGCAGAACGACCAAATCTCGTCGCACTGGATACGGCTCGCCTTCACGTTGCGAACCGTTTCGTCATGCAGCGCTAGGCAAGCCTCGCCTGCCTCAACCAGTAGCTTGGAAACTGTGTTGATCGATACATCGGCAACGCGGCTGATCGACCGCATCGACGATCCTTCGCATAGCATGGCGAGGATTTGGGTGCGCTTGGCGAGGGGTAGCTTGTTCATGCCCCATATTCATACTGAACTTTTTATGCAATGCAAGCATCACTGCGTTAAAATGCGCAAAGCCTCATCGTAATAATCGTCTAGAGCAGTTTCAATGAACCAGCCCGGAAAGCCAAATTTCTCTGCAACCTCGCTACGAAGAGCTCGGCCTTCTCGAATATCAGCCGCAATGGAATCGCGAAGCGGCTTTGGACAGAGCACCAAAAGAGCCATCCATTTCGCCCGATGTTCAGTATTTAGAACAGCATTTCCAACATCAAGTGGAGTATTTTGAAGAGCCTTAAGGAAAGCGACGAACTTTTCTCTATTATCGATCCAGGTTTCTCGTGGGTCGAATACGTGCATTAATTCCTTAACTAGCGCAAAAAGCAGTTCCTCCGGCTCGTCCTCAAGAGCGGAGCAAAAGCTTATATCCGCTACAAGGTATTCACCATTGTAAGCGCTCGTTCTATCGTCAAATAGTATATACTTAGCCTGCCTGGTCGGCGGCGTATGAGTGAGACGCCATACGCAAACTTCCTCAAGCCACGGAAGGCCTGCGACCACGGCATCTTTTAACAGGTCGAATCCAACGGGCTTACCGAGGTTCTGACCAGCAACTTGAAAATATAAATCGCGAAAATGCACAGTAGCTCACAGCCCCAGAGAAGGGGCCATGAGCTACATCAAGCACACAATTCCGTCAAATAAGCATCGACGCTTGTGATTTGTCGGGCGCGGCCTGACCGAATTTGCGCTTCGGCAACGACAATCTCTTCCGCTAGTTCTTCAGCGATTACGTTCGGCTCACCGCCGCACAGAAATCGAACATTTACGACTGAGCGATCAGCGTTGCCGAAGAGCAACTCGGCGGCGCGGTCGATGGCAGTGATAGTCATCCTACACCTTCCTTAGTTGCCCAACGGGCATTTGCTGCCGTCCTAGCAATCTCCGACCGCCTGTCCGGCTTCAAACGGTCAGATCGGGCCAACCCACCGCTGGCCCTATTTTTTGAGTCGATCGGTTTTCCGACTTCCTCAATTTCCCCGGTAGCGATCCGCGCCACCATCACCGCATTGGCAATAGCGTCGGCAGGTCGTTTCTGTCCTTGCGGACCTATGGGCATGACTCTAAACTCTCTTCTCAACATGGCGCAGAACGGTTGACAAATCGGAAATATGCCGTTCTGCCTTCGTTCTTACTACCTATTATGTTCTTTATATGGGAACATTGACGGAGCGGTCAACGCATTCTGCGACGAGACACCATAAAAATGGGACGAAGCGAATGTCATGCAGTTGACGCGGCCAGAAAAAACAGTATGGGGCCGCGCCGCCTTATTGGTCCTAGATTTTTTGTCAAGCGGCAACTGTTGACCGAATCGCCAATATGGTTGTCCGGGTTCGTGTTGGAAACGTTCTAAGAATGTTCTCGCCGGATGAGGGCTGGGCATATACTCCCATTATCCCCTGCGAAATTCAAACTGAGACACTACCCCGAGGCCGCGCTGATTGACTTTCACGCCGGGGACGCTATGCGCACGCCATCACCCGGCCAGCGTTCGCGCCAGCCGGGTTGCCGTCCGAGACAGTAGGTGGCCGGAATCCTCCGTCCTTAATTTCCTGCCGAGACGGGGAATGGAATTTTTTCCGCTCACGCAGCCATTGTGCCCGTGACGGTTTGCTGGCGTTTCGGCGATCAGTTTCCCATGCCCCATCGAACGGACACCCTGGCGTAAGGGATAGTCCCTTGCGTCCGGTTTGAACCGGGCGGGTCGCGCATGCGGCCAGTCCCAAAACGTGGAGAATGGCATGGATCGTGCTGAAAAGTCCGAACTCGTTGCCGAGCTGAACCGTAACTTTGCCGAAGTTGGCGTGGTGGTTGTCACCCGCAATCTGGGCATGACCGTCGCACAGTCCTCTGTGCTGCGCTCGAAGATGCGTGAAGCTGGTGCGAGCTACAAGGTCTCGAAGAACAAGCTTGCCAAGATCGCGCTCGATGGCACCGACTATCTCTCGCTGGGCGATATGCTCACCGGGCCAGTCGGCCTTGCCACCTCGATTGATCCCGTCGCGGCCGCGAAAGTGGCCGTGGAATTCGCGAAGACGAACGACAAGTTCGAAATCGTGGGTGGGGCAATGGGCACGACCGTCCTTGACGTTGATGGTGTGAAGGCACTCGCCACGATGCCCTCGCTGGATGAACTGCGTGCCAAGATCCTCGGTCTGCTTGTTGCCCCGGCAACCAAGCTGGCGACGATCACGCAGGCCCCGGCAGCGCAGCTTGCGCGCGTTCTTTCTGCCTATGCGGAGAAGGAAGCAGCCTGAATTCGGGCTCTTATTTTTTGACCTGACAACGATGGGGCCCTGCCGAATTTCGGCACCCCGAACTGGAGACTACACATGGCAGACCTGAACGCGCTCGTAGAGAGCCTGAGCGAACTGACCGTCCTCGAAGCCGCTGAGCTGTCGAAGATGCTTGAAGAAAAGTGGGGCGTTTCCGCCGCAGCAGCCGTTGCGGTTGCAGCGCCTGGCGCCGGCGGCGGTGCAGCCGCACCGGCAGCTGAAGAGCAGACCGAATTTGACGTGATCCTGACCGGCGACGGTGGCAAGAAGATCAACGTCATTAAGGAAGTCCGCGCGATCACCGGCCTGGGCCTGACCGAAGCCAAGACGCTGGTTGAATCAGCGCCAAAGGCCGTCAAGGAAGGCGTTTCGAAGGACGAGGCCGAGAAGGTCAAGAAGCAGCTTGAAGAAGCTGGCGCGACCGTCGAACTCAAGTAAGCCGCAGCGGGGGCACGCGCAGCGCAAGCTGCGCGCACCTCCCGCAAGGCCGGCCGGTGCGGGCATCGCCCGCTTCCGACGGCATGGGCTCTGCCCATGCTGGGCCAAGCAAAGAAATCGGGGCGGTCCAGCAATGGGCCGCCCCTTTTTCATTCGCGCTGTTATCGCTTCAGCGCCATCGCGCCCGACTGATCGACCGGCACCACCGGCAGCCACACCGCGCTCGGCATCGCCCCGCCGCGCTCCAGCGTAATCGTCGCCTTTTGGTAATCCGCCTTTTTGGCGAGGAAGATATTGGGGACATATTTCTGCGGGTTGCGATCATAAAGCGGGAACAGCGACGACTGCACCTGCACCATGATCCGGTGGCCCGGCTGGAAGACATGATTGACCGTCGGCAGGCGGAATTTGTAGCGCTGGACCTTGCCCGCCGGGATGGCGCTCGGCTTGGCGAAGCTGTCACGGTATCGGCCCCGGAAAATATCGAGCGAGATGGCAAACTGGTAGCCGCCCATTTTCGCGTTGCCCGGAACTTCGTCTGGATAGACGTCGATCACCTTCACCACGAAATCACCGTCGGTGCCCGTCGTTTTGGCGACGATATCGGCGATTGGTGCGCCGGAGACGCGCACCGGCTTGGTCAGCACCGGCGTCTGATAGGTCATCACATCGGGTCGGCCATCGGCGCTGCGCTGGTCCTGGACGAGCCAATCGGGCCAGCGGCCATCGTCGAAATTCACCGGGCGGGGCAGATGCGGCACGGGCTTATCGGGATCGGAGACATAGCTGTCTTCGCCCACTGCCGCCTTGTCGAAGCCAAGCCCACCCGACGCCTGCAGATAAATCGGCGTCAGCGGTGCCGCGCAGCCGCTTTCACAGGCGAGCGGCCAGGTGGCGAAATGATCCCAGTGATTCTCCCCCGTATTGTAGATAGCGGCGGCCGGCAGCGACACCGCCGGACCATCCTTCAGATATTGGTTGAACAGCGGCAGCACCATCTCTTCACGAAATTGCGCGGCGGTGTCGCCATTCCATTTGAAGGGACCAAGCTCCCTGCCCTCGCGGTTGATCTGGCTGTGCCGCCAGGGGCCCATGACGAGGAAGTTATTGCCGATCTTGCCCTTGGCCTTCAGCGCTTCCCAGGCAGTGATCGCGCCATAGATATCCTCCTGGTCCCACAGACCCTGTTCCCAAATTGTCGGGATGTTCGACGGATTGGCCGCGAGCAACTTGTCGAGCGCTTGCCCCTGCCAGAAGTCGTCATAGGCCGGGTGCGCGACCATTTTCTGCCAGGCCGGTAACTGATCAAAGCCCGACGCAACCGCCCATTCCGCTGCCCCGCCGAGCCGACGAAACTCTTCATAATTATCGTAAATGCCGGTGGCCGGGTCCTGCCCCTTGCCCTTGTAGCCGGTCTGCGAGGCGATCCAGCCGATATTGGCGAGGCGGAAGGCACCGTAATGGAACCAGTCATCGCCCATCCAGCCATCGATCATCGGGCTTTCGGGGGCGGCAACCTTTAGCGCGGGATGCGGCGCGAGCAGCGCCATGACGACGGTAAAGCCTTCATAGGACGAACCGATCATGCCGACCTTGCCATTGGATTCGGGCAGATTGGTCTTGTTCACCAGCCAATCGATCGTGTCATAGCCATCGGTAACGTGATCGACCTTGGTGGGGTTGAGCGCGCCGATCACGGGCCGGGTGACGATGTAATCGCCTTCCGATTTATATTTGCCGCGCACGTCCTGATAGACGCGAATATAGCCGTTGTTGACGAACGGTTCGTCCGACAGCGGCAGCGTAGAGAGCAGGTTCGGGCTATCCATCCGGCCTGCCCGCGCGGTGGCGTTGTAGGGGGTGCGCGTCAGCACGATCGGCGCGTTGCTGACGCCCTTGGGGATCAGGATAACGGTGAATAGCTTCGTGCCATCGCGCATCGGCACCATGGCTTCGCGCCGGACATAATCATTGGCGGTGATGGGGGGCGTGAAATTGGTCGGCACATCATTGGCGATAAAGGCTGGCGTAATCGCCTGTTGTGCGGCGGCAGGCGCGACGACAAGCGCCGCCATCATGGCCAACCCAACAAATTTACGATCCATGACTGTCTCCACCATCAACGATAGACGGCATTAGTGTCACCCCAGGCTGAAGGCACAAGCGCTTTCGTTACTGACGAATGCCCATATCGTGCAGCCGATACGCAATGCGATCCGCCATGCGCGGCCCCTGATCCATCCAAAAGGGCTGCATCTTGTTCTGCCCGTCGCGGTCGATCCCCAGGATATAGGCGTTGGCGGTGCTGCCGCTGGGCCCGCGGTTTTCCGCCCAGCCATAAACGACGCGGACCGCCATGATCGGCACGAACATCGGCCGACCCTGCATCTCTACCTTGCTGATCTTGTCGACCGGGAGCGTGCCAAAGCCGTTGACCGCAATCAGTTCGCCCGGGGCCAGTTCAAATGGTGCAATGACCGGATTGTCGACCGGCTGGCCGAATGCTGCCGCCAGGTGCGCATTTTGCTGGGGATTGGCGGTCAAGAGTTGCACCAGCACGCGAACATCGGTCGCTGGCCGGGAGCCGATATTGCGCACCGCCAATTCGAATTCGACCGCCGCGCCCGTCAGATTCTGTCCGGCACGGCGGGGCACGAAATCAACCTCCAGCCAAGGCCGGATCACCGGCGCGGTGACACGCGGCTTTGGCGGCTCCATGGGCGGCGGCGGTGGCAGGGGGGCAAGGGTCGGCGGCGCGGTTGGCTGAGGTGGTTGCGGCGCAGGCGTTGCGGCGGGCCGCGTGAGGGGACGATCAGTCCCCTGCTTCTGGCGGCGGCGAGCATTCAGCAGCAACACGGCGAGCACCGCAAACCCGCCCCCGACCAGAACGAGACCCGCGATCCAGGCCCATGATCGTGGATCGTTCGCCGACACGGAAGCGGGGTTGGGCCGATTGCTCAACGGGGTGCGCGCCGTCACGGGGACAGGCGCGCTCGACGGCATGGGCAGTGGACGGTCGAGCCCGATTGATGGCCGCGCCGGTTCAGGTGACGCCGATGGCGACGCTGGAGCGGTTGGCAGCGGCGTTGGAGACGACCGCATGGTTGGGTCGGGCGAAGGTTGCGCTTTAGCCAGCGGTGTTGCCGACGCCGCTCCCCTGCCCACCGTTGGCGATGCAGCCGCGCGCCGCTGCGGTTCGCGAACCGCAATGCCGGTGACCAGCTCGCTGAGATCCGCCTCTGGCGTCACTTCCGGCGGGAGGAGCGCAGGACGGGCAGCGCGACCGGGTGTCGATATCGGCGGATTGGGCGCGGCAGAAGGGCCAGCAGCGGGCGCATTTTGAGCCCAGGCCATGCCCGAGAAAGCGACTATGCTGATCGCGGCGACCGGAATTCCAGCCAGAATCCCGGTACTGGTCCCGGCAAGAGATTTGGCTGGGCACCGCCGCCAAGGGATCGATCGTCGCTTGTTCACGCACCCGGCATAGCGATTTTTTGGGGAAGATCAGCCCGGCTTTTCGCCTTCCTGGGCTAATTTGGCACGGCTGGCGGCGGCATGCGGAATCGATATCGCCGATGATGGGAAAGCATGTTTGACTTCCAACCGAGCCAACCCTATATGGCGCATTCCACCACAGTCTTCGGGAAATGAGGCGCCGTCGCGCAGTGCCTCGATCGTATGGGAGGCTGTGGTATCAGAGACGCTACGAGCTGCGGTTCCCGCGATAGGGAGCACGCGGCTTTTTGTGTCTCTGGCGTGCCCGATAATGACAGACGATTGAGGCAAAAAACTCCATGGCATCGAAAATGATCGAGGGCGGCACCGCAAAGCGCCGCATCCGCAAGGTGTTCGGCAATATCCACGAAGTGGTCCAGATGCCGAACCTGATCGAGGTTCAGCGCGAATCCTACGAACAGTTCCTCCGCAGCGACCCCTCGATCGGCTATGTGTCCGGCCTGGAAAAGACGCTGCGCTCGGTCTTCCCGATCCGCGATTTCGCCGGCACCGCCGAGCTTGATTTCGTCAATTACGAGCTGGAACCGCCCAAGTTCGACA
Source organism: Sphingomonadales bacterium Ga0077557 (assembly GCA_001464615.1). Lineage (GTDB taxonomy): Bacteria > Pseudomonadota > Alphaproteobacteria > Sphingomonadales > Sphingomonadaceae > Sphingomonas. The sequence continues at coordinate 80,396 of LNFI01000030.1, read as the reverse complement.
CCGAAGAATGCCGCCAGCGCGGCATCACTTATGCGGCGCCAATGCGCGTTACGCTGCGCCTGATCGTGTTCGAGGTCGATGCCGATACCGAAGCCCGCTCCGTGCTCGATATCAAGGAGCAGGACGTTTACATGGGCGACATGCCCCTGATGACGGGCAACGGCACTTTCATCATCAACGGCACTGAGCGCGTGATCGTCAGCCAGATGCACCGTAGCCCAGGCGTGCTGTTCGATCATGACCGCGGCAAGACGCATGCGAGCGGCAAGTATCTGTTCGCTGCCCGCGTCATCCCCTATCGCGGTTCGTGGCTCGATTTCGAGTTTGACGCGAAGGACATCGTCAACGTCCGTATCGATCGCAAGCGCAAGCTGCCGGTGACGGCGTTGCTCTATGCGCTCGGCCTGACGTCAGAAGAAATCCTCAACTATTTCTACAACCGCGTGACCTTTGTTCGCGGCCAGGGCGGGTGGATCATCCCGTTCCAGGCGGAGAATTGGCGCGGCCAGAAGCCGATGTACGACATCATCGACGCCAAGACCGGCGAGATCGTGTTCGCCAACGGCCAGAAGATTTCGCCGCGTGCCGCCAACAAGGCAGCCAAGGACGGCCTGACCGACCTGCTGATCCCGACCGAGGAAATCTTCGGTCGTTATTCGGCCTATGACCTGATCAACGAGCAGACCGGCCAGATCTACATCGAAGCGGGCGACGAAGTGTCGGCCGAGAATCTCGAACTGCTCGACAAGGCTGGCATCGACCGGATCGAACTGCTCGACATCGATCACGTCGCAACGGGTCCCTGGATCCGCAACACGCTGAAGGCCGACAAGGCCGAAGAGCGCGAGCAGGCATTGTCGGACATCTACCGCGTCATGCGTCCCGGCGAGCCGCCGACGCTCGAGACGGCAGAGTCGCTGTTCAGCGGGCTGTTCTTCGATCCCGATCGCTATGATCTGTCGGCGGTTGGTCGCGTGAAGCTCAACATGCGCCTTGACCTCGATGTCGAGGACACGGTGACGACGCTGCGCACCGAGGATATTCTCGAAGTCGTCAAGACGCTCGTGAACCTCAAGGACGGCAAGGGCGAGATCGACGATATCGACAATCTCGGCAACCGCCGCGTGCGCTCGGTCGGCGAGCTGCTGGAGAACCAGTACCGCGTCGGCCTGCTTCGCATGGAGCGCGCCGTGAAGGAGCGGATGAGCTCGGTCGATGTCTCGACCGTGATGCCCAACGACCTGATCAACGCCAAGCCGGCGGTCGCCGCGGTGCGCGAATTCTTCGGCTCGTCGCAGCTGTCGCAGTTCATGGATCAGACCAACCCGCTGTCGGAAGTCACCCACAAGCGCCGCGTGTCGGCCCTTGGACCGGGCGGCTTGACGCGTGAGCGCGCAGGCTTTGAAGTCCGCGACGTTCACCCGACGCATTATGGCCGCATCTGCCCGATTGAAACGCCGGAAGGCCCGAACATCGGCCTGATCAACAGCCTTGCGTCGTTCAGCCGCGTGAACAAATACGGCTTTATCGAGACGCCGTATCGCAAGATCGTCGATCACAAAGTCACCGATGACGTTGTGTATCTGTCGGCAATGGAAGAGGCCAAGCACACGATTGCGCAGGCCAACGCCGATCTCGACAGCGAAGGCCGCTTCCAGGAAGAACTCGTCTCGTCGCGTCAGGCGGGCGAATTCCTGATGGCAATCCCCGACAACATCACGCTGATGGACGTCAGCCCCAAGCAGCTCGTTTCGGTCGCCGCATCGCTCATTCCGTTCCTGGAAAATGATGACGCCAACCGCGCGCTGATGGGCTCGAACATGCAGCGCCAGGCGGTGCCGCTCGTTCAGGCCGAGGCGCCGTTCGTCGGCACTGGCATGGAAGAGACGGTCGCGCGTGACTCGGGCGCCGCGATTGGCGCCAAGCGTTCGGGCATTGTCGATCAGGTCGATGCGACGCGTATCGTGATCCGCGCAACCGGCGAAGTCGAGGCCGGCCAGTCGGGCGTCGACATCTACACGCTGATGAAGTTCCAGCGCTCGAACCAGAACACCTGCATCAACCAGCGTCCGCTGGTGAAGGTGGGCGACGTGATCAAGGCCGGCGACATCATCGCCGATGGTCCATCGACCGAGTTCGGTGAGCTCGCACTGGGCCGTAACAGCCTGGTCGCGTTCATGCCGTGGAATGGCTATAACTATGAGGATTCGATCCTCATCAGCGAGCGCATCGTCAAGGACGACGTCTTCACCTCGATCCATATCGAGGAATTCGAAGTGATGGCGCGCGACACCAAGCTCGGGCCAGAGGACATTACGCGAGACATCCCCAATGTGGGTGAAGAAGCGCTGCGCAACCTCGACGAAGCGGGCATCGTTTATATCGGTGCCGAAGTGGAGCCGGGCGACATTCTGGCCGGCAAGATCACCCCCAAGGGTGAATCGCCGATGACGCCGGAAGAAAAGCTGCTCCGCGCGATCTTTGGTGAAAAGGCGTCTGACGTGCGCGACACCTCGCTGCGCCTGCCGCCGGGCGTTGCTGGCACCGTTGTCGAGGTCCGGGTGTTCAACCGCCACGGCATCGACAAGGACGAGCGCGCGATGGCAATCGAGCGCGAGGAAATCGAGCGGCTGAAGAAGGATTCGGACGACGAACGTTCGATCCTGAACCGCGCGACCTGGAGCCGCCTGCGTGAAATGCTTGAGGGCCAGACCGCGACGGCGGTGCCCAAGGGCCAGAAGAAGGGCGTTGTCATCGACAGCGACCTGCTCGACAATGTCGACAAGCATGAATGGTGGAAGTTCGCGGTTGCCGACGACAAGGTCCAGAGCGATCTGGAAGCGGTCAAGGGCCAGTATGACGATGCCGTCAAGCTGATCACCGACAAGTTCCATGATCGGCGCGAGAAGCTGGAGCGTGGTGACGAGCTGCCACCGGGCGTGCTCAAGATGGTCAAGGTGTTCGTCGCGGTGAAGCGCAAGCTGCAGCCGGGCGACAAGATGGCCGGCCGTCACGGCAACAAGGGCGTCATCAGCCGCATTCTGCCGGCGGAGGACATGCCGTTCCTCGCCGATGGGACGCCGGTTGATCTCGTGCTCAACCCGCTCGGCGTGCCGTCACGCATGAACGTCGGGCAGATTTTCGAGACGCATCTCGGCTGGGCCGCGCGCAATCTGGGCCAGCAGGTCCATCAAGCGCTCGAAGCCTGGCGTGAGGCTAATCCCAACGCCAAGGGCGGCGAAATGCCGGCCCCGGTCAAGGATCGGTTGCTTGAAATCTACGGCCCGCAATATGCCGACGATATCAACGCCCGCGACGGTGACCAGATCGCCGAACTCGCCGAATATTCGAAGACGGGTATCCCGATGGGCACCCCCGTGTTCGACGGCGCGCGCGAGAAGGACGTGTCGGAAATGCTGGCGCTGGCCGGGCTCGATACATCGGGCCAGTCAGAGCTGTTCGACGGACGCACCGGCGAGATGTTCGATCGCAAGGTGACGGTGGGCATCATCTACATGCTCAAGCTCCACCATCTGGTCGACGACAAGATCCACGCCCGTTCGATCGGGCCATACTCGCTCGTCACGCAGCAGCCGCTGGGTGGTAAGGCGCAGTTCGGTGGCCAGCGCTTCGGTGAAATGGAGGTCTGGGCGCTGCAGGCTTATGGTGCCGCCTATACCTTGCAGGAAATGCTAACGGTGAAGTCCGATGACGTGGTCGGCCGCACCAAGGTCTATGAAGCGATCGTCAAGGGCGACGACAGCTTCGAGGCCGGCATTCCGGAGAGCTTCAACGTGCTCGTCAAGGAAATGCGCTCGCTGGGTCTGAACGTCGAGCTGAAGAGCATCGAGCAGTTCGACACTGACGGCGTCGCGATCGCGGCGGAGTAACCATCGTGAGGTATGCCAAGTTCGGGGTAAGCGGAGTGCTTTTTGCGTCGGCGCAGGTCGCCCTCGCTCAAGCAGTGCCGCAACCGACCAAGGCAGCGTCGGAGATTTACGCCGAGCATTTACAGTGCTCGATCGACATTTCGTTTGCACGAGGCTTCATTCGGTCGACACGACCTGAGATGCTGCCAAAAGTTGAAGAGGCGCTTGGCGCTTATTTCAATCGTACTTTGGGCGTAGCGGCTACGGTCGGTCTCACAGCTCAGCAAGTGACGGCGGAAATGTTGAGTGGTGTTCGAGCAGTCTATGCTCAGATCGCCAGCGAGCCAGACGAGAAAAAGAGCGTAGCGGATTCGACGCTCCGGTTGGATAGGGCAAAGGCCTGTCTTCGGAGCATCGGTTATTCGATCAATTAAGCCGAGTTTTGGCCCTTTTTTAGGGATTTTTTATGAACGAACTGACCAACTTCGCAAACCCGGTCGCCAAGCCGGAGACCTTCGACCAGATCCAGATCGGGATCGCCTCGCCAGATCGTATCCGGTCCTGGTCGTTCGGTGAGATCAAGAAGCCCGAGACCATCAACTACCGCACGTTCAAGCCCGAGCGTGATGGCCTGTTCTGCGCGCGCATCTTTGGCCCGATCAAGGATTATGAGTGCCTGTGCGGCAAGTATAAGCGCATGAAGTATAAGGGCATCGTCTGCGAAAAGTGCGGCGTTGAAGTCACCGTATCGAAGGTGCGCCGCGAGCGGATGGGCCATATCGAGCTCGCCGCGCCCGTCGCGCATATCTGGTTCCTGAAGTCGCTGCCGTCGCGGATCGGCCTGTTGCTCGACATGCAGCTCAAGCAGCTTGAGCGCGTGCTGTACTTCGAAGCCTATATCGTCATCGAACCGGGCATCACCCCGCTGGAAAAGTTCCAGCTGATGACCGAAGACGAGCTGCTCGACGCGCAGGACCAATATGGCGAAGACGCGTTCTCGGCCGGGATCGGTGCCGAAGCCGTGCGGATCATGCTGCAGGACCTCGATCTTGAGGGCGAGCGCAAGGAGCTGCTCGAAGAGCTCGCCGTCACCAAGTCGGAACTCAAGCCCAAGAAGATCATCAAGCGGCTGAAGGTCGTCGAAAGCTTCATCGATTCGGGCAACAAGCCTGAATGGATGATCCTCGAAGTCGTGCCGGTCATCCCGCCCGAACTGCGCCCACTGGTGCCGCTGGACGGTGGCCGCTTCGCGACGTCGGATCTGAACGATCTCTATCGCCGCGTGATCAACCGTAACAACCGCCTGAAGCGGCTGATGGAACTGCGCGCGCCGGACATCATCGTCCGCAACGAAAAGCGCATGCTGCAGGAAGCCGTCGACGCGCTGTTCGATAACGGCCGCCGTGGCCGCACGATCACGGGTGCCAACAAGCGTCCGCTCAAGTCGCTGTCCGACATGCTCAAGGGCAAGCAGGGCCGCTTCCGCCAGAATCTGCTCGGCAAGCGCGTCGATTATTCGGGTCGTTCGGTCATCGTGACCGGGCCTGAGCTCAAGCTGCATCAATGCGGTCTGCCGAAAAAGATGGCGCTCGAGCTGTTCAAGCCGTTCATTTACGCGCGCCTCGACGCCAAGGGCCTCAGCATGACGCTGAAGCAAGCGAAGAAGTGGGTTGAGAAGGAGCGCAAGGAAGTCTGGGACATTCTGGACGAGGTAATCCGCGAGCATCCCGTGATGCTCAACCGCGCGCCGACGCTTCACCGTCTCGGCATCCAGGCGTTCGAGCCCGTCCTCATTGAGGGCAAGGCGATCCAGCTTCACCCGCTCGTCTGCTCGGCCTTCAACGCCGATTTCGACGGCGATCAGATGGCCGTCCACGTCCCGCTTTCGCTGGAAGCTCAGCTCGAAGCACGTGTGCTGATGATGTCGACCAACAACATCCTGTCACCCGCGAACGGCAAGCCGATCATCGTGCCGTCGCAGGACATGGTGCTGGGGCTCTATTACATCACCATGCTGAAGGAGGGGGAACCCGGCGAAGGCATGATGCTGACTGACATGGCCGAAGTGCATCACGCGCTCGATTCGGGTGCCGTGACGCTCCACACCAAGGTCATCGCGCGCGTTCCGCAGACCGATGAGGCGGGCAAGCCCTATCTCAAGCGCTTCGAAACAACGCCGGGCCGCATGCTGCTCGGTGAGACATTGCCGAAGAGCGCCAAGGTGCCCTTCGACATCGTCAACCGCCTGCTGACCAAGAAGGACGTCGGCGACGTGATCGACGAGGTTTATCGTCACACCGGCCAGAAGGAGACGGTGCTGTTCGCCGATGCGATCATGGCGCTCGGTTTCCGCCACGCGTTCAAGGCCGGCATCTCGTTCGGCAAGGACGACATGATCATTCCAGACGCCAAGATCGGCCTGGTCGATGATGCGCGGGCGCAGGTGAAGGATTATGAGCAGCAATATCAGGACGGCCTGATCACCCAGCAGGAAAAGTACAACAAGGTGATCGATGCCTGGAGCCGTTGCGGTGACCAGGTGGCGAACGCCATGATGGACGAGATCAAGTCGATCAAGAAGCTGCCCAATGGCCGCGAAGCACCGATCAACTCGATCTACATGATGGCGCACTCCGGTGCCCGTGGTTCGCAGGCGCAGATCAAGCAGCTTGCCGGTATGCGCGGGCTGATGGCCAAGCCATCGGGCGAGATCATCGAAACGCCGATCATCTCGAACTTTAAGGAAGGCCTGACCGTCCTTGAATATTTCAACTCCACCCATGGTGCCCGTAAGGGTCTCGCGGATACGGCGTTGAAGACGGCCAACTCGGGTTACCTTACGCGTCGTCTGGTCGACGTGTCGCAGGATTGCGTCATCGTCGAACTCGATTGCGGCACGACCCGCGCGCTGGAAATGCGGGCGATCGTGCAGGGCGGATCGACCATTGCCTCGCTCGGCGAGCGTATCCTGGGCCGCACCACGGCCGAGGACATCATCGATCCAAAGACCAACGCGGTCGTTATCCCATCGGGCACGCTGCTCGACGAGCCGATGATCGCGACGATCGAGGCGCTGGGCACGCAAAGCTGCAAGATCCGCTCGCCGCTGGTCTGCGAAACCAAGATCGGTGTCTGTGGCAAATGCTATGGTCGCGATCTGGCGCGCGGGACGCCAGTGAACATTGGTGAAGCGGTCGGCGTTATTGCCGCCCAGTCGATCGGTGAGCCTGGCACCCAGCTGACGATGCGGACCTTCCACATCGGCGGCGCGGCGCAGCTCAACGAGCAATCGAACCTGGAAGCCGTGGCCGATGGCCGGATGGACTATCGTGACCTGCGGATCATTGAAGATCAGCGCGGCCGCCGCGTCGTGCTGAGCCGTTCGGGCGAACTCGCGATCATCGATGCCGAGGGCCGCGAGCGTGCCGTCCACCGCATTCCGTACGGCGCCTATGTCCTGTTCCCCGACGGTCATCAGCTGACCAAGGGCGACCGGATGGCCGAATGGGATCCGTTCACCATGCCAGTGATCACCGAAAACCCCGGTGTCGTGAAATATGTCGATCTGATCGAAGGCAAGACGCTGACCGAGCAGGCTGACGAAGCAACGGGCATCACCCAGCGCGTCGTCACTGAATATCGTGCTGCGACCAAATCAAAGGAGGATCTTCGTCCGCGCCTGACCCTGACCGGGGCGAGCGCTGAGGAAGCGGGCCGCTATATGCTCGTGGCGGGGGCGACGCTGTCGGTTGAGGACGGGGCCACCGTTTCGGGCGGCGACGTGCTTGCCCGTGTGTCTCGCGAAAGCGCCAAGACGCGCGACATCACCGGCGGTCTGCCGCGCGTTGCCGAGCTGTTCGAAGCGCGCAAGCCCAAGGAAAACGCGATCATCGCCAAGGTTTCCGGCCGGGTCGTGTTCGGCAAGGATTACAAAGCCAAGCGCAAGATCGGTATCCAGCCCGAGGATGGCGGCGAGGTCGTGGAATATCTGGTGCCGAAGTCCAAGGTCATCGACGTGCAGGAAGGCGATTACGTCAAGCGCGGCGATAACCTGATCGGCGGCTCGCCTGATCCGCATGATATTCTGGAAGTGCTCGGTATCGAGCCGCTGGCGGAATATCTCGTCGCGGAAATCCAGGAAGTCTATCGTCTGCAGGGCGTGAAGATCAACGACAAGCACATCGAGGTGATCGTTCGCCAGATGCTGCAAAAGGTTGAGATCACCGATGGCGGCGATACCACGCTGCTGGCGGGCGAACAGGTTGATCGGGAGGAGATGGACGACATCAACTCCAAGCTCGACAAGAAGCAGACCCCAGCGCAGGGCAAGCCTGTGCTGCTCGGCATCACCAAGGCGTCGCTGCAGACCCGCAGCTTCATCTCGGCGGCGTCGTTCCAGGAAACCACCCGCGTCCTCACCGAGGCGGCGGTTCAGGGCAAGCAGGATACGCTTATCGGCCTGAAGGAAAACGTCATCGTCGGCCGGTTGATCCCGGCGGGCACCGGCGCCGGCCTCAACCGCCTGCGCGTGACGGCCAATTCGCGCGATGCGGCCATGCGCGTGGCACAACGCCGGATGGACGAAGTGGCCATCACCGCGCCAAATTCGGCGGCTGAAGAGCATGAGGCAGAGCTGCATCGTTCGGCACGCGATGCGGGCGGCACGGGCGACGATGCGCTCGCGGCTGTCGTCAGCAGCGGCCATGGCACCGATGCTGATGCCGGGGACTATCTGAACACCGATAGCTGATCGCGTTCGATCAGCGTTGGATGAAAAAACCGCCGTCCGGGGAAACCCGGGCGGCGGTTTCTTTTGCGTGGCGGCGATGGGCGATCGAGCTACTTTTTGCGCAATCTGGCTTCTGGGGCCGAGCGATCAACGCTAAACTCGTCACGTCCATCGCTAACACGAAGCGGTTGAGTATTGTGTCCCCGGAATTACGGTACTGCGTGACCCTGAGCGCGGCGACGGACTGACTGGGGTTGGTCCGGGGCTCGAGCGCGTGCCCGATTACACGACCCTTCTGCTCTGGGGCGAGGATGGGGCGATGTCGGCGCTATTGCGCAAGAGGGTAAGCATCTGTCGGCCACTTGGTGAAAGCGCCTTTCTCGACCGCGTCTCGGCTCAACTGGGGGCGATCCAAGCCCCTGCAAACGTGGCCGCCATCCAAAACGGACGGAATGCAGTGCACCATCCCAACAATTTCCCACTTCCCATCCAACGCCGAAGTCCAAGTTGCCAGTTGGACATATAATGAGTGCGACCGCGAACCGTTGACAAATAAACTTCTCAGGACGAGACTATCAACCGGGTAGTATGCCCGAATCTTTCAAATGGGAGTTTGATCATGTCGCCGAATAGCAAAATCAAATTGGCCACGAAAGTACCTGCTCGTACCGTAACGCTCGGTCGTGCTAGTAAACTCACGAAAGGTGGTCTTGGCTGGGCTATCGAAGGGTGGACGTTCCTCGGTAGCACTGAAGAACGATAAATATCTTATCCGCCTTCCGGATATTTTTTACCTTTAATGCAACGTATCTGGGAGGCAGATTTGCTATTGTTATTGCCCTTACAAAGTCATCATACCTGATAACACTGCTATTTCTCAATTTATTAAATAACATTGATAGCCGCAAAATAAATCTGCTGACATTTGCATTTAATTTGCCGCCTTACGCGAAACGCCTACCTAAAAATCGTGTATAAATATGTATTTCGATTCATTGGCGTACGCCGACCACTTAAACGACCGTCGCTCTGCGATGCCGTTGAAACATGCCGCACTGACAAAGCGACCTATGAAAAATCATCGCAATCAAATCAATATTGTATAATGGCCTGGGCCATTAAATTCAACAGGCCGAAAATTCAATTTCAGACCACTGACTCCCAAACTAATAATTTCTGAGCATTGTCAGCTCCGATCAGCGTTACGCTGGTTTTAACACCCCAACCCATAATAACTCCGCTGACGCAACGATCATTTTGGTGCGACAATTTCACACTTGATCGCCTTAACAATAACGGATCCATTGCCTTGCCATGATTATAAATATTTGAATCTGGTCATGTAAATTTCTTCAAGAAGCTTCCCATTAGAATGTACATGTGCAGATACGGAGAACCTACTCTGACATAATAGCAAATATCACGGAAGCTACAGTGCTAATTGATTCGTGCACGGTTATTTAAAGGGGACTGCGAAACCTCGACTACGACAGTTGGGCCATTTTAACGCCGTGATCGCAGCACTAATAATAATAAATAACTAGGCATGCCTATTTGTGATAGAATTTGGTCACAACCGGATAATATTATATCAATAAACCAGACCCTCAAATATTGACGTAGCAATACGAACGACAATGCACTTTCGCGGGAATTATTAAAATGCATCCCCCATCTCGTTTCACACTTACTCGAACAGCGTATATGGCTGAATGTGATGGGTGTTTGATATTTCTGGACACAAAACACGATCGCTATTCGCTTTTATCTGAGAGTGATACGTTCTTGGTCTTACCGCTTATTGCTACCAACACAGATGAGTTTGTTCCTTGTGACGCATTATCAGGACACCTGACACAGGAAGCGCTCAATGTTGCGTCCGATCTTCAGTCAAGCGGTCTTCTTGTGGCCGGGTTAAATGGAAAGCGCTACGCACCGAAATTTTATGAGGACCCGGTTAAGGAGCTGCCAAGGCCAGTCCTAGCGAAATACCCGCTACCGGGTGTCGCAGAGATATTGCGGCTGCTCCGGGCGGTTGCCACTGCAAAGGCAATGCTGGTGACGCTTCCCCTCAACGAGATCACATCGCGCGTCGAAAGGTGGAAGCAGTCCTCACAATGCTCCCCGAATTGGCACCGATTTGTTGAACAGTTGGAGTTATATAGGCGCGTCCGCCCTCTGCTTTATAACAAAAAGAACAATTGCCTTTTTGACACTCTTTGTTTGATGATCTTTGCTAAGAAGCACCTCTCCGCCATTACATGGAAATTCGGGGTTAGACTTGAACCATTTATGGCACATGCATGGTTGCAGTGGGATGAATACGTGATCGATGATGAACCGGCGACAATTCATAACTACGAAGTTATTTTGGAGGCCTAATTGTTTAGATATTTGGTGTTCGCCAGTCGAGATAATGCTGGGCTTCCATTTTCCAATATTATTGATTACATAGAGTATTTGAAAGACGATCACGGTTACACATGGACAAATGTCTATAGCGATCGGACAATATCGATATGGGACACCGGGCCTTCTGCGGATTACTTTCGCACCTCAATGTTCGAGCCTGGAACATTTATACTAGGTCGGGTCATCAGCCGAGCTAGTGGCTATGCGGATTGGCGCGCAACCTCGCTCCGGGACTCGTCGGGAACTGTCGGGCTGCGCGACCAGGGAGAATGGCTATTTAAAAATACGTGGGGGGCCTATGTAGCGTTTTCATCAAACCCGGAGAACCAAATCTTTAGCGTACTGCGCGATCCCAGCGGAGGCCTGCCGTGTCATCACATCCGGTGGCGAAATATTGACGTCTTTTCATCAAATGCCCAGCTTTTTGCGAGCCTTCCCCAGCAGAAGTTTTCTATTAACTTCGATTCAGTTGCAGCCGCAGCCGTTCTTCCAAATATCTGCAAGGCCGAAACCGGCCTTGCAGAGGTGGGTATGGTCCTGCCAGGAGAGTACTCCCTTTTCGGCGAAACCCGATGCCGCGAGTATCTGTGGAATCCTGTATCTGTAGCTCAGAAGCGGCTTGCACTCGGCCTTGAAGAATCAGCTGCGCTCTTACGTGAGACTCTGATTAACGTAACTGAGGCGCTGACCCGACCGTATTCCAAGCTAATGCATAACCTTGGCGGGTTGGACTCGTCCATCTTGCTGGCGTGCCTACGTGAAAGTCGGCATCCTAGCAGCCTAAAATGCGTGACCCATTTCAGCGACTCGTTTCGCGGGGACGAGAGGCATTACACACGTGCGATGGCGGCGCACGTCAGCACGGATTTGATTGAAACGCGCCTTGATCCATCTCGCGTGGATCTGGGTATGTTGAACCAACAAGAGCTGGGTGCCTCGCCATCAAGCGTATTCGATTGTCTCCAGATGGCGGGAGACCTGCACGGAATAGCTCAGGTGCACCAAGTCGACGCATTGACGTATGGATTCGGCGGCGACAGTGTTCTGTATCATTTGCCAGGCATTTACCCTGTGCTCGATTATGTAGCTTGTCGCGAGCCCCTTACCGGTTTGCCGCGAGTGATATTGGATGCTGCGCAGTATGGCCGCCGGTCTGTCGCCCGCACTGTTTTTGGGCTTATCTCTGAACGTCGTGGGCAAGTTGCCTGCGGTCCATACGTTCTCAACCTTATCCCACCGATGCCAAGGATGCCATTTTTAGAACCCGAAATGGCTAGCATAGATTATCTTGCACAAAAACTTCATCCTGCATTATCGCCACCGTGTAATTTTCCTAAAGGAAAATATCTTCAAATTGCTACATCGGCCTTTCTTAATATCGATTATCATCTGTCGATGCCTGATCAGCGCGAGATTCCCCGCGTATGTCCATTATTGGCTCAGCCTTTTATTGAACTTTGCTTTAGATTGCCGACTTGGCGGCAGATCAATGGCGGAATAGACCGAAGTTTGGCTCGTTTCGCATTTCGGGATCGGCTTCCAGAAGCAATAGTAGGACGAACAAGTAAGAGCATTCCGGAGGGTGTCTATGATCAGGTTTTTGACAGGGAGAGGAAGCATCTAAAGGAGGTTTTGTTGGACGGCTTGTTGGTTGATAACGGCATTCTAAACAGGCCTTATCTTGAAGATTTTTTCACCAAGGCAGATCGCCTTTCTTTAGCGTCAAAGTCCACCATATTGCAATTCTATGATTGGGAAATTTGGGCTAGTCGGTGGATAGCTGCTGGATTACGGTGACAGTGAGTTATGGTGGAAGCGCGGTGACGGTGAGCTAAATTGACAGAACATAGTACACTGTAACCGTAACTCGACGTCACTGATGCCGATGCCGGGGGACTATCTTAACACTGATAGCTGATCGTCTTTGATCAGTAAGAGGAAAGAGAGCCGCCGTCCGGAGCGATCCGGGCGGCGGTTTTCGGTTGGGGACTGCGATCGGGCCGCATTTGATCGGTTTATGAAAGCCCCAGCCGTGCTGACGCGCTAGCCTTGGTAGACCATTTGCCGGGTTTTGCGCCCATCCGGAGGTCGGCTGGCAGGTTTAGCGGGGGACGTACCGATGGAAGTGCTAACGAAAGCGGCCTGGATCGGGCTGGCGGCGATCCATGCGATGCCGTCGCTTGCTCTGTTCATGCCATCGCTGATCCAGCGGCTTTACGGCGTGCCGTCATCGGGGAGCGTCGGCATCCTGTTGACCCATCGTGGTGCCCTGTTTCTCGGCGTGTTTGCGCTAGCTTTGCTGGCCGCCTTTGACGAACAATCGCGGCGGGCCGGGGTGCTGGTGGTGGGTATCAGCATGGTCGGCTTCCTGATCGTCTATGCCCATGCCGGATCACCAGCGGGGGCGCTGCGAACGATTGCGTTGACCGATCTGGTCGGTTTGCCATTGCTGGCAATCGTCGCCTGGGAAGCCCTGCAGCGCTAAAGTACCACCAAATCTCTGGCTGATTTCCTCCGCAAAGGCCGGTGGCATGCTGCAAGAACCGCTTGCCTCTCTGCCGTTTCGCGGCAAGCTGATAGTGATGGCTTCAGCAGAACCGTCCGAACCGATCTTCGCTCGCCCCCGCGTCATTCTGGCGGGCGCAAGGGCGATCTATATCGGGCCGGGCCTTGCCCTGTCGCCGCATCGCAATGCGGTCGCCACGCTCGCGATCGCGCTCGCTGCCCCGTTCGAGATCGCGTGGCCGCTGACGCCAGATCGCCCAACCGAGACCCGGCAGATCGCGCTGATACCCCCCAACACGCTTCACCATCTGATCGCGACAGGGCCAATGATGTTTGTCTATCTTGATGCGCTCGCCGACGATCAGCGGACGATTGGCGCGTGTATCAGCTCACGGCCAGAAGAGCTGGCGCGCATCGCCGCCGACTGCGCGGGGATCGCGATCGGCAGCACGGCGGCAGACATCGTGCGCGGACTGCTCGCCCTATTCGGCCTGGGCGATCCCGCTGACGACATTTCGCCCACGGGGGTCGCCGCAGCAATCCGGGCGATCGACGACCGACCCGATGATTTCGGATCGGCAAAAATCGCCGCCAGCCTCGCGGGCTTATCCGAAAGCCATTTCCACCGGGTGATCAAGCGTGCAACCGGTGTCCCCTTTCGCCGTTATCGACTGTGGCGCAGAATGGGGATTGCCGCGATTGCGCTGAAGGACGGTGCCAGCCTTACCGATGCGGCGATGGCGGGCGGCTTTGCCAGCTCAGCGCATTTCAGCGCGACGTTCCGACGGATGTTCGGGATCAAGCCATCGCTGCTGATCAATACGCAAGCACGGTTCGACGTCGTCCATTCTGCGTGCGTGGCGACAGCACTGGCTTCGGTTCGGTGCCTTGCCCAAGGGAACCGTCTCGCACACCATCCTGTTCGCTGATGCTGGCAAGTAACCGATCCAGGCGCCCCCCCAACGCGTGGCAGTGGTGCATGGCAGCAACTATCCACATCTATTTCACGCAGTGTCGCTGGCCCCATCTTGAGTGTCGTGACAACTATGTTACCGAACGACGGACAATCCGGGTCACACGGATGACGGGGAGGATGCTGTCTTTTTCATCGGGGGAATCATGTCTGCCATGCCTTTATCGAACCGCCGCTTTGCCCGCTCGCTTTCTTGCGGCGCGTCGTTCCTGATCCTTGCCATGGCGGCAACGCCAGCGCTGGCAGCCGATCCGGCCCCCGCAGCTCCTGTTGTCGCCCCAGCGCAAGCCGATGAGAGCGATGACGGCCTGCCCCCGATCACCGTTACCGCCACGCGCCGTGAAGAATTGAGCAAGGACGTCCCGATCGCGGTGACGTCGCTGTCGGGCGCGACGCTGGATACGATCAATTCGAGCGGGCTTGATATCCGCTTCCTGTCGGGCCGCACGCCCAGCCTGAACATCGAATCGTCCTTTGGCCGCACCTTCCCCCGCTTTTACATTCGCGGCCTGGGCAATACCGATTTCGATCCCAACGCCGCCCAGCCGGTGTCGGTGGTGTATGATGGCGTCGCGCTGGAAAGCCCGTTCCTGAAATCCTTCCCGGTCTTCGATCTCGCCAATGTTGAAGTGTTGCGCGGGCCGCAGGGCACCTTGTTCGGCCGCAACACGCCAGCAGGCGTCGTCAAGCTGACCTCGGCTGCGCCACGCGATGTCTGGTCGGGCTATGGCAGCGCTTCCTGGGCGACCTATAACACCGTCAATGCCGAGGCGGCTGTTGGCGGTCCGATTGGTGGCGGTTTCTCGTTCCGCGCATCGGGCATTTTGCAGCGCCGTGACAACTGGATCACCAACACATCGACCACCGGCAATGCGAACCGCATGCTGGAGGGCTATACTGACCTGGCCGGTCGCTTCCAGATCGCCTATCATAGCGACGATTTCAACGCGTTGCTGAACGTGCATGGCCGCGATCTTGATGGCACGCCGCGCGTCTTCCGGGCCGGGGCGATCCAGCAGGGCAGCAACAATTTCTCCGCCGGTTTCCGGCCCGACCGCGTCGCGCTCGACGGCTATACCAGCCAGTCGCTGACGCAATGGGGCATCAACCTGAAGCTCGATTATCATGTCGACGGCGTCGGCACTTTTTATTCGGTGACCGCTTTTGAAAAGGCGCGTGTTGAAAGCACCGGCGACATCGATGGCGGCAACACCTATGCCTTCCCGCCGGTTGGCCTCAATCGCGCACTTTTCCCCGTCAATACCGGTGGCCTTACCCGCCCGGAAGAATTCAGCCAGGAATTGCGTTTCGCGTCCGATGAATTTGGCGGCTTCCGCGCACAGGGCGGGCTGTATTATTTCAACCAGAAGCTGAATTATGCCGAATTCAACTATAATTTCCCAACCACTGGGTCGCGCGCGCGCGATCTGAATTCGTTCATCGATCATCGCAACAGCAATGAGAATTACGGCGTCTTCGCCTCGGTCGAATATAAGGCGACCGACAAGCTGACGCTGCGTGCCGGTGGCCGTTATTCACATGACGACCGCGACGATCTGATCACGGACCGGACGCCGGGCGGCTCGCCAATCATCTTTGGCCTGCGCCTGCCGATCCGCACGCGCACCAATGATGGCGAGTTCACCTGGGATGTCAGCGGCACTTATGCCGTTACCTCCGATGTGAGCGTCTACGCACGCGTTGCCACCGGCTATCAGGGGCCAGCGATCCAGGATCGCGTGACCTTTGGCAGCGTGCCCGTGGTCGCGCCGAAGCAGACGACGATTTCGGGTGAAGCCGGCATTAAGGGGGCGACGCCGGATCAGACGCTGCGCTTCGCGCTTGATGGCTATTATTGGAGCACCGACGATCTGCAGATCACCGCTGTCGGCGGCGCGTCAAACTCGACGCGGTTGCTGTCTGCCGCCAATGCGGTGGGGTACGGCGTTGAAGCGGAGTTCGAGGCACGCCCCATCCCCGCGTTGGTGCTGACGGCGAGCGGCAGCTACAACTTCACCGAATTGCGCGATCCGACGATTGGCGTCGCGCCATGCGGATCGGGGGTCTGCACTCCAACTGATCCTGTCGTTGCTGGTCTTGCCCGGATCAACGGCAATGATCTGCCCCAGGCGCCGCGCTTTGTTGTCAACTGGACGGGGCGTTATGCTGTGCCGGTGGGCAGCGGTGAAGTCTATCTCTTCACGGACTGGGCCTTCCGCAGCTCAATCAACTATTTCCTGTATGAGGCAGTCGAGTTCCGCGGGCGCTCGTTGCTCGAGGGCGGCCTGAAACTGGGCTATAAGCTCGACAACAAGCTTGATGTCGGCGTCTTTGTGCGCAACGTCACCAACCAGATCCGCAGTGTCAGCGCGATTGATTTCAACAACCTGACGGGCTTCATCAACGAACCACGGATTGTTGGCGTGCAGGCGCGATTGGGCTTCTAATCGGTTAATCGCCTCCTGGCGGGCCGTCGCCCAAAAAGAACCAGTGAACCATGCCCCCGCATGGGTCCCTGGTTCTGGGGCGGCGGCCCCTTTTCGTTGGTTACATTTCGATAATCTGGGTACCGAGCCGTTCGGCTTCCTGGTGATCATGCGTGACCATCAGGATTGGCAGTTTGAGCACGTCGCGGATATGCTCAATCGCGGTCATCACTTCTTCTCGACGCGGCCGATCGAGCGACGACAGCGGCTCGTCGAGCAACAAAAAGCGCGGCGCGGCCAGCAGCGCCCGCCCAATCGCCACCCGCCGCGCTTCGCCGCCCGACAAGCTGCGCGGCCAGCGATCAAGCAGATGGCCAATGCCCAAAAAAGCCGTCACCGTCGGCAGGTCAATCCAGTGATCCGCAACCGGGGCGAGCGCTTGCCCATAAAGCAGATTGGCCCCCACGCGCAGATGCGGGAAGAGGCGCGGTTCCTGAAAGACATAGCCTGCACGGCGTTCGGGCACGGGACGATCAATGCCGCAGGCGGCGTCGAATAAGCGGCTTCCGGCAACAACCACGTGCCCGCGATCGGGGCGCCGCAGGCCGGCGATCATGTTGAGCACGCTGGTTTTGCCGACCCCCGACGGGCCGAACAAGATCGTCAGCCCATCCACTGGCATCAGCCGGACCGCGACATCGGTATCGCCGACCCGCGCCGTGATATCGACATCAAAGGACATGCAGCCCCCGCCCGCTGCGCCGCGCCAACAGCTCTGACCCGACCAGTGCCGCCAGCGACAAGGCCACGGATACCAGCGCAAGGCGGACGACCACCGCCTCGCCATCTGGCAATTGGAGCGCGCCATAAATGGCCAGCGGCAGGGTTTGCGTCTGGCCCGGCACGTTGGAGACAAAGGTGATCGTCGCACCAAACTCGCCGATCGATCGCGCGAAACCCAGCACTAGCCCGGCCAGGATGCCCGGCATGCTGAGCGGCAACGTGATCGTGCGGAAAGCATGCCAGCGCCCTGCCCCCAAGGTCCGCGCCGCGCTTTCGAGCCGCTGGTCAACGGCCTCGATCGACAGCCGCATCGCGCGCACCATCAGCGGCAGTGCCATCACGCCAGCGGCAATCGCCGCCCCGGTCCACCGAAACAACACGCTGATCCCGAACCATGCCTGCAACCAGCCGCCAATCGGCCCGTTGGGCGCAAAGGCCAGCAGCAGCAACCAGCCAGTCACCACTGGCGGCAGCACCAGCGGCAAATGCACAATGCCATCAAGGATAATTTTGCCCGGAAAACTGGTGCGCGCCAAAATCCAGGCAAGCGCGAACGCGATTGGCAGCATGGCAGCCATCGCCACGCCGCCAACCTGTAACGTTAGCCAGATGATGGCCCAATCAGCGGCAGACAACATCGCGTCAGCGTACGCTGAAACCATAGCGTACGAAAATGGCCTTTCCCTCGCGCGAAGCCAGGAAGCGGCGAAAGCCCTCCCCTTCCGGATTGGTCGACGCCTTTAGGCGCGCGACAGGATAGCTGATCGCTGGATAGCTGTTGGTTGGAAATACAGCGACCACGCGCACCGCCTTCGATGCTCTGGCATCGGTCGCATAGATAATTCCGAGTGGGGCGACACCGCGTTCAACCAGCGCCAGCGCCGCGCGGACATTTTCAGCACGCACGACCCTGGGCGACACCGCGTTCCAGACGCCCAGCTTCTGCAGCGCGGCGCGACCATATTTGCCCGCTGGGACAGCGTCGGTGTCGGCCATCGCCAGCGGCCCCGCCGCAAGGGTTGCGACCAGCCGAGCGGGATTACGGAAATCTAGGCGGGCCTTGCTCGCTGCAGGCGCCACGATCACTAAGCGATTGCCGAGGAACGACACCCGCGTTGTCGGTACGATCAGCGATCGCTTGGCGAGATCGTCCATCCAAGTCTCATCGGCCGACACAAACAGGTCGGCAGGGGCGCCCGCAGCGACCTGTCGCGCCAAGGCTGACGACGCGGCGAAAGAGATGAGCGGGCGCGGGTGCCCCCGGCGCGCCCAGGCATCGGCTGCGGCGCTCATCGATTCCTGCAGCGAGGCAGCAGCGAGGATCAGGGGGGCGATTCGATCTGCTGCCATCGCAGGCGCGCCAGTCCCGACCAATGTCATTATCACTACGAATTTGATCAGCCTGCGCACGTCGACCAACTCCCGTTGCTATTCCCCATCGTATATAGCACTTGGTGAGCGAGACCAGCCCATGCGAGGACCGGGGAAACGAAAGATGCGGTGGTGGATTTGGACATCGGCACTGCTGGCTGGCTGCACCACCATTCCCGCTGCCGCCAAGGACGGCGCGCTGACCATCGACTTGTCGATCCGTGCCCGAGTCGAGGCGATCGATGGCCAATTTCGCCCCAACACCCCCGCCGACGATACCGCGTTGCTGCTGCGGACCATCGTTGCCGCCGATTATGATGCCGGACCTTTGGTGATCGGCGGCGAATTGTTCGACAGCCGCAGCTATTTCCAGCGAACGCTATCGTCGATAGCCACGACCGAGGTCAACGCGCTGGAGCCCGTCCAGGCGTATCTCAAGACCGATTTCAGCGACCATTTCCAGGGGCAGTTTGGTCGCTTCACGCTCGATCTCGGGTCGCGGCGGCTGGTCGCGCGGTCGGTCTATCGCAACACCACCAATGCCTTCACGGGTGCGCGCTTCGACCTGAGGTCAAAGGCGGGCGACACGGCCACACTGTTCTGGACAGTACCGCAATCACGCCTGCCGGACGACCGCGATGGCATAAGGTCAGCGGGCGTCGCGCTCGACCGGGAATCGATCAGCGTGCAGTTTTTCGGCGGCATCTTCACCAGCCGCCCGATCAACGGGACCGCAATAGAAGCCTATCTTTATCGGCTTGCTGAACATGATGCGCCCGGCATCCTGACCCGCGACCGGCGACTATGGGTACCCGGCGTGCGCGTGGTGCGACGGCCAGCGCCGGGCCAAGTCGATTTCGAGGTGGAGGGCATCTGGCAAGGCGGCACCACGCATGCCACCACCGCCGCGAGCGACGTCACCGCCCTGCCCGTCTTCGCCTGGGCGGTGCATGGTCATATCGGCGAGACGTTTCAATCGCCCTGGAAGCCGCGCCTGGCCATTGCGGTCGATTATGGCAGCGGCGACCGCCCGGGGGGGCAATACACCCGCTTCGACACGCTGTTTGGCGCGCGGGTGTTCGAATTCGGCCCGACCAGCCTCTATGGCGCCATAAGCCGCCAAAATCTGATCAGCGTCGAGGCACGCGCTGAAGTCAGCCCCGGCAAGCGCTGGGACGGCTATCTCGCTGCCCGCCCGCTCTGGCTGGCCGAACCGCGCGACAGCTTCGGCGCCACCGGCGTGCGCGATCCGGCGGGTCGAGCGGGGCGCTATGCGGGCACGCAAATCGACATGCGGGCGCGATACTGGTTGGTTCCCAAACGCGTGCGGCTATCGGCGGGCTATACGCAGTTGTTCAAAGGCGGATTCCTGACCGAAGCCGCAGATGCGCCCGCGACGGGCGACACCAATTACGGATTCACGGAAATGACGCTGACATTGTAACCGCGCGCTACCCCTCATCCCCCATCCGCAACGCCGCGATAAACGCCTCTTGCGGGATGCTGACCGAACCATATTCGCGCATCCGCTTCTTGCCCTCTTTCTGCTTGTCGAGCAGCTTGCGTTTGCGGCTGGCGTCGCCGCCATAGCATTTGGCGGTCACGTCCTTGCGGAGTGCCGCGATCGTCTCGCGGGCAATAACCTTGCCGCCGATTGCCGCCTGGATCGGGATTTTGAACAGATGGCGCGGGATCAGGTCCTTCAGCCGCTCGCACATGCCCCTGCCCCGGCTTTCCGCCGTGCCACGGTGGACGATCATGCTGAGTGCATCGACGGCCTCCGAATTGACCATGATGCTCATCTTGACGAGGTCACCCTCGCGGTAGCCGATCTGGTGATAGTCGAAGCTGGCATAGCCGCGTGAGATCGACTTCAGCCGGTCGTAGAAATCGAACACGACTTCGTTGAGCGGCAGTTCATAGGTCACCTGCGCGCGACCACCGACATAAGTGAGGTTTTTCTGGATGCCGCGCCGGTCCTGGCAGAGCTTCAGGATCGAGCCGAGATATTCGTCGGGGCAATAGATCACCGCCTCGATCCAAGGCTCCGAAATGCTTTCGATCTTGGTCGGATCGGGCATGTCGGCGGGGTTGTGGAGTTCGATTTCGCCGCCGCCATAGGTCAGGTTGATCTTGTAGATCACCGATGGCGCGGTGGTGATCAGGTCGAGGTCATATTCGCGGGTCAGCCGCTCCTGGATGATTTCCAGATGGAGCAGCCCGAGGAACCCGCAGCGGAAGCCGAAGCCAAGCGCGGCGCTCGATTCCATCTCGAAGCTGAAGCTGGCATCGTTGAGGCGGAGCTTGGAAATGCTCTCCCGCAATTTGTCGAAGTCGTTGGCGTCGACCGGGAACAGCCCGCAAAACACCACTGGCTGGACGAGCTTGAAGCCCGGCAGCGCCTCCAGCGCGGGGCGTTTTACGTCGGTGATGGTGTCGCCGACGGCGGTTTGCGCGACTTCCTTGATCTGGGCGGTGATGAAGCCGATTTCGCCAACGCCAAGCTCGGTCAGCTGCTCGATCTTGGGCCGGAAACAGCCGACTCGGTCGATCAGATGCTGGGTGCCGGTCGCCATAAACTTGACGAGCTGTCCCTTTTTCAGCGTGCCCGCCATCACGCGGACAAGAATGACGACGCCGAGATACGGGTCATACCAGCTATCGATGAGCATTGCCTTGAGCGGTGCATCGGCATCGCCCTTGGGCGGCGGGATGCGGGTGACAATCGCCTCGAGCACATCGGCTATGCCAATGCCAGACTTGGCGCTGGTCAGCACCGCGTTGGAGGCATCGAGGCCAATTACTTCCTCGATCTCCGCGCGGACCTTTTCGGGTTCGGCGGCGGGCAGATCGATCTTGTTGATGACGGGCACGATCTCGTGATCATGCTCGATCGACTGATAGACATTGGCGAGTGTCTGGGCTTCCACGCCCTGCGCTGCGTCCACCACCAACAGCGCACCCTCGCACGCCGCAAGGCTCCGACTAACCTCATAGGCGAAATCGACGTGGCCGGGCGTGTCCATTAGGTTAAGGACATATTCCAACCCGTCCTTGGCGACATATTGCAGCCGGACGGTCTGCGCCTTGATGGTGATGCCGCGCTCTTTCTCGATATCCATATTATCGAGAACCTGTTCCGACATTTCGCGGGCAGTCAGCCCGCCGGTCTGCTGGATGAGGCGATCGGCAAGCGTGGACTTGCCGTGATCGATATGCGCGATGATGGAGAAATTGCGGATGCGGTCGAGCGGAGTTGCCATAATGTCCGCGCCCTAGCAGCGCTGTGCGAAAAGGGCAAAGCGATCAGCATAACGGATCTAGGGCGGCGTCATTGCGGCCAACCGCCAACCGGCCAATCCCGTGCAGTGTGGATCACGCGAAGGATTTGGATTTTCTTGCCGTCCGAGCCGATCGCATAAGCAATCATATAAGGGAGCCCGCGTACTGATTTCTCGTAAGTGCCCGACACCCGCCCCGGATGGCCGGTTGCAAAATCGCCAAGCGCCGCGCCCGTCGCCCGAATGGCCTGCGCAACGCGATCTGCAGCGTTGGGATCATCGGCGGCAATGAAGGTGATTTGGTCGAGCAGGTCGCTCAGCGCACTTTCGGCCCAATCGACCGTTCGCGTCACGCGCGATCGGCGCGCGCTTTGGCGATGACGGCGTCAACCCGGTCCATCGCGATATCATGCGGCACCACCCGCCTGGCTGCCACGTCGGCTATGCCCTGTTCTATCCCATCGATGATTGACAATTCGCGGTCAACATAGGCTGCAACCGCTTCTGCAGCCAGGAAGGATCGGCTGCGGCGTGTGCCCTTGGCCAGGCGCGCGAGCTTGTCACTGACGTCGGTCGGCACGCGGATCGTCATCGTCATGCTGGACATAAAGGCTTCCTGAAACGGATGTGTACATCTACGCACATTGGCCTGTGCTGGCAATTGGTGATGCCTCAGCGATCAAGCCAGTCCGCCAGAATCGCGTTCACCTTTTCCGGCGCTTCCTGCTGCACCCAGTGCGAAACGCCGGGCAGGCGTTCGAGGCGGAAATCGCTGACATAGTCCTCCGTGCCATCGACACAGCCGATCGTCAGCGCAGTGTCTTCCTCACCCCAGATCATGAGCGTGGGCACATCCACCTTGCCGGTCCCCGCCGTCATGCCGCTGACCGAGCGGAAGGCCGCGCGGTAGTAATTGATCATCGCGGTCAGCGCGCCGGGGCGCATGGCCGCATCGGCATAGATATCGGTCACCTCTTTCGGGAAGCGGCTCTTGTCCACCGCCATGCCGACAAAGGCGCGGCGGATGATGCGGGCGCGGTTTCGGCCAAAGGCCCATTCGGGCAGGCCCGGCAGTTGGAAGAAAAACACATACCAGCTCGCGCGCAATTGCGCCCATTTGCGCAATTCGCGCTTGAAGGGCATCGGGTGCGGCACATTCATGATGACGAGCCCGACCAGCGGACGAATTTTGCGGATCGCGAATTGCCAGGCGATGATGGCGCCCCAATCATGCGCGATCAGCAGCACTTCGCGCGCACCACTCGCGTCGATCAGCGCGGCGACATCGCCCAGCAGCCGGTCGATATGATAGGCGTCCACCCCCTCGGGCCGGTCAGTGCCGCCATAGCCGCGCAGATTGGGCGCCCAGACCCGCCAGCCGCGTTCCACCAGCAACGGAATCTGGAAGCGCCAACTGTAGTGCAGCTCGGGAAAGCCGTGCAGGCAAAGCGCCAAGCGGTCCCCACTTCCCGCTTCGGCCAGCTCGAAGGATAGGTCGCCTGCCTGTTGCCAGCGAATGGCAATGCCGCTGTCGGCGGGCGGAGTCCATGAGGGGATAGCGATCGATGAGTCAGCCATGGCAGCGCGCCTTGAGATAGGAAATGCAAAGCAACCATAGCCACCGGCACCACGGCGACAAGCACGCTTGGCGTCATTTGTCGTTCCACTGGCTATCGGGAAGGGGTATCCGTGACTGAACGACTCAGTCCTTGGGGGATGTAAGATGATTGGCAGGAAGCTTCTTTCCGGCGCGGCGATGCTCGCTGTCGCTGCGGCACCGATGGCGACGGCACCCGTTTTTGCGCAGAAGCCGCCCCGGCAGGCGAGCGCTTCCAAAGGCCAACAGCTCCAGCAGGCAGCGATGAATGACGTGCCGCGCTGCGCGACCAAGCACGGCACGGTTTCAATCGTCGATGGCCAGGATTCGTCGGGCTGGACGCAGAACAGCCTTGCCCCGCCGGCACGGCTGCTGCGCGTGCTGGTCCAGCGTTCGGGCTGCTTCAACATTGTCGATCGCGGTGCTGGGCTTGATGCGGCGGCGCAGGAACGCGCGATTGGCGGCGGCCTTGGCCTGCAGCGCGGATCGAATGTTGGCCAGGGCCAGATCAAGGCCGCTGATTATGTGCTGGTGGCTGAGATTCAGGGCGCGAACAGCGATGTCAGCGGCAACGCGGCGGGTGCCGTGGCCGGCGCGATCATCGGCGGGCCGATAGGCGGGCTGCTTGGCGGCATCAAATCGCGCAAGTCCGAAGCCAATACCGTGCTGTCGCTCACCAATGTGCGCACCACTGAGACCTTGGCGGTGACAGAAGGCTATGCCGCCAAGCGGGACACTAGCTTTGCGGTTGGCGGCCTGTTCGGCGTCGGCGGGTTTGGCGCTGGCGGGATTGGTGGCGGGTATGAAAATACCGATATCGGCCGGATCGTGACGCTCGCCTTCATCCAGGCCTATGCGAAGATGGTCGATGAACTGGGCTATGTTCGCCCAGGCGACGAGGGAACGGCGCAGGCCGCGCCGAAAAAGACCTTCACCGCCCAGGCCCCGGTCGCCATGCGCGTCAGCCCGGTGGCATCGGCCAAGGCGATCCGCACGCTGCCAGCGGGGTCGATTCTGTATCCGACCGGCAACCAGAACGGCCTATGGTGGGAAGTCGCTGACGAGAATGACAATGTCGGCTGGGTGCTCAACACCAAGCTCGCGCCGTCGCAATAGGCGCTGCCAAGGAACAGCAGGTCGAAAAGGGGGGCGCCGGGCGCTCCCCTTTTTTTTGGGCGATCAAGGCGCCAGATCGAACCCCGCCGACGCGATCGCCGCCAGCGCATTGGCCAGCCGATCATCCCCCTGCCCGCCGACCAGCGCCCAGGCGACGCCGCGCCGCTCCAGTTCTGCGCGCGACAGATCAAAAAAGCGCCGTCGCTCAATCGCTGAACCGAACATCCGGGTCCCATCATCGACCCAGGGCAGATCGATATCGAGCAGCAAATAGAGATCGGCGACCCCGGTCCAATGATCGAACCAGGGATCGCGCTGGCCAAACAGCATGTCGCCCCACACCGCCGTCATCAGCGGATCGGTATCGAGCAGCACGAAAGCCGCGCCACGCTTAATGGCCGCTTGCGTCATCCTGTCATGCGTCTGCGCGATCGTCACCAGATCGGCCATGCTGAAATCCGTGCCATGCGCCTCAGCAAATTCGCGGCCATATTCGGGCACGATCGCTGCCGACAGCCGGGCGGCGAGCGGCGCGAGCATCGTCGATTTGCCGGTGCTCTCGGGCCCGTGCAAACAGATGACCGGGGCTCGCGTCACGCCGCCGCCTGCTGCTTGGCATCATGCTGCCATCCGATCAGCCCCCAAATCGCCAGCCCCAAAAACACCGCATAGAGCAGCATCGTCAGCCACAATCCCTTGGCGGCATAAAGCCCGATCGACAGGATATCGACCGCGATCCACAAGACCCAATTCTCGATCAAGCGCCGCGACATCATGATCTGGGCGGCAACGCTCAAAATCGCCGCGCTCGCGTCCCACCAGGGCAGCGACGCATCGGTATAATGCGATACAAGGCTGCTCCAGACGATAATCGCCGCTGCGCAGCCAGCCGCCCAACCAAGCCGTGCACGCGTGCCAAGCCGATCGATCAGCACCGTGCCCGCATTGGCCGACACGCTTGACCACGCCCACCAGCCGTATAGCTGCACCACGAAGAAGAAGACTTGCAGCAGAGCATCGCTGTAGAGCTTGGCATCGAAGAACAGCCGCCCATAGAGTACCACCATCACCAGCCCGAACGGGTAATTCCACACGCTGCGGCGCACCACCAGCGTCACATTAATGACGCCCAGCACAAAGGCGATCAGTTCAAGCGTCGACATCGACGGCAATCAGCCGCCGAGCCGGGCAAGCGCGGGCAGCAGATCATCATAATGATCAACCACCGCATCCGCGCCCAGCGCCTCAACCGGGCCGTTCAGAAAGCCGAAGCTGACGGCGATAGCGGGGATGCCCGCTGCCTTTGCGGCTGTTACGTCAAAGATCGAATCGCCGACAAAGGCCGCCCTGCCCCCACCGCAGCGCGCAATCATTTCGATAATCGGCGCGGGTGACGGCTTGGCCTTGCCCGGCCCCAGCGTATCGCCACCGATCACGCAGGCGAAACGCTCCAGCATGCCCATCAGGCCGAGCAGCTTTACCGCCCGCCCTTCCCCCTTGTTAGTGGCGACGGCGAGCGTCACGCTTTTCGCCGCCAGCGCATCCAGCGCGTCGATCAATCCGGGATAGGGCTGGGTCAGATCAGCGATGTGCGCGTCATAATGGGTAAGCAATTCCCGGTGATAGCCAGCAAAATCTTCGGGCGGGCAACCGCCACTTTGCTCCAGTGCCAACCGCAGCATTGCAGCACCGCCACCGCCGATCATCGTCTTCACTTGCGCGATGGTGAGCGGCGGCCGTCCCGCCAGCCCAAGCGCATGATTGACCGCCGCCGTGAGATCGCCACTCGTGTCGAGCAAGGTGCCGTCCAGGTCAAAGCCGACAATATCGAACGGGGGATCGAACGGGGGATCGAACGGGGGATCGAACGGGGGCGCAAACGGAAAATTAGGGGGAGAAGAACTATCTGCGCTCATCCGCCCCGCCTGCCAGCATCGCTATGGAATTGGCAACACAATCATGGCAGGGGGTACGAGATTGGGCTTGCGCCCGAGGGAGCCAGATGACCCAGCGACCAATCGCCGCCATCATCCTTGCCGCCGGTAAGGGGACGCGCATGAAATCCGATCTCCACAAGGTGCTACACCCGATTGCGGGGCAGCCGATGCTGCTGCACCTGCTGGATAGCGTCGCCGCACTGCCCCCCGAGCAAACCGTTGTCGTGACGGGTGCCGGGCGTGAGCAAGTGGAGGCGGCGGTTGCCCCAATCGGTGCCTCGACCGCGCTGCAGGCCGAGCAAAAGGGCACGGGGCATGCTGTGCTCCAGGCCCGCGACGCGCTCGATGGTTTTGCGGGCGACGTGCTGATCCTGTACGGCGATGTTCCGCTGGTCAGCGCCGCCACGATGCAGCGCATGATCGATCGGCTGCGTGCGCCCGATGCCCCGGCTGTGGTGGTGCTTGGCTTCCGGCCCGATGACACTGCCGCTTATGGCCGCGTGATCGCCGATGATTCTGGCCGCATCCTGAAAATGGTCGAGCACAAGGACGCATCGCCTGAAGAGCGCGCCGAGCGGCTGTGCAATAGCGGGCTGATGGCCGCGCGCAGCGACCGGCTGTTCGCGCTGCTCGATCAGGTCGGGTGCGCCAATGCCGCGGGCGAATATTATCTGGTCGACATCGTCAACATCGCTGCGGCGGAAGGTCTCGCCTCCGCCGTGATCGAGACCGCCGCCTGGGAAGTCGCCGGGGTCAACAGCCGCGCCGAACTCGCCGCTGTCGATGGCTATTGGCAAGCCGAGCGCCGCAGCCGGGCAATGGCCGAAGGAGCAACGCTGATCGCGCCCGAAACCGTGTGGTTCGCGCATGATACGCAGATCGGCCGCGACGTGGTGATTGAGCCGAATGTGTTTTTCGGCCCCGGCGTGCAGATCGCTGATGGCGCGATCATTCACGCCTTTTGCCATATCACCGGCGCGACTATCGGCGCAGGCGCGGAAGTTGGCCCGTTCGCCCGGCTCCGTCCCGGCTCGGTGCTTGGCGAGAAGTCAAAGATCGGCAATTTCGTCGAGATGAAGAAAACCGTGCTGGGGGCGGGGGCAAAGGCCAGCCACCTCACTTATCTGGGCGATACCGTGGTCGGGCCGGGCGCTAATATCGGCGCGGGGACAATCACCTGCAATTATGACGGCTTTTTCAAATACAAGACCGAGATTGGCGAAGGCGCCTTTATCGGATCAAACAGCGCACTGGTTGCCCCCGTATCGATCGGCGCGGGTGCGATTGTCGGCGCGGGATCAGTGATCACGGGCGATGTCGAGGCCGACGCCCTTGCCATCGCGCGCGCCAAGCAGGAAGCCAGGCCCGGCTGGGCAACGCGGTTTCGCGCCGCGATGACGGCAAAACGCCGCGCTTGATCTTGGTATATCTCGCCTGACTTGACGCGATATCACGCAATGATATCATACGCCCATGCGCACGCTGGTCGATATCCCCGAAGAAGACATCGCCTGGTTGGATCGTCGCGCGGCCGAACAGGGCAAGTCGCGGACCGCGATTGTTCGCGAGGCTGTCGCCAATTACCGCGCCGAAATCGGCAGCGACTGGATCGCGCGCGGTGCGGGTTATTGGAAGGACCGGACGGATATCGGCGATTCAATCGACTATCAGCGGGCAATGCGCGAAGACCGATCGCCCGACTAATCAGCATGGAGCCGCCGTTCTTCGATACCAATATCCTCATTGACTGGTTGCGGGCCCGACCTGAAGCGATCGCCGAATTGTCGCTTTATGCACGGCAACGGATCAGCCGGATCGTCTGGACGGAAATCCTTGCCGGCGAGCCGATAGAGACGCGCGATCATATCCGCCAGTTGATCGCGCCGTTCGAAATCGTCGAGCTTGATGGTCGCATTGCTGCGGCGGCAGCGGAAATCCGCTACCGGATGCGCATGAAGCTGCTCGATTCGATGATTCTTGCCACGTCGCAGGTCAACGGCGCGGTGCTGATTACGCGCAACACGAAGGATTTCCCGGCCGACATGCCCGGAATCCGGGTTCCCTACACGATCTAGCGAAAGATCAATTATGTGCGGTATCGTTGGAATTCTCGGCCAAGGCCCCGTTGCCGATCGCTTGCTCGATGGGCTGAAGCGGCTCGAATATCGCGGTTATGATTCAGCGGGTATCTGCACGGTGCATGACGGTGTGTTCGATCGCCGCCGCGCCAAAGGCAAGCTGATCAATCTCGCCGCCCGGCTGGCCGAGGACCCGCTGCCCGGTGCGGCCGGCATCGCGCATACCCGCTGGGCGACGCATGGCGCGCCGACCGAGGACAACGCCCACCCGCACATTGTTGATGATGTGGTGCTGGTCCACAATGGCATCATCGAGAATTTCAAGCCGCTGCGCGAAGAGCTGATCGCCGATGGCCGCCAGTTTCTCAGCCAGACCGATACCGAAGTCGTCGCGCATCTGATCGCGCGCGAGATCGAACGCGGGGTGCCGCCGCGCGAAGCGGTCGCCAATGTCCTGCCGCGCCTGCACGGGGCCTTTGCGCTGGGCGTGATGTTCAAGTCTGAGCCCGATTTGCTGATCGGTGCGCGGCTCGGTGCGCCGCTGACGGTGGGCTATGGGGATGGCGAGAATTATCTCGGCTCGGACGCGCTCGCGCTCGCCCCGCTGACCCAGCGGATTGCCTATCTTGAAGAGGGCGACTGGGTCGTCATTACGCGCGCCAAGGTTGAGGTGTTCGATCGCGACAACCAGCCCGTCACCCGCCCGATCGTCAATTCGGGCGCTTCGGGCCAGTTGATCGACAAGGGCAATTATCGCCACTTCATGCTCAAGGAAATCTACGAGCAGCCGGTTGTGGTTGCCCAGACGCTGCGCAGCTATTTGCGGCCTGTAGAAGAGCAGGTTGCCCTGCCCGATATGGAGTTCGATCTCGCCAAGATCGAGCGCGTCGCCATCGTGGCGTGCGGCACGGCCAGCTATGTCGGCATGATCGGCAAATATTGGATCGAACAGTTTGCGCGCGTGCCCGTGGAGGCCGATGTCGCCAGCGAATTCCGCTACCGCGATCCGGTCCTTACCCCCGATATGCTCGGCATCGTCATCTCCCAAAGCGGCGAGACCGCCGATACGCTCGCCGCGCTGCGCCACATGAAATCGGCCGGGCTGACGACCGCGGGGATCATCAACGTGCCGACCAGCTCCATGGCGCGCGAGGTCGATCTTTTGCTACCAACCCATGCTGGGCCGGAAATCGGCGTCGCGTCGACCAAGGCCTTTACGTGCCAGCTTGCGGTGATGGCAGCGCTCGCCATCAATCTGGCGCGCGCCAAGGGGCTGCTGACCGAAGACCTGGAGCATGAAATCGTCCGGCACTTGCGCGAGGTGCCGGCCGCGATGAACCACGCGCTTGGCCATGACGAAGAAATCGAGGCGATGGCGCCCAAGATCGCCGCCGCGCGCGATGTGCTGTATCTGGGGCGCGGGCCGGAATATCCGATGGCATTGGAAGGTGCACTGAAGCTGAAGGAGATCAGCTATATCCATGCCGAGGGCTATGCCTCAGGCGAAATGAAACACGGCCCGATCGCGCTGATTGACGATAATGTGCCGTTGATCGTGCTCGCGCCCTCTGGCCCGCTATTCGACAAGACCGTGAGCAATATGCAGGAGGCGCAGGCGCGCGGCGCACAGGTGGTGCTGATCTCCGACGCGGACGGGATAGCCCAGGCGGGCGAAAACACGATCGCGACGATCGAAATGCCCAAGGTCCACCCGCTGATCGCGCCGCTGGTCTATGCGGTGCCGGTGCAGTTGCTTGCTTATCATGTCGCTGTTTTCAAGGGCACCGATGTCGATCAGCCGCGCAATCTGGCGAAGAGCGTCACCGTCGAATGATCCCCATCCGCTAACGCTTCTTTAACCATGGGCCGGGCATGGTCAGGGCATCCAAAAGCGGGGGTGCCCGGTGCGCATATTAGTTATAGACGACGAACCGGCGATGCATGAGTCATATCGCCAAAGTTTTGCGCCCAAGCAGAGCGGCGACGGCGCCGCGCTGACGGCGATGGCCGCCGAATTGTTCGGCGACGATGATGAGGGCGACTCTACGCCGAGCGCCGATGATAGCGCCATGGCGTTTGAGCTGACCCATGCCATGCAGGGCCTGGACGGGGTCGCCGCGCTGGAAACCGCGCTGGCCGAGGGCAAACCCTATGCGGTCGCCTTTATCGACGTGCGCATGCCGCCGGGGATTGATGGCAAGGAAACCGCCACGCGGATCCGCAAGCTTGATCCCAATATCAATATCGTCATCGTCACAGGCTATTCGGATTTCTCGCCGATCGAGATTTCCAAGGCCGCTGGGCCAACCGACAAGATTTTCTACATCGCCAAACCCTTCGAAGTCGCTGAGGTGGTGCAGACCGCCACCGCACTCGCCGGGCGCTGGCAGCTTGATATCGAGCTTGCCGCCGCACGCCAGCAGCTCGCCGATCAGGTTGTGATGCTGGAACAAAAGGGCGCGGAACTCGCGGCCAATGAAAGCCATGCCGTCCATATCGCCAATCATGATTCGCTGACTGAGGCCCCCAACCGCCTCGCTTTCCTCCGCGCGCTCACTGAACGCTCGCGCGGCAAGGAGCGTTTTGCGACGGCAATGCTCGATCTCGATCGTTTCAAGCTGGTCAACGACACACTTGGCCATCTGGCCGGCGATGAAATGATCCGCTCCGTCTATCAGCTGCTCGCGGCATCGGTGCCCGAAGGCGGCCTGGTCGCGCGACTGGGCGGCGACGAATTCGGCATCCTGTTCGATACACCCGGCGAAGAAGCTGCGGTGATGGCGTGCGAGCTGATGCTGCGCGCCTGTTCGGTCACGCTCAAAGTATTTGGCCATTCGATCCAGGCGAGCGCGTCGATGGGCGTGGTGGTTACTGAGGCGGAACCCGTGCGCGACCCGGTTGACGTGATGCGTCGCGCTGATCTTGCCCTTAACGAATCCAAGCGCGCTGGTCGCGGTGTGGTGCGGCCGTTCGACGAATCGATGGATGAGAGCATCCGCTTCCGCCGCCAGATCGAAAGTGGGTTAAGCAAGGCGATTGCCGGGGGTGAGCTCAAACTCGTCTACCAGCCGATCGTCTCGCGCGAAGGGCTGGAAGTGATTGGCTTCGAAGCGCTGCTGCGCTGGAACAGCCCTGAATATGGGCCGATTTCGCCCGGCATGTTCATCCCGATCGCCGAAGAAAGCAATTTGATCCATGAGCTTGGCGACTGGGTCATTGATCAGTCGCTTCAAGAGGTGAAAAACTGGCCCGACCAATATGTCTCGGTCAATTTCTCACCGCGCCAATTCCGTCGGCAGAATTTTGTCGCGCGCGTCATGGAACGCGTCCAGCACGCTGGGGTGTCGCCCGCACGCTTCCAGATCGAAATCACCGAAACGGCGATTTTCGACGATGCCGATCGCGCCGCCGATACGCTCTACAAGCTGCGCCAAATGGGCTTCCGCATCGCGCTCGACGATTTCGGCACGGGCTATTCCAGCCTCTACAACATTCGCAAATTCGCGCTTGATTGCCTGAAGATCGATCGCAGCTTCATCGATGGCATGGGCCGCGAGCGCGAAAGCGCTGCAATCGTCCATTCGATCATCCATCTCGGCCGCGCATTGGGGCTTGGCGTCATCGCCGAGGGTGTCGAGACCGACGCCCAGGTGCAGGCGCTCCGCCTGGCTGGCGCATCGCATCTGCAAGGCTATTTCTTCTCCCGGCCAATCGATGCGATCGACGCCCGCCGCATGGCCGAAGATCGCTTCATCGAGGGCAAGGATGATCCCGGCGATGGCCCCGCACTCTACCAGGCAGGGAACGGGACACACGGCTGATGACCGTCGCAATGTTCGGGTGGACGATCCGCGCGCCAGGCTCGCTTGGCGCGAAACTCCTGCTGATTTTGACGACGGTCGGCCTGCTCGGATCGCTGGCGATCACGCTGTTGCTTGCCAGCGTCATCACGCCCAGCTTCAACCAGCTTGAGGGTGCATCGGTCGGCGCGCATGTCGAACGGACCCGCGCCGCGCTCGCTGAATATATCTCAAAGGTGGAAACCGCCGTTCGCGATTATGGCGACTGGAATTCCAGCTATGATTATATGGGCCAGCCAACGGCCAAGTTCGAACAGGAATCCTTTTCCACGCTCGCCATGTCGAATCTCGACGTCAACGGCATGGCCTATATCGGCAATGACGGCCGGATCGTCATCGCGCGCTGGCTCGATCTTGGCGCGCAGACTGATCAGCCCGCGATGCGGCGTAAATTGATCGAACGCATCGGCCAGATTGATTTCAACAAGGCACTGGGCGGTCGCAGTTCGGCAGCCTTTTATACCCGGCTTGGGCCGATTGTCGCCGCCGTCGGCGTTGCCAAGGTCAGGCGCAGCGATGGCACGGGCGCGCCGCGTGGCTATGTGATGATGGTCAGGCAATTCACGTCAGCGCAATTGTCGACCTTGCTGCAGCTGAAGGCGCGGCTTGATCTGTCCAACATGTCAAACGCGGAAACGATTAGCCCCGGCGACAAGAATATGACGATCGCCGTGCCGATCATTGGCGCAGACCGGCGCGCGGTCGCCAATGTCAGCTTCAATGTACCCCGCGATGTTTCCATCCTTGGTCAGCGCATGCTGTTGCTCGCGATTGCCGGATCGACCGTGTTGTTGCTGGTCCTGCTGATGGTGCTGCGCCGGATGATCGCCCGGCTGGTGCTGGCGCCGCTGCACCGGGTTGAGCGGCACATGCAAGTCGTCACCGCATCGGGCGCGCTGGGCCTGCTTGATGAGGATGGGCGGCGGGATGAGATCGGGTCGCTTGGCCGCAGCTTCAATCTCATGCTGCAACAGCTAAAGGATCTGCGCGAGCAGCTTGAAGTGCAGAGCTTTGCGCTTGGCCGCAGCGAAAGCGCTGTCGCGGTGATGCACAATGTCCGCAACGCGCTGAACCCGATCAGCACGATCCTGTCGCGGGGCATCGCCGACGAGCCCGTTACCGACCGCGCGATCATCGACCGTGCGGTGGGCGAATTGGCGCGCGAGGATATCCCGGCCGCGCGCCGTCAAAAACTCGCTGCCTTTGTCGCCGCCGCCGTCGATGCCGAGGCCAGCGACCGCGCCGAACGCCGCCGCCAGCTCCAGGCCGGGCGCGAGGCCATGCATCACGTGCTTGAAATCATCGGCACCCAGCAGGCACAGGCACATGAACGCCCGCCGCTCGCGCCGTGCGATGTCACTGAAATCATCACCCAGAATGCCGCGATTGCGCGCTATTCCAGCGATGTCTCGATCGCGTTCAGCTTCCCCGCCCAGCCCTGGCCCGTCATGGCCAACCGGCTGATCCTGAGCCAGGTGATCGGCAATTTGTTTGGCAATGCCGCCGAATCAATCGTCGCCCGTGGCGCTGGCAGCGGCAGCATCCGCGTCGCCGTCAGCGAAATCGATGACAAGCTGCGCATCGAAATCCATGATGATGGTGAAGGCTTTTCGCCAGAGATTGGCGCGACGCTGTTCCAACGCGGCTTTTCCACCCGCGCCCACAAATCAGGCGGACTGGGTCTGCACTGGTGCGCCAATTCGATGAACGCCATGGAAGGCGGGCTGGCGCTTGAAAGCCAGGGCAAGGGGCATGGCGCGGTCGCGATTCTGACGCTGAAGGCAGCGCCTGCGGTGGCGGCAAGAAGCGCGCTCGCCGCCTGATCGCGGTCACGGCGTAGCTACCCGTTTCAGCGTGCGGTGACGGCGTCTGATTTTGCCCCATAGCCGTGCGGTCCCTGTGGTTAAACGCGCGCTGGCGCCGTTCAATCCAAACTCATTTACGAATATGGCACAATTTGACGATCGTGACCGAGCACGACGTTGAAAGACTAAACACGCAAATTGATTGCCTAGGATAGCAACAGATCCTTGCTGTCCTATTATCAATCAATTCGCAGAGTTATCTTCAATTTTAGGTGAACTAAATTTCCTTAAAATTGGGGTTTTTAGTATAACTGTCGATCGCCTTTAAACTGCGTGTTCGATCACGACTCACAAAGTCTTGAAGGGACTAGATCATGCCTACGCTAAACTTTGACGATATCACCTTGGCCGAAGGCGGCGAACAGCCACTTGCCAATGGCTTTGGCGGCTTCAACTGGCTGCAGGCCGGGATCTACAATCCCGATGGCGCGATAGCAGGCTATGTCGCGACGTCGGGGCAGAATCTCCTGTTCATCGCAGAGGCCGGTAATAGCGAAATCGCCGGTTATGAAAACGCTGCCCGCGGCACTCCCCTCACCATGATCCGCGCCGATGCGTTCACCCTGGAATCGCTCAATCTGTCTTCGGCGTTTCGGCCGGGGCTGACCGTTACCGTCCGTGCGTACGCCGATGAAGCGGGTGCCCATGTGATCGGCCAGAAAATCGTCACGGTCGGGCCTGCCGAACAACAGAATGTCTCCTTCCTTGGCGCGCTCGATTTCGGCACGTTTCTTGGCGCACAGCGCGTTGAATTCAACGCCAATGATGGCAATGACGCGACCTTCGATTATTTCGGCATCGACAATCTAACGTTCAGCGACACCGCCAATGTCGTTCTGAACTTCGACGACATCACGCTCACCCCGGGCGGCGAAGCGCCGCTTGGCAGCTATCAGGGCTTCGTCTTTTCGGAAACCGGCGTTTACCAGCCCGATGGCGCAATCCCTGGCTATACAACGAGCTCTGGACCGAACCTGGCCTTTATCGCCGAAGCCAATAACAACGAAGTTGCAGGCTATGAGGGCAATCCGGCCGGATCGCCGGTTGTCATTACCAACGCGAGCCAGTTCAGCTTTTTGGGCGGCAATTTTTCGGCGACGTTCCGCGCTGGGCTCGACATCACGATCCGCGGTTATGCCGATGAAGCGGGTACGCAATTGGTCAGCGAACGCACGATTACGGCCAATTTCGGCAGTGCCGATCAGTTCGACTTCCTCAATGGCGAATTTGCCGGGCTTCATCGGCTGGAATTCAACGCCAATGACGGCAATGCTGGCACCAGCGACTATTTCGGGTTCGATGATTTGAGCTTCTTTGTCGCCCCATCGGCGGGAGCTGGCCTTAGCGGTGCTGCCGCTTTTGGCTTCGGTCCCGAATCCGTCGGCACCGATCCATTCCTGACGGATCTGGCGACAGTGGGCCAGTTGGTCGAAATCGCCTGAGCGATGCGGGCGGCGGCCGTACCCCTCCGGTCGCCGCTCGTCCCGTTCAGCCCTGTTTTACCCTCACCACCGGCGGTGCCACCGGCGGCACATCATCGCGCCGCCGCAGATAGGGCGCGACCAGATTACGCGCGCGGAACCATTCCTGCCGTTCGGGCGTCAGCGTTTCGAAATTGCCGATGACCCGACGGCAATCGTCGCTGCGGCACTGGCAGATCATGTGCCAGTTGCTCTGGGTGAGCGTGGTCGAATAATCCCAGCTGATCTCATCGCCCGGCGCGATCGGCTGAATGGCGACAAGATAGACGCCATCGTCGGTAAAGCGCAGCCCGGCATTGGGCGAGCAGCTATGGTTGATCAGATCATCGATCCGCCCCGATGGTCCCATATAATGATCAGGCGTGACCTGGACGAAGCGATCGCTGACGCCGCGCATCAGGCTGGGCACCTGGTCTGCGCGGAACCGCCGACCAGTGAATTTCACAATCTGTTCGCCTTCAGCAAAATTGGTGGCGGCAAACACCGCCTTGCCCAAATGCGTCTCCCCCACCGAGAACAAATTGGCGGCGGGGCGATATTTATCGAGCACATAAAAGCGCCCGTTGCGGAAACCGAGCGAGCGGATCGGGTTGATCGTGGCCAGGCCGATCATGAACCACACGCTGGCATGGCAGAGCAATTCGACCAAGATATAGGCATAGCTGCCGACTTCGACATTGCCGGAGCGGGTCGCCACAATCAGCGTGGCCAGATCACCCACCGTCCACAGCCCCCAAGCCGGTGATCGCTCGCGTGCCCGGTCTTGCTGCACGCTTTCCCAGGTCGGCCAGAAGCTGATCGGCACGGCCGCCACCACCAGCATATGCGCCCAGAAGGCCGAACTGAACATCGCCCACAGCAGCAGTGAGGCGAGGCAAGCGGCCATGCAAATCGTTTCGCTGCGGGTCGGCGCGCTCCATGCCGAACGCTGCCAAATGCCGATCGTGACGATGATACAGGCCGCCGCCGATACCAGAAAGACGATGCTCTGCGCCGCGCCGGGATTAACGGCGGCATAGGTGCTCGCCTCCACCAGAATCGCCGCGCTCCAAATCAGCCAGGACGCGCGATTGGGCTGGACAAGTTCGCGCTTCAGCCCCGTCAGGTACAGGGCATAGCCTGCGAAATTGGCCAGGACGGCAAGCAGAAACCAGAGCGCGATCGTCATATCCGTTACCGTTATGGTTAACCGATCAATATCGAATCCCCAGACTCGCGTCTATAAAAACCTAGGAGTCAGCACGAGTCGCGCCAAATGAGTCGATTCAAGCCCGGTTCCGCCCCGGCGCGGGGTGGCGGCGAATCCAGCAACCAAGGCTCCCCCCGGCGGCATTCGCCGACGCCGGTGCGCCAATTCAGCTCTATTGTGCAGGACGCAGAAGCGCCGCCAGAATATTGACCTTCCCCGCGTCCTCGTGCAGGGGAGCGGAGCCCTAAGGCGGCCCTTTAGCCGACATGGGGGCATTGCCTGAAAAAACATTATTTTTCACGGTATTGCGGGTGTAGCTCAATGGCAGAGCAGAAGCTTCCCAAGCTTACGACGAGGGTTCGATTCCCTTCACCCGCTCCACCATCAGCGTTCGTCAACTTTTGAAGATTGATTAGGCTGTGGCCTCGGCGCGGGCTTCGAGCGCGGCGCGGTCGCGGATCGTGATGGCGCGCAGCCCCGGGAGCGCGATCAGCCCGGCAGCTTTCATCCGCGTGAGTTGGCGGCTCACCGTTTCAATCGTCAGGCCCAGCAATTCAGCGATTTGACCGCGCGTCAGCGGGAGATCGAACGTCACCGGGCCGTCGTCAGTCGCCCGGCAACCGGCGCTGCCGACACGGTCCGCCATGTCGAGCAGGAAACCGGCGACGCGTTCCTCAGCGGTGCGGCGTGCCAGCGTCAGCATGCGGCCACGGGCGTCTTCCAGCGCGGAAAAGGTCCTTTGCAGCAGCAATCGCTCCATCCGGACATGATCATGCAGCACGGTTTCAAACTGACCGCGCGGGAACACGCAAAGTTCGGCATCAGTCAGCGCAGTGACGGTAAATCCAGCCTGATCGCCGAACAGCCGACCGACAAAATCAGCCGGATAGAGCAGCCCGACCGTCTGTTCGCGGCCATCGCTGGTCGATGCTGACAGCTTCATCACCCCGTCGAGCAGATTGGCGCAGATCACGCTTTCGTCGCCCGACCAGATCACCGTTTCCCCGCGCGCAACCTTGCGCCGCTGGCCGATGCTGTTAAGCGCCACCAATTCATCGTCGCTGAGCGCGCCACAGAGCGCACGATCACGAACGGCACATTCGGTACAGACGCGCGGCGACAAAGGGAGCTCCTATCCGACGCCATAGAAAATTTGCCACTGGCGCAGGGCACATAGCGGCTTTGGGAGGCGGCCCGTCAAGAGCCAGGCCAGCTATTCTTCCTCGTCAGTAAAGGCGCGCCGGGCGCACGCGGCGTGGCAACCCATGGGACAATGGCGTTTTTGGCCATCATCGCGCTTGATCGGAATCGGGATAAGGTGCGCTGGATCGCCGCAAACCGCGATGAACATCGCCTCTGGCGCGGCCGCTGCACCCACCCCCGGCACACCGGCGAGGCTCAGGCCGACAACCGCCATGATCGCCAGCGACCCACCGCGCCGCTGGTTAGATCGCACTGCTGAAGCGCGTGGCAGAGTCGTGGCGGTACGGGTCGAGCGCAGCGGCGATGGTTCGCGCATAAGGCAAGCCCTTTGTTCGGATGACAAGGCGATGGTCGCGCCATTCGGCCAGCCCTGCATCGACATAACATGCCAGCCGGTGTTCGGCCACAGACCGATCGGGTAAGGTGCTGAGATCGGCTGACCCCTGGCATAAGAGCTGTTCGATCCCGGTCCCAATCGCCTGATCGCGCCGGGAGCGTACCCAGCCACGTTCGGTCGCGAACTGGCCATTGGCGATGCGCAGGTGATAGCGACCGGCGTTTTTCTCATTCTGCAGCAACCAGCCGGGAAACTGGCTGATCGCCGACGCGCCAAGCCCGATCAGGATATCCGCAGGATCTTCGGTAAAGCCCTGGAAATTGCGGCGCAGCTTGCCCGCCACCATCGCCGCCGCCAGTGCATCGCCCGGCAAGGCAAAATGATCAAAGCCGATCGGCTGATAGCCATCGCGCGTCAGCCGTTCATAGGCAAACTCGGCCTGAGCGAAGCGAGAGAGCGAATCGGGCAGCGCTGAATCGTCAATCTGGCGCTGGCGCGCGATCAGATGGGGGACGTGCGCATAGCCAAATACCGCCAGCCGATCGGGCTGGAGTTCAAGCGCGGTATCGATCGTCGCGGCCAGTTTGACGACGGTCTGAAACGGGAGGCCGTACATCAGATCGAAGTTGATCGAGTTCACCCCCGCCGCGCGCAGCTGCGCCACGGTGCAGGCGATCATCTCCACCGGTTGGATGCGGCCAATTGCGGCCTGAATATCAGCATCAAAGGTCTGCACGCCCAGGCTGACGCGCGTGACCCCGTTGCGCCCCAGCGCCGCCGCCCAGCGCCAATCGAACCCGCGCGGATCAATCTCCACCGACATCACGGGATCGTCGAGCCGAAAGGCTTGCGACAAGCGCAGCATCAGCGTGTCGAAATCTTGTGGGTCAAGTGCGTTGGGGCTGCCCCCGCCCCAGGCGATGCGCCGCACCCTGCCCCGCCCTCCCAGCGCCTTGCCGACCAGCTCGATCTCCTCGATCAGCCGGACCAGATAGGCCTGCACCCGCTGGGTGCGATTGGCCGCCCCGGTGTTGCACCCGCAATACCAGCACAGTTCACTGCAATAGGGGATGTGCAGATAGAGCGAGATCGCCTCGTCCGCGCCAACGGTCGCCAGTGCTTGCGCCATGTGCGGCGGGCCGACGGCATTGTCGAACTCAGCGGCGGTGGGGAAGCTGGTGTAGCGGGGCACCGGCGTTGCGAGCAGATCGGGATAATAAGGCCACATGCAAGTGTGATTGCATCCGATGCATCCACGCGAATTGATCGCGGTCAAAGACCTTCACTTGGGCAGGGCGCAGAGCCGCCCCCATCACCAACCAAGGGAACACATCATGAAAATCTCCGGAACATTGATCGCCCTCGCGGTGGTCGGCGCCGGGCTGACCGCCACGCCAGCGCTCGCCCGCGAAGGCGAAGGGCTGAAAGCGCACGACGTGCTGCTGCGCGTCCGTGGTATCTGGGTGAACCCTACCGGCACCTCCGACGGCATTCTCCCCACTCTTCCCAATGATCGGCTGACCGTTGGCGATTCATTCGCGCCCGAAGTCGATGTCACCTGGATGGCGACCGACAATATCGGCTTTGAGCTGATCGCCGCCACCACCCGGCACTCGGCGCATGGCAAGGCGGGTGTGACATCGGGCATTGGCAATGTCGTCAACACCTGGGTGCTGCCACCAACGCTGACCGCGCAATATCACTTCAATTCCAAGGGCAAGATCCGGCCCTATGTCGGCGCGGGCATTAACTACACCGTGTTCTGGAATGAAAAGGCCACACCAGGGCTGGTCGCGGCGGTGGGGCCGACGCGCGTGCACATCAATGACAGTGTCGGTTATGCGCTGCAGGGCGGGGTCGATATTGATCTGAACAAGAAATTCTTCCTGAACATCGACGCCAAATATATCAATATGGACCCCCGCGCGACGCTCACCACCACCGCGCTCGGCACGCAGACGGTGAAGACGCGGATCAGCCCGATTGTTGTCGGGGTGGGGTTTGGTATTCGGCTTTAGAGTCTCATGACTTTGGATTGGACTAACCCAAACCCCGTTCGCCCTGAGCGAAGTCGAAGGGCATGCGAAGCGCGTGGGCTTCGACTTCGCTCAGCCCGAACGGGTATATGGTTGAAGCGACCTAACGTCATCAGGCTCTAGGTACGAGCCGGATCAAGGCACCAAGGGGCGGGCAGCGATGCTCGCCCCTTTTTGTGGGGCTGATGGTTGGGATCGCACTAGGTGGCAAGCGTCGCCCCAATCCCAGCCGAACAGCGCGAATTTTCGGTTGCTTGAAACCTGCCATTCGCTGAGCAATCGGCGTTCGGCGACAGCAAGGAGAAGGGCGAATCCCTTAAGGTCATGCGCGGACTGGCCAATCTGCCTTCTCCAGCCGCATGACCAGGCAGTCGTCTTCATCAAACATTCGTTGTCCCACCACCGTAAACCCCAGCCTCCGATAGAATCTGTGTGCGCCTGTATTGGAGTTCAGTGGATCGATGACGATACCAGTGACGTCTGGCTCGGCGAAGCAGCGGTCGATCATCTGGGTCATCATTTGCGTGCCCACCCCCCGACCCAGCCACTCCTTAGGGCCGATCCAGATGTCGATGGCCCTCAACCCCTGCTCAATCTCGCCCCAGTAATGCGTCCGCTCCGTATGGGGATCGCAGACCTGCATGACCCCGACCGGCACACCCTCGACCTCGGCGATCAGATAATGGCTGTCATAGGCCGAATCGGCGATCTCCTCGGCCCATGCGATGCCACCGAAGGCGACCTCATCTTCCGGGTCGTCGCTGGAACAGGCGATGACATGCGGCTCACGATCCCACCGCGCCAGCATAGGCGCATCGGCAACGGTCGCAGGGCGCAGGGTAACTTGGTGGGACACAGCCATGGTGGCAGAATTAAGCCGCAAAGCCGCTGCAATCAATCGTCCGAATGGCGGTCTGCTTACCCCAAATGCAATCCGGAAAGCCGGCAGTCAATAATCCACCATCGCCCGCCGCCCCGCGCTTACTCCCCATCCTCATCATCATTCAAAATCCTGAGCGCCGCCCCATCCAAATCCTCGAACTGACCCGATCGTGCCGCCCAAAAGAATGCCGCCAGCCCCAGCAGCCCAAGCCCAAGCGCGACGGGCAGCAGTAGCGCGAGGATCGTCACTTCGCGGCCCCGCGCAGCCGCAACGCGTTGGCGACCACGACCAGCGATGAGCCCGACATCGCCAGCGCGGCAATCAGCGGGGTGACCAGCCCGGCCATCGCCAGCGGCACCGCCAGGACATTATAGCCGATCGCCAGCACGAAATTCTGCCGCACTACCGCCATTGTCTGGCGCGCGGCGACGATCGCGATCGGCACCGCGCCCAGTTTGTCACCGAAAAAGACGAGATCGGCGGCGAGCTGGCCGACATCGCTGGCAGTGGCAGGGGCCATCGCGACATGCGCGCGTTTGAGCGCGGGGCCGTCGTTGAGGCCGTCGCCGACCATCAGCACGCGCTTGCCGAGCGCGGCCTGGCGTTCAATGAAGGCGAATTTATCGGCAGGCGACAGCTTCGCCACGCCCATAATGCCCAAGTGTCGGGCGAGCGCCGCCACCGGCTCGGCCCGGTCGCCCGACAAGAGCTGCGGGGCGAAACCCATTGCCTTGAGCCGCGCCATCACCGCTGGCGCATCGGCGCGCATCGCATCGGCGAAGGCGATGATATGCGGCGGGCGATTACCCCAGCGGAATACCGTGGCGACCTGCGTGCCGGTGGCGTCGGCACCGACCCAATCGGCGCTGCCTAGGCGTGCCTGCTCGCCACCGATCATGGCTTCGACACCGAGCCCGGCATGCTCCACCAGCGCACTCGCCGGGGCGGCTGTCACGCCCGCCAATGCTTCTTGCACTGCCACCGACAGCGGATGGCGGCTGGCCTGGGCGAGCGCCATCAGCGCTGCGCGTTCGGCGGCGCCTTCGGGCATGCCCGATATCGGCTCCAGCTTGGCCAGCGTCACGGTGCCGGTCTTGTCGAACAACACTGTGTCGGCTTCGGCGAGGCGTTCGAGTGCTGACCCGTCCTTGATCAATATCCCGGCGCGCATCAGCGATCCCGCCGCCACGACCTGCGCGATCGGCACCGCCAGCCCGAGCGCGCAAGGGCAGGTGATGATCAGCACTGCCACCGCAATAATCACTGACTGGTGCAGCCCGGCCCCGGCCAGCATCCAGCCGATAAAGCTGAGCGCCGCCAGGCTGTGGACGGCAGGCGCATAGAGCCGCGCGGCGCGATCGGCGATGCGGACATAGCGCGACTTGCCTTGGCCCGCATTTTCCATGAGCCGGGCGATATCGGCGATCACCGTATCCATGCCGACTGCGGTCACACGGATGGTGAGCGGCGCATCGAGGCAGATCGTGCCCGCGAGGACCTTGTCGCCCGGCACCATATGTTCAGGCACGCTTTCGCCCGACACCAGCGCGCGATCGACATGCGCCTCGCCCGCCTGGATCGTGCCGTCGACGCCGATGCGCTCGCCCGCTGCCACCAGCACGCGCATGCCGGGCGCAATCTCGCTCGCCAGCCGCATTTCAGTGGTGCCATCGGGGCGCAGCACTTGCGCCTGGCCCGGCACACGGCGGAGCAACGCCGCGACGCCATCCTCCGCCTTGGCGCGCATCATGCTGTCGAGCAATCGCCCGGCGAGCAGGAAGAACAACAGCATCAGCGCACCATCAAAATAGGCGTGCGGCCCGCTGGCTGCGGTTTCGTAGAGGCTCATCGCGGTGGTCAGCACCACGCCGATCGAGATTGGCACGTCCATATTGGTATGGCCGTGCTTCAGCACCCGCCACGCGCTGCTGAAAAAGGGCCGACCCGCATAGACGATCGCGGGGATGGCGATCAGCGCGGACAGCCAGTGGAACAGGTCGCGCGTCGCCCCTTCCGCGCCGGACCAGTTGGAGACCGACAAGAGCATGACGTTCATCGCCGCAAAGCCCGCCACAGCAAGCGCTTTGGTCAGGCGGCGGCTTTCCTCGCGCCCGGGCTGCGTGTCCTGCGCGCTGGCGCGGTGCGTCTTGAAGCCAAGCTCGGTGATCGCGCCTTCGATCGCCGCGTCGGCCAGGTCGGGCACATGCACCACGCGCACCAACTTGGCCCCGAAATTGACCCGCGCCTGGACAACGCCCTCAAGCCTGCCAAGCGCGCCTTCGATCCGGGCGATGCAGGCCGCGCAATGCATGCCCTCAACGATGAAGCGCGATTCGCTCGCCGCGCGATCAGCGACGATGGGCATGGCGGCGGTCATGCCTGCACTTCATCTTCAAAGCGCGCCTGATGCCCAGCGGATATCAGCTCGATATGGAGCAGCCAGCGCCCGCTTCGCAGCGCCTGGTCAGCGACA
Organism: Sphingomonadales bacterium Ga0077557; assembly: GCA_001464615.1. Lineage (GTDB taxonomy): Bacteria > Pseudomonadota > Alphaproteobacteria > Sphingomonadales > Sphingomonadaceae > Sphingomonas. Next base: position 35,992 of record LNFI01000030.1, on the reverse strand, counting down.
TGATCGGTGGCGGTCCGGTGGAGCGCGATCCGTTGATCAGGCACGCGGCCCAGCGGATGGCGGGCGACAACGATCACGCGCCCGTCAAGCTGCTGGCCCGATGCGTCGGTTGCCACAATATGAAGCCGCCCTTGCGCATCGACACGCGGCACCGCATGCCACCCCAGCGCCTTTTGCGCCGCAGCGTCCTTCAGCCAGCCATTATAGCGCTGGCTGGCGACATAGCTGTTTTCCACGACCACGCCGCCAAAAGTGCCGATCGCATAGCGCGCCATGATGGCATTGACGGCGAGGATAAGCCCGAAAAAGCTGATCATGATCGCTGCCATGTGCCAGCCAGTGAAGGGGCGAGTCATTCTTGGTGCTCCTCGGTTTCGGGGCTGCCAAAGCGGGTGCCGTCAATCACGCTGCCGCCTTCGCCGTCGAGCCCGCGCAGGCGGATCGCGATATCAGTATGTTCCTCGCGCTGTGCGGGGGCCGCGACGAACAGCTGCACCGGGCGCACCTGATCGGCATCGACATGGACGTTGATCGATCGGGTCGCCGTCTTGCGATTTCCGGATTCGACCCAGATTACGCCCTGCGGCAGCCCCTCTAGCGAGACCGCGAAATCGCGCGGGCGGTTTTCCATGTTGCGCAGCTTCACGGTGTAGCTGTTGCGGATCGTGCCATCCGACAGCCGCACCCATTCCGGATTGCGGCTCTGCGCGACCGACAGATCAAGCCGAGCGCGGTTGCCGAGCACGAACAACATGCCAAGCCCGATCCCGCCCCAGATCAGCGAATAGATGATCGTACGCGGGCGCAGCACGCGTTTCATCGGTGGCTTGGGGGTGCCCCCTGCCCTGGCGATCCGCTCATCGGCGTCGCTGGTATAGCCGATCAGGCGCGGCGGGCGGCCGACCTTGGCCATCACCTCGTCACAAGCATCAATGCACAGGCCGCAAGTGATGCAGCCGATCTGCGGCCCTTCGCGAATATCGATGCCGGTCGGGCAGACCGCGACACAGGCATTGCAGTCGATACAGTCGCCGACCCGCGCGTCCGGATTGGCGGCGAGTTCGGTCAAGTCGTGGGTCCGTTTCAACCCATGCGTGCGTGGCTCGCCGCGCCAGGCCTTATAGGTGACGCCGAGCGACTGTTCGTCCATCAGCGCCGCCTGGATGCGCGGCCAGGGGCACATGTAAATGCACACCTGCTCGCGCATCAGCCCGCCAAGCGTATAGGTGGTGAAGGTCAGAATGCCGACGGTTGCATAGGCGACGAACGGCGCGGTGCCGGTGAAGATCTGGTAAGCTAGGGTCGGCGCATCGGCGAAATAGAAGATCCACGCGCCCCCTGTCGCCAGCGCGATCAGCAGCCAGATGCTGTGCTTGGCGAGGCGTTTGCCGATCTTGGCCGGGGTCCAGCCCGATTTTTCGAGCCGGAACTGCGCGTTGCGATCCCCCTCGATCAGCCGTTCGACATGGACGAACAGATCGGTCCACACCGTTTGCGGGCAGGCATAGCCACACCAGGCGCGCCCGACCGCCGAGGTGACGAGGAACAACCCGATCCCCGCCATCACCAGCATGCCGGTGACATAGTAGAATTCGTTGGGCCAGATCTCGATCGAGAACAAATAGAAGCGGCGATGCGCGATATCGACCAAGGCCGCCTGATGCGGGGCATAGGGGCCGCGGTCCCACCGGATCCAGGGCGTTAGATAATAGATCGCCAGCGTGACCGCCATGATCCCCCATTTGAGCCGCCGGAACGGCCCGTTGACGGCCTTGGGGAAGACCTTGCGGCGTGCTTCGAAGAAACGCTCCTGCTCGATCAGGTCTTTAGGGTCTGACATTGGCGGCCGTCTGCTGGATGGGCGGCGGGGCCGGCGGCGCGGGGTTCGCCTCGCCACCACCCAGCGAATGGACATAGGTTGCAAGCATCTTGATCGTCACCGGATCGAGCCGGGTATTCCAGGCCGGCATGATGCCATAACGAGCATTGGTGATCGTCTCGGTCAAGTTGGTACGGTCACCCCCATAGAGCCAGATAGCGTCGATGAGATTCGGCGCGCCAAACGCACGATTGCCCTTGGCATTGTCGCCGTGACAGACCGCGCAATTGGCCGCGAACAGCGCCCCGCCTGCCCGCGCACTCGCGCTCATTGGCTCCTGGCGAGAAACCGCGCGGACATAGGACACGACCTGCTCAATCTGCGGCGCGGTCAGGATGCCGTCGCGGCCAAAGGCGGGCATTTGCGACATCCGCGTCGCATCGTCGCCGGGATGGCGGATACCGTGGAGCAGCGTCTGCTCCAGCGTGGCAAGATCGCCGCCCCATAGCCAGTCATCATCATTGAGATTGGGATAGCCCTTGCTCCCCGCCGCCCCTGAACCGTGGCACTGCACACAATTGATCTTGAACGCGGCGCGCCCGCCTTCTTCGGCCGCGCGAAGCAGATCAGGATGCGCCAGAATTTGTTCAACCGGCGTGCTGTCGATCCGCGCCAGCATCGGCCCCATCCGCTTTTGTTCAGCCGCCAGTTCCTTCCGGAACTCACCCCGGCTGGACCAGCCGAGCACCCCTGGGGTGGCGCTGGTCGCCATCGGGATCGCTGGATAGAGGATCACACAGATGACCGCGAAAACGATCGTGGCGTACAGAATGAACAGCCACCAGCGCGGCATCGGCGTGTCGAGTTCTTCGATCCCATCCCATTCATGGCCGACAAAGCCGGTCCCCGTCGCAGCGTCGATCCGCTGTTTATCGTCAGCCATGGGGCTGCTCCTCATCTTCCAGGATCATCACGGCGGCGCGGGCATGCGCGTCGCGGGCGCGGGGCAGGAAGGTCCAGCCGACCAACGTCAGGAACAGGACCACCGTCGCCACCAAGCCCCAACTGTCAGCGAACTGGCGCAAATTTTCATAGATCATTTGGCCTGCTCCTGTGCTTCGGCCGATTTGAAATCGATCTGATTGCCCAGGCCCTGGAGATAGGCGATCAGCGCATCCATCTCGGTCACGCGCTTGGGATCGCCATCGTAATCGCGGGCCTGCGCCTTGGGATAACGTTTGACGAACGCGGCGGTGTCGCCCTCGCCGGTCGCCTGCGTCTCGAAATCGGCAGCGGCCTGTTTGATCGCTTCATCGCTATAGGGAACCCCGACCCGCCGCAGCGCGACGAGGTGCGCGGCCATCGACTTCCCGTCGATCTCGCGCGTGGCGAGGAAGGCATAAGGCGGCATGATCGATTCAGGCACCACCGATTGCGGGTCCGTCAGATGCTGGACATGCCAGCCGTCCGAATAACGCCCGCCGGTGCGCGCCAGATCGGGCCCGGTGCGCTCAGATCCCCATTGGAACGGGTGATCATACATGCTTTCCGCGGCTAGGCTGTAATGGCCGTACCGCTCGGTCTCGTCGCGGAACGGGCGGATCATCTGGCTGTGGCAGCCATAGCATCCCTCCCGCACATACACGTCGCGGCCGGCGAGTTCGAGCGGGGTATAGGGCCTGACCCCGTCAACCTTGACGACGGTCGACTGAATCCAGAACAGCGGCGCGATCTCGACAATGCCGCCGATTGCGACGGTGACCAGTGCCAGAACGCCAAGCAGCGTGACGTGCCGTTCGATGACCTTGTGGCGTTCGAAGATGGAGCTTGCCATGGGTTTAGTCCCTTATCTGGCGGCGAACGGGGCGAGCGGATGGTCCCGGCTCGCATCGAACGGTGTTTGGGTGAGCGGCGCCTCGTCGCGGAGCTTGCCGGCGATCGTCATCCAGAGATTGACGATCATCACCACGCCCCCGCTGAGGTAGAGCAGGCCGCCTGCCGCGCGGATCAGATAATAGGGATGCAGCGCCTGGACGACTTCGGCGAAGGAATAGACGAGAAAGCCGTCCGCCCCATATTCGCGCCACAACAAGCCCTGGGTGATGCCCGCCACCCACATCGATGCGGTGTAAAGCACGATCCCCAGCGTCGCGAGCCAGAAGTGCCAATTGACCATCCGGAGCGAATAGAGCCGGGTTCGGCCCCATAGCCGCGGCGTCATGAAATAGAGCGCTGCGAAGGTGATCATCCCGTTCCAGCCGAGCGCACCCGAATGGACATGGCCGATCGTCCAGTTGGTGTAATGCGACAGCGAGTTGACGGCCTTCACCGACATCATCGGCCCTTCGAAGGTGCTCATCCCGTAAAAGGCGAGGCTGGCGACCATCATGCGGATGATGGGATCAGTGCGGATTTTGTCCCAGGCGCCGTTGAGCGTCATCAGCCCGTTGATCATGCCGCCCCAGCTCGGCATCCACAGCATGATCGAAAAGACCATGCCCAATGTCTGCGCCCAATCGGGCAGCGCGGTGTAATGCAAGTGGTGCGGACCCGCCCAGATATAGAGGAAGATCAGCGACCAGAAGTGAACGATCGACAGGCGATAGCTGTAGATCGGCCGCTCGGCCTGTTTGGGCACGAAATAATACATCATGCCCAGGAACCCGGCGGTCAGGAAAAAGCCGACCGCGTTGTGGCCGTACCACCACTGGGTCAGCGCATCCTGCACCCCGGCAAAGGCCGAATAGGATTTGGAGCCCAGGAACGACACCGGCATCGACAGGTTGTTGACCAGATGCAGCATCGCAATGGTGATGATGAACGCCAGGAAGAACCAGTTGGCGACATAGATATGTGGTTCAGACCGCTTCAGGATCGTACCGGCGAACACGACCAGATAGCTGACCCAGACGAGCGTCAGCCAGAGATCGACATACCATTCGGGCTCGGCATATTCGCGGCCCTCAGTCACGCCCATCAGATAGCCGGTGGCGGCCAGCACGATGAAGAGTTGGTACCCCCAGAACACGAAGCGGGCGAGCGCGGGCATGAACAACCGCGCCCGGCAGGTGCGCTGGACGATGTAGAAACTTGAACAGATCAGCGCATTGCCGCCAAACGCAAAAATCACCGCTGAGGTGTGCAGCGGGCGCAACCGCCCAAAGGTGGTGAACTCCGTCGGGAAATTGAGCAGCGGAAAGGTGAGCTGCAGCGCGATGAACAGCCCGGCGGCAAACCCCACCACGCCCCAAAAGGCAGTGGCGATCACCCCCCAGCGGATCACCTCGTCATAATAGCGGCTGGTATCGACGGCACGCGGTGCGCTGTCCCCGGCGCGATGAATCGACACAAAAGCGGTAATCAGCGCCGCCGTCGCGGCGATGCCCATATGAACGGCAAACCCCCAATCGACGGCGAGCATCGCACAACTGGCGGCAAATAGGGCAAGGATCATCCATATCCCCGCCCGAGCAACTATCGAATCCATCCCTGGTCCCTTCCCTTTGGACAATGCCGCTATGGACGGGCGAACCGAGCGGTCCCTTGATTTCGGTCAAACTGGTTGTCAGCAGATGGCGGTGTTTGAAAGCGGCCCAGATCCTCAATGCTCGCCGACCCGACAAGTTCCACGCGCCAAGGCTGAGGCCGCTTGTTTCAGGGGGATTGTGCGTAGGGCCTGGCGCGCCGCCATGGAGGGCCAAATAGTTCCGGCGATTTCGATCTCACCACCGTCATAGGGGAACGGCGGCTCGTAACGCTCTACACCCGCGCCCTGCAACATGTGTCACGGCGACCAAAGGCCGGTCGGATGCCATGACCATGCCGGCTGGGCAAACGACCGACCATCCCCGAAACTCCGCTATTTTTCCAGATGACGGACAGGTCAGTCTTCGAAGACCAGATAGGCCAGCGCAATACATTAACCATGAATGCTGATTTGACGCCAAAAATGGTGAATTTAAACCGCCGTTGGCAAAAAACCTAAGTCATTATATTTTCTTTATAATATGATCATAATCATGATTCAGACATTTATTTGATTGTAGGTTTTGCAAGATGATGAACCGAAGAAAAGTCGCAAAGATGATGCTCGCGGGATCGGTGCTTGCGATCCTGTCGGGTTGCGGTGAGGCTTTTGGCAATCGCTATCCCACCTACCGCTATCGGCTAACGGTGGAGGTCGACACGCCAGAGGGCTTGCGAACAGGGTCGAGCGTGATTGAGGTGACAACGCGCATCTCGGGACGGTATAGCATCCCGAACCCGGGTCAGGTTATCCACTCCGTTCGCGGCGAAGCAGTTGTCGTCGATCTCGGCAGCCGCGGTACCCTGTTGATAGACTGGGCGTCGACGGTGTTGTTTCTCGCCGCGCCGCAGGTACCGCTTGCTACGACTCGTGGCTTACCAAATTCAAGCCACCTGGACTTCGACATCCGCTTCAAGGCGGCGCTCGCGCTTGCCGGTGCTCAGGTGATCCCTCGCGATTATCGGGACAGGATTGGATCAAGGCACCAACCCGGCGACCCGCCAAGCGCCTGGCCGATGATGGTCCGCTTCCGCGATCTCGCCGATCCCAAATCGGTCGAGAAGATCAATCCGGACGATCTCTCGGCGAGTTTTGGCGCGGGGGTTAAACTGCGGCGCATCACCGCCGAACGCACCGACGATCCCGTAACGTCAGGCATTTTGGCGCGATTGCCCTGGCTCGATAGCGCTACGCCAAAAAGCCTTGACGATGATTTCGAACCTACCACGACCCCAACATTTGCCCAGCGCATCGCCTTTAGTGACTTCGTCAAGGAGCATGATAAATGAACAATTCAATGAACAATGATGTCCTCATGGCCCTACTGACGATGGACTCTTATAATCGAGGGCCGCGCCCGGGGATCAATGATCTATTGGATATTCGGACCCTCGGGTCAGTGGCGCTTCGCGGATAGGCGCCTTTGGGGCATCGCACCGAACCCGGGCGCAGCGCGAAGCAGGCTACTGGCTAAATGCCGCCCTCGGTCACCACCCAGCCGCTCGCCACCAGCGTATCGGTCAGCGCGCCGACACAGCCATCGACCAGCACCTGATCAGTCGCGCGCACGACAAAATTTGCGCCGACCCGGCCTTCGCGAAAAAACGGATAGCTGCCGATCGCCACGCCATCATGGCTGCGTTCGGCCTCGCGCAAAATGTCAGACACTTCGCTTTCGGCGACCCAGCAGCCAATCGTTCGCGACAGGACGGGCAGGCCGCCTTCCAGGGTGCCAGTCAGCGCATCGAGCATGCCGGCGGTGATGTGCGGGACGCCGGCCATCACGAAGATGTTGCCAATACGAATACCCGGCGCGCCCGACATGCGGTTTTCGATCAGATCGGCGCCGTCTGGCACCCGCGCCATCCGCTTGCGCGCCTCGGTCAACCCACCGCGCGTTTCATAATAGCGATTGAGCACGGCAAGCGCGCGCGGGTGATGCACCACCGCCACCCCCAGTGCTTCGGCTATCGCATCGACCGTGATGTCGTCATGCGTCGGCCCGATGCCGCCGGTCGTGAACAGATAATCATTGCGCGCGCGCAGGATATTGACCGCCTCGACAATCGCGTCGGTTTTGTCTGCCACCACGCGCACTTCGGCCAGGCGAATGCCCTGGACGTTCAGCCAGGCGGCAATCTGCGCGACATTTTTGTCCTGGGTGCGCCCCGACAGGATTTCGTCGCCAATCACGACAAGGGCGGCAGTCCAGATGCGGGGGGTGGCGGCAATGGTCATCCGCGCCGCATAGCGTAACCCCGCCCCCCTCGCAAAGCCTGCACGATCACGCTATATTGAAATGATGACTGTCTACGAAAATGTAACCGCCCAGGCACCGATGACGCGCACCGGCGCGATCAAGCTGCATGATTCATCTGGCTTTGAAGGCATGCGCCGGGCCGGCCGCCTCGCCGCCGAAACGCTCGACATGCTCGTGCCGCATGTCGTGCCCGGCGTGACCACGGCGGCGATCGACGATCTTGTCCGCACGTTCATCATGGCGGGTGGCGGCGTCCCCGCAACGATTGGCTATCGCGGCTATACCCATAGCTGCTGCATCTCGATCAATCATGTCGTCTGCCACGGCATTCCCAGCGAAAAGACGCTGAAGGACGGCGACATCGTCAATATCGACGTGACCCCGTTGCTTGACGGCTGGCACGGTGATTCGAGCCGCATGTATCTGGTTGGCGACGTCCCCTTAAAGGCCAGAAGGCTGGTCGACGTCACCTATGAATGCCTGATGCTCGGCATCGAAAAGGCCCGCCCCGGCAACACGCTCGGCGATGTTGGCTATGCCATTCAGGCGCATGCCGAGCGGCATCGTTATGGCGTTGTGCGCGATTTCTGTGGTCACGGCGTCGGCCGCCTGTTTCATGACGCGCCCGAAGTCGTCCATGTCGGTCGCCCCGGCACTGGACCGGAATTGCGCCCCGGCATGTTCTTCACGATCGAACCGATGATCAATATCGGCCGCCCCGATGTAAAAATGCTCGACGATGGCTGGACGGCGGTGACGCGCGACCGATCGCTCTCCGCCCAATTCGAACATTCGATCGGCATCACCGAAGACGGCTGCGAGATTTTCACCACGAGTCCAAAGGGGCTGCATCAGCCGCCTTATTTAGCTCGGGGCCAGGACGCGCGGGGCCAGGACGTTTAGGGCCGAGAAGCCTGACGCTGTGCGCCGAGTGCCCCGATGCCCAACCAGAAGCCGATAATCGGGCTCATTGACATGCCGACCAGCGGCACCGGGAAGGCCCCGATCGCTGGGGCGATGGCGGTACCTGCCAGATAGGCTGCGAGCGCCAGAGCCGTGGCCCGATTCGACCGAAAACCGCTTAAGATCGGCGCGGCTGTCGCGAGCGTGAGCGCCACGACCGCGACGGCCGCAACCACCGGCGCCCGTTGCCATGCCAGGCCGATAATGCCTTCAACCTCGGCAACGCTTATCAATGGATCCGGGCGGGACCAGGCGATCATGCCCAGTACGGCCACGACCGCGACTGATGCCAACGCCCCCGGCGTGCGCTTGCCCGCCAGCAGCAAAATGATTGCAGCGACGGCAAAGCCGCTTGCCTGCGACGCATCGGGCTGCGCCACCAGCAACAGCAGGACGGCGATCATGGCGATGGGGCCCCATACCCGTTGGCCCAGCACCACAATCATCAGCGGCAGGACGATCGCCGCCGCATTGATCCGAATCGCACCAACGACAATCCAGCGATGGACGCCCTGCAACCCCGGATCAGCAAAGCATGCCGCCAGCAGCAACAGGGCAATGACGGTCACGATAAGCGGCGCGATGCCCGCCAGGCGCTGCTCGCCGCGCGATCCAGACCAACCCATGGCGATCGCTATGACCAAGCCGACCAGCCAGGCCGCGATCATGCGGCCCCATACCCCGATCGCCACCCCGGCATCAGCCGCCGTCCAGCATCCAGCCAGAACCGCGACCAGCGAAGCCGCCCCAAAAAAGCCGAGCAAGGATTGGCGCAATTTGGTCGTCAACGGCTCATCCCTTTTCGCATCGCCCCCGTCGCCACGGCGCGTGCCGCAAAATAGGGCAGATGCTGGCCGATTGCACGACGGTTGAGCACGCCACCAGCGATAATGGCGCTCAAATCCTTACTCTCCCTCCTCTCGCACCCTTGGCACGCTTGTTGTAAGGGATACCGACAGGCAGAGGCGTCACCTTCAAAAAAAATCGGGGCACAGCGTGAAAAAGATCGAAGCGATCATCAAACCCTTCAAGCTCGATGAAGTGAAGGAGGCGCTGCACGAAGTGGGCGTCAGCGGCATCACCGTTACCGAGGCCAAGGGCTTTGGTCGGCAAAAGGGCCATACCGAGCTGTATCGCGGTGCCGAATATGTCGTTGATTTCCTGCCCAAGGTGAAGCTGGAGGTGGTCGTGGAAGACGCCATGGCCGACCGCGTGGTCGAGGCGATCGCTGCGGCTGCACAGACCGGGCGGATCGGCGACGGCAAGATTTTCGTTATTCCGGTTGAAACAGTGCTGCGCATCCGCACCGGCGAGCGTGACGAAAACGCGATTTGACGCAGCGCAGCATTATGTGAAAAGTACGCATTGCGCCGCAACATGATTCTCCGGTTCGCCGGTGAGACAATTTAATTCGAAAGGGCAAGACCAATGGCCAACGACGCCGGCAAAATCCTGAAAATGATCAAGGACGACGAGATTGAGTGGGTCGATCTTCGCTTTACCGATCCCAAGGGCAAGTGGCAGCATCTGACGATGGTCTCGTCAGTGATCGGCGAGGACGAGCTGACCGACGGCCTGATGTTCGACGGGTCCTCGATCGAGGGCTGGAAGGCGATCAACGAATCGGACATGATCCTCAAGCCGGATCTTGACGCGGTTTATGTCGATCCATTCTCGGCCACGCCGATGATGATCCTGTTCTGCGACGTCGTCGAACCATCGACCGGCGCGCTCTATGCCCGCGATCCGCGATCGACCGCCAAGCGTGCCGAGCAGTATTTGCTGACGACCGGCATCGGCGACACCGTCTATGTCGGCCCCGAAGCCGAATTCTTCATGTTCGACGATGTTCGCTTCGAAAACAGCTATTCGACAAGCTATTACAAGATCGACGATATCGAACTGCCCGGCAACACCGGCCGCGAATATGAGGGCGGCAATCTGGGCCATCGCCCCCGCGCCAAGGGCGGCTATTTCCCGGTTGCGCCGGTCGATAGCGCCGTGGACATCCGTGGCGAGATGGTCTCGACGATGATCGAGATGGGCCTGCCATGCGACAAGCATCACCACGAAGTCGCCGCCGCGCAGCATGAGCTTGGCCTGACCTTCGGCACGCTCGTCACCACGGCGGACCGGATGCAGATCTACAAGTACGTCGTCCACCAGGTCGCACACGCTTATGGCAAGACCGCAACCTTCATGCCGAAGCCGATCAAGGAAGATAATGGGTCGGGCATGCACACCCACATCTCGATCTGGGAAAAGGGCCAGCCGCTTTTTGCGGGCAATGGCTATGCCGGCCTCAGCGACATGTGCCTGTATTTCATTGGCGGTGTCATCAAGCACGCCAAGTCGCTGAACGCCTTCACCAACCCGTCGACCAACAGCTACAAGCGGCTGGTACCGGGTTATGAAGCGCCGGTGCTGCTGGCCTATTCGAGCCGCAACCGTTCGGCGTCGTGCCGCATTCCTTATGGCACGGGCAGCAAGGCCAAGCGCGTCGAGTTCCGCTTCCCGGACGCGCTCGCCAACCCGTATCTCTGCTATTCGGCGCTGCTGATGGCGGGGCTGGACGGCATCCAGAACCGCATCCATCCGGGCGAGCCGATGGACAAGAACCTGTACGACCTGCCGCCCGCCGAGCTCGAGCTGGTCCCGACGGTGTGTGGTTCGCTGCGGGAGGCGCTCGACAGCCTGGAGGCGGACATGGACTATCTGCTCAAGGGCGATGTGTTCTCCAAGGATCAGATCGAAGCCTATATCGAGATCAAGCGCGCTGACGTCGCCCGTTGGGAAATGACGCCGAGCCCGGTTGAATATGACATGTATTACAGCTCGTAATCCACGCGATCACGACAAAAGCCGAAGCGCCCGGGGTGGGAACATCCCGGGCGCTTTGCGTTGGGGCTTCCCTCTGCCGCCCAATTCGCTACGCCTGCCCGCCGCAACCCTTTTCAGGAGCCCCCATGCAATTTGACGACGTCATGCTCGGCCGCCGCAGCATCCGCGGGTACAAGCCCGATCCCGTCCCTCGCGCGCTGATTGAGGAAATTCTGGCCATTGCCATGCGGGCGCCGTCATCAATGAATACGCAGCCGTGGAATTTCTACGTCATCACCGGCGAACCGCTGGATCGCATTCGTGCGGGCAATACTGAAAGGACGCTGGCCGGCGTCCCGCAATCGCGCGAGTTCCGGACGGGCCAGGCGTTTGCGGGCCAGCACCGCGACCGGCAGATCGGCGTCGCCAAGCAGCTCTTCTCCGCAATGGGCATCGCCCGCGATGATCAGGCGATGCGCCAGGATTGGGTGCTGCGCGGTTTCCGCCAGTTTGACGCGCCCGTCTGCGTCATCATCACTTATGACAAGGTCCTCGACGGCAGTGACGACACCCCGTTTGATTGCGGCGCGGTTGCGACGGCGCTGGTCAACGCCGCCTGGTCGCGTGGGCTGGGCACGGTGATCAACAGCCAGGGGATCATGCAATCGCCCGTGGTGCGCGAGCATGCGGGCATTGCCGATGATCAGGTGATCATGAAGAGCATCGCGCTTGGCTGGCCCGACGACAGCTTTCCCGCCAATGCGGTGGTCTCAACGCGCAAGACGGTTGATGAAGCGGCGGTGTTTGTGGGGTTTGACGGATAGAGAGAGCCAAGGGCGCGGCCCCCGCCCCTTTCCTTTTGCGGTGCGCGCGGGCAGGACAGGCCGATGGAATTATCTGTGTTTATCGCCCGGTGGCTGGGGCAGGAAGGCGGTGCAGAGCGCGCCAACTACCAGATGTTCTTCACCGAATTCTGCACGGCGCTTGATCTGCCGCTGCCCCACCCCAAGGGCGCGGGGCTTGGCGATTACCAGTTCGAAGCGCCGGTAAAATCCGAAGCCGCCTTTGGCAAAAAGGGCACGCACCGCATCGATCTGTACAAGCGCGGGCATTTCATCCTTGAAGCCAAGCAGAGCCAGATCAAGCCCGGCGAAACGCTGCCGCCCGAGCCCGTGTCGGCACCGGTGGAGGCTGTGACCGACCTGTTCGGCCATGTCATCGGCCATGTCGATGCGACCGGCAAACGCCCGCCCAAATATGACCGGCTGATGGCCGATGCGCGCGTGCAGGCGGAGCGCTATTCGCTTGGCCTGCCCGGCGGCATCCACAAATCACCGCCCTTCCTGATCGTTGCGGATATTGGCCGTGCCTTCGAACTTTATTTCGACTGGACCGGCGACGGGCGCGGTTACGGATTCTTCCCCGATCAGCAGAATTACCGGATCACGCTGGAGCAGCTGACCGACCCCAAGGTCCAGGCACTGCTGCGCGGTATCTGGACCGATCCGGCGAGCGTCGACCCGCGCGCCCGTGCGGTCGAAGTCACCCGCGATATCGCCCAGCGGCTGAGCCGCGTCGCTGAAGCGCTCGAGACCAACCACCGCGCCCAGCGCCCCGGTCGCAGCGACGACGAACTCGCCCGCGGGATCGAGGATACGTCGCTGTTCCTGATGCGCGTGCTGTTCTGCATGTTCGCCGAGGATGTCGGGCTACTACCCGAGAAAAGCTTCCAGAATTTCCTCGATGAAGCCCGCGCCAAGTCCGATCAGTGGTGGCGCAGCGGCCTGGCCGATCTGTGGAGCCGGATGAACCGGGGCGACGAACATGATCGCTTCTGGAGCTTTGGCGACGCAACCGTGCGCCATTTCAACGGCAATTTGTTCAGCACCGCGCAGGTGTTCGATCTGCCCGCCGAATTCAAGGGCGAGCTGTTTGTGGCAGCCCGGCAGGATTGGCGATCGGTCGAACCCGCAATTTTCGGCACGCTGCTCGAACAAGTGCTCACCACCAGCGAGCGGGCGAAGCTTGGCGCGCATTATACGCCGCGCCCCTATGTCCAGCGGCTGGTGAGCGTCACCATTGGTGAGGTGCTGTCCGCCGAATGGGCCGCCGCGCGCGATGCCGCGCGCGCCCATGCCGATACGGGAGACCGTGCCGCCGCGCTCGCTGATCTGCGCGCCTTCCACACGCGGCTCACCCAACTTCGCATCCTCGATCCGGCGTGCGGCACCGGGAATTTTCTGTACGTCGCGATGGAATTGCTGCTTCAGCTCGAAAGCGAAGTGATCCAGCTCGCCACCGAACTGGGCGATCCGATTGCGCCCGCTGTTCACCCCAATCAATTGCTCGGGCTCGAACTCAATCCGCGCGCGGCGGTGATTGCCGAACTGGTGCTGTGGATCGGCTGGCTGCGCCACCGGCTGGCCAACCACCCCGACGCCATCGGCGATCCGGTGCTGCCGACGCTGTCGAACATCAATGGCGGGCGGCATGGCGGCTTTGACGCGGTGCTGCGCCGTACCCCGACGGGCGAGCCCGATGTGGCGAACCCCGCCGTGCCCGATTGGCCCGAGGCTGATTTCATCGTCGGCAATCCGCCCTTTATTGGCGGCAAGGATATTCGCGCCCAGCTTGGCGGCGACTATGCCGAGGCGCTGTGGAAGGCCAATCCGCGCGTGCCCCCTTCCGCCGATTTCGTGATGCACTGGTGGGATCACGCCGCGCATATCCTGACGACAACTGGCACCCGCCTGCACCGCTTCGGCTTCGTGACGACCAACAGCATCACCCAGACGTTCAGCAGGCGCGTGATCGAGGGGTATCTCAATCCTCCCCGGCACGGGGAGGTGGCGGCGCAGCCGACGGAGGGGGCCATCCCCACTGGCGACGCGAACGGTGTAAGCCCCTCCCCTTCAGGGGAGGGGTTGGGGTGGGGGCTCTCCCCAAGCGCCGACTCGGTGAGACTGACAGCCCCCACCCCCATCCCCTCCCCTAAAGGGGAGGGGCTTAGTGGCCTCACCCTGCTTTACGCCATCCCCGATCACCCCTGGACGCGCGCGACCAAGGATGCCGCAGCCGTGCGGATCGCGATGACAGTTGCCGGGCGGGGTGACCAGCCCGGCACGCTGGTGAGCGTCACGCAGGAATCGGGGCTGGAAACCGACGATCCGATGATCCTGACGGTCGAGACGCCGGGGCGGATCAATGCCGATCTGACGGTGGGGAGCGACGTAACCAGCGTTGTGCCGCTGCTGGCCAATGAAGGTCTGTCGTCACCCGGCGTCAAGCTGCACGGCGCAGGGTTCATCGTGTCGCCTGCCGAAGCCGAAGCGCTCGGGCTGGGCAAGCGTCCCGGATTGGAGGCGTATATCCGCCCCTATCGCAACGGGCGCGATCTGCTCCAGAATTCGCGCGGCGCACTGGTGATCGATCTGTTCGGCCTGACCGAAAAGGACGTCCGAACCCGCTTTCCCGAAGTCTATCAGCATCTTGACGCCACTATTCGCCCCCAGCGGGAAGCCCAGGCAGTCAGGTCGCCCACGGCCGACGCCAAAGCCTACGCAAGAATGTGGTGGCTACACGGCAAACCCAGACAGGAAATGCGCCCCGCGCTCGACGGCCTGCCCCGCTACATCGCCACCGTCGAAACCGCCAAGCACCGCATCTTCCAGTTCCTCGACGCGACGATCCTGCCCGATAACAAGCTGCTCGTAATTGGCACCGCCGACGCCTTCCATCTCGGCGTGCTGTCCTCGACACAGCATGTCGAATGGGCGCTTGTCACCGGCGGCTGGATCGGCATGGGCAACGATAGCGTCTATGTGAAATCCAAGGTGTTCGACCCCTTCCCCTTCCCCGATGCCACGCCAGACCAGCGCCGCATCATCGCCGAGCTTGCCGAGGAACTCGACGCCACCCGCAAGGCAGCGCTCGCCGAAGTCCCCAAGCTGACGATGACCGAAATCTACAATCTGCGCGCCAAGCTCGCGAGCGGCGCGCCGCTGAGCCATGCCGATCAGGACCGCGCCCGCGCCGCCCGCGCCGGCATCGTCGCGCGGCTGCATGATCAGATCGACGCCGCCGTCGCCGCTGCCTATGGCTGGCCGCACCCGCTGCCCGCGCCCGAGATCGTCGCCCGCCTCGTCGCGCTCAACGCCGAACGTGCCACGGACGAAGCGGCAGGCCAGATTCGCTGGCTCCGCCCCGATTATCAGGTCCCCCGCTTCGGCAAAGCGTGACCACCTCCCCCGTTTCACCTTGCAACCCACCGCCCTCGCTGGCATCCCTCGCGGCGATAAGATGATCGCGAAACGTCGCAGACCCAGTGGAGAGCAAGCCATGCACAGCTATCTGAAACACTATATCAACGGCGCCTGGGTCGAGAGCGAAGGCGGCACGGTCCATCACGTCATTAACCCCGCGACCGAAGCGGCATGCACCGAAATCACGCTCGGCACCCAGGCCGATGTCGATAAGGCCGTCGCCGCTGCGCGTGCCGCGTTTGACGGCTGGTCGCAGACCACGGTCGCAGAACGCGCCGCACTGCTGACCCGCATCATCGAGGAATATAAAGCGCGCATGCCCGATCTTGCCAAGGCGGTGAGCGAGGAAATGGGCGCGCCGATCGGCTTTGCCAGCGCCGCCCAGGTGCCCGCAGGCCTTGGCCATTTCATCTCGACGCTGAAAGCACTGAACGAATTCCCCTTCGAGGAACGGCTGGGCCGGGCGCGCGTCGTGCATGAGGCTTTGGGCGTCGTCGCGATGATCACGCCGTGGAACTGGCCGCTCAATCAGATCACCGCCAAGGTCGCGCCTGCGATCGCTGCTGGCGATACCATCGTGCTGAAGCCGTCCGAAGAAGCACCGGGCTGTGCGATGATCCTGGCCGAAATCCTCGATAAGGCGGGGGTGCCGGCGGGCGTGTTCAACCTCGTCAATGGCGACGGTCCCGGCGTTGGCGCGGCGCTGTCCAGCCACCGCGATGTCGATATGGTGAGCTTTACCGGATCGACCCGCGCGGGCATCGCCGTGGCCCAGGCCGCCGCTGCCACCGTCAAGCGGGTGCATCAGGAACTGGGCGGCAAGGCCCCCAATCTGGTGCTGGAGGGCGCTGACTTGCAGGCCGTGCTGCCGCCGACTTTGATGGGCGTGCTCGCCAATTCAGGGCAGAGCTGCATCGCGCCTACCCGGCTGCTCGTCCACACATCGCAGACCGCCGGTGCGGTCGCCGTCGCGAAGGCGATGTTCGAGGCGACAACCGTCGGTGACCCCGCCGAAATGGGCGCGCATATCGGCCCGGTCGTCAACAAGGCGCAGTTCGACAAGATCCAGGGGCTGATCCAGTCAGCGATCGACGAAGGCGCGACCTTGGTAACCGGCGGGGTTGGGCGTCCGGATGGCCGCAATTCGGGCTATTATATCAAGCCGACGCTGTTTGCCGATGTCACCCCCGACATGAAAATCGCGCAGGAGGAAACCTTCGGCCCCGTCGCCACGATCACCAGCTATGGCACGCTGGAAGAGGGCATCCGGATCGCCAACGACACACCTTATGGCCTGTCCGCGACGATCTCGGGCGATCCGGCGGCGGCGGCAAAGGTCGCACCGAAACTGCGCGCCGGGCTGGTCACGATCAACGGCTGGAGCCCCGATGGCAACGCCCCGTTCGGTGGCTATAAGCAATCGGGCAATGGCCGCGAAAATGGCAAATATGGCCTGACCGATTTCATGGAAGTGAAGACCATCGTCGGCGAGCCTGCCTGATCGCTATCCGCCATGCCGGTGATCATCGATATGTTGATGCCGGTGGCGGGCGATCCCTATGCCGAAATGGCAGCGGAAACGCTGCTGCCTTATACGCAGGCCTTTGCTGATGCCGGGCTGATGATCGCGCCCCGGCCCTGGGATTTGGGGCCGGGCGACGGCGCGGCGGCGCTCGCCTTGTTTGCCTGGGGCTATCACCACCGGGTGGCGGCCTGGCAGGCGATGCTGGCGGCATGGCCCGCCGATCGGTTGCTGCTCAATCCACCCGCGCTGCTCGGCTGGAATACCCGCAAAACCTATTTGTCGGCATTGTCGGCGGATGCGGTGCCAATCGTGCCGAGCTGGTTCGGCGATGCCGATCAGGCCAGCGTCGATGCCGCGTTTGATGCGTTTGGCGTGGCTGAATTGGTAGTGAAGCCGCAAATCTCGGGCGGCAGCTATCGCACCACGCGGATCGCACGTGGCGGCTCAGTGGATCTTCTGCCCCAGGCGATTATCCAGCCGCTGATCCCGGCGGTTGGCGATGAGGGCGAATTGTCGCTGATCTTCATTGGCGGTGCCTTCAGCAATGCCGCGCGCAAGGTTGCCAAGCCCGGCGATTTTCGCGTGCAGCCGCAATTTGGCGGGGTCTTCACCCCGCTTGATCCCAGCGTAGAGGCGATGGCGATTGCCCGGCATGCGCTCGCCGCCCTGCCCGCCGCGCCGCTTTATGCACGGGTCGATCTGATCCGGCTGGCCGATGGCACATTGGCGTTGATGGAGCTGGAGGCGATCGAACCCGATCTCTATCCCGATCTCGATCCGGAGGTGCCCGCCCGCCTGGCGACTGCGGTCGGGGCGGCCGTTAGCGTGTGATGACTCCGAATTGGATCAACCCATACCCCGTTCGCCCTGAGCGAAGTCGAAGGGTATGCGTATCGCGTGGGCTTCGACTTCCCCCGGACCTGATCCGGGGCCGAACGGGTGTGGGGTTCAATTAACCTAACGTCATCACACTCTAAGGACGTCAGCTCAATAGTCCTTGGACACGCGGACGTTGACGCTCTGCCGCCCGATCGTCGAAATGGTCGACAGGATCGACAGCCAGCGCGTCACCCGGAATTCGACCTGCGTTGCTGAATACCCCGCCCCGTCACTGATGATTTCCGCATAAAGCTTGCGCGTAATGAATTTACCGGCGGCCACGGATGATCCCGTCCGGCCAAGGCTGGTATCAGCCGGCAGAATCCGCAACCGATCAAGCCCGGCGACGCGGCGCAGCGCGTTGATCGGATTGAGCCCATCGCCGCGCCCCTGCAGCGAGGCAACGGCGGCGGCGAGCTGCAGGGCTTCGGGCGCCGACAAGTTGGTGATCGACGTGCCGAACAATAGCCGCGACAGGAGTTCGTCCTGCGGCAGCGCGGGGACGCTTGAAAAGTTGATCTCCGGACGGGTCGCGGGGCCAGTCACCTGAATTGATGCCGACAGGCCCGTGCTGTCGGCATTAGCCGATATGTCGATCACCGGATTGGCCGGCGTTTCCCCGGCAAAGCGGATCACGCCACGGTCGATGTCAAACTGACGGCCAGAAAATTCATAGGTGCCCCGGATGATGTCCGCTCGGCCAGCGATGGCGGGATTGTCTGGCGCACCACCAATCTGCAGATCAGCCGTCCATTCGCTGGTCAGCCCCAGCCCATTGACGCGCAGCCCATTGCTGGCGCGGGCGCGCACATCGAGCGTCCATGGTGCGCGCTGTCGGCTATCCTCAATGCCCGTATCATCGGGCAGGTTGATCTCCCTGATGTTGAGCTGCGGCACCGCTGTGGCGGAAACCGCCTGGCCAAGCCGATAGCGGCTGGCGTTGAGCACCAGATCGCCAGCAATCACCCCGCCAGCGCCGCTTGAATGAATTGTCATCGGCCCGGTGACCGTCGCGGCGATATCGTCGCGATTGATCATCACCGCCTTGTCAGTTTGCAACTTCAGATCAATGCCGAAACCGTTGACGTCAGCGAAATCAAAGCTGCCACTGCCCGTCACCCGCCCGCCCTTGCCCGCATCGGCGGCAAAATTGCTGAAGCTCAGTTGCGATCCGTTGAAGGTGCCGGTCGCCTCGACCCCGGTCAGCACGGTGCCGGTGGTCGCGCTTTCAATCCGCGCGCCCTTTGCGCGCACCACCCCCCGTATGCGCGGATCATTGACCCTGCCGCCCAGATCGGCACCGATTGCGATCGGGCCGGACAGATCAAACAATTCAATGCCGGTCAACCGCCACAGGGTATCGGCGGGGCCGTCATAGCGGACTTGGGCGAACAGCTGGGCATTGGCGAGCCGGGCGCGCAAGCTGCCTGCGCCAAGCGGCGACAGCCGCGCCTGCGCCCGCCCGATCGTCTTGCCGCCGCTTTCCATCACCGCCCGCAAGGCGGCATTATTGGCATGCAAGACTCCCGCGACCCCCAGGTCGATCGGCTTGGAAGACAGCACCAGCCCCGACCTGCTGAGCCCGCGTACCGTCATGTCCATCTTGCCCACCGGCGCCGCGCCGCCGCCGTCGGCATAGCTGAGCTTTCCCGATGCGCTGCCCGCCAGGCCAAGGCCCGGATAGACGATATCAAGAATGGTCATCGGCAGTCGTGAAACGGTAGCGTCTATCGCCGCCGAATCACTGGAGAACTGGCCGCCAATTTCGGCAGTGCCGCCCGCAAAATCCAGCCGGGTCGGCGCAAGCCGCCAGCCATCGCCGGATCGCGTCACCACCGCCGGGCTCAGCAGCTTGATCGGTCGCCGATCAATCGTCCCCGCAGCGGTGATCCGATAGCGGTCAGCGGTCACATCGGCCTCGCCGCGAATGTCGAAGGCGCGACCACGCGACCCGGCAATCGCCGCTTTGATCGTGCCGACACCGCCGCGCAGCGACGCTGTGCCGTCAAATCGCGCCAGCCCAAGCGAGCCACGACGAAGCCCTGTACCCTTGGCGCTTGCCTCAACCGTCGCGCCCTTGGGATCAAGCATCGTAACCAGATCGAGCCTGCCGCGCCGCAGCACCGCATTGCCCAAAACCTGCGCATTGGCGGCATCGAGATGCACCTCTATCCGCTGTACCCGCTCAATCGGCGCAAAGCTGATCACGCCGGTCACCCCGCCCCCGCCGCCGACATTCAGCGTGCCATCAAAGCCGCCATCGGCCGCCAGCAACGATCCGCTTGCCTTGATGCCACCGGCATCAAGCGCATCGATCACGATCGTCGCGCGTCCGCCCTTGGGCAGATCGAGCCCACCGCGCAAATCGAAGTCACCCAGCGTTGATCCGCCGGATGCGGTGAGCCGATATCCCGCCGGCGTCGGATCAAGATGGGCGCGGACCTGGCGCAGGCCCAGCGTCTCATTGGGACGGGCAAGCGTGATGTCGAGCGTGGGGCGTTCGATTCGGCCATCAAGCTTCAGCGTCAGCGGGCCATAACTGTGCTGGTTGCCGCTCCCGTCGAAATAAAAGCTGCCGTCGCGACGGCGATAGCCATTGCCAACGATCCGGATATCGGGCGCGGTCAGGACCAGATTACTGAAATGCAGGATGCCATCCGTCGATTGTTCAAGATTGGCGGTCAGCCGGGGCAAGCCACCGGCCAAGGACCGGAAAAATTCATTGTCGAGCCGGATCATCTGCACGCTGGCTTTGCCCAGGATGCGTGCGCCCTTGCCATTCGGATCGGGGACCACGTTCAGCGTCGACACCACATCGACGATGCCGAGCCCAGGAATAGTGAATCGGCCCAGCGCGCCCTGAATCCCAACATCGAAGCGACCATTTTTGAGATCGACGAGCAGGTTCAAACTGCCGTTCAACTTGTCCGATTTGAACTGAAGATCAGCGCCGTTGATCAGTGCGGCCGAGACCAGCAGCTTGCCGTCCAGCGTCAGGTTGCGCAAAATCTCGCCAGCAACCTTGTCGATTCCGCTGACTTCAGCGACGTTCAGATGGATCGGCACCACCACGGGTTGCTTGCCCAACCGCCCCTTGCCGGCGGCAACGACCTTGTTGAAGCCTTCCTTGCCGAACGACACGAAATCGGCCGAGAGCCGATAATCAAACGCCGCGCTGGCAAAGCTGCCATCCAGGATCGCCCGCAGCTCAACCGCGCGACCGACCATCCGAGTGAGCAAGGCAGCGGGCTGCAGCAACCGGGTGCGGATCTGCAGCTTGCGGAAAGCGCTGTCGGCAAGATCAAGCCCGCCATCCATGTCGATCGCCAGTGCCGACGATCGCAGCGTCAATTGGCCATCAAGCTGTCGCGCCACCAATGTCGCCGCGCCGTTGATCATGATCTGCGGCAAGGCGAGCCGGACGAATTTGTCGGTCGATACGCGCGACGGCGTCAGCGCACCCGACAGTGTATAGCGCCCCGCCTGGTTGCCCAGCGCGAGATCGACAACACGCTTGCCGCCGACATCGAACAACGCCGTGCCGCGCCAGCGCGACCAGCGCCCCTGGCCCGCGATCCGGGCCTTGATCGGCTTGGTCAGGCGGGCAAGCTTGGCGAGCATACCGTCGGCAGCGCCTTCAGCGTGCAGATCGATATCGAAGCGATCGCGATCCGGCTCGGCATCGAGTTTGAGCAGCAATCGATCGCTGCCTTCGACCAGCGCACGCAGATCGATTAGCGCGCGGCCATCATGAATATCCGCGCGCCCAGCGAGGCTTCCCATCCGCGCCGTGCCCGTAACGCGGCGGTCAATCGCCAGCCGATCAATCCGCAGCATCCCGATCAGGATATCAAAGCTGGGCAGCGCCGGGCTTGGTTTGCCGGTCCGCACTGTTTCTGGCAGCTTCACCAGCTTGGCCTCAGGGATCGTCAGTCGTTTGATCTCCAGCCGGTTTGACAGCCAGGCGAGCGGCACCCAACTGATCGCGGCGCGCGGCACCACCAGCACCAGCCCTTTTGGATCGCGCACGCGTACATCAATCAGCGTTGCGTCGCCGAAAACCGATCCGTCGATCCTGCCGACCGAATAGCGCAGCCCGTTCGATGGCCGCAGCGCGCCAACCTGATCGGCAAGGAAGCGGTGACCGATGCTTGAATCAAGCAGCGCCAGCCCGGCCAGCGACAGCACGACGAGCCCAGCGATCAGGCCGCCAAGCCATCGCCAGACCCGCGCTACTCCCGCGCGCGGCGCGGGCTGATCGTCAGCCTCGGTCAAAAAGCCTGCCCCAGCGATACATAAACGGCCACGCGCGGATCGCCGCGTTGCGGGTTGAGCGGTGTGCCGACATCAATACGGATCGGCCCGAAGTTCGAATAATAACGCAGGCCAAGCCCCGCCCCAAATTGCAGCGCGGTGAATCGCGGCAAGTCAGCAGTATAGATGTTCCCCGCATCGAAAAACGGGACGAGCCCGAACGGCCCAAAGGCCTTGATGCGCGCCTCGATTGAAAATTCGTTGAGACTGCGGCCACCAATGGGATCGTTGTTCGGATCGCGCGGGCCGATCGCCTGAAAGCCATAGCCGCGCACCGAAGCGCCGCCGCCGGCATAAAAGCGCCGCGACGGCGCAATCGCATCACGCGGCGCACCCGCGATCGTGCCCAATCGGACTCGGCCCGCAATCACCACCCGATCACCAAGCGCCTGATAGGCGCTGGCGTCGAGCT
Organism: Sphingomonadales bacterium Ga0077557; assembly: GCA_001464615.1. GTDB lineage: Bacteria > Pseudomonadota > Alphaproteobacteria > Sphingomonadales > Sphingomonadaceae > Sphingomonas. The sequence goes on along the minus strand of LNFI01000030.1, from coordinate 13,212 downwards.
GGACGCGCGCATAGCCAAAAGCACTGCCCTGCAGCGACAGCTCGGGCGATACCCGCCCACCGAGCCGGAACCCCTTGGTCGGGTTGAGCAGATCGTCTGACCCGTCATAATTTAGGCTGACCGGCAAATCGGCGATGAAGAAGGTCCGGCGTCGGGCCACGCCCGTTGCAACAATCACGTCGCGTTCGTCCGATGCTGCCAGTTCGGCACCGATCGACCAGGTCCAGGCCTTTTGAAAGAAGATCGTCGTCTGGCGCTCCAGGCTGCCGCTCAACGAATAGGTTGTGGCCTGAAAAGCAGCGCGATTGACGTTGGAGGCGATGAGCTGCGCGGTCAGCACACGATCGCGCCCTTCAAAATTGTTGCGACGGAAGATGACGCCGCCCGATTGCTCCTGCGTACCGGCAACCGCCCGCGCGGTGAATGCGCCTTCGGGCGGAAACAGGTTTCGGTGCGTCCAGTTCGCCGCCGCGCGCACGCCTTCACCAGTGCCATAACCGATTTCGCCCGCAATGGTACGCAGCGGCGCGGGGAGCAAGGTGACATCGATATCCACTGTGCCGGGCGCCTTGCCCTCCACCGGCTTCACTTCAGCCGACGAGACGATACCCGTCTGGATCAAGGCACGGCGGAGATCGTCGAGTTGGCTTTCGTCAAAAGAGTCGCCCGCCTTGAACCGCGCGATTTTTTCAATGTGCCGGGCATTCATCAATGTATTGGGTGGCGTAACGACCCGGCCAAAGATCCGCGCGCCACCCGGTTCAACGCGCATTTCCAGCGTTGCCGTCTGGGTGGCGTGGTCGATGACAATTTCTGGCTTGTCGATCTTGGCAAAGGGAAAGCCCTTCTCGCCAATCCGCGCCCGAACGGTCGCCTCGCCGACCGAGATGGCGTCGGCATCGACAGGATCATTGGCAGCGACGCCGAACTCCTTGCGCAGCGGCGCTGCCTGATCCCCGGCGGCAGCCAGTCCGGGCAACGTGACCGTATCGAAACGATATTGCGGCCCAGGAACAACGGTCAGCACTACCAGTGGCTCGCCGCCCTGCGTCTCCAGGCTGTTGCTGATTTCCGCATCATAATAGCCTGCGCCGCGTAACAGCGTTTGCAACAGCGCTGCATCTTCACGCGCCCGCCGTTCGATCTGCGCGGCATTGGAGGGTTCGCCGCGATGAATGCGCAGCGTCGAAAGCGCATCGAACCGCGCCTTGAACACCGCATCGGCGACCGCATCGATGCCGTCGATCCGGTAACTATAGCCGGTCAGATCAGCGATATCGGTTTTGGTGCTGTCGGTATCGGTCGCTTCGGTGGTGGCAGCCAGGTCTGGCCATGCCACGCCAATATCGGGCAGGGGTGCCATTGGTGACCCCGGATCAAGCATGTCATTGGATGCCGGCACCTGACCCGTGGAGTCCTGCATGGGTGCTGGGCGAGTTGATGCCGGCACGTCCTGTGCCTGAACAGCGTGTGGCATCACAATCGCCATCAGCGCTGCAAAAGCCATCCTGCCTCGTCGTGTACCACCTAATTGACTATGCCATAGCATCGCGCCGCTCTAGCGCCCGCAACCTGGAAGGGACAGCTTTGCCCACCGGGGGCGTAACGAAATTCAACGCAAGCTGGGCTCGTTGTGCCGCAGGATTCGTCAGTGAACCGTGCCAAAGGAGCGCCCGGTTGCGAGCAACACAATCAGCCGCTCAATCTGCCGCCAGCGGCAAAAGCCAATGGCATTGCCCAGATTGCGGCTGCGCTCCGCCAAGGCCGCCGCCTCAAAACCGGCATCATCGCCGAAGCGCAGAATCAGGTCGGCCGCAGCATCAACGGCGCCGCGATCATGGAGATAGGGGATGGGCGGGGCAGCCTCATCAGAGTGATCAAATCGGGGAAACGCCATGGCCAAGCGAATAACAAGCAAAGCTGGCGGGACGATTACGGGCAATGGTAAACACAGCGTCGGTAATTACGCTATCGTTCCACTGGCGTGCGGTGCCATCCCATGGCAGGGCAAGTTGATGAGCGATTCCCCTTCCCGCACCCCCGCCGCTGGCGGCTTCCTGATTGCGATCGGCGCCATGGTTGGCGCCTTTGGTGGCGCTTTTTTCGGCGAATCGACGCGCGGGCTGTTCGTCGGCATCGGCGTCGGCGTTATCCTGGCGATCCTCATCTGGCTGCGCGACCGCCGCTGAACTGCCCGATTATCACTATTTCAGCAGGCGCGTGAGCCGGACGACCCGGCCGATAACCTCCATCTCCGGATCCGCTACAAACGGCGGAAAGTCGGGGTTGTCGCTGGTGACCAGCAGGCCGCCGCCGCGCGGCACCAGCCGCTTCACCACCAGACCTGCCGCCAACCGCACGACATAGATTCCGCCGCGCGCGCTGGGCTGCACATCGGCGCGATCAACCCACATGTCATCACCGTCGGCAATCGTCGGCAGCATGGATTCACCGCGCGCAGTGATGATCGAAAGGCTGGCAGGCTCCACACCCCATTGGCGCAGCAGCGCGGGATCAATCGCTTCGCCCGCCAAGGCGCGATCACCCTCCAGCAATCCACCCGGCCCGGCCAGCGCGACCGCATCAATGCGCGGCACGCGGACCAGCGCCCCCGTCGCTGGGGCTGAAATCGGCGCACCCAGCACCGCCTCCGCTACGCCAAGATAAGCCGCAAGCACGCGCCGGTCCTGCTCATGCAGCGCGCGCGGCGATCCGCGCGTCACAAATTGCTGAAGATAGGCGGCGTTGCGCCCAATCAGCCGCGACAAAGCGGCCAGGCTTTCGCCGCGCGCCAGCGCCAGAGCCGCCAAAGCGGCACGAACTTCCGCCTGATCCATCGCCGAACACTACGCGTAGGATTTTTCCTAGACAAGTTGGAAATGTGAGAACAAACAATGAACATTATCAAAGACTCGGGAGATTGCCATGTCTATGTTGTTGAAAGTGGAGCGGTTCCTGCGGCAATCGGCGATGCCGCCCACCAAATTCGGTCGGCTTGCCGTCAACGATCCACGGCTGGTGGAAGATATGCGGCGCGGCCGCGAGCCGCGTGAGCGCACGGCGGCCCGGATCGAGGCCGCGATTGCCACGCTTGCCGATCAGGCCCGATCATGAGCCGCGGCCCCGATATCGGCACTGCGCTAACCCGCGCCATCGCCCAACAGGCCAGGCGCGCTGACTGCCCGGTGGAAATAGTAACGGCTGATTGGGATCAATGGGCCAGCGCCACCTTTGTCGGTGCAAGGCATCAGATCACGCTGGCCGCCCCGCTCAACCCAGCGATCGAGCGCTGGTTAGGCGGCTTGGCCGACGCCGAATTCGCGATCAGCGGACATCTGGTCGCCGATCTCGCCATCAGCGCCACACGCAAAAGCGCGGGTCGCGTGGAAGCCGATCTGGAAATACTGACGGTTGAAACGCGGTAATGGCGCGAGCCGATCAATCGCGGGTTGCCATCCGGCGCAGGGACACCAGGGTTTCCTGTAACCCCTCATCGCGCTTCATTCGGCTGACATCTGGCACGGGTGCGCGGTCCGCGCGGGTGGTTACGCCGCGTTCGAGCCGTTCGAGCAGCGCGGCAATCGTTGCCTGCGTGTCGCGCGGTGTCCGTGGTTCAGTGGCCGGCGGCGCCGGGTCACCGGGCGTTGGGCGCACCATCGGCGTTAGTTCAAATGTTTCAAAGCGCTCGGTCGGCGCGAAAATCTGCTGACGCGGGGGAACCGGAGCGGAGACAGGCGGCGCCGGTGCGGCGCTAGGCGGCATGGCACCCGGATCAAAGACCGAGAGCAATTGATCAAGATCGTCGGGAAGGTCCAACGTTTCGCGCCGCAGCGGCAACGGCGCTTGAGCGAAGTCGCTATCCGGAGCTGGTGCATCGTCCGCGACCAAGTGCCGGGCGCGGACATCCAGAAAGGGCGTCCCCAGGTCGCGATTGGCAAAGACTGGACGACGCGACGGCGCATCGGGATGGGCATCGGCACGACGCAGCACCGGTGCCTCTTGATCAGGATCAGCGTCGTCGGTCGACGCAACATCGCTGCCAAACATGATCGTGCGCGATCCCGTGATCAGGAACACGGCAAACCAGCTGACCAACGCCGCGCCGCCGCCACACATCAAGATCAGGACCAGCCGGGCGGTAAAGCCTAATGGCGGTTCGGCGGCAGGAATGATCGCGGCAATACCCGTGCGCAAGATCAACCGGCCGAGCATATCGCCCGGCACGAGCGCGAACATCGCGGCGGTCATGATCCCCACCAGCGCACCGGCAAGCGGCGCAACAGGAAGGGTCAGACGTTGACGACGGGATTGTGCGACCATGGTGCCAATCTATCGGCGGATTCGATTAGTTTTTGGTAAACAGGAGCATAACGCGCGACATTATTCGCCCAGTTGCGTTCCGCTTCGACAAAGGCGCGCGCCCGCGCCCGGCGCGCTGGCCAGGCATCGCGATCGGCAAACAGCGCCGCGATGGCGCGGGCCATTTCCTTGGGGTTGTCAGGCGGAAACAGGCTGCCGGTGTCGCCGTTGCGAATGAGTTCGCGGTGGCCGCCGACATCCGACGCCGCGACTAGTCGGCCTTGCGCCATGGCCTCTAGCGGCTTGAGCGGGGTCACCAGATCCGTCAGCCGCATGCGCTTGCGTGGATAAACCAGCACATCGATCACGCTGTAATAACGCTCGACCTGTTGATGCGGCACGCGGCCGACGAAATGAATATGCGCGGCGACCTCGCTGGCCTCAGCCTGCGCGCGCAGCGCTTCTTCGCACGGGCCGCCGCCGACCAGCACCAGCTTCATCCGGGGGCGCGACGCAACCAATCGGGGCATCGCGGCGATCAGATCGGCAAGCCCTTCATAGGCATAAAAGCTGCCGATAAAGCCGATCACCTCATCACCGGCGATCCCAAGATCATCGGCCAGCGCTGCATCATAGGGCAATGGCTTGCCGAACAAGGTGAGATCAACGCCATTGGGGGAGATCATGATCCGCTGTGGCGGCACCCCGCGCGCGACAAGATCGCTGCGCAACCCTTCACAGATCACCGCGACGGCATTGACCTTGTTGACCATCCGCGTTTCGAGCGCCCGCGTCGCGCGGTATCGCCACGATCCCTCAATCCCGGTGCCATTGCCGACGGCCGCATCCTCCCAAAAGGCGCGAATTTCATAGAGCATCGGCACATGGTAGCGGCGGCTGGCGCGGCGCGCAGCGAGGGCGTCGAGGACGGGCGAATGGGCGTGGAGGATGTCAGGCTGGAATTGCTTGATCACCTCACCAATGCGCCGTGAAAACGCGCTAATCTCGCGCAATTCGCCAAAGGGGCTGATCCAGGGCTTGGGCGTGGGGGTGCGATAAAAGTCGATCCCATCAACGCGCTCGTCTGCCGTATCGCCGCCCTGGCGCGGGCCAGTGACCGCTGCGACCTGCCAGCCGCGCGCCATCTGCGCCTTCAAAATGGCGCGGGTGCGAAAAGTATAGCCGCTCTGCAAGGGCAGCCCATGATCAAGGATGTGAAGAATGCGCATAACGCGGCTGTCTTGCCACAACAGTGTTTAACGCACCGTCAACCCGGTTCGGCGTATCCAGCCCCAAGGCGCCTCAGCGCAGGTTTTTTTACAGGCAGGGCAAAGGGCATGATCGACAATTTCGCGCTCGGCCTGACGCATGGGCTGATGATGCTGGCCGCGTTCCTGCTGTTGCGCCGCCCCGATCTTGATCGCGAGCCGTCGGCCCGACCGGAGGATGATCCGGGTGCGTGATCTTGCCTTCATTGCCTTTCTGATCGCGCTGTTCGGGTTCGGCTTTCGCCGGCCGTTCGTGTTCGTGCTGACCTATGTCTATATCGACATCGTCTCGCCCCAGCGGCTGACCTATTTGCTGCTCAACAGCGTGCCAATTTCATTGATCGCCGTGATCGCGGCGGTCGGCGCCTGGGCGATGTTTGACGACAAGCGCGACACCAGGCTGGCACCGCGCCAGTTCCTGTTGCTGCTGATGCTGATCTATTGCGCGATCACCACCCGCAGTGCGGATTTCCCGGTCGATGCGATGGGGAAATGGGATTGGGTGTGGAAGGCGCTGGCCTTTGCCATCTTCCTGCCGCTCACGCTGCGCACCAAGCTCAGGATAGAGGCATTATTGCTGTTCATGATCCTGTCGGCCGGATCAATCGTCATCGTCGGCGGGATCAAGACGCTGGCGTCGGGCGGCGGCTATGGCGAGCTGAACCTGATGGTATCGAATAATAGCGGCCTGTATGAAGGCAGCATCATCTCGACAGTCGCGGTCTGCATCGTGCCGCTGGTGCTGTGGTTTGCCACCTATGGCACGATCTTCAAGCCCGACTGGAAGGTGAAGATCTTCTGCTATGCGCTTGCCTTTGCCTGCCTGCTGATCCCGGTCGGCACATCGGCGCGGACCGGGCTGGTCTGCATCGGGCTTCTCGCGGCGCTGATGCTGCGCAACGCCAAAAGGCGGCTGATGTATCTGGCATTGGTCGCCGTCGTGCCGATCGTGTCGCTGCCGTTCCTGCCGGAATCATTCCTGGAACGCATGCAGACAATCCAGAACCACCAATCCGATACCTCCGCCTCCACCCGGGTCGCGGTGTGGAAATGGACGATCGATTACGCCAAAACGCACCCGTTCGGCGGCGGCTTCGAAGCCTATCGCCAGAATCATCTCCGCTTTGAAACGGTAAAAGTCGTCGGATCAGGCAACAACATCACCGTGGTGCGCACGCCTGAGGAAGACAGCGCCCGCGCCTATCACAGCAGCTATTTCGAGATGCTCGGCGAACAAGGCTATCCTGGCCTCGCCCTTTGGCTGATGATCAACATCGCTGGGGTGTTCCGCATGGAAGTGCTGCGCCAGCGATATCGCCAGGCCAGTGCTGACGAAGCCTGGGTAACGCCATTGGCCAGCGCGCTGCAAAACGCACACATCGTTTATCTGCTCGGCGCGGCCTTTGTCGGCATCGCGTTTCAACCCTTTATCTATATGCTGATCGGCGCGCAGATCGGGTTGGACACCTATCTTGCGCGCCGCCGCAGCGAGGCGGTCTGGCAGCCCTTTCGCAAGGGCCAGCGGGCAGCCCAAGCGCCAGCCCATTCGCCAGTCTTGCCGATCGCCACAGGCCAGCCAGCGCGTTAGGCAGGCTCGCGGACCTGTGCGCCGATTGCTTCGATCAGCGCCGCGTTAAAGGCGGGCAGGTCGTCCGGATTGCGGCTGGTGATCAGATTGCCATCGATGACGACCGCCGCGTCAACCACCTCAGCACCGGCATTTTCCAAATCAGTGTGCAGCGACGGCCAGCTCGCTACGCGAAGTCCGTCAACGACATCAGCCTCAATCAACAGCCATGGCGCATGGCAGATCGCCGCCACTATCTTGTCCTCATCGAAAAAGGCCTGGATGATCGTGATCGCCTCTGGTTGAAGCCGCAGCGTATCGGGATTGGTGACCCCGCCGGGCAGCACCAGCGCATCATAATCGCCGACATCGACATCATGCAGCATGAGATCGGGGGTAATCGTCTCCGCCTTTTCGGCATGCTTCATGCCCTGGATCGGATCAGTGCCGATTGACGCCAGCGTCACCTTCGCCCCGGCATCCATCAAGGCCTCACGCGGGCTGAACAATTCGGACTGCTCGAAACCGTCAGTGGCAAGAATAAGGACATGCGCTTGAGCGATATCGGTCATGGGAAATCTCCGCTGCTGGTCCGCCATCAACCCGCTGATCCGGAAGCGGTTCCGGAACGAAGCGGTCAGCGGTGCATTGGCAGCGTTCTTCGAAATGACCGGGATCGCCACCAATCGACCGCCCCGGTCTCGATCCTGCCACCCACTATGCTAGAGCCGTTGCGGGCTTAACCGCAAAGCCCTGAGCGACACCCCAAGCCGATCCACACGAAAGAAGCGATGACCAGCCCCCGCAAGCCTCCCACCATCCAGATGAGCGATGTCAGCGCCCAGCTTAACGCGATGATTGATGTCAACCGGACATGGTTTCAGACGCATTGGCTGCAAATTGCGATTGCTGTACTGGTCGGCGCGCTGATCATCATCGGCCTGCACGCAGTGCGGCGTTACGTGCGGCGACTTTATCAACCCGGCGAGACAAGTCGGCGCTGGCCGGAGATTTTTGCCCATGCCGCCAGCCGCACCACCAATTTCTTCATCGCGGCAACCGCTGCAAAGCTGGTCGATGGCTATGCCCATGCGCCGATCGAGCTCGCCCAAACGATCAACTTCCTCTTCACGATCGCCGCTGGTTTCCAGGTCGCGATCTGGACGCGCGAAATCACGCTTGGGGTGATCGAACAGCGCGCGCAGAGCGAACATTATAGCGGCGAGACGATTGCCAATGCGATGGGCATCATCCGCTTGCTCGTGACTGTGGTGCTGTTCGGCATCGCGATCATCGTCATCCTGGGCAATTTGGGGGTCAATATCACCGGGCTGGTGGCCGGGCTTGGCGTGGGCGGCATCGCGATTGGCTTGGCGGCGCAAGGCATTTTCGCTGATTTGTTCGCGGCGCTGGCGATCATCTTCGATCGACCATTCAGCAAGGGCGATGTCATCAGCTATGACGACACCACTGGCACGGTCGAAGAGATCGGGCTGAAATCCACCCGCGTCCGGCCCGCCTCAGGCGAGGAGCACATCATCGCCAACAAGCAGTTGCTGGAAAAGGAAATCCGCAACATTTCGCGGCGCCAGTTTCGCCGCCATAAATTCGCGCTGGGCATCACCTACCAAACACCGGCCGACGTGATTGCCCGCATCCCGGCGATGCTGCGCGAGGAGGTCGAAACGCTCGGCCATGGCTTTGCCCAGGCCGGTCTGGTCGGGTTTGGCGACAGCACGATTGATATCGAGCTGGAATATGACACGCTGAGCCCCGACTTTACGAGCTGGTATCAAGGCCGCCATGATGTCGGGCTAGCGATCCTCCGCCGCTTCGCCGCCGAGGGGATAACGTTTGCCTATCCCACCCAGACGAGCTTTACGGCAGCGCCGGACGGGACGATGGTGCTGCCCTATCCCGATGTGCAGGCAGTGAAGCGGATCGACCCGAAGGATAGCGCATAGGCCTCTCCTCCGGCTGCCAAGTCGCCACCCTTCGCCCGAAACGGCTATCCTGAAATCAGGATCGCGTGCCGATCGTGTCGGACGGCATATCGGTGATCACCGCCCTTATTTCCAAATTGCTGCCTGCTTCGTCGCGCCACATCAAGCGCCCGCTTCCATTCAGGCCAACGGAAATGCTTGGCTTGCCGGCCGACTTCCAGCGACCATCATCGGCAAAAAACAGCTCAATATCCAATTTTCGACCGTTCGCGATCCGGCTGTCCCGGCCAAGCGCGCTCATTATTGAATAGCCATCATGCTTGGCCACAGTCAGCACAGCCGTCGTGCCGATCCGCATGACCAGTTTGGGCGTCGCAACGACATTGCCATCGCGCAAAATGACGAGATCGACAACATTCGTGTCGGCCTTGGTCCGGTTGGGCGTTTCTCGAGCGCTACTATTATTCGACAGGATGGCCAGCATCACAAAAATAATCAGATAACGAACAGCGAGCATCACCAACTCCTCTCTAATCCATTATATTTACGTGAATAATGCCCAACCATCAAGCTGTTCTTCAAATACTTCCCTCATCCAAACTCAACAACGTCGCATTGCCACCAGCACTGGTGGTATCGACCGATACCGCCCGCTCGACACAGAAGCGGTAGAGATAATGCGGGCCGCCCGCCTTGGGGCCAGTGCCAGACAGGCCCTCGCCGCCAAAGGGTTGCGAACCGACCACCGCGCCGATCATCGAGCGGTTGACGTAGAGATTGCCGACCGCCGCGCGCGCCTCAACCAGTTCGCTCGCGCGGGCGATGCGGCTGTGGAGGCCCATCGTCAGGCCATAGCCCTTGGCGTTCACCCGCGCGACCGTCTCGGCGAGCTTGCCCGCGGGCCAGGTCGCGACGTGGAGGATGGGGCCAAACCATTCGCGGTCGAGCGCGTCGATGTCGCCGAGCCGGACGAGCGTGGGCGGCACAAACAGCCCGGCGGCTGGCACCGCGATCGACTTGATCAGCGCGCCGCCGAGATGCGCGCGATAGGCCATGAGTTTGTCATAGGCGGCTTGATCGATAACCGGACCGACATCGGTGCGCGGATCGCCGGGGTCGCCGATGATCAGCAGGTCCATCGCGCCCTGCAGCATTTCGATGACGCCATCGGCGATCTCCTCCTGCAGCAGCAGCAGGCGCAGTGCCGAGCAACGCTGCCCGGCCGAGCGGAAGGCGCTGGTGATGACATCGGCCACGACCTGTTCGGGCAGCGCGGTGGAATCGACGATCATCGCGTTGATGCCGCCGGTTTCGGCGATGAGCGGGACGATGGGGCGATTGTCGTCCTCCAGCAGGCTGCGGGCGATCTTGCGCGCGGTCGCGGTGGAGCCGGTGAAGGCGACACCTTGCACGCGGGGATCAGCAGTGAGCGCAGCGCCGACTTCGGGGCCGCCGGGGAGCAGGATCAGCGCGTCTTTCGGCACGCCTGCCAGATGCGCGAGCTCGACCGCGCGCGCGGCGATACGCGGGGTCTGCGGTGCCGGTTTTGCCACCACCGTATTGCCGGTAACCAGCGCTGCCACCGTCTGCCCCAGGAAGATCGCCAGCGGGAAGTTCCACGGCGCGATGGTGGCCCAAACCCCGCGCCCTTCCAGATGGAGCGTGTTGCGCTCACCCGTCGGGCCCGGCAGCTCGATGGGGTGGAGGTTGGCGCGCGCCTCGGCGGCGTAATAGCGGCAGAAATCGACTGCCTCGCGCACTTCGCCGAGCGCATCGGGGATGGTCTTGAAGGCTTCCTCGACGCAGATGGCCATCAGCGCGTCGCGGTTCTCCTCAAGCAGATCGGCGAGGCGCTCCATGATCGCGCAGCGATCCTCAACCGATCGCGCCGACCAGGCGGGGAAGGCTGCAGCAGCCGCACACACCGCCTCCTCCGCGTCTCCACGTCTCCGCGTGAGATCATCTTGTTCACGCGGAGGCGCGGAGGCGCGGAGATTTTGGACCGTCTGAGCCAGCGTCGTCTGATCGGCGAGATCAAGCCCGGCGGAATTTTTGCGCTGCGCGCCGAACAGATCAGCAGGCAGCGGAATGTTGGGGTGCCGCGTACCCCCCACGCCCGCAATCTTCACGACCGGGTCGGCCAGGATTTCCGCCTCGCTCAGCCGCTCGTCGGCCAGCTGGTGGACAAAGGAGGAGTTCGCGCCATTCTCCAGCAGCCGTCGGACGAGATAGGCCAGCAGATCGCGATGCCCTCCCACCGGCGCATAGATGCGGCAATGATAGCCATGTTCGCGCACCAAGCGCTCATACAGGCCATCGCCCATGCCGTGGAGGCGCTGGAATTCGAAATCGCGGCTGTTCCCCGCCCATTCGACAATGGTCGCCACTGTCAGCGCATTATGGCTGGCAAAGGCGGGGCGAATGCGCGGCGCATCGAGCATGTCGCGCGCGCAGGCGAGGTAGGAGACGTCGGTCGCGGCCTTGCGGGTGAAGAGCGGATAATCGGCGAGGCCCTCCACCTGCGTGCGCTTGATCTCGCTGTCCCAATAGGCGCCCTTGACGAGGCGGACGTTCATTTCGCGGCCCAGGGCGCCTGCCCAGGCGATCACCGGTCGTGCGCGCTTGCCATAAGCCTGCACCGCCATGCCGAAGCCGTCCCAGCTTTTCAGCGACGGCAGCCCGGCGACGGTACCAATGATATCCAGGCTCATCTCCAGCCGCTCGGATTCCTCGGCATCGACGGTCAGCGCGATGCCCTTGGCCGCCGCCTGCACCGCCAATGCCTCCAGCATTTCGGTGAGCGCGGGGACGCAATCATCCCACTGCGCGACTTCATAACGCGCGTGGAGCGCGGAGAGCTTGACCGAAATCGAATGCCCCGCCGCCGGATCGGCGCCCACCGCATCAATCGCGTCGACATAGGCGCGGAAATAGCGGTCGGCATCGGCCTTGGTCCGCGCGGCCTCCCCTAGCATGTCAAAGCTGGCGGTGAAGCCTTTATGCTCGGGCTTTTTCATCCGGCGGGCGGCTTCGTCGATGGTGCGGCCCATCACAAAGATTTCGCCCATCATCCGCATCGCCGCCCCCACCGCTTGGCGAACGAACGGTTCGCCGGCGCGCGAAATCAGGCGGCGCAACGCGCTGGGCTGGTCGCCCTCCCCCACCAGCGCGCGGCCAACCACAAGCCCCCAGGTGGCGGAGTTGACCAATGTCGAGTTGGACTTGCCGGTGTGCGCACGCCAATCGGCATCGCCCAGCTTGTCGGCGATCAGCAGATCGGCGGTTTCCGGATCGGGCACGCGCAGGAACGCCTCGGCCAGCGACAGCAGCGCCACGCCTTCTGATGAATTGAGCCGATATTCCTGCAGGAACTGGTTCACCCAGCCCTTGCCCTGCGCGGCGCGCAGGTCCGCCAGCAATCCCAGCGACTCGGACATGATCCGATTTCGCGAGTCGGGGGTGACGGCGGCGCGCGCCAATAGCGGCTTTAGAACTTCGGGTTCGGGCGCACGGTGGAGTTGGGCCATGGATTTGCGGGCTGCGGACGCTACGTCAGGTGTCATCTTCCGGTTTCCGGTCTAGCGAGGCTTGGCAAGGGGTGCTCGACGCGCCTATTTGAGCCCCGCGCTATGCGATGATTTGCTCGGGAGGGAAATGCCGTGACGACAATCACCATTCAGGAAATGGCCACGCGGGTGGGCAGCGAGCAGGTCTCCGACTGGGTCGAGGTCAGCCAGGAGATGATCGACAAGTTCGCTGATGCAACGGGCGATCACCAGTTTATCCATGTGAACCCGCAAATGGCGGCGATGACGCCCTTTGGCGGCACGATCGCGCATGGTTTCCTGACGCTGTCCTTGATGCCGCTGCTGTCGTCCAAGATCACTGACGCGCCCAAGATTGAGGGCGTGAAGATGGGCGTCAATTACGGCGGCAACAAAGTCCGTTTCCTCCAGCCCGTCCGCTCGGGCAAGCGCGTGCGTGGCCGTTTCAAACTGGTCGAGCTGATCGAAAAGCGCCCCGGCCAATGGCAGCAGACCAACGAGTTCACGGTCGAGATCGAAGGCGAGGACAAACCCGCGATGATCGCCGAATGGATCAGCCAGATCTTCGTTTGAATGTTTCTCCCCTCCCC
>LNFI01000029.1 GCA_001464615.1 Sphingomonadales bacterium Ga0077557 | reverse complement strand
GGGGGAGGGGGGAAGAACGGATCACATGACCCGCATCACGCCCCTTACCAAACCCTATCCGCCCGAATTCGACGCGCGGATGAAGGTGCTGATGCGCGGTGCCGAGCCACTGGTGCTGTTTACGACATTGGCCACTAATGAACGCGCCTGGGGCAAGTTCAGCGGCGGATCGCTGCTCGACAAGGCCAGCCCGCTATCGATGCGCCAGCGTGAAATCGTCATCGACCGCACCTGCGCGACATGCGGCAATGAGTATGAATGGGGGGTCCACATCGCCGGATTCGCCCCGCATATCGGCATGGACGATGCCCAGATTTACGCGACCGTCCACGGCAGCGCAGCTGATCCGGTGTGGTCCGCCGAGGAAAGCGTGTTGATCGCCACGGTCGATGCGCTGATCGATCACAAAAAGCTGACCGACGCCGAATGGGCGGCGCTCAAGACCCATTTCGATGAACCTCAGGCGCTGGAGATCATCCAGCTCGTCGGATTTTACCACGGCGTATCGCTGATCTGCGGTGCGCTCGATCTTCCCCTCGAACCCAATGCGGCCCGATTCCCGGCTGCCAAAGGAGAATAAGCCATGCGTTCAGCCGTTATCGTTTCCACCGCCCGCACCCCCATTGGCCGCGCCTATCGCGGCGGGTTCAACAACCTGCCCTCGCCCACGCTATCCAGCCACGCCATCAAGGCCGCCGTTGAGCGCGCCGGGATTGACGGTGCCGAAGTGCAGGACGTGGTGTGGGGTGCAGCACTCCAGCAGGGCGTCCAGGCCGGCAATATCGCGCGCAATGCGCTGCTCCGCGCCGGGTTGCCGATCAGCGTGTCGGGCCAGTCGATGGATCGCCAATGCGCCAGCGGCCTGATGGCCATCGCCACTGCCGCCAAGCAGATCATCGTCGACAATATGGACGTGACGATCGGCGGTGGCTGCGAATCCATCTCGATGGTGCAAACGTCCGAAATGCGCGTCGCCCCCGACCGGGAATTGCTGGCGATGCACCCCGATGTCTACATGTCAATGCTGCAGACCGCCGAAGTCGTTGCCAAGCGCTACAATATCAGCCGTGAAGCAATGGACGAATATGGCTACCAGTCGCAGATGCGCACGGCCGCAGCGCAAGCCGCCGGCAAGTTCGACGACGAAATCGTGCCCGTCACCGCGACGATGGCGATGACCAACAAGGAAACCAAGGAAGTCACGCACCACGAAGTGACCGTGACCGGCGATGAGGGCAACCGCGCCGATACGACGCTCGCTGGCCTGAGCGGCCTGAAGCCCGTGCTGGGTCCGGACATGACGATCACGGCGGGCAATGCCAGCCAGCTGTCGGACGGCGCATCGGCCAGCGTGCTGATGGAAGAAAAGCTCGCCGAGAAGCGCGGCCTCACCCCGCTCGGTCGCTATATCGGCATGGCCGCCGCCGGCACCAAGCCCGACGAGATGGGCATTGGCCCCGTCTATGCCATCCCCGCGCTGCTCGAACGCTTCAACCTGAAGATGGACGATATCGGCCTGTGGGAGCTGAACGAAGCGTTCGCCGTACAGGTGCTGTATTGCCGCGACCATCTCGGCATCCCCAATGAGTTGCTCAACGTGAACGGCGGGGCGATCTCGATCGGCCATCCTTACGGCATGTCGGGCGCGCGGATGACTGGCCATGCGCTGATTGAAGGCAAGCGCCGCGGCGCGAAATATGTCGTCATCACGATGTGCGTCGGCGGCGGCCAGGGCGCTGCCGGGCTGTTCGAGGTATTGTGAGGTTGAAAATTAAGAGCCGATCGCGTAAGTAGTTCTTGCAAGGCTCATTGGACTCCTTTGAGTGGGCCCCGTTCGTGGCAGCGATCGGGGCCCAATTCGTTTGGGGGCCAGCTGTCAGACCGCGCCCCTCCCGTTGGCCTATTTAGGGCGCGTCAGCTCGACCACCTTTAGTATCAAGGTGGCAAAGCCAATCATCACACACAAGACGAGGCACAAGCTTGCAAGGCTCATGTGGCACTCCTTTGGTTGACGGCGGAATTGCCGTCACCAATACTCTGGCAAGACTTATTAACGACAACAAGCCGCGCGATGTTGTCGCTCTTCGTTCTACAATAGCGGCTCGTCCCCCAGCACATATCTTGCGCCAGCCCCCCGCTTCGCTGCGCGGTCACCTGGGTTGTAGAGTGCACACCGTTCCAACGATAAACACCCGCAGCCAATACAGCCGTCGAGCAGGTCGCGCGTGCGCGTTAGTGTCGCGATCCGGTCGTCGATCAGCGCGCGGATGCCGGTGCTCATCCGCGTCCAATCCTTAGCGGTCGGGGTGCGGCCGTCGGGGAGCTTGGCGAGTTCAGCACCGATCGCCTCGATCGACAGTCCCAGTTGCTGCGCGATCAGGATGAAGCTCAGCCGACGGATGTCCGACCGCAAAAACCGCCGCTGTCCGCCATTGTTGCGAAATGGGTTGAGCAGCCCGCGCACCTCGTAAAAGCGGATCGCCGATACCGATACGCCCGCTCGTGCCGCCAGATCGCCGATCGCGATGACATCGCTTGCCTTCATTTCGCCCTCCCGAGAAAACCCTTGACCTCAACTTAGGTTGAGGTTGCAAAAGTGGTTGCGTCAAGCCGAATCGATGACCGATCGGTACATGGAAGGACGCAGCGATGGGCTCTGCAATCATCGAACATATCAACTTGAATGTCAGTGACCCGGACCGCGCTGCCGCGACGGCGACGGCGCTGTTCGGCTGGGCCGAGCGCTGGCGTGGCCTGGCGGCCAATGGCCGGCTGACGATCCATGTCGGCAGCGCCCAAGGGTACATCGCCTTCCACGCGCGACCAACCGACGATGTCGGCACCCGCTTCGAAAAGGGCGTGCCATTCAATCATGTCGGCGTGCAGGTCGATGACCTGGACGCCGTCGAAGCGCGGGTGGTGGCGCAGGGTCTGACGCCGTTCGCGCATGGCGACTATGAACCCGGACGGCGCTTCTACTTTTTCGATCCCGACGGCATTGAATATGAAATCGTCAGCTACACGCCGCTCCAAGCATGACTTCGTTGATCAGGCTGGGCGCCGCCGCCGCGGTGACTGGCGGCGGCCTGCGCGTCGCCGCCGCGTTCATTCCCTATGTGCCAGGTGTTGCTTGGCTTGAGGGGTTTTATGCCGTGATCGACGCCTGTCTGCTGATCGGGCTGATTGGCATCTACCTGTCGGTGAGCGACCGTGTCGGCCGCCTGGGGTTGGCGGGCTTCGCGGTTGCCGCCATCGGCCAGGGATCGATCATCGGCCCCGACGCCGTGCAATTCAGCATCGATTTCTATCTCGCGGGTTCGCTGATCCTGCTCGCGGGACTCGCCCTGATGTCGGCCGACTTGCTCAGAACGGGCATGATGCAGCCTACCGCCGCGCTTTGGCTGCTTGCCGTCGGTCTCGCCGGGGCATCCGCAGTGGTCGGGGAAACAGCGGTATTGGCAGCGGGTGCCGCTCTTGGCGGCGCATTTGCTTATGCAGGTGCGATCCTGCTCACGGGGCCAGCGGCCAGCGGCAAACGTCAAAGCCACGACAGCATCAAGCGCCAGCTAATCGGCGATTGATGCTGCTGAATGATCACGCGTGTGCGCTGATCCATGCCTCGACAACAGGCGCGATCTTGGTGCGCCATTTGCTGCCATTGAAGATGCCGTAATGGCCAGCGCCTTCGGCCATCATATATTTCTTCATCGACGGCTTGAGCTGGTTGGCGAGGCTGAGCGCTGCCTTGGTCTGGCCGAGCCCTGAAATATCGTCGCGCTCGCCCTCAATCGCCAGCAGGGCGATGTCAGTGATCGCCGCCGGATCCACCGGACGCCCGCGATGCGTGTAGGTGCCATTGGCAATCGCGTGCTTCTGGAAGACAACTTCGATCGTTTGCAGGTAGAATTCCGAGGTCATGTCGCAGACCGAGCGATACTCCTCATAAAAATCCTTGGTTGCGTCTGCGCTGTCGTCATCGCCCTGGACGAGATGTTTGAACATTTCCCAATGCGAAATCATGTGGCTGCCCAGATTCATCGACATGAACCCGGCAAGCTGCAGAAAGCCCGGATACACGGTGCGACCGGCACCGGCATAAGTCATCGGCACGGTCGCGATGACATTCTGCTCAAACCAGGCATGCGGGCGCTTGGTCGCCAGCGTGTTGACGGCGGTCGGCGCTTCGCGAGTGTCGATCGGGCCGCCCATCAGCGTCAGCGTCTTGGGGCGGCACGGGTGATTGTCCGCGCTCATCACACAGGCAGCAGCATAGCAGGGCACCGATGGCTGGCAGACGGCGAGCATGTGAGTGCCGCCCTCACCTTCGTTGGCGCCAATCGCCTCCAGGAATTCGATGATGTAATCGATATAATCATCAAGATCGAAGCTGCCATCGGACAACGGCACCAGCTTCGCATCGCGCCAATCCGTGATGTAGACATCGGCAAAGGGCAGCATGCGCTCAACCGTGCCGCGCAACAGCGTGGCATAATGGCCAGACATGGGCGCAACGATCAGCAGCTTGGGGCCGCCGACGACGCCGTCGCGGGCGAAGCGCTTGAGCTGGCCAAAGGGCTTACGGACGATAATCTCTTCCTGCACCGGGAAGGTTTTGCCGTCGATAACGGTCGTATCGAGCCCGAATTCTGGCTTGCCACGCGGTGCTGCGGCATGCGCGAACACTTCAAGCGCCGAACCGAGCACCGGCCCGCCGCTGAAATAGGACCAGGGATTGGTGGGGTTCTGGAGCATCCCTGCACCAAAATTGGCCATCGCGCTGGCCCCGGCCAGCATTGAGCGCTGCATCTCATAGGCGTTGTAAAGCATGAACGTCCTTTGCCACCCGAACGGTTACCGTCCCGTCAAGACGGCTTGCAATAGCATGCTGCAGTGCGGTGGCAATGCTCCTAGGTGCTATTCCTGAGTGCCATCGCTCCACAACCCGCCCGTGGCACATACCTGCATGGGTCGAGAGATAGCCCCAGTGATAGACCCAGAGATAGACCCAGTGATAGACATTGAGGGGGCGGGATCGTCCTGCTAGACGCCGCACCAACATGACCGACCAGCCATCCGCTCCGATCGAGCCCGCCCGCACTGAGCCGGCCCCGCGCCGCAAGCTCTCCAGCCTGGCTATTGTTGCCCGGTTCGCCCTGAAATATCCGCTGCAGCTGGCGATTGCACTGCTGGCGCTGGTCACGACATCGGCGACGACGCTGTATATTCCGTGGCGATTCAAATCGGTTATCGACCAGGGCTTCGGCAATGGCGGCGATCTGGCGCATATCAATTCGATTTTCTACGGCCTGTTCGGGTTGGTTATTGTGCTGGCGATTGCGACCGCGGTCCGCTTTTATTTCGTGTCCTGGCTTGGCGAGCGCACCGTTGCCGATTTCCGCACGGCGGTGCAGCGCAACCTGCTGCGGCTCGCCCCGCGCTATTTCGAAGAAAACCGGCCATCGGAAATTGCGTCGCGGCTGACGTCGGACACAGCCCAGATCGAAATTGCGGTCGGCACCACTGTCTCCGTTGCGCTGCGTAATGCCTTGACTGGCATTGGCGGGATCATCTCGCTTTTTGCCCTGTCGCCCAAGATTGCGGGATCGCTGATCATCGCAATCCCGATCATCATCATGCCGCTGGTGCTGCTCGGCCGGCGCGTGCGCAAGCATTCGCGCACCAGCCAGGACCGGATCGCTGATATCGGATCGATCGCGGTTGAGACATTGGGGGCGATGAAGGTCGTGCAGGCCTTTGGTCAGGAAGAGCGCGAAGGCGACCGCTTTGGCGACGCCGTTGAGCGCAGCTTCACCATTGCCAAGCGCCGCATCCGCATCCGGGCGATCATGACCGCGCTGGTCATTATGCTGCTGTTCGGTGCGGTCACCTTGCTGTTGTGGACCACCATCGCTGACGTGGCGTCCGGGCGGCTGACCGGGGGGTCGCTGACCGCATTCATCTTCACCGCCGGGCTGGTGACGGGCGCTTTCGCCGCGCTGACCGAGGTCTATGGTGATCTGATGCGCGCCGCCGGTGCCGCCGAGCGGCTAAATGAGTTGATGAACGAAGTGCCCGAAATCAGGGCACCGGCGCATCCCGTGGCGCTGCCGCAGCCCGCGCGCGGATCGCTTGATTTCGACAAGGTCACCTTCCGCTATCCCACCCGGCCCGATATTGCGGCGCTCTCTGATTTCTCCTTGTCGGTGTCGCCGGGGGAAACCGTGGCCGTTGTCGGGCCTTCGGGCGCGGGCAAATCGACGCTGTTCCAGCTGATCCAGCGCTTTTACGATCCCGATCAGGGTATCGTCCGGATTGACGGAGTCGCGCTGCCGACCGCTGACCCGGCCGAAGTCCGCAAGCGGATTGCGATGGTACCGCAGGACAGCATCATCTTTGGCGCATCAGCGCGCGACAATCTGCGCTATGGCGACTGGACGGCAAGCGACGACCAGCTTTGGGCCGCGGCGGAGGCAGCCAACGCCGCCGAATTCCTGCGCAAGCTGCCCGAGGGGCTAAACACCTTCCTTGGCGAAGGCGGCGCGCGACTGTCCGGTGGGCAGCGCCAGCGCGTGGCGATTGCGCGTGCGCTGCTGCGTGATGCGCCGATCCTGCTGCTTGATGAGGCGACCAGCGCGCTCGATGCCGAAAGCGAACGGCTGGTGCAGGAAGCGCTCGAGCGGCTGATGGAGAACCGCACCACGCTGATCATCGCGCACCGACTGGCGACAGTGCGGTCGGCGGGGCGGATCATCGTGATGGATGACGGCCGTATCGTTGAAACCGGAACGCATGGCGGGCTGATCGGGCAGAACGGCTTGTACGCCCGGCTGGCGAGTTTACAGTTTAGCGAAGCGGCTTGAATAAAGCACGCCTCTCCCTGAGCGGAGAGGGAGAGGATTGGAGAGACGGTCATGGCACGCGAATTCGACGTCATCGTTTATGGGGCAACCGGCTATACCGGGCGCCTGGTCGCCGAATATCTTACCCAGGCCTATCCCGGTGCGGACAAGCCGAAATGGGCGATGGCCGGGCGTTCGCTCGCCAAGCTGGAAGAGGTGCGCGATCTGATTGGCGCGCCCGCCGACACCCCGCTCGTCACGGCCGATGCAGAAGACCCCGCCAGCGTCCGCGCGATGTGCAACCGCGCGACCGTGATCCTGACCACGGTTGGTCCGTATCAACTTTATGGCAGCGATCTCGTCGCCGCCTGTGCTGAGACCGGCACCGCCTATGTCGATCTTTGCGGTGAACCCGCCTGGATGCGCGAGATGATCGACGCCCATCACGCCACCGCGCAAAAGACGGGCGCGAGGATCGTATTTTCGGGCGGCTTTGATTCGATCCCGTTCGATCTTGGCGTGCTGACATTACAGGAAGCGGCACAAGCACGGTTCGGCAAGCCCGTTCCCCGGATCAAATGCCGGGTTCGGACCATGAAGGGCACGTTTTCAGGCGGCACCGCCGCCAGCCTGAAAGCAACAATGGCTGCCGCAGCGCGCAACCCGATGCTGATCGGCGTGCTGACCGATCCCTTTGCGCTGACGCCGGGTTTCAAGGGACCGAGCCAGCCCAAGGGGCTGCTGCCGGAATATGACAAATCGATCGATAGCTGGGTTGCGCCGTTCGTGATGGCCGCGATCAATACCAAGAATGTCCACCGCACCAACTTCCTGCTGGGCGAGGCCTATGGCGCAGATTTCGTTTATGATGAGATGGTCGTGGCCGGGCTGGGCGAGATGGGCAAGGCAGCGGCAGAAGCGCTCGCCAAGATGAACCCATTCGCTGGCGACAAAGGCCCAAAGCCCGGCGAAGGCCCGAGCAAGGAAGAGCGCGACGCTGGCCATTATGACATCCTGTTCGTCGGCGAAATGGCCGATGGCACGCGGATTGACGCCGTCGTCACTGGCGATCGCGACCCTGGTTATGGATCAACCAGCAAGATGATCGCTGAAAGCGCGCTTTGTCTGGTGCAGGATGTCGCCGATGCGAAGGGCGGGATCTGGACGCCGGGAGCGATTATGGGGCAACCCTTGCGCAAGCGGCTGATCGAAAAAGCAGGTCTGACCTTTACCGCAGAATGATCGACGATCCGTCGACATAGAAAGCCATGGTGAACACCGCCAACGTCACGGCAAAGGCGATGGCGGCGATCACGCCGATCCGCCGCCGCCGTTCGATATTGGCATCATAGGCCGCCAGATCGAGATAATAACGCTTGCGGCCGGCATCGCGGACAATCCCCGTCCGCACCATGCGGGCGAAAATCTTTTCGTCGGCGGCCGTCGTCGTGCTGAAGTTAATCGCATCTTCGGGCGACAGCGCATGCTGCGCCATGAACACCTGTGCCAGCCGCCGACGGGTTCGATCAAGCGCTGCGGTTTGCATGGGCGCCCGCCGGACTGTCGAAAGGGGCAGCATCGCCATGCTCAGTTCACCAACGCAACGACCGCGCCGCCGATCAACGCCAACGCTGTCATCGCCAGGCCAATCCGCTGCCGCCGCTCACCATTTTGCGAATCATAGGTCGGCACATCAACATAATAGCCGCCCTTGGCGACTGGGACGATCACGCCGGCGCGAACATAGCGATCAAGCATCCGCCGCTCGATCGCGCGCATCGGCGTGAAGCTTACGGCCTGGTCAGCGGAAACCGCATTGCACGACAGGAAATGCGAAATAACATTGCGTCTGGCGCGGGCGACGACTGCTGCTGCTGCTCCCATCTCATCCTCCAACGCAATATCACCACTATGGCATGATGATTCTTGCGTGTCCTAAGCCAAATGGTAGCATTTCTTTGCTACCCGGCAATGGCCTAAAGACCGTCTCAACGTCGCTTCCCCTGGTGACGGATATTGGCGGGGCGCCCGCGATGCTTGATGATGCGTTTGGGCTTGTCGTCCCGCGGCGGACCGCTGCCCCCGCCTTTGCCATCGACCATCTCGAAACGCAGCGCGCCCGATACCGGATTGGCCTCAGCCAGCCGCAATTGCAGCCGCATGCCGCTTGAATAGGTTTCGCCGCTATGTTCGCCGATCAGCGCTTTGGCCGCTTCGTCATAGCGGAAATATTCGCGGCCAATGTCGCGTACCGGCATCAGTCCGTCGCCGCCAATCCCCTCCACCGTCGCGAAAAAGCCGAAATTCTGCACCCCGGTGATGCGCGCATCGACGACGTCCCCCACCCGTTCCGCCAGATATGCCGCGACATAGCGATCGATCGTATCGCGCTCCGCCTCCATTGCGCGGCGTTCGAGCATCGAGATCGATTCGCCGATCTTGTCCATCGACGCGCCCTCGGCCTCGGTCAGCCCGCCGGGCCCGAGCTTGTAGGCGGCGACCAGCGATCGGTGGACGACCAGATCGGCATAACGTCTGATCGGTGAGGTAAAATGCGCGTAACTGCCCAGCGCGAGCCCGAAATGGCCGTGATTGCCCGGCGCATAATAGGCCTGAGTCTGGGTGCGCAGGATCTGCTCCATCACCTGCGGACGGAAATCGCTCTCGCCGATCCGGTCGATGACATGGTTGAAGGTGGAAGGTTTCACCACCTGACCCAGGGCGAATTCAACGCCGAAGGTCTTCAGATAGTCCTTGAGCGCGACCAGCTTTTCGCGCGCGGGCGGCTCATGGTCACGATACATGACCGGCGCCTTTTTCTTTTCGAGCGCTTTGGCGGCCGCGACATTGGCGGCGATCATATATTCCTCGATCAGCTTATGTGCATCGAGCCGCTCGCGCGGCGCGACCGACATGATCCGCCCCTTTTCGTCAAGGATCACGCGGCGCTCGGGCAGATCGAGATCGAGCGGCGCGCGCTTGGCGCGGGCAGCGGCGAGCGCGCGCCAGCAGGCCCAGAGCGGCAAGAGGGCTTTTATAATCTCAAGCCCCTCCCCTCCAGGGGAGGGGTTGGGGTGGGGGCTATCCGCGAACGCCGCGCCAATTGGGGAGCCCCCACCCCCAACCCCTCCCCTGAAGGGGAGGGGCTTAGCAGCATGCGCATCGATTGCCGCCTGCGCTTGCTCATAGGCGATGTTTGCCGCAATTCGCACCACGGCCCGGGTAAAGCGCCAGCTTTTCAGCGCGCCGCCCTTGCTGATCTGGAGATGGCAGACGAGCGCCGCCCGGTCCTCGCCAGCTTTCAGCGAACAGACATCCGCCGACAGCAATTCGGGCAGCATCGGCACGACCCGGTCGGGGAAATAGACGCTGTTTCCGCGCCGCCGCGCTTCCTTGTCGATCGCCGAACCGGGGCGGACATAAAAGCTGACATCGGCAATCGCGACGATCGCCCGCCAGCCGCCGGCATTCTCCGGATCGTCATCGGGCATGGCCCAAACGGCATCGTCATGATCGCGCGCATCTTCTGGATCAATCGCGACGATCGGCAGATGGCGCAGGTCTTCGCGATCCTCACCCAGCCGTTGCTTCGCTACGTCAGCCGCTTCCTCGATCGCCTCAGGCGCGAATTCCACCGGGATGCCGAGTTTGTGGATCGCGATCATCGAGAAGCTGCGTGGCGCAAAGGGATCGCCAAGCACTTGCGTCACCCGCGCGGTAATGCGCGGCGGGCGGCCGGTCTTTTCAGCGAGCACCAGATCGCCCGGATTAGCGCCGCCCGCGTCCGACACCTGATGTTCGCGCCGCTCACGCTTGTCGACGCCGATCAGCCAGAGCTTGCCGCCCTCCTCGCGCAGCACGCCGAGCATCAACTCTTCACCCTTGGCGAGCGATTTCAGTGGGTGCGCGATCCAGCCATTGCCGGCCTCCTCCGTCCGCGCCAAAATCCGGTCGCCTATGCCAAGGGCGCCCCGTCGCCCCTTTTCGCGCACGCGCAGCCGGGGCGCGGGCGTATCGGCCTGCCAACTCTCCGGCACTGCCCAGCACTGCCCGTCATCGCCAACATCGGTCACGCGCAGCACCGTCACCTTGGGCACGCCGCCCATTTGGTGAAACGCACGGCCCGGCGAGCTGTCGATCAGCCCTTCATCGGCCATGTCCTTGAGCAGCGCCTTGAGCGCGATCTTCTCCGCGCCGTGCAGGCCGAATGCTTTCGCAATCTCTCGCTTACCGACCGAACTTTCAGCGGACGCGATGAAATCGAGGATCTGTTTCGGGGTCGGCAGGCCGCCAGAGGGCTTGGGGGTGAATTTGGGCATCGCGCACGGGATAGGCGGTCGCGCGCCAGTTACCAAATTCCTTCTGTGCGAACCGCCGCACCCAAGCTATCGGACAACGGTGACATACGACATTCTCATCATCGGCGGCGGCATCAACGGCGCAGCGATCGCGCGTGAGGCGGCGCTCAACGGCCTGAAGGTGTTGCTCGTCGAGAAAGGCGATCTTGCCGGGGCCACCTCATCGGCCTCCACTGGCCTGATCCACGGCGGGCTGCGCTACCTGGAATATTATGAATTCAAGCTGGTCGCCGAGGCGCTGCGCGAGCGCGAGCGGCTGGTGCATGCCGCTCCCCACATCATTCAGCCGATGCTATTCGTGCTGCCGCATGAAAACGCGGTTCGCCCCTGGTGGTTGGTGCGGGCTGGCCTGTACCTTTATGATTTTCTCGGCGGCAAAATGTCGCTGCCGCGCTCACGGGGTTTGCGGCAAAGCGACACCGCGTTCACCGCGCCGCTCAAAGGCGGCAACAAGGGCTTTGTCTATTCAGACGCACAGGTTGATGATTCCCGGCTGACGGTGCTCAACGCGGTTGATGCAGCCGCCAATGGGGCAGAGATTGCGGTGCACACGGCGTTACTGTCCGCCCGGCGCGAGGGGCAGATGTGGCGTGCAACGCTGGGTCACGGGCGCGAGGTGACAGCGCGCGCGCTGGTCAATGCGGCTGGCCCCTGGGTGCACCAGATGCTCGGCAAGCTCGGCGTCAACGCGGCAAGCGGCATCCGGCTGATCAAGGGCAGCCATATCGTCGTGCCCCGGCTATATCCGGGCGATCACGCCTATATGCTTCAGCAGCCCGATGGCCGGATCGTCTTCGCCATCCCCTATCAGCGCGACTTTACCGAGATCGGCACCACCGATGTGCCCGTCGAACGGCCCGAAGATGCGGTGATCGATTCAGGGGAGATCGCCTATCTCTGCGAAGCGGCAAACCGGCATTTCATCAAGCAGATCACGCCCGCTGACGTGACCTCTACCTGGTCCGGCGTCCGCCCGCTTTATGATGATGGGGCGAGCGAGGCCAAGGCAGTGACCCGCGATTATGTGCTTGAACTCGACACCAATGGCGCGCCGTTGCTGTCGATCTTCGGTGGCAAGATCACCACCGCACGACATCTGGCCGAAGAAGCCATTGGTAAATTGGCCGGGCCGATGGGCGTGGCGGTTTCGCCCAAAACCCGTGCGCGACTCTTCCCCGGCGGCGCGATTGCCGATTTCGACCGCTTCGTTGCCGATGCGCGCGGCACCTGGCCGTTCCTTGGTGCCGCCCGCGCAGAACGGATGGCTCGCGCTTATGGCACGCGCCTGATGGAGATGCTGGGCGGCATCACCGACGAAGCGGGCATGGGCGCTGAACTTGGCGGTGGGCTGACCGAGATCGAAGCACGCTGGATGCACGACCAGGAATGGGCGCGCACCGCAGAGGATGCGCTGATGCGGCGCTCCAAAATCGGGCTGCACTTGAACGCGACCGAACGGGCAGCATTTGAAAGCTGGTGGGCAAGCGCCTATCCCGCCTGACATGATTACCGTCGCCGCCCTTTACCGCTTCGCTCGCTTCGACGATCCGGCAGCGTTGCGCACGCCGCTGCTCGCGGTCTGCACGGTGCATGGGATTCGGGGGACGCTGCTGCTCGCACGCGAAGGCATTAACGGCACGATCGCGGGCGATGACGCGGGGCTCGCTGCGGTGCTCGCCCATATCCGCACACTGCCCGACTGCGCCGAGATCGAGATCAAATATTCGAACGCCGAAGCGATGCCCTTCCACCGCATGAAGGTACGACTGAAGCGCGAGATTGTGACGATGGGCCAGCCTGATATCGATCCGGTGCGCGGCGTTGGCCACTATGTCGCGCCGGCTGACTGGAACGCGCTGATCGACCAGCCGGACACGATCGTGATCGACACCCGCAACGATTATGAAGTCCAGGTCGGCAGCTTTGCCGGGGCGATCGACCCCGCCACCAAAAGCTTCAGCGAATTTCCGGACTGGTTTCGCGCGCACCGCGATGAGCTGGCGGACAAGAAAATCGCGATGTTCTGTACCGGCGGCATCCGCTGCGAAAAGGCGACCGCCTTTCTGAAAGCCGAAGGGCTGGACGCGGTTTACCACCTGAAGGGCGGCATTCTGAAATATCTGGAGGAAGTGCCCCCTGCCCAGAGCCGCTGGCAAGGCGAATGCTTTGTCTTTGATGAGCGGGTTGCCGTTGGCCATGGGCTTGGCGCTGGCACGCATGCGCTGTGCCGCGGCTGCCGGATGCCGGTAAACGCCGAAGCGCGCCTGTCGCCGCTCTATGTGGAAGGCGTCAGCTGCCCGGCTTGCCACGCCAGCCGGGACGACGCGAAGCGCGCCGGTTATGCCGAGCGCCACCGCCAGGTAAAACTCGCCGAGGCGCGCGGGCAAGCGCATGTGGGGGCCGTCGCCCAGCCAAGCGACCTCAGCGCATGACCGGTACCGATCGCGCCCGTGTCATTTTGCGCTGGCTGCTGGCGGCCGCCTATCTGTTCGTGGGGTACGTCCACCTTCGCTCCCCCGGTGGGTTCATCCCGATCGTGCCCGATTGGGTGCCCTATCCCCGCGAGACCGTGCTGCTGACTGGCGTGTGCGAAATTGCCGGGGCGATCGGGTTGATGACGCGCCGCTTCCGCTATGCCGCAGGGATCGGCCTGGCGGCCTATGCGGTCTGCGTCTATCCGGCCAATATCAAGCATGCGATGGAAGGCGTAACGGTCAGCGGCGTGCAGCTCGGCTGGGCCTATCATGCGCCGCGCCTCGCCTTTCAGCCCGTGATCGTCTGGTGGGCGCTGTTTGCTGGCGGTATCACCCGTTGGCCCTTTGGCGGAAAGGACACCGCGCCATGAGTGACACGCTCGACGATCAATTGATCGACACGCCAGAGGGCCCGATGACCTGGGCGGCCTGGAAGAAGAAGAATCCGGTGCAAACCCCGTCCCGCCGCACCAAGGGTAAGAAATTGCCCGTCAAGGTAAAGCGCTTCACGGACAAACCGTAGCACTCAGCGGCGTGGCGCGCGCAAGGCAATGCCGGAAACGGGGCCGCAGCGCAGCATCACCTTGTCGATCATGTCGATCAGCCGATCGCGCGCCTGCGCGATGCCACCCGAGGACGATCCGCGCTCCTCGGTCTCGATATTGACATAAGCGAGCCCGTGCTGCGCGGCATAGTTTGAAAGCGACCCGTCGCTATAACCGACGCGTTCGAACACCAGATTATAATCGCCTAACGCCAACAAGCGACCGCAAGGGGCCGATGCGCGGGGCTGACCACTCAAATGGGGAAACAGCATCAGGCTGTCCTCGTCATCAAATGGCCATTGTCGCTTGGTGGCCGGGCGCGGCTGATAGCGGGTATTGCACAACCCCACTGAAATTGCCCCGCGCCCCGGCGTTGCCGTTGGGCAATCGGACAGATTGGGATCGAAATCGGGCGCATTGGTATGCAACGCAATGATCAGCCGCGCCGGATCGCCAAGATCGGCGAGCATCCGGGCAACATAGACCGGCCGGGTATCAAGAAAATTGCGATTGGGATCGATTGGTTTGCCAACAATCTCCGCATTAAAGCGTGCGCCGTACCGGGTATCGACCGGCCCGGTATCGACCACCATCACCACCCCGCCCCAGCTATTCACCGCCGCCAAGGCAGCCGCGAAGGTTGCGTTCTCGTTGTCGTGCGTGACCACCCATAAGGGGCCAGCCGGTTTGGCGGTGTTGACGATGCGCCACAGCCGCCAGGTCGCCGCGCCTTCGGTGAAGACCATCCGTTCCACGCTAAGGTCGCGCCAGGTGTCGGGGTCGCGATTGCGGGCGAAGTCATCATCGGCGATGGTCAGGGGGTCGGTTGCGACCCATCCCTCTGGCGCGGAGGCCTGCGCTGAGCTCAGCAGACCACACAGCAGCAGCAACAGCGCCCTGAAAAGAACGAACCGGTCTGGACGGCCAAGGTCGCGGTTCGAACGCATCGGTTCACGGTAACGTGGTTTTGGTGGTCACGAAAGCAAAGGCGTGCAGGCCATTTCGTCCCACAAAGGCACGATGCTGCGCCGGGCTGGCAAAGCTATCCGCTAGCTTGGCGTTTTACGCGCCTCCCGATGTCGCGCTTGATGGGGCGCTCTGGCTGCGGCAAGGGGGACATCGATGCCTGAAAAGCCAATCGCCTTTGCCCTGAACCCCGATCTCGACGGGATGGCCCTTGCGCGGAAATATGCCGATCTGGGTCGCGTCCAGATAAATGACTTTCTCGTGGCTGAGGCGGCTGAAGCGCTGCATTTGGCCCTGCGCGCGCGATCAGACTGGGTGCAGCTGGTCAATTCCGGCGACAAGGTTTTTGAACTCAGCCGTCCAGCGCGCGACGCCATGGCCACCAACCAACGGGCCGCCCTTGACGATGCGGTCTATGCGGGCGCTCGATCCGGCTTCCAATATCGCTACGAATCGATCCGCGTTCCCGATGACGCCGCGGCGCGCGTTGCAAGCAGCGACCCGCTTGCCCATTTTGCCACTTGGCTGTCCAAGGGCGAAGCGCGCGACTTGCTCCGCACCGTGACGGGCGCTGAGGCAATCACCTTTGCCGATGCACAGGCCACAGCCTATGCGCCGGGGGATTTCCTGACCGCGCATGACGATGATGTTGCAGGCAAGCATCGTCACGCCGCCTATGTTTTTGGTCTGACCCCCGTCTGGCGACCGGAATGGGGCGGACTGCTGCTGTTCCACGATGGCGACGGCACAGCGATGAACGGCTTTTCCCCCGTCCATAACACGCTCAATCTGTTTCGCGTGCCGCAGGTGCATAGCGTGACAGAGGTGACCCGCGCCGCCGCCTATCGTCGTTACTCGATCACGGGTTGGCTGCGGAGCAGTGCCGGTTGATAACGCCCACCGCGTCAAGATAGGGCTAGAGCGTGATGAGGTAAGGTCGCTTCAACCTCATACCCGTTCGGCCCCGGATCAGGTCCGGGGGAAGTCGAAGCCCACGCGCTTCGCCTGCCCTTCGACTTCGCTCAGGGCGAACGGGGTTTGGGTTGGTCCAATCCAAAGTCATCGGACTCTAGTCCCCTGGCCATCGCCGACGCAGCTTCAGGGCGACGGTTTAGTTCGCCCGGCAGATTTCGACGACCTGGGCCGCGGCCGCCAAATTGCCATTCTCCAGCATCAGTCGGCGCGCTTCGGCGCATTTGCCCTCCAGAATCAGCCGCGCCGCATGCGCCGAGAGCAGCCGTTGTTCGATTTCAGCGACCGGGCGGCCGGCTTCGATCGGCGGCGGTGAAAAAGGCGGCACGGGTTTAGGGTCCGGATCGGCAGCATTGTCCACCTTGTCGGTCTTGCGCTGCACCGATCGATCGCCGGTTAGCGTCGGGGTCGGGAATCCGACGGCGGTCTTTCGCCCCGAAGGTTCGACAAATTCGATTTGCTTTACCCCCCAATCGGCAAGCTGAAACGCGATTTTCTTCAAACAATCAAAACTGGCATCGGACCGGGCGATCACGCGGACCGGCGCGCCTGCTGCCCAAATTCGGGCACGATCCCGAAATTCGACATCGGACAATGTTTTGTCGGCAAATCGAATCGCGCAGCCACCCTGGGGTCGCGCGGTCACGACGATATCGTCTGGCGCAGGCGGCGCAGGCACCGCTTGTAGCGCCAACACCAGCGCGGCCAGCCCGACGATGATCATCACACCCCCATCAATAAGACCGACCGACCAACACCCGCTCAACCGCAGGCGCCCCGGTAAAGATGCACGCGCCATCAGCCGGTAGCGCGGTCATCGGCACGTTGCGCAGCGTCAGCTTCAATGCCTTTAGCCGCTCGACCACCTGGTCCAGCGCCTCGCCCGTTGGCTTGGCCCATTGCACTTCGACAAAGCCGGGATTCTTTACCGTATCGGCAAAGGCGCGCTCGAGCCCGGCAAAGTCATTCACATCGCGAGCGATATTGGCGTCGAGCCGCGCCTTGGCTTCGGCAAACAATGCCGTCTGGATGTCACCGAGCGTCGCGGCCGCAGCGCCAACAAAATCCACCTTCGCAACCACTGCGCTGTCGAGCTTGCCGTCTTCGCGATAGAGCCGGTCACGACGGATCACGCTGACATTATCGCCAGCCACATCGCGTCCACCCACTTCGATGACGATCGGCGCGCCCTTCTTCACCCAACCCCAGCGCTTGGTCGCGGCCTTGGCCGGGCGCTGGTCGAGCAGCGCACGGACGGGCTCACCAAAGGCATAGAGCTTGGCGAGATCGGCCTGCAGGCCCTTGCAATATTCAACGATCGCCGCGTCTTCGGGCTGGTCGCGCAGCATCGGCACGATCACGATCTGCCACGGGGCGACGCGCGGCGGCACGCGCAGCCCGTCATCATCGCCATGCACCATGATCAGCCCGCCGATCATCCGCGTCGACATGCCCCAGCTCGTGGTTTGCGCCAGTTCAAGCTGCCCGTCGGCATTTTGGAAGCGGATATTTTGCGCGCTCGCGAAGTTTGTGCCCAGGAAATGGCTCGTCCCCGCCTGCAGCGCCTTGCCATCCTGCATCATCGCCTCAATCGAATACGTCGCGACGGCGCCGGGAAACCGCTCATTTTCGGGCTTTTCGCCTGCTACTACGGGCAGCGCGACGCAGTCCTCGGCAAAGGCGCGATAGACTTCGAGCATCTTCAGCGTCTCTTCGCGCGCCTCGGCCTCGGTCGCGTGCGCGGTATGGCCTTCCTGCCAGAGGAATTCGGTGGTGCGCAGGAACATCCGCGTGCGCATTTCCCACCGGACGACGTTTGCCCATTGATTGATCAGCACCGGCAAGTCGCGCCACGACTGAACCCAGCGCGCGAAGGCGGTGCCGATCACCGTTTCCGATGTCGGCCGCACGACGAGCGGTTCCTCCAGCTTTGCCGTGGGATCGGGCATCAGCCCGCCCTTGCCGTCGCTCACCAGCCGGTGATGCGTGACGACCGCCATTTCTTTGGCAAAGCCCTCAACATGCTCGGCCTCTTTTTCGAAATAGGAGAGCGGGATGAACAACGGGAAATAGCAGTTCTCATGCCCCGTCGCCTTGATCTGATCGTCAAGCAGCCGCTGGATGCGCTCCCAGATTCCATAGCCCCATGGCCGGATGACCATGCAGCCGCGCACGCCCGACTCTTCGGCGAGGTCAGCCTCGGTGATGACGGTTTGATACCATTCGGCGAAATTGGCGTCGCGGGTGACGGAGAGAGCGTGCTTGATCATGCGGACGCGGATAGCGCGGGAATTCCCCCTCGTCACGTAGGACTTGATCACAAGCGCACAGACGAACAAGAGAATGCGCATGACCCAGCCCGTTACCAGCCGCGACCGCGTCCTTTACGGCGTTGCGCTGCGCCTGGGGTCAGTCGCCACCTTTTCGGTGATGAACGTGCTGATCAAACTGGCGGAAGGGAACGGCGCGCACCTCGCCGAGCTGATGTTTTTCCGCCAGACCTTTGCACTGCCGATCGTGCTGGTTTGGATAAGCTTCGGGGCTGGGCTTGGATCGCTTCGGACCAACCATATCGGCGCGCATCTGTCTCGCGCGGCGCTGGGCCTTGTCAGCATGTGCTTCGTCTTTTCGACGATCCTGTATCTGCCGCTGGCCGAAGCGACGACCTTGCAATTCACGCTGCCGATCTTCGCAACGGTGCTGGGTGCCCTCATCCTAAAAGAGCCAACCGGCTGGCATCGCTGGGGCGCAGTGACGGTCGGGTTTCTGGGCGTAATCATCGTTGCCCAGCCGGGCACCGGGCAAATGGCGGGCATCGGCGTGTTCACCGGGTTGATGGGGGCGCTGCTTAGCGCCAGTGTCTCAATCCTATTGCGGCAAATCAGCAAGACCGAAAGCGCGCCGACAATTGTCTTCTGGTTTTCCGCGCTATCGGTGCCGCCGACGGCGATTGCCTTTGCGCTCTATTGGACGCCGCACCCAATCGAGACTTGGCTGCTGATGGTCGCCGTAGGGCTGACGGGCGGCATTGCGCAATTGTTCATGACCGCATCGCTCAATGCCGCACCGGTCTCGGTCGTGGTACCGATGGACTATACCGGCCTGGTTTGGGCGACGATCTATGGCTGGGCGATCTTTGGCGCCGTGCCCAGTTGGTCAACCTGGATCGGTGCGCCAGTGATTATCGCGAGTGGGCTTTACATTGTCTGGCGCGAACACCGGTTGCGGCGCGAAAAGGTAGAGCGCGTGATTGCCTGATCAGGCCTTGCGATAGACAAGCATTAGATTGTTGGCCGGCATGTCGATCAGCCGATCAAAGATAAGGCCATGTGCTTTGGCAGCTTCAGTGACGCTCTCGACTGAGCGTAGCCCCCATGCCGGATCGCGCGCGCGCAGCGACTGATCAAATGCCTCGTTGCTCGGTGCCGTTTCCACGCCGTCTTGGCGATAAGGGCCATAGGTGATGAGCGGGCAGCAGGGGGGCAGCAGCCGCGCGGCCCCAGCCATCAGCCCCAGCGTCGCTGCCCAGGGGCTGATATGGATCATGTTGATACACAGCACCGCCTCTGCCCGGTCGATCGCCCAATCGGGGGCCGCTGCATCGATATCGATCGGCGCACGGACATTGGCCAGGCCCGTCGTCCAGGAGGCGATCGAGGCACGGGCGGTCGCATCGGGGTCGCTCGGCTGCCATTCATGCCCGCACAACATGTGTGCGAAATAGCCGATATGCTCGCCGCTACCGCTCGCGATCTCCAGGACCAGCCCCTGCACGGGCAGCACATCGGCGAGCACGGCGGCAATCGCTGCACGGTTGCGTTCAGTGGCGGGCGCGTGCTTGCGCACCGCACCAGAGTCTTCCGCCACGATCCAGGGGGTGGGATCAGCCATGATATGCCTCGCTTGTCGACGGGTTGATCGCTAAACCTGTCCTGTGGCTTTGCAATAGGGGGCTTGATGGCAGAGGTAGATCGCGGGGCGGGCGTGCTGTTTCCT
This sequence comes from Sphingomonadales bacterium Ga0077557, assembly GCA_001464615.1. Taxonomy (GTDB): domain Bacteria; phylum Pseudomonadota; class Alphaproteobacteria; order Sphingomonadales; family Sphingomonadaceae; genus Sphingomonas. Next base: position 98,063 of record LNFI01000029.1, on the reverse strand, counting down.
CCGCCCTTCATTTTTCTTGGGCTATTGCTGCTCGGCCCGGTCATTGATTGGCTGTTGGGCTTGCCATCGCTGCCAATCCCCGGCGGCCTGAGCATGATTTTTCTGTTCCCGGGTTTTATCCTGATCGGCATCGCCATCGGCCTGTTTCGCCAGCGCGGCGAGAACCCCAACCCGGCGACGGCGACTGGCGGTATTATCGATACCGGCATTTACGCGCGCACCCGCAACCCAATGTATCTCGGCATGGCGATTGCCTATCTGGGGCTGGCCATTGTGCTGCACAGCATGCCGTCGCTGCTCTTGTGGCCAGTGGCGCTGTTCCTGATCAATTCGCAAGTGATCGCGCGCGAGGAGCGCTATCTGACGGCCAAGTTCGGCCAGCCTTATCTGGATTACATGGCGAGGGTGAAGCGCTGGCTTTAACGCTGTGAAACGGCGCGCCAGATCAACCGGGACGCCAAGAGATAGACAAACAGCCCAGCGGGACCCGCAAGGAAAGTCAGCGCCAATATGGGGCCCTGCGCCACCCGCCCCATCCCGCGCCTGTCGGCATCCTCAGCGATCCAAACGCCCGTAAACAAGTCCAACGCCAGATAGTGCGTCCAGCCCGTAACGACGCCACCATCGGTTGCAAAGATGGCACGGATGCCTGCAATGGTCGTGAAATCAGGTGCCGGGCCGCCGCTATCGCCGAACCCCACCGTCAGTGCCGTGGTGATCAGCACCACGTAAAACAGGCTAAGCCCGCCTGCCCCCAGCACCCGCAGCCAGCCGATCGTCCCGAACCGGCGCGGGGCGAGGATCAGCACCAGCCACAGCAGCAGCGCGGCGGTGTTGACGATCTGGAAGAGGGTGGGCCAGTTCATACTATCGCTTTTCAAAAATAATTTCGTTGCGTTCGACTGCAACATTCATTGCGCCATTACGGAGGTTACGCCTAGAATGCTTTCAACAGAGAGGCAATAATGGCGCGGTCGACAACTATCATTAGACAAGGCACACGCCAGCTACGCAATTGGCGTCGCTTTCAAGATTGGATCGATGATCATAGTGGATCTGCTTGGGTTTTTCGCGGATTGGGTGATACCGAATTTTCGCTTGTTCCGACGATCGGCCGAATTCAGCGGTATACACTCTCACGCGAACGGTCGGTGTTAGCGTCCTTCCGGCGCAGGGCGCTCCAATTTACCAATGATCTGGGATTTACCAATTGGGATTATCTTGCGCTCGCGCAACATCACGGCGTTCCAACGCGGCTACTGGACTGGACAACAAATCCCCTTGTTGCCGCGTTTTTTGCAGCATCAGCTTCGCCGGGCGAAAAGGAGGTGACGATTCGTCGAAGAGCGGGACGCGCAACTCCTCAGGCTAACACCGTCACCTGTCGTATAGTCGCAACGAGAGTGCCGCATTCGGCCGTTGTCGACATGGATTCTGACGACGATCCTCTGGCAATGTCCAACATCGGCTTTGTCCTGCCGCGAGCGATTTCCACTCGAATTGGATCGCAGAGTGGTATATTTAGCGTTCATCCCAGTCCAGACCAACCATGGCTTACGCCACTGATGGACGCTAACCACCGGTTTGATATTGTCGGCGAGGACCGAGACTTTTTCTTGCGTCGGCTGTTCTATTTAGGAGTCGACCCGCTATATCTCATGGGCGGCTTGGACGGACTGGGCGCGAGAGCGGCTTGGCAAGCTAGGCGCGGCATAGGACTGGGAGCTATCACGTGACTGCGCTTCCCAAATTTGCTCCAGAAGAAGCGAACGCTTTGGCGATCGCCAACAAAATCAACGCAATGGACAAGGAAGATCTTGATAATCTTGATGCTTGGCAAGATTTACAGGATCTGTCGTCGGACACCATTTTCGAAGCTATTGACGCTGATCCAAATAGCGTTGTCGTTGATAACACCGGTAGTTTTGAAGCGGTTGCTTCGGTATATGTGACGCTAGTTTACGGAACGTCGCGCGATGCAGCGTCTATGAGCGACGAATATCTTGCGACCATCGGTGGAACTTTTGATAAGACGAGCGTAAAGATAACAAGCGTGCACGTCGATACTTCACCGTTCTACAAGTAACCTTTCGCCTTATTCCGCCGCCTCGGCGAGCGGCGCATCCTTCCACACCAGCACCGGTTTGCGCGCTGCCAATGTTTCATCGAGCCGGGCGCGGGGGGCGTAATGGGGGGCGGATTTCAGGCTGGGGTCGCCCGCCTTGGCGCGTCCTGCCACTGATCGCAGCGCGCCGATGAACTGGTCTAGCGCGGCCTTGCTCTCGGTCTCGGTCGGTTCGACCAGCATCGCGCCGTGAACGACGAGCGGGAAATAGACCGTCATCGGGTGGAAGCCTTCGTCGATTAGGCCCTTGGCGATATCAAGCGTGGTGAAGCCCTCCGCCATGCCATTATCGCTGAACAATGCCTCGTGCATGCACGGCCCGCTCGCGGCGAAGGGCGCATCGAGCACCTCCTCCAGACTGCGCAGGACATAGTTGGCGTTGAGCACCGCGTCCTCGGCAACCTGGCGCAGGCCATCCGCGCCGTGGCTGAGGATATAGCTGAGCGCGCGCGTGAACATGCCCATCTGGCCGTGGAACGCGACCATGCGGCCAAAGCTGTTGAGCGGCCCGCCGAAATGCGTGCGCTCAAAGGCATCGGCATCGGCTTCCTCGATCAGGTGGACGACGCCGTCTGCAGTGCGGGCGGTGTAAGGCAGCGGGCCAAACGGCGACAACGCCTCCGACAGAACGACCGGGCCGGAGCCGGGACCGCCGCCGCCGTGCGGGGTGGAGAAGGTCTTGTGCAGGTTGATGTGCATCGCATCGACGCCGAGATCGCCGGGGCGCACGCGACCAACGATCGCGTTGAAATTGGCGCCATCGCAATAGACATAGCCGCCGGCTGCATGGACCGCGTCCGAGATGTCCTTCAGGTCGCGTTCGAACAGGCCGCAGGTATTGGGGTTGGTGATCATCACCCCCGCAACGTCCGGCCCCAGCCGCGCTTTGAGCGCGGCGGTATCAACGCGACCCTCGGGCGTCGCGGGGATATCCTCGACCTGATAGCCCGCAAAGGCTGCCGTTGCCGGGTTGGTACCATGCGCCGATTCGGGGACGAGGATGACATTGCGATGCCCCTCCCCACGCGCCTCAAGCGCTGCCTTGATGCACAATATGCCGCACAGCTCGCCATGCGCGCCCGCCTTGGGGCTCATGGCAACGCCGTGCATGCCCGTGAGCTTGATCAGCCACATGGCGAGTTCGTTGATGACGCCCAATGCGCCCTGCACGGTATCGACCGGCTGAAGCGGATGGATATCGGCGAAACCGGGCAGTCGCGCCATTTTCTCGTTGAGGCGCGGATTGTGCTTCATCGTGCAGCTGCCGAGCGGGAAGAAGCCCAGGTCGATCCCGTAATTCTGGCGGCTGAGGCGGGTGTAATGCCGCACGGTTTCAGGTTCGGACAGACCGGGCAGGCCGATGGGCGCGGTGCGGGCGAGGTTGGCCAATCGATCCTCCCCGGCACGGGGAGGGGAACCATTCGCCTCTTCCGGCGAATGGTGGAGGGGGGCTGCCGCAAGCGTTGGGCTCGGAGGCGAGCCCCCTCCACCACCGGCCAGAAGAAGGCCGGCGATCCCCCTCCCCGTGCCGGGGAGGATTTCATCAAAATCCACCCCCGTCGTCTCGGTCGAGCCGATCTCAAAGATCAATGCTTCTTCGAGCATCAGCCCCTTATTGCCGGTGAATGTGGCCGGGCCAGTATCGCCAGCACCGCCCATTTCCGGACGCCAGCCGCTTGCGTTGATCGTCATGCCAGCACCTCTTCGAGCGCGGTTGCGAGGGTTTCGATGTCGTCAGTCGTTGTCGTCTCGGTCACAGCGACAACGAGGCCGTGGTCGAGTTCGGCAACGCCGGGGTAGAGCCGCCCGAGCGACACGCCCGCGAGGATCTGGCGATCGGCGAGCGTCCGCACGATCGGGCGCGCTTCCTTAGGCAGCACCAGCGTAAATTCGTTGAAGAAGCTGTTGTTGACGACGGTCACGCCCGGCACCTTTGCCAAGCGGTCTGCAGCCGCAACGGCCAGCGCGTGGTTTACGCCTGCCAGCTTGCGCAGCCCCGCCTCCCCCAGCAAGGTCATATGGACCGTGAAGGCCAGCGCGCAGAGCCCAGAGTTGGTACAGATGTTCGACGTCGCCTTTTCGCGGCGGATATGCTGTTCGCGCGTGCTGAGCGTCAGCACGAAGCCGCGCTTGCCGTTTGCGTCGACCGTCTCACCGCACAGCCGTCCGGGCATCTGGCGGAGATATTTCTCCTTGCACCCGAACAGGCCGACATAGGGGCCGCCAAATTGCAGGCCGACGCCAATCGACTGGCCTTCGCCCACAACGATATCGGCGTCCATTTCGCCCGGCGACTTGATCGCGCCAAGCGCCACCGGTTCGGTGACGACCGCGATCAGCAGCGCCTTTTTGGCGTGGCATGCGTCAGCGAGCGGCTGCAGATCAGCGATACGGCCAAGAATATCGGGATATTGCACGACAACACATGACGTCTCGCCGTCAATCGCGGCGATCAGCGCGTCGATATCGGGTTTCGCCGTCAGCGTCGGCAGCGATGTTTCCAGCACGTCGCCAGTGTATTTCGCCATCGTCTTGGCGACCGACACATAATGCGGGTGCAGCCCCGACGACAGGATCGCCTTGCCGCGCTTGGTGATGCGCCGCGCCATGCCGATCGCCTCCCAGCATGCGGTCGAACCGTCATACATCGACGCATTCGCCACATCGGTGCCGAGCAACCGCGCGACTTGGCTTTGGAACTCGAACAGCATCTGCAGCGTGCCCTGCGCAATTTCGGGCTGGTAGGGGGTATAGGCGGTCAGAAACTCGCCGCGCTGGATGAGGTGATCGACGCTGGCGGGCACATGGTGGCGATAGGCGCCGCAGCCGAGGAAAAAGGGCACCTGCCCCGCGACCAGATTTTTGCGTGCAAGGGCCGACATATGCCGCTCAACCGCCATTTCGCTGGCGTGCATCGGCAGGTCGTGGATCGGCCCGTCGAGCCGAGCGGATTCGGGCACGTCGATAAACAGGTCGTCGATCGACGCCGCGCCGATGGTCGCCAGCATGGCTTGGCGGTCGGAATCGGTGAGGGGTAAGTATCGCATTGTGTTTCTCCTCCCCGCCCGATTGCGGGAGGGGAGACGGCCTAGAGCTTGGCGACGAACGCTTCGTAGGCGACTTCGTCCATCATGCCCTCGACCTCGCTCGGGTCGCTCAACGTCAGCTTGAAGAACCAGCCATCGCCTTCGGGGTCCTCATTCACCAGACCCGGCGTGTCGGCGAGCGCGGCGTTGCCCTCGATCACCGTGCCCGACACCGGCGAATAGACGTCCGACGCTGCCTTGACCGATTCGACCACGGCGGCTTCGTCGCCCTTGGTCAGGTCCTTGCCCTCTTCCGGCACGTCGACGAACACGATGTCGCCCAGTTGTTCCTGCGCATAGTCGGTGATGCCGACGGTGCCGATATCGCCATCAAGCTCGACCCATTCATGATCTTCGGTGAAATAGCGGCTCATGCGGTGCCTCCTTTAACGGACATAGCGGTGGGGGATGAAAGGCATCGCGGTGACGAGGCCGGTGTGAATCTTGCCGCGCTGGGCAAGCGTGATCTTCGTGCCGGGGGCCGCCATCGATAGCGGCACATACGCCATGGCAATCGGCGCGCCGACGCTGGGTGCAAAGCCGCCCGACGTGACCTTGCCGACGTCGGCGCCGCTCGCGTCAAGCACCGCAGCGCCTTCGCGCACCGGCTGTTTGCCTTCGACGAGCAGCCCGACGCGCTTAAGCGCGGGGCCGGACTCGCGCTCGGCTAGAATGCGCGTGGCACCGGGGAAATTGGCTTCTTCGCGCCGCCGTTTCGACAGCGCAAAGCCGAGATCGGCCATGATCGGCGTGGTCTCAGGATCAAGGTCATGGCCATAGAGCGGCAGTCCCGCTTCGAGCCGCAGCGAATCGCGCGCGCCAAGGCCAATCGGCTTCACTTCGGGTTCGGCGCAAAACAGGTCCGCGATCATCTCAGCCGACTCGGCGGGGATCGAGATTTCAAACCCGTCCTCTCCGGTATAGCCTGATCGGCTGATCCAGGCGTCGATGCCCGCGATCTGGAAATTGCCGCCGCGCATGAAGACCAGCGCATCAAGCGGCCATTCGCCTGTCGTATGCCGCTTGAGCACCGCAAACGCCTTTGGCCCCTGCAGCGCCAGCAGCGCGCGATCATCGAGGTGATTGATCGTTACCGCGTCGGGCAGGCTCTCGCGGAGATGCGCGATATCGTCATATTTCACCGCGCCGTTGACGACCAGATAGAGACTGTCGGGCCAGCGCGCGAACATCAGATCATCAAGGATGCCGCCATTGTCGTCGAGCAGCAGCGAATAACGCTGTGCGCCAAGCTTCAGGCCCTTCACATCGGCGGGGATCAGCGCCTCAAGCGCATCGTCCAGCCCGTCGCCGGTCAACTGGAGCTGCCCCATATGGCTGACATCGAACAGGCCGGCATGTTCGCGCGTCCAAAGATGTTCGGCCATGATGCCTTCATACTGGATCGGCATGTAATAATCGGCGAATTCGACCATCCGCGCGCCCCGCGCCCGGTGCCACGCATCGAGCGGCAGCATTTCGATCGTATCGATAAAGTCGATCTGGTCGCTCATTACAGGCCTTCCGTGCGGTGGTTACGGCATGCCAAGCCCGGATTCCCGGTCCTAGTCAGCCGCCCCCTCTGTCACGGAACCTGAGAGCTTTCGCCGCGCGTCTTGTGGCGCGTACCGGCTTACCCCTTCGGTGGGCCCCGCAAACGCTTGCGAAGCCGCTTTCCAGAGTGTCGTGTCAGGTCAGCGCGGTCCCGATTGCCTGAGAGATTCCGGGGCGGTTGCTCCTTCGGCGGTGGGGTTTTATTCCCACACTCTCCCGCGCTTACCCATGACGGTTGCCCGCCATCGACAACCCAGCTTTGACGCGCCGCAGCAACCGAGTCAATCGACGATGAACAGTTTCGCGCCGCCCGCGCTGCGCGACCGATGCGCTGCGTCGCCAAAGTCCGAAACCTGGTAGGACATGCCCGCCGTCAACGTCTGGCTGCGGCCATCGCGCAGCTCGTTTTCGATCGCCCCTTCTAGCACCAACAGCACATGGCCACGGTCGCACCAATGGTCCGCAAGATAGCCCGGCGAATATTCCACCATGCGCACCCGCAGGTCACCAACCGCAAAGGTTTGCCACCACGCTGTGCCGGTTTCGCCCGGATGTTCGGTGCGCGGTACCACCGACCAGTCGGTAACAGTGTGCGCCAGGGCGGGGATTTTCACCGCGTCGCGTTATATTTCAGCTGCGCATCGGTCAGCTGGAAACCGACCAGTGCTTCAAAGGTCGCACGCTGCACTGCCTGCCGGATCTCCGGGCGCGACAGCGGATCGACGGCCGCGTCTTCGCCCCCGGCCTTGCGAATCTTGACCAGCAATTTTCGCGTTTCAGGCGGCAAGGTTGCGGCAGAGCGAACAACATTTGCGGTCGCCTGCCCAGTCGTGCTGGACCGTTCCTGCCCGGCATCAAAATGCACATCAACATGGCCAATGCGCTTGGCAACTACAGCAGTACCGCCCTGCAGGACCGTGATGAAATAGGGCAGCACAACATCGCGTGCGGCCCCGGCATCGGTGCGGCGCGCGCGGACATCGAACGTCACCACTGTTTGCACATTTTCACCCACATCGGTGCAGGTCGACCGCACATTGGTGATCAGCGCCGTTACATCAAGGGCGCTTTGATCCTGGCTCGATTCGGGGCTGAACAGGGTAACGTCGCCGGTCGCGGTCGGCACGGCAACGGCCGGGCACGCCGTGCGGATCGCGGTGATGCCGCCCAGGGCGATCTCGCCGGTCTGGGTGCAGCCTGAAAAAACCAGGGCGAGGGCAACGGAAAAAGCGGTTTTACGGGCTATCACGGGCGTACGCACCTTTTGAACGAGAAGGGGGCCGCCGCCTTTCATCCGCGCCGACCCCAGAGCCTGCGCCTAGCATAGGAACCGGCTTTCGCGCACGCAAGCAATCGCGTAGAGAACCCGGTATGAACGCTATGCTGAAACCACCGCTTGACTTGTTGATCGCCGCGCCGCGCGGATTTTGCGCCGGCGTCGATCGGGCCATTCACATCGTTGAGCTGGCGATCGAAAAATATGGCGCGCCGGTCTATGTGCGGCATGAAATCGTCCATAACAAATATGTCGTCGATACATTGCGCGCCAAGGGTGCCGTGTTCGTCGAAGAGCTGGAAGAAGTGCCCGATGGCGTGCCGGTGGTGTTTTCCGCGCATGGCGTGCCCAAATCGGTGCCGGTCGAGGCAGAGGATCGCGGCCTGGCCTATCTGGACGCCACTTGCCCGCTGGTGTCCAAAGTCCATCGTCAGGCCGAACGGGTGTTCGAAGCCGGTCGCCACATCATCTTTGTCGGCCATGCCGGGCACCCCGAAGTGATCGGTACCTTTGGCCAGGTGCCGCCAGGCGCGATGACGCTGATCGAAACCGCCGAGGATGCGGCCAGTTTCGTGCCGGTTGATCCCAACAATCTGGCATTTTTGACGCAGACGACGCTGTCGGTGGACGACACGGCTGATATCGTCGCCAAGCTGGTCGAACGCTTCCCCGGCATCAAGGCGCCGCGCGGTGAGGATATCTGCTACGCCACGTCAAACCGCCAGGCAGCGGTGAAGGCCATTGCAGAGCAATGTGATGCGATGCTGGTGATTGGCGCGACCAATTCGTCAAACTCGCTGCGCTTGGTTGAAGTCGCCGAGCGCCACGGCATTCCTGCCCGGCTGATCCCGCGCGCTGCTGATCTTGATTTCGCCTGGCTGGAAGGCGTGAAGACGCTGGGCATCACGGCCGGTGCGTCAGCACCAGAAGTGCTGGTGCGCGAGCTCGTTTCGCGGTTGTCCGAAGTCTATACAATCACTGAGCGCGAGGAAGAAACCACGCGCGAGACGATCTCGTTCAAGCTGCCCCGCGGCCTCGAAGTGCCTGCCTGAACGGTGGCAGTTTACACCCACGTCTCGGCAGAGGCGCTGGCCGAATTTCTGACGCGTTTCGATCTCGGCGAATTGGTGTCCGCCAAGGGGATCGCCGAAGGTGTCGAGAACAGCAATTACATGGTCGATACGACCAAGGGGCGCTTTTTCCTGACGCTGTATGAAAAGCGCGTGCATGAAAGCGACCTGCCCTATTTCTTCGCAATGCTCGGGCATCTCGCGGAGCGCGGTTGCCATGTGCCGCGGGCCCTGCCCGACCGGATCGGCCAAACCATCCACGACCTTGCCGGACGCCCGGCAGCGCTGATCGAATTTCTGCCCGGCGTATCGGTCTCGCACCCCAATCCGGCGCAGGCGCGCGCCGTGGGGGCAGCGCTTGGCCAGATGCACCAGGCGCTGGCCGATTTCACGTTGGAACGCAGCAACACCCAGGGGCCGGATGAATGGCCTGCGCTATTGGCCCGTTGCGGACCTAACCTCGATACAATCCAGCCCGGCCTCTACGACACCGTAGACGGCGCGCTCGGCGATGTGCTCGCGCGCTGGCCTGCCAACCTGCCGCGCGCGACAATCCATGGCGATCTGTTCCCCGACAATGTGCTGATGCTGGGCGACCGGGTCAGCGGGCTGATCGACTTTTATTTCGCCTGCACCGAAATCCGCGCCTGGGACCTCGCGGTCACGCATAGCGCCTGGGCATTTGATGCAGGCGGCGCGCCCGCTGCGCCTGCGATCGGCGCGGCATTGGTAGAGGGGTATGCTGCCGCCTTCCCGCTCAGCGTGACGGAACGCTCGGCGCTGCCGGTGCTTGCACAGGGCGCCTGTATTCGCTTCCTGCTGACCCGCGCTTGGGACTGGCTCAACACACCACCCGGCGCACTAGTGACGCGCAAGGATCCACTTGCCTATCTGCGCCGGCTCGACTTTTACCGCGCGCATGGCGAGACGCTGTTTCAATGAGTGATCTGGCTAGCGAACTTCCCAAGGTCGAAATTTTCACCGATGGCGCGTGCAAGGGTAATCCTGGCCCCGGCGGCTGGGGCGCGGTGCTGCGGATGGGCGACAAGGAGCGCGAGATTTCCGGCGGCGAGCCGCTGACCACCAACAACCGCATGGAAATGATGGCGGTGGTCGAATCCTTGAATGCGCTGAAGCGCCCATGCGCGGTGACGCTCTATACCGACAGCCGCTATGTGATGGATGGCCTGACCAAATGGATCAAAGGCTGGCAGCGCAATGGCTGGAAGACCGCCGACAAGAAGCCGGTCAAGAACGCTGATATCTGGCAGGCATTGCTCGCCGCCGCCAAGCCACACCGGATCACCTGGCAATGGGTGAAGGGCCATGCCGGCCACCCGGAAAATGAGCGTGCCGATGCGCTGGCCAGCGCCGCCGCCATTGCGGCCGGACCGGCAGCGCGCGCGCGCTCGACCTGATCGGACGGCTAGCGGCTATAACTGCAGCTTGAGCAGATCATAATGGCGGTTGAGCGTCACGAACCGTGCATGGGCCGCTTGTTGTGATGCCGCGTCCGGTTCAGCCTGATCGGGATGCAGCTTCCGCGCCAGCGCCCTGAATCGCTGACGCAGCGCGCTGCGATCAAGCCGCGATGTCCGATCCATTTCGAAAAACGCAAACGCCTGGTCAAGGTCGGTCAGGGCAGACTTGCGCCGGATTTGGGCGGCATCCGGACCGTTCCTGACGCTGCGGCGATTGATCCGCGCGGTCAATCGTTCGAGCCGGGCATTGGCGCTTTCCAGGCGCCGAATCGTCATGTCGACATCGCGCGGGCGCAATCGCCGATCGCGACGTAGGACTTTTTCCAGTGATTCAGCCCGCGCCAGCGCCGACGATCTAATCCATGCCTCGGTTGCGCCCCAATGCGGCGGCCAGCGCATCGCAAGGGAATAATGCAGCGCCCAGGTGGCCTGCATCGCTGCGTCAAAAGCCATCATCTGACGGCTGAGCCTGTCACCAATCCTTTCGGCCAGCGCGACATCGGTGGCGCGGATGGCCAGCGGATTGGCAAGCCCGGCTTCCACTTCCTCCAAAAACGCATCGAGCACGGCGATCCGGTCCGATTTCGGCCACCGCCGGCCGAGCCGCGCGATGCGTTCAAACGTGTCCGCAGCGCCAGCGGCTTCGCGAACTGCCGCATAATCGCCGGAGCAAAGCCGTGCTTCCAGCGCCGCCGCGACCTTGGGCGTGACGCGATCAAAGACCGTGTCGATCCCAAACAGCAATTCGAGCACTTCATTGGCCCGGTCAATTTCCGCTGCATCGCCTGCCTGCACCCGCGCTGGGCTGATGCCGATTGCGAGCAGGAAATCATCGGCACCCTGGCGCGGGTCATCGGCTGAATCGACAAAGCGCCAGAGCTGGGTTGGAAAGGGTGCCAGCCCGATGGTGTCAAAAATTCGGGCAACGTCGGCGCGGCGCTGGCTGTGCCGCGGATTAAAAGCGGCCAGATCCAACGGGCTGTCGACGGACATCTGCCGACGCCGGTCAGCGCCTTCCACGCCAAAAATACTGTGTGTTTGATGGGTTAGCCGCAGCCGCAGCGGCATGCGTGGGCGCAGGCGTTGACCGATCCGCGTTGCGCCCCAACGCAGCCCGCCCCCAATGCTGCCGAGATAGGATCGCCCCGCCATCGTGCGAAAGCTAATCCACTTCCAGCCCCGATGCCAACTCTGGCTTGATCCCCGCGTAGCAACGCGCAACCATATCGGGACCGATGAGCAAGAGGAGCCGAATCGATGACCTTTACGCTTTACAAGGACAAGGCCGGTGAGTGGCGCTGGCGGCTGAAGCACCAGAATGGCAACATCCTGGCAACGTCGAGCGAGGGCTATTCGGCGAAGGCCGGTGCGCTGAAATGCATCGAAAATGTGAAGGGTTCTGCCGACGCCGAAGTCGTCGAGGAAGATTGATCAGCCAAACCGGGCTGGCGCGTACCGATCCGCATCGATGCCCGCCGGCCCGGCCTGACCAAGAATAAGCGCCGCGCCCAGCAATGCAGCGGCAGGTGCGGTTTGAATGCCAATGCCCCCCTGGCCGGCAAACCAGAAAAAGCCCGGTGTCTTGGGATCAAAGCCAAACACCGGCAGGCGATCGGGCGCGAAGCTCCGCAGGCCGGCCCATTTGCGTTCAACCGCAGCGACCTTCCAGTCCGTCACCGTCTCAAACCGGTCGATCGCGATGGCCACGTCGATCTCCTCGGGCGCGGCATCACCGGGCTCAACCGGTGTTTCATCATGCGGACAGAGCCATAGCCGATTGGCCCCCTCTGGCCGGAAATAATAGCTGCCGGCAATATCGACCACCAGCGGCAGGGTTTCCGGCACATCATCAGTCGACACCCTGACCTGAACGATCGTCCTGCGCTTGGGCTGAATGCCAATGGGGTGCGCGCCGGCCATCAACGCAACCCCGTCGGCCCAGGCCCCGGCCGCATTGACGATGATGCCGGCGGCAACCGACCAATCCCCGGCGCGAAGCACCCAATCGCTGCCAGACCGTTCAATCGCATCAATCCGGCGCGACGTGATCAATTCACCGCCTGCCCGCCGAAACGCCGCCTGAACGCTGCCATGCAGGCCACCAACATCGATATCCGCGCCAGTTGATTCGAGCAGCCCGGCAATCAGTATCGGCCGCGCGCGCGGGACCCAGTGTCGCACTCCGTCATGATCAAGCCGCTTGAGGCCGACCCCGGTGCCCGCGAAATCGGCTGCCATTTTGTCGAGCAGCGGCAAAGCATCCCGCTCGGCCACCTCCAATGACGCGCGCGGCTTCAAAAAGCCGCCGCGGTCGAGCGCGTCGTAAGAAGCGCGAGTCAGCGGCTGGACATGCGGCCCGCCCAGCGTTTCATGCCAGAATGCAGCCGACCGCCCGGTCGAATGATAGCCCGGCATATCCTCTGCCTCAATCAGCAGGACCCGGCCATGCGGCGCGAGTTCAGCGGCAAGGCTGGCCCCGGCAATGCCGGCACCGATGACCGCAATATCGACGCGGCTATGGGGTGTTGTCATCCGATCAACCCTGCTGCGCGCGCGAGGCCAGGAAGATATCGATTTCCCCGATCGCCCGATTGCGGACGCTATCGACTTCGCGCAGCACTTCATGCGCTGCTTCCTTGCCGAACCGCAGTAAACGGCAATCATGCAGCTTTGGGGCCAAAGCGATCGCGGCCTTGGCATCAACCAGCTCATCCGCCGTCGGCACCAGCATCAGCGTTGGAATGCGCATCGCCTTTAGCCGCGACTCAGCCCGAAGCTGGCGGGTGGAGGCAAAAGCCTCGATCACCCAGCGCCAGCTCGGTGGTCCGGTGACGATCTCTGGCTTGGTTTCCTGCCACCAGATTTCATCGGCATAGCGTTCGGCGTCATGCGTCAGCAGCGATTGGCGGGTATCGAGCGCGCCGGGCTTTTCATTGCCCTTCCACGCCGGCCGCATGGCGTTGCCGATGCCGCCGATCAGCCGGGCAACGCGCTCGCCAAGGGCGGCCCCAAAGCCGGTCTTCAGCCCCAGCATCGGCGCGACCAGCACTAAAGCATCGGGCTTCGCCACCCCCTCCACCGCCGCGCGCAGCACCAAATGCCCGCCCATTGAATGGCCCATCACAATCTGCGGCGCCGCTGCCTGTGCCGACCAGGCATCGAAAAATTCTTTAAAATCAACAATATAAGTTGAAAAATTATCGATATCGCCAACCTGGGGGTTGGGCGTAAGCCGCCCGGATCCGGCCTGACCGCGCCAGTCAAACCAGGTAACCCCCCATCCCTGGCCATGCCAATGCGCGAATAATTCCAGATATTTTTCAAAGATATCACCGCGCCCACCCTGAAACAGGATGCTGCCGCGCGGAGTGCCCTCCGCCGGCCAATCGAACCGCCGCAGCGCCCAGCCATCGCTGGCTGTCCAATGGGTGATCCGGGCCGCAGCAGGAATCGCGCGGCGATAAAGAAGTGGAGAGGCCATGGCGTTGGTTACTCTTTAGAAAGCCGTTCCGTCTAGGGATAAGCTTGATGAACTGGGACTATCTCGTCGCTTTGATGCCAGCGCTGCTCGCGCTGATCCTTGTTTCGGCAGGGATAGAGGACGTGCGGCTGCGCACAATCGCCAATTGGAAAAATGCGTTGATCGTCGTGCTTGCGGTGCCGTGGTGGGTGGCCAACGGCATGACGTTTTGGCCCGATATCGCGATCCAGATCGGCTTTGCAGCTGTTATCTTTGGTTTTTTTGTGGGTGCCTTTGCGCTTGGCCAGATGGGCGGCGGCGACGTCAAACTCATCGGTGCGCTGGCGTTATGGTTCCCAGTCCAGCCGATGATCTGGCTGCTGATCATGATGTCGCTGATCGGCGGCGGGCTGACGCTGGTGATGATGATCGATCGCTGGCGACGGCAGGACAAGGCACCGATCGAGATTCCTTATGGCGTGGCGATCGCAATCGCCGGCCTTTTGGCGGTTCAGGAACCAGTTTTTAACCAATTTACGTGAATGCTTAACGACGGATCAACCGATCCGCGTCCGAAAAGGCCGAATGTGTCATGGATGGTAAGAAGATCATACTTTTGGTGAGCGCGCTGATCGTGGCGGCGTTGACGGCATTCATGGCGCGCAGTCTGGTCGCCGGGTCGAGCACGCCCGTCGCGGGCGCAGCCGTCGTCCAACCCGTCCAGCAAGTCGATGGCCCTGAGGTTTTGGTCGCGACCCGCGCACTGCCGGTTGGCACGATCCTGGACGCAACTGCGCTGAAATTTCAGCCCTGGCCCAAAGAGCTGGTCGACAACGCCTATTTCCTGAAGAAGCAAACCGATTTGAAATCGCTGCAAGGCACCGTGGTCCGCAACGCGATCACGGCCGGCCAGCCCGTTACCCAGGGCGCGCTTGTCAAGCCGGGCGATCGTGGCTTTCTGGCCGCCGCGCTCGGACCGGGCATGCGCGCCGTTACCGTGCCGGTCCAGGCCAATGCCGCCGTTGCCGGTTTTGTCTTTCCCGGCGACCGGATCGATTTGATGCTCACCCAGACGGTCGCCGGCGGCGGCGATGGCCCGCCGCTGAAGGTATCGGAAACCGTGCTGCGCAATTTGCGCGTGCTGGCGACCGATCAGCGCACCGACAATACGGTGGGCGAAGACGGCAAGACCGTTGTGCGCACTTTTTCCAGCATCACGGTCGAGGCGACCCCGAAGCTCGCCGAACAGTTGACGGTGGCCCAAACGCTCGGCTCGCTTTCCGTCGCGCTGCGCTCAATCGCCGACAATAGCGCAGAACTCGAAGAAGCGATTGCGTCGGGCTCAGTCTCGGTTCCCGATGGCAATGATCCCAATGCCGAAAAGGCGATGATCATGAAGATCGCCTCACGTCCCACAGCAGGTGCCTCCACCTTTGCCACTGGCGCCGATGTCTCGCGCTTCCAGCGCAGCACGGTGCCCGGCAAGCCTGCTAGCGAAACAACGGGCCCGAATGGCGTTGCCTTTCCGGGCGGTGCCGCAACTGGCCCAATCGTCCGCATCGCACGCGGCAATGCTGTGACCGACGTTTCGGTCGGAGGGAAGAAATAGGATGCGTAGTTCAGCAAAACTGATCGGATGGCCAATCGTGGCTGCGGTCGCCGCCAGCGCGATCTGCAGTACCGCGCCAACCGACGCGCAGACCGTGGCCGCATCGCCGACGACGACCGTCGATGTCGCGATCGGTCGCGGCAGGCTGATCAATCTGGCCCGGCCAATGACTGATCTGTTCGTCGCCGACGACAAGATTGCCGATGTTCAGGTGCGTTCGCCCACCCAGCTCTATGTCTTCGGTAAGGGCGCCGGGGAAACCACGATTTATGCCACCAGCAAGGGCGGCGCGGTCGTCTATGCTGCCAGCGTCCGGGTTGGCGCCAATATCGATTCGGTCGGCCAAATGCTGTCCCTGGCGATGCCCGATGCCCATATCGTTGCAACGCCGATGAATGGCCTGATCCTGCTGACCGGCACGGTGCTGCAGCCAGACGATGCTGCCGAAGCCGAGCGGCTGGTGCAGGCCTATGTCGGCGATGCGACCAAGGTGCTGGTGCGCCTGAAAACCGCGACGCCACTGCAAGTGAATCTGCAGGTAAAATTTGCTGAGGTCAGCCGCTCTTTCATCAAGAATATCGGCGTCAACATCCAGAACCGCGCCAGCGGCAATCCGTTGTTCAACATTGCGCAGGGCCGCCAGGGGGGGATTTCGACCGTTCCGGGTGACACCACCCCAACGACGACGGTCGATCAAAATGGTTTGACGCCCGGCGCTACCTTGTTCCAATTCCCGAACAGCCCCGCTTTTGGCACCGCATTGGGCCTTGCCGGGCGCTATTTTGGCGCGGATCTGCTCGCCTCACTCGATCTGGGTGAACGCAAAGGGCTGGTCTCCACGCTCGCCAATCCAAACCTCACCGCGCTTTCGGGCGAAACGGGGACATTCCTGGCGGGTGGCGAAATTCCGATCCCGATCAGCCAGGGCCTGGGCGCTGTCTCAGTCGAGTATAAGCAATATGGCATCAGTCTGGTCTATACCCCAACGGTGCTATCAGACGGCCGCATCTCGCTGCGCGTCCGCCCGGAAGTATCGCAGCTGACTTCGGCTGGCGCGGTTCAGATCAATGGCACCACCATCCCCGCGCTCACAACCCGCCGGGCAGAGACGACGGTCGAGCTCGGCTCGGGCCAGAGCCTGATGATCGGTGGGCTGCTACAGAACAACCACAACAACTCAATCTCGCAGGCGCCCGGGATTGGCGATGTGCCGGTGCTTGGTGCGCTGTTCCGCTCTAACTCGTTCCAGCGTGACGAAACCGAGCTGGTAATCGTGATCACCCCGTATCTGGTGAAGCCAGTCAACGCGAATGAGATTGTGCTGCCGACCGACGGCTATAAGTCACCCAGCGACCTTGATCGGGTGTTTATGGGCTCGCTATCGCGCGGCTCGGAGACCGAAGATCGGCCCAAGCCCAGCGTCGCGCCGGCATCGAGCCAACCCGCCATTGGCGCGGTCAGCCCATTGCCGCTCGGCCCCAGCCCCACGCAGCCCATTCGTGAGGACGCCAAGGTCATCGTCCCCAACCCGCGCAAGGCCGGCAGCAGTGCCGCCCCAGGGTTCAGCCTCAAATGACCGCGTATCGCCGCAGGGAGAAGATCATGTTCCACCGTCTCTCGATTATCGTGCTGGCTGCTCCGGCCCTGTTAATGGCCGGATGCGCTGGGTCGATGCAGGACAATCGCGGCCTGGAATCGGTTCACCAGCCGGTTGTCACCCGCACCGATTATGTTTTTGATATGACGACCGATTATGGCCGCCCATCCGCTGGCGAACTCCAGCGGCTATCGGGCTGGCTGGGCACGCTGCGGCTTGGCTATGGCGACAAGATCGCGCTTGATGATCCGGCCGGAATCAACAGCATGGCACGCGCCGATATTGCCGCAGTGATCGGGCGTTACGGCCTGTTCCTGGCCGATGCGGTGCCGATTTCAGCGACGCCGCCCGGCCCTGGCGCGATCCGCATCATCCTCACCCGGACAACGGCATCTGTGCCGAGTTGCCCGGACAATCACGATGCGGGGACGTTCAACTTCAACGCCCATACCTCCTCAAACCATGGCTGTGCGATCAATTCCAATCTGGCGTCGATGGTCGCCCAACCAGAAGACCTCGTCCGTGGTCAGCCTGGTGGCGCGACCTCTGATCCCGCGACCGGGTCGCGCGCGATCAGGGCGCTCCGGTCCGGCACCGGATCGGGCGGTACCAGTACAACCAGCGGCGCTGCTGGCGGCGCCAGCGCGGGTGGCAGCGGCGGCGCATCGTCGAGCGGCGGGGGTGAAGGCTGATGAACGCCCCCTTCAATCCGGGCCGCCTTGGCACGCGTGAACCCTTTGTTGCCTTTGTTTGCGATGAGACAACGGCTGAATCGCTGCGACCGATCGCCGTGGAACTCGGCTGGGCACCCGAAAAGGTCAATAAAGGTGGCTTGCGCAATGCCGTCCAGACCCTGTCGGTGTCGGCCAGCCCCCATATCCTGTTCGTCGATCTATCGGAAAGCGGCGATCCGCTGAACGATATCAACGCACTGGCGGAAGTTTGCGAACCCGGCACGGTGGTTATCGCCGCCGGGCAGGTCAACGATGTCCGCCTCTATCGCGATCTCGTCGCAAGCGGCATTCAGGATTACCTGCTCAAGCCGTTCAATCCAGATATGCTGCGCGATGCCTTTGCAACCGCGCAGGCGCTGCTCAACGCGCCAAAGGTTGTCGATATGTCGGCTGAACGGCCGCATTGTTCGGCAGCAGTGATCGGCACGCGCGGCGGCGTCGGCGCGTCCTCGGTCGCGACCTCGCTTGCCTGGTTGATCAGCGAAAAAATGGGCCGGACAACGGCTTTGCTCGACCTGGACGTTCATTTCGGCACCGGCGCCCTGGCGCTAGATCTGGAACCCGGTCGCGGCCTTACCGATGCGATTGAAAATCCGAGCCGCATTGATGGCCTATTTATCGAACGCGCGATGGTGAAATCGAGCGAAAGGCTGTCGATCCTGTCCGCCGAGGCCCCGATCAATTCGCCGGTGATCAGCGATGGATCGGCCTTTTATCAGCTGCAGGAAGAAATGCGTGCAGCGTTTGAATGCACGATCACGGATTTGCCGCGCGCCATGCTCGTCAACCATCCGCATTTGATCAGCGATGTGCAGTTGGCGGTCGTCGTCACTGAATTAACGCTGGCGGCGGCGCGCGATTCGATCCGCATCCTGTCGTGGCTGAAATCCAATGCCCCGCAAACGCATGTCTTCGTTGTCGCCAACAAGGTCCATGTTGGTGGTCAGCTCGAGATTTCCCGCAAGGATTTTGAAGGCTCGATTGAACGCAAGATCGATTTCGCGATCGGCTTTGACCAGAAAACGGCGGCGCAGGCAGCCAAGCTGGGCAAGGCCATTGCTGAAACCGGCAAGGGATCAAAGGCAATCGCGCCACTGCATGAACTGGCGACCAAATTGCTGGTCGTCGCCGATGGGTCCCATGACCAGAATAGCGGCAAGCCTGGCAAGGCGGCTAAATCCGGATCTGGTCAAAGCTCGCTGATGGGCAAATTTGGCACGCTGCGCGGGCTGATCACGAAACGGGCGGCAAAGACGAAATCATGAATGATTGCCCGTGGGCAAACGGTGAATAAAAAGGCGCGTTGAATGAATTTGCTCCCCTTCATGCTGCTGTGCTTCGGCGCGCTGGTCGTGCTGGGGTTGATCGCGTTTGCATTTGCCGGGCCATCACCAGAGCGCGCCAAAGTGCGGCGGCTACGCACCCTTACCAATCGCCATAATGGCGCAAGCGGCGCGGTAGCAGAGGCGCATTTGCGCCGGATTACCCAGCATCGTTCAACCCGGATGGATGCAGCGGCAATGCGCTTCCTGCCCAATCCGGCGCTGCTCAAGAAGCGGTTGATGATGACGGGCAAGACCTGGACCGTCGGCCAATATGGCACGGCGACGATGAGCATCATCGTCGTCGTTACAGCATTGCTGGCGCTTCGCGGCGTGCCGGTCCTGTTGGCCTTGCTGGTGGGCATCATCATCGGCGCGGGCTTGCCCCATATGGTGGTGGGCTTTTTCATCAAGCGGCGCATCGCCAAGTTTACCGCCAAATTCCCCGATGCGATCGAGCTGCTGGTGCGTGGCTTGCGATCCGGGCTGCCCATCGGCGAGACCATGGCTGTTGTCGGCGCCGAAGTGGATGGCCCCGTAGGCGTGGAATTCCGGTCGATCACGGACAAGATGAAGATCGGCAGGACCATGGACGTGGCGCTGCAGGAAACCGCTGACAGGCTGGGCACGCCGGAATTTCAATTCTTTGTGATCACGATCGCGATCCAGCGCGAGACGGGTGGCAATCTTGCCGAAACGCTTGCCAATCTGGCGACCGTGCTGCGCATGCGCGGACAGATGAAGCTGAAGATCAAGGCGATGTCGTCCGAATCCAAGGCATCGGCCTATATCGTCGGGTCGCTGCCGTTCATCGTGTTCAGCATGATCTGGATGATCAACAGCAGCTATATGCAGAATTTTTTCGTCGACCCGCGGCTGATGGTCGCTGGCGGCGGTGGGCTGCTGTGGATGGGGATCGGGGCGTTCATCATGGCCAAAATGGTCAATTTCGAAATCTAGCGACGGGAAAAACTGCGCGTGCAATTCCAGGGTGCCTCTGCCGGACCGACGATCCTCGGGGTCGATGTGACCAGCGTCGCGACGCTGCTCGCTGGCGTCTGCGCCTTCATGGTGCTCGTCGCGATCTATGCGGTGATGACGGTCAACGATCCGATGACGAAGCGGGTCAAGGCGCTCAACGATCGCCGTGAGCAGTTGAAAGCGGGCATTACCGCTTCGACCGCGAAACGCCGGGCCAAGCTGGTTCGGCAGAACCGCACGACCGATCGCATGCGCAATTTTCTTCAGTCGCTGCAGGTGCTGCAAGACAGCCAGGTGAAGGCCGCCCAGATCAAGCTGATGCAGGCCGGTATCCGATCAAAAGAATATGCCGTCGCGGTCATTTTCGCGCGCATGGTGATGCCCGTCATATTGGGCGGGACGATGCTCTATTTGGTCTATGGGACAGAGATGTTTGCCGATTGGTCGCCGCTCAAGGCCTATGGCCTCGTCGCGGGCAGCTTTATCCTCTCCTACAAGGCACCCGACCTCTATCTGAACAACAAGATCACCAAACGATCGGATGCGATCCGCAAGGGATTGCCCGATGCGCTCGATTTGCTGGTGATTTGCGCTGAAGCCGGTCTGACGGTGGATGCCGCGTTCAACCGCGTGGCGCGCGAACTTGGCCGCGCTTATCCTGAGCTGGGCGATGAGTTCACGCTAACAGCAATCGAACTGGGCTTTCTGTCGGAACGTCGGCAGGCCTTTGAAAACCTCGCTTTGCGGGTCAAGCTCGATGCGCTGAAGGGAGTGGTGACGACCATGGTGCAGACCGAGAAATACGGCACACCGCTCGCTTCTGCGCTGCGCGTGTTGTCGGCGGAATTTCGGAATGAACGGATGATGCGTGCCGAGGAGAAAGCGGCGCGGCTGCCCGCGATCATGACGATTCCGCTCATTCTCTTCATTCTGCCGACGCTTTTCGTCGTCATTCTGGGGCCAGCGGCGTGTTCGATCTCGGATGCCTTTTCGGGCGGCATCTGATCGGCGCTGAGCGCTTGCTTGCGGAGAAGTGAAAGGGCAAACTGGGTAACGACAATCCATGTCGTGAGGCCAAGCCATGCTGCCCCAATTGCCCAATTCGCCAGCCCAGATCGCTGTCCTGGCCGCATTGCTCGTGGTGGCCTGGGCGCTGGGCTATTTCGCATCGACCTTTGAAGGCAAATGGCGGCGGCGCTTCAATGACGAGCGGCGATTTTACGCGCAGTATCGCGACGAAACCGATCGACTGAATATCGAAAAAACCCAGCGCATTGCTGAACTCGAGACGCAGAAAAACGTTCTTTCTCAAGAAATTGTCCGCTTGCGTAACGATGTCACCACATTGACCGAGCAAGCCCGCACGCCCGTGCTGCCCCCAACCCCTGTGCCTGAGCGGATCGCCGACACGGCACCGATGGCGGCCGAACCTGCACCCGATCATCCCGCTGAACCCGAACCAGTGGCACCGGTCTCAACCGCAACGGTCGAGCCCGAAGCTGCGCCAACACCGCAGCCGATTGCCATGGACTCGGCGGAAGAGCCCGCCCCCATGGCGCTGCCCATCGCCGCAGCGATTGCCGCACCGTTGGCCAGCGCGATGGCAAGGGACCATGAAAATCTGCCCCATGTCGAGACAACCCACGCAGACGATGTAACAAGCGCGCCAGCACCCGAGGCGCCTGCAGCGGTTCTGGTCGATGGTCCCGCCGATAGCCCGGCGCATGACGTCGCCGAACAGGTGGCCGCTGATCCCGTGCCCGAGGAAGAGCATGACGCGCCCGTCGCGATCGACGCCGAAACCGCCGAGCTGACCCGGATCAAGGGGATTGACCCCGTGCTTGCTGCCGGGCTTGCCTCGCTTGGGATCCGCAGAATCGAAGACATCGAAAAGCTGAGCGCCGAGGATGAGAAATCGATCGAAATTCACCTCGCGATGAAGCCCGGCCAAATCGCCAATGATCAGTGGCGCTTGCAGGCCGCGTTAATCGGGTCAGGCGAAGATGGTGACGCTGAACCCGAGATGGCGACAGCCGAACACGCCTAATTCGAAACGCGGCACCGCGATTGGCGGCGCGCTGCATCGATCGCGTCGATGGGGGCATTGCGATCGATCAGGATACGGATCAGCGCCACCCCGCGCGTGCCGTGCGGCATCACCGCTTGATAGCCCGCCGGGACTTTCTGGCCTGCGCGAACGAGCGCGACATGCACCGGTGCATTGGCGGTTTGGCTATTGTTGCGGACAAACGCCACATTGGTGAGATCATCGAACACCGATAGCGACCAATAGGGGGCGGCGACCGGCATCACATCGATGAGCACCGGGCCGACACCAATGTCATAAGGGCAGCTAGAATAGAGCAGATCGGGGCTGGGGCGCACAATCGCGCGCGATTTGGCGGTGACGATCGGGGCGTGCGTCATCTTGTTGATGCCCCCCGCCGTCGCGACCCGGCGCACCGCAAGCGCCATCAACGCGCGCGGGACCACGGCCAGTGTCGCATGCCAGGCCAGCAAACCGCAAAAAATGCCCAGCAGGAGGGGCGCAAGCCAATGCCGGATCACGCGCAGGCCTCCCGAACGATCTGCGGCAATTGGCTGCGCGTGAAATCACTCTTGCCGCCATCAGCGGGCAGATAGGCGCGCAGCGTGAGTTGAAACGCCCCTGCCCCGCCGGTCGGCAACCAGCGGCCCGGCTGCTGACCAGGGGCAACAATGATGGTCCAGCGCGATGCCTCGGCGGGCGGCAGGCTCGCGCTGCCGACCGAATAAATGTTGGCGGCGTTCGGCACCAGATAACCGGCCGGATCGTAGAAGGTCAGGCTCCACCATTTCGCGGGCAGCGCGCCGCCAGTGATGCGATAGCGGCAAGCGCCATCAAGCGTCCGACCGGCATCGTCGGTTGCGGCGGTGTAATAGCGCGCTTCGGTGGCCGGCAGCGCCAGCAAGCCGCGCAGCGCAACCACCGCGCGGGTATAGCCGCTGGCCGATGCCGTCCCGAAATCGCTGCCCGTCATCCAGGGGCCGATTGCATTTTGCGCGCCAAGCGATCCGGCCCGGACGCTGCCAATCGCCGCCGCCCCACCGATCAAGACACCCGCTACGCCGCCAATCAGCAGGCGTGCCCAGCTTTTCATTCAACTATCCTCATCCCAATTGAATGACTGGTTGCCGATTATCGCCGGTTTTTCAATGCGGCTTGTGCAGCGGCGAGTCTTGCGATGGGAACGCGGTAGGGCGAGGCGGAGACATAATCGAGCCCGGTCGTCTCGCAAAAGGCAATGCTGGCGGGATCGCCGCCATGTTCGCCGCAGATGCCGAGCTTGATATCGGGCCGGGTTTTGCGACCCCGTTCCACCGCAATCTCGATCAGTTCGCCAACCCCTTCGACATCAAGGCTGACGAACGGATCGGTCGCGTAAATCCCCTTGTCGACATAGGTCGTCAGGAAACGCCCGGCATCGTCGCGGCTGACACCAAGCGTCGTTTGCGTCAGATCATTGGTGCCGAACGAGAAGAATTCGCCGACTTCGGCAATCTCCGCCGCCTTGAGCGCGGCGCGCGGCAGTTCGATCATCGTGCCGACCAGATACTCAAGCGTGCGGCCCTTTTCGGCGAACACAGCCACGGCCTGTGCATCGACCACCGCCTTCATCAGTTCGAGTTCCTTGCGGGTGCCGACCAGCGGGATCATCACTTCCGGGATAGGCGCAGCGCCGGTTTTGTCAGCAACATCGATCGCCGCTTCGAAAATCGCGCGCGCCTGCATCTCGTAGATTTCGGGATAGGTCACGCCCAGCCGGCAGCCGCGATGGCCGAGCATCGGGTTGAATTCATGCAATTCCCCGGCGCGACGGCGCAGCGCTTCGATGCCGATCCCGGTTGCTTCCGCCACATCAGCGAATTCGCTTTCCTCATGCGGCAGAAATTCGTGGAGCGGCGGATCGAGCAGCCGGATCGTCACGGGCAGCCCGGCCATCACTTCAAAAATCTGGGTGAAATCGCCGCGCTGTTCGGGCAGCAATTTGTCGAGCGCAGCACGGCGGCCCGCTTCGCTGTCGGCAAGGATCATCTGGCGGACCAAGGTGATCCGCTTGGCATCGAAGAACATATGTTCGGTGCGACACAGGCCGATCCCTTCCGCGCCGAAATCGCGCGCGGTGCGGCAATCGAGCGGGGTTTCGGCATTGGCGCGAACGCGCAGGCGGCGGACCTTGTCGGCCCAGCCCATCAGCACGCCGAAATCGCCGGCCAGCACCGGCTGCACGGTCGGGACTTCGCCCAGCATCACTTCGCCCGATGCGCCATCAATCGTGATGATGTCGCCTTCCTTCACTTCGCGCCCGGCGACGCGCATCATCCGCGCCTTGGCATCGATTAAAACGGTGCCCGCGCCCGATACGCAGGGCCGCCCCATGCCACGCGCAACCACCGCTGCATGGCTCGTCATGCCGCCGCGCGCGGTCAAGATACCCTTGGCCGCGTGCATGCCGTGAATGTCTTCAGGGGACGTTTCGGTGCGCACCAGGATCACCGATTCGCCCAGCTCGGCTCGGTTCTGCGCGGTTTCGCTGTCGAACACCGCCGCGCCCGACGCGGCGCCCGGCGATGCGGGCAGCCCGCGCGTCAACACGTCGCGCACGGCCTTTGGATCAAGCGTCGGGTGGAGCAATTGATCGAGCGCCGCCGGATCGACGCGTGCGACGGCTTCCTCCTCAGTGATCAGCCCTTCATTGGCCATATCGACCGCGATCTTGAGCGCGGCAGACGCGGTGCGCTTGCCCGACCGGGTCTGCAGCATCCACAATTTGCCGCGTTCGACGGTGAATTCAATGTCCTGCATGTCGCGGTAATGCACCTCGAGCAGGTCAAAAACCTCGGCCAGTTCGGCATAGGTTTCGGGCATCGCCTCTTCCATGCTGAGCGGCTTGGCCCCGGCTGCCTCGCGCGCGGCGCGCGTCAGATATTGCGGCGTGCGGATGCCGGCGACGACGTCCTCGCCCTGCGCATTGATCAGGAATTCGCCGTAATAAGCGCGGTCGCCCTTGGCGGGATCGCGGGTGAAGGCCACGCCCGTCGCCGATGTTTCGCCCATATTGCCGAACACCATCGCCTGCACATTAACGGCGGTGCCCCAGTGATGCGGGATACTGTTGAGCCGGCGATAAACCTTGGCGCGTTCCGACTGCCATGAGCCGAACACCGCGCCAATCGCGCCCCAAAGCTGGTCATGCACGTCCTGCGGAAACGGCTTGCCCCAGAGCCGCTCGACGATTTTCTTATATTCCGCGACCAGCGCCTGCCAGTCTTCGGCGGACATGTCGGTGTCGAGGAAATAGCCATTATCTTCCTTGGCAACCTCCAGGGCTTCCTCAAACCCGTCATGATCGAGTTCGAGCACGACATCCGAATACATCTGGATGAAGCGGCGATAGCTGTCCCACGCAAAGCGCGCATCGCCGCTGGTGGTGGCGAGTCCCGCGACGGTCGCGTCGTTCAGCCCCAGGTTGAGCACGGTATCCATCATCCCCGGCATCGACACCCGCGCGCCCGAGCGCACCGAGACGAGCAACGGATTGGCGGGATCGCCGAAGGATTTGCCGGTAATGCCCTCAATATGGGCAAGGCCAGTGGCGACCTCAGCGCGCAGGCTGTCAGGGAAGGCCTGGCCTTCTTCATAATAGCGCGTGCACATTTCGGTGCTGATCGTGAAGCCGGGGGGCACGGGCAGACCGATCGAGGCCATGCCATCGAGATTCGCGCCCTTGCCACCGAGCAGTTCCTTGCTCAGCCCATGGCCATCAGAAACACCGCCGCCGAAGCGGTAGACATATTGGGTCATATCAACCTTCTATCTTCGAAAAATCAGCTACACCGTGCACTGCTCCCCGGACGCGCGCCAACAAGCCGAGCCGGGCGGTGCGTTTGGCGGGATCGGGGTCATTAACGATCACGGTTTCAAAAAAAGCATCGATTGGCGCGCGCAGCGAGGCGAGCGCGGCCATGGCGCCTTCGAAATCCTCAGCGACAACGGCGGCCGTGGCGGCGGGTTCCGCCACGTCGAGCGCAGCGATAAGCGCGGCTTCGGCGGGTTCGGGGGTGTAGGGCAGCGCATTTTCTGCAGCGGCACCGTGCTCCGGCGAAGGCCGGAGCCCTGCATTGCTGGCGTCGTCGCTCGAACCCAGGGCTCCGGCCTGCGCCGGAGCACTGGTGGCCCAACCCTCCTTCTTCAAAATATTCGCCGCGCGCTTATACCCCGCGAGCAGGTTCGCGCCGTCTGCGGTGCCGATAAACGCCTGCAACGCATGAACGCGGGCGAGCAGGCGGACGAGGTCATCCTCGCCCCCGAGCGCGAACACCGCGTCGATCAGGTCGTGACGGACCCCGGCCTCGCGCTGCTGGACTTTGAGGCGGTCGATCAGAAAATCGAGCGCCCAATTGGTGGTGATTTTTGCCGCAGTGCCTCGACTAGGCGATGCTGCCCAAAGCATTTCGACAACCGAAGCTCGAGCCTTGTTGCCAAAAATGAGGCTGAGAATTGCTAGACCTGCCCGCCGGAGAGCAAAGGGATCCTTGGAGCCTGTTGGGCGCAAATCTTCGCGGAAAAAGGCTGCCAAAGTATCCAGCTTATCCGCCAAACTCACCGCCACCGTTACCGGGTCGGTGGGTACGTCATCGCCCTGCCCGACCGGCTTGTAGTGATCGCGGATCGCGGCGGCGACGCGGGGGTCTTCGCCTTGGGCTGCCGCGTAATAGCCGCCCATCACGCCCTGTAGTTCGGGGAATTCGCCGACCATCAAGGTGACGAGATCGGCCTTGCACAGGCGCGCGGCGCGTTCGGCGACCCCTTCAGGGGAGGGGTTGGGGTGGGGGGTGTCAGTCTCACCGAGATCGCGGTTTGTGGGGACAGGCCCCACCCCAACCCCTCCCCTGAAGGGGAGGGGCTTTTCGGTCACGATGCCCTCCTCAACCAGCCACCGGGCCAGCTTCGCGACGCGGTCGACCTTGTCCGCCACCGTGCCCAATTTCTCATGAAACACAATCCGGTCGAGCTTCGTCGCCTGGTCCGCCAGCTTCACCTTCAAATCAGTGTCGTAGAAGAATTTCGCATCGCTCAGCCGCGCGGCGAGCACCTTGCGGTTGCCGTCGACGATCTTCGCGCCGCCATCCGCCGCATCGATATTGGCGGTGCAGATGAAGGCGTTCGCCAAATTCCCATCCGCATCCGCGCACACGAAATATTTCTGGTTCACGCGCGCGGTCAGCTGGATCACCTCGGGCGGGACGCTCAGAAACGCGTCGTCGAAGCGGCCGAGCAGCGGCACTGGCCATTCAGTGAGGCCGGCATTTTCAATGAGCAGCCCTTCGTCCTTGATCAACTCAAGCCCCGCCTTGCGCGCGGCCATTGTCGCGCCGAGCGCGATGATCTGGGCGCGTTCGGCCTGATCGACGATGACATGCGCGTCGCGGAGCTGATCGGCATAGGTCGCCGCGCTGTCGATGCTGATCGGGCCCGAGGAATGGAAACGGTGCCCCATCGTCTCGCGCCCGCCGGCGATACCGGCGATCACGCAGGGGACGACATCGCCACCGAGCAGCGCGACGATGCCCTGTAACGGGCGCACCCATTTCAGGCTCTCAGTCGATGCCGACGCATCGCCCCAGCGCATTGATTTGGGCCAGGGAAAGGCGCGGATGATGTTGGGGATCGCTTCAGCCAGCACATCGGCGGTGGCGCGGCCCGGCTTGTCGATCACCGCGAACAACACGCCGTCGCGCTCGACGAGTTGATCGCGGGTGAGGCCGGTTTTGCGCAGGAACCCGTCTAGCGCCTGGGGCGGTGCGGCGGTTTTGGGGCCCTTGATCTCCTCCGACACCGCTGCGGTTTCAAGCGGCAAATCGCGCGCGATGAGGGTCAGGCGGCGGGGGGTGGAGAAAGTATCGTACTCACCCTCAGTAATGCCTGCCGCTGCCAAAGCTGCAACAAACAGCTTCGCCAAATCCTCGCGCGCCTTGGCTTGCATCCGCGCGGGGATTTCTTCGGAGCGGAGTTCGAGCAGGAAGTCAGTCACTCTTCAATCCTCCCCGCCAGCGGGGAGGGGGACCGCCAGCCTTCTTCAGGCTGGTGGTGGAGGGGGGCCGCCGCAAACGCAACGATCGCTTGAGCCGCCTCGTCAGCGTTCTTCAAAACGTCAGCCGCCATGATCCGCAAAACGCGGTAACCCGCCGCTTCCAACCACATTGTCCGCTGGATGTCCCGCTCCGGTCGATCGCCCATATCGTGCGCGATGCCATCGACCTCGATAACGAGCTTGGCAACGGCACAGTAAAAATCGGCTCGATAGGCTCCAATCGGGTGCTGCCTGCGGAAGGCGATGCCTTGCGGCGACCCTTTGAGCCGCTGCCACAGCAATACCTCCGGCAAGCTCATTTCCCGGCGTGCGCGGCGGGCTTGGTATACTTCCGGCCGTCGGAGCGTGCGCGGCCTTCCCCCTCCGGTGCTGCGCACCACCTCCCCGTCCCGGGGAGGATTTTCGGTTGCGTTCACGCCGCCCACCCGTTTTTTGCCATCCACGCGCCGCATGCGCCCTTCGCCAGATCGCGGACGCGGCCCATATAGGCCTGGCGCTCGGCGACCGAGATGACGCCGCGCGCTTGCAACAGGTTGAAGACGTGGCTGGCCTTGATCGCTTGTTCATAAGCGGGGATCGGCAGTTTTGCTTCAAGGCAGTTCTCACACTCGGCGGTGTGCTTCTTGAACTGGTCGACCAGCGAATCGGTGTCCGCCACCTCGAAATTCCACGCACTCATCTGGCGTTCATTTTCCAGGAATACGTCGCCATAGCTCACCCCGGCATCGTTATAGGCCAGGTCGTAGATGCTGTCCTTGTTCTGGATATACATCGCCAGCCGCTCGAGCCCATAGGTCAGCTCGCCCGCGACGGGCTTGCAGTCGAAACCGCCCATCTGCTGGAAATAGGTGAACTGCGTCACCTCCATGCCGTCGCACCAGACCTCCCAGCCGAGCCCCCAGGCGCCGAGCGTTGGGCTTTCCCAATCATCCTCAACGAAGCGGATGTCGTGCGCCAGCATGTCGACGCCGATCGCCTTCAATGAGCCGAGATACAGCTCCTGCAGGTTCGGCGGGCTTGGCTTCAGGATCACCTGATATTGGTAATAATGCTGCAGCCGATTGGGGTTCTCGCCATAGCGGCCATCGGTCGGGCGGCGGCAGGGCTGGACGAACGCCGCGTTCCAGGCATCGGGCCCGAGCGCGCGCAAGGTTGTCGCGGTGTGAAAGGTGCCCGCGCCCATTTCCATGTCGTAAGGCTGGAGAATCAGACAGCCATGATCGCTCCAATAGCGGTGGAGCGTCAGGATCATGGCCTGAAAGCTTAACGGAAAACGGGTCGGCTGGCTGGCCAATGAACGAACCTTCGCACCTGCAATATTGAACGCGCGCACCTTTGGCGTGGGCGTTGGGGCGGGTCAATGGCGCAGCGTGCCGGGGGCGCCCTGGCGATCGGCTTGCGCACGACGCGTTAACCCTTATCTATCGACGCAGATGGTCCCGATCAGGGTCGCCTTTTCGCCGCTGGGCGGCAGCTGGGCACGGCATGCGGCAATGCTGATGGCAGCACTGCTGTTTTCAGCTCCGGTGGCAGCACGCGATCCGCCACCGATCAGCTATCGCGCTGTAGCAGACGATGACGCGGCCTCGCGCTATGGCCAGCCACAATTGCGCTATCCGCGCCTCTCGGCCGATTACCGCGTCGCGCCCGATGATTTCGATGTGCGTTGGCTGGAGGGTGCCGATTGGCCGAACGATAGCGAACAATTGGCGCAGCTATCGCAAAACTATCGACCGCGCCCGGCGATCTGGCGGATTAGTGATCGCGATACGACGATCTATCTGTTCGGGACGATCCATGTCCTGCCACCGGGCTTTGCCTGGCGGACGGCCGCGCTTGACCGCATTATCGCGCGATCGAGCGAACTGATCCTGGAATCGGTGGAGCGCAACGGCTTGCGGGACCAAGCGCCACCCGCCACTACGCTGCCCCCGCTGACCGCGCGGGTCGGGGCCGATCATCGCGCCAAGCTGGCCGCCTTTACCGCCAGCCTGCCCCCCGAAGCAGCGACATTGTTCGATCAGATGCCAAGCTGGATCGCCTCCGTCGCAATCTCGCTGGTGCGTGAGTTACGCAGCGGTGAAGTGCCCGGACCCGGCGCCGATGATTGGCTGGAAGCGCAGTTCACCGCCCAGAAGAAGCCGGTGCGCGCGATTGAAAATAGCGATCAGGTGATCGCCAGCGTCAACGCCGTGCCTGAGGTGGAGCAGCAACGCATGGTGCATGCCGCGCTTGATGCGCCCATCCGCAGCCGGGCTGATCTGCGCGCCGCCACCCATGCCTGGGCCAAGGGGGAGGTTGGCCCCGATTCGGCGCTGACGATCGATCTTGCCGCCGCCACCGGCTCTGCCGCGCTCGCAGCGCCGTTGCTCACCAACCGCAATGCCGCTTGGGCCGCCACCTTGATCGCCCGGATGCGCCGTCCGGGCACGTGCCTGTTCGCCGCCGGTGCCGGGCATTTCATTGGCGATGGATCGCTGATCGCGCAACTTGAGATGCGCGGCGTGCGGGTGGACCGGGTTCAGTGAAGGGGTGTTTAGATCAGGGTCGGATGACTATTTGTCAGCGACACTTGACATGATCACGAATCAGGGGCATTTGGTCAGTGTACCTTGACATCGGGTCAGGGACGATTGACTAGGGTTCACGCGGATGTGGACAGGGCTGATGAAAAACAGATTGAAGGTGCTGCGCGCCGAACGCGACTGGAGCCAAGCGGAGCTTGGTGGCCGGCTGGGCGTGTCGCGTCAGGCCGTCAACGCGATCGAAACGGGGAAATATGATCCTTCCCTGCCGCTCGCCTTCAAGATCGGCCGACTGTTCGACATGGCAATCGAGGAGGTTTTCGATGATGGCGAGGAGCGGTCCGATGGCAACGCGTGAGATGGGCCCAGGCGAATTGGCGACACTGGCGCGCAAGCGGTACCAGCGCCGACTGTACATCGGACTAATTATCTTCGGCGCAGTCATCGGGTCGTTGATCGGCGCATTCGATACGCATCCGCATGAGGGCGGACCATCACTGTGGCACATCACAGGGCTCCAACTATCGCCTGCCATCGCGATCATCGGCGCGATCGGCCTGCTGATCGGGCTGATTGGGCTGCCGCTCTACATGTTCCGCACGATCGACGAGCTGGCGGCGCGGCGCAATCTGCGCGGGCTGGCGGCAGGCTGGCTGGCGGTGCTGGGCGGTTACCCGGCGTGGTTCGTGCTTTCGGCGGGCGGCCTGGCACCCGAGCCGACTGCGCTTGGACTGTTCCTGCTCGGCTATGGGGTGACGCTGGTCACCTTCATCATCCTGAAGTGGCGCGACTAAGAAACCGGTCAAGGATTGAGCAATGAGCAAAGGCACATCCGACACTGACTGGCAGGCCAGTGCCCGCAGCCAGTTGCGCAACCAGCGTGCGGCGTGGATCGGCTCCATTGCGGCAGGCGCCATTGCCGGTGTGCTGATGGGGATCGGCGTGAACATCGATCCAGGGCTGATGCGCACGGCTTTGCTTGGCGGTGGCGTGTTGGCGATGGTCGTCTGCCTGGTCTGGGGCACGCTGATTTATATGCGTGTCATCGACGAGCAGGAACGCGATGCCAATCTGTGGAGCTGTTACGTCGGGATGGTCGTCTATCTGACGCTGTTCGTGGCGAAGGACATTGGCCAGAAGCTGGACCTAAACCTGCCGATCAGTGAATTCGGGATTTTTACAGCGACAATGGCCATCGTCCTGGCCGTGTTCGTCAAGCGACGTTTTATGTGACTTATTGGCGTTAAACCCCAAAACTACCCCTGAGAAGAGAGACATGATGTTGATCACACGCAAACGCCTGCTCGGCGCAATGAGCCCGATTGCCCTGATGCTCGCTGGCCCGGCCATTGCCCAGACGGCGGCGACGCCTCCTGCGGCTGCTCCCGTCGCCACGGTCGATGCCGACCCCGCCTTGTGGGTGGTGAAGGACGACGACACGACGATCTATCTGTTCGGCACCGTTCATGTCCTGAAGCCCGGCCTGAGCTGGTTCGACGAAGGCGTGAAAAAGGCTTTCGACGCCAGCAAGGAAGTCGTGCTCGAAATCCCGCTGCCCAGCGATGCGGAAGCCCAGAAGATATTGCTGCCGCTGGTCGTCGATCCCGACGGCCCACCGCTGACCGAAAAGCTCCACCCGGAAAAGCGCGCTGCCTATGCAGCCGTGCTCGCCAAGCTGGGCTTTCCGTCGACGGCATTCGACAAGCTTTATCCGTGGTTTGCTGCCGTAACGATGAGCAACATCTTGCTGCAGAAATCCGGCTATGATCCGAATTCGGGTGCTGAGCGCGCTATCGATGCCGCCGCGAAAACGGCGGGGAAGCCTGTAACGGGGCTTGAAACGCTGGAACAGCAACTCGGCTATTTCGCCACGCTGCCCGAAGCCGATCAGATTGCGTTTCTGGAACTGGGTGTCGATGATTTCGACGACGGGATTAAAACCATCGACGAGATGGTTGCCAATTGGACCAAGGGCGATCCCGAAGCGCTGGGCGCCGTCATGAACAGGGACATCGACAGGCTGCCCAAGCTTTACAAGATCCTGCTCGCCGATCGCAATGTCCGCTGGGCGAATTGGATCGATGAACGGATGAAGAAGCCCGGCACGGTGTTTATCGCGGTTGGCGCGGGCCATCTGGCCGGCAAGGACAGCGTCCAGGTGCAGCTGGGCACCCACCATCTGGCCGCCACCCGGGTCAACTATTGAAGGGTTCGGGCACATGCGATGGCGGCTGATCACGCCCCTATGGATCGCCGCCTTCATCGCCCTGCCCGGCTGCGACCGGCCGCGCCCTGCCCCGGCGCGGCCGGCGCTTTTTTTAGTCCGCGACGCCGACACCAGAATCTGGCTGTTCGGGACGATCCACGCGCTGCCCCCGTCCGTCGATTGGGAAACACCGGCGGTGACGCGCGCGATTGCTTCGTCGGACCAATTGGTGACGGAAATCGCAAAGCCCAATCCGGCGGTGATTTCCGCGTTGTTTGTCAAGCTCGCCCGGCGCGGCGGCCTGCCCCCGATCGCTGCACGGCTGCCCGCTGATCATCGCGACGCGCTTGACCACGCTATTGCCAACGCTGGTGAATCCGCCGCGACACTCGACCGGTTGGCGACATGGGCCGCCGCCGTCACCATTGAAAGCGGACGCGCCCGCGCGGCCGGGGCAACCCCTGCTGACGGCGTCGAAACGGTGCTGGCGGCGCGCTTTGCCGGCAAGCCACAACGCGCGTTCGAAAGCGCAGGCAGCCAGCTGGGGTTTTTCGACACGCTGAGCGAGCGCGACCAGCGGCTGTTGCTTGCCCGAACAGTGGAAGACAGCAGCGGCTATCCGGCAATGCTGGCCGCCTGGTCGGCTGGCAATGTCGCCGCGCTGGCGCGCAGCAACGACCGACTTTTTGCGGGTGCGCCAGGGCTGGAAGCAGCCCTGCTGACCAATCGCAATGCGCGCTGGAGCCGCTGGATCGCCCTGCGGATGAAGCAGCCCGGCACGATCATGATCGCGGTGGGCGCGGGGCATCTGGTCGGGCCGAAATCGCTGGTGGCGATGCTGCGCACACGCGGGCTTCGCGTCGCGCGGGTGCAGTAAGCTCCCCCCGTGCCCATGACTTGCCCTTTTACGTCCTCTCGCCTATAGCGCCGCGCTTCCGGTCAGGGTCATCCCTGGAGGCTTGGCCGGATGATGACACCAAACACACTCGGAGACTGACATGAGCGAACAATTGACGCTCGCAGCCGAGACGCGTGGACAGGTTGGCAAGGGAGCCTCCCGTTCGCTGCGTCGCGAAGGCCGCGTACCCGCCGTGATTTACGGCAACAAGCAAGACCCTGTCTCGATTCACCTCGAGGAAAAGGCGCTGATGCGCGCTTTGATGACCGGGCATTTCATGAATTCCACCGTGATCCTGGACGTTGCTGGCACGCCCGCACTGACGCTGCCCAAGGATGTCGCGTTCGATCCGGTTACCGACCGGCCCGTGCATGTCGATTTCCTGCGCATCGGCGAGCATTCGACCGTTACCGTGCAGGTGCCCGTCCGCTTCACCGATGAAGACACCTCGCCCGGCATCAGGCGTGGCGGCGTGCTCAACATTGTTCGCCACGAGCTTGAGCTGGTGTGCGACGCCTCGGTCATCCCTGATGATGTCGAGATTTCGCTCGCTGGGTTCGATGTGGGCGATTCGATCCATATCTCGAGCGTGACCCTGCCCAAGGGCAGCAAGGTGACCATCGAAGACCGCGATTTCACCATCGCGACGATCGTTGCCCCATCAGCGCTCAAGTCGAGCGAAGGCGAAGCTGCCGACGCCGCTGGCGCGTAATAGTGAGGGCCAAAGCCCCTCCCCTTCAGGGGAGGGGTTGGGGTGGGGCCTGTCATGAAGCACAGCGCTCGTTGACAGGCCCCACCCCGGCCAGTGCAGGGTGAACAGCACCCCGTGCTGTTCAGGCCATGCCGGGGGCATGGCCGACCCTCCGCTCCTGAAGGGGAGGGAGAAAGAGCAATGCAACTCTGGGCAGGCCTCGGCAATCCGGGCGCACAATATGCGTTTCACCGGCACAATGCCGGCTTCATGGCATTGGACGCCATTGCCGATTTCCATGATTTCGACGCGCCCAAAAAGCGTTTCCTGGGCTGGGCGATCGAGGCGCGGCTGGGCACTGAAAAGCTGCTGCTGCTGAAACCCGCCACCTTCATGAACGACAGCGGCCAATCGATTGGCGAGGCGATGCGTTTCTACAAGCTCGCGCCCGAAGATGTTACTGTCTTCTATGACGAGCTGGATCTCGCCCCGTTTAAGGTGAAGGTGCGGCAGGGCGGCGGCACCGCTGGCCATAACGGCATCCGATCGACCGTGGCGCATATCGGCGAGAATTTCCGCCGCGTCCGGTTGGGCATCGGCCATCCCGGCCACAAGGACAAAGTGACCGGCCATGTGCTGGGCAATTTCGCCAAGGCCGAGATGGACGATCTGGCAACGATGCTCGGCGCGGTCGCTGCCGAAGCGAAATGGCTGACCGAGGGGGACGATGTGCGTTTCATGAACGATGTCGCGCTCCGGCAGCAGCCATGAGCGTCCGCTCGCTCTTCGCCACGCGGCTGTACGAGGGCGCGTTGAAGAACCCGGCGCTAGTCGAGGATCTTGCCCGGTCGTGCCTGATGCTCGCTGAAGAAGACCGGGCGGGCGCTGCGTGGAGCAAGGACAAGGGCTATCGCGGCTATACCAGCTATGCCTCGCTCAACGATCTGCCGCGGCGCGATCCGGTGATCGGCGATCTGGT
This sequence comes from Sphingomonadales bacterium Ga0077557, assembly GCA_001464615.1. Taxonomy (GTDB): domain Bacteria; phylum Pseudomonadota; class Alphaproteobacteria; order Sphingomonadales; family Sphingomonadaceae; genus Sphingomonas. Next base: position 62,337 of record LNFI01000029.1, on the reverse strand, counting down.
GAAGCTGCTCGACAAGCATGTCGCGGCGTTTGCAGAGGACTGCGCGTTCGATCTGGCCGGGCGCAAGCTGAAGCTCGACAGCCTGTGGGTGAATGTGATGAAGCCGGGCGCCGCGCATTCGGGGCACATCCACCCGCATTCGGTGGTGTCGGGCACGGTCTATGTCGCGGTGCCGCCGGGCGCGGGCGCGATCCGTTTCGAAGACCCCCGCCTCGCCCAAATGATGGCCGCCCCCACCCGCCGCGACGACGCGCCCGAGGATTTGCGGACGTTTGTGTATGTCGAGCCGGTGCCGGGCGCAGTGCTGCTATGGGAAAGCTGGCTCAGGCATGAGGTGATGCCGCATGAGGGGACCAGCAAGTCCGGGGGCGAACGGATCAGCGTGAGTTTTAACTATCGCTGGTAGCGCGCCCCGAGCGATCAGGCAGCGACCTCAGTGAATGACCGGATTTCGCGGTTCGCCTTGCGCAGCCGCTGCGACAGCTCTCGACCGATATTGCGCAGCAACGCAGCGTGGACCGCCGGTGCGGTGAGCGACAGCGCATCAAGCCGATCAAGCGACAGGACATAGACCGACACATCGGTGTCGGCGATGATGTCTGCCGAGCGCGGGGCGCCATCGACCAGCGCCATCTCACCAAAGGCGACGCCGGGATCGAGCGTCGTCAGCCGCACGCGGTGGCCATCGGCGGTGTTCAGGCTGACCGTCACGGTGCCACGCGCGAGGAAATAGAGATCGCTCGCCGGATCGCCTTCGCGCACAATATGGCTGCCGGCTGGCAGATCATGCTTTTCCAGCGCCGTCGCCAGCGCATCGAGCAGGCTATCGTCGAGCCCGCGTAACAGATTCATCTCGGCAAGCGTCGCCTGCGGCTCGCCATCGGCTTGCGCATCTGCCTTGGCGAGCACATCATTTTCGGCCCATTCCAAAGCCTCATCGGCGTCGGCAAACACTGTCGTGAAATCCACACCCGCACGCGCCATCGCCTCACCACAGGCCGAATCGCGCCACATCGCCAGCCGCACGATCCGACCGGCCTTGGCCTGCCCGGCCATGAGCTGGACGATCAGCAAGGCCGCCTGTGGCTCGACCATGTCCGCCCGCGACAGATCAAGGATCAGGTGGGATACGCTGTCCGGCAGTGCCGCCGACAGGCGACTAATCTGCTCGATCGCGGCAAAGTGAATCCGCCCGCGAAGCTCGACCACCTTGATGGCGGCGCCGTGGCGATCAAGCGCCCCGCGTTCGGTTTGCGACCGGGTCCGCTTCGAGCTGACCGTCGCCGCATCATAGCTGCGACGGATCGACGAGATGGCCCCTTCGGCGACATCGAACATGTTGAGCCCGAAGCGCTGCGACAGCGTTTCGCACACCTTGATGCCGCGATAGGAATTGCCGCGCTCGTCTAGCGGTGGCGAAAAGACGCCGATGCCCATCACCCCGGGCAGCACCGCGATGACGCCACCGGCCACGCCGCTCTTGGCCGGCAGACCGATGCGATATCCCCATTCGCCCGAATAATCATACATTCCGCAGAAATTCATCACCGAGATGACGTTCTTCACATAGGCTGGATCGACTGCTTGCACACCAGTGGCGGGGTTGAGGCCGCCATTGGCGAGCGTCGCCGCCATGCGCGCCAGATCGCGCGCGGTGACGAGCATCGAACATTGCTGGAAATAGAGGTCGAGATGCTCGTCGATCGGCTCGACGAGCATGCCGAAATTGAGCTCGAGATGGGCAATGGCGCGGTTGCGATGGCCGGTTGCCTTTTCGGAACCGAACACCGCTTCATCCACATCGACCGGGTGACCGATATAGCGTTCGAACATATCGCGCACCCGCTGCACGCGTGGCGACAGCGACGGGCCGGTGACCAGGCTGGAGGTGACGATGGCGCCTGCATTGACCATTGGGTTGAACGGGCGATTGGCGCGCTGATCGAACACGATCGAGTTGAACGCGTCGCCGCTTGGTTCGACGCCGACCCGGCGCAGCACTTCGTCCATGCCGTGATCTTCAAGCGCGAGCCCGAAGGCGAAGGGCTTAGAAATCGACTGGATCGTGAAGGGCACATCCGAATCACCGACCGCGTAGATCGACCCATCAACGGTGGCGATCACGATGCCAAACTGGTCGGGATCGGCCTTGGCAAGTTCGGGGATGTAATCGGGAAGGTGGCCGCCCTTTTCCTTCTTGATTGAGGCATATAGCTCGGCGAGCACATCGTCGATCAGGCTGGCGCTGATGCCCTTTTTCGTCGGTGTGCGCCGCTTCTTGCGATCAGCCATATTCCCCTCCCCCCAAAGGATCGTACCACCGTGATAACGATGAGACGCTTCCGAAATAACGCCCTGTTGGCGCATTGCCTATGGGGCATTTCATCGGATGGCCGCCCATGGACTGGCATTTCGCCGCCCAACCGCCTATCGGGCCATCCACAGATTGGCTGACACCGGCCACCACCACCAAGGATCGTTCATGGGATTTCGTTGCGGTATCGTCGGGCTGCCTAATGTCGGCAAGTCCACCCTGTTCAACGCGCTGACCGAGACGGCGGCGGCGCAGGCGGCGAATTATCCTTTCTGCACGATCGAGCCCAATGTCGGCAATGTCGCGGTGCCCGATCCCCGGCTTGATCAGCTTGCGGCGATTGCCGGATCGGCCAAGATCATCGAGACGCAATTGGGCTTTGTCGACATTGCCGGGCTGGTGCGCGGGGCGAGCAAGGGCGAGGGGCTGGGCAACCAGTTTCTGGGCAACATCCGTGAGGTGGACGCCATCGTCCACGTCCTGCGCTGTTTTGAGAACGGCGACGTGACGCATGTCGAGGGCAAGGTTGATCCCATCGCCGATGCCGAAACGGTCGAAACCGAACTGATGCTGTCAGACCTTGAATCGCTCGAAAAGCGCGTTCCCGCCGCCCAGAAAAAGGCGATGCAAGGCGACAAGGAAGCCAAGGTTGCCGCCTCGGTGCTCGGCCAGGCGCTCGACCTGCTGCGCGAAGGCAAGCCCGCGCGGTTGACGGTGCCCAGGGACGAGGACGAGGCACGCGTGTTCGCGCAGGCGCAATTGCTGACGTCGAAGCCCGTGCTTTATGTCTGCAATGTCGATGAGGGCGATGCGGCGAACGGCAATGCGCTGTCGGCGCGCGTGTTCGAAAAGGCCAAGGCTGAAGGGGCCGAGGCGGTCGTCGTTTCAGCGGCGATCGAGGCCGAAATCGCCACGATGCCGCCCGAGGATCGCGGCGAATTTCTGGCTGAACTGGGCTTGCAGGAAACCGGCCTCGCCCGCGTGATTACCGCTGGCTATAAATTGCTCCATTTGCTGACCTTCTTCACCGTCGGCCCCAAAGAAGCCCGCGCCTGGACCGTAGAAGCGGGCGCCAAGGCCCCCAAGGCGGCAGGCGAAATCCACACCGATTTCGAAAAAGGCTTCATCCGCGCCGAGACAATCGCCTTTGCTGATTATGTCGCGCTGAAGGGCGAAGCCGGCGCGCGCGATGCGGGCAAGCTGCGGTCTGAAGGTAAGGACTATGTGGTGCATGACGGCGACGTGATGCTGTTTCGGTTTAACGTCTGATCACGCCGCCGCCCTGGGTCGTGCGCTAGGCAGCCTTGGCAGGCTCGGCCGGGAAGCGCTGGTCGAGCCAACTCAGCCAGTCGGCCTGTAACGCCTTCAGATCGCGCGGCAGCTTGCCCTTGGGTTCCTTGTTGGCGAGCCATTGCTCTATTGTCTCGCCGCGCGCGAAAGCCTCGGCAATGCGGGCAAAGATTTGGCGGTTCCCCGTCCGATCAATCAGATATTGCGAGGCCACCGCTGATTGCAGGTAGAAACGGGCACCGCCCTCGGCGATCTTGCGTGCTTCCTCGCCCGTAAACACCATCGCCTTGAAACTATCCTTCTTCAGGTCGCCACTAACCTGTTGCGATAGCAATTTGACCTGTTGATGCGCCGGATGCGTTTCGGAAAGGAAGTTGACAAGATCGACCGTCAATCTGGTGTTCTCATCAGCCTTTTGCGGGTCGGCGCGATAGGTGGCGTAACGCTGCCCGAACTGTTTCACCCGGTCGTTGAAGCTGACCGGTGCCTCCATCAGCACCGCTGACATCTCGTCGAGCCAGTCCGGGCTTGGTCCGCCATAATGCTTCTCTTCGCTCAGCGTCGATTTGGGCCAATAGCCCTGCCAGAACCAGTAATGGCCCAGCTCGTGTGAAACCGTTGCCAGCTCTGTCCGGGCAAGCCGCTCAGGGTTGGTTTGCTGCTCGACCGTTTTTTGCACAGCCGCATCGATTTCCTCTTGCGGGCGGCCGGTCATCCGGGCCGTCAGCCCGCGACGGATCGACTGCTCAACCTGCTCGCGGTACACTTTCGGTGAAATCCATGGCAGCACGACCGGGAACCCGGCCCTGCGCAGCGCGCCAACGCTTTCCGGCGGCACAAGGGCATCGGGCCCCTCGGCAATGACATAGCGTAGCGCCTGACGACCGAAATATTCCTTGAACCGGACGACGCCGGCGTCGGCCAGCTCGATTAGCCGCTGCGCCCGCGCGGTGTCACCCGCCAAGGCCACGCCGTTTGCGCTCTCGGCGCAGGCAAGCTGCGGCAATACCGTTTTGGCCTGCTGGCAGAGATTGGGGGATGGCGCATTGCCCCCCAGCGCCAGGGCGACGCTGCCCATCAACACGACAAACAGGCTTTTCGACATCGTCTTGCTTCTCCAAAATGCGGTGGCGTTACGCGGGATCTGACAGGGTGACGCGATGGTGCAGAGGAGATGTCCGGCGCCAGCGCGGCTCGCGACTACGGACGTAAACACGACTATGGTTGTGGTCAATATCATGGACGACGGGGGCTGGCAGCCGCCTACTATCTGGGGTATCGTCTCGTTGATGCTTCTTCGCCTGATTTTTATCCTGATTGCTCTTATACTTACGGCACCTGACTATGTGCGCGGCTGTCATTCACCCGTGGCGAAGCCCGCGGCGGTGGCGATGACTGGGCACCATTCAGCGCCGAAGCAGCACCATGACGCCCCCAACGCTGCATCGGAAATGTGCCTTGGCTGCATTCCGCCATCATCCTGGCGTGGGCCCAGCGTGGTGGCTTCGATTGCCCTACCGCAAATGCCGCGCGCGATCCTGATCCAGCCTTTCGTTGCCGGGCTGTCCGCGCCGCCCGCCTTGCCGCCGCCGCGACGGGGATGATCGACCGGGCATTTTTGCCCCGCTGCGATTACCCCTTTTTCGAAAGCGTTTCGACATGATCAGATCGAGTTTGCTCGCGGCAATCGCCGTGGGCGCGTTGCTGCCGTCGCTGGCGGCGGCGCAAACGATGCCGGCTATGTCCGGCCACGACCACAGCAACATGCATTCGTCGGCCAAGCCCGAACCGGCGAGCCCGGCTCCCGCCCGAACGGCAGAAGACCATTCTACGATGGGCCATGGTGCCATGGACCATGGCGCGATGGACCAAAGCAATATGAACCACGGGGCGATGTCTCACGATATGATGGCCCCCGACGGCTACGTCACCGGCTCCGGCACGTCGCGGTTGCCGGGGAATGAGGGAATGCACGGGTTGCATTTCAATGCGGGCGACTGGGCGCTGATGGCGCATGGTTTTGCCTGGGGTGCCTATACCGATCAGGGCGGCCCACGTGGAGACAGTTCGGGGTTCGTGACGTCGATGGCGATGCTGACTGCAACACGGCCACTGGGCGACGGCGCACGACTTTCCTTGCGATCGATGCTCAGCCTTGAGCCGCTTTTGGGTCGGCGCGGCTACCCGAATCTGTTCGCGACCGGGGAAACCGCCGACGGCATTACCCCCTTGATCGATCGCCAGCACCCTCATGACCTGTTCATGGAACTCGCCGCGCGGATCGACGTCGATGCCGGGCCGGGCAGCGTTTTTCTTTATGCGGCGCCCGTTGGCGAACCGGCGATCGGACCGTCAGCCTTCATGATGCGCGCATCGGCACGGTACCAGTCATTGTCGCCGATTACGCATCACTGGTTCGACAGTACCCACATCAGCTATGGCGTCGTCACCGCGGGCTATGCTGCGCCGCGTTTCCAGATCGAGGCATCGGCGTTTCGCGGGCGCGAGCCCGACCAGTTTCGCTGGGATTTTGAGGCCCCCCGGCTCGATTCATGGAGCGTGCGCGCAAGCTGGTCGCCGTCCCCGGCCTGGGCGATGCAAGTCAGCCACGGCTTTCTGAAAAGCCCTGAACAACTTGAGGCCGATCTGAACGAGCGCCGGACCACGGCCAGCCTCCATTATGGTCGCGGCGGGCTGGCGGCGACGCTCGCTTTCTCCGCCAAGAACAAGGGCCCTGGCCGCACGCTGACCGCCTGGCTGGCGGAGGCGAACTGGGACATTAGCCGCCACCACAGCATCTTTGGCCGCCTGGAAAATGTCGCCAATGACGAGCTGTTCCCCGATCATAGCCATCCGCTCCACGACCAGCGCTTTCGCGTGACCAAGGCGGAGGGTGGCTATGCCTATCGACTGCAGCTGACCGATGTCGTCAATCTGGCGCTGGGTGGATCGGTGGCGGGCTATGCCTATCCGGCGGCGCTGGTGGACGACTATGGCAATGCACCGATCAGCTATACGTTGTTTGCCAAGCTGTCGCTGGGACAGTGACGGGGGGGACAGTGATGGGGAGAGTGTCACATGAATGACCCGGTGATGGGCCATGGTCGCATCATGCGCTTTTCCACCCGCCTTTTCGCGCTGTTCCTCGCCGCCGGGCTGCAGGCGTGCGTCACGGCGCCAGTGCAGGGGCCGACCCCAGCGGCGACGGTGGCTGTCGAGGCTAAGGCGCCGGTCACCATTCTGGTCTCGATCGACGGGTTCAAACCCGATTATCTGACGCGCGGGGTGACGCCCAATCTGAATGCGCTGGCCGATGCCGGGATCAGCGCAGCGATGCGGCCGTCCTTTCCCAGCATCACCTTCCCCAATCACTATACGCTGGTCACCGGGCTGCGGCCTGATCGCAGCGGCGTGGTTGGCAACCGGATGGAAGATGCCCGCCGCCCCGGCCAGGTCTTCACCATGGCCACCGACGACCCGTTCTGGTGGACACAAGCCGAGCCGATCTGGGTGACGGCCGAAAAGGCAGGCATTCGCACCGCGACGATGTTCTGGCCCGGCTCCAATGTTGATTTTGGCGGGGTGCGGCCCAGCGATTGGCAGCAATTTGCGCAGGCTGTGAGCAGTGGCCAGCGCGTGGATGGCATCATCGACTGGCTGCGGCGGCCAGCGGCAACCCGGCCCAAGTTTCTGACGCTCTATTTCGATGTGGTCGATTCGGCGGGGCATAAATATGGCCCGGACGATGCCAACACGACCAAGGTCGTGGGCGAAGTGGATCACCAAATCGGTCGGCTGCGCACTGAACTCGCCGCGCTTGGACAGCCCGCCAATCTGGTGATCGTCGCCGATCACGGCATGGCCGCGATCAGTGCCGATCGCGTCATTAGGCTCGATCGCCTGCTGCCGGCGGGGAGCTTCACCTCGATCAGCGACGGCCCCCATGCCGGCATCACGCCCGTCGCGGGCCATGAGGACGCGGTCGCGAAATTGCTGCTCGCGCCACGCGAGCATGTCAGCTGCTGGCGCAAAAGCGAGATTCCGGCGCGGCTGCATTATGGCACCAACCCGCGCGTGCCGCCCTTCATTTGCCTCGCCGAAACGGGCTGGCTGGCGTTGACCCGCGATCCGCCGGCGGATCATCCCCCCTCCGGCGGCGCGCATGGCTTTGATGTCGATGCGCCCGAAATGGCCGCGCTGTTCATCGCCAGCGGCCCCGCAGTCAAGCCGATGGGCAGGCTGGCGCGGTTCGACAATGTCGCCGTGGCGCCGCTGCTGCGTGACCTGATCGGCCTGCCGCCTTCGACTGGTGGTGATGGCGATGATGCACCGTTTCGCGCGGCGCTGAAGCGTTAGAGTGTGATGCCTTCGGATTGGATCAATCCATACCCCGTTCGCCCTGAGCGAAGTCGAAGGGCATTCGGAGCGCCTGGGCTTCGACTTCCCCCGGACCTGATCCGGGGCCGAACGGAGTATGAGGTTGAAGCGACCTAACGTCATCACGCACTGGCCTCTCCGCTCGATACGAACGGGCTTCGTTAAGCCGGGAAGAAAGTTGTTCGCGCGGAGACGCAGAGACGCGGAGGGGTTGCGCGCTGCCCATTGTCGCTTGGCAAAACCAGGCCGGAATTCACGTTGCCGCCGCGCGGGAGATCGCCTGATGATGCTCCTCCTCTGCGCCTCCGCGCCTCTGCGCGAACACCCATCTAGGACTGACCAGGCAGCTTCCCGCTGATCGCGACGCCGCGCTTTCAAATCACTTGCCAAGCGGTTGCTGACGCAGGAAGCTGTCGCCATGATCTATTTTGAAGACATTGAGCCCGGCACCAAGACCAGCTTTGGCAGCTATCACGTCACCCATGAGGAAGTCGTCGAGTTCGCGTCCAAATATGATCCGCAGCCCTTTCACTTGTCAGACGAGGCGGCGGCGCAAACCCATTTCGGGCGATTATCGGCAAGCGGCTGGCATACTTGTGCGATGATGATGGCGATGCTGGTCGAAAATATGAAGAACACGCGGCAGGCGGGGCTCGGGTCGCCGGGGCAGGAGGAACTGCGCTGGCTGAAGCCCGTCTATCCCGGCGACACGCTGAGCGTGGAAACCGAGATTCTCGATAAGCGCCCCTCGCAGAGCCGACCGGAAATGGGGAGTTATCGCAGCCGGATCACCGTGCGCAATCAGACTGGCGACGCCGTTATGACGACAATTGCCATCGGGCTGATCCGAACCCGGACCGGCACCTGGGGATAGTAGCCGCGTTCAGTGCCCGCCAAAAGCGACGAGCGCGCTGACGTCAATCCCGTCCGACCGCAGCGCATCGGCGCCGCCCAGATCGGGCAAATCGACAACGAATTGTGCCTGCGTGACCGATGCACCGGCTTTTTTGAGCAGCCGGATCGCCGCGCGTGCGGTGCCGCCGGTGGCGATCAGATCATCGACCAGCAACACACGCTGGCCGGGCACCAGCGCGTCTTCATGCATGGCGATCCGATCGGTGCCATATTCCAGCGCGTAATCCTCGGCAATCGTGGCCCCAGGAAGCTTGCCGTCCTTGCGGATCAGCAGCACGCCCGCGTTCAGCGGCACCGCCATTGCTGCGGCAAACAAGAACCCGCGCGCCTCTATGCCCGCCACCAAATCAACCGGACCATCGACTGCGGCGACCATACGCTCCACCGTCATTGCCAGCCCCTTGGGGTCTAGCAGCAGGGTGGTAATGTCGCGGAACATGATCCCCGGCTTTGGAAAGTCGGGGATCGTGCGGATCAAGGCCGCCAGATCGTCGTTCACGGCCGCTGTATCGCTCAATGCTTCACATTCCGCCAGACGGTGCGATACGACCCATAAGCCAGCAATGTCCCGATCAGCAGGAAGCCAAGCACGGCGAAGCCGGTTGAATGGCGCTGTTCGAGCTCAGGCTCTGCCGTCCAGACCAGGAATGCGGAAACATCCTTCGACATCTGGTCGAGCGTGTTCTTGGTCCCATCGGCATAGGTAACGGAACCATCGGCCAGCGGCGCCGGCATCGCGATGTTGAGGTTCGCGAAATACGGGTTGTAATACAGGCCATCGGGCGTCTTCGCGTCGGGGAAATGCTTCAGCAAGGCCGCAGGCTGCTCGCTATAGCCGGTCAGCAGCGAGTAGATATAGGCCGCGCCGCCATGACGCGCCTTGGTGATCAGCGAAAGATCGGGCGGCACACCCTGGCCAGGGTAATACACCGTCGGAAACTTATCAGCGGGCACGTTGTCGCGCTCAGTCCGGTCGCCGGTCTTGGGGTCCAGAACCTGTTGCTTTGCGCCCCAATCGGCAGCGAATTTCTTCACCTGCGCTTCGCTATAGCCCAGCTTGGTCAGATCGCGGAACGCGACCCGGCCGAGCGAGTGACAGGCCGAGCAAACTTCCTTGTAGACCTGAAGGCCGCGCTGCAGCTGGGCGCGATCAAACTTGCCCATCGGACCATCGCTGGCAAAGGCGACTTCCTTGTGCGGCCGGAGAAACTCTTCGGTCACGGTCGGCTTGGCCGGATCGGTGATCAGGCTGTTGACGCTACCGAACAGCCCCAGCAGCAAAACGCCGACAAAGCCAAGGCCAACGATGAAGGAGATGATGCGAACCATTGGTTTGGATGCCCTTTATTCGGCCGGAACCGCGGTGCCGAAGCTGCCGCCCGTAGCTTTAGCGTGCTTGCCCAACACCGATTCAGTGATCGAATTCGGCAGCGGGCGCGGACGCTCCGTCGCGGAAATGATCGGTAGGATGATCAGGAAATGCGCGAAATAATATGCAGCAGCGACCTGGCCGATCACGATATTGCGGCCGCTCGCCTCGGCGCCGCCGATATAGCCGAGCACCAGCACGTCGATCAGCAGGATCACGAGAAAGAAGCGATAGGTCGGGCGATAATTTGCCGAGCGCACTGGCGACGAATCCAGCCAGGGCAGGAAAAACAGCAGCAGGATGGAACCGAACATCGCGAGCACGCCCCACAGCTTGGCTGGCAGGATCAGATCAACGGTGAACGACTTAAGGATCGCGTAGAAAGGCAGGAAATACCATTCAGGCACGATGTGCGCTGGCGTCGACAGCGGATTGGCCGGGATATAGTTATCCGGATGGCCAAGCGCGTTGGGCATGAAAAAGATGAACGCGGCGAAGATCGTCAGGAAAACGCCCAGCCCGAAACCATCCTTGGCGGTGTAATAAGGATGGAACGGCACCGTGTCCTGTTCACCCTTCACATCGACGCCGGTTGGGTTGCTCGAACCCGGAATGTGCAGCGCCCAGACGTGCAGGATGATGACACCCAGCGTCACGAACGGCAGCAGATAGTGAAGCGAAAAGAAGCGGTTCAGCGTGGCATCGTCCGGGGTATATCCACCCAGCAGCCAGATGCGGATCGATTCACCTACAACCGGAATGGCCGAGAAGAAGCCAGTGATCACCTGCGCGCCCCAGAAGCTCATCTGGCCCCAGGGAAGCACATAGCCCATGAACGCGGTGGCCATCATCAACAGGAAGATCACGACACCCAGCAGCCAGATCATCTCGCGCGGTGCCTTATACGATCCGTAATATAGCCCGCGAGCGATGTGGATATAGACCACGGCCAGGAACATCGACGCGCCATTGGCGTGGGCGTAGCGGATCATCCAGCCCGAATTCACGTCACGCATGATGTGTTCGACGGAATTGAACGCAATCTCACCATTCGCGGCGAAATGCATCGCCAGCACGATGCCGGTGACGATCTGCAGCACCAGCGCGACCCCGGCGAGAACGCCGAAATTCCAGAAATAGTTCAGGTTGCGCGGCACCGGATAACCGGCACCAACCGCGTTATAGACAAAACGCGGCAGCGGCAGGCGTTGGTCGATCCACTTGGTGAGGCCGGACTTCGGCTCGTAATGATTTGCCCAGGGGAAGCTCATGATGCTGACCTCAACCGACGGTTACAGTGGTGTCTGATGTGAACGTATAGTCCGGCACAAGCAGGTTTGTCGGTGCCGGGCCTTTGCGGATGCGCGCGGCGGTATCATAGACCGACCCATGACAGGGGCAGAAATAGCCGCCAAACTCACCCTTGATCTCGCCCTCACCCGCGCCGAGCGGCACGCACCCCAGATGGGTACACACGCCCAAGGTGATCAGCCAGTTCTTGTGGCCTTCCTTGGTGCGCTGCGCCAGCGTCTCAGGGTCGCGCAGCGTTGAAACCGAAACCTTATCGGCTTCAGCGATTTCTTCGGGGGTCAGGTTCCGCACAAACAAAGGCTGTTTGCGGAACGATGTCTTCACTGCCTGGCCAGGCAGGATCTGCGACAGATCAATATCGGTCGACGACTGGGCGAGCACGTCTGCCGACGGGTTCATCTGGTTGACCAGCGGAACCAGGACCGAAACGACGCCGACGCCGCCAAAGGAAAGCGCCGCAATGCTCAAAAAATCGCGGCGGCGCGGTTCGCCGTCGTGCGTTGCATCATGTGCGCCGCCTGCTGGGATCGCTTCGTTTGCCGTTGCCATTCGGTTAGCCCTTGCGCGTTGAAACTGATGTGGCGCGCGACCGGCAAGGCCGTGCCCCAAAAACCGGTGTTTAATACCGATCGAATCGCGGCCTGATAGACAAAGCGTCACGGATTTGCCAACAGCATTTTATGTCTCCGGATCGACATGGTCCAAAGCACTAAGGTGCCCGAATAGCGTTGCCCCCTTCCCCCGCCTTCCCCCCGTCCAGTGATCCGCCCCCGCTAAGGCTTGCGCTTTACCAACCAGAGATCGCCGGCAATGTCGGCGCAATCCTGCGGACGGCGGCATGTTTCGATGTGCCGGTCGATCTGATTGAGCCGCTGGGTTTTGCGTTTTCGGATCGCTCGCTGGCGCGGGCCGGCATGGATTATGCCGCAACCGTCGCCATTAAGCGCCATGTCGATTGGGCGGCATTTACCGCGTCAATCACCGGTCGCATCGTCCTGTTCACCACCAAAGGCGCCGCGCGATTGCCCGCGACCAGCTTCTTGCCGGGCGACACCTTGCTTTTTGGTGCAGAAAGCGCAGGCGTACCGGACCTTGTTCACGACCGTGCCGATGTTCGCGTGCGGATTCCCTTGCGGCCTGGGCTTCGCTCGCTCAACATCGGTGCGTCAGCAGCGATCGGCATGGCGGAGGCACTGCGCCAGCTTGATGCCTGGCCGTCAAGCGAGGGGGGATGAAATGGACCGATTCTCGGGACAACGGATGAACGGCGCGGCCTTCACCGATTGCTCGCTCGTGGAGGCGCAGTTCGATGACGTCGATCTGGCCGCTGCGCGATTTGTAAATGTGAATCTGTCCGGTGCGCGGCTGGAGAACGTCAACCTATCAGGCTTGACGATCGATAATGCCAACATCAAGGGGTTGCGCATCTTTGGCTATGACGTCGACGCCTGGATCCGTGAGCAGCTCGCCAAAGACGGCTGCCACAGTGATTGAGACGCACGCTCGAACACGATTTTGCAACGAAATTAGGTGACGTAATGGCTCCGCTCGACGAACAGCAATCCACCGCCCGATCCTGGTTTGAACATCTGCGCGACCTGATCTGCGCCGAATTCGTCGCGATTGAGCGGGAAGCGGGATCGGACGCCGATTTCGAGTATCTCAGCTGGGATCGGACTGACCCTTCTGGCGAGCCCGGCGGCGGCGGTGTGCGCGGCGTGATGAAGGGCAAGGTGTTTGAGAAGGTTGGCGTCAACGTCTCCACCGTTGGCGGCACGTTCGAGGGCGAATTCGCCAAATCAATCCATGGCGCAGCCGAAGATCCTGGCTTTTTCGCCACCGGCATCAGCCTGGTCGCGCATATGGCCAATCCGCATGTCCCTGCGGTGCATATGAACACCCGCTTCCTTGTCACGACCAAGCGCTGGTTCGGCGGTGGCGCGGATTTGAACCCGCCAATCCCTTATGACGAAGACACCGCCGATTTCCACGCGACGCTAAAGGCGCATTGCGACCCCCATGGCGCGGACTATTATGATCGGTTCAAGAAATGGGCCGATGACTATTTCTATATCCCGCATCGCCAGTGCCATCGCGGCGTGGGCGGCATTTTTGCCGATCATATTGAGGGCGATTTCGACGCCAATCTTGAATTCATCAAGGATATCGGGCGCGCCTTCCTTGACAGCTATCCCCGAATCGTCCGGCGGCGGATGCATAGCCCCTTCACGGAGGCTGATTTGGCGCAGATGCTTACCTGGCGTGGGCGTTATGCCGAATTCAATCTGGTTTATGATCGCGGCACGCTGTTCGGGCTGAAAACCGGGGGCAATATCGATGCGATTTTGATGAGCTTACCCCCGCTCGCAACCTGGGCCTGACGGCGGGCGGGCCGCCATGGCCGTGATCCCGATTGCTGCAGGTGAGATCGCCACGATCGTCACCACATTGGAACAGCGCGTGCGGCCGCGCCCGGTGCCGCTGCCCGAATCGCCGCTGCGGCTGGTGCGGTGGCAGCGGGCCGATCTTGATAAATATCGGGCGCTGTTCCGGCGCGTCGGTGCGCCTTGGCTCTGGTATTCGCGGTTGGCGATGCCAGACAGCGCGCTGGCAGGATTGATCCACCGCGAACAGACCCAGGTGCATGCCGTGATCGATCGCGCGGGCATCGAAGTAGGGCTGCTCGAATTCACTCATGTCGCGCCGGATTGGTGCGCGCTCGACTTTTTTGGGCTGGTGCCTGAGCTTACCGGCAAAGGCCATGGCCGCTGGCTGATGACGATTGGCCTGACGATGATGTGGCGCCCGACCGTGACGCTCGTGCGGGTGAACACCTGCACGCTTGATCATCCTCGCGCGCTTGGTTTCTACCGTGCCGCCGGATTTGTTCCGGTCAGCCAGACGATCGAAACCTTCCCCGACCCGCGCATGCTGGGCCTGATCGATCGCTCAGCCGCGCCTCATGTGCCGCTATTGGCCGCGAGCTGACGATAGATCGCGATCCGCATGAGGATGGCGGCGAGCGCGACGATGGAGGCAAGAAGTGCAGCGAGCGAATCGACGATCGTGACCATGACAGGATTGGCCGCGCCCACCGCCCGCATCGCGATATCGATTGACTGAAACGGCGCCGGCAAAATCTGCCCAGCCAACAACCCCAACCCCGTCAGGCCAGCGAGCATCATGCCATTGCGCCGGGTGAGCGCGATGCTGCGCATGATTGCCGACGTCGCCGTCAAAGATTTTTCGCGCACCAAAGCGGGCGCGATCAATGTTGTTCGACCGAGGATATAGAGCCCCGGGAGGACGAAAACGAATATACCCAACGAGGCCGGCAGCAGGATGAGCAGCGCGGCGAGCACATAGCGCGGCAACAACCGCACGGCCCGTTGCAAGGCTGCGCGCAGATCGACGCAGGCCGAATCAAGCAAGAATGTGCAAATCGCCAACGAGCCGTAAAGCGAGGCAAGCGACGCGACCAGGAACCAGCGCGCATTATCGACGATCCAATTGGCGAAAATCGCGGCATCGGCCTGGATCTGGGCATCGCTTGCCGCCGAATCGGGCCAAGGCGGTGCCGCCGGGACGAGCAGCAACAGAGCCAGCGTTGGCAGGAAGATGAAGAGGCCAACAACCGCCACCAATGCCTCGGTGTGGCGACGGAACAAGCTCCAGGCGTCGGCAAAGGCGCCCGGTACATTGATTTTCATGAGTGGCCAGTTGCTTCCTGCGTCCGGTCGCGTGCCGCGATGAACAGCTTGGCGATAAACGCCGCCTGCAGCACTGAAAATGCGGTACCGACGGCGCCGACCGCGATCGACGTGACGATCGCGGCAAAGCTGCCCGCTGCATTGCCACCGGCGACCAGCCCCAGCACCCCGCCAAACACCGTCTTGGCCGCGAGCGCCGCGACCGCGCTGACGATAAAATACAGCACCAGGACGCCGACGATCTTGAGCGCCAGACCGCGCGTCAACTGCCAGGACCGCGCGAGCGCACCAAAGCCGCGCCGTTCATCAACCAGGGCCGGCAACGCAAGCACGAAGCGGGCACTGATCCAAATCGTGCCAATAATCCAGAGCAGCGAATAGCCAGCAATTGCCCAACCAATGCCGCCTGGCATGCCCGACAATGCCTGCCCGATCGCTGCTTGATCATTGGTTGCAAATACTTTCATGTCGATGCCAGCAGCCGCGACCAGCCCGATCAGCGGCAAGAGCCCCAGCAACACCAAAGCCAGCACGGCAAGCGACGTTAGCAGCGCCATCAGCAACTGCGCGGCGGCACTACGCACGCCATCGCCAGCGGTCCGGGCGGCATCCACCGCCATTGCGATGATGGCCAGCTCTCCAAAAATCGAAACAATCGATAGCACAAGGCTGGCCACACTGATGCCAAGCTGCATGCCGGGATTATTTGTCCCCAACGGCGCAATCGCATCGTTGATCGACGCCGGCAGGAAGAGCGCAGCGATCGCGATCGGCGTCACGGCGGCAATATTGTCCCCCAGAAACTCGGTCGCGCGATCCCAGACCGTTCCCATATTGACCGAATTCAAGCTACCTACTCCCGCCTAGCGCCATGGATGGCCGTTGTTAGACGATTGCGCACCGGCTTGCCAATCTTGGCAGACACGCGCGGTGTTTAAATGGGGCAATCATCGATCGGGGAGCGGACCAGCGATCAGGGTCGGGCTTGCACGCTGAAGCCTGCTGGCGCAGGGATCGGCAATGATCGATGGCGTGGAATGGCGGATCGAAAGTGAACCGATCGACTATGAAGTCGCCGCCACAGCCATGGCGGCCCGTGCAGCGGCGATTGCTGAAGGATCTGCGCCCGAACTGGTTTGGCTGCTGGAACACCCCCCCGTCTATACCGCAGGCACCAGTGCCAATCCGGCCGAATTGATCGACCCGCGCTTTCCCGTCCACGCGACTGGACGCGGTGGGCGCTACACCTATCACGGCCCCGGCCAGCGGATCGGCTATGTCATGCTCGATCTGGGAAAACGCGGCCGTGACGTCCGCTGCTTTGTTCATGCGATGGAACAATGGGTGGTCGCGGCGCTGGCGCATCTTGATGTCGCCGCCTTTACGGCGCCGGGTCGGGTGGGCATCTGGACGATGGATCATGGGGCCGAGGCCAAGATTGGCGCCATCGGCGTGCGCGTGAAGCGATGGGTCACCCTCCACGGATTCGCGGTGAACATGCACCCCGAATTGGGGCACTTTGAAGGCATCATCCCGTGTGGCTTGCCGGATTTTGCGGTCACCAGTGCCAAAAAACTTGGAAAAACAGTTGATTTTTCCGCTCTTGATGCGGCATTAGCACTTGAATTCGCTCACTTTGTGCAAAGACTTTCTTTGCAATCGCAAAACGAGGCTTGAGGGCGGAGCGATATCAGACTAATGTCCACCACGGTTTGGGTATTAAGGGCGTCAAAGCCAGCCAAATCCACTATCTTAGGGAGCTTCAAATGCGTGCACTCATTTCCAAAGTCGTTGCCGGTTCGATGATCGCCGGTGCGGCACTGATGATTTCGGCCTGCTCGCCGAAGACCGAGACGGCCACCGACAACGCCATGGTCAGCGAAATGACCGCCAACGAAGGCGATGCGATGGCGACTGACAACATGACCGCAACGGACGGCGCAATGGCGTCGAACGACGCGATGATGTCGAACGACGCGATGATGTCGTCGAACGACGCAATGGCGACCAACGCTCAGTAATTTGAGCGTCGCCTTGGTTGCCCCTGGCAACCATGCGATATCGAGGGGGTCGTCCGGTTAGCCGGGCGACCCTTTTCGATTCGGGACCCAGCGGGCTCGCAACCAGCACAGTGCCGGGCCTACCCCCGGGCATGGATAGGATTTTGGCGCGGACGCGCAAAAATATCCAAACAGACTGCCGCGCATTTGGCGCAGTTTAACCAATCAGTGCCAAATTGACGGGGATGCCCCGGCAAAGGGGGTTGGACGCCTGCGAAAATCCGTTAGAGGCGCAGGGAATATTTTGCGAGGTAATGCATTCATGTGGCGTTCGATTTTTCTGCTCGTCATGGCGATAGGCGTCATCGCGCCAAGCCCGGCGACCGCGCAGTTTTTCATGAAGAATCCGGATTTTTCCGGCGAACCCGTTCGTGGTGACGAACCAGGGCTGTTCGTGCCGCTGCCAAATGCAACACCGGATGAATTGCGGGCCGGCATGGTCTGGTCGCTGCGCGCAGCGCTCAACGTTTCGGCGCTTGGGTGCGATTTTGCGCCAATCCTGCTGACCGCGCCAACCTATAACGCTGTACTGGCCGATCACCGTGCAGAATTGGCCAGCTCTTTCGACCGACTTGGCAAATATTTTGCCCGGATGAACAAAGCCAAGGCCAAGGCGACCACTGAGTTCGATAAATATCAGACGCGAGTCTATTCGAGCTTCACGACCGTCTATGCGCAATATAATTTCTGCCAGACCGCTGCGATGGTGGCCCGGGATGCGATTTTCACGCCGCGCGGTGAACTCAACAAGCTCGCAGAGAACCGGTTGCGCGAAATACGCAACAGCTTGGTGGCGCGTGGCGAACAACGATTCGCAGGGCGCAATTCGATGGAGACCATTGCCGTCCTGCGGATGGACCCGATCTGCTGGAAAAATGACAGATTCGATTATCGGAAGTGCCCGAACGCCTATTAGGCTAGCGCTTCTGGCCGATCAGCGGAGCCCCAGCTGCTTGTGCGTCTGGAGCGATAGCCGCCAATTGGGCCGTGCCAGGACGAAATCGATCGCGGCGGCCTGATTGGCCGCCGCAGTTTCACTGTCGAGCGGCTGGACCAGGAAATGATCAAAGGCCCAACTGGCAATCGCATCAACATCGCTGCCGGGCTGGGGCCAGATCAATTTGAGTTCATTGCCCGATTGCTGAACGACAACGCTGCCCGCCTTCGGACTGACGCATACCCAATCGATGCCAGGGTGGACCGGCAGCGTCCCATTGGTTTCGATCGCGATCGTGAAACCCGCAGCGTGGAGCGAATCGACGATAGCGTCATCGACTTGCAGCATCGGTTCCCCGCCGGTCAACACGACAAACCGCCCCGCGAGCGGCCCGTTCCAGTGACGGATTGCCGCATCAGCGAGCGCGGCGGCATCGGCAAAGCGACCGCCCCCTGCCCCGTCTGTCCCGACAAAATCGGTATCGCAAAAGCTGCAGACGGCGGTGGCGCGATCTTCTTCGCGACCCGACCATAGGTTGCAGCCGGCAAAGCGGATGAACACCGCGCGCCTGCCGCTATGAACGCCCTCGCCCTGCAGGGTCAGGAACATCTCCTTGACGGCATAGCTCATGGTCGGACGGCATAGACGGTCGGGTCTGCAATCCCGCCTTCGTCAAACCCGCGTTGGCGCAGCCGACAGCTGTCACACAGCCCGCAGTGAATGCCGCCGGGGGCCGGATCATAGCAGGACCAGCTCATGGCGGCATCGAGCCCCAGCCGATCGGCTTCCCGCACGATATCCGCCTTGCTCATATGCTGAAGCGGCGCATGGACGGTAAAGCCATGCCCCTCAACGCCATCGCGGGTTGCGAGCGCCGCCATCGCTTCAAAACTGGCGATGAATTCAGGCCGGCAATCAGGATAGCCCGAATAATCAAGCGCATTAACCCCGATGAACAGATCATGCGCCCCGGTCGCCTCTGCCCAACCAAGGGCCAGGCTGAGAAAGATTGTATTGCGCGCCGGCACATAGGTCACCGGGATGCCTGGCCCGACGCCCTGCTTGGGCACGGCGATATCGGCGGTCAGTGCCGATCCGCCAAAGGCGGCAAGATCAAGCGGCAACACGATATGGCGTTCGGCCCCCAGTGCCTGCGCAATGGTCCGCGCAGCGGCAAGTTCGACACGGTGGCGCTGATTATAATCCACCGACAGCGCCAACAGCCGGAACCCGGCTTCGCGCGCGCGCGCGGCCGCGACCATCGAATCAAGCCCGCCCGACAGCAGCACCACGGCAAATTTGTTGAATGAAGTCATGATCGGCGGGTCGCTAGTCACAATCGGCCGGTGCTGCAAGGCGTAAGCCGCCACTCCCCCATCCGGGCAGGCCCAAAAGAAGGGCCGCCAAACACGGCGGCCCAAGGGGACTTTTTGCCTAGGGGGCTAAGCGTGCTGTCACCAACACAGCCTGTGTTAGCATGCCCAGCTAAACGCCAGCTTAACGGCGGGCGGTGGTGCATTCCCCAATCCGCCGCGCTTCAAAGTCCGTGTCGAAGGGCGCGCCACCTGCTATCCCTTGGATATCAAGGTGAAATCCCTTCTTTGACTCGATCCGGATCGTCGTTCGGCCATGGCCGACGCCAGTGCAGCTGTAATTAATTGTGGCGACGCGCGGCAGATCCTCGACCACGAATTGCGAACATTGCCCACCAGGATGGTCGAACTGAACGAGATTGGCGGGATCAGTGATGCAGATCAGCCGCGGCGGCGCCGTGGACTCTGATTCCCGTAATTGCCACTGGCCGGGTTCAATTTGCGCAAAAACCGCCACTGTGGGCGCCGTCGCCGGCGCTGCGGCGACCGTCATGCTCGCGCAAAAGACCATGCCCAGCATCGCCGGGGCAGCCCAAAGACCAGATCGCATCGAATATCCCTCCAACCCAATCGAATCGTTCATGCCCGATTCGATTCAGGCCCCGCAGAGACATTTGCTGACAGATCAGCAAGGATGCAAGGATGGTTAAGAAACAATCGCTTCGAGCGGCAGCGGGAAGGTGCGCGAGCAAAAGGCGCAATCGACGGTGATCACCCCATCTTCATCGGCCATTTCGCGCCGCTCCTCGATGGGGAATTTCGCGATCACCTGCGCAATATAGTCCCGAGTGCAGCGACACCCCTTGGCCAACGACAATTCGGCCAGGATCCGGACTTCCTCTTCCTCATTAAAGAGACGCCAGACCAATGTTTCCAGCGTGAGCGCGGGATCGATCAGCTCATCGCGGCTCATCGTGCTGCCCAGCACCGCGACATGCTCCCATTCCGGATGATCAAGCCGCGTATGGATCCGATCACGCCCCTCCTCGCCCTCGGGCAAATGTTGCAGGAACAGGCCACCGGCCAGATGATGCCCGGCTGCATCGCGCCCAAAGCCCACCCGAATCAGCGTGGGGATTTGTTCGGATTGGACAAAATAATTTTGCGCCGCCTCGGCCAGCGTCTCACCGTCGAGCGGGACAATCCCCTGATATCGCTCGCCGGTCGTGGCGTGATCAAAGGTGATCGTCAGATAACCGGTGCCGAACAGCGCAAAAAGCGTGGGATCAGCGGGCGCATCAGCGAGCTTGTCAGCATCATATTGGATATAGCCGCGCAATTCGCCGCCACGATAATCGCAGACGAGCAGATTGATCACCCCGTTCTGCGTCTGCGTTTGCATGGTGAGCTGGCCACCGGCATCCTTCAGCGTTGACCCAATCAGCGCCGTCAGCGTCAGTGCTTCCGCCAGCAACGCCTCGATCGCTGGTGGATAGGCGTGCGCTTCAAGGATCGTGTCGAGCACCGGACCAAGCCGCACCATCCGGCCGCGCGCGTGACGCGCAGGAATGGTAAAGCCGATGGCGCGGTCCAAATCACTCTCCGGGGCGATCGTCATCGTAAACTCCGTCACCCCAGCATGGGCTGGGGTCTCATGCGCCAGGCGCGCGGTGGGGGATTGGGGACGCCAGCCTGCGCTGGCATGACGAACATGGGGAGCAGTCGCGGCAAGATCAACCAATTTGCCCGAAGCACCAGCGCAGCACTGATTTCTGCGCGTGCAGCCGGTTTTCCGCCTCCGCCCAGATCAGCGACTGCGGGCCATCAATGACCTCCGCCGTGACTTCCTCACCGCGATGCGCGGGCAGGCAGTGGAGGAAGACCGCGTCGTTCTTCGCCGACGCCATCAGCGCTTCTGTGACCTGATAGGGCATCATCGCATCAAGCTTGGTTTCGGCATGCGCCTGCCCCATCGATATCCAGGTATCAGTGACGATGACATCGGCGCCTTCAACCGCCTCATGCGGGGAGGCAACGCAGCGCGCGCGCCCCTTGCCCTTTGCGAGCACGGATTCGTCAGGCTGGAACCCTTGCGGGCAGGCCGCAACGACCTCAAAGTGCATTAGCCCGGCCGCCTCGACGATTGAATAGAGCACGTTGTTGCCATCCCCCAGCCAGGCGACCTTAAGGCCGGGTAGCGCCTTGCCAGCGTCGATGACCGTCAGCAGATCGGCCATGATCTGGCAGGGGTGCGACAAATCGGTCAGCCCGTTGATGACGGGCACCGACGCAAAATGCGCCATCTCCTCGACCTTGGCGTGATCGTCGGTGCGGATCATGATCGCATCGACATAGCCCGACAGGACACGGGCCGTGTCAGCGATACTCTCACCCCGGCCAAGCTGCATCAGCCCGGCGTCCATGACGATGCTGGAACCGCCCAGTTGCCGGATCGCCATGTCGAACGACACGCGGGTGCGGGTGGAGTTTTTCTCGAAAACCATCGCCAGCACGTGCCCGCTGAGCGGCGCGTCAGCGTCAGGCTTGCCCGTTGGCCAGCCGTTGCGCGCGGTTTTGCGATCAAGTGCATCGGCCAGCATTGCGGCGATGGCGTCGGGCCCCGCATCAGCGAGGTTGAGGAAGTGGCGCATCAAATCCTCCCCGGCACGGGGGCTCCGCAGGTGCAGCGCTTGTGGCTAGCCCCCTCCACCATTTGCTGAAGAAGCAAATGGTCCCCCTCCCCGTACCGGGGAGGATTTAATGGCAATCTCACGCAGCAACCGCTGGCGCAAACATTCGCGCGCCCGCGCTCATCTTCTGGACGAACTCGTCGATATGCGCCTGCTCGATTACCAAAGGCGGCAGGATGCGGACGACATTCTCGCCGGCCGCCACCGTCAGCAACCCGTGATGATCGCGCAGATGCGCCACGAATTCACGGCTGACCGCGCTATCCTTCAGCTTGATCCCCGCCATCAGCCCGCGCCCGCGTACACTGTCAAAAATATGGTCGTGGTTGGGGATCATCTGTTCGAGCGCCTGGCGCAGCCGATCGCCCATCATGGTGACATGATCGAGGAAACCGGGTTCTAGGATCACGTCGAGGATCGCCTCGCCCGCCGCCATCGCCAGCGGGTTGCCGCCATAAGTGGAGCCATGCGTCCCGATCACCATGCCCTTGGCCGCTTCTTCAGTCGCCAGACAAGCACCGAGCGGGAAGCCGCCGCCAATGCCCTTGGCGACCGACATGATGTCGGGGGTGATGCCGTAATGCTCATAGGCCCACATCTTGCCGGTGCGGCCATAACCGCACTGAACCTCGTCGAGGATCAGCAGCAGGCCGTGTTCATCGCACGCCTTGCGCAGGCCCTGGATGAACTCCTCGGTGCCCGCCGACACGCCGCCCTCGCCCTGGATCGTTTCGACCATGAAACCAGCGGTCGTGTCATTGACCAGCGCCAGCGCGGCGGCGAGATCGTTGAACGGCGCATAAGCGAAGCCCGGCAGCAGCGGCTCAAACCCGTCGCGCATCTTGGCCTGGTTGGTCGCCGAAATTGCGCCCATCGTCCGGCCGTGAAAGGCGTTGTTGAAGGTGATGAGCGTGTTCCGCTCCGGGTTGCCGTTGACATAGTGATAGCGGCGCGCGGCCTTGATCGCGCATTCGACCGCCTCTGTGCCCGAATTGGTGAAGAACACCGTGTCCGCGAACGAGTTATCGACGATCCGCTGCGCGAGCTTTTCGCCCTGCGGCGAGCCGTAAAGGTTCGACACGTGCATCAGCGTCGCGGCCTGTTCCGCAATCGCCTTCACCAGATGCGGGTGGCCATGGCCCAGCGCATTGACCGCGATGCCGCTCGCAAAATCTAGATAGCGCTCGCCGCGCTCGCCGATCAGATAGCAGCCCTCGCCACGCACCGGACGCACATCACACCGTGGGTAAACGGGCATGAGCGGGGTAATCGGCATGGCAAGGCTCCCTCAACGCAAAAAGGCGACCCAAGCCGGCCGCCTGAAGCAGACTTTTACGGTGTGTGCGGGGCGAGCGCAACACCCGTGCCGCCCGCCGCCAGCGCGCGCTTATCGTCGCCGCGCACCGCGAGCAGGTACATCACTGGCGTAATGATCCGGCTGAGGAAGGTGGAACTGATCAGGCCGCCAATAATCACCCAAGCAAGCGGTGAATAAAGCGCAGAGCCGCCCAGCGCGAGCGGCATCAGCCCGCCAATCGCCGTCACCGAGGTGAGCAGCACGGGCAGGAAGCGAATTTCGCCCGCCTTTTCGATCGCCTCACGCAAAGCCATGCCGCGATCGCGCAATTGCGTTGTGAAATCGACCAGCAGGATCGAATTTTTAATCTCGATACCGATCAACGCAACGAAGCCGATGATCGCCAGAAACGACAGCGAGTTACCCGTCACCAGCAAGGCGACAAGCCCGCCAAAGGTGCCCAGCGGGACGACGCCCGCCACCACCGCTGTTTCCTTGAACCGGCCAAATTCAAGCACCAGCACCCCGATAATCCCAAAGGTCGCCAGCAGGATGATCGGCCCGAGTCCGGAGAAATTGCGCGCCGCCGCCTCTGCTTCGCCACCCAGGCTGAGGCTATACCCTTCAGGCAAAGTGATATTCTTGAGGCGCTTTTGCACCTGTGTCGTCAGTTTTGATGTCAACTGGCCCGGCTGGTTATAGGCGGTGATCGTCACCGTCCGCTGCAGCTTGTAGCGGGTAATCTGCGGGGGCACGCTTTTGAGCTTGGGGCTCGCGATTTCGAGCAAGGGGATGCTGCCGCCGGCCAAGGTCGGCACATAGACCTGGCCGAGCGCCGAGACAGGCTGGTTGCCTGGCAGCGGTAGCCGGACGGTGACCGGCCAGCTATCGCCCTCTGCATCGCGCAACCGGCTGACCTGTTCACCGCTGATCGCAAGCCTGACCGCGCGGCGCGCCTCGCCCGGGGCAACGCCCAGCAAGCCGGCCTTTGCGTCATCAAGGCCGAGATCCATATCGACCCGGTCATAGGCGACCGGGCTGTCGATATCGCGCAGGCCCGGCACCTGTTCCATTTCGTGGATCACCTGATCCGACAGCTTTTTCAGCGTCGCCAGCTGCGGTCCGCGCACGCGCACCGCGACCGGTGCCTCGACCGGCGGGCCGTTTTCGAAATTGACCACCGTGACGCGGGCATCCGGGAAATTGGCCAGACCTTCGCGGAGCGTCCGGAGCATTGTCGGGCTCTGGCGGACATCCCATTCTTTCATCGTCACGAAGATATCGCCGTACCGCGCGCGTTCTTCGCGCGGGAAGATGTTGTAGAAAATCTGCGGATTACCGCGCCCGGCATTCTCCATGCGGTTAACGACAGCGCCTTGCTTGGCGATGATGGCAGACACGGCCCGCACCGCCTTGTCGGTCGCGGCAATACTGCTGCCTTCGGGCGTTTCGACACGCACCAGGAAATACGGTGTCTCGGCCGAAGGAAACAGGCTGAAGCCGAGCACCGGCACCAGCCCAAAGGCGCCGATGCACAGCGCCAGCGCGCCCCAGAACCAGATGCGTGGGCGGTCAAGCGCCGCATGCAGAATCGGCGTATAGAAACGGTGGATCCCGCCCATGATCGTGCGGAGCATGGCGTTACCTTCCGGCGCATGCGGTTTCAGCAAGCGGCTGGCGATGAACGGAATGATCGTCAGCGACACGACAAGCGAGCTCGCCACCGTCAGGATCACCGCCATCGGCAGCCCGCGCACGAAATCGCCGGCGCCTTCAGGCAGGAACGTCAGCGGCAGGAAGGCAAACAACAACACCCCCGTCGCCCCCATCACCGCCGCACCGATTTCGCGCGTGCCATTGACGGCAGCGGTGATCGGCGGATCGCCATCGCGGATATGGCGTTCGATGTTTTCGGTCACCACGATCGAATCATCGACCAATAGCCCGAGCGAAATGATGAAGCCCGATATGCTGATCTGGTTGAGCGAATAGCCGAACAGATACAGCAGCAAGATTCCCATCGCGAGGCTGAGCGGAATCGATACCATCACGATCAGCGATGGCCGGAACCCCAGCGGGAAAATCGTGATCAGCACCAGCCCAAGCGCAATCGCGAAATCGCGCGCGAGCTGCGCCAGCTTCAGGCTGATATCCTTGCTTTGATCAAAGGCGATTTCCAGCCTGATATCGGGCGGTAAATTGGCACGAAACTGATCGAGCGCCTGGACCAGCGCATCGCGCAGCGTGCCCGCGTCAACCTCATCCTTTTGTCTAACGGTGACCCACAATGCCGCTTTGCCATTGAAGCGCGCAATCTGAAGCTGTTCAGCCTCGGCCCAGCCCACCTTGGCGATGTCGCCAACCCGCACCAGTCGGCCATCGCCCGCGCGGACGGTGACCGCGCGCACCGCCTCCACATTACGATAAGCGCCGCCGGCGTCGATATTGAACCGACGGCCCGATCCGCTCACCGCACCTGCGGGCAGATCGATTCCGCCCTGCGTGATCGCATTGGCGACCGCCGACGCCGGCAGGCGCGCCTCGGCCAGCCGCCCGGCATCAATGGCAACGCGCACCTCTGGCCGGGCAAGCGCATCGACTGTTGTCGATCGGACGCCGGGCACGACGTTCAACTTGTCACGCAAGTCATCCGCATATTTGGCCATGCGCAGCCAGGTCGCCCCATCGCTGACCAGCGCGAGCTGCAGCACCCCGGCCTCAGTCGTGCGCGGACGGCGAAAGGCGATCCGCTGGATACCCTGGGGCAATTGATCGCGCACCGCATTCACTTCGCGCACCACGCGGTCGAGCGACTGTTCGGCATCGGTGCCATGTTCGAAATTTACCGTGACAACGGCGGCACCATCCGTGCTGGTCGAATTGATATCGCGGACATGGTCGAGCCCTTGCAGCACGTCCTCAAGCGGCTTGGCGACCGTCTCCTCCATGTCGGCGGCATCCGCGCCGGGCAGGATCACCGTCACCACCGTTGCCGAAATCGGGAAATGCGGATCGACCGATCGCGGGATCGACAGAAATGCCGACAAGCCCAGCGTGATCAGCAGCAGAAAGATCAGCAGGGTTATCTGCCAGCGTTTTACCGCGAATTCAGTGATGTTCATCGCGCGGGACCGATCGGGTTGATGGCCATGCCGTTTTTCAATCGATCGATCCGTGACGTGGCAATCAGCTCGCCGCGATCGAGGCCGCCGGTCACTTCGATGCCGCCATCGGTCGCCTCGCCAATCGATACGCGGCGGAGCCGAACCTTGCGGCTGGCGCGATCAACCAGATAGACGAAACCCTCGCCCGCCCGCGCTGCAAACACCGCGGTTGCCGGCACGATCAGCGCCGTGACGCTTGCACCGCTCGACGTAATCGCCGCCGAACCGATCTGACCGGACCGGAGCCGCGAATCGGTGGGCAAGGCAATCTCGACCGTGAACGTGCCCGTGGCCCGGTCGCCGCGCCCGGCGATTTCGATCACTTTGCCGACGATCGGCTCATTCCCCATCGCCGCCAGCGTGACCGTGGCGGGTACGCCCGGCACCAGCCGCGCGGCATCACGGTCCGACAGCGGCACGCGAAGCACATAGCCGCTTTTCGCCTCACCAACCACCAGCACAGGCGTGCCGGCGGCAACGACCTGACCAGGTTCAGCCAGCCGGGCGAGGACAATCCCGCCGCCGGGCGCGACGATAGTGGCGTTGGTCGCCTGGAAACGCGCTGCACTGACGCTGGCATCGGCGGCGCGCAGCGACGCTTCGGCATTTTCGAATCGGGGCCGCGTGATCCACCCCTGCGCCAGCAAATTGCCGCTGCGGCGAAATTCAGCGGCCGCGCGCTCGCGTTCAGCACGGGCGCGGTTAAGGTCAGCAACAACGGTAGTCGAATCGAGTGCGGCCAGGACTTGGCCGGGGCGCACGACATCGCCCTCATTCACCGTCAGTCGGGCGATCCGGCCGTCGCTGGTAAAACCAAGCGACGATTCACGCCGCAGCGCAACGGTGCCAACACCGCTAATGATTGTCGCTTGCTGTTTTGCGCCAACCACAGCGACCCGCACTTGCGGTGCTTTAGCAACAACGGTGTTGCTGGTTTCGCCCTTGGTGCAACCGGATAGCAACGCCAGCACCGCAACTGTACCCACAATCACCCGCTGCCGCATCGCTCTCTCCCCGCCAATGGCGAAAACATAGCGACATAAGTATTGTTTTGAAACCTATTTTTTCAGAACTCTATGACCAGCCTAATTTTTTAGCTTCCAGCCGGATCGCAGCAGGCGATAGCAGACGATACCCAACACGATATCAATCCCCAACACGACAAGGCCGCCGACCATCACATTGGAATCCGCGTTGAGCAGGAAACCGTAACGAAAGCCCGAAATGATGTAGAAAAACGGGTTGATATGGCTGAAGGCCTGGAAAGCGGGAGCAAGCTTGTCCACCGAATAAAATGTGCCCGACAGCAAGGTGAGCGGGGCGATCAGGAAATTCTGCACCGCAGCCGCATGATCGAATTTTTCGGCCCACATTGACGTCAGCAAGCCGACAAAGGCCAGAAAAACTGACCCGAGCAGCCCGAACCATATAATCGCCAGGGGATGCTGCGGCACCAGGTGGACACCAGGCCAGAACTGCATCGCCAGGAAGACCGCGCCACCCACGCACCAGGCACGCGTCACCGCGCCACCGACCATCGCCGCGAGCAATTCGCCGGTCGACAAGGGCGGCATCAGATAATCAACAATGGTCCCCTGGATCTTCCCCACCAGCAGCGAGAAGCTGGAATTGGCGAAACTATTTTGCAGCATCGCCATCGCGATGAGGCCCGGTGCGAGAAAATCAGCAAAGGGCACATCGACGCCCGCCACGCTGACTGGGCGCTTCCCCCCGGTCGCGACGGTAAAAATCACCAGAAACATCAGGGTTGTAATCGCCGGTGCCCAAACCGTTTGCAGCTGGACCTTGAAGAAGCGCCGCACCTCCTTGATATAGAGGGTGCGAAGCCCGCCCCAATTGACGTTCCGGATGGTCGGTACGCCGGGGGCGTTCGCAACCGCTGACGGCATATCGCCGGAGGGGGGCTGGATGCTCATGGTAAAGGCGCGTAATCGCTGCCGCTCCTGCCCGCAACCAGCATCTGAGTTTAAGGCCGGAAACTAAGTATAGGGCCGAGTTTTGCACTAATGGCCAGAATTTGAATTTAAGGATCGTGAATGAGCTGGACTGACGAGCGCATCGATACGCTGAGGACGATGTGGGAAAAGGGCATGACTGCCAGCCAGATTGCCGAATCGCTGGGCGGTGTCAGCCGCAATGCGGTGATCGGCAAGGCGCATCGCTTGGGGCTGCAGGCCCGACCATCGCCGGTGAAGGCGCACGAGCCCGAAGCCAAGGCAGCGCCCGCCGCCAAGCCCGCCCCCGCTGTGGTCGCCGCGCCGCCCCCGGCGCCCGTTGCAGAGCGCAAGCCCGTTGCCGCGCCACGCCCCGCGCCTGTTGTTGCGGCGCCGGTGGCAGCGGTAGAACCTGCTGATGTGCCCGATGTCGCCGATGTGGCTGATGAGCCACTGGTTGAGAAGGCGCCAACCGTCATCATGCGGTCGGTTGGCCCCGGCGGCTTTTTGCGGCAGGCACCCGGCGAACAACAGGCCCCGATTACCCCGGCCCCGCCGCGCCGGCTGGTGCCCGCCAAGCCATCGGCCGACATGGCCGGCAAAACGACCTTGCTCGATTTGAACGATCGCATCTGCAAATGGCCGCTTGGCCATCCCGGTGAACCCGACTTCCACTTTTGTGGGGAGAAAGTGAACCCGGGCTTCCCCTATTGCATCGCGCATTGCGGCCATGCCTATCAGGCTCAACTGCCGCGCCGCGATCGCCGCCCGCCGCCGCCTTTGCCCTTTGGCGGCCCGCGCGTTCGCTAACCTGCCAGCAGTCCGGAATCGAGAAGGGGCGCGCTCATCACGCGCCCCTTTTTTGTGGAGTCAGTAAATTGGGCCCAACGAAAAGGGCGCCGGCAACATCCCCATCACCGGCGCCCTCGTTAGACGCGTCAGGGCCTGAGCCCCGGAACGATCAGAAGCGATACGCAATGGTTGCGCGAAGGCTATGGAAATCGAAATTGCTGTCAGTGCGCTGAAAATCTGTGCCCATGGCATTGCCTAGGACGAACGGGTGGTTAGCGGCTGCCGTGCCGCGTGATGCCCGAACCAGATAATCATCTTCTGTGAATCTAGTGTACAAATATTCCACGCCAATCGAAAATTTCTTCCCGATTTTCTGTTCGATACCGCCACCGACCTGGAAACCCCAGCTGTAATCTCTACCACGATCATTAAAAGCGTTAACCGTATTGGTCGTAAAGAAGCTGCTGTCGATCTTGCCGTATGTCGCGCCCGCAGTACCATAAAACAAGGTTTTTTTGACAGCATAGCCCAATCGACCGCGCAATGAAGCGTTCCAGTCAAGTTTGCGAGTGAACTGATAGGCTGCTGGTGTCGTAGTATAGGCAGTGACACTGTCGCTCACATTACTTTTACCAAATTCAAAAAGCGCACCCACAACCAAATGGCTAAACTGTTTATCATAGCCCACACGGCCATAATATTCGACATCATCTCTGTCATTCGAACAGCCAGCGGCAAGATTGTTGCCGTTGGCCACACCATTGCAAAATCCGCCATCGAATGCGCCAGTGGTCCGCAATCCAAACACATTGGCACCACCGGCATTGACAACTGTATCGCCAAATGTGCCATTCAAATCGCGGTCAAACTGCACGCCCTCGCCAACGTCATTGCGCTGAACGCTGTAGCCAATCGACCCCCCGACATAAACGCCGTCAAAAGGCTTTTCTGCGGCATCCTGTGCAAACGCCGGCTGGGCCGCCAGCAGGACCGCAGCCCCCGCGCTACAACTTAAAACTTTGAAATGATGCATAACAATTCTCCCCAAGAAGATTATCATAACGATTTACGTTTACGCGCGATCAAAGGATGCAGTGCGCTTTATCGTCTTTACTCTCGTCTAGGCAATGGTCTTGCCCGTAGGACTCCCCCGCCCCTATAGCAGGCCATGCCTGATGATCTCTTCGCCGCCACCCAGGGCAACGCCGCCACCGATTATGACGCCTCCTCAATCGAAGTGCTGGAAGGGCTTGAACCCGTCCGCCGCCGTCCCGGCATGTATGTTGGCGGCACCGATGAGCGCGCGCTCCACCACCTCGCCGCCGAAGTGCTCGACAATGCCATGGATGAGGCGGTGGCGGGGCACGCCACCCGGATCGAGGTAACGCTGGAACCCGGCAACCGGCTGACCATCGTCGACAATGGCCGCGGTATCCCGGTCGATCCGCATCCGAAATTTCCCGACAAGTCGGCGCTCGAGGTGATCCTCTCGACGCTCCATTCGGGCGGCAAGTTTGATGGCAAGGCCTATGCGACCAGCGGCGGGCTGCACGGCGTGGGCGTCAGCGTCGTCAACGCGCTGTCGTCTGACACCATGGTTGAGGTCGCGCGGAACAAGGAGCTGTATCGCCAGCGATTCTCGCGCGGGATCACAATGGGCCCGCTCGAACATGTCGGCCCCACCCCCAACCGGCGCGGCACATCGGTCAGCTTCGTCCCCGACGAGCAGATTTTCGGCCCCGAGCTGCATTTCAAACCGGCCCGGCTCTACAAGCTCGCGCGGTCGAAGGCCTATTTGTTCGCGGGTGTCGAGATCCGCTGGAAATGCAGCCCTGAGCTGATCGGCGACGACACCCCGGCTGAAGCGGTGTTCCAGTTCCCCGGTGGCCTCGCCGATCATCTGCGCGAACAGATCGCCACCCGCGAATGCGCGACCGCTGACTTCTTCTCTGGCTCGCAGGATTTCCCCGACGGCCCCGGCGGCATCAAGATGGGCCGCGTCGAATGGGCAGTCTCCTGGCCGTTATGGAGCGACGGCAGCTATAGCTGGTATTGCAACACCATCCCCACCCCCGATGGCGGCACCCACGAAGCGGGCTTACGCGCGGCGCTGGTGAAGGGCATTCGCGGCTATGGCGAGATGGTCAGCCAGAAAAAGGCCAAGGACATCACCGCCGAGGACATCATGACCGGCAGCGAGCTGATGCTGTCCGTGTTCATCCGCGACCCGCAATTCCAGAGCCAGACCAAGGACCGGCTGACCTCGCCCGATGCCGCGATTTTGGTCGAAAAGGCGGTGCGCGACCATTTCGACCATTTCCTGAGCAACAATACCGAACGCGGCAAGGCGCTGCTCGCTTATGTGCTCGAACGGATGGACGAGCGGCTCGCGCGCAAGGCCGAACGCGAAGTGAAGCGCAAAACCGCCACTTCAGCCCGTAAGCTCAGACTCCCTGGCAAGTTGACCGACTGCTCATCGGACGACCCCAAGGGCACCGAGATCTTCATCGTCGAGGGTGACAGCGCGGGCGGCTCCGCCAAGCAGGCGCGCGACCGCAAGACCCAGGCGATCCTGCCAATCCGCGGCAAGATATTGAACGTCGCCTCGGCCACCGCCGCCAAGATCGGGGCCAATTCCGAAATCGCCGATCTCATCCAGGCACTCGGCTGCGGCACGCGCAAGGACTGCGTCCCCGACAATCTGCGCTACGAACGCATCGTCATCATGACCGACGCCGATGTCGACGGCGCGCATATTGCGACCTTGCTGATGACGTTCTTCTTCCAGGAAATGCCAGACCTTGTTCGGCGCGGGCACCTCTACCTCGCCCAGCCGCCACTCTACCGGCTGACTGTGGGGGCGAAATCGCTCTACGCAATGGACGATGCCCACCGCGCTAAAATTGAGGCCGGGCCGTTCAAAGGCAAGAATGTCGATGTTTCGCGCTTCAAGGGGCTCGGCGAGATGAACCCAATGCAGCTGCGCGAAACGACGATGGATCCCAAGACCCGCCAGATGATCCGCATCACCCTGCCCCAGGAATATGAGGAGCGCGCGGGCGTGAAGGATCTGGTCGACCGGCTGATGGGCAACAATCCTGCCCACCGCTTCGCCTTCATTCAGGAAAATGCTGCGCGGATCGACGAGGACGCGATCGACGCCTGATCGCAAGCGCCGTGGCATTACTACCTTGCCCGGCTAGCGTTCCCGATCTGATAGATCCAGCCGCAAGGGGCATCGCAACCGCCATCCGGGGATCAGAGAAAGCGCCAACAGCGTCGCCGAAATTAAAAAAAGATACTCGCCGATTTTGTCAAGTTGCGTAAGCTTTCTTGCCAGGTTTTGTTCCAAATGCAGCCATGTGTGACCAAGAGGTAGCTCCACAAAATACGCCTTAAATAACATAGGAATCAAAACGAGCGCTAATAATAATGATATTATTCTATGAAGATGAATCGTGTATTTTCCAATTCTCGTAAATAGCGAGAATATTATTATCGATATAAATATGTATAGCGATATAAATACTTTAATTGATTCTATCACAGCCTCAGGAAGTCGATCATATCTTACAAATGGCTGATAATATTTTGCAATTACGAAAAATAGTATTGATAATAGTCCCGTTGCCACCGCCGAGATCGAAAGAATTAAAAATATACCAATGTTAAACCGGCATTTCATGATTAAAGTGTCGGTTCGAATTCGTTAGAATAGGCCCATCGCACCGTCACTGAAATAAGCACATCTGTTATGCCGTCACTTGCGACAACGGCCAGAGAGGTGAATTCACTGCCGCCCAAATCTGGCTTAAAAAATGCACCGAACAGCCCACCGGTATTGGAATTTACCATCCAGTTTTCGGTTGCCTCATCCTGTTCTGCTGCCTCGTCGGGCATACTCTCTCCAATAACAATTCGAGCCGACGAAGTTATCGTAAATAGAAGGGATTACAGTATATTATACACAACAACTAACAATCTCCATATCGCCTCAGCCATGATCTAAACCCACCCTTCTTGCCGAGGCGACGGCGATTGCGAAGCAACCCGCCAGCAACCCCGCGTCCTTCAGCAAGAACTGCGCGATTCCGCCGATGAACGGCGCACCATAGCCCGGCTCCCAAAGGGGCGCGCCAAGAAGGAAGCTCAGCGTGATCAGGAAGGTGCACATGCCCATCAGGCCGCCGAGCAGGCTGACGCGTGCAGACCATGCCCCGATCGCCAGCGCTGCGCCGGTGGAGAGTTCGATCGTACCGATGACGTTGCTGGCACCCTGCGCACCCCAAATGGGGTACATCCAGGCGAACAGCGGATATTGGCTGGCGATTTTGGCGACGCCTTCAGCTTCATAGGTCGCGAACTTCGCAATCCCGAAGAAGAAAAAGATGATCACTAGCGACCAGCGCAGCGCGGCGATGGCGGCGGCGTCGCTTGGAACGGGATAACGGTTGGTCATGGAAAAGGCCCCTTTGGAACGAATGGATTGACCAGCCATTCGTCCGCGCGGGGCGATTGGTTACGCGGGGGTTGACCATTCCTCGCGCAGCAGCCCCCAGATCAGGCTATCGCGCACGCCGATATGCGTCTCCCACTCGCCGCGCAGTCTTCCCTCCTGCGTAAAGCCAAGCCGCTGCAGCAGGCTATTCGAGGCGGCATTATCCGGATCGGTATCGGCGAAGACACGGCGATGACCCTCCACCTCGAACAGAAAATCGATCATCATGGCAACTGCTTCACGCGCGATGCCGCGTCCCCAATGAGCGCGGGCAAGCGAATAGCCGATCTCCACCACCCCGCCCTGCCGCTTTTCGTGTGCGCCCAGGGTTCCGATCGCGCGATCATCGCCGGTCAGCGTGATTGCCCAACGATACCAATCATCGGACGCCACCGTCTTCTGCACGCGGTCCAGTGTCTGCTCCAGCGTCTCGTGCGGCGCATGCGACCACCAGGCCATCAGTTCGACATCGCTGAAGATTGCGTGGAGCGCATCCGCATCCTCGATCACCAGCGGGCGGAGACGCACCCGTTCGCCGTCGATGACCGGCGTATCGATCACCCCGCCAGCGCTTCGACCAGCGCCTTGACCTTTTTCTGGCGCCATTGCGGCAGCGGCGCGACCAGCCAATAGCCCAGCGCATAGGGTTTGGGATCGCCAATCAGCTCGACCCGGCCCGATGCAATATCAGCGCGTGCAACCAGTTCGGGCACGGTCGCCCGCCCCAGCCCCTGTGCGGCGGCATCGATCGCGAGGCCCGCATCGCCAACGCGCACCAGCGAGACTTCGGGATCGTTGAGGCAGCCCGGCCAGGAAATCCGCGTATCCGCGCCGCCACCGGGGCGCTGGATCGTCACC
This sequence comes from Sphingomonadales bacterium Ga0077557, assembly GCA_001464615.1. GTDB lineage: Bacteria > Pseudomonadota > Alphaproteobacteria > Sphingomonadales > Sphingomonadaceae > Sphingomonas. The sequence goes on along the minus strand of LNFI01000029.1, from coordinate 27,487 downwards.
ATCCCGTCGGATTCGAGCGCCTCGCCCTCATGCTCGCCCGGCCCCTCGCCCCAGCGGATTGCCAGATCGAGATTGGCTTCGGTAAAATCGATCAGTTCATCGGCATTGACCAGCACGAAGCGCAACTCACCATCGCCGCGCGCGATTTCGGCAAGGCGGGGAAGCAGCCATTTTTCCGACAGGTCGCGGGGGGCGGCGATCGTCAGCGACTTGGACGACTGCCCCGCCTGCATCGCGCGCACGGCCTCCTCAAACTGCAGGAAGCCCGAACGCAGCGCCGATAGCCCGGCCTCACCCTCGGGCGTCAGCTCAAGCCCCTTGGTCGTGCGGCGGAACAGCACGGTGCCGAGCGTATCCTCAAGCGCGCGAATCTGTTGTCCGACCGCCGCCGGCGTCACCGCCAGCTCATCGGCGGCGCGGGTGAAGCTCAAATGACGGGCCGCGGCATCGAGCACGCGCAGCCCATTGAGCGGCAAATGCGTCCGCTTCATCCCATCACCGCCGGGGCGATCAGGGCAAATTTTGGGATATCGACGTCGAAGCCCGATCCGTCACTGCCCATCATGTGATAGCTGCCCTGCATTGAACCCGCCGGGGTCGATAGCGGGCAGCCCGAGACATAATCGAAGCTCGCGCCTGGCTCGATCAGCGGCTGTTCGCCGACCACACCCTCGCCCTCCACCGAATGCCGCTGACCGCGCCCGTCAGTGATGATCCAGTGGCGCGTCAGCAGCTGCACAGCGAACGCCCCCTCATTCTCCAGCCGGATGTGATAGGCCCAGAACCAGCGCCCCCGGGCCGGATCAGATTGTTCGGGCAGATAGCTGACCGATACCCTAACGATCACTCCCCGCGTCTCGGCGACATTGGGGAACAGCGCCTTCATGGCAACCTGCCCCGTTGTGCTCCTGCGCAGGCAGGAGCCCTGGGTCGCGGGTGTCGCGCGTTATTACGCGGCGCTCCTGCCTTCGCAGGAGCACAAGGAGGCAGCATCCTCACAGCCCCACCGTCGTCAATGCCTGGTCGAGATCGTCGATCACGTCGGCGGGGTCCTCCAGCCCGACATTCAGCCGGAGCAGATTTTCGGTCACGCCCATTTCGATCCGCTTTTCCTCCGCCACGCCATAATGGGTGGTCGAGGCCGGATGCGTCATCAGCGAGCGCGAATCACCGATATTGTTGGAGATATCCACGAGCGCCAGCGCATCGAGCAAGCCGTGCGCCTGCGGGCGACCACCGGCCACTTCGAACGCGAAGATCGGCCCGCATGCCGACATCTGGCTCATCGCCAGATTATGCTGCGGGTGGCTGGGCAGACCCGGGTGAAGGATGCGGGGCACCCGCGCTTCCAGAAACTTGCCGACCTTCAGTGCATTCTCGCTCTGGCGCCGAATGCGCAGGTCAAGCGTTTCCAGCCCCTTCAGCACCACCCAGGCGTTGAACGCGCTGAGCGTTGGTCCCGTGTTGCGGGTGAAAGGCAGCAAGATAGTGTTGATCCACTCAGCGGTGCCGCACACCGCGCCTGCCAGCACGCGGCCCTGCCCGTCCATCATCTTGGTCGCCGAATAGGCAACGACGTCGGCGCCATATTCCATCGGCCGCTGGAGCGCAGGCGTAGCAAAGGCATTGTCCACCACCGAGGTAATGCCATTGGCGCGCGCGATATCGCAGACCGCCTGCAGATCGACGATATCCATCGTCGGATTAGCCGGAGTTTCGAAGAAGAACACCTTGGTATTGGGCCGCCGAGCATCCTCAAACGCTTGCGGATCGCGCGCATCGACCACCGTCGTCGCGATGCCGAACTTGGGCAGCAACGTGTCGACCAACCAGCGGCACGACCCGAACGCGGCGCGCCCCGCAACAACATGATCACCCTGTTGAAGCTGGCAGAGCATCGCCGCCGTCATCGCCGCCATGCCGGTCGCCATCGTCCGGCATGCCTCCGCCCCCTCCATCAGCGCGATCCGCTCCTCTAGCATCTCGACCGTGGGGTTCTGCAGCCGGGAATAGGTCATTCCCTGCTGTTCACCGGCAAAGCGCGCAGCGGCATCGGCCGCACAATCATAGGCATAGCCAGAGGTGAGGAACAGCGCCTCAGACGTTTCGCCCCATTCCGATCGAGCGGTGCCACCCCGCACGGCCTGGGTAGCCGGGCGCCAATGGCGGGTGATTTCGCGATCTTGTCCGGTCCGGCGTTTCATGACCAATGCTTTGCCGGGCGGGGGCACTCCCCGTCAATGGGGCGTAGGCCTTGAACGACCGTTTCGAAGGTGGAAAGGACGGGCTATGAGCCTCGAATCGCGCGCCTCCCGCCCCTGGGCAACCGCCACCGGCATCGGCCTGGCCGCTGCGCTCCTGTTTTTGATCAACATCACCCGCCCCCTCAAGCTGGTATTCGATGAGACGCATTATGTGCCGGCGGCACGCTATCTGCTGACGCTGGCAAGGCCGATCAACACCGAACATCCGCTGCTCGGTAAGGAAATTATCGCGCTCGGTATCCTGTTGTTCGGCGACAACAGCCTGGGCTGGCGTTTCTTTTCCGCAGTTGCGGCGACGGCGGTGGTGGTTGGCGTATTTGCGATTGCCTGGCTGCTGCTCGGCCGACTTCGCCCGGCGATCTTCGCTGCCCTGTTCACGATGCTGAACTTCACCGTGTTTGTGCAGGCGCGGATCGGCATGCTCGATGGGTTTATGGCGGCGTTTGTGGTCACCGGCATCGCTGCAATGATCTGGGCAATGCAGGGGAACGGGCCGCAGCTGATCCACCGGATCGCGCTGGCGGCGGTGCTGTTCGGGCTGGCCGTTGGCACAAAATGGGCGGCGGTGCCCTATGTCGGCCTGGCCGGCCTGGCGATCCTGCTGGCGGACAATCGTGTAGCGCCGGCGCTGGGCGGGCAGCGCGTTTTGGCGGCCGCCTTGTTCGCGGGCGTTAGCCTGCTGACCTATTTCCTCACCTTCCTGCCCGCCTTTTTCTACGCCAACGATCCGCTGACCCTGGCCACATTGCTACCCTTTCAGGCGACGATGTTCGCGCAGCAAACCTTGCCGCTGCCGCCACACACTTATCAATCGAGCTGGTGGAGCTGGCCGCTCGACATGCGGCCGATTTGGTATCTCTATGAACCCGTTGACGGGGCACAGCGCGGCATATTGCTGATCGGCAATCCGGCAATCCTGTGGGGCGGGCTGATTGCGGTGGCGGCCTGCCTCTATGCTTGGTGGCGCGACCGCGCCGTCGCTGTCGGGGCGATCGCCGGGCTGTGGATCGCCGCCTATCTGCCGTGGATCATCATCCCGAAAAAAATCGGCTTTTTCTATTATTATTATCTGCCGAGCATCTTCCTCTGTCTCGCGCTCGCCGCCGCGTTCGACCATTTCGGCAAGGGCCGACTGCGCCATGCCGACGCCTGGTTCGCGGGGCTGGCGGGGGTGTTATTCATCTATTTCTACCCGATCCTGTCGGCAGCACCGCTCGCCGGGCCAATGAGCTTCCTGAACTGGATGTGGTTCTTCAGCTGGAGATAATCGGGCGGCTAGAGCGTGAAGACGTTAGGTCGCTTCAACCTCATAGCCGTTCGGCCCCGGATCAGGTCCGGGGGAAGTCGAAGCCCACGCGCTTCGCATGCCCTTCGACTTCGCTCAGGGCGAACGGGGTTTGGGTTGATCCAATCCAAAGTCATCAGACTCTAATACCGCCCCCAGGTGAAGCGCGATGACAGCGCATAGTTCCACACCGCGCCAACCAGCACGCCGACCAGCGCCGATGCCGCCCAAGTGCCGCTTTGGACATCGTGCAGAAAACCGGCCACGCCGATATTGGCGACCAGCCCGACCGAGCACACCACGCAAAACGACACCCAGCCATCAAGCAGCGGCCTGAAACCCCGCAATCGCCGGTCGCGATAAGTGAGCGCGTTATTAAGGAAGAAGTTCATCGTCATCGCGGCAAAGGCAGCAACAATCTGCCCGCCCAAAAACTCGGCGCCTATCGCCAGCATGATCGCCAAAACCGCCATATGCGCGGCAACGCCGATCGCACCGATCACCGAAAACAGCGCAAAGCGCACGGGCACGTAACGGCCCAACATCCGATCATATAGCGCGATCAGAAATTCCATCGCGACGACATGATCAAGCTTGCTCTCGCCAATCGCGCGGGTGCGAAATGTATAGGGCAGCTCCAGAAAGGTCAGCGATTTGCGGCTGCCGGTCATGATATCCAGCAATATCTTGAAGCCGATCGCTGCCAGATTTGGCGCGAGCGCGCGCACCAGATCAGTGCGGATCATGAAGAAGCCACTCATCGGATCGCTGAGATCAGCCTTGAGCACGAAGCGCGACAACCGGGCGGCAAAGGCCGATTTGGCAACCCGGTCGCTATCCCACTCGCCCGTTCCGCCATCCCCGATAAAACGCGACCCGATCACGACATCGAGCGCGGCATCGCGCTGCAACGCGTCGAGCATTTGCGGCAACAACGTCTCGTCATGCTGGAGATCGCCATCGATCACGGCGACCAACGGCGCGGCGGTTGCGCACATCCCCTCGATACAGGCCGAAGACAGTCCACGCCGCCCAATCCGCTGGATCACGCGGACCCGGCTGTCGCTGCGGGCAATGGCGCGAGCGGCATTGGCAGTGCCATCGGGGCTGTCGTCATCGACGAAGATCGCCTCCCAGCCGTGCCCCGCCAGCGCAGCGTCAAGCCGCGCCACCAGTAGCGGCACATTTGCCGCCTCGTTAAAGGTCGGGATGACGACCGCCAGTTCAAGCATGTCCGCCTTTGTCGTCAACGCCGGTCCCCGAGCCGCTATTGGCTCGATTCGCCTAGGCGAGGGCTAACCCCTTACGCAACCGCTCTCTTGAGGCGATCGATCAGGCGCGTCCGCGATGTCAGCGCTTCACGACGCTTGTCAACCAGCACGTTGCGCTCCAGAAAATGGCCGGTAATGGCGAGACCGGCCAGAATATCGGGCCAATCGGTCGGCCCGCCGATCCGCAAAAAGGCCGGTAAGGGCAATAATCGCGCTGCATGATCGCCCGCTGCCGCACGGCTCACCGCGCCACCGCTACGCGGGCTGACAAAGGCAAGATCATCGGCCGATCCCGTCACCACGCAGCTCTCCAGATCAAGGCCAAAGCCCAGCTCGGCGAGCAACAATAACTCATAGCGCACCAGGGCGGACGCCCAACCGCGGGCGGCGGGTGCTGCTTCAACCGCCTCGAACAGCCCGGTCAGCGCGTCATGCAACATGGCAAAGGGTTGCGCCTCTGGCAAAGCCGCGGTCGTCAGCACCGTCGCCCAATCAAGCAGCGCGGCGGGCAGCGGCTCTGCAAATAACGGCGCGCGGCTGTGGATCAGCTCCACCGTCAGGCTGCTCAATTGCTCATCGGTGCGGGCGCGCCATTCCCCCAGCACCAGATTGGCGGGTTGCAGGATTGGTCGCACGCGACGCGACCTGCCGCCGCGCACATATCCAGGCTGTACCCCGTGCGCGCGGGTGAGCGCGCGCACGACGGCGCCATGTTCGCCATGCGCGCGGATCGACAGAATCAGGGCTTCGGCTCGAATATGCACGCCCGCGCTATAGCGGTTGCGCGACCGACGACGAAATCAGCGCCGCAGCCGCCGCGCGACCTTTTGCAACCCCAGTCGATTGGTCGCCCGCTTGCCCAGCGCCATGCTTCGATCAAAGGTGCCCAGCGCGACGGTCGTCAGCCGATTGACGAGCGAAGCGCGCAGCAGCAGCATATCGATGCAGGCAACGCCGCCGGTCGCAAACTGGCGCTTGTGCTGGCCATCGCCCTCAGTGAAATCGAAGCGCGTCAGATTGCCCTCGGCAAACAGATCGCGGAGCGCCTCCATCTGCAGAACGCCGCCAGGCGACAGATCGTTGAACGCCGGATCATGGCCGACATGATCATAGCGCACGGTCCCCGCACGGACCGTCAGATAGAGATAAGCCGCTGGCTCACCGGCGACATAGAGCAACCAGGCGCGCACCGAGCCGGCCGCCGCCGCGCTATACATCTGGCGCAGAAAAGCTTCGTCGTCGGGCAGGCCGCTGCCGAGCAGCCGCTCCTGATAGGTGCGCAGCGAGATGCGCCGCGCGGTATCATGAAACTCGGTCAGCTCGTCCGGGGTGCGGAAGCGGCGCACGTCGAGCGTGCCGCCTGATACCGTCGTTACCTTGCGCGCCTTGCGCCGCATCGCCGACCGGGTGTTGGCGGATAACGACGCCTCATAGGCTTCGAACCCCGTCGTCAGGTCAATGAAGTGGCGGGTATAGTGCTGACGGACAAAGGCGATCATCCCACCGCCAGCGAAAGCCATCGCATCACGTCGATCGGCGGGGAGCGACGTAATCGCATAGCCATGGGCGGTTCGATCGAGTGGCGGCAGGACCGGCAAGCGCCCCTCCATCGCCTCTTCGAGCGATAGCGGTACCCGCACCAGCTGGCGTTGCACGGCCATCAGCGTGCGCGCGCCAAGCTGGAAACGCAGGGGCAGCGGGGTCGCCGTCATAACGCCCGCTCCAAAACCATGTTCGACCAGAGCTGTTCGGCCTGCCGCCAGCGAAGCCGCGTCATATTGGGGCGCAACGGCGTGTCATCCTGCCCCAGGCGGAGCTCGGGGCGATCGGCAAAATGCTGCGTCGGCAAGACATCGCGGCGTTCGTCGAGCAGCGCGCACAGCATGTCGAAACGGCGAACATGCACCGCATTCGGACGCGTTCCGGCGCGATTGGCAAGTTCAAATCCATGGCTGACGATCGTCACTACGGCATGATCCTGGTCAACCGCATGATCCAGCGCCGCCCGCATCTCATCGACTGATAGCGCGCATATCTGGAAATGTCGCAAAGCTCCTTGGCGTTCTTCAATCAACGTTACCGGCACTTCGATCACCCCCCCGCGCGCAATTGGAGCAATCTGGCGCGCCGGCAGACCGATCCCGCTCGGATGGGGATGGACTGACCCATTATGGCTGCTGTCATAGTCAAAGCCAAGCGTGGCGAGCGCCGCTAATGTATCATCATTGCCGGCATAGTTGCCGCCCCGGAACGCAACTGGCGGCAAGGCGCCTGCCGCCACCAGCAAATCACGAGCCTTCTCGATCAATGACAATTGTTCGTTGAAATCATAATCGCTGAGATGAAATCGGCTGAGCGACCCCTGATGATCGCCGCTCGCAATATTCGTCCAATTGGGATGGAGGTGCAGATCAACGCGCTGCCCGGCTGACTGGATCGCATCGATCACGCGGCGAAACGGATCGAGCCCATAGATTAATGCCGGGATCGGATCGACGAAGAACGAGCTCTTCAGATCATAGCGGCGCAGCATTTCAAGTTGATAGGAAAGGCCCACACCCGCTGGTTCGAACGAGCGTTCGAACAAGGTCGCAGGATCGAGCCCGGCAGCATGGTGCCGCCACATAATCTCGACATCGACCGTCAAAAAGACCGGCGTTGGCATAGCACACGGTTTAGGCGCCCACGGTGAAGAAACTGCAAATAAGAGAAATTACATTTTATTGCTGGCAGTTAGTACATTCAACGCGCGTGGAAAAAATCATAAAGGCTCTGTGCCATTGCCGTAGAAACGCCGGGTGCTTTCTGCAGATCCTCAAGGCTTGCATTGCGGACAGCGCGGGCCGTGCCGAAATGCATCAGCAGCGCCTTTTTGCGTGCCGGCCCAATGCCCGGCACCTCATCCAACGGGCTCGCGCCGATTGCCTTGGCGCGTTTCGCGCGGTGCGCCCCGATCGCGAAACGATGCACTTCGTCGCGTAATCGCTGAAGATAGAACAGCACCGGGGCGTTGACCGGCAACTGGAATTCACGCCCGTCCATCAGGTGGAACACTTCGCGCCCATCACGACCATGATGCGGCCCCTTGGCGATGCCGACCAGGCAGATATCCTCAATCCCCATTTCCTCCAGCGCCCGCCTGACGACATTAAGCTGCCCGCGCCCGCCATCGATCAAGACCAGATCAGGCCAGTCATCGCCATCGCGATCGGCCACTTCATCCTGACCATTCGCGTCCGAATATTTGGCAAAGCGGCGCTGGAATACCTCGCGCATCATGCCGAAATCATCGCCAGCAATGGTTTCGGGCCGCTTGATGTTGAACTTGCGATACTGGCCCTTGCGGAAACCCTCTGGCCCAGCGACGACCATTGCACCCAGCGCATTGGTGCCCTGAATATGGCTGTTGTCATAGATTTCAATCCGATCGGGCGGCTCGCCAAGATCGAACAGCTCGGCCACTTCGCGCAACAATTTCGCTTGGGTCGTGCTTTCAGCCAGCCGCCGATCCAGCGCCTCCTCGGCATTGCGCTTTGCTTGATCGAGCAGCCGGCGCCGGACCCCGCGTTGTGGCGTCGACAGTGCCACCTTATGGCCAGCCGCGGTGCCCAGTGCCTCGCCCAGTAACGCCCCATCGGCGAGATCGCGATCAATGAAGATCGTTCGCGGCGGCGGCACTTCTTCATAAAACTGGCTGAGAAAACTCATCAGCACTTCGTCTTCGGGGACATCATTGGTGTGCGCGGGGAAGAAGCTGCGATGCCCCCAATTCTGGCCGCCGCGAATGAAAAACGCCTGGATACCCATCACCCCGTCACGATTGGCCATCGCGAAGATATCGGCGTCGCCGACCCCATCGGCATTGATCGCCTGCGACCCCTGAATGAAGGTCAGCGCGCGCAACCGATCGCGCAGGATTGCCGCCAGTTCAAAGTCCATCGCCTCGGCAGCCGCCTCCATCTGCTTGCCAAGCTTGGTCTGCACCTCGGTCGATTTACCCGCCAGGAACGCTTTGGCGTCATCGACCAGCTCAGCATAATCATCGGCACCGATCCGCCCTACGCACGGCGCGGAGCAACGCTTGATCTGGTAAAGCAGACACGGCCGATCGCGGTTCCGGAAGAAACTATCGCTGCAACTGCGAAGCAAGAACAGCTTTTGCAGCGCATTGAGCGTGGTGTTGACCGATCCCGCACTGGCAAACGGCCCATAATAATTGCCCTTGGCCCGCCGCGCGCCACGATGCTTCTGGATACGCGGAAAATCATGATCGGCACGCAGCAGGATGAAGGGGAAGCTTTTGTCGTCGCGCAGCAGCACATTATAGGCCGGCCGGTACCGCTTTATCAGCTGCGCCTCGAGCAGCAGCGCCTCCGCCTCATTATTGGTCGTCACGATCGTCATCGATCGCGTTTGGGCGACCATCCGCTGCAGGCGGCGCGGGAGCCGATCGACCTGGGTATAGTTGGTCACGCGGTTCTTCAGCGCGCGTGCCTTGCCGACATAGAGCGTGTCACCGCGCGCATCATTCATCCGGTAAACCCCCGGTCGCGCGGGCAAGGTCGCCAGAACATTACGGATTGCCGCAACCCCGGCATCAAGATCAGGCGCATCCGACCCACGAACCGTGTAGGTGGCCTTGTCTTCGTTGAAGCGATCGGGTTGGTTGGGGCCTGTCATTGGCTTCAGTTAGGACGCCGGGCAAGGCGCAACAACGGCTATATTGATCGACAAAGGGTAGAACCGAATGGATGTTAACGGCAAGACGGCCTTGGTGACCGGTGGCACCGATGGCATCGGCCTTGCGCTGGCACGCGCGCTGCGTGCCAAGGGGTGCCGCGTTATCGTTTGCGGCCGCGATCCCGGCCGCCTCGCCGCTGCCCATGTCGAAGGGATGGAAGCGATCGCCGCTGACCTCGCGACTGAAGCCGGTTGCGACAAGATCGTCGATGTCGTTCGGCAATGGCCGATCGACATCCTGGTCAACAATGCTGGCGCTGGGGCGACCTATGACATTGCTGAGTCCGTTGATCTCAACACCGTCGATCAGTGCATCGCACTGAACCTGACCGCGCCAATCCATCTAATCACGCGGTTGATTACCGGGCTGCGCGCGCGCCCCGAAGCGATGATCGTCAACGTTACGTCAGGGTTGGCCATCGCGCCCAACAAGGGATCGCCCGTCTATTGCGCGACCAAGGCGGGCCTGCGCAGCTTCACAATGGCGCTGCGCGCGCAGCTTGCCGACACCAGGGTCCATGTCATGGAGGTACTGCCGCCGGTGGTCGACACGCAGCTAACGGCAAGCCAAACGCGCAAGAAAATGCCCGTCAACGAATGCGCCCGGCAAATATTGGTGGCGATTGAGGCCAATCGCGCCGAAGCCAATATCGGCATGACCAAATTATTAAGCGTGGTGCACAATATCACGCCAGCGATCGCGCGCAGGCTGATGCTGCGATACTGAACAACGCGCCGTCCGCCGAGCTGTCGGCAAACGGCGCGTTGCTACAGCAATGGCTTACTTGATCGCGGCGAGACCGTCGGTGATCTTCTTGATCATCTCATCGGTGATCGCGCCACCCGAATAGGGCTGAACCTGCGCCAGGGTCATCGCTTTGAACTGGTCAAAGCTCGGGTGCTGCGAAAGCCCCGGAATCGCGCCTTCAACAACCGCCTTGGCGGCAGGGCTGGCAACAAGCTGCTCAATCGGCGAATCAATGGACAGTTTTGCTGGGGCGGTGGCGGCTGCGCCTGGCGTCGCTGGCGCGGGCGCTGCTGGCGTTGCGGGCATCGTCTGGGCAAGAACGGGAGTCGCAGTAAGCGTCAGCAGGGCGACGGCAGCAATCAGCTTCATGAAACGATCTTTCTTGATGAGGAGGGCGTGATTCGCCCCGAACAATCAAAGCGCAAAATTGCGGCGATAGCTAGGCGGCCAAAGAAGGTCGCCAGGCTATCCTATCCGTATCAATCAGTTAATCCGCGCCAGCCCGGCAATCGTGCGATCGACCAGCGGCTTATCCGCCCCAGCATCATGCCGACTGGCAATGATGTGTTGCGCCGCATGGGTCGCCGCATCGGCGGCCTTGGCGCGCAGATCAGCAATTGCCCCGCGTTCAGCGGCGGCAATCTTGTCTTCCGCCATTTTTGAACGGCGGGCCATCAGATCGGTCGCGTCGGATTCTGCCTTGGCGAGCATCAATTTTGCTTCGGACTCTGCCTGCGCGATGATCGCGGCAGCGTCGCCAGCACTGGCGGCGCTGCGCTTCTTTGCGTCGGCGAGCAACGCTTCCGCCTCGGCCCGGATCGCGGTTGCCTCGTCAAGCTGACGCTTGGTGTTGGCGATGCGCGCATCGAGTGCTTCGGCAATCTTCTGGGGTGCCTTGGCATAAAAAATCGCGAGCAGCAGGAAGATCGTCAAGCCGACATAGACCCACCCCTCAGCGCTCAGGCCGAGCAATGTTGGGCCGTGTTCTTCGTGACCGGCGGCTTCCGCAGCGGCGAGAAGGAGAGTGTTCATCGCATCCGCTCCTTAAGCCAGTGCCGCCCGAGCGGCCGAGACCGCATCGGCATCGGCTGGGCGGTTACCCGTCAATTTCTCGACAATGGCGGTCGCCGCCTCTGCCGCGACGGTCTCAATCTCAGCCAGCGCCTTGTTGCGGGCCGCATCGAGTGCGGCCTGTGCCGTTGCTGCCTTTTCATCGAGCGCCGCATTGGCCGCCGCGAGCTTTCCCTCGACGGCCGTCGTTGCAGACAAGCGCGCGGCGACAAGCTGGGCCCGCGCCGCGTCCTGTGCCGCGGCGACGCCCGCATCATAATCCAGGCCAAGCTGGGTTGCTTCGGCCTGAGCTTTTTCCGCGGAGGCGAGATCACCCGTCATCTGGTCTTCACGCGCCGTAATCACCTTGCCCAGCTTGGGCAAAGTGAGCTGGACGACACCAAAATACAGGATCGCGAAAAAGATCGCGAGCCAGATCAGCTGCGGCCAGAAAACGGTGGCAAATTCAAACTGAGGCATTGATCCCGCCCTTTACGGAGAGTGGCGAGTCTTACGAGAAGGCGAGCGCGAGCGCGACAACGGCCGCGATCAGGCCGAGCGCTTCGGTCACAGCGAAACCGAAGATCAGGCGGCCGCCCATCTTGGCGTCAGCTTCTGGATTGCGCAGCGCGCCGTTCAGATACTGGCCGAAGATCGAACCCACGCCGATCGCTGCCAGACCCGCACCAATCGCCGCGAGACCTGCGCCGATAACCTTTGCCGAACCTACGTCCATAGTAAAACCTTTCAAGTTAAATCAGTAGTTTAAGGGTAAACTTAGTGAAGATTGATCGCATCGTTCAAATAGAGCGAAGCGAGCAGCGCGAAAACATAGGCCTGCACCACAGCGATCAGCACCTCGAGCGCCGACAGCGCGACGTTGACCGCCAGCGGCAGCACGCCGAACACATAAGGCAGCGCGCCAAATGAGCCGAGCGCGACGACAAAGGTGCCGAACACCTTCAGCAGGACATGGCCCGCCGTCATGTTGGCGAACAGTCGGATCGCCAGGGTAAACGGGCGGCTGAGAAAGCTCAGAAACTCGATCGCTGCCACGAAGATCGCGAGCGGCAGAAAGGTCTTCTTTGGCCAGAACAGGCTGAAGAAATGCAGGCCGTGCTTGGCGAAGCCAACGATGCAGACGATCACGAAGACGAGCAACGCGAGGCCGAAGGTGACGGCAATATGGCTGGTCGGCGTAAACGCGCCAACCCAAGGGATCAGACCCAGCAGGTTGCAGACCAGCACGAAAATGAAGAGCGAAAACAGCAGGGGAACGAAGCGGCGCCCCTCTGGGCCAACATTTTCGTCGAGCATGTTCCGCACGAAATCATAGAGATATTCGACCGCCGCCTGCATGCGCCCAGGCACGAGCTGCGGCTTGGCGGTGCCGACGAACAGAAAAATCGCGATGCCGACAACGGCAATCGCCATCCAGAGCGACGAATTGGTGAAGGACGCATCGAAACCCGCCACATTCAGCGGCTTGAGCACCTTGAGCGCGAACTGTTCCATCGGGCCGGCCATATCGGTCGCCTTACTTCCTGTTGCCGCTGGTGGGATCGGCGTCAAACTGCGACGATGTCTCCATCGCGCGATAGACGCCGGCGGCAAAGCCAAACACCAGCATGATGATCATGGCCCAGGGCTTTGACCCCAGACCGGTGTAGTTGTCGATGCCCCAGCCAATGGCCGTTGACACCAGAACCAAGCCGACAAATTCAATGCCGATCGCCCAGCCCTTGTTTTCGGATGCTGCCGCTGCCGACGGGCCGGCAATGGCATGCTCTGCTTTCGCACGCGCAATTCGGGCCGCTAAGTCATTCGGTCCGTTCTGGCGATCGTCTGCCAACGCGAGCACATCCTGATAAGAAAACGCCGCCGCGCAACAAGCGGGCGACGCGAAGCACCAGCAAGCCAAGGCCGCCGTTGCGGGGCCCGTTTAGAAAGGGGGGGCTGGCAAGTCAACCGGGCGTGGCCCCGGCTGCAGAACAGCCCGGGTTAGCCGGGTTAAAGCTTGCGCACCGAGATCAAAGACAACGCGAATCGCGCTCCGGCGGAGCATTGGTGCGGGTTTTCCAGCTGCCATTGGGGGATTGATATTTTTCACCCGGCACCGTCATCGCAATCAAGTTGCAGCCGGAGGCAAAGGCGAATTGCTCAACGGTCGCGCCATCAGCGGCGCTGCGCGTATAAGCGGCCTTGCGTTGAATGTTGATGTTGTTGACCAACGCGTGCAGGGTCGGCGTATCTTCACCGACAATGCCCAGATAACCGTCGGTCTTTTCGCCGACCTGCCCGGCTGAGCGCGCAGCCTGATAGGCAGGATCACGCTGGGCCAGCGCCGCCGTTGTTACCAGGCCAGTAGCGAGAAGGGCGACAGCTGCAATCGCCAGCGACCGCGTATTGGGCGAAAACTTGATCATCAGAATATCCCTCCGTTGCTCTCAATCAGCGCCTTTGACTTGCCGTCGATGCGATAGACGATGTCCTGGGTGATCTTGATATTCAGATTGATGACAATCGGCTTGTCAGGCGCAGTGACACTCACACAGCCGCCTACAAACCCAGTGGCGCTCAACAGCGCGATCGTCATCATCGTCCTCATATCACCCTTGGTCGGTCTCCCGGCACCGTTCGTCAATGCGATTTGTGTCATGGCAGGGTCTCGCTTGCAGGGGGCTGAACGGGGTTGTCAGCTTTTGTTGGGGTTGGCGTTGTAGTTGGCGGTGCAGTCGGGCCGGGTTGCGGCGGCGCGCCTGACTGGCGCTGAAGACTTTCATTCTGTTCGCGGATCAGGTCAGGCAGATGGCGCTCGATCAGCCGCTGCGGATCGTAATAGGACTGGGCCGAATCGATCAGCTGGCGGAACGGGGCCTGGATCCGAATATTGAAAATCAGCGGCAATTTCTGCAGCCGCCGAATCAGAAAGTTGCTTTTGCTGCCAGCGCCTTGGTTGACACCCGCAAAGCTGACTTCGGTGATCATCTCGCCGGCCAGCGGCCCATTCATCTCGATTGCCAGCGATTTATACTGCAATGATTTCAGCGCCTGAAATGCCATATTGCCCCAGAAACCCACATCACGCTGCGAGACTTCACCGACATAGGCAATGGTCCCCCCCGTTTCGCGCACCGTCAGATGGCCACCCTCAATCCGCCCGCCCTGTTCATCGAAAATCATCGGCAGCAGGCCATCAAAAGTGCCGGTCGCGTCGAGATTCTTGAAATCAAACTGCTGCAGGAATTGCGCCGCATCGACGCCTTCAACGCGAAAAGTCAGCCGCCGACCATGGCTTTCGCTGAAATCCAATATGCTGGGTTCCAGCACCAGCGATCCGCCGGCAAAGGGCCAGCGCCCGCCCGCCACCGCCACCCGCGATCCCGACAGCAACTGATAGCGCACCAGCCCGTCGAGCACCGGCACGCCGGGGTTCACATTGGCGATCGTCGCGGACTGGCCCGGCGCGGTTTCCAGGTTGAGCAAATCACTAAACCGTATTTCGCCCGACAGGCCGACAACCGGGCCAAAGGCCGCCGCCAGATCGGTATTGGTCGTTCGAAATACCCCGGTGCTGGTCACGCCGTCGCGCGTCCAGTTGATCCGGCCGTCACCTGAAACAAGCCCCCGAACATCGGCGATCACGCCATAGGTAAAGCGCGTCAGCTGAGCGGGTTGAAAAGCCTCGCCAAAACGGATGCCTGGAACGCTGAGATCAGCATGGCCAACACCGTCATCAAGATCATGCGCCAGCGCGACATTGCTGACCTGAATACCGGTTTCTGGATTGACCAGCATAGCGCTGGCCGTGATCTGATTGTCTTCCAGCGCGAACGCCATGGCGTTGGCGGCCAGCGGAAAGAATCGCGGATTGGCATCGGCATCTGCCACATTGAGCGTGCCCGCCAGCACCAATTTGCCGCTATCGAACCGCCAATCGCCCGCGCTGCCCGACATCAGCAGCGGCACATGCGCGATCTGCCCTGCCCCGTCGGCAAAGCTGCCGCTCGCGCCTTCGCCCGCCAAGGTGCCGTTGACCGACGCGATGTCGAGAATCGAGCGGCGATCCGAATCGCCCAATCGGGCGGCGAATTGCGCAATCGAGAAATCGCGATTGGCAACGCCGAAGCGTGCATCAGCCGCCGCCAGGGTAATCGGCGTGCCGCTCAATTGGCCAGCGACACGCAGCCCGGCAATATGGCCGCCACCGCTCAAGCGATTGCCGTCGATCCGCAACAGCGAATCGCCGTTCGCGCATAAGGTGAAGCGACTGGCCGCCAGCACCAGGCCGCTGACCGCCAGACGATCAAACCCCACCGGCGCGCAGCCCGGATTGATCCGCCAACCGGCCTTGCCATCCCAATAGGCCGCGATACCGATCCGGCCGCCATCGATCCGCCCCGAACCGATCGGCCCTGACAAGCTGGCCCGAGTGGTGATCCGGGTGGCACCGCCCGGCGCGGCGCTGAAATCAAGCGCCTGAAACGCCAGCCGCGCCTTGCCAGCGACATAAGGGCGCACCAGCGCACTGCCAGTGATCGGCGTACCCGCTGCCGCCTGGTTCAGCTGCACTGCCGCCTCTGGCAATCCCCCGCCGACCATGGACAGCAGGCCGTTCACGCGCAGCCCCCGCGAATCGATCTGCACGCCGTCGCCGTCATTCAGGCTGAACTGCCCGCCGCTCACCGATTCGGCACGCGCGCGGGCAACCGCGACCCGCACGCTGCCGTCGGTCTGCGTGGCCAGATCAAGATCAGCCGACAAGGTGAGTCCCTGCGACGCCGCGACCGCCGCGCGACCAAATTTGACCATCAGCGGCCCGATGGGCGTGCCGTCCCCCGTCGCGCTGAGATCTGCCAGACGCTTGCGCCAGGCCGGGGTAAGCGCTGCGCCCTTGGCGGAAGCCTGGCCCTGCATCGCCGCACCGTCGCTCCCCAGCGCATATCGGCCGACCAGCGCCAGCGAATCGCCTGCCAAAGGATCGGTGCGAAACGCTCCGGCGCGCAGATCAACCGCGCCCGTCGTGCGCCGCGCCGATCCGGTGAAATCAATCGTGCCAGCCAATTGCTTGAGCTGTGCTGTCGGATGGCCCAGCCGATCAACCGCGATGCGCGCTTTCCCCTGCCAGCGATCAAGCGGTGATTCGAGCGTGGCATCAAGCAACGCCTCTGCCCCCGATACCCGAGTCTTGCCGCACACCAGCAACCGGGCGCGCAGCGGGCCCGCTAGATGAGGTTGCCGCGCCGTCACCCGGACCGCCCAAGTGGCAGCAAGCCGATCAATCGCGCAATCGGCAATGTTGAAATGGTCGGCAATTACCGCCATCTGCCCGACAAAGCCGTTATCCAATCGACCTTGCCCGATCAGCTTGATCCCGATCACCCCTTCGCGCGCTTCAATCCGCATGCGACCATCGGCGATATCGAGATTGATGGCGGGCAGCATGAACGGCGCGCCCGTGGAGGGCGGCAATAATCGGTCAATCGCGCCCAACGACAGTTTGCCGTCGGTCAGCACCCCACGCACGCGCACCGATCCGGCGCGCAAGCCGGTCACAGTCGGGCCGATTAGTCCGATGCTGGTATCTACCTCGATCCAGTCAGCCACCAGATCGGGGCGCTTCGGATCGCCGATCACCACATTGGTCAACCGCTGGCGATCGAAACCCAGATCAGCAATGGTATAGCGGGCGGTAACGCCACGATCAGCCAGGGCCTGGATAACATAACGATCGGCGATCGGCTTGCGCTGGCTCCAGACGATCAGCAGGCCACCGAGAACGACCACCGCCACGCTCAACGCGCGGCGAGACGTGCTGTTCAGCCAATGGCGCCGACGCAGTATCGGCGTGGGGGCGGCATCTGGCGCATTATCGCTGTCAGCCGTCACGGCAATCATCACTCCTCACGCGCCCCAACCGGCAGCAACCAAGCATAAGCCCCGAAACCATCAGCGCAATTGCTTGGCTGACGAAGAATGCGTAACCCTTAGAATAGCATGAGCGTTCCGCACTCCGATATGTCGCTGCCCGCAGCGCCCGAACGCGACCATAGCGGGCATCGCGCCCGCTTGCGCCAGCGATTGCTCACCCATGGCGATGAAGCATTGCTCGATCATGAACTAATCGAATATTTGCTCGCCCTGGCGATCCCCCGACGCGACACCAAGCCGCTTGCCAAGGCACTGCTTGCCGAATTTGGTGGCATTGGCGGGTTGTTCGCTGCCGATCCGGATTCCCTGCTGCGGGTGCAGGGCATGGGGGAAACCGCGGCTGCCGCCATCAAAATCGGTCAGGCGGCGGCGCTGCGCCTGCTGCGCGCCAAGGTCGCCCAACGGCCGGTGTTGGGCAATTGGCAAGCGCTGATCGATTATCTCCACGCCGATATGGCGCATCACGTTAACGAACGCGTCCGCGTGTTGCACCTGAACACCCGCAACATTTTGATCCGCGACGAACTGATTAGCGAAGGGTCGATCGACGAAGCGGCGGTGCATGTCCGCGAAGTCGTGCGGCGAGCGATCGATCTGGGATCGGCGGCGATCATTCTGGTCCATAATCACCCAAGCGGCGACCCAGCGCCAAGTCGCGCCGACATCGATCTGACCCGGCAGATCGCCGAGGCAGGCAAGCGGCTGGGCATTACCTTGCATGATCATATCGTGATCGGTGCGAACGGGCATGTCAGCCTGCGGGCGCAGGGGTTGATCTAGGGCCTGATCGAGCGACTGATCCAAGCATGGGTTTGGCGGCACGCCAGGTCCCTGCTAGGTGGCGGCACATCGCGAGTCAGTGCTCCTGCTACAATGACTCATTGCCCGACCCGAGGAACCCCAATGATCCCGCGCTACTCCCGCCCCGACATGGTTGCCCTGTGGACGCCCGAGGCGCGTTTCCGGATCTGGTTCGAGATTGAGGCGCACGCGACCGACGCGCTCGCCGATCTCGGCGTGGTTCCCAAGGAAGCAGCAGCGGCTTTATGGGCTTGGTGGGCGACCAACCCGGTCATCGATGTTCCCGCCATCGATGCGATCGAAGCAGTCACCAAGCATGACGTTATCGCTTTTCTGACCTGGGTTGCCGAACAGGTCGGCGACGAAGCGCGCTTCATGCACCAGGGCATGACCTCTTCGGACGTGCTCGACACCTGCCTTTCAGTGCAACTGGCGCGCGCTGCCGATCTGCTGATCGCCGATATCGATGCGCTGCTGGCTGTGCTGAAGCGCCGCGCGATCGAGCACAAGCTAACCCCGACGATCGGGCGCAGCCACGGCATCCACGCTGAACCTGTCACTTTCGGGCTGAAATTGGCCCAAGCCTATGCAGAGTTTGATCGCAACCGCGCGCGGCTGGTCGCAGCGCGCGCGGACATCGCGACCTGCGCGGTTTCGGGTGCCGTCGGCACCTTCGCCAATATCGACCCCGCCGTGGAAGCGCATGTCGCCGCCAAACTGGGCCTGAGCATTGAGCCCGTTTCCACTCAGGTTATCCCGCGCGACCGGCACGCCATGTTCTTTGCAACGCTGGGGGTGATCGCCAGCTCAGTCGAGCGGCTCGCCACCGAGATCCGCCATTTGCAGCGCACTGAAGTGCTGGAGGCGGAGGAATATTTCGCGCCCGGGCAAAAAGGCTCCTCGGCGATGCCGCACAAGCGCAACCCGGTGCTGACCGAAAATCTCACGGGCCTCGCCCGCATGGTGCGCGGCTATGTCACGCCTGCGCTGGAGAATGTCGCGCTGTGGCATGAACGCGATATCAGCCATTCATCGGTCGAGCGCTATATTGGCCCCGATGCGACAATCACCCTCGATTTCGCGCTCGCCCGGCTGACGGGCGTGATGGACAAATTGCTCGTCTATCCCGCGCGGATGGAGAAGAACATGAACAAGATGGGCGGGCTGGTTCATTCGCAGCGCGTGCTGCTCGCCCTGACCCAAGCGGGCGTCAGCCGCGAGGATTCCTATCGGCTCGTGCAACGCAACGCGATGAAGGTGTGGGAAAGCGACGGGGCCTTATCGCTCCTCGACTTGCTCAAAGCCGACCCCGAAGTCACTGCTGCACTGCCAGCATCCGAGATCGAGGATAAATTCGATCTCGGCTATCACCTGAAACATGTCGACACGATTTTCGACCGGGTATTTGCTCGGTCTTAGCCAACAGACAGTCGATTGGCGCGAGACTGCCCAGCGATCGGCAAGATTTACGGGATCGGCAAGCTCAATTTTTCAAATCCGACGGCCTCGTCGCCAATGCGCCGCATCATGACGACGTGCGCCTGTTGCAATCACGATTGCCTGTAATAAAATTGCGCGCATGCGTAACAATTATTAAATCTCCCTGTGCCGGACCTATCCGGCACAGGAGACCAAACCATGCGTCGTTTTGAAGCCGTAGCTACCAGCGTGCTGGCCGTAGCGGCCCAGGCGCTGGTGGTCGGGGTGGTCCTCACCCTCTAATCCATCGGCCCACCGCCCCGCTCACCCGGGGCGGTCAGGCAGCAGTCAAAATCCGCCGCGCCATCACCTTATTCAATCGGTGGACTGCCATCGAAATGGGCCAGGATCGTGGCGCGGGTCTGCCAGAAAAACGGCAAGTTCCACCGGCTTGGGATTTCAATGCCGACAATGGGATCAATCGTAGAATCGATCCGGCGCAACGACAGCAACTGCTTTGAATCGATGCAGTAGAACGGGCTGACGGGCGGCATCAACTCGTCAGGTTCGCTCGCTTCGAGCACGATGGCTAATCGGTTGCTGGTCAACCGCACCATCGACCCGACCGGGAAAATCCCGATCATCGCCGAAAAGGGCGCAACAATCTCTGGATCATACTGCCCTGGGTTATTTGCGAGATATTCAAGCGATTCAGCCGGTGACCATGCCGCTTTATAAACGCGCGCAGAGGTGGTCGCGTCATAGGTATCGCAAATCGCCGCCATGCGAGCATAAAGAGAAATGCTATTGCCGCGCTGCTGATCGGGATAGCCAGAGCCGTCCATCCGCTCATGATGATGCAGGCACGCATCCAGCACAATCGATGACAGGCGTTCATTCGTGCTGAGCCCGTCGTCTCCCGACATCAGCGTTTCAAAGCCCATGCGAGCATGTTCGCGAACAATGATCTCTTCCTCAACAGTCAACGGGCCCGGCTTGTCGAGCAGCATCGTTGGGACACGCGCTTTTCCAATATCGTGCAACAGCCCAGCAAGGCCGATTTCATGATGCAACGCCGGATCCAGCTTCATCTGGCGGGCGAGCCCAATCATCAGGCCACAAACTGCGACTGAATGAAGATAGGTATATTCATGCCGATCCTTCAGCCGCGTCACGCCCATTAGCGCGCCAGGGTGGCGAGAAATCGATGCGTTAATTCCCGTCACCAGCGGCCAAAGCTGGTCGACATTCAACGCCCGGCCGAACCGGAGATCTTCAAAAGCTTTGCCGATCCGCTCCTTGGCAAGCGAAACGATTTGCTGCGCGCGGCGCTTTTCCTGCATGAATGATGCCTTGCGGGCACCAAAGTGCAGAGCAGCAGGCCCCATCGTCGAACGCACCGGGGCGGGTTTAGCGGCTGGTGTGGCGGGTGACGGGCTGCCAGGCGTCCGCCAATCCCCCTGCAGCAAACTTCCGGCTCGTTTGCCAAATCGTCCCTCTGCTTGCATTCCCTGCTCCCGCGATCATCGTCTCGATAGCCCGCTGTGGCGCGAGGAGGTTAGCGAGGCTTAACCCGGCTTGGTAAACGCCAGGTCGAGGGGACGGGAACCAAGGAAGCCCGTGATCCAGACCACCCATTTTGGGCACATGACGATCGGCAAAATGATTTCACCGCCCGTTGGAAACGCAGCAACCGACCGAGAAGCGGCTGATTCAAGGATCAAGCGCAGTGGGTCAGCCGCCTAAGGCGCTCTTCATCTTGGTGAAAAAGCCGCTGGCTTGCGGGCTTTCTTGCCCGGTTTCGGTGGCGCGGAATTCCTCCAGCAGTTCGCGTTGGCGCGCTGACAGCTTGGTTGGCGTCTCTACTTCGATGCGGATCACTAGGTCGCCACGCCCGCGCCCTTGCAGCACTGGCATGCCCGCCCCGCGCTGCCGCAATTCCCGACCGCTTTGCATGCCTGGTGCGATACGGATTGCGTGTCGCTCACCATCCGGGCCGGCGAGAACAATCTCCCCGCCCAATGCTGCTGTGGTAAAGCTGATCGGCGCGCGCGCGAACAGGGTCGTGCCTTCACGTTCGAAGATCGCATGCCGGGCGACGTGCAAAAAGATATACAGATCGCCCGAAGGCGCGCCGCGAGCACCTGCCTCACCCTCACCCGTTAGCCGGACGCGCGTGCCCTCATCAACGCCGGGCGGAATGTTGACGGTCAGCGTCTTGGTTTTGTCGACCCGACCATCGCCGCGGCATGATGGGCATGGATCAGCAATGACCTGGCCGGCGCCATGGCAGGAAGGACAGGTCCGTTCGACCACGAAGAAGCCCTGCTGCGCGCGGACCTTGCCGTGCCCAGCGCAAGTGTTGCAGTGCTTGGCGCTGGTGCCGGGGCGCGCGCCCGTGCCTGAGCAACTGTCGCAGAGCCCGGAAACATCAACGGTGATCTCGCTCGATTTGCCTTGGAACGCCTCTTCAAGCGTGATTTCCATGTCATAGCGCAAATCAGCGCCGCGCCGCGCGCTCGACCGCCCCCCGCCGCCGCGACCGCCGCCCATGAATTCGCCGAAAATATTCTCGAAAATATCGCTGAACGCGCCGAAATCATCGCCACCGCCGCCGCCGCCGTGCCCAGCACCCTGCCGGAAAGCAGCATGGCCGAACCGATCATAGGCAGCGCGCTTCTGGGGATCCTTCAGCACGTCATAGGCTTCGGAGATCGCCTTGAAACGGCTCTCGGAATCCTTGCACCCGGCATTCCTGTCCGGGTGATATTTCATGGCCAGCTTGCGATAGGACGATTTGATCGTCGCATCGTCGGCGCCACGCTCGCATTCGAGCAATTCGTAGAAGTCAATTTCGGTGGTCATTGCCGCCCCGCAAAGTCCTCTTCCCCCGTCACGGCTTGCGCCGTAACGGGGGCGTGGATGCATCATCTCAAGCCTTGCTGTCGTCGACTTCCGAAAATTCAGCATCGACCACATCTTCGGCAGCGGCTTCGGCTGCAGGCTCACCCCCCGGTGAGGCCTCTTCGGCGGCCTGCTTCTCATAGATCGCCTGGCCCAGCTTCATCGCGACCTGGGCCAATGCATTGGCCTTTTCCTTCATCGCTTCGGGATCGCCGCTTTCGACGGCGGTCTTGGTCACCGCGATGGCCGCCTCGATCTCGCTCTTCAGGCTGGCATCGACCTTGTCGCCATTGTCGGCGAGCTGGCGCTCCGTCGTGTGGATCAGCGATTCGGCGTTGTTCTTGGCCTCTGCCGCCTCACGCCGCTTCTTGTCTTCCTCGGCGAACTGCTCGGCATCGCGGACCATCTGTTCGATGTCGCGGTCCGACAGGCCACCCGATGCCTGGATGCGGATCTGCTGTTCCTTACCGGTGCCCTTGTCGCGAGCGCTGACATTGACGATGCCGTTCGCGTCGATGTCGAAAGTGACTTCGATCTGCGGCACGCCGCGTGGCGCGGGCGGAATGCCGACCAAGTCAAACTGGCCGAGCATCTTGTTATCGGCCGCCATTTCGCGCTCACCCTGGAACACGCGGATCGTCACCGCCTGCTGATTGTCATCGGCAGTCGAATAGGTCTGCGACTTCTTGGTCGGGATCGTCGTGTTGCGATCGATCATGCGCGTGAACACACCGCCCAGCGTCTCGATGCCGAGCGACAATGGCGTCACGTCGAGCAGCAGCACGTCCTTGACGTCACCCTGCAGCACGCCCGCCTGAATGGCTGCGCCCATCGCCACGACTTCATCGGGGTTAACGCCCGAATGTGGTTCCTTGCCGAAAAATTCCTTCACGACCTGACGTACTTTGGGCATGCGCGTCATGCCGCCGACGAGGACGACCTCATCGATCTGTGCGGTCTTCACGCCGGCATCGGCCATCGCCTTACGGCACGGCTCCAGCGTACGCTGGATCAGGTCTTCCACCAGCCGCTCAAGGTCCGAACGCGTGATCGCCTTTACCAGATGCTTCGGGCCGTTCTGATCTGCGGTAATGAAGGGCAGGTTGACTTCGGTCGAAGCGGCCGATGACAGCTCGATCTTTGCCTTTTCAGCGCCTTCCTTCAGCCGCTGGAGCGCCAGCTTGTCCTTGGTCAGGTCGATACCTTCGGCCTTACGGAAATCCTCGGCCAGGAAGTTGAGCAGCTTGTTGTCGAAATCCTCGCCGCCCAGGAAGGTGTCGCCATTGGTGGCCTTCACTTCGAACACGCCATCGCCAATCTCAAGAATCGAGATGTCGAAGGTGCCGCCGCCCAAGTCATAAACGGCAATCGTCTTGCCGTCCTGCTTGTCCAGGCCATAGGCCAGCGCCGCTGCGGTTGGCTCGTTGATGATGCGCAGCACTTCAAGCCCGGCGATCTTGCCGGCATCCTTGGTCGCCTGACGCTGCGCGTCGTTGAAATAGGCGGGCACAGTGATCACCGCCTGCGTCACGGTTTCGCCCAGATAGCTCTCGGCGGTTTCCTTCATCTTCTGCAGCGTGAAGGCGGAAATTTGTGCAGGCGAATAGTCCTCGCCACCGGCCTTTACCCAGGCATCGCCATTGGGGCCCTTGACGATGTGATAAGGCACCAGTTCGGTGTCCTTCTTGGTGATCGGATCGTCGAAACGGCGGCCGATCAGGCGCTTTACCGCGAACACCGTGTTTTCCGGGTTGGTAACGGCCTGGCGCTTGGCGGGCTGGCCGACCAGCCGCTCGCCATCCTTGGCGAAAGCGACGATCGACGGCGTTGTGCGCGCGCCCTCAGCGTTTTCGATAACCTTGGGCTTGCCGCCCTCCATCACTGAAACGCAGCTATTCGTGGTACCCAGATCGATTCCGATAACTTTAGCCATGATATTGTTCGGCCCCTATCAGTTTGAATAATGCCCAAACGGCAAAGCGCCCGCTCCACCGTTCCAATGTCCGCGATATAGGTGGGCTTTTGCTTGCCGCAAGATTGCAGCCTTTCTAGAATGAAGGCGTTTATCCCATGACGGGCCCATAATGGGAGTGTAGCGATGCGTTTGACGATCAGCCTGGCCATTGCGGCCTGCGTCCTTGGTGCCTGCAGCCAGCCGGCAGAACTGTTTGTGGACAAAGGCTATGTCCGATTGCCTGCAGTGAAGGGCAATCCGGGCGTAGCGTATTTCACGGTGCATGGCGGCGATGCCGATACCAAGTTGCTCAGCGTCACCGCGCCCAGCGTGATCAAAACCGAATTGCACGAAAGCATGATGAGCGGATCAATGGCGTCGATGGCGCCGGTTGCCGACGTGCCTGTTCCCGCCAAGGCCAAGCTGACCTTTGCCCCCGGCGGCAAGCACGTCATGCTGTTCAACATCAACGGCGCGATAAAGCCCGGCGGAACGATGAAGCTGATCTTCACCTTTTCGAACAATCTCAGAATCGAGTATGATGCGCCGGTAATTGCCGCAGGTGACGCTGCGCCCAAGGGATGAGCGCCGCGGGACGATCGCTGACCAGCGATGAGGTAGCCCTGGCACGCACCATATTTGGCGCAGAAATTGAGTACGGTCGCGTCCAAATATTCAAGCGCAAATGGGCGTTCTTCCAGCCGCGCGAAACGGTAATGGCGCCGCGCGGCAACATCCATTTTCACCCCGAAGGTTGCCGTTATTGCGCTGATTTCGCGCTGGCTGAGCGCGAGGCGCAAGGGCTCTTCATCCATGAAATGACGCATGTCTGGCAGCATCAGCAGGGCATTTTCCTCCCGCTCCGCCGCCTGCCCTTTGCGCGTTATGATTACGCAATCAGCGCCGACAAGCCCTTTGCGCGCTATGGCATTGAGCAACAGGCGGAAATCGTTCGCCACGCCTTTCTTTTGCGATTGGGTGTGCGGCTGGAGGAGCGCCCCCCCCTTGCCCGCTATGAGCAGTTGCTGCCCTTTCGGTAGCCGCAACGCTGGCGGGATCAGCAAGGAGTCGCTAGAGTGGTTTCAATAGAAACTAGTTTGGAGCGGCACGACGATGCATGACCTTGGCCATTTTGGGCTTGCGCGCGATCGCGGTTTTCTGTCGGCGGTCGAGATTGACGATGTGCTGCTGCCCGACGATTTCGCTGAGGTTGAAGATGCCGCCGCGATCCTTTCCGGCTTGGTCACCACCGGCCGCGTCCGCCACTGGCTGAACGCGCTGCCGCTGCCCGATATCGACGCCTTCCTCGCCAGCGCCGATGAAGCCGCGATCGGCGTGGCGATGGTGCGCTATTCCTTTCTCGTCCAGGCCTATGTCTGGGGTGAGCCGACCCCGCCGGAAAAGCTGCCCGCCAATCTGGCCATTCCCTTTGTCGCGCTGAGCGATGCGATCGGCTTTCCGCCCGTGATGAACTATGCTGGCTATGTGCTGGATAACTGGTTCCGGCTCGACAAATCGGGGCCGATCGCGCTCGACAACCTGGTGATGGACCAGCATTTCGCGGGCGGACAGGACGAAAATTGGTTCGTGCTGATCCATGTCGCGATCGAGGCGGTGGCGGGCCGTGCGCTGTCGCTTGGCGTCGATCTGGTCCGGGCAAGCGATGCCGGCGATGCCGCACAGGTCGAAGCACTGCTGGTCGAGATGAATAGCGTGTGGGACGAGATCAATGCGATCTTCGACCGGATGGTCGAGAAGTGTGATCCCTATATCTATTTCAACCGCGTGCGCCCCTACATCAACGGTTGGAAGAATAATCCCGCCATGCCCGACGGGCTGATTTATGAAGGCGTCGCCCGGTTTGACGGCAAGCCCCAGCCCTTTCGCGGCCAGACCGGCTCGCAAAGCTCGATCGTGCCGACGATGGACGCTTTGTTCCAAGTTACCCACACGCAGGATGAGCTGCGCGACTTCCTTGCCGAGCTCCATCATTATCGTCCGCGCAAGCACCGCGCGTTCATTGAGGAAATGCAGGCGGCCAGCCACTTGCGCGATTTTGCCAAAGGACAGCCGCAGTCGCTGAAGGACGCGTTCAATGCTTGTGTCGAGCAAGTCGCTCGTTTTCGCAGCCGCCACCTGGAATATGCCGCCGCCTATATCAACAAACAGGCGTCGCATGCGGCCGGCAATGATCCCGATGTGGGCACCGGCGGCACGCCGTTCATGAAATATCTGAAAAAGCATCGCGACGAGAACCGGGCCCAAACAATCTAGGCGCACCGACACTCCAAGCTGACGGCCATCGCTCGCCGCGATCGTCAAGAGGATTCCCATTCCCGCCATTTGGCGTTAGCGTTGCTGGCATGATCGGATTTCGGGGGAGGCGCGCGGCCAGCGCGATCGCGGCAACGCTTGCCTTATCGGCGTGTGCGGGCAGCAATATCCGCCCGGTTAGCGACACGCCGGTCAAGATCGGCCAACCCTATCAGGTGCGCGGCAAAACCTATTATCCAGAGGCTGATCAATCTTATGACATGCTCGGCTATGCCAGCTGGTATGGCCGGGAAAGTGGCAACCGCACCAGCAATGGCGAGCAATTCCATATCGCCTGGATCACCGCCGCGCACCGCACGTTGCCGCTGCCTACTTATGCTGAGGTGACGGCGCTCGACACGGGCAAGCGGATTATCGTCCGGATCAATGACCGGGGACCATTTGGCCCAAGCCGCCGGATCATTGATCTGTCGCGCGGCGCGGCCGACGACCTCGGCATCATCCGCCAGGGCGAAGCCCCGGTCCGCGTCCGCCGGATCGAACCGTCCGATAAAGACCGCAACCGGCTCCGCAGCGGCAAGCGCGCGCGCGATCTGTCCCCGGTATCGGAACGCATCCTGCGCAACCTGCGCGCGCAATTGGCGCGGGGGCCGCGTTAAGCAGACCGATCCCAAAATTCGATCGAAATAACTCGCATCGCAAGATTTGCGCTTGTAACTTCTTACTGCGCCGTCGAGAGTATTGGGAAGGCTAGAGTCTGTCCTGATGAGACTGAATCGATAGGGGATTCCCAAGCGGGATTGATTGTGATTCAAGCTGCTGGCTGGGCAGGAGGCCAGCAGCGAT
>LNFI01000028.1 GCA_001464615.1 Sphingomonadales bacterium Ga0077557 | reverse complement strand
ATCGCTGCTGGCCTCCTGCCCAGCCAGCAGCTTGAATCACAATCAATCCCGCTTGGGAATCCCCTATCGATTCAGTCTCATCAGGACAGACTCTAGGCGCTGTGGTGGAAGTTTGAATCGGCACCCCGTTTGTCCTGAGTAAGGGCTGAGCTTGTCGAAGACCTGTATCGAAGGACCTGCCCCGAACGCGCCCTTCGATATGGTGATCAGGTCGATTTGTCCCCCGGACAAATCTGAAACATGCGGGGCATGTTTCACCTGATCACTTCGACAAGCTCAATGGCTACTCAGGACAAACGGATTATATCATCAGCACGATGGTCCAAGCGCCGCTATTGCGCCGCCAGATATTTGTCGAACCAGCCGATCACCCGTTTTTGCAGATCAAGCGCATTGGCCGGGCTGCGGATGCCATGGCCTTCATCGGCATAGATCACCAGGCTGGTGGGAACGCCGAGTTCCTTCAGTGCGTGCCAATATTCGATCGACTGGGTGGGCGGCACTTCAATGTCGCGCTCCCCCACATAAATGAAGCTGGGGGTGCGCGCGGTCTTCATGAAATAGATTGCCGAGGGGGCCTTATAGGCATCGAAATCCTCATAAAGCGGCTTGCCGAAAAAGGGCAGCATCCAGGCATTGATGCCGTTGGTGCCGTAATAGCTGATCCAGTTGGACAGCCCCGCGCCTGCCACAATCGCTTTGAACCGATTGGTCTGGGTGTTGGCCCACATCGCCATGAAACCACCATAGCTGCCGCCCGTCAGCCCCAGCCGCGCATCATCGACCGGGGCGACTTTCTCCACCGCATCGATACCGGTGAGGATGTCGCGCAGATCGCCGCCGCCGAAATCGCGCTTGTTGGCGGCGGTGAAGGCCTCCCCCTGGCCATAGCTGCCGCGCGGATTGGGCAGGAAGACATAATAGCCCGCCCGGATCATCTCTGCCGTGCCGCCGCGATCGACAAAGCCGGGGATGCTCGCTGCCGCCGGGCCGCCATGGACGATCGTGATCATCGGCGCCTTTTTCGACGGATCGGCGGCGATTGGCGCGAGCAGCCAGCCCTGCACGTCAAACCCTTCATTCTGCCAGCGGATGCTGCGCGCCGTGACGATCGGCAGGACATCGTCATTGTCATGGGTAATCTGGCGCGGGCTGCCGAGCTTGCCGGCGATGATCGCCGGGGCGTGGGTGAAATCCTGCATGATCGTCGCGACATGATTGCCATCGGCGCTGAAAGACGCGCGCCCGTCGCCCGCCGCAAAGCTGGCCGGACGGCTGAACAAGGGCGCCGAAAAGCCGGTGCCGGGGGTAACGCTCGCCAATTGCGCCTGATCGCCTGCCAATAAGGTCGCGCGCAGGCCAGCCTTGGTCCAGTCGAGCGAGGTGGCGGTTGCCTTTGCGCCTGCGGTGATGTTGACGGGCGCGCCTCCGGCGAGCGGCACCGTCCAGACATCGCCACCAACCGAGCCGAAATCGCTCATCAACCCGCCAATATAGGCGACCGTCTGGCCATCGGGCGAAACGCGCGGGAAATTGAGCTGGGTGGCGGGCTTGGCGATTTGCCGCACCGCGCCGCTCTGCGCATTGACGGCGTCGAGTGTGGCCACCCACCAGTTCGCGTCGCCATTGCCGAGCGCTGAGGTGACGACCAACTCTGTGCCGTCGGGGGCCCAATCATATTCATAGATATAACGGCCCGATGGCGAGAGCGGCTTGACTGCGTCAGCGGCGACCGGGGCGCTGCCGAGCGCGAACACCGCGAGGCGCTGTTCGTCATTCTTCTCGCCAATCTCGCCAACTTGGCGGACGCCCGCCTGGGCCGCGCCGGCTTCCTTGGCGGCGCCAATCGTCACAAGCAGGGCGATGTGCTTGCCATCGGGCGAGAAGCGCGGCGTCTGCGCGATGCCCTTGATCGTGGCGATGGTTTGCAGCGGCGCATCGCCGCGCGCGACATGAAGCCTGACCACGCCCGCCGCACGGTCCCGCGCCAGAAAGGCAAGCGTACCGTCGGCCGCAAAGCTGAGCCCCGAATAGCTGCAGGTCGCGCAAGGATCGATCGTCGAGACGATGCGGCCATCCTTGGCGGTGCGCAGCGTGATGCTGGCGTGCCCGGCGGTAACGGTATCAACACTGGCGATGCTGCTGCCGGTGGCGTCGATCACCAGCCCGGCATATTGGCGCGGCGCGGCGAGCGCAGGCGTGGCAGCGGCAGTCAGGGTAACGGCTAGGGTAAAGGCAGCAGGGATCAGGGCGGCACGCATCAGGCTATTCTCTCCGGCACTATTTTCTCGATATTCAGCCGGGATAGCACAGCAAAGGGCCCCGGCAAGCGTGAAGCCTGCCGGGGCCAACTTGATCAGTGCGTTTTAACGCAATGGCCAGATCAACGGCAGCGGACGTCGTCCTGACCGTTTTTATCGATCGCCTGACCCGCCAGCGCACCGCCGCCCGCGCCGAGCACCGTGCCCAGCACCTTGGAGCCGCCCGGCGCGATCAGATTGCCGAGCAAGCCGCCAACCGCCGCGCCGATCACCAGCCCCGTGGTGCCATCGTTGCGGCGGCAATAATAACGCCCGTCCTGCCCGCGATAGACGCGATCATTCTGGCCGAGGCGCCGTTCCCGATAGCGGACATTATCTTCGCGATAATATTTGTCGGCATAGTAACCACCATATTGCGGATCTGGATTATTGTAATCGTAACGGCGATAGTCCGAGGCATAGCCTGGGCCGCCATTGCCATAGGTCTCGCAGCCCGCGAGCAGGGTTGATGCAGCCAACAGGCCAAGCGTGATCGTGCGCATGTCTTTTCTCCAGCAGGGGTGTTGGAGGCTCAATGCGCAGGGAGCGATTTCGTTGCGTCGGCGACGCGCTCAGGCCCGCGCAGCGACCAGTGAGCCAGCAGGCGTTGGCGCGATCAGATCGGCGGAGGGAATAGTGCCCGCGATCCAATCCGCCCAGCGCGCGCGCGGCAGCAGCACCACTTGCCGCGCATGATAGGGGGCGACATCAGGGCCGGGCGTGCCGGTGAGCATCGTGAACGCCTCCCCCACGCTTTCGTGCGTGCGCCACACCCCGGCGATGCACAGATAGTCCCCCGCCAGCGCCCCGCCCGGCGCAGGGGTGAAGATCCATTTGGTCTTGCGCTTTTGCCCCGGCTCGGGCGCGGTGAATTCATAAAAGCCATCGACCGGGATCAGGCAGCGGCCCCCGCTCGCCGAGTTGCCAAAGCGCCGCCCCTCGCTGCGCAGATTATAGAGCGGCTTCCCCGCCCCCGGCCCACTCGTCAGCGGCCAGCTCCAGCGGCGGGTGACGAGTTCCGCTGCCAGCGCATTGCCGGGCGCATCGCTGGCGGCGGCGCGGATGATGACGGTGGGATCGGTGATCCGGATGCTGTCGAGCGGCGCCATGTTGGGCAGCCCTTCCGGAAAGAGCAGCGGGATCTTGATCTGCGACCAGTCCTCACGGATCTGACCGAGCGAGATACGGCGAGCGGCTTCATTGCACATGGCCGGGCGGCCTATCGATTTTCCAAGGCAAAATCGAGGCTCAAGCCCGGCCCGGCCGGCGTCGCCCCAGCGACGACAGACGCGTTGCGGGTAAAGGATGCCCCGCATCCTTTAAGCCATGCCGGGGGCCTGGCCGACCCGCAACGGCCATTGCCGCGACGCTCAGCCGCCCCGCCCTGCCCAATTGACAACCCCAATTCCGTAGTTACATATTCCCAGGCGTGGAGATCAGCTTCGACCCCGCCAAGCGCCAGAAGACGCTGATCGAGCGTGGACTCGATTTCGCCGATGCGCCGAGGCTGTTTGCCGGACTGACCTATACGCGACCTGACGACCGCTATGATTATGCAGAAGCCCGGTTCCAGACCTTCGGCCTGCTCGACGAGCGATTGGTAATGGTGGTTTGGGCGGAGGTGGAGAATGGCCGCCGCATCATTTCGATGAGGAAGTGCAATGAGCGAGAACAAGGCTGGTTCGGCCAGCACCTGGGTTGATCCCGACGACGCGCCCGAATGGACGCAGGCGATGTTCGAGGGCGCCGAAGTGCGCGTGGGTGAACAGGTCATCCGCCCCGGCGCGTGGCGCACAGCGGGTCGTCCCCCGGTGCGCGGGGTGGCGAAGCAGCAGGTGACGCTGCGGATTGATCCTGATGTGATCGCGAAGTTTCGTGAGGACGGGCCGGGCTGGCAGGGGCGGATGAATGAGGCGCTGCGGAAGGCAGTGGGGCTTTGACCGCGCGGCCAAGGATTTAGCGCTGCTAAATCCGCGCGCTCAACCGCGGTCCGGCCGGCGTCGCCCAAGCGACGACCGACGCGTTCCGGGTAAAGGATGCCCCGCATCCTTTAGGCCATGCCGGGGGCATGGCCGACCCGCAACGGGCTTTGCCGCGGCGGGAATGTTCGGATTGAGCCAACAGAAAACTATTAGCCAACAACCAAAGTTGTAGCTACTATGCAGTGAATGCTTAAAGTAGCTACTTTAGCTAGACAACCGAGAATCGCCATGCCAGAACCAATCCTAGAAGTGTCCGCCAAGGACGTCGCCAACCGCTTCGGCTTCTACACTGATGAGGCGATGCAGCGACCCGTCGGCATCCAGCGGCACGGCACGACGCGCATCGTGATGATTTCGCTCAACGAGTATGAGCGACTGAAACGGCGCGACCGCGAAGTGATCAGGACGGAGGATCTGGATGGCGAAACGCTACAGGCCTTGATGAATGTCCAAGCCCCCCCGGAGTCCGTCGCGCTCAACTACCTCATGGACGAAACCGAAACCGGCTAACGTCCTGTCCTATTCGTACCTGTGGGCGCATGAGGCGGCGCGGGGCGAGGAGGATGGCCGCAAACAACGCCCCGTCGTCGTCGTGATCGCGCGCGAGGAGGTGGACGGCAACACCGAGCTGCTCGTCGTGCCCGTGACGACCCAACCGCCCGCCCAACCCGGCGACGCCTTCGAAATCCCGGCGCGGGTGAAGGCCCATCTTGGCCTTGATGCCGAACGCTGCTGGATCATGGTTACCGAACTCAACCGCTTCCGCTGGCCGGGCCCGGACATCCGCCCAATCGAGCGCGGATAGGACCGCACACCGTTCTATGGGTTCATTCCGCAGCCGCTATTCGAAGCGGTGTTGGCGGCGGTGGTCGCGCGCGCGGAGGGGAAGCGGGTGAAGGTGACGCGACGGAGCGACTGATTTTATATTTAGTGCACTGTCACCGTAATCTGTAATCTGCAACTTTAGACTTGGACTTAATTAAAACATACAGCGCATTTCGGTCTAATTGACCGGAAGCTTTTTTAATTCGTCAATAATTTTATTAATAAGGGAAAGCATAGTCGGGTTGTCTGCAAAGATTCCTTTAAAGTATTCTGAGTTTTTAAGAGCCCACTGGGCAATTTTGTAATTACCCGCGATCGCACCCAACGTTGCACCTGCCGCAGCACCGACGCCAGATCCCATGCCCAAAACAGATCCAACAGCAAGCCCTGCGCTTATCGCGGCCGAAGATACACTAATGGCTCCCCCCCCCCAAATAACGTTCTTCATGTTTGCGGAAAGTATCGATGCTATCTTACGGCCGAAGTTTCTAACGGTTTCTGTTAGTTGTCGGGAAAGTCTATTATTTGAATCGGGCACCGTAGGCGCGACCGAAGCTGCGCCATCAATAATATCGTTAGCACTTGAGGTAATAATGTCTTCTTCAATTGCACTTCGAGCAACGTCTCTGGCCTGAGCGACACTAATTTGATATTTAATAGCGTCGGGGCCAAATATTGCATCATCTCGTCGCGATAGCTCTGGATCTAAACCCACCAAAATATTGTGAGCTGTTACTAAACTCTTTAGTGCTAAAATCGCAGTATCAGGGATAGGCGGAAGATTACTGTCGGGATCGCCCCGCATCCGCAAAATTAACTCTTGCCTTAAGGATTCTCCCCTTTGAATTATCTGTCCGGGCTTTAACTCTTCGATTCTTTGGCCAAGTGCTTCACTATATCTAATAACATCGAAACGAGTGGCTGCCGCTGAGTTGCCAGAGCAAGCAGATAGCGCACGCTCGGTAGCGGACACAGCTTCGGCATGTCGATCCCGAGCCTCCTCATCAGCTTGTATCGATTGGACGCCTGCCTGCGCATCTAAATCAATTCTTCCATCAGCATCAGTTCTAAACAATGGTGCCAACGGGTTTTGTGGTTCAGCATGGCTAATCGAATCTTTTACAGCTTCACCCAGCCATCCGTATATATCGTGAAGTATCAAGTCATAATTTCGATCCCAAAATTTGTCGTCCTGTGATACCATTTTTAGGCCAACGCCTCTATCTTCATCGATAGGCAAGCCAAATGATGACTCCGAACCTGCTTGTCGTCTTTCTAACCAATCTATCCAAATCTTTGCTTTTGGCTCATTTAAAAAATTTTCTTTCTTTGCATCTTCTAGCCAATCAGGAGTGGAAACGTTCCACAGCGGCAGATCAATCAAGTCAACGGTCGCAAAGGTCTTCATTTTTTGCCGTTCCAAAAAATCGATATCAAATTGCACTTCGTCGATATACTGATTGAATAACTCTTCTTCGCTAAATTTACTGTTTACGGTGGCGTGGAATTCACCATCTCTCAATAACGCGTTAAATGAATTAATAGTATTTTCTGTAGCCATCGCCGGAGTATTTTTTGAATGTATTATTGCAGCCGACGCATGGAATAACACGTGGTCAGTAAATGCCTTAGCTGTCCGGCGCTGGAATATCCGTCGTGAGTAATTTTTGGATTTCGGAGGAGCCCATTTATCGGTAAACCATATTGAGAATATGCCAGCAAACGCATCTAGCTGATCCGCTGTCGATTGATCAAAGACCAATGGGAAGGCCCTAATAGCGCAACGAACAGATATCGTGCGAGCCCATCGCACTGATTTACCGCGCAACCAAACCTTAACATCATACGCCGAATGAACACGCTTTGCCATTGGTCTTCATTGCCTCTAAGGTTCACCATCGTAAATCGGAAGGGCGTAAAATCTAGTATTTCAGAAAAAAACTGCCGAATAATTAGGATGAACAATTGTGGATCAATGTAATCGACTCATTATGCGATATCTGTTATAGTTTCGTTTAGCTATCGACTAGCACTTTTGCTCTCGCTATCCTTTGGGGAATCATCTCTATCCAAAAATTCTTCCCAATACGAGTTAAATTGACGCCTGTACACGGGATCTAACTTCTGCCTGCTCTAGGCCAAACACTTGTGATTGGCTCCGACTAGGAGCGAGCGTGTCTATCGGAGCTTAGCAAACCGCGCGTCAAAATAAAGCCCTTGCAAAGATACAGGCTTCCGCACCCAATTACGCTCAAGACAGACTGCCCCCCGACGTCTTCCCCAACAACGGCTTCAAATACCGCCCCGTAAAGCTCCCCGCCACCTTGGCCACCTTCTCCGGTGTCCCCTCCGCGACCACCTCCCCGCCGTTGACCTGCGGTCGCCTTCGGCCCACGCCGCCCTCTGGCCCCAGATCGAGCACCCAATCGGCGGTCTTGATTACGTCCAGATTATGTTCGATCACCACCACTGTGTTGCCCTGTTCCACCAGCGCGTGGAGCACTTCCAACAGTTTGCGCACATCCTCAAAATGCAGCCCGGTGGTGGGTTCATCGAGGATGTACAGCGTTTGCCCCGTCGCGCGGCGGCTGAGTTCCTTGGCGCGTTTTACCCGCTGCGCTTCGCCGCCCTCACCACGTACCGCCAGCATCCTCAATCGCTTTGAGCAACGCCTGCTTGCTCGTCGTGCGACGGTTGCCGCTGTTGCGGGGGAGATCGGGCAGGCCGAGCGCGGCCTTTCGTTCGGCGATACGCGCGCCAAATTCGGCCATGTCGATCACTGGTCGATCGGCCTCGGCCTCGGGCGGATCAGTCCTTGATGGCGTCGAGCCCATAGTCACCGGCGCTTTCCTCGCGAATTCGCTTCTCCAGATAGTCGAAATCGGCGTCGGGATGAAGCGCAAGCAGCAATCGGGCCTGATCGATCCGGTCGCGGGCGGTGCCCGATGCATATTGGCCCATGCGATCTGCGATCAGATCTTCGACTGAGATCACCCGGAACAACGCGGTTTCGCCGATCGGCTGGACCAGTCGGATGCGGGCATGGTCGATTGTGCCGCCCATCGGGACAGCCGCGACCACCTCGAACCCCAGCGCGAGATCGGGGTGGATCCAGCCGCGCGTTGCCATGCCGGGGCCAACCGGCTTGACGAAGCCGAGCCCCTGCAATTCCTCCTCCAGTTCGGCCTGGCGCGGCGTGCACAGATCGAAGTCACCGGTCGTGACCCCGCTGGTCGAATAGAATTCCGCTGCCGCGCCGCCGACCAGCACCGGGCGCGGCAATCCCCGCGCAACCATCGCCTCGCTTGCCTGTGCGAGGAGCCGGAGCGCGGCTTCGAATTCGGGGCGATAGCTCATTGGCGGCGCCTTTCGTGCCGCCAGGACACGTTCCCGTGTTCTCGCGAGGGCGGGAATATGGCCTGGGCTCCTGCCTTCGCAGGAGCACGAGGGCGGTGATGGTTCATCCGGTGGCGGCTTTGTCGGGGCGCTTGGCCAGCAGGGGCCGGAGATAATGGCCGGTGAAGCTGCCTTTCACCGCCGCCACCTTTTCCGGTGTGCCTTCCGCGACAATCTCCCCGCCCTTGACGCCGCCCTCTGGCCCCAGGTCGAGCACCCAATCCGCGGTCTTGATGACGTCGAGGTTATGCTCGATCACCACCACGGTATTCCCCTGCTCCACCAGCGCGTGGAGCACCTCCAGCAGTTTGCGGACATCCTCGAAATGCAGCCCCGTGGTCGGCTCATCGAGGATGTAGAGCGTGTTGCCGGTCGCCCGGCGCGACAGTTCCTTGGCGAGCTTGACGCGCTGCGCTTCGCCGCCGCTGAGCGTCGTCGCTTGCTGGCCGACCTTGACATAGCCGAGGCCGACTTCCTGCAGCATCGCCATCTTGTCGCGGATCGGGGGGACGGCCTTGAAGAACTCCACCGCGTCCTCGACCGTCATGTTGAGCACATCGGCGATGGAGAGGCCTTTGAACTTCACCTCCAATGTCTCACGATTGTAGCGCGCGCCGTGGCAAACGTCGCAAGTGACATAGACGTCGGGCAGGAAGTGCATTTCGATCTTGAGCAGGCCGTCGCCCTGGCACGCCTCACACCGGCCGCCCTTGACGTTGAAGCTGAAGCGACCGGGCTTGTAGCCGCGCGCCTGGCTTTCGGGGAGGCCAGCGAACCAGTCGCGGATCTGGGTGAAGGCGCCGGTATAGGTGGCGGGGTTGCTGCGCGGGGTGCGGCCGATCGGCGATTGATCGATGTCGATCACCTTGTCGAGATATTGCAGGCCGGTGACCTTGTCATGCTTGCCGGCCAGCATCCGTGCGCCGTTAAGCGCGCGGGCCGAGG
Source organism: Sphingomonadales bacterium Ga0077557 (assembly GCA_001464615.1). Taxonomy (GTDB): domain Bacteria; phylum Pseudomonadota; class Alphaproteobacteria; order Sphingomonadales; family Sphingomonadaceae; genus Sphingomonas. The sequence continues at coordinate 163,397 of LNFI01000028.1, read as the reverse complement.
CGGCGTAGAGCGTGTCGATCGTGAAGCTCGACTTGCCCGATCCCGACACGCCCGTGACGCAGGTGAAGGTGCCAAGCGGGATGCTGGCGGTGACGCCGCGCAGATTATTGGCGGTGGCGTTGTGGACGGTGAGCTTCTTGCCATTGCCCTTGCGCCGGGTGGCGGGGACGGCGACTGCGCGGCGGCCCGAGAGATAATCGGCGGTGATGCTGTTGGTGTTGGCGAGCACTTCCGCAAAAGTGCCCTGCGCGACGACCGCGCCGCCATGGACGCCGGCGCCGGGGCCCATGTCGATGACATAGTCGGCGGTGCGGATCGCGTCTTCGTCATGCTCCACGACGAGCACGGTATTGCCGAGATCGCGGAGGCGGCGCAGCGTTTTGAGCAGCATGTCGTTGTCGCGCTGGTGCAGGCCGATGCTGGGTTCGTCGAGCACATAGAGCACGCCCGACAGGCCGCTGCCGATCTGGCTGGCGAGGCGGATGCGCTGGCTCTCCCCGCCGCTGAGGGTGCCGCTGGTGCGATCGAGGTTGAGATAATCGAGCCCGACATTGTTGAGGAAGCCGAGGCGTTCGAGGATTTCCTTGAGGATACGTTCGGCGATTTCCTTTTGCTGGCCAGTGAGCGCGTCCGGGATCGCCTCGAACCAGGCGAGTGCATCGACCACCGAGAGGCGGGTGACGCTGGAAATGTCACGCATGCCGATCTTGACCGCGAGCGCTTCGGGTTTGAGGCGGGCGCCGCCGCAGGTCTCGCAGGGGGCGCTGCTTTGGTATTTGCTCAGCTCCTCGCGCATCCATGCGCTCTCAGTGCTGAGCATGCGGCGGTTGAGATTGCCGATCACGCCCTCGAACGGCTTTTTGACGTCGTAGGACTTCTTGCCGTCAATGAAGGTCAAGGTGACGGGCTTGCCGCCGGTGCCGTGGAGGATGATGAGTTTGACTTCGCCGGACAGCTCTTCCCAGGGCGTATCGAGCGAAAAGCCGAATTCGCGCGCGAGGCTGCCGAGCACCTGCATGTAATAGGGGCTGGGCGGCTGGGATTTGGCCCAGGGCACGACCGCACCCTTTTTGATGCTGAGCGCGTGGTTGGGGACGACAAGGTCTTCGTCGAACAGCAGTTTTTCGCCCAAGCCATCGCACGCCGGGCATGCGCCTTGCGGGGCGTTGAAGGAGAAAAGCCGCGGTTCGATCTCGGCAATGGTGAAGCCCGACACGGGGCAAGCGAATTTTTCGCTGAAGACGATGCGGTTGGGCGGGATGCCCGCGCCTTTCATCGCGCCGCCGGGACTCCCCTCCCGCTCGCGGGAGGGGTTGGGGGTGGGCATTTCCGCACCAAACGACTGTGGCATTTCTCGGACGGACCCACCCCCGGCCCCTCCCGCAGGCGGGAGGGGAGAAGCAAGCTCCGCCACCGTGCCATCCACCAAATCGACATAGGCCAGCCCTTCGGCGAGCTTCAGCGCGGTTTCGAAGCTTTCGGCGAGGCGCGTGCTCAGGTCAGGCCCGACCACCAGCCGGTCAACCACCACTTCAATGTCATGCTTGTACTTCTTGTCGATTGCCGGGGCCTCATCGACCTCGTAGATTTCGCCATCGATGCGGACGCGGGTAAAGCCCGCTTTCTGCCATTCGAGCAGCTCTTTCTTATATTCGCCCTTGCGGCCGCGCACGACGGGCGCGAGCAAATAGAGCCGCGTGCCTTCTGGCAGCGCCAAGACGCGATCGACCATCTGGCTGACGGTTTGCGCGGCAATCGGCAGGCCCGTCGCCGGGCTGTACGGGATGCCGACGCGCGCCCAGAGCAGGCGCATATAATCATAGATTTCGGTGACGGTGGCGACGGTGGAGCGCGGGTTACGGCTCGTCGTCTTCTGCTCGATCGAAATCGCGGGGGAAAGCCCCTCGATATGATCGACATCGGGCTTTTGCATCATCTCCAGAAACTGGCGCGCATAGGCGGAGAGCGACTCCACATAACGGCGCTGCCCCTCGGCATAGATGGTGTCGAACGCCAGGCTCGATTTGCCGCTGCCCGACAGACCGGTGATGACAGTGAGCGTGTCGCGCGGAATATCCACCGAGACATTTTTGAGGTTATGCTCGCGAGCACCGCGAACGGAGATATGAGTCAGCATGACAGCGTTCTACTTCTGTTCTTGAGCAATTGGAAGCTCACTGATTATGGGTATCTGCCCCGCCAATCGCCACCCGGGATTTAAGCCATAGCTAGCATTGGCGCGACCTGTGTCGGCTAGCTGGCGGGTCGCATGACGACCGGGAGTAATATTACAGATCACCGTTATGGAAGTGATTGTTTTCCCGCCGCAGGTGATAAAAACATTGCACCGTGTCAATAAATATGCACGATCAGCATGTTCTTGGAGGCTATCGTGACAGTACCAATACATATCGGACTTGGTGGATTCGATAAGGGGCAGCGCAGCATTTGTGCAATATTTGAGGGCGGCGGCGCGCGTGGCATCACCCATATTGGCGCGATCAAGGCAGCGGAAGACGAGAGACTGAGCGTCATCAGCGTTGCAGGCAGTTCTGCCGGTGCCATCATCGCGGCATTGGTCGCCGTTGGCTATACTTCAGAAGAACTTTATCGCAGCCAAGGCGATCATCTTCTTCGCGACTTGGGGATGACGCCCATCGATCTGCTCGGGAGCAAAGATTGGCAACGATTTGTCGAGATAAAGCGGCTCGGCGTCCAATTGACCGCCCTGATGAATCAGTCCGGCGTGCTGCGTTATGCATCGTTGGTATGGCATCTGCCGCTGATCTGGCGACTGGTGCAGCTGACCAAGGAGCCAATCGCGGCGCGGGGCCTGTTCAACACGCGACCGATCGCCAATTTCATCAACGATCTGCTGCTGCGCAAAATCAACGCGCATCGCATCAATCTTGAACAAGCGCCTTTGCCGAGAAACCACAAAGTGCGGTTCAGCGACATCGATTCAACCATCGTCCCGCAATGCGCCAGCCTGCACATCACGGTTTCCAATGCGCGATCCGGCGAATTGAAAATATTCAACGACTCAACCCCCAATGTGGTGATTGCCGATGCCGTAGCGGCATCGGCGGCTATTCCTGGTTTCTTCGTGCCGCCAACGATTGAGGGGGCCAATGTCAACGAAACGCCGATCTGGGTTGATGGCGGATTGATCGCCAATCTGCCGAGCTGGGCAGTGCGGCAGGACAAACGCAGCTATGAACGCTGGGTGGGGCTTACCTCCATGCCGGTTGTCGCCTTTGTTTTGGACGGGGATGGCGAACCGAGCTCGTCGGAAAGCGAAGATCAATCATTGCTGAGCTTTATCGGCAACGTGGCGCGAGCCGGCATTTTTGGCAGCCAGAAAGTGGTTTCGCAATTCGTCCCCGATCTGGTTGTCGCGCGGCTGCCGAGCCCGTTGGGGTCGCTGGCATTCGATTGCACCGAAGCGGAAGCTGAGAAGGCTTACAAGGCCGGGCTGGAGCATGCCACGGCCTGCCTGCGCCAGCTGCGCGTCGTTGCCGATCTGACGACAGCGACGCTGAAGGAAATTTTGAATGAAGTGGCTCTCATGGTCAGCGATTTTCGCACTGAGAATGACGCTGAGGACGACCGTCCGGCACCGGTGTTGCGGCTGTCGCTGATTGATCCCGTTGAGGATGGCAAGGGCGACATGCGCGTCGTGGCCAGTGCGGGGATGGAAGACCATGCCGATGACAAGCTGGACCTTGATCGCGCCAACGACATCGCCCCCGCAGCATTTCAGGACAATGTTATGGTTTTCGGCGTTGTCGGTTCGCGGTCGGCGAGCGATTTGAAGATGACCAAATATGAGCGCGCGCTGCTCAAACCCGATATCGAAACGGTCATCTGTGTGCCGGTCGCCTCGACGAAGGTCAATCGCGCGCCGCCGGTGCGGGTGCTGTGCTTGGACAGCAACGACTCGCTTGAGGAAGAATTTAACAACCCGGGCTTTATGCAGAAGCTGAAGGCGCTTAGCGTTGCCGTCTTGCCCAGCTTGATTGAAGCGCAAGCCCGGACCATATTAGCTGTTCCCCAGGAGTGATATCATGGCTGAAGTTGCTACATTTTCGAGCGATCTGGATGCCCGATTGACGGCGGCACGCGTCAAGACCTTCGACCGTGGCGAAAAGGCATCGCTAAAGCAAAACGGGCATGAGGAGGGCAAATCGATTTCGTTAAAGACAGAAATTACCTTTGATGCCGACGATGCGCTTCTCCATGCCGAAGAACGCCTTGCGCGGTTGTCGAATGAGCTGTTCGGCAGCAAGCCGGGCGCGTAGGCCCACTTAGCGACCCTGGCGGGCGATACCCCTTATCCCGCCCCTTGCAATCCCTAGTGTATTGCATAGATAATACGCACTGCCGCTAATCATAGGGGCAGAGTGCAGATCGGCGACACAGTCATGGCGAAGAAAAAAGGCAAAAAGGCCAAACCGGGCAAATTGCCCAGGGAGATTGGGGGCATCAAAATCCCCAAGGACCTGCGCAAGAGCGGTGAGGCGCTGATCGCCACCGCCAATTCGCCGGTTGGGCGCGAACTGATCATGACCGGGGTTGCGGCGATGATCGGCGCTGCCGCCACGCGGATGCGCAGCACGATGGCGACGCCCGCTGCGCCCCGTGCCCCCCATTCCCCCCAGCCTGAACCGATCATTACCGCCTTTGGTGACGATCCCCACGCGGCTGGCGCGCAGGCGGCGCGTCAGATCATCGATGCCATTGGCACAATCACGCGCGCGGCCACCCGCCCACCGAGCGAAGACAACACAACGCACTAAGCCCTTCGCCCACCCCGGTCGTGTTGGGTTGGCTGATCGACCTAGCGCCATGCCGGGCGGGCCGGGTGGCCCGGCTGGCGGGCGCTCGCCCAGGCGCTGGCCCAGGCGCTGGCCCTGCCGATAGTGGCAATTTGCCGCGATGCATCCTAAATGCACGCTACGCGCAACGTTATGGTATCCCCCCGGCGCGCGCGGCGGCAAGGACAGGCATGGCAACCACGGACGATCTTCACGATCCAGACCCGCAGATCCTGGCGCTGATCGATCGCAGCCCGATCGCATCGGTGATCAGCGACCCGCGCCATCCTGACAACCCGATTATCGCTTGCAACGATGCCTTTTGCACGCTGACGGGCTATCCACGTGACGAAGTAGTCGGCCGCAATTGCCGGTTTCTGTCGGGGCCCGGCACTGAACCCTGGCTTTCCGAACAAATCCGCAAAGGCGTGCGCGAGCACAAGCCGGTGCTGGTCGAGATATTGAACTATAAGCGCGACGGGACGCCGTTTCGCAACGCCGTATTGGTCGCGCCGATCTATGACGATGGCGACCAGAATCTGGCCTATTTTCTCGGCTCGCAAGTCGAGATTGACGACGACGCGCCGGCGCCGACCAGCCTGCGCCGGATCCGCGCCGCTGAAATGGTGAAGGCGCTGTCGCAGCGGCAATGGCAGGTGCTGAAACTCGCCTCTAATGGCCTGCTCAATAAACAGATCGCCGCCGAACTGGGCCTGTCCGAAAAGACCGTGAAGATGCACCGGGCAATCTTGATGGACCGGCTGGGCACCGCCACCACCGCCGACATGATCCGCGTCGCGGTGGAAGCCGGGCTTTAGATCGTGCTGAGCGAAGTCGAAGCACAGGGCGCACCGCTTGGCCTTCGACTTCGCTCAGGCCGAACGGAGGTGGTGCAGATTTAACGCACGTTGCTGTAGGCCGCCGCCGGGTCGTGACTCCCTGGCCTCCAGGCATTGGACCAGCATGGTCCATTGGCCGTATCGCGGAAAATTATCGTTCAGCCTAACCGGACTGCGGGCGTCACGGCTGTTGCGCGCTTCACCGGGTCCAGCCCATTCGGTGAAAGCAGCGCGCGGCGTTTCCCTCTGCCGTGTTCAGGCCGTGGCGTCCAACCATCAATAGTGAAAAAATGTTCGCGCGGTTGCTGGCGAATTTCAATATTAATTTCTGACCCCAATCAAAAATAGGTTTCATTGAATTTTTATTGGCGTATGACTGCTGCCAACATGATTTAATTATTGTGTGGGGGGCGCAATGCGCAATATTTTCACTTTGACGATAGCATTGTTGGTTGGCGGATGCGCAGAGGGCATTACCGTCTACCATAATCGAGCAGTTGATCCGGCCAAGCCCCGCGTCATTACTGTTGACGCAAAACAACGTAGCCTGATCATGACGCCCGAGGCAGCAACAGATAAGCCGCAATGGCGCGTTTGTGCCGAGGCTGCGCCCGATGTCTTTAGCGCGCTGAGCGCCAGCGCGTCGCTGGAAGCAGATGTCGCCTCAAAAAGCGGCAAGGCCGCCGCCGCCATTGCCGAATCCGCCGCGACAATCGAACGGACACAGACCATCAACCTGTTGCGCGAATCAATGTATCGCACCTGTGAGCGCTATTTGTCGGGGGCGTTGGACAAGACCACATTCATTACTCAGGCGGCGCGCGACCAGCGCTCAATGGTCGCCGTCCTGGCAATCGAGCAGCTAACGGGCGCCTTTCGCCGACCATCGACAATTCTGGTCGCCCCCAGCACTTCGGCAACGACGACCAACGGAGCGAAGGCCGCAGAGCTGATCGAACAATTTTCAAAGCAAAAGCAGGACGCTATTGCCGCCAAGAAAACCGAAAATGGCAAGTACAACGACGCTCTAGTGAAAGGCAAATGCGACAAAATCACCACCGCGCCTGCAGACGAGACCTCCAGTCCCAAATTGAGTGAATGGACAAGCTGCGTCGCCGCCAAGGCCAGGAGCGATGCCGCCGATGCGGAAGCAAAAGCGGCCACCGAGCGTCTCGACAAGGTTATCGATGCCACCATGGTACTGGCCTCGACGACGACGACCTCAACCGGAACCGAGCAGTCGCAGAATGGCGCGGCAACGACGTCACCGTCGGATGGCGCCAGCTTACAGAAAGTCGCCGAAATCGTTGGTCAAATTGCGCAAGCGCCCGGTCTAGATGAACCATTGATGTTCTGCATAGGGTATTTGCAGTCAATGCCGGTGCTAAAAGATAATCCTGTTATCAATACTTGCACTGATATTTTAACGCATCGGGCGCAGCAAGATCAATTTATTAGAGAAAAAAACTTTGCACTTATTTCACCAACGTCCGTAGAAATATTGGATCAGATCCCGATTGTGCAACAATACGACCTGCTTCGCGATAGGTTTGCAGAATTTGTACAACTCACTCCAACATCTGATTTAAAACGTAAATTTAATAATTTTGAAAAGTCGATCGCCGGTAAGAAGAAAAATGTCTCTACATTGTGCGATAAATCTGCAGACTGCGCCGATCTCATAATAGGCAATATATATAAGACAAATTACAATGAAGGACCCGAAGAATTTGAGAAAGCAATTGCTGCTTGGCGCTCGAATTAGAGCTTTGGAGAACAACGATGTCCGCACCGAATATCACCCAAATTTTAGGGTTTAGAACTGCCGCGGAATTGAGAGCGGCTGCTGCCAACTTCCAGCTTGATGGCTATGCGACGGTCCAGATAGGACCGACAGGACGGGTGCTCGTTGAACCAGGAGACCCTGCGCTTTGGCCCCATATTCCCGGCGAGCAATGGTTTGTAATGATTGCTACGAAAGACACGATCACCGATCCAGCGAGTGCGCTTCTCAATATGCCAGAGTAATCTGGATCAGTCAGATTTTTTAATAGAGGCGGACGTGCGGATCTTCACATTCCGGGCATGTCGGAACGCAGCGACGAACGCACCGTTTAGCGGTTGATTCAAATATGAATCGCCTTCCCCGTGACCCCCATCGCCGCTTCCTTGAACGCTTCGGCATGGGTGGGGTGGGCGTGGCAGGTGTAGGCGATGTCTTCGGATGTCGCGCCGAATTCCATTGCTTGCGCGGCCTGGGCGATCATCGAACCGGCGACTGAAGCGATCATCCAGACGCCGAGGACGCGGTCGGTCTTGGCGTCGGCGATCACTTTCACGAAGCCATCGGGCTCGTGGTTGGTCTTGGCGCGGCTGTTGGCGAGCATCGGGAATTTGCCGACCTTCACCTCGCCCCGCTCCTTCGCTTGCTCCTCAGTCAGGCCGACGCCAGCGATTTCGGGCCAAGTATAGACGACCGAAGGGATGACGTCGTGATTCACGATCCCCGTCAGCCCGGCGATATTCTCCGCCACCGCGATCCCCTCGTCCTCGGCCTTGTGCGCGAGCATTGGGCCCGGTACGACATCGCCAATCGCCCAGATGCCGGGGACACCGGTTTTGAAGCTGTGGTCGATCTCGATCTGGCCGCGCTTGTTGGGGGTGATACCCGCAGCTTCCAGGTTGAGCCCCTCGGTATTCGGGCGACGGCCGATTGAGACGAGCACACAGTCTGCTTCGATTGTTTCGGCCGGGCCACCAGCGGCTGGCTCGACGGTGATCGTCGCTTTGTCACCAGTGACGGCAACGCCGGTGACCTTGGTCGACAGCTTGAATTCGATGCCCTGCTTTTTGAAGATCTTGTTCGATTCCTTGCGGACCTCGCCATCGAAGCCGGGCAGGATCTGATCGAGATATTCGACGCAGGTCACTTTCGCGCCGAGCCGCTTCCACACCGATCCAAGCTCGAGCCCGATCACCCCGCCGCCGATCACGACGAGATGTTCAGGCACCTTGGCGAGTTCAAGCGCGCCGGTTGAATCGACAATGATCTGCTTGTCATTATCGACCACGACGCCCGGTAAGGGCGTGACGCTGGAACCGGTGGCGATGACGATATTCTTCGCGCGGTAGCTGGTTCCCGCGACATCGACGGTGTCGGTGCCGGTGAACTTGGCATGGCCCTTCAGCCATTCGACCTTGTTCTTCTTGAACAGGAAGGCGATGCCGCCGGTGAGCTGTTTGACGGCGTCCTTCCGTTGCGCATGGAGCGCGTCCATGTCGAGCTCGACCGAACCAAGCTTGATGCCGAGCTTGGCCATCATGCCGTTCGATGCATCGTTGAAGAATTCGGAGGCGTGGAGCATCGCCTTGGACGGGATGCAGCCGACATTGAGGCACGTGCCGCCGAGCGTCTCGCGCGCCTCGACGCACGCGGTTTTCAAGCCGAGCTGGGCCGCGCGGATGGCGGCGACATAGCCGCCAGGGCCGGAGCCGATGATCAGGACGTCGAAATCATAGTCAGCCATGCGAGGCTCCGTTCTCTCAGGTAATTAGGGCGAAGGCGTGTGATCGATCGGCTGCGGCTTTAGCGACGAATTCTCTGAGGCGAGTAATGTCTTCCATCAAGAACACTCGCGCCTCGTCTCCCTCGCTCGCCAGCGCATCGGCGATGTAGACATCTTCACGCACCATCGCGGCGGCATCGAACCTTGCGGAGAGATCGGCGTCCGACAGTGCCGACAGCGCTGCATCGAACTTGGCAATGAAATCGCTCGGGACAAGCCATGCCGGGCCGTAGCCATTGTCCGGTCCAACTTGTTCAAAATGACCGATAATTAGGCTCAGCGGATCATTTGTCGCGTCCGCAGATCCCGTCAGCATGAAATGGACCGCGTGCCATTGCTTATCGAGATCAAGAATCCTGCCAGATTGGTAGGCCTCATCGGAATTGACGAAGTCATAGATAGCTGAAGGATCGGCACGGAGCGCCACAACCTGTTCACTGGTCGCAGTGGCCATGACCCATACCATTCCCATCGTTCGCGCTCCACGTTGGCTTAAAGGTCAATCAAAATCCGAGTCGGATCCTCGATCGCGTTCTTGAGCGCCACCAGGAACGTCACCGCCTCGCGCCCATCGATCAGGCGGTGGTCGTAGCTGAGTGCGAGGTACATCATCGGGCGGATCACGATCTGGCCATTCACCACCACCGCGCGGTCCTCGATGCGGTGGAGGCCGAGCACCGCCGACTGCGGGGGGTTGATGATCGGGGTCGACATCAGCGAGCCGAACACGCCGCCATTGCTGATCGTGAAGGTGCCGCCCTGCATCTCGTCGATCTTGAGCGTGCCGTCCTTAGCGCGCTTGCCGAAATCGCCGATCGTGCGCTCGATCTGCGCGACCGACATGGTGTCGGCATTACGCACCACCGGCACGACGAGCCCGCCGGGTGAGGACACCGCGACCGAGATATCGGCGTAATCGTGATAGACGATTTCGTCACCCTCGATCGAGGCATTGACGCTCGGCACGTCCTTCAGCGCCAGGCACGCAGCCTTGGCGAAGAAGCCCATGAAGCCCAGCCGGACGCCGTGCTTCTTTTCGAACAGATCCTTATACTTGTTACGCGCCTCAATCACCGCCGTCATGTCGACGTCGTTGAAGGTGGTGAGCATCGCGGCGCTATTCTGCGCTTCCTTCAGCCGCTTGGCGATGGTCTGGCGCAGGCGCGTCATGCGGACGCGCTCCTCCTTGCGCGTGCCGGTCGTCGTGGCGACGGGCAGCGCGGGCGCAGCGGGGGTTGCTGCCACGGCAGGGGCGGGCGCTGCGGGCGTGCTGGCGGCAGCAAGGACATCGTCCTTGGTCAGGCGGCCATCCTTGCCGGTGCCGGTGACGGTCGACGGATCAACACCGGTTTCAAGCACCGCCCTGCGGACCGAGGGCGACAGCGCGGCGGGCGCGGCTTCGCTGGCGGGCTCCGCCGAGGCGGGCGCAGCAGCAACCGGAGCCGCTGCAGCCGCAACGCCAGCATCAATCGTCGCGATCATCGCGCCGACAAGCACGACATCGCCGACCTGCACCGCATGCTGGCCCATCACGCCAGCGACCGGCGCGCCGACCTCCACCGAAACCTTATCGGTTTCCAGGCTGGCGACGGGCTCGTCGAGCGCGACCGGATCGCCTGGCTGCTTCAGCCATTCGCCAAGCGTGGCTTCGGTGATCGATTCGCCGAGTACGGGGACTTTGACTTCGGTTGCCATCTGAGCAGTCCTTGCTTCTTTTGTTCGTCACCCCAGCGGAAGCGGGGGTCTTTATGGGGTTGCCATCCCATGGCCGCTCGAGACCCCAGCTTTCGCCGGAGTAACGTGGCGGCGGGGTGGGTTAACTCTTGCGATTGCGCCTGATTTCCTCGCGCACATTATGGCCAAGCGCATCAGCGATCAGCGCGGCTTGTTCCATCTGGTGGCGCTTCATCAGCCCGGTGGCGGGCGACGCCGCCGCCGCGCGGCCAGCATAACGCGCGCGGGCGACGTTACGACCAGCACCGGCGAGGCATTCCTCGATGAACGGTTCGACGAAGAACCAAGCGCCGTTGTTTTTCGGCTCTTCCTGCGCCCAGACCACGGTTTCCAGATTGGTCTTCCGCGCCAGCCGGATCGTCAACGCGTCGCTGGGGAAGGGATAAAGCTGTTCGATACGGACGATCGCGGTATTCGTGTCGCCCGCTGTGTTGCGTGCCTCCATCAGATCATAGGCGACCTTGCCGGTGCACAGCACCAGCCGCTTCACGTCTTCGTCCTTGGGCGCCCAGGGATCGGACAGGATCCGCATGAAATGGCTTTCGCCCTGGAAATCAGCTGCCGCTGACACGGCAAGCTTGTGGCGCAGCAGCGATTTGGGCGTGAAGACGATCAACGGCTTACGGAATGGCCGGTGCATCTGCCGCCGCAACAGATGGAAATAATTGGCCGGCGTGGTGCAGTTGGCGACCTGCATATTATCGCCCGCGCAGAGCTGCAGGAAACGTTCGGGCCGCGCCGAGCTATGCTCTGGCCCCTGCCCCTCATAGCCATGCGGCAGCAGCATGACGAGGCCATTGGCGCGCAGCCATTTGGATTCGCCCGAGGCAATGAACTGATCGATCATGATCTGCGCGCCGTTCATGAAATCGCCGAACTGTGCTTCCCACAGCACCAGCGTTTTCGGGTCAGCGAGCGCATAGCCATATTCGAAACCGAGCACGCCATATTCGGAGAGCGGGCTGTCGAGCACTTCAAAACTGCCATGCTCAATCGTCCAGAGCGGCACATATTTATGCTCGTCGGTCTGATCGACCCACACGGCGTGGCGCTGGCTGAAGGTACCGCGTCCCGAATCCTGGCCCGACAAGCGCACGCCATAGCCTTCCGACAACAGCGAGCCAAAGGCGAGCGCTTCGCCGGTTGCCCAATCGAAATTCGCACCCGTTTTGAACATCTCGCGCTTGGCGTCGATCACGCGGGCGAGCGTCTTGTGGATCTTGATGCTGTTCGGCACCGTCGTCAGCGTTCGGCCGATGCTGTCGAACAATTTGCCCTCAATCCCCGTCGGGATATTGCGGCGTGCGGTCTCTGGATCAGCGGGCGCATGCAGGCCCGACCAGCGGCCAGCGAACCAGTCCGCCTTGTTGGGCTTGTAATTGGCGCCAGCCTCAAACTCGCCTTCGAGCAATGTCGTGAACTGGCTGATCGTGTCATCGACCCAGGCCTGATCAATCACGCCCTCTGCCATCAGCTTCTTGCCATAAATCTCGCTGACCGGCGGGTGCTGGCGGATGCGATCATACATGAGTGGCTGGGTGAAGCTCGGCTCGTCGCCTTCGTTATGGCCGAAGCGGCGATAGCACCACATGTCGATGACGATGTCGCGCTTGAAGGTTTGGCGGAATTCAATCGCCATCTTGCACGCAAAGGTCACTGCCTCAGGATCGTCGCCATTGACGTGGAAGATCGGTGCCTGAACGCCCTTGGCCACGTCCGATGGATAGGGCGAGGAGCGCGCATATTGCGGGCTGGTGGTGAAGCCGATCTGGTTGTTGATGATGAAATGCAGGCAGCCACCAGTATTGTATCCGCGAATCCCCGAAAAGCCGAGGCACTCCCAGACGATGCCCTGCCCCGCAAAGGCCGCGTCGCCATGGATCAGCACGGGCAGCGAGCCGCTGTGATTTTCCAGGTCCCCGGCGATCGTCTGGATCGCGCGGGTCTTGCCGAGCACGACCGGATCGGCCGCTTCGAGATGCGAGGGGTTTGCGACCAGCGACATATGCACATTGACGCCGTCAAATTCGCGGTCGGTGCTGGTGCCGAGATGGTATTTCACATCGCCTGACCCCGCCACGTCATCGGGATTGTCCGAACCACCGCCAAATTCGTGGAAGATCACGCGGTAGGCCTTGGCCATCACATTGGCGAGCACGTTCAACCGGCCGCGATGCGCCATGCCATAGACGATTTCGCGGATGCCGAATTGCCCGCCATATTTGATCACGCTTTCCAGCGCGGGGATCATGCTTTCGCCGCCATCGAGCCCGAAGCGCTTGGTGCCGACATATTTGCGGCCGAGGAATTTCTCCCACTGTTCGGCCTCGATCACCTTGTTGAGGATCGCCTTCTTGCCCATCGGCGAGAATTCAATCGCCTTGTCCTGGCCTTCCATCCGATCCTGCAGGAAACGGCGTTCCTCGACATCGGCGATGTGCATATATTCAAGGCCGACCGACCCGCAGTAATTCTTCTGCAGGGTCGCAACGATTTCACGCACCGTGGCCCATTGCCGGCCAAGCGCGCCGCCCAGATAAACCGGCTTGTCGAGATCGCCCCCGGAGAACCCATGATATTCCGGGGTCAGATCAGCGGGCAATTCCTGCTTGGCGATGCCGAGCGGATCAAGCTTGGCAGCGAGATGCCCACGCACCCGGTAGGTGCGGATCAGCATCATCGCGCGGATCGAATCTGCAGCGGCCGATGTCACATCAGTCGTCGGCGCGGCCGGTGCTGCTGCGGGTTTGGGCGCGCCACGCACTGGCTTTGGCGCTGGCTCCATCTGGCTGGGATCAAGTGCGGCAGTGAGATCATCGGTGGTGGTCGCGGGCCAATTCGCCTGCTGCCAGCTTGGGCCAGGATGGCTGCCCTCCAGCCCTTCGAAAAAGCCGCGCCAGCCCGGCTCGACACTGTCGGGCGACGCCTTGTAGCGCGCATACAGCGTGTCGATAAAGGCCGGGCTAACCGAGCCTGCGAGCGTTTCGAAATCCTGGCCTTCATAGCCCATTATGATCGTCCTTCTCTTCCCTCTCCGTTGAGGGAGTTCGGGGTAGGCCATGCCCCCGGCATGGCCTAAACAATCCGGGGATTGTTTACCCCGAACTGGGTGCGCAGACTTGGCTCCGCTCCTTCAGCGGGACCTAGTCGTAACTAGGTGAAGGTGACAGGCGCTCGATAATCGCACGCTGCCGCCCCTCATCCAACCTCAGCTAAGCAAGGAGTTGCCAAGCTTTCGTATCCTTCTCCCCACCGGGGAGAAGGTTTAGCTCACCCGTTCAACACCGCGAGCAAAGTGGTGCCGAGTTCGCTCGGGCTGTCCGCCATCCGGATGCCGGCGGCTTCCATTGCAGCGATCTTGTCTTCGGCACCGCCCTGACCACCCGACACGATCGCCCCGGCGTGACCCATGCGACGCCCCGGCGGGGCAGTGCGACCGGCGATAAAACCGGCCATCGGCTTTTTGCGGCCTTTGCGCGCTTCGTCTTTCAAAAACTGGGCAGCTTCTTCTTCGGCCGAACCGCCGATTTCGCCGATCATGATGATCGAATGCGTTTCATCATCGGCCAGGAACAATTCCAGCATATCGATGAAATTGGTGCCGTTGACGGGATCGCCGCCAATGCCGACCGCGGTCGTCTGACCGAGCCCGGCGTTCGAGGTCTGGAACACGGCTTCATAGGTGAGCGTGCCCGAGCGCGAGACGACGCCGACCGAGCCTTTCTTGAAGATGCTGCCGGGCATGATGCCGATCTTGCATTCGCCGGGCGTCAGCACGCCGGGGCAGTTCGGGCCGATCAGCCGCGACTTGGAGCCGCTGAGTGAGCGCTTGACCTTGACCATGTCGAGCACCGGAATGCCTTCGGTGATGCACACGATCAGCGGCACCTGGGCATCGATCGCCTCCAGAATCGAATCCGCCGCAAAGGGGGGCGGCACATAGACGACCGATGCCGTCGCGCCGGTCTTCGCAACGGCCTCATGCACCGTGTTGAAAACCGGCAGCCCGATATGCTCGGTCCCGCCCTTGCCCGGCGTAACCCCGCCGACCATCTGCGTGCCGTAAGCCAGCGCCGCCTGGGTGTGGAAGCTGCCGGTTTCGCCGGTCATCCCTTGCGTGATGACCTTGGTGTGTTTGTCGACGAGAATGCTCATGGGGCGGGTGCGCTCCGTTTTGGATGGGTCAGTTCGGCCAGGGCCGGTCGGGATCGAGATCGTGGAGCCGGGTCATGATGTCGTCCCAGCTATAGGGGCAGGATTCGGGCAAACGGTGCGCGGGGATCGTCGTGGCCTGCTCCACCAGCGCGGGGACAACGAAATATGCGTCGTCTATCGCCTCTGCGATGCGCGCCTTGAAGCTTGGATTTTCCTTGAGAAGCCGGCTTACCATCCGCCGCTGCGTCACAATTGTCACGCGCCAGCTACGGCCTTGCCGCTCGGGCTGATAATCCCATTTCATCATGTGCAGGATAATGAGTTCGACAGCACTAACGAATGCGCGAAATTCACTCCTGCCCACGCTTTCAACCTCTTCCACCAAATTTGCGATGTCCAGTTCGTCGAAACGATGCGCGCGCAGCAAGGCCGCCTGTGACTGAACCCAGGCAGCAAAATCCTCGTCATACGCCGGGTAATTGCGGCGTGCGGGAGAAGGGGGATCGTGCTCAGCCATTCAATCTAGTTATCATATTCCTGACAGGCCTGTAATCACGCAGACCGAAAGCTGTCGATTTCGCCGGTCATTACCGACGTTATGTCTACGGTGTTCTTGTCGACGAGGATGATCATGATTGATTATCGTCCCTATTCCGTCATGCCATCAGCCGCTGGCATCGCGTCTCGCATGAGACTCCGGCATTCGCCGGAGTGACAACCGATCAGTTCAGGCTGCCATCAATCGCCTTGCACGCCACCAGCAGTTCCTTGACCGCATCGACTGAGACGGTGAGGTTCGCCTTGGCTTCGTCATCCAGCGCAATCTCGACGATCTGCTCGACACCGCCTGCACCAATCACCACCGGCACGCCGACATAGAGATTGTCGACTCCGTACTGGCCGGTCAGGTGGGCCGCTGCGGGCAGCACGCGCTTCTGATCGTAAAGATAGGCCTCTGCCATCGCGATGCCGCTCGTCGCTGGCGCATAATAGGCCGAGCCGGTCTTCAAGAGCGCGACGATCTCGCCGCCGCCCGAGCGAGTGCGCGCGACGATCGCATCGATACGCTCCTTGGTGGAGCGCCCCATGGCGATCAGATCGGGGATCGGAATGCCCGATACGGTCGAGTACTGAATCACCGGCACCATCGTGTCGCCATGGCCGCCGAGCACGAAGCTGGTGACGTCCTTGACCGAGACGTTGAACTCATCGGCCAGGAAATGGCTGAAGCGCGCCGAATCGAGCACGCCAGCCATGCCGACCACTTTATTGTGTGGCAGGCCGGAGAATTCACGCAGCGCCCACACCATCGCATCAAGCGGGTTGGTGATGCAGATCACGAACGCGTCGGGCGCGTTGGCGGCGATGCCTTCGCCGACCGCCTTCATCACCTTCAGGTTGATGCCGAGCAGATCATCACGGCTCATGCCTGGCTTGCGCGCGACACCCGCGGTGACGATGATGACATCAGCGCCCGCGATATCCTTGTAATCATTGCTGCCAGTGATCGTGGCGTCGAAACCCTCAACTGGGCCGCACTGCGACAGATCGAGCGCCTTGCCCTGCGGTACGCCGTCAACAACGTCGAACAGGACGACATCGCCCAGCCCCTTCAAAGCGGCGAGATGGGCGAGCGTGCCACCGATATTGCCTGCACCGATCAACGCGATTTTCTTGCGAGCCATCTTCATCCTCCGGCGATGGGGCGGGAACAGGATGGCCCCGCAAAGCGATCGCGGCTTAGGCGGTTTGGGGCCCCGTCGCAACACAGGAAATTGCGCTAAACTGTCGTTATTGCTATTGCTTCGCAACTGCGGTGCCACATCATCTCAAACCGCGCCATGCCCCTTTGCAAGATAGCGATCAGATTGCATCTCTTCGAGCCGCGAGGCGGTGCGTTCAAATTCAAATGCGCCATCGCCCTTTGTATAAAGCTGATCAGGTGACGCATCCGCAGCGGCGATCAATTTGACGTTATTCTCGTAAAGCGCATCGACCAGGGTGACGAACCGTGCCGCTTCATTGCGGTTTTCCGGCCCGAGCCGGGGAATGCCGACGATGATGACAGTGTGGAAACGCCGCGCAATCGCCAGATAGTCGGCCGCACCGCGCGGTTCGCCACAGAGTCGCTTGAACGAAAATACCGATACGCCTTTGAGGCTTTTGGGCACGTGCAGCGTGCGGGCGCCCTGCACCGGGATATCCTCCGTCGGGACATGCGCGCGATCCTCGGGCGGATAATCAGTGAGCCGGAAAAAGGCAGAGGACAGCGCCTTGGTTGCAGCCGGCCCGTTGGGGACCAGCCACATATCCATCTGACCGAGCCGATCGCGGCGATAATCGACCGGCCCGTTGAGCGGCACAACCGTCATCTTTTCACCGATCAGATCGATAAAGGGCAGGAACAGCCCGCGATTAAGCCCATCCTTATAGAGATCATGCGGGGGACGATTGGAGGTGGCGACCACCGTCAGCCCGCGCGCCCACATCGCAGTGAAGAGTCGCGAAAGGATCGCGGCATCGGCGGTGTTGTTGACGACCATCTCATCAAACGCGATCAGCCGCGCCTCGCCGACCATCGCGGCAGCAACCGGGGCGATCGGATCGCCGGCCTCTTTCTTGCGCTCCTCGGCAAGCCGCTGATGCACTTCGAGCATGAATTCGTGAAAATGCACGCGGCGCTTGCGGCGGATATCGACGCAGCTGAAGAACAAATCCATCAGCATCGATTTGCCGCGCCCGACCCCGCCCCACAGATAGACGCCCTTGGGCGGCTCTGGCGGGCGACCAAGCGCGCGCCACAGCACTGAGCCGCGCTTGGGGGTCGCCTCCAGATCGGTCGCGAGTGCCGCCAGCGCCAAAACGGCGGCCTGCTGTTCGCGATCAGGCCGTAATTCGCCCGCCCGCAACAATTGATTATAGCGATCAAGCACGAAGGTCATGGGATGGCACTTGGTATCGGACTGGGCTTCGGGCTGGGCTTGCGGATCGTTCCCGCAAAGGCGGCGATCCGTTCGTCGCTATCCGCCTGAACGATCAGCCCGCGCAGAAACAGTAATCGCCCGGTTTCCTTGAGCAATTCGACCTGCGCTTCAAGCGGCGATTCGGCAGAGCCTGCGCCGATAAACTGAGTCGACAGATCAAGCGTCACCGCTGTCCCCGCCTCGATCAGTCCGAACCCGCGCGAAGCGGCGAACAGCGCAATATCGATAAAGCCGAGCAGCGCACCGCCATGGATCCGGCCCGACAAATTGGTGTGGACATGCGCTGGCTGCATCCGGACACGCGCCATATGCCCTTCCACCTTGAGCAGGAACGGCCCGAACAGGCTGTTGAAGCGTGTCGGGTCGTTGAGTTCCCACGTCATCCAGCCGGGGTGATCGGGCGATTCATGATAGATGAAATGGGGTGAAGCGCTCAACAACCAGTCCCTCAATCCGCCGCGTCAACGATGCTCATCGGCTAGTGGCGACTAAAGGCGAAAAAAGGGCAAGCGTTCGGCGGGAACGGGCCCCGCCAACAAACGGGCTCCCAGATCACCAGTCGCCGCGCGTCACACCACGCGTTCGACTTCCATCTTCTTGATCTCGGCAATCGCCTTGGCCGGGTTCAGGCCCTTGGGGCAGACATTGGCGCAATTCATGATGGTGTGGCAGCGATAGAGCCGGAACGGATCCTCAAGCTCGTCGAGCCGCTCACCGGTCATCTCGTCGCGGCTGTCGGCGAGCCAGCGATAGGCCTGGAGCAGGATGGCGGGCCCCAAGAACTTGTCGGCATTCCACCAATAGCTCGGGCAGCTGGTCGAGCAGCAGGCGCACAGGATGCACTCATAGAGCCCGTCGAGCTTGGCGCGATCCGCCGGCGACTGGAGCCGTTCCTTACCCGAAGGCGGCGGCGTAACGGTCTGCAACCACGGCTTGATCGAGGCATATTGCGCGTAGAAATGCGTGAAATCGGGGACGAGATCCTTGATCACGCTCATCGCAGGGAGCGGCGTGATCTGGACATCGCCCTTCACATCCTCAATCGCCTTGGTGCAGGCGAGCGTGTTGCTGCCATCGATGTTCATCGAACACGACCCGCAAATCCCCTCACGGCACGAGCGGCGGAAGGTAAGCGAGCTGTCCTGCTCGGCCTTCATCTTGATCAGCGCGTCGAGCACCATTGGGCCGCAGGAGTCGAGATCAACCTCGAACGTATCGAAATGCGGGTTCTGGCCGCTATCGGGATCATAGCGATAGATTTTGAATTTCTTGATCCGCGTGGCGCCTGACGCTGCCTTGTGGACCTTGCCCTGCGGCTTGACCTTGCTGTTCGCGGGAAGAAAAAATTCGGCCATTGTGTAACGCGTCCCATTGCTGGCGAGGGGCATCACCGGCCCCCGCCGATAGCCGATACATGAGGGCGCGCGGGGTCGCAAACATTTGTGGGCAACAATCGGGAATGTTTATTGCCGCGAAGTTTTCCTCAGCCGCCACCGATTGATCCATCGTCCCGCCGCCCCATCTCTCCTCGCGACGCCGACGGTCAGCCC
This sequence comes from Sphingomonadales bacterium Ga0077557, assembly GCA_001464615.1. GTDB lineage: Bacteria > Pseudomonadota > Alphaproteobacteria > Sphingomonadales > Sphingomonadaceae > Sphingomonas. The sequence goes on along the minus strand of LNFI01000028.1, from coordinate 143,752 downwards.
GATCGTTCCCGGCGCGGAGGGACGAAGATCATGAGCAAGAAACTGGACGGCAAAAAGGCACTGGTTACGGGCGGATCGCGCGGCATTGGCGCGGCGATCGCAAAACGGCTGGCCGAAGACGGGGCCGATGTCGTCATCACCTATGCAGGCAATCAGACAGCGGCCAATCAGACGGTTGCCGCGATCACCGCCAGCGGCCGAAAAGGGCTGGCGATCCAGGCCGATGCGGCTGACGGGGCCGCGACGGCAGCGGCGGTGCAAGAGGCTGCAACTGCGCTGGGCGGGCTCGACATTCTGGTCCACAATGCTGGCATCGCCAATTTCGCGCCGATCAGCGCCGACACGCAGGACAATTTCGACAAGACTTTTGCGATCAATGTTGATGGGGTGTTCGCTGGCACCAAGGCAGCGGTGCCCTTGCTGAGCGATGGCGGGCGTATCTTGATCATCGGCAGCATCAACGCCCATTCGATGCCGGTCGCCGGTGGTGCCGTCTATGGCGCGACCAAAGCGGCGGTTGCTGGCCTTGCACGCGGTTGGGCACGCGATCTTGGCCCGCGCGGCATATTGGTCAACGTCATTCAGCCGGGTCCGATCGATACCGATCTGAACCCCGCCGATGGGCCGTTCGCGTCGGTCCTGACACCGCATGTCGCGCTGGGCCGTTATGGCAAGGTCGAAGAAGTGGCAGCGCTCGCCGCTTTCCTTGCCAGCGATGAGGCAAGCTATATCACCGGTGCCGCAATCGACGTCGATGGCGGCTTCACGATCTGAAGCCTTGCCCTTGCTGGTCGAGCCGCCTAGCCAGCGGCAATGCGGCTCGACCAGTGCCATAATGTGGATGATTTCCGGCGGCTGGCCAAAGCGCGGCTGCCGGGGCCGGTGTTTCATTACATCGACGGCGCGGCGGACGACGAGGTAACGCGACGGCGCAATACCGCCGCTTTCGACGATTGCGACCTGGTACCCAATGTGCTCGCCGGCGTGCAGGACATCGACACCAGGGTGACCGTGATGGGCAAGCGCATCGCGATGCCGCTGTTCCTGTCCCCCACCGCGCTGCAACGGCTGTTCCACTGGCGCGGCGAGCGGGCGGTGGCGGCAGCGGCGGAGAAATTCGATACCTGGTTCGGAATCTCCTCGCTCGCCACAGTGAGCATTGAAGAGATTGGGCGGACGTTTGCCTCACCCAAATTATTCCAGCTCTATGTCCACAAAGACAAGGGGCTGAACGCGGCGATGATCGCCGCGTGCAAGGCGGCGAAGTTCGATGCGATCGCGCTCACCGTTGATACGATCGTCGGCGGCAACCGTGAGCGGTGCCTGCGGACGGGCTTCACCTCACCGCCGCGCATCACGCCGTCGTCAGCGCTCAGCTTTGCGATGCACCCGCGCTGGACGCTGGATTATCTGCTGCGTGAGCCATTCGAACTTTCCAACCTGAAAGATCATCTCGACGAGGGGTCGCGCAAATCGATGTCGGTCGGCGAGTATTTCACCAAGATGCTCGATCAGTCGCTTGACTGGAAGACCGCCGAAGCGATCCGCGCCGATTGGGGTGGGGAATTCTGCCTGAAGGGGATCATGTCGGTGGGCGATGCGCAGCGCGCGGTCGATATCGGCGCGACGGCGATCATGGTCTCCAACCATGGCGGGCGGCAATTGGACGGATCGCGCGCACCCTTCGATCAACTGGCGGAGATCGTCGATGCGGTGGGCGACAAGATCGATGTAATTTGCGACGGCGGCATTACGCGCGGCAGCCACGTCCTGAAGGCGCTGAGCGTTGGCGCCAAGGCGTGTTCGGGCGGGCGGCTCTATCTTTATGCGCTGGCGGCGGCGGGCCAGGCCGGGGTGGAACGGACGCTCGGCAATCTTCAGGCAGAGATTGTCCGCGATATGAAGTTGATGGGCGCTAAATCAGTGGCCGATCTGAGCCGGGCCAATCTGCGCTGGCGTTAGAGCGTGATGACGTTAGGTCGCTTCAACCTCATACCCGTTCGGCCCCGGATCAGGTCCGGGGGAAGTCTAAGCCCACGCGCTTCGCATGCCCTTCGACTTCGCTCAGGGCGAACGGGGTTTGGGTTGGTCCAATCCAAAGTCATCAGACTCTAGCGCTGGTCGAGCAGCACCGTCGCCGGACGGCCGACCGATGCCGTCGTCGCCGCAGGGGTCCGCCGGTCTAGCTGTGCCAGCCACGCGGTCGCCCGGTCGCCAATCAGCACTTGCGGCAGCGATGGTTTGAGCCGCCCCTGCTGCTCCCACTGGCCGACCAGCGCCACAGCCTCCGCACTGGCGGCGGCTAACGGCTGGGCTTTGCGCAGCGCATGGTTGATCAGCGCGTCGCCATAGAAGGTCCAGTCATTATCGGACTGGCAGCCGAATGACGTTCGATCGCCGGCGGAGGCGGTAAGGATCGCGGTATCGGCATTGGCCAGGGCGGGGACAAAGCTGCCCGAATAACAGGCGCTGACAATGACGAGCCGCCGATCAACCCCAAGCGCGCCGAGCACCGCCGCCAGCCGATTGGGCGAGATAGCGCCATAGCCCTGATCGGCATCGTTATAGATGATCCCAATCGGCGCGCCGTGGCTGGTGGTGTAGAGCACCAACCCATCCTCGCTCTTGTCGATGAGTTCGGCGATGCGGGCGAGGGCCAGCGCAAGATGGCCGGGCGACCCGCGCGGCAAATCGCTGGGACCGGTGCCGTCGCTGCCCGCCAGCACAATCGTGCGGCCAGCCGCGTCATAGCGCCGCGCGAGCACCTTCGCCGCCTCACGCGCTTCGCGCCCGAACACCGGATCGCTATCAAGCGCGATCGACACCACATAGGCATCAACCATGCCCTTGCGCTGGGGCAACAAGCCATCGAGCGCGCTGACCAGGCGACGATGCTCAGCCAGCTCGTCATCAGGCGCACGATCCCGCTCAATCTGCATGCCGCCATTGGCAAAGGCGACAAAGTCTTCAGGCGTCGCGCCAACCGGCAGTGGCGCGCGGGTATGCTGCGGGGCGCGATAGGTGGGGCGCTGCGCGGTGGAGGCACCCGCAAGCGCGGCAAGCAACACCGTCAAGATCAACCGTATCGTTGACAGTGTTCGCAAGCCCTGCCCCTAATCGTGACGCGGCATTTCAGTGTTTCACACCCGCAATGTCAACGAGTATTCCCGCCCCTAGCAATCTGCGGCAGCTTGCCGCGCGTCGCGTTCTTCGATGCATTTTTTCATGATCGCCCGGCGGCGTTCGAGCTCCACCGGGCCGTAGATGTTTTGATTCTCGAACTTGGCCTGCTCTTGGGCAATGTCGCTGGCGATGATCTGGGCGCGACGGGCACCTCCAACAATCAGCCCTGTCAACGTCGACATGAGCAGGGCGATCAACGCCCATGGAATGACCGGCCGCCAAATGCGTAAGGTTTCCTTGCCGAACAACCACGTCAGCAGCGACGACACGATACCCAATATTGCCGTCAAGATACCGCCGACGATTGCCTCCATCGACGCACCTGCAATGACGCCGGCCACACTTCCGATCATGGCAAAAGCAGTCACGAAAGGAACACTTTGCGCCAAGCCGACACGCGGACGTATAAATGCTAAAGCGAACGCGATCGACCCGACAATGACTATCGTACAAGCCAATGTTGGCAGCCCGAGAACCAGGATACCGTATTTGAAGCTTAACCAATAGTTTGCAACTTGCGCATCAAATGCTGCGGTTTCGTTTAGCAACTGCATCTATTTTACTGGCCCTTCGACTGTTCGATCGCGCGACGATAAACCTCTATTCCCGAGCGGTATCCTTTCAGCTCCTCTTTATACTTAATCGTCACATTTTCGTCAGCCGATAGCTGCCAAGCCTCAAGTCTCTCCCTGTAGGCTTCGAGTGCCAAGCGGAAATTTTCAGGATTGCTGAATTCTCCGCGTGTTGGCCGAAATCGTGGTCCAATCGGCGAAGGCGTATTGGGCTTGGGATTAATTATAATTGGGCCTGACGACGGTGTGTTTCGCGAATCGCCTCGCGCGGCAGCAAGTGATCCCGCCGCAAGTAAAGTCGCTGCAACTAGAATCATCATCACGCAAACCCTCCCCGACATCATCATCGAACAAGGCAGGGCCGCCCGTCAAGTGGACCCTGGCGTTTAACTAGCGATCAAATTATTGAACGGGCGTCAATACACCCGCTTCTTCGGCTTGATATACTCGATGTCATCGGTGAGCGTGTAATCGTGCACCGGGCGATAATCGATCGCGACCGCGCCGCCCTTGCCGCCCCAGCCATCGAACGTCGCGATGGTGTGCTTCATCCAGTTGGCGTCGTCGCGGTTGGGGAAGTCTTCGTTGACATGCGCGCCGCGTGATTCCTGGCGGTTGGCGGCGGAGTTCACCGTTACCACCGCCTGGGCGAGCAGATTATCGAGTTCGAGCGTTTCGACCAGATCGGTGTTCCAGATCAGCGAGCGATCGACGATGCCGACATCGGCCATCGATGCGTAGATCTCGCCCATCTTTTGCTTGCCCTCAGCCAGCAGCGCGTTGTCGCGGAAAACGGCGCAGTTCTTCTGCATCGTGCGCTGCATCTCGCCGCGGATTTGGGCGGTTGGCTTGCTGCCCTTGGCATTGCGGAAATGATCGAGCCGGCCGAGCGACAATTCTTCCGAGCCCTTGGGCAGCGGATTGTGTGCGCCTTGTGGGCGAGTGATCTCCGCAATGCGCTTGCCGGTCGCACGGCCGAACACCACCAGATCGATCAGCGAGTTGGAGCCCAAACGGTTGGCGCCGTGGACCGAAACGCACGCCGCCTCGCCCACCGCGAACAGGCCGGGGACGACGCTGTCGGGGTTGCCGTCCTTCAGGTTCACGACCTCGCCGTGGAAGTTACAGGGGATGCCGCCCATGTTGTAATGCACCGTCGGTGCCACCGGCAAAGGCTGGCGCGTCAGATCGACGCCCGCGAAGATCTTGCCCGTCTCGGTGATACCGGGGAGCCGCTCAGCCAGCACCTTGGGGTCGATATGGTCGAGATGGAGATAGATATGGTCCTTCTCCTTGCCGACGCCGCGCCCCTCGCGGATTTCCATCGCCATCGATCGTGAAACCACGTCGCGCGAGGCAAGATCTTTGGCGCTCGGGGCATAGCGCTCCATGAAGCGCTCGCCTTCGCTATTGGTGAGGTATCCGCCCTCGCCGCGCGCGCCTTCGGTGATCAGCACGCCAGCGCCGTAAATCCCCGTCGGGTGGAACTGGACGAACTCCATGTCCTGCAGCGGCAGCCCCGCGCGCAGCACCATGCCGCCGCCGTCGCCGGTGCAGGTATGTGCCGACGTCGCCGAGAAATAGCAGCGGCCATAGCCGCCCGTCGCCAGAACGGTCTGGTGGCTGCGGAAACGGTGGATCGATCCGTCATCCATGCACAAGGCGATCACGCCCCGGCACACGCCGTTCTCCATGATCAGGTCGAGCGCGAAATATTCGATAAAGAAGTCAGCGTCATATTTCAGGCTCTGCTGGTAGAGCGCGTGGAGCATCGCATGGCCGGTGCGGTCAGCGGCAGCGCACGTGCGCTGCGCGGGTGGCCCCTCGCCCATATTCTGCATCATGCCGCCGAACGGGCGCTGATAGATCTTGCCCTCTTCAGTGCGGCTGAACGGCACGCCGGCATGTTCCAGCTCGTAGACGGCGGCAGGCGCCTCGCGGCAGAGATATTCGATCGCGTCCTGATCACCGAGCCAGTCGGAGCCCTTGACGGTATCATACATGTGCCAGGTCCAGTGGTCCGGGCCCATATTGCCGAGCGACGCAGCGATTCCCCCCTGCGCCGCCACCGTGTGGCTGCGGGTCGGGAACACCTTGGTGATGCACGCCGTTTTCAGGCCGCTTTCGGCGATGCCCATCGTCGCGCGCAGGCCCGAGCCGCCCGCGCCAACAACAACCGCGTCATAGGTGTGATCGATGATCTTGTAGGCAGCGGTCATGCGAGCGGTGCTCCGGCGACGAAAGCGATTTTCAGGATCGAGAAGATGGCAATGGTTGCAGCACCAAGCGTGAAGAAGGTCAGCAGCACCATCAGCGCAACGCGCATCGCGCCGTGCTGATAATCCTCAATCAGCACCTGCAACCCCATACGGAAATGATAGAAAGTGCTGGCGACCAGCAGGATCATCGGAATGGCGGCGAGCGGGCTGGATAGCCAAAGCTTCAGCGTTGCATAATCATGCTGGGGGAGCAGCGCCATTGAGGCGAAGAACCACAGCATCAACACCAGATTGCCACCGGCGGTCAGCCGCTGATGCCACCAATGATGCGCGCCTTCGTTCGACGAGCCTAGGCCGCGCACGCGGCCGAGTTCGGTTCCGCTACCCATGATTATTTCCCCGCCAGCAAATAGGCCCAATAAGCGACCGTTAGCACCACCGATACGATCATCGTCGATTGTGCCCAGAGCTTGTTGGTCTTCAATTCAAACCCGGCACCGGTATCAAGCAGCAAGTGGCGAATGCCGCTGGCCATATGCTGGAAAAAAGCAAAGGTGAGGCCAATGCCGAACACATAGCCGATCCCGTTGAGCGCGCCCGATTGGACGGTAAAAATGTCCAGAAACTGCGCATAAGCCGCCTCGCCACCGGCAAGGGCGGCCAGCCACCAGACGAACAACACGGTACCTATTGTTGCCATCCCATCCCCGGTCGCCCGGTGCAGGATGGAGACCAGCATATGCGGCCCCCATTTCCAGATGGTGAGGTGCGGCGAGCGCGGGCGTGTCGCAGAAGGGGGAGCGACGGATGGTTGGGTGGCCAAGACGGAATCCTTGCTTGCTGTGCCGCCGTATTAGCCGTGAGCCGTGGCGATGCAACCCGGCACAAGGGCTGGTTTGAAATCATCTGCATTATCAATGCGGCGATTGCCGAAAAACGGCCAGCCAAGCCCGCTTCCTAACCAGCCCTTAACCAAATCGGGATAGTCCCGGCTTTGAGTTTGTGACTCGCCGCGTTCCCTGGCGCGTCAACATGGAGGTATTTCCTTGAATAGCCATGCTTTGCCCGCGATTGGCACCGTTGCCGCTGCAATCGATTTGTCTGCGCGATTGCGGGTGTTTGATTTCGACGGATCGCTGGCCGCCGCCAGCAGGGACGTCTGGGCATCGCTGGAAGCAGAGATCACCGTCGTTTCCGAAGCGTATTGGCAGCAGTGGCTGCGCTGCTTTGCCGATGAACGCACCTGGGCCCCCCATGAAACCGCCAAAATGATCGATCTTGGCGTTACTTTTCTGCGCAACCGTTTCCTGAATACCAGCGGACGAGACTGGGTCGAATCGATCGAGCGATCGGTGGCCTCTGCCTATGTCGGCGGGGTGACGCCGATGGCTCTGTTATCGATGATCAATGCCAGCGACCGCGCCGCGCTCGACATTTTGATGCGCCGGATCGACCGCGCCGACCCCAAATTGCCGGCCTTGATCGATACGCTGATGCGGCTGTCCGCGCTGGAAGGCGAGATCACCGTGGCGATTTATAACGCCTATCGCGACCACAGCGCTGGCGTGGCCCGCGACCGACTGGCCGGCGAATTTCGCGATGGCATTGCCAAAATGGTCGAAAGCGTCAGCCATGAAGGCGGTGCACTGCGCGCCCAGGCGAGCCGTACCTCCAGTTCAACCCGCGGTATGCTGGGCAAGACATCCGAGGTTGCCGCCGCTGCCGAACAATCGGCGGTCGCGATGCGCGAAGCGGCACAAACCGCCGCCGGGCTGATCCGCGCCATCGAAGATGCGCGGAGCGAGGTTGAAGCCGCCGCCGACATCGCCACCCGCGCCAGCGGTCAGGCGGGGGCAGCCGTGGGCATGTCCGAAACGCTGAGTGACCACGCCAAATCGATCGAATCGATCCTTGGACTGATCCGCGACATTGCCGGGCAGACCAATTTGCTGGCGCTGAATGCTACCATCGAGGCAGCACGGGCGGGCGATGCCGGGCGCGGCTTTGCTGTCGTCGCGCAGGAAGTGAAAAGCCTCGCCAATCAGACCGCGCGCGCAACCGATGACATTGCCGGCAAAATCGCCGCAATTCAGTCGGCGACACGCTCCACTGTTGAAACCAATGCGTCAATTCGATCGACCGTTGCCGAAGTACAGGCATCGGCCGAAAAAATCCGCCGCGCCATGGAAATGCAGGCGCAGACCGTAACGGCGATCACTGCCAGCGTCGATGAAACCGCCCTGGCCGCCGATTCAATGTCGCACACGATCGCAGCGATCCGTGCGGATACCGAAACTGTCGCCAGCGATATCGACCGGGTCGGTCTGGGCTTTGATGCCTTTGACGTCCAGCTCGGCACCCTGAAGACGACTGCTAGCGACTTCATTTCGAAAGTGGCGGCGTAAAGAAGAGGATTATTTCGGCATGGCAGACCTGCACCGGACGGCGTTAGGGGGGTGGAGCGGTACTGCACGATCGGCCGCGCAATGTGTTGGCGATTATGACTGGGATGGGGCGATTGGCGCGGGCGCGGCAGAAATCTCGCGCCTGGTCGCCGGATCGGAAGAAGATATCGCCGGGGCGTTTTGGCAGCATTATCTGTCGCTCGACGTCACGGCCCATATCCGCAGCCTGCTGAGCGATGATATTGTGGCGCTGCGCGTCCAGAAGAGCGCGCAATATACGCGGTTGAAATATGCCGATCCCTTTGGCGACAAATGGATGCGCAAGGCCTTCAACCATGCCAGCGAAACCCATGAAGGCAAGATTCCGCTGCCGGCGCTGCTGTCCTCGCTCAGCCTGGCGCATAGCCGGACGCTGGCGATCATTGCTGCCAAGCTGGGCGGCGATACGCAGCGCATTCAGCACCTTGCCGATATCGTCCAGCGGCTCGCGCTGGTCGAGGCCGATGTGATGACCACCTATCTTGGCATGCGCGATGCCCAGCTCGCCCGTGAGGAGCGCGGCAGCCGATCAGCGCAGTTTCGCGAGAGCATTGCCACGTCGATCGAAGGCACGGCGGCGCTGGGCAACCGGATTCGCGTGCAAGCGCAAAAAGCATCACGTTCGGCGCGTGGCATCCTGGGCAAAACCTCTGAAGTCGCCAATGCTGCGGAAGAATCGGCGCTCGCGATGCGCGAGGCAGCACAAACGGCGGCCGGGCTGATCCACGCGATTGAAGATGTCCGCCAAGAAGTCGAAGCGGCGGCCGATATCGCCACCCGTGCGAGCGGCCAGGCAGGGGCCGCGGTCGGCATGTCGGAGGCGCTGAGCGACCACGCCAAATCGATCGAATCGATCCTGGGGTTGATCCGCGACATTGCCGGGCAGACCAATTTGCTGGCGCTCAACGCGACGATTGAAGCCGCACGCGCTGGCGATGCCGGGCGCGGCTTTGCAGTGGTGGCGCAGGAAGTGAAAAGCCTGGCCAACCAGACCGCGCGCGCGACCGATGATATCGCCAGCAAAATCGCCGCGATTCAGGCCGCCACGCGATCAAGCGTCGAGACGACCAGTTCGATCCGATCGACCGTCGCCGAGGTGCAAGCGTCTGCCGACAAGATTCGCCGCGCGATGGAAACCCAGGCGCAGACGGTGACCGCAATTACCGCCAGCGTCGACGAAACCGCGCTTACCGCCGATTCAATGTCGCATACCATCGCCACAATCCGCGCGGACACCGAGGCCGTCGCCAGCGATTTCGATTCGCTCGAACGCGCCTTTGGTGAAGTCGATGATCGGCTCGGCGGGTTGAAGGGCGCCGCCGATACGTTTTCGGCCAGCGTTGCGGCTTAACGGCACCGCCAATTCGGTTGCGCCGGCACACTCGAAACGCACGCCGGGGTGACGAACCGGCGGGGAACCGCTAAACTGTTTGAATGAAAAATATTCTCCTGACAGGCTCGTCACGCGGCATCGGTGCGGCGATTGCAAGCGCGCTCGATTTGCCTGAAGTCACGCTGATCGGCCACGGCACGACGAGCGGAATCGCTGCCGATTTCAGCAGTCCCGGTGCCCCGGCGGCGCTGTGGCAAGCAGCGCTTGATCAGTTGGGCGGCACGATCGACGTGCTGATCAACAATGCCGGGATTTTCGACGATAACCCGATCGATCAGGATGATGCCGCCTGGGTCGCCAATTGGGAACGGACGATGCGCGTCAACCTGACCGCCTCGGCCGAACTCTGCCGCTTGGCGGTGCGCCACTGGCAGCAGCGCGGATCAGGCGGGCGGATCGTCAATATCGCCAGCCGCGCCGCCTATCGCGGCGACAGCCCGGCGCACTGGCATTATGCCGCCTCCAAAGCCGGGATGGTGGCAATGACCAAAACGATCGCGCGGGGCTATGCGCGCGACGGCATTTTGGCATTCGCAATCTGCCCCGGCTTTACGATGACCGGCATGGCCGAGGACTATCTGGCAAGCAGAGGGGGCGACAAATTGCTCGCCGACATTCCGCTTGGCCGAGTCGCCATGCCCGATGAAGTGGCCACCGCTGCCCGTTTTCTGGCGATTGATGCGCCGCCGTCGATGACCGGCAGCGTGATCGACGTCAACGGCGCCAGCTATGTCCGATAGCTGGAAGGTTACTCTGCCCTGCACCCGTGCCGAGGCTGAGGCGATCGATGCGAGCGACGATCTGGGCCTGGATCCGCCCCCGGTGCTGATGACCTGCGAGCTAACACCCGACGATGCCAGTGATTGGCAGCTTGAAGCCTATTTTGAGGGCAAGCCGAGCGCCGCCACGCTCAAGACGATCCGCGCGCTTGTGCCCAGCGCGGTGCAGCACAAGGCGCGACCCGAACGGATTGTCGATGCCGATTGGGTGACAATGAGCCAGGCCGGGCTGGCACCGGTGACGGCGGGCCGCTTTTTCGTCCACACGGCGTCCAATGCGACGAAGACGCCGCCCGGCATGCGCGCCTTCCAGATCGAAGCGAGCCGCGCCTTTGGCACCGGTCATCACGACACGACCAGCGGCTGTCTCACGATGCTGGACGAATTGAGGCGCAGCGGCGTGCAGGTGCGCAACCTGATTGATATCGGCACTGGGACCGGCTTGCTTGGCTTTGCCGCGATGCATCTTTGGCCCAATGCCTATGCAACGGCGTCCGACATTGATCCGGCATCGATTGCGGTGACGGCGGAAAATGCAGCGATCAACGGCGTCGCCCTTGGCAAACATCGCGGGCAAATCGCCCTCGCCACCGCACCGGGGTTGCAGCACCCCCTGCTGATCGCGCGCGCGCCCTATGATCTGGTGATTGCCAATATCCTGGCCGGTCCATTAATCGCACTCGCCCCCAGCATTGGCATGGCGGTCGCCCCAGGCGGCATATTGGTGCTGGCCGGGCTGCTGACCAGTCAGGCCGCCAATGTTGTGGCGGCGTATCGGCGGCAGGGGTTGGTGCCGGTCGGCCGGATAACGATGGGCGATTGGCCCACACTGATGTTGCGCAAAAGGCGGCGCTATGGTCAGGATCGCGTATCGCGCCAGGGCCCGCCGATGCCCGATACCCCCAATTTCGGCAGCTGGTGAGGATCACACCAGCGCGCGCAGATGCTCCAGATCTTCGGGCGTATCGATATCGATCAGCTCTTCGGGGCTGGCGACGACATGCTGGCCAGCGCGGATCAGCGCGCGACCGCCTTCGTCGCCCTCAGCGCGCAACAAGGCATCAAAACAGCCGGCAGCGAACAGCGCGGGCGGGCTTGGGTGGCGACCATCGCTTGACGCGATGACGGCATCGGCGCTGTCGGCGGCATCGAGCAGGCGGCGGAAATGCGCCGCCGTCACGCGCGGCATATCCGCGAGCGCGATCAGCACCGCCGATGCCCCGAGCGCCTGTGCCGCAGCAATGCCGAGCCTTACCGAGACCGACAATCCCGTCTCCGGCGCCGGATTAACGATCTCGCCATAGCCATGGCTGGCAAAATCAATCCGGGTGCCCGAGACAATCGCCACCCGTTGCAGAAACGGTACCCCGGCGAGTGCTGTGACGACGTGCAACGCGAGCGGCTGGCCAAGGAAATCAACCGCCAGCTTGTCAGCATGGCCAAAGCGCCGCGATTGCCCGGCGGCGAGCAGCACCAGCAAGGTCCGCTCGGCGGCGATCATCGCGCGGTGGCGTGGAAAGCAGCGACCATCGCGGCGGCGACCGACAGCGCGATCTCAGCCGGACCGATGGCGCCGATATCCAGGCCGACGGGGGCATCGATCCGGTCGAGATCAGCCTCGCTAACGCCAGCGGCTGCCAGTCGTTCGCGCCGCGCGGCATGGCTGCGACGCGAACCAAGCGCGCCGACATAGCCTGTGGGGGCCGCCAGCGCCGCGATCAGCGCGGGATCGTCAATCTTGGTATCGTGGCTGAGGGTCACCACCGCCGTCACGGGACCGGGCGCATAGGCCGCAACCGCTTCATCCGGCCAGCGATCATCAAGCGTCACGCCGGGAAAACGCGCTTCGGTAAGGAAGCGAGCGCGGGGATCGATAACGATCGTTTGGATGCCAAGTTCACGGGCGAGTCCCGCCAGCGCCTGCGCAATCTGGACCGCGCCGATGATCAGCAACCGACGGGGGGGCTCGTATCGATTAATGAAGGCGGCACCCTCGATCGTGCGCAGCGAACTTTGGCCTGAAGACAGATCAGTCGTGACGCTCAGCGCACTCCCTGCCTCGCGTGCTTCGGTGATCCGATCGAACAATTCGGGGTCGAACCCTTCCGCTGACACCGGCTGGACCAGCACCTCGATCTCGCCGCCGCAGGGCAGGCCGACTTCCCAGGCGGCAGCATCCGCCACGCCGTACCGTTTCAGCTGGAATGGCGACCCAGCGATGACTTCGGCGGCGGCGGCCATGATATCGCTTTCAACGCACCCGCCCGACACCGATCCTTCGAACCGGCCATCCTGGTGGACGAGCATATGGCTGCCGCGCGGACGCGGGGCAGAGCCCCAGGTCGAGACGACGGTGGCAATCGCCATCGGTGCGCCTTTCCAGGCGGCGGCGGCGGTAAGGACGGAATCGTTATCGGCCATAAAAACCTTCTTCTATTCCTACCCTTTCCCCTCCGGGGAGAGGTGGCCGCCCATCGGGCGGTCGGAGAGGGGCTGCCACAAGCGATACCGCCTGTGGCAGCCCCTCTCCCTACCCTCTCCCCAGAGTGGAGAGGGTTTTGCGAATCAAACCGCCGGCAACCCCGGCAAAATCTGGTCGAGCGTCATCGGCCAGTCGCGGACGCGCACCCCGGTCGCGTTGTAGATCGCGTTGGTGACCGCTGCACCCGCGCCCGAAATGCCCAGCTCGCCGATCCCCTTCGCCCCGACCGGGCTGGCGTGGTTGTCGATCTCCTCGACAAAATAAGCCTCAATCTGCGGGACATCGGCGTTCACCGGGATGTGATATTCGCCGAGATCGCGGTTGACGTACGATCCGCTGCGCTGATCAAGCACCGCATCTTCATGCAGCGCATAGCCAATCCCCCAGATCATCCCGCCCAGCGCCTGGCTGCGCGCGGTCTTGGCATTCAGGATACGCCCGCAATCGAACACGCCGAGCATCCGCCGAACGCGGACTTCACCGGTCACCGCATTGACCGCGACCTCAGCAAATTGCGCGCCGTGCGTCGCCTGGCTGAAGGTGCGGCTATTGGTGCCGGGGCGCAGGCTGCCCATCGCCTCGATCGGCGCATCACCGATCAGCGCGCTGATCGGCACGCGCTTGTTGCCGGCGATGGCGTGGCCGTCCTTCAGCGTCATGTCTTCGGGCTTCGCATCCATCCGGCGCGCGAGTTCGGCGACGATATCGTCGCAGGCCAGCTGGACCGACGATCCGCTGGATGCCGCGCCAAAGGAGCCCCCCGATCCAGCGGCAACGGGGTAATTCGAATCGCCCAGCTTCACCGTCACCTTGTCAATCGGCAGCCCAAGCATCTCGCCCGCAATCTGCGCCAGGATCGTATAGGTGCCGGTGCCGATATCGGTCATGTCGGTTTCGATTTCGGCCACGCCATCTGGCGTCAGGCGAACCCGCGCGTCGCTGTTGGCGAGGAAATTGACGCGGGCGGCAGTCGCCATGCCCATGCCAATCAGCCATTCGCCCTCACGCACCGACCCCGGTGTCGCGACGCGCTTATCCCAGCCAAAGCGCTTTGCGCCCTCATCAAGGCAATCATTGAGACGGCGCGTGGAGAAGGGCACGCCACGCATCGGATCGACATCGGGCTCGTTCAATTTGCGAAACGCGATCGGGTCGAGCCCCAATTGCTCGGCCATCTCATCCATCGCTGTTTCGAGCGCCATCATGCCGACCGCTTCGCCCGGCGCACGCACGGCGCCAGCGCGGGTGACGTTCAATTTGACGATCTTCGTCGTGAACTGCCGCGCCGGAGACGCATAAAGTGACAATGCACCAAGCGCGACGGGCTCGAAGAAGCTCACGCCGACTTTTTGGCTAACGACGCTGTCCTGCGCCATCCCCGTCAACTTGCCGTCTGCCGTCGCGGCGAGGCGGATGCGCTGGTGCGTATCCGACCGACCGAAAATCGAATGGAACAGCTGCTGGCGCGTCATCGCCACCCGCACCGGGCGACCAACGGCTTGCGCGGCGATCGAGGCGAGCACCATCTCCGGGCCGCCAATCTTTCCGCCGAACCCGCCGCCGATATAGGGTGAGAGCATCCGGATACGGGCGATATCGATGCCCAGTGACTTGGCAAGCAAGGGCCGCGCGGCGCGGAAAATCTGGATCGAGCCATAGAGCGTCAGATCATCGCCATCCCATTCGGCGACGGCGGCGTGTGGCTCCATCGCGGCATGGACCTGATAGGGCGTTGAATAGGTGACATCGACGGTAACGTCTGCAGCCGCCATCGCCGCGTCGACATCGCCCTTGATCGCATCGGGCAGCATGGATCCTTCGTGCGGCGGCTTGGCGCTGTCGATATTGGCCATCGTATCGAACTTGCCCTTTTGCGGGGCGTAATCGACCGTCACCGCCATCGCGGCGGCGCGGGCCTGCTCAAAGCTTTCGGCGACGACGAGCGCGACGATCTGGCCATAGCTTTCCACAACACCGTCGAAGCGCGGGGCCATGTCTGCGCCAATATTGGGGGATTCGCTGGGCAGGCGGGGGTCGTCGGTGATGATAGTGATCACGCCGGGCATCAACGCCGCCTCGATGATATCGACCGATTTGACCGTGCCGACCGCGATTGTCGCGGTGACGGCATAGCCATAGGCCAGCTTGCCCTTGGGGCGCTGATCAGCGGCATAGCGCGCCGCGCCAGTTACCTTGGCGAACCCGTCGGTCCGGTCGACACCCTTGCCGAGCAGCCCCTGCACGCCACGATCTAGCGCCGACGCGCCATAATCGGCATCCATCTTATGGTCGGTCATGCCGCCTCTCCGGTCAGTTCTCTCAGGGTGGCGATCAGCACGCGCCTTGCAAGCGGTATCTTGAAGTCATTGGTCCCCTGCCCGCGGGCGTCGGCCAGCAAGGCATCCGCAGCAGCGTCGAACACGGCGGTCGAGGGCACCTGCCCGATCAACGCGGCCTCAACCGCCGGGTCACGCCATGGCACCGTGCCGATTCCGCCAAATGCCAGCGCGGCGCTGGCGATCTTGCCGTCCTTAACCGCGACGATCGCAGCGACCGACAGCAGCGCAAAGGCGTAGGACGCCCGGTCGCGAACCTTGCGATAGACTTGCTTGCCCTGCGGCGCGGGGGGCAGCTCGACATGGGTGATCAGTTCGCCGGGCTGGAGGGCGTTTTCGATCTGCGGCGTGTCGCCAGGCAGCTGGTAGAAGTCGCCCAGCGCAATCCGTCGCCGGTCGCCGCCGGGTTGCAGCGTCACCACCACCGCATCCAGCGCGCGCATGGCCACTGCCATGTCGCTTGGGTGCGTGGCGATACAGTCCTCGCTGGTGCCGAGCACCGCCATGATCCGGTTAAAGCCCCCTTGCGCGGCGCAGCCGATGCCGGGTTCACGCTTGTTGCAGGCGCGAGCCATGTCATAGAAATAATAGCAGCGGGTACGCTGGAGCAGATTGCCGCCCGTCGTCGCCTTGTTGCGCAGTTGCGGCGAGGCACCGGCGAGCAGCGCGCGGGCGAGCACCGGGTAGCGCGCCCGAATCCGTGCGTCCTGCGCGAGATCACTATTGGTGACGAGCGCCCCGATCGACAGGCCGCCTTCCGCCGTTTCGGTGATCGTCGCGAGATCGAGGCGAGAGATATCGACGAGCTTGCCTGGGGTTTCGATCTGCAATTTCATCAGATCGAGCAGGTTGGTGCCGCCTGCGATGAAATGCGTGCCCGCACCCCCAGCGGCGACGGCGGCTTCGGGGTTGTCCGCCTTCACATAGTCAAAATGCTTCATGCCCCGGCTACCTCGCGGATCGCATCGACGATATTGGGATAGGCCGAGCACCGGCAGAGATTGCCGCTCATCCGCTCCGAAATCTCATCGTCATTGAGCGTGATATCGTCGAGCGATCCGCTGACATGGCTTGCCCAGCCGGCCTTGACCTCGTCAAGCATCGCGACCGCCGAGCAGATCTGGCCCGGCGTGCAGAAGCCGCATTGAAAGCCGTCATGCGTGATAAAGGCGGCCTGCATCGGGTGGAGCGCATCGCCAGAAGCGAGCCCTTCGATCGTCACAATCTCATCATCCTGATGCATTACAGCCAGCGTCAGGCAGCTGTTGATCCGCCTGCCGTTGACCAGCACCGTACAGGCACCGCATTGACCATGATCACAGCCCTTTTTGGTGCCGGGCAGTCCGGCATGATCGCGCAGCACATCGAGCAGCGAGGTGCGAATATCCGGCTCAGCCTCGTGTCGGTTGCCGTTGATGGTGAAGTGCATGGGTGCCCCTCCTGAAGGGATGCTGTAACGCGCGGTTGCTATCTGGGGTTCGGCGAGAAGGATTGCCATATGAAACGGATTTGGGTCAGCTTAGGCAAGTGGAATCGCATCGGCCTGACGATCGCGGTGCTGGTATCCGTGCCAGCAAGCGGGCAGACTGTCGCCATGGCTCCTGTCAAATCGCTTTCGTCCCCGATCGTCATCGCCCATCGCGGCGCGAGCGGGCTGCGCCCCGAACATACGCTTGCCTCCTATACACTGGCGATCGAGCAGGGTGCCGATTTCATTGAACCCGATCTGGTCTTCACCAAGGATGATATCTTCGTCGCGCGACACGAAAATGACATCACTGGCACCACCGATGTCGCCACGCATCCCGAATTCGCGGATCGGAAAGCGACC
This sequence comes from Sphingomonadales bacterium Ga0077557, assembly GCA_001464615.1. Lineage (GTDB taxonomy): Bacteria > Pseudomonadota > Alphaproteobacteria > Sphingomonadales > Sphingomonadaceae > Sphingomonas. The sequence goes on along the minus strand of LNFI01000028.1, from coordinate 126,513 downwards.
AAGGTGATCGACGGTGAATCGCACACTGGCTGGTTCACCGAGGATTTCACGCTCGCCGAGCTGAAGACATTGCGTGCAAAAGAGCGCCTGCCGCAACTGCGCCCCGACAGCGCTAAATATGACGGCCAATTCGAGGTGCCCACGCTTGCCGAGATCATCGCGCTGGCCAAGGCGCAGACGAAGAAGACTGGGCGCACGATCGGCATTTATCCCGAAACCAAGCACCCCAGCTATTTCGCGTCGATCGGCATGCCGATGGAGGCGCGGTTGGTCGCGCAGCTGAAGGCGGTGGGGTGGGACAGCGCCGATGCGCCGGTGTTTATCCAGTCGTTCGAAGTGAATAATCTGAAGGCGCTGCACAAGCTGACCAAGATCCGGCTGATCCAGCTGATGGACGCAAGCGGCGGCCCTGCGGACAAAGCGGCGCCAAGCTATGCCGCGATGGCCATGCCCGAAGGGCTGAAGGCGATCGCCCGCTATGCCTATGGCATTGGTCCCAACAAGAATATGATCTGGAACGGCGTCGCTCCCCCGACCAGCCTGGTTGCGGATGCGCACGCCGTCGGCCTCCGGCTGCATCCCTGGACCTTCCGCGCCGAGAATGCCTTTCTGCCCGCGCTGTTTCGCGACGGCACCAATCCGGCGACGCATGGCCAGCTAAGCGCTGAAATCACTGCCTATTTGAAGCTTGGCGTTGACGGGGTGTTTACTGATTATCCGCAAATCGGTGCTACAACGGTCGCTGCCTTCAAATAAGGGCGGGAGCCTGACGGATGCGGATGATTGCTGTCTTCACCTTGGCGATTGCACCGATTGCGCTCGGCGGCTGCCTGGCGACAACGGCGGTGGGGATCGTCACCGCGCCGGTCAAGATCGCCAGCCAGACCGCCGACTGGGCAACCACCAGCCAGGACGAGGCCGATCGCAAGGCGGGGCGCAAAGCCCGCAAAGCCGAAGCGCGCGAAGATCGCGAACGCCGCGCCGCTGAGCGCCGCTGTCGGCATGACCGCGATGCGTGCGACGATGGCTATCCCGACGGCGCATATTGAGCCGATTCTGGCGGGCTGAAAGCACCGTCCTTCGCGTTACAATATGCCGATGTCATGCAGCCACTGCTTGACGTGTCCCGGCCATGCCGTGGTGACCGGATCAGCGGTCGGCCGCATCCCAAAGGCATGGCCCCCCTTTGCATAGAGACGCATATCGACCGGCACGCCCGCATCATTCAGCGCCAGCGCATAGGCCATTGGCTCACGGACATCGTCCACAGGGTCGTTCATGGCATGAATGATCAGCGTTGGCGGGGCCTTGGGACTTATCGTGACCCATGGCTTGAGTTCGAGACTGTTCCTGCCCTTGCTGTCGTCCAGCATGCGGGCGGTGTAAGCGACGATCGCGAAGTCGGGACGGGGCGATTGTCGGTCAGCCGCGTCGGCAAGCGGATAGGTGCGTTCTTCGGTATTGCTCATATTCGCCACAAGATAGGCACCCGCTGAAAAGCCGATCACGCCAATCTTGTGTGGATCGATGCCATAGGTGGCGGCGCTTTGGCGCAACAATCCCATCGCGCGCTGGGCATCTTCCAAACCGAGCAGCAGCTTTGGCCGCTGCTGCCGCCCATTCTCCCGCGGCCACACTTGCGGCGTCCGGTATTTCAGCATGACGCAGGTCATGCCCTGCAGGACCACCCAATCGCAGATTTCGGTGCCTTCAAGATCGGTCGCCACGGCGTAAAATCCACCGCCGGGCAAGACCAGCATTGTCGCTCCCGTGTTCCGCCCTTTTGGCCGGTAGATCGTCATGGTCGGGCGCGTGATATAGCTCGCCCAATGCCATTTGCGCCCCCCGACAAGCGGTGAGCCATTGCCGGTCGCCTCAGGATGATCGCCTGAGTCAGGTTTGACGAGCACCACGTTTGCCGGCCAGAGCGCCACCTGTGTGCCGCCAGCCGTTGGCTGCCAAATGCCCGCGCGCTCCACCTTCGGAACCTCCACTTTGGCAGGTGCGCTGTCAGCCTTGATTGCCTGACCGCATGCCGATGCAGCGAGGCCAATTGCAACGAGAAACGAAGGGGCAATAGCGCCTTTCCACGACAAATCCGTCTCTCCCGTTTCGAAGAGCGAAGGGACGATCAGTCGATGCCCCTGCGCTAAGCTGTATGCAGGGCAGCAGGATTACCGGCATGAGCCATGTCGAGCAACTGCGGTCATCCAAAGGGGCGAGGTTACCGCCCGCCGCCCCCCGTCACCCCTTGGGCGCGTCGTCCGTCCACACCGTTGTCGGCATCATCCCATCGCCCAGCCCGGTGATCAGCCGCGCGCCGCGATCGAAGGTGATGTAGCTCCACAACCATTGTGTCCCAACGGTGATCCGGCTGCGGAAATCGGACAGGTAGAAAAGATGCGCGGTTGACCAGACGAACCAGGCCGAAAAGCCGCTGAGCTTGGTGCGCCCGAAATCAGCGACGGCGCGCTTGCGGCCAATCGTCGCCAGATTACCGTAATCCTTGTACTTGAAGCGCCGGGGCGGTCGGCGGCGGCGGATGGTGGCGCGGATGACGCGGGCGACAAACTGGCCCTGCTGCTTGGCTGCGGGGGCAACGCCCGGCACTGGTCGCCCCCCTGCCCCTTCGACCGAAGATGTATCACCGATCACGAAGATATCGGGATGGCCCGGCACGCTCATATTGGGTTTGACGATAACGCGCCCGGCCCGGTCTGCCTCCGCGCCCAGCCAGGCGGCTGCCGGTGAGGCCTTTACCCCCGCCGCCCAGACAATCACCGCCGCGCTCAACCGTTCGTCGCCAATCATCACCGAATCAGCCGTGATGTTGGTGACCCGATTGCCAAGTCTGACCTCAACGCCGAGATGCTCGAGCGATGCTTTCGCCTTTTCCGCAAGATCGGCCGGAAACGCGGCCAATAGTCGGGGGGCCGACTGGACCAACATCACGCGCACGCAGCTGGGCGATAGATGCCGGAAATCCAGGTCAGCGGCATGGCGCGTCAGCTCAGCAATCGCGCCCGCCATCTCGACCCCGGTCGGGCCGCCGCCGATCACAATGAAAGTCAAATGCTGCGACCGGGTCACTGGATTTTCCTGCCGATCGGTCTCGGCGCGCTCCATTGCGACGAGAATCTTGGAGCGCACCTTGATCGCGTCGTCGATCGTCTTGATGCCCGGCGCGTCTCCGGCCCAATCTTCGCGCCCGAAATAGCTGTGGCGCGCACCCGTCGCGATCACCAACGCGTCATAGGGCAGCGATGTGCCGCTTTCGAGCTGGACAAGGCGCGCTTCACGATCGACCGAAACGACGCTGTCGAGCAGCACGCGGGTGTTGCGATAGCGGCGAACGATGGCGCGGATCGGCGCGGCAATATCGGCAGGCGACAGCGCCGCCGTCGCGACTTGGTACAGCAAGGGCTGGAAGAGATGATGGTTCTGCCGATCAATCAGCGTGACATTGGCCTTGGCCCCGCGCAGCCCGCGCGCCACCGCCAGCCCGCCGAACCCGGCTCCGATGATGACGATTTCGGGCGTGCGTCGTGCTTTTTTGTCCATTGTCGGTATTTAGCCCATAATGGTGCGGCGGAATCCAGATTTTGGTGCGCTCAACACTCAGAACCAGCCCATCACGGTCACTGAAAAGGGCGTCCACACCCCAATCCGCACCCCGGCATGGCGCAGCGCGTCCCCCGTCCAGGCATTGCACGTCCGAATCGCGTCATAGCGCCCCCGGCCCTGATAAAAGACATCATGGCGATCATAGCCGAAACGATGCGCCGGGTGGGCACCGTCCATACTGGCGCGGATGAAAGTGGCGAGGCGGCGATATTCGGCTGGGCGCAACACGACCACGCGCTGATCCTCGCCAGGCGCTGGCCAGGACACATGCTCGATATGCACCAATGTCTCATCGCTGCCGGTCGCCGCATGCAGGGTGGTGGATAGACGAATGTCGGTCCAGCGCGGGGTGCCGAGATAAAAGGCGCGCTCACCCCAGCCAATCGCCAGATAGCCGCGCGCCGCCAATCGGGGATCGGCAATATCGGCTGGCTGGGCGATATCGCGCCAATCAACACCGACCGCCGTCATCGGTACGATGATGCCGGTGTGAATGCCGTTGGTTTCAACGACGATCGGCACACCATGGGCCGGGGCCTGCCAGCCGACATTGGCGGGCAGGACGCCACCGATCATCCCCGCCGCGCCATAACCAAGCAAGACGACCGCGATTGCACCGATCACCAGTTCCACAAACGCCCATAATCGCGCCACAGCGGGATCCCCCTCTTTTCCAGACCCGGTTAGTTTGTGATATGACAAGGCAATGGAAGATCAAACGCATGTTCTCGATCGCCCGCCACCGGGTGCCGCTGCCGACTGGACCGTGCCGCAAGATTGGGCGCGCTTCACGCCGGCGGAGCATTTGGTGTGGGACACGCTCTACGCGCGGCAGGTGAAACTCCTGCCCGGTCGGGCTTCAACCGCGTTTTTGCGCGGACTGGACGCGCTGCAGCTATCGAAATCGGGCATTCCCAATTTCGAGGAGCTTTCCGAACGGCTGATGAAACTGACCGGGTGGCAGGTGGTGGCGGTGCACGGCCTGGTGCCCGATGATGTGTTTTTCGATCACATGGCCAATCGCCGCTTCGTCGCGGGCAATTTCATCCGTGGCGCCGATCAGCTCGATTATCTGCAGGAACCCGATGTTTTTCACGATGTGTTCGGCCATGTGCCGATGCTCGCTGATCCGGTCTTTGCCGATTACTGTGTTGCTTACGGCAAAGGGGGCCAGCGTGCGTTGGGGCTGGGCGGGCTTGGCTATCTCAGTCGGCTCTACTGGTACACGGTCGAATTCGGGCTGATCGCTGACCCCGAAGGCTTGCGTATTTATGGGGCGGGCATTGTCTCCAGCGCGTCGGAAAGTCGCTTTGCGCTTGATGACCCCAGCCCCAACCGGATCGGCTTCGATCTGCAGCGGGTGATGCGCACCGATTACCGGATCGACGATTTTCAGCAGAATTACTTCGTGATCCCCAGCTATGAAGAATTGCTGCGCGTCACGGTGGAAACCGATTTCGCGCCGCTTTATGAGGCGATCAAGCCACTGCCCGATATCGCCATTGCCGATATCCTACCGGACGATGTGGTGATCACGCGCGGGACGCAGGCATATGCGCGGGAACGGGATAAGGACCGGGGATAGCGCCCAGCTGGCGCTTGCCTATTCGTGGCGCAGCGCGTCGATCGGGTTGAGGCCGGCGGCGCGGCGCGCGGGAAAATAGCCGAAAATCACCCCGATCATCGCCGAAATTGCAAAGGCGATGATGTTGATCTGCGGATCAAACAACCAGCTGACCTTCAGCACCGGCACCAGCAGCAATATCACCCCTTGTGCGACGACCAGGCCTATCAACCCACCCAGGCACGATAGCGCAATCGCCTCGATCAGAAACTGCATCAGCACCTCGCGCGCAACCGCGCCGATGGCGAGGCGGATACCGATTTCGCGAGTCCGTTCGGTCACCGACACCAGCATGATGTTCATGATGCCGATCCCGCCGACGATCAGGCTGATAGAGGCCACCGCCGTGACGATGCCCGTCAACAGCCCGGTGGTTGTCGCCACGGTATCGTTGATCTGTTTGGTATCGAACACGAAGAAATCATCGTCTTTGCCGGGCGTAATCCCGCGTCGTTCCTTGAGCAATTCAGTTACCGCCGATTGCACACGCGTGGTCGAATAGGCCTGATCGACGCCGACCAGCATCAGCCGGACGTCGCGGTTCCCGGTCAATCGACGTTGCACCATTTTCAGCGGCATCAGCACAATATCATCCTGATCGCCGCCAAAGCCCGCCTGGCCACGCGCTGACAACACGCCGATGACATCGCAGCTGACGCCCGCAATTCGCATCCGCGTGCCAAGCGGATCAGCGTCACGGTACAGGTTTTTTTTGACCGTATTCCCCAGCAAGCAAACCGATTTGCCCGCCTGTTCCTCCTGGGTCGTAAAGGTGCGGCCAGCGACCAGCGGCCAGGGCTGGACCCGGAAATAACTATTGTCGGTGCCATTGATCGTGGTCGACCAATTGGCGCCTTCATAGATGGCGGTGCCGCTCGATTGGGCCTGGGCCGCGACTGCCGTTACGCCCGCGATCTGCTGGCGGATCGCGATGACGTCGCCTGCTTTGAAATCGGGTGGGCGCGGGCCACCGCCGCCGCGTCCAAAGCCCTGTCCGGGACGAATCTGCAGAATATTGGTGCCAAGCGAGGCGATCGAGGCCTGCACGGCCGCCGTCGTCGCCCGGCCAAGCGTGACCATCGTCACCACCGCCGCAACACCGATGATGATGCCCAGCGTCGTCAGGAACGAACGCAATTTGTGGCGTGCGATCGAGCGTAGGGCGAGCAGGATGGTGGTGAAGAACATCAGGCCGTTACCGCCGTGCGCTTGCCGGTTTCGATCCGTTCGACCAGCCCGTCTTTGAAATGAATGATCGTGTTAGCATAGGCCGCCATCTCGCCTTCATGCGTGACCATCAGCACGGTAATGCCAAGGGTACGATTGAGCGTGGTGAGCAGGTCCATGATTTCCAGCGATCGTTCGGAATCGAGATTACCCGTCGGCTCATCAGCGAGCAGCACATCGGGATTGGTAACAAGCGCACGGGCAATCGCCACGCGCTGCTGTTGACCGCCGGACAGTTCCGCAGGCGTATGGTCCCACCACGGCGCGAGCCCAACCTTATCGAGGGCCGCCATCGCCGCATCATGGCGTTCCTTGCGCGCGTCGCCGCGATAAAGCAGCGGCAGCTCGACATTTTCGAGCGCTGTCGTCCGCGCGAGCAGGTTGAACCCCTGAAAAACGAAACCCAGATATTTGCGGCGCAGCAGCGCGCGATCATCGCGGTCTAGCGTTTCGACATGGTGGCCCTTGAACAGGAAAGTGCCTGCGGTGGGCACGTCGAGACAGCCCAGAATATTCATCGTCGTCGATTTGCCCGATCCTGACGGGCCCATCACCGCAACAAAATCGCCCTCAACAATATCCAGGTCGACGCCCTTCAGCGCCTGAAACGCCGTCGGGCCCGTGCCATATTCCTTGGTGACCCCGCGCAGCGAGATCAGCGGCGGGCGACCGGCCGAAGACATTGGCGCAGGGGCGTTACTGGCCACCGCCCGCCCCGCTACGTTGCCGCGCACCAGCGCCACCGCTGGCCGCCGCACCCGCCGCCAACTGACCGGTCACCACCTTCATCCCCGGCTTTAGCGGGCCGCTCGTGACCTCAGTCATTGATCCATTGGTGTTCCCGGTGACGATGCTGGTTTCCTTCAGGCTGCCATCGGCCTGTTGGACATAAATGGTCTGGGTCGACCCACGACCAATAGTTGCGGTCCGTTCGCCACTCCGCCGCAGGCGTGGCGGGCCAAAGGCACTGGCGATGCCACCGCCCTGTGCCCCCGCAGCGCCCTCACCCGGCCGAAAACGCAGCGCCGCATTGGGGATCAGCAGGACATTTTCTTTGCGGGTGGTGGTGATATCGGCCGTCGCCGTCATGCCGGGCCGGAGCTTGATGTCGGGATTGGAGACCGCCAGCGTGGCGCTATAGCTCACGACCTGGTTGGTCGTCGTGGTGGTTGTCGTCGCTGATTGCGCAGACAGATTGGACCCCAGATCAACGCGCGTGATCGTGGCGGGGAAGGTCGCACCGGGAAAGGCATCGACGGTAAAGTCGGCTTGCTGCCCGGCCATGACTTCGCCGACATCGGCTTCGTCAATCGCTACCTCCAGCTTCATCCGGGTGAGATCTTCAGCGATCACGAACAAAGTCGGCGTATTGAACGAGGCCGCCACCGTTTGCCCAGGTTCAACCTGACGCGCGAGGATGACGCCATTGACCGGTGATCGGATCACCGCGCGGACAAGATTATACTGATTGGACGACAGCGTGGCGCGCGCGGCGCTGACATTGGCCTGAGCCGCGCGGACATTGGCGACAGCCCGGTCGCGATCGGCAATGGCCTGCTCCATTTCGGTCTTGGCCGGCACCCGCCCTTGCGACAAGCGACTGACTTCCTGCAACCGCGCCAGCTGCGCGCTCGACTGGGCAAGCGTCGCCTGCGCTTGTGCTACGGAAGCAATGCTTGAATTGAGCTGGGCGCTGCTCTGGTTGACCGAATCCTGAAAACGCTGCGGATCAATGATCGCGATCGGCTGCCCCTTGGTCACCCGATCATTGACGTCGACAAGCACTTTCGAAACCAACCCCGACACTTCCGAGCCGACATCGACCTGATTGGTCGGCGCGAGCTTGCCCGTCGCCGCAACCGAGACGACCAACACGCCCTTTTGCGCGGTTTCGGTGGCGTAACTGGGTTTAGCCGCCGGAGCGAACAGCCGCATCGCCAACAAAATCAGCAGAATGACGCCGATCGCGACCAACACCCATTTACCGATCCGGCGCCAGGCGGGCACTTCCCGCTTGCCGAGAAAATCGTTCAGATCGGGTGCGCTTGCTTTGGCCATTGCGATTCCTGGGCGAGTCCTGGGGCTATTGGGCGGGGAGTTCGGGCGGGACAGCACTGTCCCATCCGCCGCCAAGGGCGAGATATAGTTGAACGAGCGCCTGAGCCTGATCAGCGCGCGCGGTGTTCAAGCCGCTTTGCGCCGAGAGCAGACTGGATTCGCTGTTGTTGAGCGTCGTGATATCGGTGAGGCCAGCACGATATTGGCTACGTGCCAGGATTGCGGCGTTGGTCGATGCATCGACCGCAATCGCGAAATCGCGCTGGCGGGCCTGCGCGGTCGCCAATGCCGTCAGCGCGTTTTCGACATCTTCCAGCGCGGTCAACACGGTGCTTTGATAGGCCGCCAGCGATTCTTCAGCAGCGGCACGGCGTGATCGAACGATCGACCGGTTACGCCCGGCATCGAAGATGGTTTGGGCAAGGCTGCCGATGATCCGTCCGGTGACAATATCAGCCAGCGTGCTGATCGTGCCGGCATTGGTGCTGATGCTCGCGCCGATATTCAGCGCGGGATAGAGATCGGCCTGGGCAACGCCGATCCGCGCCGTCGCCGCCGCCAGATTACGCTCTGCTGCGCGGACATCAGGCCGCAGCCGAATGATATCGGCCGGCACGCCAACCGGGATCGCGCCAGGCCCTTCCGGGATGGGCTTGTTTGCGGTCAATTCGGCCTTCAGCGCGCCGGGGGCTTGCCCAGTCAACACGCCAAGGCGATTGGCGGCCTGCTGGAAATTCTGTTCAAAGCTGGGGATCTGCGTTGCCGTCTGCGCGCGCTGGGCGCGGGACTGTTCGGCATCGAGCGACGACACCAAACCGGCCTGGACCCGGAAGCCTGCAATATCGAGATTATCGTCCTGAATGGCCAGACTGCCGCGCGCGATCGCCGCGCTGGCCTGGGCCGATCGCGCCAGAATATAGTTGCGCGCGACTTCGGCAGCGATCGAATTCTGGACATCAGCAAGCGTGAACTGGCTGGCCTGCACCGCGCCGCGCTGTGCCTCTACCCCGCGACGGACCCCACCAAAAATGTCCAGCTGATAATTGGCATCGGCACTGATCGAGTAATTTTCGTTGACGATGCCGGCATTGGTGATGTTGCCAAAGCTCCGCCCGCGTATGTTGATGTTGCGCGAATAGCCAAGCGAGGCGCTGACATTTGGGAGCAAGCTGGCGCGCGACTGGATCAGCCCTTCCCGCGCCTGGCGTAAGCGCGCAACGGCCTGGGCAATATCGAGATTTCGTTCCAGCGCTTGGTCGATAATGCTCGTCAGCTGTGGGTCGTTGAAACTCGTCCACCAGCGCCGTCCATCCCCCACCGGCCCCGGCACAGCAGCCGTACTATAGGCATCGGGAACCGCCAGCTTGCCAAGCGATGGCGGGGCATAGTTTGGGCCAACCGCACAAGCACCGAGCGGCACGATGACAAGGGCGGACAAAGCAAGACGCAAGCGCAGCATGCCGGTGACCTATCCGGCTATAGCAAGGGCGTCCAACGGATTATTGTCGCAAAATGTCACAATGCGGGGAACTTTAATCAATCTCCAGAATCACCGCATCCACCGCCAGACTATCGCCCGGCGCGGCGCTGACTGATTTGACCGTACCGGCCTTTTCGGCGCGCAGGATGTTCTCCATTTTCATGGCCTCGACGACGGCCAAGGGCTGGCCCAGTTCCACCTTATCGCCCGCCGCGACATCAAGCCGCATCAACAGCCCTGGCATCGGGCAAAGCAGGAAGCGCGACAGATCGGGCGGGACCTTTTCGATCAAGTGACGCGCATAAGGCGCGACATGCGCGGGCAGGGTGCGCACGACATGGCTTGCCCCGCGCGTGGTGAGCTTGAAGCCGGTGCGGGTGCGGGCGATCTTGACGATCAGCGGGGCGCCATCAACCTCCGCTTCGACCACCCGGTCGCCCGGCGTGTATTCCATTGCCAGATCAAGCGGGGTGCCATCGACGGTGATCTCGTCCTCGTCGAGTTCGATATTATGATCGACGCCGTCGATTCGGACGGTCCAGTCAGCGGGAGGCTGGAGCCGATCGCCGAGCTGCCCGTCGCTGCGGCGCGCGCGGTCCGCCTCCGCCGTCGCGGCAAAGGCAGCAATTGCCGAGAGCGAGCGAAGCAGATCGGGTGATGCAGGCGCACCGTGGAAGCCTTGCGGATATTCCTCGGCAATGAACCCTGTCGTGATGTTGCCCGAGCGGAAGCGCGGATGCTGCATCAGCGCCGACAGGAAATCGATATTATTGCCCGGCCCTTCGATCTCGAACGCATCGAGCGCGGCGATCTGCGCATCGATCGCGCCCAAGCGTGTGGGCGCCCAGGTAATTAGCTTGGCGATCATCGGATCGTAGAAGATGCTGACTTCGCCGCCCTCCTGCACGCCGTCATCAACGCGGGTATAGGGTTGCGCGTGCCCTTCGACTTCGCTCAGGGCGAACGGCGATTGGGACCCAGTTTGGCTATTCAATCCGTTTGTGCTGAGCGAAGTCGAAGCACCTCTCCGCACGTCTCCATAAGGCGTACCCTCGCTCTCAGGCGGGCTGTACCGCACCAGCCGCCCGGTGCTGGGCAAAAACCCGCGATAAGGATCCTCGGCATAGACCCGGTTTTCGATTGCCCAGCCATTGATGCCAATATCGTCCTGCCCGAACGCCAGCTTTTCGCCCGAAGCCACGCGGATCATCTGTTCGACGAGATCGATGCCGGTGATCGCCTCGGTCACCGGATGCTCGACCTGGAGCCGGGTGTTCATTTCGAGGAAGTAGAACCCCTCCCCGCTCGTATCCGCACCCGACACGATCAACTCGACCGTCCCGGCGGAATAATAGCCGACCGCACGCGCCAGCGCGACGGCCTGTTCGCCCATGGCTTTGCGCATCTTGGGCGTCACGAAGGGCGACGGGGCTTCCTCGACCACCTTCTGATGACGGCGCTGGATGCTGCATTCGCGCTCGTTGAGGTAGAGGATATTGCCGTGCTGATCGCCGAGCAGCTGGATTTCGATGTGGCGCGGGCTTTCGATGAACTTTTCGATGAACACGCGGTCATCGCCGAACGACGCCAGCCCCTCGCGCTTGGTCGCTTCGAAGCCCTCGCGCACATCTTGCTCGCTATACGCCAGCCGCATCCCCTTGCCGCCACCGCCCGCCGACGCCTTCATCATCACGGGAAACCCGATATCCTTGGCGATTGTCACCGCCTCCTCGGTATCGGCAATTTCGCCCAGATACCCCGGGACGACATTGACCCCCGCCGCCTTGGCGAGCTTCTTCGATTCGATCTTGTCTCCCATCGCAGCGATCGCCCCCGGCGGCGGGCCGACAAAGGCGATGCCCGCCTCGGCGCAAGCGCGCGCGAAACTCTCGCGTTCGGACAGGAAGCCATAACCGGGGTGGATGCAATCCGCGCCGGTCGCCTGGGCAGCGGCGAGGATGAGATCGGCCTTGAGATAGGATTCCGCCGCTGGTGCCGGCCCGAGGCGTATGGCTTCGTCCGCCATCAGGACGTGGGGGGAGCGCGCGTCGGCGTCGGAATAGACCGCGACGGTCGCGAGGCCCATGCGCTTGGCCGTGCGGAACACGCGACACGCGATTTCACCACGATTGGCGACAAGGATTTTTTTGAGCATTATTTTTCCAACATTCTCGTGCGATAAAAATATGCAGCCATCGCCAAAAAGCCGACTCCCAGTCCAATTTTGACTAAAGTCAGCGACGTCAAATCGCAAATTTCAACGCTATCGGGTGTGAAACCGCAGGTGCGTATCGCCGTCACAAAGACTGCCGCAGCCGAAAAGATACCGTAGGCGAAAGCCCAAAAAACGAAACTCAAAAGGAGCTTGATGGCGGGTTTCACGCCACCTCCAGATTTTCGTCACTCCGGACTTGTTCCGGGGCCCACCGCGCAACAAGCGACGGCGTAGCGGGTGGAGAAGTGGACCCCGGAACAAGTCCGGGGTGACGGTTAGGACTTTGGGTGGTCACGCCGTTTTGATCGCAGGCGCACCGCGCAGCAGGCCCTCGGTGCTCAAATCCTCGTCGATCTCCGGCCAGTGGATGCCATAGCCCGCGCCCGCCTTTTGCCAATGCCCGCGCTGCGCTGCCGTCGCGTGCAACAGGCGCGGGTACCAGGCGAGCGGCACCGAAATCGTCCGCCCATCCATCAAGTCGACAATCAGGCTCGCATCATCGAAGCGCACATCGAGCACGCGTTCATCGGCGATCTTAGCCGAAATATTCATGCCATGCCTCCAACAGCAACGCCCGGTTCGCTTCGACCATAGCGACAATGCCACCGATCTCGTGCGCGCGAAAGCCACGACTCTTGGCGACCTCCACCGGATCGAGCCACACCTTGATCGTTGCATCGCCGTGATCGATGTGAATGTGCGGCGGCTCGTTCGGTTCGTGGCTGTAGAAGTAGAAGCGGAAAGCCCCGATGCGCAGGACCGTGGGCATTTACACCACCCTCGCCACACCCGCATGCACAAAGTCCTCGCCCTTGAACAGCAACGGCTCGCCGCGCTCCATCGCCAGCGCATAGGCGAAGCAATCGCCGAAATTGAGCCGCGCCCGATGCCCGCTGCCCTTGCCGAAGTCCCGATAGGCCTGCCGGGCGATGCGTACCTGCGATTCCGTTACCGGCGCAATGCCAATGCCCAGACTATCGAGCAAGGCATCAAGCCCGGCACTCAACACCGGATCGCGATCGCGATCGATGACGATGGCCGCTTCAAGATAGTTTCCGGCGGACATTTCAGGTCGTGATTGCTGTGCAAGTACTGTCGAGAAGCGCGCCGCCTCGGCTTCCTCTCGCACGATGGCGACGATGACGGAACTGTCGACAATCATTTCGGCAAACCATTCTCGTCGTAGAGGAAATCATCAATGTCCAACGCGAGCGTTTCCGGGCTCATCCGCGCGCGCATGTCGCGGGCGATCGCCATGACACGCTCGAGCCTCTCATCTTTCGTCAGTTCGCGCTGCCGCGCCCTGAGCGCCTCCAGCACCACTTGCGTCAGCGTCTCGCCCGTGCGGCCCGCGATTTCGGTCGCCAGCGCATAGGCTTCATCACTCTTGATGTTCATCTGCGCGCCCATGGCTCTACCATTCTTTGCGACTTGGGTAGAATAGCATAAGGGGACCGTCCGGCAAGCCTTTAAGCCGCCGCCACCCGCATCGGTTCCTCGCCCGCCATCGGCCGCAACCCCAGCTTTTCGAACATCGCGCCGTCCGCGCTGTCGCCGCGATTGCCCGTCGTCAGCAGCTTGTCGCCGGTGAAGATCGAGTTCGCGCCCGCCATGAAGCACAAAGCCTGCGTCGCCTCGCTCATGCTCTCGCGGCCTGCTGACAACCGCACCATGCTCAGCGGCATGGTGATCCGCGCGACCGCCACCGTCCGCACAAATTCGATATCGTCGATCTTCGCCATCGGCGTGTCGGCGAGCATGTCGCCCAGCACCGTGCCCTTCACCGGCACCAGCGCATTCACCGGCACGCTTTCCGGGTGACGCGGCAAGGTGGCGAGCGCGTGGACGAAGCCGACGCGATCCGACCGCGTTTCCCCCATGCCGACGATCCCGCCGCAGCACACATTGATCCCCGCTGCACGGACATGCTCGAGCGTGTCGAGCCGGTCCTCAAAAGTGCGCGTGGTGATGACGTTGCCGTAATTTTCCGGCGAAGTGTCGATATTGTGGTTGTAATAATCGAGCCCCGCCACGGCCAATTGCTGTGCCTGATGCGGTTCCAGCATGCCAAGCGTCATGCACGTCTCCAGCCCCATCGCCTTCACGCCTGCGACCATCTGCACGACCGCGTCCATGTCGCGGTCCTTGGGGTTGCGCCACGCGGCGCCCATGCAGAAACGCTGCGATCCGCTTGCCTTGGCTTCCGCGGCGGCGGCGAGGACGGCCTCCACTTCCATCAGCTTGTCGGCCTTTAGCCCGGAGTCGGCGGAGACGCTTTGCGAGCAATAACCGCAATCCTCGGGGCAGCCGCCGGTTTTGATCGACAGCAGCGTGCAAAGCTGCACTTCGCCCGCGGCGTGATGCGCGCGGTGGACGGCCTGCGCGCGCCACATTAGCTCGTCAAACGGCAGATCGAACAGCGAGGCGATCTCGGCGCGGGTCCAGTCGGTGCGTAAGCTCATAGCATTTCCTTGATCCAGATGACGAGGAAGCCGCCGACGCCGATGCCGAGGAACATCATGGCAAGCTGGCTGTTGGTCCAAGCGCCCCGACCGACCGGCTGATCACGCTGGCGCGCCCGCAAGATGCTGGCGCTGCAACTGAGCGAACACAAGCCCGAGAGCGCCAAGCAGGCGAGCATCATCGCCACGACCAGGCCAGGAATTCTTTGGCCTTGCGCCGACTGCGCCAGCGACACGATCCCGCCCAGGCCGAACAGCGCGAGCGACAGCAGATGCTTCGAATAGTCATAGAGCAGGAATATCTTGTCCTGCGAAGGATCGGGCTCAACCGCAACGGCTAGGTCGCTCATTCTGCGGCCTCACTCTCGGGCGGCATGTTGTGACCCAACAGCTTCAGCACTTCGGCCGCCGCGTTGATCAGGTTGGTGCCGGGGCCGAAAATCGCCTGTACCCCCGCCTCGCGCAGGAAATCATAGTCTTGCGCGGGGATGACGCCGCCTGCGATGACCTTGATATCGGCGCGGCCAGCATCCTTAAGCAAACCGATCAGCTCGGGGATCAGCGTTTTGTGCCCGGCTGCCAGCGACGACGCGCCGACGACATCGACGTCATGCTCGATGGCAAGGGAGGCTGCCTCGCGCGGGGTCTGGAACAATGGCCCCGGCACGATCTCGAACCCCAGATCACCGAACATGCTGCTCACTAGATTGGCACCGCGATCATGCCCGTCCTGCCCCATCTTGGCGACAAGCATGCGCGGTTTGCGGCCCAGCCGCCGCTCGGTGGCATCAACGCCCGAGCGCAGCTGCGCCCAGCGTGCGTCGTCACCATAGGCACCGCCATAGATGCCGCTGACCGGCGTCGGGCTGGTGGCATAGCGGCCGAACGCGTCCTCCATCGCCGAAGAAATCTCGCCCAACGTCGCGCGGGCACGGGCACAATCGATCGCGAGGGCGAGCAGGTTGTTCTCCAATCCTCCCCGGGACGGGGAGGTGGCAGCCGCAGGCTGACGGAGGGGGGTATCCTCAAGCGAGGCAGGCGTCTGGGGCACGCCCCCTCCACCATGCTGCGCATGGTCCCCCTCCCCATTCTGGGGAGGATTTTTTGCCCCCGCACGCAACGCGTCCAGCGCCGTGCGGCACGCATCCTCATCCCGCCCTGCCTTCACCCGCTCGATCCGCGCGATCTGCCCTGCGCGCACCGCGACGTTATCGACGTCGAGAATGTCGATCGCGTCCTGCTCGGCAAGCGCATATTTGTTGACGCCGACGATCACGTCCTCGCCGCGATCGACCCGTGCCTGACGCGCAGCGGCGGCTTCCTCGATCATCGCTTTGGGCCAGCCCGCCGCGACGGCCTTGGCCATACCGCCTTCGCCATCGACGCGCTGGATAATCGCCCAGGCCTTATCGACCAGCTCGGCCGTCAGCGCCTCGACATAATAACTGCCGCCAAGTGGATCGACGACCTTGGTGATGCCGGTTTCCTCCTGCAGCACGATTTGCGTGTTGCGGGCAATGCGCGCGGAAAAGTCGGTGGGCAGCGCGATCGCCTCGTCAAGCGCGTTGGTGTGGAGCGACTGCGTGCCGCCAAGCGCCGCCGCCATCGCCTCCACCGTCGTGCGGATCACGTTGTTATAGGGATCCTGCTCGGTCAGCGAGACGCCCGATGTCTGGCAGTGCGTGCGCAGCATCTTGCTCCGCTCGTCCTTCGCGCCAAGCTCGGTCATCACCCGGTGCCACAACGTGCGCGCGGCGCGCAGTTTGGCGACCTCCATGAAGAAGTTCATGCCGATCGCAAAGAAGAAGCTCAGCCGCCCGGCGAACGCGTCGATATCGAGCCCCGCCGCCATTGCCGCCTTCGCATATTCGCGCCCGTCGGCGATGGTGAAGGCAAGCTCCTGCACCTGCGTCGCGCCCGCTTCCTGCATGTGATAGCCGCTGATCGAAATGCTGTTGAACTTCGGCATGTTGGCCGAGGTGTAGGCAATGATGTCCGCGATGATCCGCATCGATGGCTCGGGCGGATAGATGTACGTGTTGCGGACCATGAACTCCTTCAGAATGTCGTTCTGGATGGTCCCGTCGAGCAGCGCCTGCGGCACGCCCTGTTCCTCACCCGCCACGATGAAGAAGGCGAGGATCGGGATCACCGCGCCGTTCATCGTCATGCTGACGCTCATCTTGTCGAGCGGGATGCCGTCGAACAGGATCTTCATGTCGTCGATCGTGTCGATCGCGACGCCCGCCTTGCCGACATCGCCCGTCACGCGGGGGTGATCGCTGTCGTATCCCCGGTGCGTGGCGAGATCGAACGCGACGCTCAGGCCCTTTTGCCCGGCGGCCAGGTTGCGCCGGTAAAAAGCGTTCGATTCCTCGGCGGTGCTGAACCCGGCATATTGGCGGATCGTCCAGGCGCGCCCGGCATACATGCTGGCGCGCACCCCGCGCGTGAACGGCGCGAACCCAGGCAGGCCGGGGTCGATGCCCACGACATCTTCCGCTGTATAGAGCGGCTTGACGGAGATCCCCTCGGGCGTGTGCCAGGTGAGATCGGCGCCTTTCACTTCCTTGGCGGCAAGGGCCTGCCAGTCGGCAAGGGTGGGTTCGGGCGATGAAGCTGGCTGATCCGTCATCTTGTTACTCTAACCCCGTCCGTTCATCCTGAGTAGCCATTGAGCTTGTCGAAATGGCATATCGAAGGAAATGCGCAGCGCATCGTACTTCGATAAGCAGTCAGGTGAAACATGCCCCGCATGTTTCAGGATCGTCCGGGGGACGATCCGACCTGCTGCTCCTCGACAAGCTCAGCCCCTACTCAGTACAAACGGTTGAGATCTATTGCCCCTTGAACACTGCTTTGCGCTTTTGCAGGAAGCTGATCGCGCCTTCAACTGCGTCTGCTGACTGCCCGGCGATCGACTGACGGTCTGCTTCACCCGCCATTGCGGTTGCATAATCGCTCTCCAGCGCTGCCGCGAGGCCCTGCCGCATCAGCCCCAACGCCAGCGTAGGCCCGGCGGCAAGCCGCGTCGCCAGCGTCATCGCCTCTTCGCGCAACACGGCATCGGGCACGCATTTATAGATCAGGCCCCATGCCGCCGCCTTCGGCCCGTGGATGCGCTCGCCGAGCAGCATCATCTCCGTGGCGCGCGCCTTACCCACTAACCGCGCGAGCATCCATGACGCGCCGCCATCGGGCACCAGCCCGATATTGACGAACGCCTGCAGGAAATAGCCGCTCTCACCCGCAATGCAGAAATCGGCCGCGAGCGCGAGGCTGCAGCCAATGCCGGCTGCCGGGCCATTTACCGCGCTGACGATCGGCACCGATGCCTTTGCGATCTTGAGCATCGTGGGATTATAGCTGTTGGTCAGCGATTGCTTGGCGCGATCAGCAGGCGACGCCTGCGCCGTATCGCGCCCCGCGAGATCAGCACCCGAACAAAAAGCGCGCCCTTCGCCCGTGATCAACACCGCGCGCGCGCCATCCAGATGGTCAAGCGCATGGGCGATTTCCTCGAACATCGCGGGCGGCGCTGCATTCAACCGCTCGGGCCGGTTGAGGGTGAGGACAAGGACGTCGCCCTCTCGCTCTGTACGGATCATTTCATAGCGCATCTGACATCCCCTCGGCAGCATATTCTGATTAGGAGAATGCAATGATCCCCCCGAAATTGCAATCACCCGGATTGATTTCGAATAAAGGGTATGCTCCCCCTCGGCGCTGCCGCTACGGCGCCGCAACGTTCAGTGGGCGGCTTTGGGCGTTTCCATAATCTCGGTCAGCACGCCACCCATATCCTTGGGGTGGACGAAAAAGATCAGCGTCCCGTGCGCGCCGATTCGCGGCTCGCCGAGCACCTTAGCGCCCTTCCCCTCAAACCAGGCCTTGGCTTCGTGGATATTGGGCACTTCGTAGCAAACATGATGCTGCCCGCCCGCCGGGTTCTTGGCGAGAAAGCCGTGGATGGGGGACGCCTCCCCCAGCGGCTCGATCAACTCGATCTGCGTGTTGGGCGTATCGACGAAGCACACCTTCACGCCCTGCGCAGGCAGATCGAAGGGATCGTGGATTTTAGTCGCGCCGAGGATGTCGCGATACAGCGCGATGCTCGCCTCGATCGAGGGCGTCGCAACGCCGATATGGTTGAGGCGACCGAGTTTCATTCTTCGATCCTCCGCTGGCGGCTTGCCATTGCCGCGCCTTCAATAATGCCTTCCATACGAGAAACGCGGTCACGCAGCATGCCCATCGCTTCGGTCAAACCGTCCATATCGCTCGCCATCGTGGCCATCCGCTTATCGAGCTGATCGAGACGGGATTGCATCAAGATCACCGATTTCAGCGCGGTAAAGGCGTCGCCAAAGGCACTCATTTACGGACGCCGGTATCGCGCAGAAACGCATCGACGCGACTGTGAGTCGCATCGAGCCGCTCTATAATCCTTTCAATGGATGCGTTCATTTTTGGAATAGCTTCGTTGACCTGCTGAACCAGCGCTGCAAGTTCGGTTTCCTCGTCCGGCGTCGGCTGCCCAATATACTGGCTCGTCGCCTCCCGCACGACATGGCCAACCGACTGTCCATTGCGCGCCGCAAAGGCATCTAGCGCAGCTTTGTGATCGGGGGTGGTGAGGAAGGTCACACGTTCGGTCTGCATGGCATGCTCCTTGGCATTACAATGTCATTGTAATGTTTGCCGGCATGGTGTGCAATAGCTGGGCGTCGCAACGCCAATATGGTTGAGGCGACCGAGCTTCACTTAGCGGTCGGTTTTACGGGTTGCGGGACGACGCCAAGTTCATAACCACATGCTGCCAGCACATCCTTGATGCCGGTGCCCGTCCCTGGCCCGACAAAGGTTGCCGACACGGTTTGCTCGCCATCCTTGGTGGAAACAGTGATCGACATGGCCTTGCTCATCGCCTCGGTCAGCTTGGTAACGGCAACGGTGCCGCGGTTCATCGTCGCTGACCCAGGAAACTCCCAAGGCAGGTCAATTGGCGCAGCACCGTCGACACGAACCGAGACGAGATGATCGCCGCTCGCCGCGAGACCGGCCCGGGTGCGCATCTGAATCGAAACAACAGGCTCGCCGACCCGGTCGCACCGGACAACCAGCCGGGCATTGCGATCAGCACTATAGGCCAGCGCCGATGTCGATGTCGCACCGGTAGTCGCGTCAGTGCGCGTCACCGCGGTCCAGGGTGGCGCCGGGGGTGGGGGCGGCGCTGTTAGAGCGGTGGACTGAAGCAGCGCAAACAGGATGGAAATCATTACCGGCTCCTACAAGGGAATATTGTCGTGCTTCTTCCAAGGATTTTCGAGGCTCTTGTTCCGCAGCTTGCGCAGGCCAAGCGCCACGCGGCGCCGCGTCGAGTGCGGCTGGATCACCTCGTCGATAAAGCCCTTCGACGCTGCCACGAATGGGTTGGCAAACCGCGCCTCATATTCCGCTGTATGCTCGGCGATCTCCTCGGGCGTCTTGCCGCGAAAGATGATCTCAACCGCGCCCTTCGCGCCCATCACGGCGATTTCCGCCGTCGGCCAGGCGTAATTCAGGTCACCGCGCAGATGCTTGGATGCCATCACGTCATAGGCGCCGCCATAGGCTTTGCGCGTGATGACGGTTATCTTCGGCACGGTCGCCTCGGCATAAGCGAAGAGCAGTTTCGCGCCGTGCTTGATGATGCCGTTCAGTTCCTGCGCGGTGCCCGGCAGGAAACCAGGCACGTCGACGAACGTAATAATCGGAATTTCAAACGCATCGCAGAAGCGCACGAAGCGCGCCGCCTTTTTCGATGAGTTGATGTCGAGGCAGCCAGCCAGCACCATTGGCTGGTTGGCGACGACGCCCACGGTGCGCCCCTCGATCCGCCCGAAACCGACGATGATGTTGCCCGCATGCGCCGGCTGCACTTCGAAGAAATCGCCCTCGTCCACCGTTTTGCGGATCACTTCGTGCATGTCATAGGGCTGGTTGGCGTTCGCCGGGATCAGCAGGTCCAGGCTGTCCTCCAGCCGGTCCCACGGGTCTGCCGTCGGGCGTTCGGGCGCTGCGTCGCGGTTGGATGCGGGCAAGAAGTCCACGAAGTCGCGGGCCGCGAGCAGCGCTTCGATATCATCATCGAACGCAACATCGGCGACCCCCGACTTCGTGGTATGCGTCACGGCACCCCCGAGTTCCTCCTGCGAGACCACTTCGTTAGTGACGGTCTTCACGACATCGGGGCCGGTGACGAACATGTAAGAGCTATCCTTCACCATGAAGATGAAGTCGGTCATGGCGGGGCTGTATACGGCGCCGCCAGCGCATGGCCCCATGATCAGGCTGAGCTGCGGCACGACGCCGCTGGCAAGCACGTTGCGCTGGAACACTTCGGCATAGCCGCCCAGCGAGGCAACGCCTTCCTGGATGCGCGCGCCACCCGAATCGTTGATGCCGATGACGGGCGCGCCGACCTTCATCGCCATGTCCATGATCTTGCAGATTTTCTGCGCGTGCCGTTCGGACAGCGATCCGCCGAACACGGTGAAATCCTGGCTGAACACGAACACCAACCGGCCGTTGATCGTGCCCGAACCGGTGACCACGCCATCGCCGGGAATGATCTGATCCGCCATGCCGAAATCGACGCAATTATGCTCGACATACATGTCGAGTTCCTCGAACGATCCCTGGTCGAGCAGCACGTTCAGCCGCTCGCGCGCGGTCAGCTTGCCCTTGGCGTGCTGCGCCGCGATCCGCTTCTCGCCCCCACCCAATCGTGCCGCTGCACGCTTTGCTTCCAGGCGATCGACGATCGTTTCCATAGGGCTCCCCAGACGACGGTTAGCCCCCTTTCCAAGGATTCGCGCGAAACGCAACCGTGATGCAGTTCAGACCTTCACCACACCCATATCGATCAGGCTGCGCGCGCTGTCTGCGATCGTGTCGGCAGCCGGACGCGGCACCCAGCCGAGCACATCCCGGGCGTGATCGGATGGGGTGATCCGTTGTTTGCCGAGTTCGCCCGTCACCATCCGGATCGTGGGGTCGAACAGGGCGCTCAACTGCAGCAGGAAATCGGGCAGGCCCCGCGTCGGCACCTTGCGCGCCTCATTCCCCAGCCGGTCGCGGAGCACGGCGGCGACGTCCTTCATCATCATGAACGGGCCAGAGGCAATGAAGCGTTCGCCATCGATGCCCTCGGCGGTAAGCGCGCGGACATGGAGATCGGCGACATCGCGCACATCGACCACGCCAAAGCCGAAATTGGGCAGACCGGGCAGCGATCCGGAGAGCAGCCGCGTGATGATCTGCACCGAGCTCGAAAAATCGGCGCTGAGCACGGGGCCGAGGACCGCGGCGGGATTGACCGAGACATACTCCATCGCACCGCCTTCCGCCGCCATCCAATCGCGCGCGGCGCGCTCGGCGATCGTTTTCGACTTGGCATAAGCATGGACCTGCGGGCCGTTCACATCGGTCCACACCGCCTCAATATAGGTGCCGATCTTCTTGCCATGGCCATAAGCGATGGCAGCGACTGACGAGGTCATCACCACGCGCTTCACCCTTGCCGCCCTGGCAAAGCGCAGCGCGCGCAGCGCGCCTTCACGCGCTGGTACGATCAGATCGTCTTCATGTTTCACCGCCCCATTCGGCAGCGGCGACGCGACGTGGACGACATGGCTGCACCCGGCAACCGCCTCTGCCCATCCCGCATCGCTCAGCAGATCGGCGGCGAAGAAATTGAGCTTGTCGGCGGGCACCGCCAGCGCTTTACGCACCTCGGCCTCTCTGGCCAGCGAGCGGATCGTGGTGTTGACGGTCCAGCCTTCCGCCACCAGCTGCCGGATCACAAAGCCGCCAATATAGCCGCTGCCGCCGGTTACCAGAACCTGTCCGCTCATTGCCATTCTCCCGATCGTCTACAGAACAGTTTTATATCGAAACTGAAATGAA
Organism: Sphingomonadales bacterium Ga0077557; assembly: GCA_001464615.1. Taxonomy (GTDB): domain Bacteria; phylum Pseudomonadota; class Alphaproteobacteria; order Sphingomonadales; family Sphingomonadaceae; genus Sphingomonas. The sequence goes on along the minus strand of LNFI01000028.1, from coordinate 103,873 downwards.
GCCAAGCGGTTTGGCTTGGCCTAAGCCACGCGCTGCGCCACTATTGCGGGTGCAGGAGATCAGGATGACCGAAACGCTCTATCCCGTGCCCGACGCCTGGGCGAAGTCCGCGCGACTCGATGCGGCGGGCTATGACCGGCTTTATGGCCGCTCGATCGCCGATCCCGGCAGCTTCTGGCTCGAACAGGCGCGACGGCTCGATTGGATCAAGCGGCCCGAGATTGCGGGGGATTGGTCGTTCGACGAGAAGGATTTCCACATCCAATGGTTTGCCGACGGCAAGCTGAACGTCGCCGCCAATTGCATTGACCGGCATCTGGCCAAGCGCGGGGATCAGATCGCGCTGATCTGGGAACCGGACATGCCCGGAGAAGAGCCGCGCCGCTTCACCTACCGCCAACTTCATGCCGAGGTCTGCCGCTTCGCTAATGTCCTTAAAGGCCAGGGCGCGACCAAGGGCGACCGCGTCACAATCTATATGCCGATGATCCCCGAAGCCGCCTTCGCCATACTGGCCTGCGCGCGGATTGGTGCGATCCATTCGGTGGTGTTTGGCGGCTTTTCACCCGAAGCTTTGGCCGGGCGGATCACCGATTGCGACAGCGCCTTTGTCGTCACGGCCGATGAAGGCCGGCGGGGCGGCAAGAAAATCCCGCTCAAAGCCAATGTCGATGCCGCCGCAGCGCGCGCGCAGGCGCTGCAAAAGGTGATCGTGGTGCGCGCCACCGGCGGCGACGTGACGATGCACCCCGGCCGCGACATCTGGTATCACGACGCCGCCGCCATCGCCTCGACCGATTGCCCGGCGGAAGTGATGAGCGCGGAAGATCCGCTCTTCATCCTCTACACCAGCGGATCGACGGGCCAGCCCAAGGGTGTGCTGCATACATCCGGCGGCTATCTGCTCTGGGCGAGCCTGACGCACGAACTGTGCTTTGATTACCGACCGGGCAATGTCTGGTGGTGCGCCGCCGATATCGGCTGGGTCACCGGGCACAGCTACATCCTCTACGGCCCGCTCGCCAATGGCGCGACGACGTTGATGTATGAAGGGCTACCCAATTGGCCCGATGCCAGCCGCATCTGGCAGATCGTCGACCGGCACAAGGTCCACACCATCTTCACCGCCCCGACGGCACTACGCGCGCTGATGAAGGATGGCGACAGCTACGTCACCGCCACCAGCCGCGCGTCATTGAAACTGCTCGGCACCGTCGGCGAGCCGATCAATCCTGAGGCGTGGCGCTGGTATCATGAGGTGGTGGGCGACAGCCGCTGCCCGATTATCGATACCTGGTGGCAGACCGAAACCGGCGGCGCGATGATCGCCCCCCTGCCCGGCGCCACCGCACTGAAACCCGGCAGCGCGACCCAGCCCCTGCCCGGCGTCGATCCACAATTGGTCGATACCGAGGGACAAGTGTTGACCGGTACGAGCGAGGGCAATCTCGTTATCGCGCGTAGCTGGCCGGGGCAGATGCGGACGGTGTGGAATGATCATAACCGCTTCTTCCAGACCTATTTCACCACCTATCCCGGCAAATATTTCACCGGCGATGGCTGCCGCCGCGACGCCGATGGCTATTACTGGATCACCGGGCGCGTCGATGATGTGATCAATGTCAGCGGCCACCGGATGGGCACGGCAGAGGTCGAATCGGCGCTGGTGCTCCACCCCAAGGTCGCCGAAGCTGCGGTGGTCGGCATGCCGCACGACATCAAGGGCCAGGGCATCTACGCCTATGTCACGCTCAACGCCGGGGAGACCGGGGACGACGCGCTGCGCACCGAGCTGCGCAACTGGGTGCGCACCGAAATCGGCCCGATCGCGACGCCCGACGCTTTGCAGTTCGCGCCGGGCCTGCCCAAAACCCGTTCGGGCAAGATCATGCGGCGCATATTGCGCAAGATTGCCGAGGGGGACGTAACGGCGCTGGGCGATACCAGCACACTGGCCGATCCGGCGGTGGTGGACGATTTGGTGGCGAACCGGGTGATGTAAGGGACGTCTTACATTTTTCGCTTGCGGGTGCCGACTCTCACCGCTATATCCGAGCAATACACTATAAGAGAGGTCCTCATGCAGCTTCATCGTTATGCCCGCCTAGCGGCGGCCACTGCCATCATCGCTCTGGCCATGCCGGCTTTGTCGAAAGATGCGCCCACCGCACCGCGCTATGGCAGCTTCGGCGTCGATCTGTCGGCCAAGGACGCCGCCGTTAAGGCCGGTGACGATTTCTGGACCTTCGCCAATGGTGGCTGGGACAAGCGCACCGAAATTCCGGCCGATAAGGGCGCGGTTGGCTATGGCAACGTCCTGACCGACGAAGCCGAAGCCAATGTGCGGAAGATCCTGGACGATATGGCTGCCAACCCCGCAAAATATGGCGCGACTGGCAAGCAGGTCGGCGATTTCTACGGCACCTGGATGGACGAGGCAGCGATCGAGGCCAAGGGGGGCGAGCCGCTAAAGCCCTATCTCGCCAAGATTGCGGCGGTGAAGGACCTGACCGATCTGCAGACGCTGTTCGCGACCGTTGGCTATCAATCCCCGGTCGGCATCGGCATCATCCCCGACCTCGCCGATCCGACACGCTACACCGCCGCCACCGGCCAGGGTGGGCTGGGCATGCCCCGCGATTATTACCTGCTCGAAGGCGAAAAGTATGACGGCTATCGCAAGGCCTATCGTGCTTATATCCAGAAAATGCAGGAACTGGCCGGCATCGCCAATGCCAGCGCCAAAGCCGATGCGATCATGGCGCTCGAAACCGCGCTCGCCAAAGAACATTGGACGCCCGAGCAGAGCCGCAACATCATGGCACTGAACGATCCGCAGGATCTGGCCGGGCTCGAGAAAAAGGCCCCCGAATGGGATTGGGCCTTGATGCTGAAGGTTTCGGGGCTCGACAGCGCGCCGAAGATCCTGTTCGCGAACAACACCGCGATCACGGCGATGGGCAAGATTCTGGTCGCGACCCCGCTGCAGACCTGGAAGGATTACATGGCCTTCCATTTTGTGAGCAGCAACGCGGGCTATCTGTCAAAGACGTTCGATACTGCCCGGTTTGATTTCTATTCGAAGACGCTGTCGGGCGTGCAAACCCAGCGTGACCGGTGGAAGCGTGGCGTTCAGCTTGCCAATGGCGCCTTGGGTGAAGCCGTTGGCCAGCTTTATGTCGACCGGTATTTCCCGCAAACGGCCAAGGCCAAGATGACCGAGCTGATCGAGAATCTGCGCGGTTCCTATCAGGATCGCATCAGCAAGTCTGCATGGATGGACGAGCCAACCCGCAAGGCGGCGCTCGTCAAGCTTGCCGCGTTCGAACCCCGGATCGGCCACCCCGACAAATATATCGATTATTCGAGCTTCAAGGTTGTTCGCGGCGACATGCTGGGCAACGTCATGCGATCGGGTGAGTTCGAGCATGCGCTTGAGCTTGAACGCTTCAAGAAGCCCGTCGATCGCACCCTGTGGGGCATGACGCCGCAGACGGTGAACGCTTATTATAATCCACTGGCCAACCAGATCACCTTCCCGGCGGCGATCCTGCAGCCGCCCTATTTCGATCCCAATGCCGATCCGGCGGTGAACTATGGCGCGATCGGCGCAATCATCGGCCATGAAATGGGCCATGGCTTCGACGATCAGGGCAGCCAGTTCGGCCCGACCGGCAAGTTCGAAAATTGGTGGACGCCTGAAGCCAAAAAGGCGTTTGCCGAACGGACCGCAGCGCTGGCTGCGCAATATGACGCCTATGAAGGCCTGCCCGGCACCAAGGTCAACGGCAAGCTGACACTGGGCGAAAATATCGGCGATCTCGGTGGGGTTGAGGCCGCCTATGGCGCATACCAGCGCTATCAGGCGAAGAACGGCAAGGCCCCGGTGATCGACGGGCTGACCGGCGATCAGCGCTTCTTCCTGGCCTATGCGCAGGCGTGGCAGTCCAAGCTTCGCGAAGGCGCGGCACGGGCGCGCCTGCTGACCGATCCGCACAGCCCGCCTTACTTCCGCGTCAACGGCATCGTCCGCAATGTCGATGCCTGGTATGCTGCGTTCGACATCAAGCCCGACAACAAACTGTACCTGCCGCCCGAAAAGCGCGTCCACATCTGGTAAAGACACCCGCATTCGCCCATGCTGCGCTCCATAAGAAATGGAGAGGCAGCATGGGCGAAATGCAAATCAAGCCGCTGGCCGCGCAGTGCGGCGCGGAAGTCACTGGCGTCGATGTGCGGGCGATCAGCGACAACGACCTCGCGGCAATCCGCCAGGCGCTCGCCGACACTGGCGTCGTTATGTTGCGCGACCAGCAGCTAACCCCTGAAGATCACATCGCCTTTGCGCGCCGCTGGGGTGAGATCGACGTCAACAACTATTTCCCCGCGAACGGCGGCTATCCCGAGATCGCCGAAGTGCGCAAAGCCGAGACGCAATTCGTCAATATTGGCGGCGGCTGGCACACCGACCATAGCTATGATCCTGTCCCTGCGATGGGATCAATCCTTGTCGCCCGCGAACTGCCGCCGACGGGGGGCGATACGCTGTTTACAAGCCTGGGTGCTGCCTATGACGCGCTGTCAGATGGGCTGAAGGCGACGCTGGCTGGCCTGCGCGCCGTGCACAGTGCCGATCACATCTATGGCCATGACGGCATCTACGCCAAGACCGACCAGGCCGCCGACCTGAAGGGCCACGACATCCGCGCCAACGCGGTCCACCCCGCGGTGATCCGCCACCCGGTGAGCGGTCGCAAGATCCTCTACGTCAATCCGGCCTTCACGCTCCATTTCGAAGGCTGGACCCGCGAGGAAAGCCAGCCGCTGCTGCAATATCTCTACTCGGTCGCGATGCGCGAGGAATTCCAGTGCCGCCTGCACTGGCAGCCGGGTTCGGTGGCGGTGTGGGACAATCGATCGACCTGGCATTTCGCGGTGAATGATTACCACGGCCACAAAAGGCTAATGCACCGGATTACGATTTCAGGGGTGGCGTTGCGGTAATGCCAATTTTCTCCAAATAGAAATTATTTGCTACCTGGATTACATCTGTTTTCAAGACGCACTTAAAATTGAGGGCCTAGGGTTTTTGCCAAATCTGTTGCGGATGAATCGGTCCTGTGAGTGATTTCGAGCAACTACAAAATGCCGTGCGCCTTCAACATTTGACGTATTAACAACTCTAACGAGTTCGGTTGGCTTCATTCGATAAATCTCATTAAGCGTTTTTTCCTGCCATGCAGATACAAAGATATTTCGTGGTGAAATAGGAATGGCAAAATGCCCTCCATCATTCATCAGGCCATTTGTACGAATTATTGGATCATCGGACAGTAAAAAATCAGGTGCGCATCCCGGAAGAGAAAATATTCGCGTATGCATGTTATTGAGGAATTGGCCAATCCTTGAATTCACTATAAGATCAGGAATTATTGCCAAGGCGGAACGTCGCATATCCAATATAGTCAAACTATTTTTGTATTCGTCGAATGTCTCAGGGTCGCCCGGACCGCGCAGTTCAGCATATCGTTCGCGGCTGGATTCGACAGTTTCTTCGTAAATTTCGGCAGTGCTCGCAATCGTTCCACGGAGGTTCTCCGGTGTTCTGTGAAACAAGGAACGCAAAAAGACGGTCCAAGCTGATCGTTCTGCAGCATTGATGTCGCGTGGAGGATCGGACGCCAGCTTTTGTAGGACAGGTGCCGCCCGACTATCGATAACTTGAAAGATGTCAATTTCAAGCCATTGCGGATCTCTGGTTCCTTCTGGCGAGATATACAGGTCCTTCATCCAACCAGTTTCACTAGGGTACGAACGTCGGACCATTATCTTCGACGGCACTGGCCTATTGTATCGCTCGAACCTGCCGTCGCCGCCAACCCAGTGCCGTAGGTAAAACTCCGGGATGTAGTGATGTTTCATCGGGATAGTTTGGTTATGCGGGTAATTTAGAGCAATCCCCTACTTCATCAGGTGGTGTCGGCAATGGCCTGACCCTCGCGGATCACAACAGGGGTCAATTGCACCCGGTTGGTGATGTCGCCCACCGCATAGATGCTGGGCATGCTCGACTGGTTGTCATCGTTTACCTTGGTCATGCCCTCACCCGCGCACGGTCCGCGGGCGCTTGCTCCAGCCGGGCGGTGGCGCTTGGTGCAACCGGGCTTCGGGGATCGCTGCACGGATCTTCGCGGCGAAACTGCGCAGGCACACTTCACTCCGCCCGATCGGGCCAACGGTGAAGCTTTTCGACGCCATGCCGGCCTGCACGCGGGTGATCAGCCAGGTGTCTTCGGCGTTCACGTGCCGGTTGATCCGATCATTGGCATAGCGGACCAGCTTCATTTCGCGGCGGTCATCGGGCAGCGCAAAGGCCATCATCCGCAGCACCGATTGCGTCGGGCTGATCGGCAGCCACTGCATGAAATCGACTTGATCGGGATAGATATCAAATGCGATATTGGGCCATAGCTTATAATAGAGCCATAGCCGCTGATTGGCCTCGGGCAGATGATCAGCATGCGGCAAATGAGTCTGGTAGAAGCGTTCCCATGGATCAACCGAGGGCTTGTCGACCAGATACCCCGACATCTTGTCGACATAGGGTTCAGCGGCGATCGCATAGCTTTTGCCGAACAGCCGGGTCAGCCCCGGATGCGCAACCGGGATGTGGAGATTGTCCGAATAATTATCGCCGATATTCTTCCAGTTAACCGCGCGCGGCCGCGTATAGGCGGGCGTGATCGTGCGCAAATCCGCGAAGCGATACGGTTCGATCTCCTGCTCATAGGGCGCCATCATTGCCGCCACGGATGGTCCGTCATCATCGTCCAGCCGGACAAAGACAAAGCCGCGCCAGATTTCTAGGCCGACCGGGATGAGCCCCTGGCTGGCCTTGTCGAGCATCGGATAATCGCGGCTTTCAGGGACGCCGGTCAGCCGCCCGTCAAGCTCATAAGCCCAGGCATGATAGCGGCAGATGATCTTCTTGGCGCAGCCGCCCGTCCCATCCAGCAGCCGCATCGCACGGTGGCGGCAGACATTGGTAAAGCCGCGCACAACGCCGTCTTCGCCGCGCACGACGATGACGCTTTCGCCAACATAATCGATCGATCGCCAGTCTCCCGTGCGGGCCAGATCGCTTTCGTGGCAGACGATCTGCCAGGACGGGCGAATGACGGCGGCCATTTCCGCATCGAAGAAATCGGGGTCGTTATAGGTCCAGCCGGGCAAGCCCCAATCGGCATCGGGATCGCTGGCGACAAGGCCTGCGGCGGATGGCATCTGATCGTGCATCGGGCTGCTCCGGTGGCAAGTTGCAGGCAGGGGCGCGTGCAGGGGCGCGGGAATGCGCGTAACGCTACCAGCTTGGCTTGCCCGGTCAATCGGCGCGGAGCCCGCCGCGCCCGGAATTTCAGGGACGCCAGCGGGCGAGGAAACATCCCCGCCCGCTGGCCCGTGGGTTAGAACTTGGCCGAAACCTGGAAGCCATAGAAACGCGGCTCGCCCGGAATGAAAGTCGGAATACCAAAGGCGCCGCCCGTGTTGCCCGCATCGAGCAGATAGCGCTCATTGCTGGCATTGCGGACGAAGCCGGCAATCTCAAAACGATTATTGTCAAAACTGACGCCGGCGCGGGCATTATAGAGCGTGACGCCCGCCTGCGAAATCAGCGGGTTGTTGGGCAATTCGAAGAAGATCTGGCTGCGATAGGTCATGGTCGGGGTAGCAAAGACCCGAATACCGCCCCCCAACGGTGCATCAATGGTGAAGCCAGCGGCCGTCTGGATTTCCGGCTGCAGGCGGAAACGCGCACCGGCAAAGGCCGGCGAAAAGGCGCTGTCGCGGCTGATCCCGCCATTGATATAGCCAATATTGCCGAAGATGTTCAGCCAGGGCGCAACGCGCCAATTGGCTTCTGCCTCCACGCCAAAGTTATTCGCATTGCCTGCGCTCTGCGTCAGCGTGGTACCGTTGGGCTGGACCACACTCACCTGGAAATCGGTGTAGTTTTGATAATAGACGCCGAGCGATCCGGAGACGGGGCCAATCTTACCCTTGATGCCGCCTTCATAATTCCAGACATTTTCTTCAGCTACGGGCGTGAACGCGGCCACTGGCCCGGTTGCGGTTGCTCGCGCGCCAAGCTGGACCGTCGGTGAGCGGCGGCCTTTGGAGATCGTGGCGAACACATTGATGTTATCGCTGACCCGGTACAGCGCATTGAAGCGGGGCAGCACGGCCGAAAAGCTGTCCTGTACGAAAAAAGTCTGGCCAGCAGTATCGACCTGACCAGGGATCAGCGAGGCGAGCGCCGGGTTCAATCGCGAACGCGGCACCGTGGCGAAAAAGCCTGATCTGCGCTGTTCGATCAATACACGGGCACCCGCCGTCAGTTCCAATCGCGGTGTTGCCAGCCAGGTAACATCGCCGAACAGCGAATAGGTGTCGTTCTTGCCGATATTGCCGAACACCGATTGGTACAGCGTCAGCGGTCCGGCTTCAGCGGGAACGGTGCCATTGGGCAAAACGCAATTGGGCCGCGTCGCCGCAACCGCACAGGTGAAATAGGTCGCCTCGTTGCTGGAGAACGGCACCACCTGCTGGCTGTCTTCACGGAAGAAATTCCCGCCAAATGCTGCGCGGAAATGATCGTCCTTATAGGCAAAGCGCGATTCGTGATTGAACTGATAGCCGAACGCATTTTCGGCGAATTCCAGGAAGAAGGCACGCGAACCGTCTGCGTCGAAAATCTCCAGACTGTCGAAGCGGCGATAGCCATTGACGGTCGTGAAGGTCCAGCCAGGCGCGAAATCATAGGCAACAGTCAGATTCGCGTCATAGACGTCACGCGTCAGGCCCAGATTCGGCGCGCCGAGCACGGCGGCGGAAACCGGCGACCCGGAAAGATTGGCCGCCCCAAAGGGATTGGCCCGGCCAGCCTCGGTCGGGAGAGTACCCGAGATGAAGGGCGTGCCGCCATTACGCTGGCGATCATAGGTGCCGATCAAATCGACGGTCAGCGCATCGACAGGCGTGTAGCGCAGCGAGGCGCGCAGCCCGAGCTGATCCTGCGAATAGAGCCGGTTCGGCTGCCGAGCCGACAGATTGGTCACATAGCCGTCACGATTCTTATATTCACCCGCCAGGCGGAGCGCGATCGTGTCGTTGCCGGCATTGACGAAACCCGAAACGAGATACGCGTCAAAATTGCCATAGCCGCCAGTCAACTGACCCGAAAAACCGGGCTTCGGCCGCGCTGAAACGATGCTGATCGCACCAACCGCAGAGGCGGTGCCGAACAATGTTGCCTGCGGACCCTTGATCACTTCGATCCGGTCGACGTCATAAATCGCCTGATAGGACCCGCGCGAGCGCGAGATATCGACACCGTTATAGTAGAGCGTCACGCGGGGGGCTTGCTGGGCTGAGCCGCTGTCTGACGTGATGCCGCGAATGACGATGCCGGGATTGTTCGCGCTTTGCTCCTGGATGTTCAGGCCGGGCACGAAATTTGAAAGCTCGTCCAGATCAGAAACGCCAAGTTCGCGCAGCCGCGCACCGCTATTGACCGAGATGGTGATCGGCACGTCAACCGCGCGCTGTTCGATCTTCTGGGCAGTGACGAGGATGTCGGGATCGCTTGCTCCGGCTTCGTTCGTCGTCAGTTCCTGCGACTCGGTTGATTGCGCATGGGCGGCAGTGGCGGCGAAGGAAGTGGACAGGAGCAGCGCTGCGGTAAGCGAACGATAGGATGTCATGAAATGTCCCCGTGGTGGAGCCAAACCCCTGGAGGAGGACTGTGAATGCTGCACTGCAATATGAGGGCAGATGCATGACGATGCGGGGTCAGTTTTAATCGAAAGCAATGCTGGGCGCGCCGCCCGACGCGCTAAGCGACTTGTCTCAAACGCTTCATCTGATTATCAAAGCCGTGCGTCAGGTTCCCCGAGAGGGGAATAATAGGGAACGCGGAAGCAGGGAATCGCCCTGTATGCCGCGGCTGTCCCCGCAACTGTGACCGGTGAGCGGTCGCCCTGAAATGCCACTGGATATGCACATATCCGGGAAGGCGGGGCGATTGCGATGACCCGGGAGCCAGGAGACCTGCCTGTCGCAGTCGGTCCTTTGCGCGGACGGGGTGTTCAGCGTGATCGAGGGTCTTTCCTCGCGTGACGACATCGAACGGGGTGGCGCGCGCAGGTGACAACCGGCGACGATGCTGTCGTGCCATTGGCGCGTGCGACCCCTTTTTTGTTGAGAAAAGGGGATACCATGCATCTATCATTTACGAAATCCACGTTATTTTTTGCCACCGCCACATTCGGGCTGAGTGACCAGGCCCATGCGCAACAGGCTGCCGGGAATGCAGCCAGCGAACCCGTCATCGTCGTTACCGCCAATCGATCGCCGCAGCCGATCGATCGTATCGGCCAGTCTGTGACAGTGGTCGATTCGGCCGAACTTGAGCGTCGCCAGACAGTGACGGTCAGCGATGTGCTACGAACCGTGCCTGGGGTGACGGTTGCCCGCAACGGCGGTGTCGGCAGCGTGACATCGGTGTTCATTCGTGGCGCGGAGAGCGAACAAACCGTAGCACTGATCGACGGCGTGAAACTCAACGATCCGTCATCGCCCGGCGGCGGGTTCTTCTTCGGCAATTTGCTGATCGGCAATATCGAGCGGATCGAAGTACTGCGGGGGCCCTCTTCGGTGCTCTGGGGCAGCCAGGCGATCGGCGGCGTCGTCAACATGATCACGCGTGCGCCGACCGAGCAATTGACCGTCAATTTGCGCGGCGAATATGGTTTTCGCGATACTGGGCAAATCGTGGGCAACATCGCCGGCAAGGCCGGTCCGTTGTCGCTGAGCGCCGGCGGTGGCTGGTTTCGATCAAGCGGCATCTCGTCTTTCAGCGAAGCGCGCGGTGCACGGGAACGCGACGGCTATGAAAATTTCGGCGCCAACGCCAATCTCAACCTGGCGCTGACCGACTGGCTGTCGATTGATGCCCGCGGCTGGTTTTCCAACGGGCGCGTCAATATCGACGGCTTCCCACCGCCGACTTTTGCGCTGGGCGATGTCAACGAGGAATCCCGCACGCGGGAGATTGTCGCCTATACCGGCCTCAACGTCGTGCTTTTCGATGGCCGGTTCCGCAACCGCGCGGGCTTTGCTTACACCGATACGCGCCGCCGGAGCGTCAACCTCACCGGCGCGCCAGTCGAAACCTTTGCCGGAACGGGGCGTAACGAGCGGTTCGAATATCAGGGTGTTTTCGACATTACCGATGGCTGGCAGGCGACGGCCGGGCTCGAGCGCGAGACGTCACGGTCCACCACGAGCAGTTCGGGCGGCCCGGTCGCCCGGTCGCGCGCGCGGATCGACAGCATTTATGGCCAGCTTTTGCTGACGCCACTTGCCGGGTTGTCGGTAACGGGCGGGGTGCGGCATGATGATCACAACCGCTTCGGCGGCGCGACAACTTTCGCCGCGAGCGGGGTATGGACATCGGACGCGACGGGTACGGCAATCCGCGCGAGCTATGCCGAGGGGTTCAAGGCACCGTCGCTTTTCCAGCTGCAGAGCAACTTCGGCAACCAACTGTTGCAGCCCGAGCGATCGTATGGCTGGGATGCGGGGGTGACCCAAAAACTGATCGGCAGCACCCTGACCGCCAGCGCGACCTATTTTCGGCGCGATTCGACCGATCTGATCGCCTTCGTCTCCTGCCCCCTGCCAAGGACCGGCATTTGTACGAACCGGCCTTTCGGTACCTTTGACAATGTTGCCCGGGCGCGTGCCGAAGGCGTTGAATTCGGCTTGACGATCCAACCCGTGCAGGCGCTGCAGGTGCAGGCGAATTATACCTACACCAATGCGACCAACCGATCCCCACGTAACGCCAATTTCGGCAGACAGCTCGCCCGGCGTCCCCAGCACAGCGTGACAACGTTGGTCGATTACCGCTGGTCGTTCGGGCTCGAGACGGGCGTGACACTGACTCATGTCGGCCAGAGCTTCGAGAATGCCAGCAACAGCACCCGGCTGGAAGGATATGTGCTGGCTGATCTGCGCGCTTCTTTTCCAGTCACGTCGCGGGTCGATCTCTACGGCCGGATCGAAAATCTGTTCGATGAAGGATACGAGACCGCGTTCGGGTTCGGATCGATCGGTCGCGCAGCCTATGCCGGTATTCGGCTGCGCTATTGATGCGGGCAGGAGTGATCCTGGCGGTGTTGGGGACGGCGCTGGCGGCAACCGCCAGCGCCGGGCGGCTGCCGCGTCTTCCCCGGCCCCAACTGCCGCGCATCGTATCGATCAACCCGTGTGTCGATGCGGTGCTGGTGCGGGTCGCCGATCCCGCGCAGATCGCCGCTATCAGCCATTATTCGCAAGATCGGCGATCGACATCGATCCCGTTGTCGATCGCGGCGCGCTTCACGGCAACATCGGGCACCGCCGAAGAGGTGGTGGCGCTGTCCCCCGATATCGTCATCGCCGGTGGCCATGTCGCGCCGCCGACGATCGCTGCGCTGGCGCGCCTGCACATCCGGCTGGTGCAACTGCCGGTGCCCGCCAGTATCGCTGAAAGCAACGACCAGATCCGCGCTATCGCCCGCGTCACTGGCCATGCCGATCGCGGCGAACGGCTGGTCGCCCAAGTGAACGCCGCGGTGCGGGCGGCGGGCAATCCCGGTCACGCCCCTATCCCGGCGCTGATCTGGCAGGGCGGCGGGTTGGTGCCGGGCAGTGGCACGCTTGCCGATGAACTGCTGCGCGTCGCTGGCTATCGCAACCTCAGCGCCAGCTATGGCCTGCAGCAATGGGATGTGCTGCCGCTCGAATATCTCGTCGCGCGCCCGCCACGCGTGTTGCTGGCGGTGGGCGATCGCGACGCGAAACAGGCTGATCGAATGCTCGGCCATCCCGTCCTCAATCGCTTGAAGCCGAGCGTTGCGGTGCGTGATTTTGGCGAACGGCTGCTGCATTGCGGCGGGCCGACGATCATCGATGCGGTCACACGCCTGGCCGATGTGCGGCGATCGCTATGAGCCGCACGCACCGGTTCAATGCGCTGCTCGCCAGTGCGATCGTCGCGGCGATGCTGGTGTCGCTGGTGGCGGGCAAGATTTGGGTACCGCCCAGCGCCTGGGGCAGCGCCGATCCACGCTGGTTGATCGTCATGGAATTGCGGCTGCCGCGCACCGTGCTCGCCGCTGTCGTTGGCGCTGGGTTGGGGCTGTCGGGGGCCGCAATGCAGGGCTATCTGCGCAATCCGCTGGCCGATCCCGGCCTGTTCGGCGTTTCGGCCAGCGCGGCGTTGGGCGCGGTGATTTCGCTGTTCTTTGGCTATAGCGCGTCGGCATGGCTGCTGCCGATCTTCGCGCTGACGGGCGCTGGCGTCGCCATGGCGTTGCTGGCGCTGATCGTCGGGCGATCGGCGAGCCTGATCGTCTTCACGTTGGCCGGGGTGATCCTGTCCAGCGTCGCCGGATCGATGACGGCATTGGCGATCAGCCTGGCCCCCACCCCGTTTGTTACCTCCCAGATCGTCACTTGGCTGATGGGCGCGCTGACCGATCGCAGCTGGAATGACGTGGCATTGGCGCTGCCGATCACCGCGCTGGGCATGGCGCTGCTGGCCATGACGGGGCGGGCGCTCGATGCGCTGACGCTGGGCGAGACGACGGCACGGACAATGGGGGTCGATCCGCTACGGCTGCAAATACTGATCGTACTTGGGGTCGGCCTGTGCGTTGGCGCGTCTGTGGCCGCCGCTGGGGTGATCGGCTTTGTCGGGTTGATCGTACCGCATCTTGTCCGCCCCTTTGCTGGACACCGGCCATCGGCGGTGCTGCTGCCCTCGGCGCTGGGCGGCGCGCTGCTGCTGCTGGTGGCTGACAGCGCGGTGCGTGCCTTGCCGACGGTGAGCGAATTGCGGCTGGGCATTGCTATGTCGATGCTCGGCGGGCCGTTTTTCCTGATGCTGTTGCTGCGGATGCGGCGGATGCTGGCATGACGATGCTTGCCGCCGACAACCTGTCACTGACGCTGGATGGCGCGACGATCCTCGATAAGGTGAGCGCTAGCTTCGCCCCCGGCACGGTGACCGTTGTGCTCGGGCCCAACGGTGCGGGCAAATCGACGCTGCTCGCTTGCCTCGCTGGATTGCGCGCGGCGGATTCGGGCGTCGTCCGGCTGGGCGGGGTGGCGCGAACGACGATTGACCGGCGCGACCTCGCCCGGCGGATCGGCTTTTTGCCGCAAACCGGCGACGTTCATTGGGATATCGATGTTGCCACGCTGATTGGGCTGGGGCGCTTTGCCTATCGCGGGCGCTGGGGGGAGAGCGCGGCGGATCGCGCGGCGATTACGGCTGCAATGGCGGCTACCGATGTCACTCAATTTGCCACCCGCGTCGTCAACAGCCTGTCGGGCGGTGAACGCGCACGCGTGCTGCTGGCGCGGGTGCTGGCGGGGACGCCCGAATGGCTGCTCGCCGACGAACCGCTCGCCAATCTTGATCCAGCGCACCAGCTCGACGGTCTCGATTGCCTGCGCCGGGTCGCGCGTGCTGGCGCCGGGGTGGTGGTGGTGCTCCACGATCTCAATCATGCCGCACGGATTGCCGATCAGATCATCCTGATGCGCGCCGGGCGGATAATCGCCCAGGGCACCCCCGATCACGTGCTGACCCCGACGCTGATCGCCGACACCTATGGCGTCACCACCTATGTCGGCATGACACCGCAGGGCCAGCGCTTCATCATCCTGGTCGATCGGGAGAGCGCAGGCTTGCCCGGCACGATGATCGTGGTTTGATGTCGAGGCGCATGCCGAACGGCGGCGGCGGCAGTTCATCAGCTTTGGGTTGCCGCCACCCACCGCAATATCCCCGTCTTATCCATTGCGCCCGCTTGCCGAGCGACTTCGCGGCCGCCCTTGAACAGGATCAGCGTCGGGATTGATTGGATCGCGTAGCGCGCCGCGAGGCTCTGCTCGACTTCGGTATCGACCTTTAGCAGCCGGACGCCGGGATCAAGATCGGCCGCAGCGGCCGCGAAGGCGGGGGCCATCATGCGGCAGGGGCCGCACCAACTCGCCCAGAAATCGACCAGCACCGGCCCGCTGCTTTTCGCTACCATTTTGTCGAACAGCGCCTGATCGGCGTCGATCGGGGCGGCGGTGGTGAGCGGGCGGTGACATTTGCCGCACTTAGGTTGGTCGCCCAGCCGGGCCGCAGCCACGCGGTTGAGCCCCTGGCAATGCGGGCAGACAAGAATATCGGTGCTCATGCGCTGTCCTTTCGTGATCCCAAAAGCTCAACGCCCGCCGCTGACCAGATGCACCCGCGCGGGCAGCCGCACGGCATCATTTTCCCAATGCGCCGCGAACCGATCGGCCAGCAGGTCCACCGCGCGCGCCACCAGCGCCGGGCCCTTGTCGGCCAGCACTTGGGCGACGGACATGCCGTCTATCGCGAATTGCGCCGCCGCGCGCGGCGCAAGCCCGCCGCCAATCGCCAGATCGCCGCGCCAATCCTGCACCGTTACATCGCCAAAGCCAGCATCGGCGAGCAGGCGCAGCAGCACGCTCACCTCGCCATAGCGCATCGGCCCGGGCGCATCGGCTGGCACCACCGGCAGATCGACGAGTTCGCCCACCGTCTCGCGGATGATCCCCATCCAGTAATTGTCAGCGAGCGGCCCCCACACCGCAAAGGCGAAACGGCCGCCGGGCGCGAGCAACTGCGCGATATTGGCAAAGGCGCGCGCGGGTTCGGGAAAGAACATCGTGCCGAAGCGCGAGATGATGCGATCAAAGCGATCGTCGACCTGCAGGGTTGCACTGTCCCCCACCGCAAAAACCGGTGCCGTACCCGGCTGGTCTGCCCCCTGCCCTGCCGCGCGTTGCTGGGCAAAGGAGACCAAGGCCGGCGAAATATCATAGCCGAAAATCGCCGCATCCGGATCAGCGGCCTTTGCCACCGCCAGTGTCGTCCCGCCGCCGCCACAGGCAAGATCGGCGACCCGCCGCGCGCCCTTTAACGCAAGTTGATCGATCAGCGGCTGGTCGGCTGGTGCCAGCATCGCCTCCATCTGGCCAAGCTGCGCCAGCCATTTCTCGCCACGTGCGCCGGCCCAATCGTTGATGCTGGGGTTTTCGGGGGCGGTCATGCGGGCGCTCCTTGAATGTGGGTCGGGGTCTGCTGGCCTGTCGCTTTCACCCTTTTGGTAGGCATGTCCACAGGGTGCGGTATCAGGCGACGATCTTGGTAATATCGACGCGGCGATCCGCCAGCGCGAGCGGTGCAGGACGATGCGACACCAGGATCAGCCCAGTGCCGCTGGTGGTGAGCCATTGATCGAGCCGGGCGATGAGATCGGCCTCAGTCCCCGCATCCAGCCCCTCGCTTGGCTCGTCCAGGATCAGCCAGGGCCGCCCGGCGAGCAGCGCGCGGGCAAGCGACAACCGCTTGCGCTCGCCCCCCGACAGCGTACCGCCATCCTCACCAATCTGCGTCTCAAGGCCGTCCGGCATCGCCGCGATACGATCGGCGAGGCAGACGGTGATGAGCGCGGCGTGCATGTCGTCAGCGGTCACGCGCGGACGGGCGAGGCGGAGATTGTCGGCAATCGTGCCAGCAATCAATGTGGCGTCCTGCGGCGACAGCGCCAGCTGCCCGCGCAGCCGATCGGCCGGGCAGTCAGCGATCGGTACCCCGTCCAGGGCGATCACGTGGATCGCCGGCCGCAGCCCGGCCAGCGCCTCAACCAGTCGCGTCTTCCCCGATCCAGAAATGCCGGTGATGGCAACGCGCGATCCCGGTGCCAGGTCATACGCACCGAGCGTGATTGTCGCAGGGGTTAGCGTAAGCGTCGGCGATGGGGCCAGTTGGCTGGGCAGGCCAGTCAATACCGCCAGCCGGGCCAGCGATTCATCAACGCTCGCCTGGCGCAGCGCGGTGCGGGCAAAGGCAGCCATCGCCTCAACCGATGCCGTCGCGGCGAGCAAGGCCAGCGCGATCTCGGCAGCCGGGCCGCGAGCAAGCGCCAGCACCAGCGCGGCGCTCAGCGCGCCATAGGCCAGCATCAGCGCCGCAATTGCTCCCTCCCCGCGAAACAGCTTTGCCCGGGCTGAATCGAGCCGCGCGGCGGGAAAATCGAGATCGGCGGTCACCCGATCACCAAGGCCATAAGCGATAATCTCCGGCCGGGCGGCGGCGAGATCGACGAAGCGGGTCCGCAACTCGCCCAGCGCATCGGCGGCGTCATGCGCCGGGGACGCGGTCAATCGCTTGGCAGCAAGCGCGAGCAGCAGCGGCAGTGCCGCCAGCATCGCCACGAGCGCCAGCGCCGCTGCCCAACCAGCGAACAGCGTCAGGCCCACCGCAAAAGTGGCGGCGATCAGGCTCGCTGGCCGGGTTGGACGTCGGACGACCAGATCTTCAAGCGCGGCGATGTCGCCGATCAATCGCGCGCTGGCATCGCCGCCGGAAAGGTCATCGGCCAGGCGACTGTCCTGCACGGCCAGCTTGCCGAACAGATCAGCGCGCAGCTTTGCCATGCCGAGCAACGCTGCTCGGTGCGCCAGCAGGCGCTCACCATAACGGCTGCCGGTCCGGATGATCGCCAGCGCCCGGATCGCCGCGCTGGGCAGCAGATAATTAAACGCCAGCACCGCCCCGCCCCCCGCTGCCCCGGCCAAGGCGGCGGCGGTCAGGAACCAGCCCGACAGCGCCAGCAACAGGATCGACGAGACCCCGGCCAGCACCGCGCAGATCAACGCCCAGCGCAGCGTGCCGCGTTCGCCCAGCCCCAAATCGGCGGGTGGCTTTGGCTGGCTCATAGCTGCACCGCTGCATCGGCGCGGTCGATCAGCCGCCCATCATGGGTGGCGACGATGACGGCCTGATGGCGGGCAATATCGTGGAGCAGCGCGATAATGGCCTCGGCACTTTCGGCATCAAGATCGGCAGTCGGCTCATCGCAAAGCAGCAGCGGCCGGCCGGAGAGCAAAGCGCGGGCAAGCCCGATCCGGCGGCGCTCACCGCCCGACAGGCCCGATCCGCGATGATCAAGCGAAAGGTCCAGCCCCTCCGCCCGGCCAGTGATCAACGGCATCAGCCCGACACGTTCCGCAACCGCGATAATCGCCGCGTCATCCACGCCGGGCCGGGCCAGCGCCAGCGTGTCGCGCAAGCTGCCGGGCAGGATCAGCGGGCGCTGCGCCGCCCAGGCGATGTCGCCGGGCGCGATGGCGGTTACCGATCCGCTGCTGGGGATGATGTGCCCGGCAATGGCGGCGAGCATGCTGGTCTTGCCGCTGCCCGTGGGCCCAGTAATGGCGATCATGCCGGTGGCGCCGATCGACAGATTGACGGGGCCGATCCGTCGCCCTGGCCAGTCAATCGTCAAGCCTTGCGCCGCGACGCCGGCATAACGCGCCTGTGGCGGCGGGGCGATTGCAGTGTCGAGGATTGGGCGGAGTTCAGCCATCGCCGCTTCGCCAAGCTGCTTTTCATGATAGGCCGCCGCCATCCGGCGCATCGGCAGATAGAATTCGGGGGCCATGGCGAGTGCGAAAAAGGCTTCGCGCAGCGTTAGCGCCTCGGGGGCGGGAAAGGGCAGCAGCCCAAGCAGGCTAAACCCGCAATAAACCGCGACTAGGGCAACCGACAGCGCGGCGAAAAACTCCATGGTCGCGCTGGAGAGAAAGGCTGCGCGCAGCACGGTGATTGTGCGATCGGCGACATCGCGCGTCGCCGCCTCAACCTGACGGGCGATTCGCTCCTCGGCGCCGAAATGGCGAATGATCGGCAGGGTGCGGACGCGATCGACGAATAGCCCAGACAACTGGCCAAGCGCCGCCAGCTGCCGCTCAGACGCGCCGCGTGCCAGCGAGCCGGTCAGGATCATGCCAAGGGCAAAGGGAATCAGCGTGGCAAACAGGATCCCGGCGGCGACCAGGCTGGCAAAGGCAATGGTTACCAGGACAAGCATTGGTGCGGCGCTCGCCGCCAGCCGGGCAGGCACGAAGCGGGCTTCATAATTTTCGATTGTCTGGGGATGATCGATCGCCAGCACAGCCGCCTGGCCAATCAGCGGCGCGACCGGCAAAGGGGCGGAGAGCAGCCGGGCGACCATCGCCTGCCGCACGCCCGCCGCTGTGCGTTGCGCCCCCGCGATCGCCAATCTGTGCACCAGCATCACCGATGCCGCGCGGATCAGCCCCCCCATAACCATGGCGACTGGCGCCGCTATCGGCAGCGCACCGCCGCCCGCTAGCACGCTGATTGCCGCTGCGATGCCCCAGGCAAACAGCGCTGCCCCGGCGACATCGATCAGCCAAGCCCAGCCAGCAAGTTTCTGTTTACGCATGATGCGGTGGTGAGGAATTAATAGCCATGAGAGGGCAATTGCCTTTGTCGCGCTAAAGCGTGTTTCGCGCTAACAGGCGCACATTGGCGAATCGCATCGAGGAATATCCAATGGACATGGCTGTCGTCGAACTGTCGAGGCTCCAGTTTGCGCTGACCGCCATGTATCATTTCCTGTTCGTGCCGTTGACGCTGGGCCTGTCGTTCATTCTGGTCATCATGGAAACCGTTTATGTGATGACCGATCGCCCAATCTGGCGCGATGTGACGCGGTTCTGGGCGAAATTGTTCGGCATTAATTTCGTGCTCGGCGTCGCCACCGGGCTGACGATGGAATTCGAATTCGGCACCAATTGGTCTTATTTTTCGCATTATGTCGGCGACATTTTCGGCGCGCCGCTCGCGATCGAGGGGCTGATGGCCTTCTTCCTTGAAGCGACCTTTGTCGGGTTGATGTTTTTTGGGTGGGACCGGCTGAGCAAGCGCCAGCACCTCGCCACCACCTTCATGGTCGCGCTGGGCTCCAATTTGTCGGCGTTGTGGATATTGATCGCCAATGGCTGGATGCAAAATCCAGTCGGTTCGGTCTTCAACCCAATGACGATGCGCATGGAAGTCACCGATTTCAGCGCGATGTTGTTCAATCCCGTCGCCCAGGCCAAGTTCGTCCATACGGTGAGCGCTGGCTATGTGACGGCATCGGTGTTCGTGCTTGGCGTTTCGGCCTATTATCTGCTCAAAGGTCGCCATCTTGAGCTTGCCAAGCGCAGCTTCGCGGTCGCCGCCGCTTTCGGCCTAGCGTCCGCCTTGTCGGTCGTAGTGCTGGGCGATGAAAGCGGCTATGCGCTGACCGACAACCAGAAGATGAAGCTCGCGTCGATCGAAGCCGAATGGCACACCGAACCGGCACCCGCCGGGATTACGGTGTTCGGCATGCCCTCTAACCAGGGCCGCGAGACGCTGTATCAGGTCAAGATCCCCTATGTGCTGGGCTTGATCGGCACGCGCAGCCTGACCGGCGTTGTCGAGGGCATTTATCCGCTCGTCGCTGATGCGCGCGATCACATCGTCAACGGCTTGCCCGCTTATGATGCGCTGGAACGGCTAAAGGCCAATCCCAAGGACATCAGCGCGCGCGCGGCGTTTGAACGCAGCAAGCACGATCTTGGCTATGCCTTGCTGCTGAAACGCTATGTCGCCGATCCGCGCACGGCAGATGCCGCGACGATCGACAAGGCGGCGTGGTCGACCGTGCCCAACGTGCCCGCCTTATTCTGGCTGTTCCGGGCCATGGCCGGTCTGGGCTTTTTCTTCATCGCCTTTTTCGGGGTGGCGCTCTATTTCGCGAACACCCGCCGCTTCGATCGCAAATGGTTTTTGCGCGCGGCCGTGTTGATCATCCCGCTGCCCTGGCTGGCGGCGGAGATTGGCTGGCTGGTCGCGGAAATCGGTCGCCAGCCTTGGGCAGTCGATGGGGTCCTGCCGACTTTCCTGGGCGCATCGAGCCTGAGCATTTCGGCGATTTGGACGACGATTATCGGCTTCACCCTGCTTTATGGGACGCTAGCCGTGATAGAGGTGCGGCTGATGGTGGCGATGATCAAGAAGGGCCCGGAAACCTATACGCCGTGGCAACCACGCCATGATGCCGTGCCGCCTGCCCCAGAACCAAGCCCGGCTTTTGCCGTTCCTGCTGAATAATCGACCGGGAGACCCAAAATGGCTGTGCCGCTGGATTATGAAACGCTGCGGATCATCTGGTGGGCGTTGATGGGCGTGTTGCTGATCGGCTTTGCGCTTACCGACGGTTTCGATCTTGGCGCTGCCGCCTTGCTCCCCTTTGTCGCGCGCAGCGATGAAGAGCGGCGACTGGTCATCAACACCATCGGCGCGACCTGGGAGGGCAACCAAGTGTGGTTCATTCTGGGCGGCGGCGCGATTTTTGCCGCCTGGCCGCTGGTCTATGCCGTCAGCTTTTCAGGCTTTTACCTTGCGATGTTCCTGGTGCTGGCCGCGCTGATCCTGCGGCCGGTGGGCTTCAAATATCGCTCCAAACATCATGATCCGAAATGGCGAAGCCGCTGGGATTGGGCATTGTTCATCGGCGGCTTTGTGCCCGCCCTGGTGTTCGGCGTTGCTGTCGGCAATGTGCTGCTCGGGGCACCGTTTCGGCTCGATAGCGATTTACGCTCCTTTTATGAAGGCGGCCTGCTTGGCTTGTTCACGCCCTTCAGCCTGCTGACCGGTCTGCTGTCAGTGGCGATGTTGGTGCTGCACGGCGCTGGCTGGCTGAGCTTGAAACTTGAACCCGGCCCAGTGCTGAACCGCGCCCGACTTTATGGCCGGATCGCTGCACCGATCGCGATCCTATTGTTCCTGGGCGGCGGTGCCTTTGTCGCCTGGGGCAGCCTGGGCTTCCGCCTGGAAGGGCTGATCGATCCGGCCGGCCCGTCCAACCCGCATCTGATCAAGGCCGTTGCCGCGCCCGGGGCCTGGCTCGATAATTTCACCGCGCATCCCTGGATGATGGCAGCACCAGTGCTGGGGCTGATCGGGCCACTGATCGCCATGCTGGGAATTACCGTACGGCGCGATCTGCTGGTATTTGCCGGCTCATCATTGGCCAATATCGGCATCATCGCCACCGTTGGCCTGTCGATGTTTCCCTTCATCCTGCCTAGCTCGATCGACCCGGCATCAAGCCTGACCGCCTGGAATGCCTCATCAAGCCAGCCGACGCTGTTCTTGATGCTGATCGTCACGATCATCTTCTTGCCTTTGGTGCTGGCCTATACCGCCTGGGCCTATCGCGTGATGTTCGGTCGCATCACGACCGAACAGGTCCGGTTCAACCCCGATTATTATTGATTGCCGCGAAAGGATTGATCTGATGTGGTATTTCACCTGGATATTGGGCCTTGGCCTAGCCGTCGGTGTCGCGGTGCTGAACGGCGTGTGGCACGAATTCCATAGTGACCCCGCCAGCGACAAGACGATCGTCGACTAAGGTAACGGAGCCAGCAAAAACCTCCCCATGGCCAAGCTGCAAAACCCAGTGATGCTTGATCATCACCGGATGCGGAAGGATTGGGTGTTGGTGGACAGGGCTGGAATAGCCCAAATAAATGAAATCAAATACTTAGAAAGGCTAACAGGTACTTTGTCCCTACGGTTTTCCGTGGCTGGCAAGGTGCCTATGGCTACCCTTTCCGAACCGCCGGACAAAAGAAAAGCGCCCGATCTGGCGGCAACCGGATCGAGCGCACACCTAAACGCGGGAGCGAATTGGCACGGCACCAATACCAATGGCTTGAGGGCATCGCAATGACGATCGTTGCCCAGCCTTCCACTTATTCAGCGCGCCACGATGCAGCAATCCGCGTGCACGTACCCTACACCGAACCCGAACCTATCCTTGCATATCGGCGGCGTCTGTTGACCGCGCGCGATTTGGCAGCGGCTGCGCTCAGTAATAGCCATCGCCACACTGAGGAGGCATTGTGGCTTGCTCGCATAACCAACACGGTTGCGGCCTCCTTTTGCTATCGATCTGCCCCGGCTGATAAATTGAAGGATGCTGCGGACCTCTGCGCGCGGTTGCTGCAATGCGCCGCAGCCCTAAAGAGCCTTGGCGAGTCGGTCGAGTGAACAGTACGGCCGCAATCGATCTGGCGATGATCGACCCCGGTGTGTGGGCCGATATGGAGCCGCCTGATCGGCAATGGGCGCTGGCGGATTGGATTCCCGATCGGCAAGCTACCTATCTGACGGGCGCGGGCAGCACCGGCAAGTCGCTGTTGTCGCAACAACTCGCGACATGCCTTGCTCTTGGTCGCAACTTCCTTGGCGTGCCGATCGACCAGCGCAACGCGATTTACATCACGTGCGAGGACGATGGCGACGAGCTGCACCGTCGCCAGAAGGCGATCAACGGAATGATGCGCGCGCCGGTCGCCTTGCTTTCAGGCAGGCTTCACCTGTTGTCCAGGGCAGGTGAGCCGAACAATGAGCTTTGCCGAATTGGCGATGATGGCACGGTACGACCAACCGCCCTATTCGAAGCGATCGAGGCGGCGGCGAAGGAAACCAGCTCGCGTTTTGTGGTGCTCGATAATGTGGCCCACCTGTTCGCAGGCAACGAGAATATCCGGCATGACGTCGCGGCTTTCGTGGCGTTGCTCAACCGATTAGCGATGCGGATCAATGGTGCCGTGCTGCTGATCGGCCATCCGAACAAAGCTGGCGATAGCTTTTCCGGATCGACGGCTTGGGAGAACCAGGTTCGATCGCGGCTATTCCTCGAACAGCCGCGCGATGATGATGGGGATACTGTCGATCCCGATATGCGCGAGCTATCCCGCGCCAAGGCCAACTATGCCCGCACTGGCGACGTGATCGCCTTCCGATGGCACCAATGGGCCTTTGTGCGCGATAGTGACCTGCCCGCCAATGTTCATGCCGAAATCGAGGCGCTGGCGCGAGAGAACCGGGCGGACGATTGCTTCGTACAATGCCTCACCAAGGCGACCGAGGAAAAGCGGGCAACATCTCCGAGCAAGTCGGCAACCAATTACGCGCCACGGCTATTCGCATTAATGCCTAGCAGTAAGGGGATCGGAGAAAAGAGCCTTGAAGCTGCCATGCAGAGGCTGCTTCACCAAGGCAAAATCATCAACGGGCAGAGGGTGTATCAGCGCGACAATCGGGCATGGGTAACGGGCTTGGGATTTGCACCAACCCTTGCACCAACCCTTGCACCAAGCCTTGCACCAAGCCGCACCGACCAGCCCGCAAACCCGCATGAAAGCTGCACCAACCTGCACGCACTCACCCCCCTTTATACTACGTATAAAGGACAAGCGGACGCGGACTTGTCGTCCGCGACTTTGTTTGATGCTGACTACCGTGATTGGGAGGGCAGCTTATGACGCCAGCTACCCGCCTCGCTGCCATCACACACCGCGTCTCACGGCTGCGGCCTGATTGGCGCGATCACGAACGCTACTTCGAAGAACGCAGCGAGATTGAACGCGAACTGCGGCTGATCGTGAACGAACTGAAGCGAGGTGAGCGCCATGGCTGACTGGCCATACAACACCCCCACATGGAAGCGACTACGGCGCGCTCATTTGGATATGTCGCCGGTCTGCATCGGCTGCCAGAGCATGGGCAGGATAACCGCAGCCAACACGGTAGATCACGTTTTGCCGATCAGTGATGGTGGGCCACCCTTTCCTAGCCACGATGGTCTCGCCAGCTACTGCACGCCTTGCCATGGCGCAAAGACAGCGCGGGGCAGCGAGGCCGGTGCAGTGCGAACAGCAAAGCCGCGCCGCGGCTGCAATCGCGACGGAAGCCCGCTCGATCCGGCGCATCCGTGGCATGGAAAATCGCTCAGAGCTGACGATGTAAGACCGTTGTCCCCCCTTCATTCTCAATTAGTTTCAATAGGTAAGCGGGATGGGTAAGCGCGGACCAGGTGCGGGACGGTTGCGCGACGCGGCGATTGGCGCGCCGCCAGAGCCCACCAGCTTTGCCGGATCGCTTTTCGAACAACTGGAGCCTGTCCGCCAGCCCATGGCCGTGTCGCACCCGTGGGAAAAGGACGGGATGCCACCCGCCGAGAAGGTGCTGGCATTCATGGCCACCCTGCCAATCGTGTCGGGCCTAAAGGCCGGTGAACAGATGGAGGTTCTCGACTTCCAAGAGCAATTCATCCGCAGTGTTTACGGGGAAACGGACGGCGAACGACGGGTGCGATTGGCTGGGCTGTCAGTCGCGCGCGGCAACGGCAAATCCGGGCTGCTGGCGGGCCTTTCGCTTGCACACCTGCTGGGGCCGATGGCCGAGCCCTATGGCGAGTGCTACGCGGCGGCACTCGATCGCGAACAAGCTGGCGTTCTCTACCGGATGACGCGGGCCTATATCGAGTCCGTACCATGGATGGCAGCGCGGGTGAATATCCGTGATTGGCACAAAGAAATCGTTGATGAGCGGACCAACTCGATATGGCGGGCGCTTACGTCCGATGCGCGAAAAGCGCATGGGCTTGCGCCTTCATTTTGGGTTGCCGACGAAGTGGCGCAATGGCGTTCTCGCGAGCTTTGGGATAACCTGAAAACCGGCATGGCGAAGCGGCGGAGCGCGCTTGGCGTAACGATCAGCACCCAAGCGGCGGACGATATGCACTTTTGGTCCGAGATGCTGGACGCCCCCCCGGCGCCAAGCTTTTACGTCCAATTGCACACCGCGCCTAACGGGTGCGCGCTTGATGACCGCGCGGCCTGGGCAGCCGCGAATCCGGCGCTTGGCCATTTCCTCAACGAAGCCGAATTTTCCGACGCAGCAGCTCTGGCGATGCGGTCGCCTTCATTCGCATCATCCTTCCGCCTGTTGAACCTAAACCAGCGTATATCAGCGGAGAGCCGTTTCATCACGCAAGCCGATTGGCAGGCCAATGGCGCGCCGTTCGATCCGATCGAGCTGGAAGGGCAGCGCTGCTATGGTGGCCTCGATCTTTCCAGCACGCGCGACTTGACGGCGCTGGCGCTGTGGTTTCCCGACGTCGGCAAGCTGCTGTGCTGGCATTTCGTGCCCGCCGATACGATCGAAGAACGGGTGGTGCGCGACCGGGTACCCTATGACGCTTGGGCAGCGGATGGCTGGATCGAGACCACCGTTGGGCGCTCCACCGATCGCGTTGCTATCGCCCGCGCGCTGGCGGACATCCGGCAACGCTATGACGTCCAGGGCATAGCTTTTGATCGCTGGCGATTCGAGGATCTTGCGAAGCTGCTATCGGATGAAGGGATCGAGCTGCCGCTTGTCGAGTTCGTGCCGGGCTTCAAGAGCTATGCCAGCGCCGTGGACGCTTTCGAGCGGGCGGTGCTTGATTGCCGCATGGGGCATGGCGGATCGCCGATCCTCGCATGGCAGGCGGGCAACGTGATCGTGGAAACCGATCCCGCCGGCAACCGCAAACCAACCAAAGCAAAGTCGCTCGATCGGATCGACGGGATCGTGTCGGCAATCATGGCGTGCGGATTGGCGACGCGGGACGAGGGGCCGAACGAGTATCGCGGCGCGGGGCCAATGTGGATTTAAAGCGTTCGCACGCTGACGCTGACGCCGGTCTGATCGTTGGTCACTTCGACCTCTGCACGGGCGTCTAGTAGGTGTTCGACGGCCAAGACGAGGTGGCGAGATTCGTGACGGCTCGGCATTCGCAACCTGATCGTCTCGCCGACGCGAGGGACAACCCTCATCCGCGTGTCATGGATTATGATCTCATCCTCAAACGGCCCTTCGAAAATACGAACGAAAACCGTCCCGGCGGCGGCTTCCTTCAGCCGTTGGCGATGAAGCGCTTGGCGCTCTGCGTTGCTTAAAACCATGCTCGTTAGTAACGCGTTGACAGTCACTGCGCAAGGGCGTTAGTAACGAGCGAGCCGGACGGAAGCTACCAACGACCGCCCGGCTCTAACCGCAACCGATCACGGAAGGATCGATCATGGCTCACCTCCCTCTACGGGCGGACTCCGCCCGCGACAACGTCATTGCCTTTCCACCCGCCCGCCCACGTGCGCGCGCCGATATCCCGGCCTTCGACCCGTCGAACCCTGCCCATCAAGCCGCATGGGCCGCAATTTGGGACTTGGGCCAGCACGAGCTGCGCTTGAGCAAGTCGCGCACCGTTGAAGCTATGATCGACGTTTTCGACCTAACGGACAGCGACGCCGATCTGGAGCCGGACGGCGATGAAGCTGACGGGTGCCAATCTGCCGAAGATGAATTCATGATGCACGGGCACGACGGGCCAGGTTGCCCTCTCGCGGACCCAGACACTGCCGTTGACGACGTGGCAATTGACGATGACGCCTTTGATGGGTGCTAGTACATCGGAGCGATACGCAATTGAAACTTGCTCCAGCCGTTCATATGCGTTATGCGCAAATGATAATGGAGCGGTGACGATGGCCCTGTTGAGCGAATTGGTTTCGGTGTTTGCCGATCGGGGGGTTGATAGCCTGCCCACGTTGACCTTGTTCGCTCGCCGCTTGCGTGAGGCTGGACGCCTCACGCAGGCAGGGCGCGGGCGAGGCGCTGCTCACATGACCTTCATGGACGCCGCACGATTTGCCATAGCCTGCTTGGCGACCGACCACCCTGAGCGCGCTGCCGATGCAGAGATTTTCTTCAGTAACCTTGCCTTCTCAAACTCCCGCGCCCTTGGCGGCTCGACCGTTTCACATTCTCCCGGCGAAACGTTTGAATCAGGCTTTGCGAGCCTATTGAGACAGGCTGCACACGGCCAACTAAATCAACCGTTGTCAGCAATTGTCGAACGCGGCACTCCGATCGCCCGAATTAGAGCTGGCGACATCGAGGCAAGCTTCGCATTCACTCCCGCGATTGATGCCCCGACTTGGGGCGCGGCGGATAATCTGCATGGTGACCTTGCCGCGCATGAGGCCTGGGCAGTTGACGCATATGCTCCTGCCCAGCGCTTTCGCACGGCCAAAAACCTAGTCGCAATTTTCGAAGATGATTTGATCCGTGCCCTCGCCAAATTGGTTGCTGGCGAGAACGCGGCATGAATTCCGCCCCTTCCCTTGAGGCCGATGCCGTGCGGCCAAAAGCGACAAGCCGGATGCCCCGGGGCGGAGCGCCAATGTTCGCGCATGGAGAAGGGCACAATCCGGCAACACGGCACCCTTTTGGCCAACGTCGAGAGACAGTGGGCAATCACCGAGCCGGGGGCAACGTGCCCCCGGCCAGCATGAAGGACGAACGATGAAAACGAGTGACTTGATCGAACAGCGGGCGGCGATCGTCACCCGCATGACGGAAGCCCACGCTTCCGATAACGGCGAAGCCTTCACGGCAGCCGAAACCGAGTTGCGCGGCCTCGATACCAAGCTCGATCGCCAGCGCACGATCGATGCGCTGGATCGTGCCGAGCCGGGCCATGTCATCACTGGCGACGGCAAGCTGGAAACCGAGCTGCGCTCGCGCTTCTCGATCGTCCGGGCCATGGCGATGCAGGCCGGTATCGGCGGCCATGACTTCGGCTTCGAACGCGAAGTGCAACCCGACCTTGTGAAACGCGCGGGCCGCGTTGCCGAGGGCGTGCTGGTGCCAACCGAGATTTTCCTTGAAAAGCGGGTGCTCACCACGGCGGCACCGAGCGGCGGGCCGGGTGGCAACCTGATCGCGACTGAGCTGCACGGTGAAATGTATTTTGACCGGCTGCGCGCTGCCCTCAAGGTTGGCTCGCTGGGGGCCACGGTGCTGAACGGCCTGGTTGGCAACATCGACATCCCCGGCCTCAAGACCAGCATGACGGCGGGCTGGGTTGCTGAAAACACCGCGCTTTCGAGTTCGGATGCTGAGTTTCGCAAAGTCAGCATGACGCCAAAGCACGCGGGCGGCATCACCGAAATGAGCCGAAACATGCTACAGCAAACCAGCCGCGATATTGAACAGCTCGTGCGCAATGACTTCGCGCAAGTGCTGGCGGGCATTGTCGATATCGCTGCCATCGCTGGCACCGGATCGAGCAACCAGCCGCGCGGCATCCTGAGCACGTCGGGCATTGGCACTGTGGCAATGGGCACGAATGGCCTGGCCTTCACGCCAAACGCGGCACGCGACCTGATCGGCAGGGTTGATATCGCCGACGGCCCGATGACTTCGCGGGCCTTCCTCACGAACACCAAGGTCAAGGTGGCGACTTCCAAGATCGTGGATGGGCAGGGCAACTATATGGGCTATGGCCCCGAAGGCGTCTTTGCTGGCGAGCGTGTCGAGTTCTCGAATAACGTGCCGAGCAACTTGACCAAGGGCAGCGGCACCAACCTTAGCGCCGTGCTCTACGGCGATTGGTCGCAACTGCTGATCGGATACTGGAGCGCGTTCGACCTTCTGGTGAACCCCTACGAATCGACCGCCTATGCCAAGGGCAACGTATCGGTTCGGGCAATGCTCACCTGCGATACTGCGGTGCGCTATGCCGAGGCATTCGCGGCTTGCACGGACGCGGTGGCATGATGGGCGGCGGGGGCGATCTGGAACGGCGGGCCTTTACTGAGCTTCGCACGTCGGGGCGGCGTATCGAAGGGTATGCCGCCACTTTTCACAGCGAGGCGCGCATGGGCCGCTATGTCGAAACGATCGCCCCCGGTGCCTTTACCGATGCGCTGGGCAGCGATGTTATCGCGTTACTCGATCACGATCCGGGCAAGGTACTCGGTCGCACGCGATCGGGCACGTTGCGGTTGACGCAGGACAGCCGGGGCCTCGCATTCTCGCTCGACGTCGCGGACACACAGGCCGGACGCGACGTGCTCGCGCTCGCGGAGCGCGGCGATCTAGGCGGCATGTCATTCGGCTTCCAGGTGCCGAAGGGCGGCGAAAGCTGGACGGGTGAGCGCCGCACGCTCACCCGAATCGGCTTGAAGGAAATCAGCGTTGTGTCGGCATGGCCTGCCTATCCCGACACGTCATTGGCGCTAAGGGCGCGCGGCAATGCCGCAGAAAGCCGCCAGCGTCGCCTTGTGATGGCGGAGTTCGGCGTATGGGCATGATCGACACAATCGCTCGCATGGCAGGCTATGAGCGCCGCGACGACACCCGTCTAAGTTGGGACGCGCTAGCTCCTTCCATCGGTTATTATGCTGGCGTAAGCGCCCGCGCCGCTGAGAACCTATCGGCGGTGCTGGCCTGCACCAATGTGATTGCCGACAGCCTCGCATCGATCCCCGCGATCGTTTACCGCCGCGATGGTGACAGCCGGGTTGAGGTTGCAGACCACCCACTCAAGCGGTTGACCATGCTTGGTGTCAGCCAAGGCATGACGTGGCCTGAGTTCCTTGCGCATCTGGTCGCTTCAACGCTTTTGACCGGCAACGGCTTGGCCGAGATTGTGCGGGCCGGAAACGGGCAACTGGCGGGGCTGGAATACATCCCATGGGGCCGGGTGACGGTATCGCAGCTTATGAGCGGACGCCTTGCCTATGCCGTCACCGACACGCGCGGGCAGACGCGGCGATTGTTGCAAGGCGAGGTAATCCACCTTCGCGATCGCACCGATGACGGCCTTATTGGGCGCTCGCGCCTTAGTCGCGCGGCAGACGTGGTGACGGGCGTTGACCTTGCCAATCGCCACGCACGCAACTTCCTTGGCAACGGCGCGTCACCTAGCGGCATTGTCGAGGTGCCGGGGACAATGAAGCCAGACCAGCGCGCATCGCTGCGCACGGCTTTTCAGGACCGCCACGGCGGCGCTGATAATGCGGGATCGACGCTTGTTCTTGACGGTGGCATGACGTGGAAAGCTTCGCAAATCAGCCCGGAAGATGCCGAGCTGCTGGAAACGCGGAAATTCGGGACCGAAGAAATTTGTCGGCTCTTCCAGGTGCCGCCCCCATTGGTGCAGGATTACAGTCACAACACCTTCACCAATTCCGAAACGGCGGGCCGATGGTTCGCGATGTTCACGCTGGCACCGTGGGCGCGCAAAATCGAAGCCGAGTTCGCGCGGAGCGTATTCCCGACAAGCGGTAACTTTGAGCTTGAACTGGACTTGTCCGGCTTCCTTCGCGGTGATCCGAAAACGCGCTGGGATGCGCACAAGATTGCTCTTGATACAGGCGTGCTCGATCCCGATGAAGTGCGCCAGCTTGAAGGCTGGAATCCGCGCGGCGCGGGCACAACCCCGGTAGGCGAAGCGGAGGGCACGGCATGACAGATATCGTCGACCTGGCGGAGGCCAAGGCTTTCATTCGCGTGATTTCCGATGATGAGGACGACACTATCGCCTTGCTGATCGCATCGGCGACCGAATCGGTGCTAGATTTGGCAGACACATGGGACAGGACTGGCGCCCCCCCGGCACGGCTCAAATTGGCCGTGCTGACGCGCGTTGCCATCGCCTTCGACAACCGCGAAAGCGTGAAGGCTGGCGACGGCGAAAGCGCGCTGCTTACCCCGCTAAGAACGTTGGACGTATGAGCCGCGCCGCTCGCTTCAAACAGGCCGACGCCACCCGCGCCCTTCGCGCGGCGGTGGCGGCTGGCATGAAGCCGAGCGGGTATAAGATCGACGCCATGGGGGCGATCCATGTGACGTTCGGAGACGGGGTGCCCACCAACGCCGCGAATCCTTGGGACGAAGTGCTAAGCAAATGAAGCGCCTCCTGCCCCGCTTTGTGTCCGAGTTCGAAGATCGTCACGGGAAATGGCGCTTGCGCTTCCGGCGCAAGGGACAGGCAACCTATTACTTTAAGGCCGGGCATCCCTCGAATGCCTTTTGGGCCGAGTATAGCGCCTGCCTGAGTGGTGAAGCAGCGCCACACACCGACCCCGGCGCTGATCGCATCGCGCATGGCTCGATCGACGATCTGGTTTCTCGTTTCTATCGATCACCGACTTGGCAGGGCATGGCGGCGGAAAGCTCGCGTCGCACCTATCGGGGCATCATTGAGCGTTTCCGGGAGCGCCGCACTGCCAACGGACATAGGCTGGGCACCCTGCCGGTCACTGGCGTCCGCACCGAACACCTGGACGCGATATTGGGTACCATGAGCGCGACGCCATCCGCTGCCAATAACTTGCTCAAGGTGCTGCGTCGGCTGTTCGCCTACGCGGTCAAGATCGGCATGAGGGGCGACAACCCGGCGCTTCACGCCGATGGCTACCGAGGCTCAAGCAAGGGCTTCCACACTTGGACCGAGGACGAGATTGCGCAATTCGAAGCGTGTCACCCGGTTGGCAGCAAGGCACGGTTGGCAATGGGGCTGATGTTGTGGACCGGGCAGCGCCGATCTGACGCAATCCGCATGGGCCGCCAGCATGTCAAAGATGGTCGCATCCGGGTAGTACAGAAAAAGACCGACGCGCCCTTGTGGCTGCCGATCGCGCCGCAACTCAAGCAATCGCTCGACTTGGTACCAGCCGGGCAAATGACGTTCCTGCTGACTGAGTTCGGCAAGCCCTTCACCGGGCCGGGCTTTGGCAACAAGTTCCGCCAGTGGTGTGACGAGGCGGGCTTGCCGCAATGCTCTGCCCATGGCCTGCGTAAGGCGATGAGTCGGCGGCTGGCGGAGGGTGGCGCGACGCATTCGCAGGGCAAAGCAATCACCGGGCACAAGAAGGATGCCGAGTTTTCCCGCTATGCCGCAGAGGCGGATCAAGCCGCTCTTGCCGATCAAGCGATGGCTAACCTTGCAAATAGGTTAGCCCCTAAATCCCGCAAGCCATTGAAAAAGGGTGCTTAAGTAATGGGGATGGTGGACAGGGCTGGATTCGAACCAGCGTACGCTTGCACGGGCAGATTTACAGTCTGCTGCCTTTAACCACTCGGCCACCTGTCCATAGGCGCCTAAAAGCGAGGGGTGCCCATGCCTATCCGCTCGGGTGCTGTCAACGGGTAGCAACACCGTTGCGCGCATCACGCGCCGCTTTTGCACGCGTGGCTTGCGCCCGCGCCGCGCGACGCATAACCGGGGATGACTGTTTTCATGACTTTTCAGCCCGGGGGTTTCATGCGTCGTTCGTTCCTAGTTGCCGCCGCATTCATTGCATTGCCGCATGTTGCCCCTGCCCTTGCCCAAAGCGTCGACCGCACCACCGTTGCGCGGATCATCGATGCGGGGACCAATCACAGCGAAGTCATGGTCACGGCCGAATATCTGTCCGATGTGATCGGCGCACGGCTGACCAATTCGCCAGCGATGCGCAAGGCAGAGGATTGGACACAGGCCAAGTTCAGGGACTGGGGCCTTACCAACGTCCACAAAGAAGGCTTTGACTTCGGCCGCGGCTGGTCGATCGAACGTTCAAGCGTGCGCATGATCACGCCGCGCGTGATCCAGCTGACCGCCATCCCGATCGCCTGGACACCCTCCACCCCCGGCCCGGTCTCCGCCGAGCTGATCGTCGCACCGATCAGCAAGGAACGCGATTTCGACAAATGGAAGGGCAAGCTGAAGGGCAAGATCGTCATGCTTACGCGGCCCAATACCGGTTCTGAACCCGGCACGGCGCCGTTCCGCCGCTATACCGGCGAAGATCTCGCCAAGTTCGATAGTTTCCAGCAGCCGGTCTATGATCCAGAAACCGCTGATCGGCGGCTGAAGCGGCTGGATTTCGCGAAAAAGCTCGATGCCTTTCTGAAGGCCGAAGGCGCGGTTGCCTATGCCAATCAGGCGCGGCTCGACGGCAAGCTGGTCCATGGCGAAGGCTATTTGTTCGGTGTCGGCGAGACACCGACTGTGCCCGGCGTTGAAATCGCCGCCGAGGATTATCGCCGCCTCGCCCGTTTGCTGAAGGCGGGCATGAAGCCGACGCTCGAGATCGATACCAAGGTCGCCTATGACGATAGTGATACCAAGGCGTATAACATCATCGCCGAAATCCCCGGCAGCGATCCCAAGGCGGGCTATGTCATGGCCGGCGCGCATCTGGACAGCTGGGTCGCGGCGGACGGTGCTGCTGATAATGGCGCGGGCGTCGCCATGATCATGGAAGCCGCACGCATCCTGAAAACCACGGGCATGCAGCCCAAGCGCACGATCCGCTTCGCGCTATGGGTGGGCGAGGAACAGGGCATTCTGGGCAGCCTGGCCTATGTCGAACAGCATCTGGCGACACGCGGCAGCCCCAATGACCCGCCGCAGACGGGGCTTGCCCGCTTTTATGGCTGGGCGAACCGCTGGCCGATCACGACCAAGCCCGGCTACAATGATCTCGCCGCCTATTTCAATCTCGACAATGGATCGGGCAAGATTCGCGGCATCTTCGCTGAAAACAATCCAGCGGCGGTGCCGATCTTCCGCGATTGGCTCGCCCCCTTTTCGGCGATGGGGGCCACCAATGTGGTGTTCCAGAAAACCGGCGGCACTGATCACGTGTTTCTGCAAGCGGTGGGGTTGCAGGGGTTCCAGTTCATTCAGGACCCGCTCGATTATTTTCCGCGCACCCACCACACCAGCCTCGACACCTTTGATCATTTGAAGGCAGACGATATGCGCCAGGCATCAACGATCCTTGCCTCGTTCCTGCTCAACGCCGCCAATGCCGACAAGGCCCTTCCCAAGCCGCCACTGCCGACCAAGCCGGTGGTGACCGACCCCTATGCCTATCCAGCGGATGATGACGACTAATGGCCAAACGTGGACATCGCCCCTCACAAGCCCCTGCCGGTCGCCCGCGCTTCTGGGGGCGTCACGCGGTAACAGCGGCGCTCGCCAATCCTGAACGCGTCGTCCGCAAATTATGGGCAACGCGTGAGGCACTGGCGAGCCTGGATATCCCGCCCGTCATCCCGATCACCTTTGCTGAGGTGACCGATCTGGCCCGGCTGGTACCAAGCGACGCGCCGCATCAGGGATTGGTGGCGGAGGTCGATCCGCTCGAGGATATCTGGCTGGGCGATCTGCTGGAACAGGGCGCGGACGATCAGCGGCCGCTGCTCGTGCTCGATCAGGTAACCGATCCGCACAATGTCGGCGCGATCCTGCGATCGGCAGCGGCGTTTGATGCGCTCGGCATCATCACCCAGGATCGCCACGCGCCACCAGAATCGGGCACGGTCGCGCGATCGGCATCGGGTGCGCTTGAGCTGGTGCCCTGGGTCCGCGTCGTCAATCTGTCGCGCGCGCTGGATGAAATTGCAGAGGCGCAGTTCTGGCGAATCGGGCTGACCGGTGAAGCGCCAATGTCATTGGGCGAGGCCATTACCGGCGGCGGCCGCATCTGCCTGGTGTTGGGTGCCGAGGGCGAAGGCATGCGCCGCAACACCGAGGAGCATTGCGACGTGCTCGCCCGGCTGCCGATTTCGCCGCGGGTAGAAAGCCTGAACGTATCGAACGCGGCGGCGATTGCGCTTTATGCGGTGGCGACGCGGGGGTAAGCTGTTCCCCGGAACATCTGGGGGATGATAGATGCTGTTCGCTCGCCTCGCTGCCCTGTTGCTGCTGCCGCTTGCGCTTGCCAGCTGCGTGCTGTCGCCCGGCAAGTTCACCTCGACGCTGACCATCGACGCCGATCGGCACTTTGCCTTCAGCTATGCGGGCGAGGTGATTAATGCCGAAGCCGATAACGGTGCCACGACAAATGATGGCGACGACCCCAAGCAAGCCGCGCGCGAAAAGGCCCGCAAAAAGGCTGAGGCCGATGTAAAGAACCGCGCGCTTGCCGCGGCGCTTTCCAAGGAAGCGGGCTATCGCAAGGTCGCCTATCTCGGCGACGGCGTGTTCATGATCGATTATGCGATCAGCGGTACCCTCGACCATAGCTTTGTCTGGCCGTTCAACATCGATGCCGAGGTCATCCTGCCCTTTGTCGCCATCGAGCTGCGCCAGGATGGCATCGTGCGCGTGAAGGCCCCCGCCTTTGGCGACGAAGGATCAAAGGGCGCGCCGGCCATGTCGGGCATGCCCGGCGGCGAGATGATGAAGGGGCCAAACAGGCTCGATGGCACCTTCATTCTCGATACCAATGCGACGATCATCAGCCAGAATGAAGAAGCTGGCGTGCAGTCCGCAGGCGGGCGCAACATCATCGTCTGGCACGCGACGCCAGCGCTCAAAAGCGCGCCAACGGCGGTGCTGCGGCTCGGGTCTTAGGGCGTGATGACGTTAGGTCGCTTCAACCGCACACCCGTTCGGGCTGAGCGAAGTCGAAGCCCACGCGCTTCGCATGCCCTTCGACTTCGCTCAGGGCGAACGGGGTTTGAATTGCTCCAATCCAAAGTCATCAGACTCTAATCCTCCGCCGCCACCGTCACCCGCAGACCGTCAAGCGCGTCGCTGAACGGAATCTGGCACGACAGCCGCGAATTGGCGTCGCGATCAGATGTGCTGTCGAGCAGATCATCTTCATCCGGGCCCATTTTTGGCAGTTTGGCCGCAAATTCCGGGTCGACATGGACATGGCAGGTCGCGCAGCTGCAGCAGCCGCCGCACAGCGCCAGGATTTCATCGATGCCCGCATCGCGGATCACTTCCATCACGGACAGACCGGCCTCACCCTCGATGGTCCGTTCTTCCCCATTGCGCATGACGACGGTAAGCTGCGGCATTCGATCCTCCAAACGGCGTGTTCCGCGCTGCCTTGCCGCCTTGGGCGCGCGATTTCAAGGAAACACTCGATGGGCCTGAGTGCTGATCAACTGAAAGCGGCGCTAGACGCCCTTGCCGCCCGCGAACCGGGCTTTGCCGCGGGGCTTGCGCGCGTCGGCTACCCCCCGCCCCGCATTCGGGATCGCGGTTATGCCACCTTGCTGCGGACAATTATCGGCCAGCAAGTCAGCACCAAGGCGGCGGCGAGCGTGTGGGCAAAGCTGGAGGGGCTGGTCGGCAGCCTCGACGATCCCGGCAACATCACCCGCGCCAGCGACGAAACGCTGCGTGAGGCCGGACTTTCCCGCCAAAAGGCAAGCTATGCCCGCAGCCTGGCCGATGAAGTGACGAGCGGTCGGCTCGACCTGGCAAACCTGCCTGCCGACGATGAGGAAGCGATTGCCGCGCTCGTCCGGATCAAGGGCATTGGGCGCTGGTCAGCCGAAATCTATCTGTTGTTCGCCGAAGGCCGCACCGACATCTGGCCGGCGGGCGATCTGGCGGTGCAGATCGAGATTGGCCGCTTGCTAGGGCATGATGCCCGGCCAAGCGAGAAACTCTGCCGCGACCTTGCCGAAGCCTGGCGCCCGCACCGGGGGGCAGCGGCGATCTTTGCCTGGCATCATTATGGAACGGACATGGTGGTGGTTTGACGCGGGAAAGCCGGGGTGAAGTGGGGGTCTTCGCCTCTCGCTCCGCCCCCTTCCGCTCACCCCGCCGCCCTCGCCAGCCGGACC
The DNA here is from genome assembly GCA_001464615.1 of Sphingomonadales bacterium Ga0077557. Taxonomy (GTDB): domain Bacteria; phylum Pseudomonadota; class Alphaproteobacteria; order Sphingomonadales; family Sphingomonadaceae; genus Sphingomonas. Next base: position 66,630 of record LNFI01000028.1, on the reverse strand, counting down.
TCGCGCGGGCTTTTCCCGGTCCAGCGTTTGAAGGCGCGGGAAAAGGCGGCGGGTTCGGAGAAACCGACCAGATAGGCAGTCTCGTTGACAGAGACTCTGCCGCCAGAAAGGTAACGCAGCGCCATGCGGTGGCGTAGCGCATCGAGCACCTGTTCATAGCTGGCATCTTCTGACTTCAGCTTGCGGAACAGGGTCTGGCGGCTGAATCCGAGTGCGCGGGCGACGCCGTCGGCGCTTGCCTCGCCGGTATGCAGCAGCGGCAGCAGCACGGCCTCAACCCGGCCGCTAAGGGTCTTCTGGTCCTCAAGCGCCTGCAACAGGCCATCCGCCCGCTGGGTGAGGACGTCGAAAACATAGCGCGGCTGCAACGCGACTGGCCAGGTGGCAATTTGCGGATCGAGCCGCATGGCGTTCCAATCGCTGGAAAAGGTGACCGGGCATTGGAAAATGCGATCATATTCAGCCCGATAGGCGGGTGCCGGGTGGGTGACCTGAACCGCCAGCACATGCGGCCGGGGCAGGAAGCGGCGGGGGCCGCAAACCAACCGGGCGAAGGCGCCTTCGGTGAGCTCTGGAAACGCGTTCGGATTGGTGCGCGTGTCGACCATCCACAACTGGCCATCGCGCATGCTGGTCTGAAAGCGCGGCCCGTCACTCAGTCCCTCGGTCTCCAGCGTCAGCCGTCCGAGCCGCTGCATCTGGGCGAGGGCATCGGCCATCGTGGCGGAGGCGTTCATGATCAGCCCGACGATCGACAGTTCAGCCAGATCAACCGCCTCACCGAAATGCAGCGCCAGCGCCGGGTCATCACACATGTCCTGCGCCGAACGCATCAGCGCCATATAGGTGTCGAACGGCAGGCGGTGGTCAGCATCCTCGATGTCGGCTGGCAGCACGCCAGCGCTGGCCATCAGATCCGCGCGATCTGCTCCCCGCTCGACAGCGAATGCGATCAGGCCAGCGGCCACCCCGGCCGATATGGTCAGATTGGACATCGAAAGGGCCCTAAATGTTACAAATGATCATGCGCGCGATACGCACGGCCATGGCACCTGACCCGCGTATCGACAAATAGGGTTTCATGACATTCAGAATTGCCATTTCATCCGTCTTTTTCGCCATCGGCGTCGCCTTGCTGCCGTCAATCGCGCTGGCGGACACCTTAGAGGCCAGGCCTGGGGATCCTGGCTGGATGCATCTGGGTGCCAGTGCTTTGCTATGGGCGCATATCGCCGGCGGGGCGATCGGGATGATCACCGGCGTTGTCGCGCTGGCCGCGCGCAAGGGCCAGCGGGTCCACCGCGCGGCAGGATCGGTCTTTTTTATGGCGATGTTCATGGCCTATGCCATCGGCGCGGGCGTGGCACCGTTCCTTGAAACCGGGCAACGGCCAAACTTCATCGCTGGAATCATGGCGCTGTACCTGCTGGTCAGCGGCACGGTGGCGGCGCGACGGCGCGATGCGAAGGCCGGTGCTTGGGAGGTCATCGGCCTGATCGTCGCCTTGTCGATCACCGCCGCCGGGGTAATTTTGATGCGGATGGGCGCGGCCAGCCCCAGCGGGACAGTGGACGGTTCGCCGCCACAGGCTTTCTTCCTGTTTACGATCGCGGGCACCTTCGCCGCCGTAGGCGAACTCAACTTCCTGGTGCGCCGCCAGCTGTCCAACGTCGCGCGGATTGCACGGCACCTTTGGCGCATGTGCTTCTCGCTGTTCATCGCCTCAGGGTCATTCTTCCTTGGGCAACAGCAGGTGTTTCCCAAGACCCTGCAAGACTCAGTTCTGCTGTTGGTGCTCGCGCTGGCGCCCTTGCCGGTGATGCTGTTCTGGCTGGGCAAGATTCGGTTCGACGCGTGGCGGCGGCGAACCAAAGTGGCAGAAACGTCGATGACGATAAGCAATTGAGTTGAACGGCGGCTTCTGAAACCAGCCAACATTCCGCGCCGAACGACGGGTAACCGAGATCAGGGGCACACCTGCCGCCACTGCCTTGGGCGATCGATGGCCAGTTATGCGAGGCCTTCCAGCACAAAACAGACCGTCGCTACCCCCAACCATCAGCCGTCTTCCACTCCCTATTTTACTGGCTTCCAAAGCTGGGTCTGGCAGAAGAACGCGATGCAGCCCTTCACTTGCAGGGTCCCGTCGGCCTGGCGTTTCACATAGGATCGATACTCCCTGCCCGCTTCCGGACTGTAAATCGTGCCGCGCCAGCTATCGCCACTGTCCGTGAAATTGGCAAGGATCTGCAGGCCTTCGATCGGGCGATTATGCTTGGTGGGATCGGGATTGCGGAAATCGGTGGTTGGGCCTTTGGGATTGGGCTTGAGCACCTTGGTCACTCGCCCGCAAACGCCCTTGCCGCATTCCGATATCGTCACAATCGCCTTTTCCCCAACAGTCAGCCATTGCCCCGTGATCGGGGTGGCGGCATGAGCGGCGACGGGTGCCGCAAGGGCAAATAAGGCAAGCGCGAATCGCATCAGAGCAAATCCTTTGAGATGATGGCAGCGCGATATCGCATGAAGGGCAGACGATGAACGGAAAATGGACGATCGGTATCATCGGGGGAACCGGCCTGTATGCGATAGACGCCTTGGAGAACCCTGAATGGCGGACGGTGGAGAGCCCGTTTGGCGCGCCGTCGGACGATTTGCTGTTCGGGTCGATCGGCGATGTGAACCTGGTCTTCTTGCCGCGTCACGGTCGCGGTCACCGGATTTCGCCAAGCGAGCTCAATGCCCGCGCCAATATCGATGCCCTGAAACGCAGCGGCTGCACTGACATTCTGGCCATCTCTTCCATCGGCAGCTTGCGCGAGGAACTGGAGCCAGGTCGGTTCGTGGTGGTCGATCAGTTCATTGATCGCACCGTGGCCCGCCCCTCCAGCTTTTTCACCACCGGGCTGGTCGGCCATGTGTCGATGGCAGAGCCGGTTTGCCCGCGCCTGTCCGCGCTGGCGGCAGACGCCGTGGTAACGGCTGGCGGCAAGGTGACCAAAGGCGCCACCTATGTCGCGATGGAGGGCCCGCAATTTTCCAGCCGCGCCGAAAGCCTGCTCTACCGGCAATGGGGTGCTGATGTGATCGGCATGACGGCGATGCCCGAAGCCAAGCTCGCACGCGAAGCAGAGCTGCCCTATGCGCTGATCGGCATGGTCACCGATTATGATTGCTGGCGCGAAAGCGAAGCACATGTCGATGTCGCCGAAGTGATCGCGCAGATGCACAAAAATGGCGATACCGCGCGGCGAACTGTGTCGGCACTGATCGCGTCGCTGCCCGCCAAGCGGACGCCCTCGCCCATCGATACCGTGCTCGATTTCGCGCTGATGACTGATCCGGCGGTGCGCGATCCAGCGCTCTTGGCGAAACTGGATGCAATATTGGCACGCGTCAGCCAGGCGTGAGACGAGGTGGGCGCTGACGTCTGCGTCCGGGTCGCCTTGTCTTGCTTCGCAATATTGGAATTGATGAAAAAAGCGGTCGATCATCTTTAACTGCTCCGCACTTTTCATCCAAAATTGTATCTAGTATTTTTCCCTTAGCGTCGCCTATAGTGTCGATGTCGTTCATCGACTAAACGGGGGACAAGCCATGGCGAAGAAATTGGCAATCGTGCTCAGTGGCGGCGGAGCCAAGGGCGCGTTCCAGGTCGGCGTGCTCGACGCGCTGATCACGACGCATGGCGTGAAGCCCGCCATTGCCGTCGGTACCTCTACGGGCGCGATCCAGGCGCTTGGCGTCGCGCAGGATGACATCGCCGGGCTGCTCAAGGTGTGGACCGGCATTAAGGGCAACAGCGATATCTATACCGATCGCTCCGGGCTGTTGGGGACCGTTATCTTTGGCGGCAAGGGACTGCACAACACCGCCCCGTTGCGCAAATTGCTCAAAAATTTCGCTAACCCGGCGAAGCTGGCGGCATCCAGTGTCAATCTGCAGCTGGGTGTGGTCAACCTACAGTCGGGCGAATTCCGGACCATCGATAAGAGCGCTCCCTATATCCACGATTGGGTCTACGCCAGCTGCGCGATGCCGGTGTTTTTCGATCCGCTCGAAACCACCGACAAACAGCAATGGGTCGATGGCGGCGTGAAGGAAGTCACCCCGCTCGGCGCAGCGATGGAGCTTAACCCAAGCAACATCCTGGTCATCCGCGCGTCGCCGGTCTCCAAGCTGGCGACGGCCAAAAAATATGGCGGGCTAATCCCGATCGGGCTGCGGTCGGTCAATATTCTGCAAGCCGAAGTGTCGCGCAACGATCTCGCCAATACCGGGTTGATCAATGATCTGATCGCCGCGCGCAAAGCCATGCTCGCCCAGCTGCTGGCCACGGGAATGTCAGGCGCGGCGGCGAGCAAGCTGTTGCTGCCACTGGATACCCAGATTGCGAAATATCGTTTCGTGCCCGTCAAAGTGATCGAACCGACCGAGGATTTTTCTGACACGCTGGAATTTGATCCCGCCAAGATTGCGCGCGCGGTCAACGCCGGGCGGGCGATGGTGAACGACAATTGGGCGGAGATTGAGGCGTTTATTGGCTAACGGCGATGGCGCAGGGCAATAGGCCCCGCCACTGTTTGCAGAGCACGTTGCGATCGCACCAACGCCGGATGGCATCCCCCGCCCCCAGCGGCTACAGGCGGACGCATGCTCCGCCTGACCGAACTGACCCTGCCGCTCCACCACCCCGACGAAGCGATCCCCGCCGCGATCTGCAAACGGCTGAAGATCACCCCGCGCGAGCTGATCAAATATGTCATCGCCCGGCGCGCGCATGATGCCCGCAACAAGGCCGCGATCGAGCTGGTCTATACGGTCGACGTCAATGTGAAGAATGAAGACACGGTGCTGGCGCGGTGCCGCCGCGACAAACGCGTCCAGCGCACGCCAGACACGCGCTACAGCTTCGTCGGGAAGGCGCCCGAGGGTAGCACGGCGCTTCGCCCCGTCGTCATCGGTACGGGGCCGTGCGGGCTGTTCGCGGGCCTTATCCTCGCGCAAATGGGCTATCGGCCGATCATCCTTGATCGCGGCAAGGTGGTGCGCGAACGGACCAAGGATACCTGGGGCCTGTGGCGGCGCAGCGTGCTCAACCCCGAATCGAACGCGCAGTTTGGCGAGGGCGGCGCGGGGACTTTCTCCGACGGCAAGCTCTACAGCCGGATCAAGGACACCCGCCACCTTGACCGCAAGGTGCTGACCGAATTTGTGAAGGCAGGGGCCCCTGCCGAAATCCTCACCGAAGCGCACCCGCATATCGGCACCTTCCGGCTGGTGACGATGGTCGAGAGCATCCGCGAAACGATCGAAGGGTTGGGCGGCGAATATCGTTTCCAGACCCGCGTCGATGGCATCGACATCGCGACCGATTCAACCGGCGAGCGGCGCGTGCGCGGGCTGCATCTTCATACTGGCGACTATCTGGAGGCCGACCGGGTCGTGCTCGCCATCGGCCATAGCGCGCGCGATACCTTTGCGATGCTGCACGCAGCCGGCGTGTTCGTTGAGGCCAAGCCCTTTTCGATCGGGGTGCGCATCGAACACCCGCAAAGCTGGATCGACCGCGCGCGCTTCGGCGTGCATGCCGGGCATGAGATATTGGGCGCGGCGGAATATCACATCTCGCACCACTGCTCGAACGGGCGGACGGTCTACAGCTTTTGCATGTGCCCAGGCGGCACGGTGGTGGCAGCAACGTCGGAGGAGGGACGCGTCGCGACCAATGGCATGAGCCAATATTCGCGCAATGAACGCAACGCCAATTCGGGCTTTGTCGTCGCGATCGATCCGGCGCGTGATTATCCCGGCGATCCATTGGCAGGGCTGGCGTTCCAGCGGCACTGGGAATCGAAAGCCTATGTTGCCGGGGGATCGAACTACAAAGCACCGGCGCAGAAGCTGGGCGATTTCCTAGCCGGTAAACCGTCAGAAGCGCTGGGATCGATCGTCCCCTCCTACCGTCCGGGGGTGACGCCGACCGATCTCGCCGAGTGCCTGCCCGATTACGCGGTAGCGGCGATGCGTGAAGCAATCCCGGTTTTTGGCCGCCAAATCCCCGGCTATGACCATCCAGACGTCGTCATGACGGGGGTGGAAACGCGCACCTCTTCGCCGGTGCGCTTCACCCGCGGCGATGATTTTCAGAGCCTCAACACCAGGGGTCTGTTCCCGGCAGGCGAAGGGGCGGGCTATGCAGGCGGCATCCTGTCAGCGGCGGTTGATGGCATCAAGGTCGCAGAGGCAGTGGCCAACAGCCGAACCGTTCGTGCTGAGCGAAGTCGAAGCACAGGGCGCACCGCTTGGCCTTCGACTTCGCTCAGGCCGAACGGAGGTGGTTCAGATTTAACGCACGTTACTCTAGCCGAGATAAACCGCCGGATCGCCCGCTACCCACGGTTTCACCCGCAGCATCGCCCGCTCAAACAGGGCTGATCCCATCTGCCGGGCCAGCCAGGGCTGCAGGTACGGCAAGGGCTGCCGATAAAACCAACCCTGGTCGACAGCGGCGAATTGCCGGATGAAGGGCATGATCGCGATATCGGTGATCGAACAGGCGTCACGCGATAGGTTGTGCTGCTGGCCGAGCCGGGCATCAAGCGGGATCAGCAGCGACACGCCGGCATCGCGGTGCGCGATCGGGTCGGCAGTGTGGCGATCCGGGTATTTGTACCGGTCGAGATGATGTTTGAAATCGCTATCAAATAGCCCGATCAGCGCGCGATCCTCGCCGCCCAGCCAGTCCTCCGGGTCATGCCGGGCGAGCGCCCAACGCATGATGTCGATGCTTTCGTCGATCACCGGGCCATCGTCTGGCACCAATACCGGCACCGTCGCCTTGGCGGAGGCGGCGATCATTTCAGGCGGCTTGTTGCCGAGCGCGACCTCGCGCAGTTCGACCACAAGCCCGCTCTCCAGCAATGCCATGCGCGCGCGCATCGCATAGGGGCAGCGCCTGAAGCTGTAGAGGATCGCGCTCACCGATCGTGCAGCCGCGCCAGCGCAATCCCGGCGAGATTCTGGGTGCGCGTGATATAGCGGACACGCAGCCCCTGTCCCGGCGGCACCAGCGCCATCAGACGTTCGCGATGCGCAATCGCAACGCCGCGGCATTTCGCCGTGCCAATTGCCTGCGCCACCACCCCCTTGGCATCCCCCAACAGCACATAATCACTGGTACCGCGCGCGACAGCGATGCGCATGGCATGGATCAACGCCAGCCATTCGGCATCGGCACTGCTGCCCTGGCCAAGATCGCGCAGCAGATACACCGCTCCACCGACCACCACCGCCGCCTCCATCACCCCCGGATTGGGGCGACACCCGCCATCGAAATAGATCTTCAGCGGCGCTGATGCGCCGTGCCGGGGGCCAGGGCGGTCCGGAGCCGGAGGCGGTGCACGATCCGTCATCCACCCCGCCTAGCGCTTGTCCCGCCGAAAGGAAGCGCCATTAACAATTTCCTGCTATGGCGGTGGCGGCGGCATCGGGGGGCGCAGTCCATGGCCAATTGGGCAGGACGGTATTTCAAGAACAGCAAGAGCGGGCTGGTCCTGCCCGAACTTGCCGCGCTGGCGGCGGTAGCGCTGCTGCAGCTGGTCGGCGTGCCGCAGCTGGAGCGGTTGGGGCTGTTGCTGTTCGATAGCTATCAGCGTGCCGCCCCCCGCCCCTATGAAGAAGCACCCGTCCGCATCGTCGATATTGATGATGAATCGATCCGGCGCCTCGGCCAATGGCCCTGGCCGCGCACCGACATCGCCGATCTGACCAAGCGGATCGCCGATGCAGGCGCTGCATCGATTGCTTATGACATCGTGTTTTCAGAGCCCGATCGCACCTCGCCCGGTCGCATCGCCACACATTTGCAACGCACTGGTAGCGACGCGGCCGCGCTCGCTGCCCTGCGCGCCCTGCCCGATAATGATGCGACACTGGCCGCCGCGATTGCCAACGCGCCCGTCACGCTCGGTTATTTTCTGGGCCAGGACGGCGATGGCCCCAAGGTTGAACCCAAGGCTGGGCTGGCGATGGCCGGCAGCTCCCCTGCCAGCGCGGTGCAGCGCTTTACCAGCGCGATTGAGCCGCTACCTGCGTTGCGTGATGCCGGGGCGGGGGCGGGCTTTGTCAGCCTGATCGGCGACCGCGACGGGATCGTCCGCAAAATCCCGCTGATCGCCGCGCAACAGGAACAATTGCTCCCCGCGCTGTCGCTCGACGCTTTGCGCACTGCGCAGGAAGCCGGATCGGTCATCGTCAAATCGACCGATGCGAGTGGCGAATTGGGCAGCGAGCTTGGTGCCGGGGCAACCGAAGTCGTGTCGATCAAGGTCGGCCAATTCACGGTACCAACCACGCCCGCTGGCGAATTATGGATGTATTTCACACAGCCGCATCCCGCGCGGACGATTCCGGCCTGGAAAATTCTGACCGGCGCGCTCAGCCCCACTGAACTGCGAACAGCGTTTGACGGGCGGATCGTGCTGATCGGCACAGGGGCTGCGGGGTTGCGCGATCTGGTCGCCACGCCGCTGCAGGACCGCGAATTGGGCGTGATGGTCCATACCCAGGCGATCGAGCAGATGATCCTTGGCCGCTATTTGGTGCGTCCCGATTGGGCGATCGGGCTGGAACGCAGCCTGTTGCTGGTGTTGGGCCTGGTGCTCGCGCTGCTGCTCCCTCGGCTGGGGGCGATGCGTGGCGCGGTGCTGGGCGTGGTCGCGATTGGCGGGATGATGATCGGCAGCTGGGGCGCGTTTCTGCGCTATCATTATCTGCTTGATCCGACCTATCCGGTGATCGCACTGTTGCTCGTTTATATCGTCGGCACGGGGGTCACCTTTTACCGCGAGGAGCGTCAGCGCGCCTATATTCACCGCGCGTTTGACCGGTATCTGTCCCCCACCCTTGTCAAACGGATCGTCGATGATCCCGGCCAGCTCGAACTGGGCGGCGAGGTGCGCGAAATGACGGTGTTGTTCTGCGATATCCGCCGTTTCTCCAGCATTTCCGAGTCCATGGGGCCGCAGGAGATCATCCGATTCCTAATCGCCTTCCTGACGCCGATGTGCGACATCCTGCTCGCCCGCCAGGCCACGATCGACAAATTTATCGGGGATGCGATCCTTGCCTTCTGGAACGCGCCGCTCGACGATCCCGATCAGCACGCCAACGCCGCGCGCGGCGCGCTGGAAATGGTCGCGAAGCTTGAAGCGATGAATCAGGTGATGGCCATGCAAACCGCAACGCCCTGGCCGCCCGCCGTGCAGATCGGCATCGGCCTGAATGCGGGGCCCTGCTGCGTGGGCAATATGGGATCGGCGCAACGCCTGTCCTATTCGCTGATCGGCGACACCGTGAACCTCGCCTCAAGGCTGGAGGGGCTGACCAAATATTATCAGGTGCCAATCATCATCGGTGCAGCGTTACAGCGCGATATCACTGCTTTTGCGACGGTGCCTATCGATAGGGTACGCGTGGTGGGGCGCGGTGCGGCGGAGGAGATTTATGCGCTGCTCGGCGATGAGGAGGTCGCCATCAGCCCTAATTTCCGGCGGATCGAGCGGCTGCACACGGAGATCATGGCCGCTTATTGGGCGCAGCAATGGGCAGAGGCACTGGCGCTGATCGACGCGGCGGCACCGCTTGTCGCAGGGTTCAGCCTGGCGCATCAGCATCAGATCATCGCGGGACGGATTACCGATTTTCAGCAGAATCCGCCCGGCGATGACTGGGACGGCGTTTTTAACGCGAACGAAAAATAACGCGGCCTGCCTTACGGGGTCGGGCTGTTTGGGCTTGGCTGGTTCGGGCTTGGCCGGGTCGACCGTTCACCCTTGTCGTTTTCAAAGAAATCATCGACCACAGGGTTGCGCTGCAACACTTGGCGTTCTTCCGCAGCAATCTGTGCGGCGCTGGTGCCCAGCATGTCGCTCAGCATCGCCGATCCCGCGCGCGACATCAAAAACGGCCCAATTAGGGGCTGGCCAGCACCAGGCACAAACACGGCATAACCCGGTTGCTCAACGGGCACCGTCTTGTCGCCGACGGTCACATCAATCGCCCCCGGGGTTTCGCCGCCTTGCGCATTGGCGCCGGGCCCGCGCAGCAGGATCAGCGAGGCGGTCTGTGGATCACCGGCATAGCGGCCAAGCCCCGCTTCCCGCCGGGCGATCATCAAGGCGGCGGCCCCCACCGCCCCTTCAACGATCGTGCCACGCACCCCAATGGTGGCGACCGGTGTGCGAATGGACGACTGGCCTGGATTGGCATGCAACGCCCGGCTCGACATGAAGCGAAATGTGCCGCGCGCAACCGATAGCCCGACCGCGCTGGCCTTACGGCTCGGATCATAAACGAAGCGATCCACCTTGATCCGCGAATTGCTGCCCAGGGCAAAGATTGTCCGATCAAGCAGCAACACCTGCAAGCGGCTCGCCCTGCCGGTATCGATATCATTGCCCAGCGAAACGCGTTCCTTGACGACCGCGCGGTGCCGCACCGGCTGCGCCTGCGTTGTCATCGTCACGTCGTTGATCACGGCGGCATTGGCGCCAACGGTTTGCGCGGCCGCCGGCAAAGCAGCCAGCAATGGGGCCAGCGCACCAAGCGCGGCGGCGCTGATCAGGGTGATCCGCTTGGGCATGCGATCGCTCCTCATTTGCCGAAATTCCACACCAACTGCACGTCGACGCCGAAACTATCATAATCGCGCAGGAAGCTGGCCTGATTATAGTCGCGCCGCGTGTGGCTGACGCCGCCCTCTACACCAAAGCCATTGCCGAATATCGGCATGCCGAGCGCCGCCCGCGTAAAAAAGCGGGTTTCCTGTCGGTCTGTGATGAACAGCGCGTCGCGAAAATCGACAAATCTGATCGTCGAGGAAAGTGCGCCATAACCGCCAGCATGGCCGATTGGCTGGCGGAAGGCGCTGTACACCCGGGCGCCGCGATAACCGAGATAATCGGTATCGGCGGTCTTATCCTCAACCGCCGCCCCGATCACCCATTGGGCGTTCCTGCGGGTGGTGGCGCTATAATCGATCGCGAGATCATAGCGCCCGCCATTGCGGGAGAAAAATGGCAGAGAGCCGACATAATCCTGACGGACCGCTTCCCCGCGCAGGGCGATCCGCCCCGTGCGACCGGTCGTGACCGCCATTTCGGCCTGGCCGCCATATTCGGTGACAAACGGCGCGCCCTGCAGCCGGGCATGTTCGACCACGCCGCCCAGCGAAAAGCCGAAACCCCCGGTTTGCCGACCATAGCCCGCCCGCACCGCGCCGATCTGATAATCAAGCCCCGAGGGGCCAAGTGCATTCTTGGTCTGGCCCCATAAGCCGCCGTAAAGATAGCTTTGGCCAAGCGCCACGCGCCCATCAATCTGCCCGGCGGCGATGAAGGAAAAATCATCATCGGCCACGCTGCCGAGGCCAGGGAAATTAAACGCCACCGACAAGGCACCAAGCGCGTCGGTATCATAGGCAAAGCCAATCGCCAGCTTGCCGGCCAAAGCCCGGGGTGCTGCCGCCACGCCGGTCGGGCGTTCAAGCGCGCCACAGGCGTCCACCGCGATCCGCCAATCGCCTTCGTCAATCTGTGCCGGATTAATCTTGGCGAGTTCAATTTGGGCGCGGGCACGATCATCAAGGCGGCACAGGGTTGTGACATAGTATAGCCGAAGCCGCGTGGTCGCAGCGCCGGGCTGGGCAAGCAACGCCCGCTCCATCGTCGCTGCCGCTGCGATCAAATCGCCCGTATCACTTTGTTCGCGCGCGAGTCGCAGGGCGGCGTCAGGATCATTGGCGGTATCGATAATCGCATCGAGATCATCGGTAGGGCTGGCCTGCTGTGCCTGTGCCGGCGATGCCGCGGCGAGCAAGACTCCACATGAAAACGCCAGAAAACCGGCATATTTCAGATCGTTTAGGCCCTTCATCTTTCCCCCCAAAGACAGCGAAGCGATCCGTTTTCAGCCGTCGATCGGGTTTCCCCTCAAAGGCGATTGGCACTGTAGCGGTGTCAGTCCACCGCCACAGTGCCGAAGTCGATCAGGCCTGGTCATGGTGCTGGACCCGGCCTGCGGTCAGGTCAACCACCGCAGGCCGGGCCGAGGTGCCAACAGTCCCGCACCGGGAAAGCAAAGATGCGCGCGTTCTTACCCTGCCGCTAGCGCCGCGAGCAGCAGCAACGCGACGATGTTGGTGATCTTGATCATCGGGTTGACCGCGGGGCCTGCCGTATCCTTGTACGGATCGCCGACGGTGTCGCCGGTAACAGCGGCCTTGTGCGCCTCGCTCCCCTTGCCGCCATGATTGCCGTCCTCGATATATTTCTTGGCATTGTCCCACGCGCCGCCGCCCGAGGTCATCGAAATGGCGACGAACAGGCCCGAGACGATCACGCCAAGCAGCATCGCGCCGAGCGCCGCAAAGCCCTCTGCCTGACCCGCCACGCCGGTGATGATGAAATACACTGCGATCGGGCTGAGCACGGGCAGCAGGCTGGGGACGATCATCTCGGCGATCGCTGCCTTGGTGACCAAGTCCACGGTGCGGGCATAATCGGGGCGGCTGGTGCCAGCCATAATGCCCGGATTGTCACGGAACTGCGCGCGGACGTCTTCTACGACCGACCCGGCTGCACGCCCAACTGCCGTCATGCCCATCGCCCCGAACAGATAAGGGAGCAGCGCGCCGAGCAGCAGCCCGACGATGACATAAGGGTTGCTGAGCTGGAAGTTGACGGTGAGCGACGGGAAGTCGCGCGCCAAGTCCGACGTATAGGCGTTGAACAGCACCAGTGCCGCCAGCGCCGCTGAGCCAATCGCATAGCCCTTGGTCACCGCCTTGGTGGTGTTGCCGACCGCATCCAACGCATCGGTGCGGTGGCGCACATCGTCGGGCAGGCCAGCCATTTCGGCAATGCCACCGGCATTGTCGGTCACCGGGCCATAAGCGTCGAGCGCCACGACCATGCCGGCCTGCGCCAGCATCGCGGTTGCGGCAAAGGCAATGCCGATCACGCCCGCGAGCTGATAAGCCGCGATCACCGCGACAACGATGACCAGCGTCGGCAGTGCAGGCGATTCAAGGCTGACGGCGAGGCCCTGGATCACGTTGGTGCCATGGCCGGTCTCCGACGCCTTGGCGATGCTGCGCACCGGGCGGAAGCCGGTGCCCGTGTAATATTCGGTGATCCAAACCAGCAGGCCAGTGACGGCCAGACCAATCATCATGCACCAGAACAGCGCCATGCCGGTGGTGGTGGTTGCCGCGACCCCTGCCGCTGCCTCCGCCGTCAGTGCGCCGCCGTCGAGGAAGCTGTTGCCGCCGATCACTGCATTCATGTCGCCCAGCGTATATTGCGTGGCGAAATAAATGGCAGGCACCGACAGGCCGACGCTGAGCCAGAAGCCCTTGTAAAGCGCGCCCATGATGTTGTTGCTGCTGCCCAAGCGGACCGCATAAGTACCGATGATCGAGGTGATGATGCACACGCCGCCGACGATCAGCGGCAGGGTCATCACTTCAAGCAGTTTGTCGGCATTGGCGAGGGCGAGGGCGACCGAGATCATCGTCACGCCAAAGGTGACGACATAGGTTTCGAACAAATCGGCAGCCATACCCGCGCAGTCGCCGACATTGTCACCGACGTTATCGGCGATGGTCGCGGGGTTGCGGGGGTCATCCTCGGGGATTCCGGCTTCAACCTTGCCGACCAGATCGGCGCCGACGTCTGCGGCCTTGGTGAAGATACCGCCACCGAGACGCGCGAAGATCGAGATGAGCGAGGAGCCAAAAGCAAGGCCCGTCAGCGCCTTGACGACGATCTGTGCACCGGCATTCGCGCCATCGGGCCCGGCCAGATACCAGAACACGCCCGAAATCGAGAGCAGACCGAGCCCCGCCACCAGCATGCCGGTGATCGCGCCCGCGCGGAACGCCATGGTCAGGCCGCCCTGCAACGAGGTGCGCGCCGCCTCTGCCGTGCGGACGTTCGCGCGGACCGAGATGTTCATGCCGATATAGCCGGCGACGCCGGAAAGGATTGCGCCAATGGCGAAGCTGACCGCCGAAACGGGTGCGCCCATGCCGTCGATCAACAGCCAGACCAGCGCGAGCATGATCACGCCGACAATGGCGATCGTCCGATACTGGCGACCAAGATAGGCCTGCGCGCCTTCCTGCACAGCAGCGGCGATATCGCGCATCTTCTCATTGCCCGCCGGGGCAGCAAGTACCTGTCGACTGGTGATAATGCCGTAGAGCACAGCCAGCAGCCCACAAACCATGGCCGCATAGACGATCGTCATTCGCGAAATCCTTCCCCGTTTTTGTGCTGATGGCCGCCTTGACGCAGGCGTGTACCCCCTTCAGCTTATCCCTGTGCGAGGGACCTATAATGGGCGCTGTCGGGAGCGCAAGCGCCGTCAGACGCCGTGCAGATATCCGAGTCGGACGGGCAACGGCACCGGATCGCCGCCATCAACCAGCGTGAGGCCCGATCCGGTCGAAAACGCGCCGACCCGTCGCGCTGGCACCGCCAGCGTGGCGGTTGCCGCGAACAAGAGCTGGTAATCATCCCCCGCCGTCGCAGCGGCCAGCCGCGCTGTACGATCGTCCCCGGCATGGCTGCGATACGCATCGGATAGCGGCATGGCGGCCAGATCGATCGTCAGCGCAAGGCCACTCGCGGTCGCCATCCGCGCGGCATCGATCAACAGCCCGTCGGACACGTCCATCATCGCATGGACGTGCGCGGCGAGGATTCGCCCCTCCCCCAGCCGGGGCAATGGGCGACGATAGGCGTTCAGTAATGCATCAGGACCCGGCGCGCCCTGCGCAATCGCGAGGCCAGCGGGATCGCCGGCCAATCGCTTCGCGATCGTCAATCCGGCTCCCCCATCGCCGATCGTGCCGGTGACGAACAACCCGTCCCCCACCCGCGCACCGCTGCGGCTGGGGGCGTGGGTGGCGTGGCCGATCGCGGTAAGCGTCAACACGCGCGGCGCGCCCGGAGGCAGCGACACGGTATCCCCGCCGAGCAGTTGGCACCCCATCTGGCGCAGCGCCGCGTCGAACCCGGCGAGGAAGGCGCGATCCCATGCGTCTTTTCCGAGCGGATAGTTGAGCAGCACGCCGACCGGATCAGCGCCCTTGGCGGCAAGATCGGACAGATTCACCGCCAGCAATTTCCACGCGACATCATATGCGGGATCGGTGCTGAGGAAATGCACTCCCTCCACCATCGTATCAGTGGTGAAGACGGAGTTGCCCAAGCGCGCGACATCGTCCGAAAGGCCCTGCGCACCGGGATGGAGCGGGAGCGTGCGCAAGGCGGTGAGGAAATCGGCTTCGGTCATGGGGCGGTGGTAGCGCGGGTTGGCGGCGGTGTCTGCTTTTGGGTGTAAAAGCGACATGATCATAAATAAGCTGATCAGATGCGAAATCCAACGATTATGTCGTTGTTTGGATTTGCTACAACTTGCGAACAAAGCTGGCCGGAAGGCGGTGTGGTTGATTCGAGGGAGTTATTGGCGAGCGATACTGCGGGTCTGCAATGGTCAGAGCCGATGGCAGAAAAATCAGGCTGCGTTCAGGCTTACCGCATATACCAACCCTCAGACGGAACAGTAATGGTGGATGGGATACATGGTTTACGGTCTCGTGCTTTCGGCTTCGCTCTTGATGACAGCACTATCTTCGGCGCCGGAGGAGGACGTTTTGCACCTCCTGCAATTGGCTGTTCCGGCAAGCAATGACACGGTCAAGAATTTTCGGACGGTGACGAGTGCGATCCGTACTTGCGAGGAAGCGCGCCAGATCGGCCAGTCGCTGAACGCTGAAATTACCGAGAATGATTCTTTGCCCTTCTCTACACTTCCGCCGAAGGTAATGGAGTTGCTGCGCGATCTTCCGACCGGCCGGGCAACCCCTGTGTTTGGGACGCCGCAAACAACGATGAAGGTTCTGGTGATCTGCGCGCGCAAACCTGCGCAAGCTGCTGCGCCAATGTAATCTTGGTGCATGACGACGCCGTCGTGCGCTAACGTCCGTCGTTCAATCTTCCTCGTAGATCAGCAGGTCGCCCGGCTGGCACTGCAATTCGCGGCAGATCGCTTGCAGCGTGGAGAAGCGGATCGCCCTGGCCTTGCCGGTCTTTAGGATCGAGAGATTCGCAAGCGTCAGCCCGACGCGATCGGCCAGTTCGGTTAAGGTCATGCGCCGCTCGTGAAGCAGGTCGTCGAGCTTAACCGTGATTGATGTGCCCTCGTCATCGGCTGGCATTAGACGGTCCCTTTCAGATCCGCGCGCATCGCGGCCCCGTGACGAAAAATGCGAGCGAGAATAAAGAGGACGATGACAATCAAGACTGCATCGAGATCGTAAATGCTGAAATCGGGCCACTTTCCGTTGTCCGCTCCCTTGTCCACCAGGTTGGCGACGTAAAAGCGCAGCCCTCCGACAATCACGGCGAGAATCTTCACACCGAGAAATAGCCACGCCATCACGTTCAGGCGTTTCGCATTTTCGGGCGTGAACGGGTCACCTTCGCCGGCGCTCACGATAATGGCGCGCAGCTTGCCAAAGAACTGAAACAGCGCCGCAAGGATCAGCGACATAAGGGTCAATAAAGCTACAGCCGAAACGGGAGATGCCTCTATCACACCACCTTTATTCGCACCGCCAAGCCCAGGCAGCATGTCGTTGCTGACGAGCACGACAACAGGAATGAGGATAAAAACAATGCCTCCTACCAGTGCGCTTGCCCCTTGAAGGAGCTTGGTCAGCAATTTTCCGGAAAGGAGTAGGGCGTCTTTTGAACTCTCGGTCATGAGAAAGTCTCCAGTCTTGGCGAACGGCAATGGGGCGTCGAAGGCTTTCAAGCTATCCGATCTCGGCGACGGGGATGACCGAGGAAGGACCCTGCGTTGGCGCCATCCAGCAATCGACGATCGTTGTGGCGGGCGCGGTACCAACGATGATTGAGGCCAGAGCGGCAACACGTGCAATGAGCGGTTAAGGCATATCGAAAGCCTGACATATGTTTATCGATTATCAATGCGCCATGTCTGCCCGTTCGTCAAGGGATTTATTGATAAACGATATCATTTATCGACCTTCGATGATCACGACGCATTGTCGTTACCCGCCGTTTCGGTCGACTTTGCCCAGTTTATAGGTCCGAACGCCGCTGAGCAGCCAGCTCTCAAGCGCTTGGTATTGAAGACAGCTAACGAACGGCACATTTGCGCCAGCATGATGAGCGACCGTCCAACTTGTCGGTTGGATGAGGGCAACGAACGGCAGATAGGGGGGCGAAAGGCTCCGCGCTGGGCAGGGAGGCCAAAAAAGCTGAGGATTACCGCTTCGCGCCTTCCGCCCGCGTCAGCGTCAACGCCGCAAACCGGGAGAGCGTGCCGGCGCGATCCTCGTCAATCGTCCACGTCCAGCCCTTGGTTGTCGGATTGTAGGTCATCGTTGTTCGCGTAAAGCTGCCGTCGGGGTTGGTGAACACGAAGGGGAGCTGGTCGCCAGTTTTGGAAGCAAGTCCGATAGACTGGGTCGATAGTCCGCCAAAGTCGTCCAGCCAGACAATGCCATATTTGGCCGTTGGCTGATTCCACCCAATGTAAACCGTCGCCTCATATCTTGGTCGGCCATTCGGCCGCCGATCGCGTGAAACTTCGTGTAAGCGAAGATACTGGTGCTGATTCACCCATTCAACGTCGAGGTCATCGGTCGTCGCCTCGCCCGCGACGGTCCCGGTAATGACCCAAGCACCCTCCAGCTTATCCAGCAGCGCATCCTGCAATATCGGCTGCTCTGCTTCGGTTGGACCAGCGAAAGCCAGCGCAACGACGGCTAAACAAAGCATCTTACCGGATTTGACGATCATTGTTTTCACATCCTGTCAGCGTGCTTCGTCATTATGTAATCGTCGGGAACGGCAAAAAGAAAGGCCTTACATAATGGCGCTGGCCAGGCGTCGGCCCGGTCACTTTTCTCGCTTGGCTCCATCCAGCGCGCGATCGGTGCGCGCGGCTTCGGTGGCGCGTGCGGATTTTTCTGCTTTGGTGCGCCCGAAGGCAGCACGATTGGCGCAGGCCGTCGCCTCGGCCGCCGCGCGCGCCTTCGCCTTGCGGGCGGTCCGCAGATTGATGATGTCGCTCACCGCGCCACCCTTAACTTGCCCGGACAACCTTGCTGATTGCGTCAAGCAGGCCATTCACGAATCCCGATTCGCGCTTGTCGTAAAAGGCGTGCGCCACATCGACATATTCAGTGATCACGGCCCCCGTCGGCACATCGGCGCGCGCAAGCAACTCATAAGTGCCGCACCGCAAAATCGCCTTCATCGGCTTGTCGAGGCGTTCGAGCGTCCAGCCAGTGGCGAGCTTGCCCGCGATCGTCGCATCAATCTCTCCCCCGCGCGCCAACACGCCTTTGACGACGTCATCGAAGAAATCGACATCGGCCTCGGCATATTGAGCGTCCTCAATCTCGGCACCAAGCCGGTGATTGTGGAACTCATGCAGCAATTGCGCGAGCGGGGTCTGTTCCATGTCATGCTGGTAAAGCGCCTGGACAGCGGCAAGCCGGGCGGCGGCGCGGGCCTTGCTGCGGGCAGCGGTGCGGGGGTTGGATTTGGTCATGCGATTTCCATAGGCCGGGTTGTCATCAAATCCCAAACCGTTCGTGTCGAGCGAAGTCGAGATACCCTGCGCGGCGCTAGCGGCACGCCCCTCAAGGTCGCTCAGGATGAACGGATAGTGGGGAGAATTATTCGAGCCGAAGCGCCACCGAACGGGCATGGGCGGGCAATCCTTCCGCCCCCGCCAGCGCCACCGCCGCTGGGCCGATCGCGGCAAGGCTGGCCTCGTCGAGCTGGAGGAAGCTGGTGCGCTTCATGAAATCGAGCACTGACAGGCCCGATGAGAACCGCGCGCGCCTGCCCGTTGGGAGAACATGGTTGGGACCAGCGACATAATCGCCGACCGCTTCGGGCGTATGGCGGCCAAGAAAGACTGAGCCAGCATGGCGGACCTTGTCGAACAGTGCCTGCGGATCATCGACTGCGAGTTCGAGATGCTCGGGCGCGAGGCGATCGACGAGCGGCATCGCTTCGGCAAAGTCGCGCACCAGGATGATCGCACCGTTCGCGTCCCAGGCGGCGCGGGCGACCTGCTCGGTGGCCAGCGTGGCGAGTTGCGCCTCTGCCGCGGCGGCAATCTTGTCGGCAAACCCGGCATCGTCCGTGAACAGGATCGATTGACTGGTCGGGTCATGCTCGGACTGGCTGAGCAGGTCAGCGGCGATCCAATCGGGATCATTCGCGCCGTCCGCCACCACGACGATTTCGCTGGGGCCAGCGACCATGTCGATCCCGACCACACCGTAAAGCTGGCGCTTGGCCTCAGCGACCCAGGCATTGCCGGGGCCAGTGATGACATCGACCGGCTTGATCCGATCGGTCCCATACGCCAGCGCGGCAATGGCTTGCGCACCACCGATCCGCCAAACTTCATCGACGCCAGCAAGATGCGCGGCGGCGAGCACGAGCGGATTAATCTCCCCCTTCGGCGTCGGCGTGACCATGACGAGCCGGTCAACGCCCGCCACCTTGGCCGGGATGGCATTCATCAATACCGAGGAGGGATAGGCAGCGCGGCCGCCGGGAACGTACACGCCCGCCGCCTCTACCGCTGACCAGCGCGCGCCGAGGCGGACACCGGCGTCGTCGGTCGTGTCGCTGCCTTCGGGGCGTTGCTTCGCGTGGTAGGTGGTGATGCGCGTGGCGGCGAGATCGAGCGCGGCGCGCAGGGCCGGATCGAGCGCATCATAAGCAGCACGGCAATCGGCAAGGTCGATCTGCCAGCCGGAGCTGTCGAGATCATGGCCGTCGAACTGCACCGTCAGCGCGGCGACCGCCGCATCGCCTTCATCGCGAACGCGCGCGATAATCGCGCTGACGTCACGTGCGACATCATCATCGGCTTCGCGGCGTGCATTGACGAGTGCGGTGAATGCACTGGCGAAATCGGGGGCGCGGGTGTCCAACCGAATCATGTCACGCCACCGCCTTCCGGAACGCATCGACCAGCGGCACCACTTCGGCACGGGTCTTGAACGCGGCGCGGTTGACGACCAGGCGGCTGGTGACCTGGGCGATCACCTCCACCTCGACCAGCCCGTTTTCCTTCAATGTGCGGCCCGACGACACCAGATCGACAATGCGCGGGGCCAGCCCGAGCAAAGGCGCAAGCTCCATCGCGCCGTTCAGCTTCACACACTCGGCCTGCACGCCGCGGCCCGCGAAATGCGCCTTGGTGACATGCGGATATTTGGTGGCAATGCGGACATGGCTCCAGCCGCGCGGATCATCTGTGGCGGCCATTGCGGCGGGCTCGGCGACCGACAGGCGGCAATGGCCGATACCGAGATCAACCGGCGCATAAAGCTCAGAATAAGCGAATTCCGCCAGCACGTCCGACCCGACAATGCCAAGCTGCGCCGCGCCATGCGCCACAAAGGTCGCCACGTCGAACGCACGGACGCGGATCAGCTCAATCCCGCCCTGGTTCGTCGTGAAACGCAAGGCGCGGCTGGACTCATCGGCAAAGGCGGGTTCAGGCACGATCCCGACGCGCGCCAGCAGCGGCAGCGCCTCTTCGAGGATGCGGCCCTTGGGCACGGCGATGATAATCGGGGGGAGGGTCGGATCGGTCATAAGCTGGCTGGCCATAGGTGGGGACGTGCGGCGGTGCAACAAGAGGGGAGAGCATGTGATGGCCGATGAAAAAACCAATCGCCAGTCGTTCACGGTGCAGGCCGACTATTGTGCCGCGATGGACGCGCCCATCACGACACGGGTCTGCCTGTCGCTGGGCCGGGTGATCGATCGCGAAACCGCGACGGGCCGGGCTGTGCTCGATTGGCCCGGCGAGCCGGTGGCGGACGCCATTGTGCTCCGGCTGGTTGGCGGGTTTCATGCGCTGCACCGTTCGGGCGCGGACTGGGGCGTGTCGCGCGTGTTCCGCGGCGAGCTGATCGACCCGACCGGCGTCGACGTCCTGCTGGAAGAGGCGCTGATCACGCATGACGCGGCGCTGCTGCCGTGGCTGGACGGGCCACCGCAGACCAATGAAGCGGGCCGGTCGGCGGGACTGATGACTGGGCTGCTGCACCTTGCGCGTCGATTCGGGCCGAAAATCGAGCTGCTCGAAATCGGGTCGAGCGCCGGGCTCAATCTGATGATCAATCATTATAGCTATGATCTGGGCGGTGTAAAAGTTGGGCCCGATCCGGCTGCGTTGCTGATCAAGCCGGCATGGCGCGGGCCACCACCGCCCGATGCGCCGGTGGAGATCGTCGGCGTCCGCGGCGTGGATATCGCGCCGGTCAATCTGGCCAATGACGCAGCGGCGGAGCGGCTGGCGGCCTATGTCTGGGTGGATGCACTCGAACGACAGACGCGGATCGATACGGCAATCGCGATGGTCAGGCAGCACGGCGTGTCACTCGATCAGGGGGATGCGGCGGATTGGGTTGAGGCGCGACTATTGGAACCGCAAGCCCCGGACACCACACGGGTGCTGATGCATTCGGTGGTGTGGCAATATCTGTCGAGCGCAGGCCGCGACCGAATTCGCGCGGCAATGGCGGCGGCGGGCGCGAGGGCGACCGGCGAACGGCGGCTCGGTTGGGTGATGATGGAGCCCAACCGCGATCTCCACCGCCATGAGGTGCGCGTACAGGGATGGCCCTGCTCCACGCCGATGGAGCTGGTTGCGTTGACACACGCCCATGGCGCTTGGGTGGAGGGGCTGGAGGCACCTTATGAGACGCGCGACTATGTGATGCGCGGCGGCGGCGCTGTGGATCAGCGTTGATTGGTTCGCGCAGAGGCGCAGAGGACGCAGATAGGTTTGGCCGCGTAGCGGCGCTCCTGCCATCGACACTCATCGCCGATCCGATGAGAGCAGAAGAGTGCCCGGAGCACGACCCCTCGGCGTCTCTGCGCCTCTGCGCGAACCCCTTTTTCGACGCTTGTGAAAGATTGTTCGCGCGGAGACGCGGAGACGCGGAGGGGTTACGTTTGGCGCTTACGGTCGCCTCGAACGATGATGTTTCAATAGGGTTGGGGAGGGAGAGCCGCTGCGCGGCGAGAACCATCTCTGCGTCTCCGCGTCTCCGCGTGAACCAATTCACCGATAGCCGGGTAAGTCGAACCAATCGGCGGCGAGCGGCCATTGCTCAGTGACCTTATCCTCGAACACCGCATCGCGCTTTTCCAGAAAGGACGTCACCCCCTCCTTCGCATCCGCACTACCGCCACGCACCCACACGCCCCGGCTGTCGATACGGTGCGCCTCCATTGGATGACCAGCGCCGAGCATTGTCCACATCATCCGTCGTGTCATCGCCACCGAAACGGGCGCGCTATCGGCGGTCAGTTCCAGTGCGAGCGCACGAGCGGCGGGCAGGAGGTCGTCGGGCGCGTGCACGCTGCGGACCAGCCCGCCCTTCAACGCCTCCTCCGCCCCGAACACCCGGCCCGAATAGCACCATTCCAGCGCCTGCCCGATGCCGACGAGGCGCGGCAAAAACCAGCTTGAGGCGGCCTCCGGCACGATCCCGCGCCGCGCGAAGACAAAGCCGAAGCGCGCCGTGTCGCTCGCCAGGCGGAAATCCATCGGCAGTTGCATCGTCGCGCCAATGCCGACCGCCGCGCCATTAATCGCACCAATCACGGGCTTGAGCGAGGCGAAGATCCGCAGCGCCACGCGGCCGCCCGTGTCGCGAACCGCGTCATGCGCAAAATCCACCGAACCATCGGCCCGGACCGGACCATCTTCGCCCTCGCGCTGGGCATAATCAAAGGTCGCATCGCCGCCGGCCAGATCAGCCCCGGCGCAGAACGCCCTGCCCGCCCCCGTCACGATCACCGCCCGCACCGCATCATCGGCGTCGGTGGCATCAAAGGCGGCGATCAGATCAATCATCATTTGATCGGTAAAGGCATTCATCCGATCGGGTCGGTTGAGCGTGATGGTGGCGATTCCCCCGTCGACGGCCAGGGTGATTGTCTCGAAATTCCGCATCATGCTCTCCTCGCCGCCCGCCCAGTCTGCCCGGCCAGTCTGCCCGTCCAGTCCGCCCGGCCATGATCGGGTGCGGTCGCGCGATCCTTGCCATGAATTGCACGCCGAGCAACCGCGTAACGGGTTTTTAGGAGGCAACGGGGTAGCGTTGTCGCGAAATCCTAGGGTGGGCCCGACGAACCATGAGCAAATTTCCCCTGATCGCGCCGCAACCGCCGCGGCTGAGCGACCATGGCGATGCGCTGCGTCGCGTCGAGCAATCCGGTATCTTCAGCAATAATGGCCCCGAAGTGCGCGGCTTTGAGTCAGAGGTAACCAGCGCCCTGTTTGGCGGCCATGGCGACAGCCTGACGGTCGCCAATGCCACGCTCGGGCTGATGATCGCGATCCGCGACGCTGCAGGCACCCGCCATGCCCCGGGCGCGCTGGCGCTGATGCCCAGCTTCACCTTCGCCGCCACCGCCCAAGCGGCCATCTGGGCCGGGCTGACCCCCTTGATCTGCGACATTGACCCACATCACTGGAGTGCTTGTGCTGAGACCGAACAGGCATTGCTGAATCGCTATGGGGATCGGATCGCAGTGGTGGTGCCCTATGCGACGTTCGGCAATGCGATTGATCTGGATCATTATGCCCGGCTGCGCGCGCGCCACGGCGTTGGCATCGTCGTCGATGCAGCGGCGTCGCTGGGGACGATTGATCGCAGCGGCAAGGGTTTTGGCGCGACTGCCGATTTCGCCATCGTCCATTCGATGCATGCCACCAAGACCTTTTCGGTGGCTGAGGGTGGGCTGATCCATAGCGGCAATGCAGCGCTGATCGCCCGGCTGCGCTCAATGGTCAATTTCGGTTTTGAGGGCAGCCGCAGCGCGACCTTGCCCGGCATCAACGCCAAGCTGCCAGAAATATTGGCGCTGATGGCCCGGATGAAGCTGGCCGAGATCGGGCAGGTCTGCGCCAATCGTGCCGCGATTGAAGCGCATTATCGCACCGCGTTGCGCGAATTCACGATGCAGCATGTTCAGGGCCAACGCCGGGCATCGCAATTCATGCCCGTGCTGTTGCCAGCAGCGCTGGCGGGAGCGCGCGACGCCATCATCGCAGCGCTTGCCGCCAAGGGCGTTGGCGCGGGCTGCTATTTCAGCCCGCATCTGGCCGAACAGCCGCTGTTCAAGGCGCAAGCGATGATCACCCCAACGCCGGTCGCCGATGCCATCAGCGCGCGGATCATCTCGCTGCCCATCACTGATGCCATGCGCCCCGGCGACGCCATCGATATCGCTGGCATCTTTACCGATATCTGCGCCCGCGAAGGGAGCCGTACCGTCGCCGCGCGGTTGCAGCCAGCCCCGATCGCGTCGGTGCTGGTGATTGGCGGCGGCCCGGCTGGCACGGCGCTGCTCACCGCCGCGACCAAACGCAATTGCCTGGCTGAACTGGCGCAATCCGGGCTCGTCATGGTCGAACGTGACGGCGCGATCGGGGGCGGGCGTCTGGGCGGCTATGCGATCACATCGGATAGCACGGCAACAACCTTCCTCACCGCCGTGAAGGATAATTGCCATCCCGCGCTGGCAGCACTTGCTGACCACCCGGCGGGCCAGGCGATCCGCGCCTATCCCGATACGGTCGGCGTGCCGCTGACGCAGGTTGGGCCCTTGCTGCAGGCCGCCGGCGACCAACTGGCAACGATCGTCACCGATCATGGCGGCACGATCCTGACCGGGCATGACGCCATCAAGGCGACCCAAGGCAAGGATGGCATTTGGACGGTACAGCTCCGCCGCCGGATCGATGGCGCCGTGGTCAACCGGCGCAGCCGGGCGATCGTGATTGCAACGGGCGGGCATCAACCGGTTGATCGGCTGGCAACGCAAATCGTCGCGGGCGTCCCGCTTGCCGACATCTTGGGGGATCGGCTGGTCCAATCTGACGCGGTCTTGTCAGTTGGCGGGGTGGCGATGGTCGCCGAACGTCTTGCGGGCAAAAAATCGCCGCGCATCGTCGTGATCGGCGGGTCGACCAGCGCATTGGCGACGATCGCCCTGCTACTGAAGCACCAGCCTGCATTGCCGCTTGGCCTTGGCGCTATTTCCCTGCTCCACCGGCGGCCATTGCGCCCCTTTTACCCTTCCGCCGACGCGGCATTGGCCGAAGGCTATCGCGATTTCGGCCCCGACGATGTTTGCCCGGTCAGCGGCTTTGTGTATCGGCTCGCTGGCTTCCGGCTCGAAGCGCGCGAACTGGTGCTGCGGATGCTCGGGGTCGATGGTCGATCGCCCGAACCGCGCGTCCAATTGCACCAGCTGGCAGCAGACGACGATGACGCCGCTGCCGCCGCAATGCTGCAGAGCGCCGATATCGTCATTGCTGCGCTGGGCTATCGCCCGCATGCGCTGCCGCTGATTGACGCACAGGGGGAGCCGATCGCGCTGGCGGCCGATACAGGCGCGCCGATGGTCGATCACTATTGCCGCGTCACCGGGGCCGATGGCGCGCCGCTAAACGGTGTTTATGGGATTGGCCTCGCGGCCGGCTTCGTGCCCTGGGGGCGGCTGGGTGGCGAGGCGAGCTTTCGCGGCCAGGCCAATGGGCTTTGGCAATGGCAGAATGATGTTGGGCTGATGATTGTCGATCAGTTGATCGGTGATCGGGTGCGGGCAGTGGCATGACCGCACCGGCGATCAGCGTGATCATGGCGGCCTATAATGGCGCCGCGCTGATCGGCGAAACGATCGACAGCCTGAAGGCGCAGCATTTCAGCGATTTCGAAGTCGTCATCGTTGATGATTGTTCGACCGATACCACGCGGGACATCCTCCGCGCGATTGACGATCCAAGGTTTCGCATCATCGAATCGCCAATCAACCAGGGCCCCGTGCGTACCCGCAACTGTGCCGTGGCGGCGGCCTGCGGGCGTTACATCGCAGCGCTTGATCAGGATGATCTGTGCCACCCCGATCGGTTGGGCGCGCAGCGCGCCTATCTCGATGCCAATCCCGATACCGTGCTGGTCGCAACCGCAACGCGCGAGCTTGCCGACGGCGTGATCCGGCACTCCACCCTGCCAGCACTAACACGCCCGGCGCTGGTCGAATGGATGCTGCAAATCTGCAATCCGCTGGTCTGGTCATCGGTTATGCTGCGGCGCGATGCTGCGCAGCAATTGACGCCATTCACCCGCCCGGAACTGCTCTATGCAGAGGATTTTGATCTCTATCACCGGCTCGCGCCGATGGGGCGGATCGCCCGGCTTGATGATGAGCTGGTCATCTATCGCAGCCATGGCGGCGGCGCGTCGCAGCGCTTCACCACCACAATGAATGACAGCGCAAAGCGCGTCCTCACCGCATGCCATGAGCGCATGTTTGGCGCAGAGGCCGGGATGCGCGCCGATCTGCTGAGCCGCCATGTGATGCACCGCGAACCGGTGCCCAACCGCGATCAGCTCGCCGCGCTCGGCGACACCTTGCTGCGCTTGCAGACTGATTTTCTCGGCCGCGTTGCGGTTGATGACGAAGATGTCCGGCTAATCCGTTGGGAAACCGCACGGCTGTGGGGGCGGATCGGGCGTGCCGGGTTGCGCTCTGGATCGATCGACCTGGCCGATACCGTTGCCGTCAGGCCCGATCATCTCGGGCTGGGCTATGCGCGGGTCGAAGAGCTTTTCCTGTCGCGACTGATCGGCGGCGTGCGCAGCGTTCGGCGCCGGCACGCCTGAACCGCAAAATCGACGCTAACCCTTAAAAAGCAAAACGCAGGCCAACGCGGACATCGCGCCCGGTAAGGGGGGCAAAATCCTTGAGCAGGCTGGCATGACGGCGACCGGTTGCGTCGAGCAGATTAGCGGCAGCGATCCGGAACTGCAGCGCCGAATCGCGCCCCAATGGTCGCCAGGCCATGGATAGATTGACCATCGCAAAGCCATCCGTCGGCGTCTCAAAGCGCGAAATCCGCTGCTGATCGAACACATATTCGATTTCGGCCCGGCCGTTCAGCGCCGCTGATCCCGCCTCTGCCCCGAACAAGACGCGCAGCGGCGGAATGCGCGGCACTGGCGATCGGTCTGACAGTGTTGCGCGGGTGTAATCGATCAAGCCGTCTAGCTTCACCGACCAGTCGTTGACGCGCGCGACATCAACCGATCCCTGCACTTCAAAACCCAGATAGCGCGCGCCGTCCTCCAGAAACTGGAAAACCGGCAAGCCATCGACGATCACACCGCTTTCGCGCGCAAAGATGTAATTGGAGAAATAGGTGTAGTAAAAAGTCGCGCTGCCGGACCAGCCGCGTCCTTTGCCGCGCAGGATAGCCTCTATCCCGTAAGAGGCTTCGACACCCAGCGCCGGATTACCGATCAACTGCCCCTGGGTACCGGGATCGACGCCCTGGGTGAAAAGCTCTTCCACCACCGGCGCACGCTCAGAATAATGGCCGTTCAGCGCAATCTTCCAGTCGCTCGACAGCGCGTAATTGCCCCCGCCGGATAGTGAAAACAGATCAAAAATCCGGTCGATCGCCGGATTGGCAAGGATCGGGTCGATTGCTGAGTTGATGCCGACATGCTCATAGCGAAAAGAGGCTTCCAGCTTGATCGGGTTGAGGTTCAGCTCATGCAGCGTAAAAAACGCGATCTGTTCGGTTTGCGATGGCGGCAATAACGGCGCCGGGCCAGTCACGCGGAAATCCCGCGCATAGAATTGCCCACCAAGCGTTGATTTCAGGTCGCTGCCTGCCTGGCCCAGCACCGCTTCCAACCGCGCTTCATAGCCCAAGTTCAGGAAGGTCGCGGTAATGGGGCCACCGACGATCACTTCATTATGCTTGTAATCGGCCCAGCCAAAGCGACCGCGCAGCGTCTGCAGCAGCCCTGTGCCGTCAATTTCGAAACGGACATCGACCCGCTGCTGATCGAGATCGATTAGGCTATCGGGCACCGGATTGGCCGGATCGAGCGAAAAGCGCGTCGGCAGGCCGTAGATGCTCTCATAATTGCTGAACGAAAAGCCGATATGGCCATTGGGCAGGATCAGCGACGCACCGCCTGCAAGCTCCCAGGTTTCAAACTGGGTGTTGGGCAAGGTGCCCCGGAGATCGGCGAGCGAGGCAATGGCGGGGTCTGGGACGGTGCGCGCCTGTGCCCGCGCCGATGGGCCAAGAATGAAACCGCCACTGCGCACGGATGCGGCGTCAAGATATTGCCCGTCGAGATGCAGCACAACATGCGACGCGGCCTCGGCATCGACCCGAAAGCCAAGCGTGCGTTCGGCGGCCGCGCTACCAAAACCGGCGGCGAGAACGGCATCAATCCCGTCGCGCGGATCGCGCCGGGCAATCCGCCCGCTAACCGCGTTGACCACGCCGCCTGCCGATCCAGAGGCATAGAGCAGGGTCACTGGCCCGCGCAGCAGTTCAATCCGATCGGCAACGATCGGGTTCAGCGCAACCGCATGATCGGGGCTGGTATTGGAGGCATCAAGCGTGCCGATGCCGTCGATTAGCAGCCGCGCGCGTTCGCCCTGAAACCCGCGCAATACGGGCCTTGACGCGCTGGGGCCGAACGAGGTGGAGGATGCACCGGGCAGATGCGCCAGCGTTTCGCCGATCGTCGATCGCGCCTGAACGGCCAGCGCCTCGCCGGTCAGAACGGTGCTGGAGGCGATTTCACTGGTTCGGAAGCGCAGGCGGGTGCCGGTGACGACAATATCGGACGGGATATCCGCCATGGCGACCATGTCGAGCGCTTCGCTGACGGTCATGCCATCGACCATCGTCGCCATCTGGTCCGGCGACATGGTTTCGGGATCGGGCATACTGACCGGCGCCGCGCTTTGTTGCGCGGCGCCGGCAGCGGGTGTCGACAGTGGCACGGTTTGTGCCACGGTCGGGGCGGCGGGGATGATGAGTAGCGCCGCCCCGACGATGGCCTTCTTCGGGGGGAGGGGAAAGGCCATCGTTCCGTGTCTTCAATGCTTAGTTGATGCGGTAAACCACGGGGCAGTTCACCACGAACCCAACCGCGCGGAATGCGCCGCCATCAAGGCTTTGCAGGAAACCGCGTTCGTCCATTTCAGCGGCCTGCAGCGCGCTGGTGATGCGATAGCGATAGCCCTTCTGGATCGCCTCATCCTTCCAGACCAGCGGGAAAATCCGCCACATTGGCGAATAGTCGAGGTTGATCGTTGGGATACCACCCAGCACGTTGAGGGGACCACCTTCACCGCTCAGTGCGCTGACCAGGCCCTGGCGATGCGGATTGTCCTTGCCGGTCGGCCCGTTGACGACGACGACGATACGCTCGGCGGCTTCACCCGGCGACGCATCTTCCAGCGCGAAGGGCAGATCCGCCAGTGCCGGTGCAAAGGTGGCGGTTTCCAGGCTAGCGACCAGCGGATTATTGGCTTCGGTCGACAAATAGAAGATCGGCTTGTCGAAGGTGTAGCCAAGCGTCAGCTTCAGCGTCACGGTTTCATCGCGCGGGCAGATCGCCACAACCTTGTCATGCACCTTGGCATGATCGACATTGCCGTCGCACATCGTGTTGAGTTCGGCCTCGGTCGCTTGCGACACGACCGGCGCATTGAGGATCACCGACTTCGACGAATTGTCGATATAGACCATTGGCGAATAGGCTGCATCGCCGACCGAACCCGGCTGAAAGCTCTTCGGCGGAAACGGGTTGGCTGCAGCGCCAGGAACAATCGACAGCACCGGCTTGAAATCAACCGAACCGGCGTTGAACGTGAAGCTGCCGTCCTTTTCGATCGTCGCATGGCGGGTGGCAGCACCGGTCAGGCTATAGGCCATTTTCGGCGAATAGTTGACGCCGTGCAGGTTCGACAGATTTTCATCGGTCGTGTCGGTGATGATGAACCACACCGGCGTGCCATTCTTCAGCTTGCCCTTGCGCAGCGGCAAGGTTGCGGTGCCCTTTTCCAGATCGATATTTGCCGATTTCATCAGCACAACCGGCCCCAGAAATTCAGGCTTCACTTCAGAAGGCGAAGGCTGGGCCGTGATCGTGCGCTGATCAGGATAGATTGATGCGGGTGCGCGGCGAATTTCCGACAGCGGCCGCCCTTCCTTGCCGCGGACGACAACGTCAGCGTTGGCCGGCATAGCTGCAGCAATGGCGACCAGGGCGGCCGCACCTGCAAGCAGGGTGAATTTGGTAAAGCGTGCTTTTGGCATGAGGCCACTCCCGGTTGTTGGCGTGCGGCCACCTCCAGAAAATCCTGTCGACCGCTGCATCCTTATCGCCCCGGGCTGCCGTTCAATGCTTTCAGGATGCCGTTGCTTTTGCGAAACCTTGCGGTGAGATGAATAATTTCACGATATTATTTCGTTAGAGCGCCAGAACCCGCAATATCACGATAGCACACGGCTCCAAGTTGGGCGTAGAAGGCCTCGCAGGAGCTGCCCGATGATGCCCTTAAAAGCGCTGCACCCTTGGAGTTTGATGCTGCAGCGCGGGCAGCCTGACCCCCCGATGCCCATGACGTTGGTAACGCTGCGCGGGACAGAAGGCGCGTGCGCGGACGAAGTTGCTTTTTACACCGATGCCGAATTTGACGCCCTGGTCGATTGGGCAAAATCTGGCCTGTTTGTCATGGCTTTTGTCGCTCGAGAACGTGACGAACTAGTCCTGCTATGCACTGAATCAGTCGAAGCGATGCGGCTGCAAGTGAACCTATTGCCACTGGTCGTCGCCGGTCTAGCCCAGGCCGATATTCGGTCTGTCGCCACGCTCAGATTGGCTGGCCGCCCCATCCCAATGCACTGACGTTTCCGGCGATTGCGATTCGGCAATTTCGAGCAGTTGGGCAGTAAGACTATCTGGATATTGCGGTTTTTTGGCGCGCGCCCCCCGATTGCGTGACCATGCAGCGCGCCAAGATGATATAAAGTGTCGCCATCCAGACCGCAGCGCACGGCAGTAACGCCGTGCAGCGGCTGGGTCAGACCTTGGGGGTCGACATGAATATTCACCTACCCGCGACGGCGGCGTTCCGCGCCGAAACGGGCGCAATAGCCTATGATTCGATTAGCTTTTCCGGCAAGCCGAAAGCGCAACGACTCTCGCAACCGCAAAGCCGAATTGAAGTGATTCGCCACGCTGGTGTCGTCGGCCCGTTTACCGCGACAGCTTCGGGCCATCACGCAGACTATGACGCGTTGATGCTCAACCTGACATCATCGGGCCGCATGCGAGGGCGGATCGGTGACACCAAAATCGACAAGACACTGCAGCGCGGCCATGTCAGCTTCGTGCCCGGCCAATGCCCGGTCGTGCTTGAATTTCCGGCCAATCATCACGCGCTGGGACTGTTCATGCCGAGCAGCGAAATGCGGCACATGACGGCTGAATTAGGCGCCAATCCGGTCGGCCCCATCGCGAGTGAGCGCCAGGAACGACTCGCCCAGATCATGGCCATGATCGAAACGGAGATTCGCGCGCCCGGTTTTGCCGCTGATCTGATGATCGATGGGCTGGTGCGCGCGATCGGTGCAATTCTGGTCCGGCATGAATCGCTGCCTTTGGTGGATGATTCGAGCCGAATCCATCTCTCGCCCGTGCGGCTGGCGCGCGTCATCGACTTTATCGAATCGCGACTCGATGAAGAAATCAGCCTGGCAGATATGGCCACCGTCGCTGGCCTCTCGGCATTCCATTTCTCGCGCGTGTTCAAGATGGCGACCGGGGAGACGCCGTACCATTTCCTCGGATCGCGTCGGCTTGGCCGCGCCCGATCACTATTGCTGAATAGTGAATTGCCGCTTGCCGAGCTGGCGCTGAGCTGCGGCTTTGCCAGTCAATCGCATTTCACGGCAGCCTTTACCAAGGCAATGGGCATGCCGCCCGGCCGCTATCGCAAGCAAATTGCAGACTAATCGCGATTTGTCGCATTTTGGGGCGGCACCCCTTTCTGCGCCGCTAACGCCAAAGCAATTTGCGAATAAACAGCACAGCCTTCGAAAGCGGGCCCCGCAGCGTGGCGCTATTCAACACCCCTCATTGTAAGGGGTTTGGCCATGCGTTCTATGATCTCGACTGTTCGTTTCGCCAGTGCTGCGGCGATTTTGGCATTAACGGCGGGCGGCACGGCCTATGCGCAGGATGATGCCCAGGCACCAGCACCAGCGGCGGGCGAATGGGTACCCCTGAACAGCAGCCGGTTCGGCGATGAGCTCACCGAAAAATGGATCCCCGTGCCCAATGGTGATAGCGGCGCACCGCGCCAGGGCTGGCTTGCCACCGCTGACGGCTTTTTCACCCGCGAAGTGCATCTTGCCGCTGCCTATACCCAGTCGCCTGGGCCAGATTCCTGGGGCGTTCTCGGCCGTTTCCATTATCCCTTCAGCCGCCGCCTCTGGGCCGGGATTGAAGTGCCCTTTTATCAGGAATCGCAGCGGCGCGGCAACTTTGGCGATATCACGCTCACCACGCAGGTGATGCTCGCTGAAAAGCGCAACCTGTCGATCAACGCCGGGGTCGGCTGGCGCCTGCCAACCGGATCGGTCGTCCAGGGCAACAAGGTTTTTGCAGCACAGCCACAGATCAACCTCTGGACTGATGTGGGCAGAGGCTTTTCGATCCGCGGACGGGTGGCCTATGAATTTGCTGACCGCAATCTGCCCGACAATTTTGTGCTCAATGCGTCAATCGGCCAGACCGTGACGCCACACAGCCCCGCCCCCTTTGGCGATCTGACCTGGTATGTTGCCGCCAATTGGCGTGAACCGACCACGGGGCGCGGCAATAGTTTTGTCAGCATCACGCCGGGCATGCGTACCCATGTTGGCAATAATCTGTTCCTGTTGGCCGGAGTGGAGTTTCCCGTCATCAACAGGAACGAGTCGTTCAACGAGCGTTATATCCTACAGCTCGTTCAGGGCTTTTGACCGATCTGGGTTTTTAACCGACCAAGCTCTTAACCGAATCGTCGTCGCGCCCATCATCCCCGTGCGCGGCGGCGATACTCCGCCGGGGTAACCCCCATTCTTTCGCGGAAACGCGCGGAAAAATGGGCATGGGTGGCAAAGCCCGATTTTTGGGCAATTTCGGCAATTGGCGCGTCGCTATGCTGCAACAAATGCTTCGCGGCGCGCAGCCGTTCGTTGAGCAGAAAGGCATAAGGCGGCAGCCCCGTGCTTTCGCGAAATGCCCGGACAAAATGATATCGACTATAGCCAGCGATCTGGGCGAGATCGCTGAGCGAAATCCGCTCGGCCAGATTGCCACGCATATAGTCACGCACCCGCGAGATCGTTGGCCGTGTCAGTGTCAGCTTGGATGGCATCCGGAATGCAGCGCCATTGGTCGATGTGGTGGCTAATCGAATCAACAGCGCATCGAGATAAAATTCGGCAACCGTTTCCCATTCGGGCTGCCCGCGCGACGCGAGCATCAATTCGAACAGCCGGGCAACATGGGGATCGGGCCGACCAATCGCCTCAGCAAAGCCAACGCTGCGCGGATCGCGATCAAAATTTTCGGCGACCATGTCGGCGAAGCGATCTGGGGCGATATAGAGATGGGCAAAGGCAATCGGCCCCTGTGTCTGCCACCGATAGATGCTGCCGCTTTCAACCGTCGTGCTGGCCCCATCAAGCGCATCGACTGTCCGGCGTGCTCCACCCCCGGTGCGCTCGATCCGCTTTGGGCCGCCCTGGTGCAGAATGATAAGATGATGATCAAGCGCTGGCTGGCGCATGTCGGGATTGGTGTCCGACCAGGATTGCAGCGAGGCGCGATCGAGATACGCGGGTTCTGGGAAATGCGTCGCTTCATCAAACGCCATCGCCCCCGAATAGCGCGTCATTGGCGCAGACCTCGCCCAGTCGCGCCACTGTTCCGGGCGAATCTTCGCTGAATTCAAATCGACAACTGACACGGCCTGCACCCTCCCAAGAGCTTTCCGCAACAGTTGACGATAGGGGCATTGCCTTGCCGAGCAACCAGCGAAACCGCCGGAATGTGCGACAGATTCGAATTATGGTATCAAATCGTCTTCAAAGCCGCGTCGGCAGCGGCCTTGGGGCTTTATTCCAGCCGCTGATCGAGACGGAGGCAGGGCAATGCTATCGTCGGCGCAACCGTGCAGCCAGGCTCCGCAGGGCTGGCTTCTGCGGCGTGATTGCCAATCGGCTTTCGCTATCGCCGCTATGGTGATCAAAATAAACGACCTCGCCATTCTCGATCGCCTTGAGCCGGGCATAGGGCAGACGGGGAGATATTTCCTGCCGCACCAATGTCTCGGGATCGATGATGCAGATCATGAATCCGCCTGAAACGAAGCTGGAGGCATAAACCTTGCCCTCATGAAGCAATGCCGGCGGCAAATAGCGATAATTGCCCCGCGGCTCACGGCCATCAATCTTCAGCAAGCCGCAGCCCGGGCCGCCCCTGCCGACTTCCAGAATGTCATCCCAGTTGAGCCGTTCGTCCGTCATCACGCTTTGTCCCGCATTCATGCCTGCGCCCTATTTATCGCCATGTACCAGAATCTTGGCCCGGTCCGCCAGCCGCGCGACCGCAGCACCATGGATGCCGGGCGTGGTCGCCAGCAGCCCAAAGGCCTGGGCGCTAGGCGTATTAAAGGCAAGCGGCGCGCCAAACGCATCAGTGACGGTCGCCCCGGCCTCCATCGCGATCAACGCAGCGGCGGCAATGTCCCATTCAAAACCCCAGCGCAGCGTTGCCACCAGATCGGCTTCATCGGCGGCGACCATCGCAATTCTGAGCGCGATCGAATTGGGTTTGGCGACCAGCACCAGATCGCTGTCGGCGCTGGGCAGGACATCATTGGGCACCCGCGCACCCGCAAATTGCGTGCGCCCGCCCGCGCGCACCGGCTGGCCGTTACGGTGAGCGCCCGCCCCCATCGCCGCGCTCCACACTTCGCCGCGCGCCGGCGCATCGAGCACGCCGATCACCGGCAGCCCCTGGTCGACCAGCGCGATCGACACCGCCCAGCCCGGCCGACCGCGTAGATAATCGCGCGTGCCATCAATCGGATCGACCACCCATAACCGCCGGCACGCGAGCCGATCCGCATTGTCGGCGGTCTCCTCGGACAGCCAGCCCGCTTCGGGATCGAGCGCGAACAATCGCGTGCGGAGTAACGCATCGACCTCCAGATCGATATCGCTGACCGGGTTGCCGGGTGATTTCTCCCAGCGGCTGAAATCGTCGCTCCAGCGCGCCATTGCCAGGCGGCCAGCTTCAGCAGCAATCGCCGCGACGGCATCGACCAGGGTATCAGCCACTCGCCACCGTCATCCCCTCCACCAGCAGCGTCGGCACATTGATGCCATAGCGGAAATCGAGATCATTGGCGGGCGTGAGCGCCAGGAACATGTCCTTCAAATTACCCGCAATGGTGAATTCGGCGACGGGCCGGGTCAATTCGCCGTCCTCGATCAAGAAGCCTGCCGCCCCGCGGCTATAATCGCCAGTGACGCCATTCACGCCCATGCCGATCAGCTCAGTGATATAGACGCCGCGCTTGATCCCGCCGATCAGCGTTTCGGGCGGCATATGGCCTGCCGCCATGTGCAAATTGCTCGGCGACACGCCCGGCCCGCCGCCTACCCCGCGCGCGGCATGCCCCGTCGGCTCAAGCCCCAATTGCCGCGCAGAACCGCTGTCGAGCAGCCAGGTTTCCAGCATCCCGTCATCGACGATGCACACCGGCGACACCGGCAATCCCTCACCATCAAACGGGCGGGATCGCAGGCCATGCGGGCGGTGCGGATCGTCGAGCACCGACACGCCCGAACCAAACACCCGGCTGCCAAGCGCATCGAGCAAAAAGCTGGTCTTGCGGGTAATCGATTGGCCGGCAATCGCGCCGATTAAATGCCCCAGCAAGCTGCTGCCCACGCGCGGATCGAACACAACTGGCAACGGCCCGCTCTCAATTCGGCCGGGTGACAGCCGGGCCACGGCGCGCGCGCCTGCCCGCGCCCCGACGATACCGGCATCTTCAAGCCGGCTGAGATGGCGGGCGCTATGATAGGCATAGTCGCGCTGCATGTCGTTGCCCGCCCCCGCCAGGACGCTCGCCGAGACGCCGTGGCTGGAAACACTATGCCCGCCGACAAAGCCATGGCTGGTCGCCAGCGCCATCACCGATCGCGCCGCACTGGCGCTGCCGCCTTCGCTATTGGAGACACCAGGCACAGCACGGGCAGCATCCTCCGCCGCCAGCGCGCGTGCCTTCAGCACATCGGGCGACACGTCTGCCCCGTCGTCCAGGTCAAGATGCGGCGGCTTGCCGTGCAGCAATCGATCAGCCGGGGCCAGCCCAGCCCATTCATCCTCTGGTGCTTCGCGGGCCATCGCCATCGCCCGCTCAACCAGCGTATCGATCGATTGCACCGACAGGTCCGATGTCGACACGCTCGCGTTTCGCCGCCCGACAAAAACCCGCAGCCCAAGCTCCGCGCTTTCTGACCGGCCGACATCTTCCAGCGCCCCCAGCCGAACCGAAACATCCAGCGCGGTATCAGCGGCGAACACAGCATCAGCGGCATCGGCACCAGCGGCCATAGCGCGAGCGACGATTTCATGCGCCCGGTCACAGGCTTGGTTTGGTGTGTACATCCCCCCGACTTAGTCGGCCTGCGCTGATAATTGAACCACCCCTGGATCAGAATATCGTCGCGGTCCCCACCACCAGGCACGCAGCCGCCATCAACAATCCCGCGCCACGGTTCGATCGGAAGCGCGTCAGCGCATTGTCGCCGTTATCGGGCACCAGCGTCAGCACTTGCCAGCCAAGGTGCCCGGCCACCGGCAGCAACGCCGCGAGCGCCAGCGGATCGGGCCGGACCAGCCAGATCGCGCCCGCCCATAATGCCAGCGCCAGCGCGTAGAATCCGCCAACGCCGCCGCGCACATGCGCGCCCATCGCCCGCGCTGACGATCGGATGCCGACCATTGCATCATCCTCGCGGTCCTGCAGCGAATAGATGGTGTCATAGCCAACCACCCAGGCGATCGCGCCACCATAAAGCAGCAGTCCCGCCCCACCCAGCGCCCCCGAAACCTCCACCCAGCCTACCAGCGCCGCCCAGGAAAAAACCATCCCGAGCCAGGCCTGGGGCCACCAGGTAATCCGCTTCATGAACGGATAGGCCGCCACCGGCGCCAGACTGGCCAG
Source organism: Sphingomonadales bacterium Ga0077557 (assembly GCA_001464615.1). Taxonomy (GTDB): domain Bacteria; phylum Pseudomonadota; class Alphaproteobacteria; order Sphingomonadales; family Sphingomonadaceae; genus Sphingomonas. The sequence continues at coordinate 29,356 of LNFI01000028.1, read as the reverse complement.
TGCGACGATCGCAGCGGGCAGATGGAGCTGCAGCAGCACGACCAGCCCGATCAGGCACAGCGCGACCAGCCAGATCCACGCCGCCTTCAGCGACACCGCCCCGCTGGCGAGCGGCCGGTTGCGCGTCCGTTCGACCTGCGCATCAAGATCGCGATCGACAATATCATTATAGACGCACCCCGCCCCCCGCATCGCAATCGCCCCGAGCAACAGCCAGAGGATCAGGTCCCAGCGCGCGACCGCCCCACCCGCAAGCATCACCCCCCACGCACCGGGCCAAAACAACAGCCACCAGCCAATCGGCCGATCAAGCCGCGCCAGCGATGCGAACGGCCGCGCACCGGGCGGCAGGAGCCCCAGGGCACCGCTGAGTTCGCTGTCGGGGACGGAGGTGTTCGGCGTGGCGGGGGGGCTGGTCATTGGGGGGCGGCATAGCTTGTGGGGTGTGGCGGTGGCAACGGCTAGGGGTACCACGGCGGCGCCGATGCCGAGGGGTTCAGCCGCTCAATCGGCAAACCGATCAATGCCGTCACCCCGGGCTCGACCTGGGGTCCCGCTGCTCCACCGGAGCCGGCTCATGGCAGGTAACGCCAACCTTTATCGTGCCAGAAGGAGAGTGCCAGCGGCCCATTAATTGCCATTCCTCTTTTCCCTCTCCCCTCGGGAGTTCGGGGGCGGCCATGCCCCCGGCATGGCCTGATCAGCACGGAGTGCTCATCACCCCGAGCGGGTTGCGAAGACTTGGGTCACGCCACTTCAGCGCAGTCCTAGTCGTACCTAGGTGAGGGGATCGCCCTATCAACAGCGCTGAACCCCTCATCCTGCCTTCTCCCAATGGGAGAAGGGTAGAACGGCAACGTTCGGCCAGAAGACCGGCCAGTCTGTAATCACCCCAAAGTCAGCCCTCCGGCATGCCTAAGTTACCTGCCATTTGCGGACAATGCAGATCCACGTAGCTGCACCAAAAATGCCAAATCTCCTGGACCGCCACCATACCGTTCCGGGTTGGGGTGAGTCTGTTCGCTTCGTGTCGGGCTGGCCGGTATGTGGGGTCGCTGATCGGTGCCACAATGACCGGTGGGTGTCCGAACTGGTCAGCGGTTATGTCGATTACAAAGCCATTCGCCTCAACCCAGGCATGGCCCATCCACCCATCGGCGGTGAACAGGCCGCAATCCTCACTAACGGTCCCCGGTGCCTGCTTTGGGGGCTGGCCACTTTGTAGCTTAGCCTCGATCCCGCATCGATGAAGTGCCTTCATGAGAAACATGCTTGATCGAACACAAGTCCATTGGGCCGCCACGGTCGGCGGGGGTGCCCCCCATGCCTGATGCCAGCGTGACCAATGGGGGATCAAGAACGTCCTGGCGGTAGTCGCGACAGCGAAGAGCATCAGCTAACGTCCGCTAATCATTCTTCTAAATCAATAGTCTAGCGTCGGCGTCACACCAACATTGGCCGGGCTCACCCCCGTTACCCCGGATCGAGCCCCGGGACACCGCCCGCACCGGCAACGATGCGAGCGGCAGAACCCTGATCGTTACGCCTTAACGCGGTGCAGCGCGCACAGCTTATTGCCGTCGGGATCGCGCAGATACGCCAGATAGAGCGGGCCCATTGCGCCTTGGCGGATGCCGGGCGCATCTTCGCAGGCCGTGCCGCCCGCGGCCAGACCGGCGGCGTGCCAGGCATTGGCGGCTTCGGGTGAATCGACAGCAAAGCCAATCGTCGCGCCATTGCCGTGGCAGGCAGGCTCGCCATCAATCGGCTTTGAGATCGAGAAAATGCCGGTGGGATTGACCCAGAACACGCGACCCTTGTCGTCCTGGTTGCCTGCCGGATAGCCAAGCGCGCCGAGCGTCGCGTCATAAAATTTCTTGGACGTGGCGAGGTCGTTGGCACCAAGCATGATGTGACTGAACATATCGATTCATTCCTTCGGTCTGCGGGACTGTTGCTGAACGCGACGCAGCCTTACGGCTTGATTGCGGCCAAATCCACTTGCCTGACATGCAGCAACGATCATTTGCGTGCGTCCTTGCGACGGTGACGGGAGCAACAGCTATCACCGCACAGCCTGAGTTGATCTCTCACCGCCAAACTCTAAAACCCAGCCCATGCAAACCGATATCGAGATCGCGCGGTTGACGCCGCTTCAGCCCATCGCCGCCATTGCCGCCAAGGCGGGCATTCCGGAAAGCGCCATCGAACCCTATGGGCGGCACAAGGCCAAGGTCGATCTAACCGCCCTCCCCACCCAGCCTGACCGCGGGCCCGGCCATCTGATTTTGGTTACGGCGATCAGCCCCACCCCGGCGGGCGAGGGCAAGACGACCACCTCGGTTGGCCTCGCTGATGCGCTCAACCTGACCGGGCGCAAGACAATGCTGTGCCTGCGCGAACCCTCGCTCGGCCCCTGTTTCGGGCAAAAGGGCGGCGCAACCGGCGGCGGCCATGCCCAGGTGGTGCCGATGGAAGATATCAATCTGCACTTCACCGGCGATTTCCACGCGATCACCGCCGCGCATAACCTGCTGGCGGCGCTGCTCGACAACCATATTTACTGGGGCAATGCGCTGGGCATCGATGTCCGCCGGGTCGTCTGGCGACGGGTGATCGACATGAATGATCGCGCGCTGCGCCAGATCGTGCAGTCGCTGGGCGGCACGGGCAACGGATTCCCGCGCGAATCGGGGTTTGACATCACCGTTGCCTCCGAAGTGATGGCGATCCTGTGCCTAGCGCGTGATCTGGATGATCTGCGCGTGCGGCTGGGACGGATTGTGGTGGGTTATACCCGCGATCGTCAGCCGGTCACCGCTGCTGAGCTGAAGGCGGATGGCGCGATGGCGGTGCTGCTGAAGGAGGCGATCAAGCCTAATCTGGTGCAGACCCTGGGCGGCAACCCTGCCTTCATCCATGGCGGCCCGTTCGCCAATATCGCGCATGGCTGCAATTCAGTGATCGCGACGCGGGCGGCGCTGGGGCTGGCGGACTATGTCGTTACCGAAGCCGGGTTCGGTGCCGATCTGGGCGCGGAGAAATTCTTCGACATCAAATGCCGCCAGACCGGCCTCGCGCCCGCTGCGGTGGTGATCGTCGCCACGGTGCGCGCGCTGAAAATGAATGGCGGCGTCGCCAAGGCCGATCTTGGCCGCGAGGATGTCGACGCCGTCAATCGCGGCGCGGTCAATTTGGTGCGGCATATTGAGAATGTCCGCCAGTTCGGCGTGCCTGCGGTGGTGGCGATCAACCATTTCGGCACCGACAGCGACGCCGAGATTCAGGCGCTGCGCGCTATCGCTGGCGCGCACGGCGTGCAGGCGATCCTGTGCCGTCACTGGGCCGAAGGCGGCGCTGGCGCGACTGAGCTTGCCGATGCCGTCGCCGCGCTGGCCGAGGCAGGATCGGCACAGTTCGCCCCGCTCTATGACGATGGCCTGCCGCTGTTCGACAAGATCAAAACGGTCGCGACCCGGCTTTACCGCGCGGGGCACGTCGATGCCGAACCCGCAATCGTCGCGCAGCTCGCGCGGTTCGAAGCGGCGGGGTTCGGCCATCTGCCCGTCTGCATCGCCAAGACGCAGTACAGCTTTTCCACCGACCCAACCGCGCTCGGCGCGCCGACCGGCCACACCGTCCATATCCGCGACGTCCGGCTGGCAGCGGGGGCAGGCTTTGTCGTGGCGGTGTGCGGGGAGATCATGACGATGCCCGGCCTGCCGCGCGTGCCCGCCGCCGAAGCGATCGGGTTCGATGATCAGGGGCGGATCGAGGGGCTGTTTTAGGGCGACCGCGCGTTTTTGGCCGTGCAATGCCGGATCAGCGCTGGTGGTGATTAGCGGTTATCCAGCATTAGTCCTTAAGTTCGGCAAGCCAACCATTTGCGGTGAGGTCCGGCTGGACCGATTCTTCCCCATCAGCAAAACCTGCCTCCCAAGGGAACAGCCCACTGCTGTCGGGCCAAATCAAATGAAGACAAGGGAACTCGTCACCGCGATAAAACCAACGCGACCACCCAAGATGCTCAGCGTAATAACGCTTCGTGACCCGAAAGAGATAAGCGTCAGCGTTGCCGAACAACCCGGCAGTTCGCACGCCGACCCGGTATGGCCAACCCTGTTTCACGTCGCGAAACGCATCCCACAGGATGTCGTGGGCGACTTCGTTTTCCAGACCGAACAGAATTAACTCAGGGATCTGGTACCCGAACCAAAAGCCGGTCGAATACGAGAAGCTGGGCAAAACACCTTCAGAGTCGAAAACAGACGTGTCGAACCACCCATTCTCCCTGATCTGCGCAAGGAAGCGACGCTCCTGATCGTCGAGTTCTGCGTCACTAAACGAAATCGCTGTCTCCATAGACTAATTGTACGCGAGATCGCCGTGTCCGCAACTGGAGCGTAACCCGCCGTGGCGTTGCCACCTCCCCCACCGCCCTCTCCAGCCAATCCCCCATTTGCCCTAGTGGCGAATCTCCGCTGCCCGGCTATAAATGCGGCAGGCCATAATGGAGATATCCCGATGACGCAGAGCCCCTGGCAGCACAGCCGCAGCGCCGGCATTGCCGATGACATTGATTTCGAGATCAAGGGCCAGGAACTCCAGTTCGTCGAAATCGAGCTTGATCCCGGCGAAAGCGCGGTCGCCGAAGCGGGTGCCTTTGTCTGGAAGGACGCCGCGATCGGCATGACGACGGTGTTCGGCGATGGCAGCGGCGATACGGGCGGCGGGTTCATGGGTAAGCTGCTCGGCGCCGGCAAAAGACTAGTGACGGGCGAAAGTCTGTTCACGACGGTGTTCACCCATAATGGCCAGGGCAAGGCGCGGGTCGCCTTTGCCGCGCCAACGCCCGGCGCGATCCTGCCGATCAAGCTAGACGATCTGGGCGGCACCTTGATCTGCCAGAAGGACGCGTTTCTGGCGGCCGCCAAGGGGGTGTCGATCGGCATTCAGTTTCAGCGCCGCGTGATGACTGGGCTGTTCGGCGGCGAAGGCTTCATCATGCAAAAGCTGGAGGGCGATGGCTGGGTGTTCGTTCAGATGGGCGGCACCGTCGTCGAACGCACGCTGGCGGCTGGCGAAGAATTGCACGTCGACACCGGCTGCCTCGCGGCCTACACCCCCAGCGTTACCTTCGATCTGGTCACAGCGGGTGGGGTCCGCAGTGTGTTGTTCGGTGGCGAGGGGCTGTTTTTCGCGCGGTTGACCGGGCCGGGCAAGGTGTGGATCCAGTCGCTGCCCTTTTCGCGATTGGCGGGCCGAATGCTCGCCGCAGCGGGCCCACGCGGCCAGAACCGGGGTGAGGGTTCAGTGCTTGGCGGGCTTGGCGACTTGATCGGCGGGAATGATTAGCAGCATCAGGCTTTAGCGCTCGGGTGCCGGGTCCACGATCTGCCGGGGGGGCAGATTGTCGTCGACACGCACCAAATGACAGCTGATGGCCAGACGATCGGATGCGCATTCAAGGGGGATATGAGTCATGTTGGCAATCGATCAAAGCCCGGCCACGGGCGGGGAACAGGCGGTGCGCAATGCCGAAATCCTGGCCTGTGGGCGCGCCGTCATCACTGACGAAGCCGAAGCGCTTGAGGCGCTGAGCCACGCCATTGACGAGAATTTCGTCGCGGCGGTTGAGGCGCTGATGGGCACAGACCGCCGCGTCGTTGTCTCCGGCCTCGGCAAATCGGGGCATGTCGGTCGCAAGATTGCCGCCAGCTTTGCCTCCACCGGCACGCCGGCCTTTTTCATGCATGCAGCCGAAGCAGCACATGGCGATCTGGGCATGATCATGCCGGGCGATACGTTGCTGCTGCTGTCCATGTCGGGCGAAACGCGCGAGCTGAAGCAAGTCGTCACTTATGCAGCAGAGGCCGGGATCACCATCGTCGCGATCGGATCAAAACCGTCATCGACGATCATGCAGCTGGCCGATGTCAAACTGCTCATCCCGCCAGTCCGCGAAGCGTGCCCGGAGAATATCTCCCCCACCACATCAGCGATCATGATGCTCGCCATGGGCGATGCGCTGGCCATCGCGATGATGAACCAGCGGGGTGTTTCGCGCACCAAGCTCAACATGCTCCACCCCGGCGGCGCGATCGGCCAGCGCCTCGCCCGTGTGTCGTCGCTGATGCATAGCAAGGACGAATTGCCGCTGGTCAAACGCGCCACGCCGATGCGGGATGTTGTCCTAACCATCACGGCGCACAGCCTGGGTATTGCCGGTGTCATCGATGATGCCGGCAACTTGGTCGGCGTGATCACCGATGGCGATTTGCGGCGTCATGCCGACAATCTGTTTGACCGGGATGCGCAAGCAGTGATGACGCAAAATCCATCGACCGTCGATGTCTCCTGCTTCGTCGAAGACGCGTTGCAGACGATCGAGGCGAACAAGATTACCGCGCTGTTCGTCACCCATTCGCTCAATCCCCGCCTGCCGGTCGGGCTGATCCATATTCATGACATTCTCCGTTCCGGCCTGCGCTGAAGCGTGATGGCCTTGCCCGACCGAGCCGCGCCATTGCGCGCGGCGATTATCATTCCCGCGCGCTATGCCTCCACCCGCTATCCGGCAAAGCCACTGGCGATGCTGCGCGGGCCAGGGCAAATGGCAAAGCCCCTGCTTGCCTGGACGCTTGATGCTGCCCGCGCGGTTCGCGGTGCCAGCGCGGTGTATGTCGCCACGGACCACCCGCTGATCGCCGACGCGGCAACGGCCGCCGGTGCGCCGGTGCTGATGACGCCCGCCGCCTGCGCCAACGGTACCGAGCGCTGCGCCGCGGCGCTGGGTGCGCTGCCTGATCCCGCCGACATCATCATCAATTTCCAGGGCGACGCGCTGCTGACCCCGCCCTTTGTGGTCGAGGCGCTGATTGAGGCGATGGCCAATGATCCCGCCATCCAGGTCGCAACGCCAGTAATCCGCGCCTCCCCAGCGGTGCAGCGCCGCCTGATCGAGGATCAGCGCGCCGGGCGGGTTGGCGGCACCACCGTCACCTTTGGCCAGCATCATGATGCGCTGTATTTCTCCAAATCAGTGATCCCGCATCTGCCGCCCGCCCGGATCGGCGATCCAGCGTTGCCGCTGTTTTTCCACATCGGTGTCTATGCCTATCGCGTGGCCGCGCTGCAGGGCTATGCGGCGCTGCCCGTCGGCACGCTGGAGCTGCTCGAAGGGCTGGAACAATTGCGCTTCCTGGAATCAGGCAAGCCCGTCCGGATTGTCGAAGTCCGCGATCCGGGGCATGACCTTTGGGAGCTCAACAATCCCGAAGATATTCCCTTTATCGAAGCCATATTGGCAGATCGCGACGCAGCATGACGACCATACCCACCCCTACCCTATTGTGCGGCCGCCCAGTCGGGATCGATCAGCGGCTGTTCGTGATTGCCGGCCCCTGCGTCATCGAAAGCGAAGCAATGGCGCTGTCGACGGCCACAACGCTGAAAGGCATCGCCGAACGGCTGGGCATCTTGCTCATTTACAAAAGCTCGTTCGACAAGGCCAATCGCACCTCAGCCAGCTCGTTTCGTGGGCCGGGCATGGAAGAGGGGCTTCGCATCCTGGAAAAGGTCAAACGCGAAACAGGCATGCCGGTGCTCACCGATGTGCACGAAACCAGCCAGGTCAGCGCCGTCGCCAGCGTGGTCGATGTGCTGCAGACCCCCGCCTTTCTGGCCCGCCAAACCGATCTGATCGAAGCTGTTGCCAGCTGCGGTAAGCCCGCCAACATCAAAAAGGGCCAGTTCATGGCCCCGCACGACATGATCCATGTCGCCACCAAAGCGCGCGCCGCAGCCGCAGAGGCGGGACGCGAAGCCACCCTGCTCGTGACCGATCGCGGCGCCAGCTTTGGCTATAATAATCTGGTGTCGGACATGCGCGGCCTTGTCATCATGCGCGAAACGGGTTGTCCGGTGGTGTTTGATGCGACCCATTCCGTCCAGCTGCCCGGCGGGCTTGGCACGACAAGCGGTGGCCAGCGCGAATTCGTCGCCCCGCTCGCGCGCGCCGCCGTCGCGGTGGGCATTTCCGGGCTGTTCATGGAAATGCACCCCGATCCTGACAATGCCAAGTCAGACGGGCCCAATGCCGTCCCGCTTGATCAGGCCGAAGCGCTGCTGACGCACTTGCTGGCGATTGATCATTTGGTCAAAAGCGGCGCGGGCGGCTGATCCCGACGGCCGGACTATTTCAGTCACCGGCCCCGGCACTGGCAGCGATCGACCGCAAATAGCCGCCATAATCATTCTGCCCATAGGCAGCCGCCAGCGCCTCCAGCGCGGCACGGTCGATCCGCCCCTGCCGAAACGCGATTTCTTCCGGGCAGGCGATTTTGAAGCCCTGACGTTTCTCAAGAATGCGGACAAATTCGGCCGCTTCCAGCAGCGCTTCCGGCGTGCCTGTGTCGAGCCAGGCAATGCCCCTGCCCAGCGATTCGACATAGAGCGTATCCGCATCAAGATAATGGCGGATCACGTCCGTGATCTCCAGCTCGCCCCGGGCAGAGGGTTTGAGCGTCCGGGCAATCGCCGGCGCCTGACCATCACAGAAATACAACCCGGTCACGGCCCAATTTGATTTTGGCTGAACCGGCTTTTCCTCAACGCTAATCGCCTTGTTCAGCCCATCGAACTCAATCACCCCGTAACGCTGCGGATCCTGAACATGATAAGCAAAAACTGAAGCGCCCTGCATCCGATCAAGCGCCTGCGCGAACAGGCCGGCAATGCCGTTCCCATAAAAGACATTGTCGCCTAAAATCAGCGCTGACGGCGCCCCCGCCAGGAAATCAGCACCGATGATATAGGCCTGCGCCAGCCCCTCTGGCTTGGGTTGCGCGGCATAGCTGATCGATATCCCCCATTTCGATCCGTCGCCCAGCAATTCTTCAAACCGGGGCAAATCCGCAACGGTGGAAATCAGCAGAATCTCTTTGATCCCGGCCAGCATCAGCGTGGTCAGCGGGTAATAGATCATCGGCTTGTCATAGATCGGCATCAACTGCTTCGACACGACCTGGGTCATCGGGTGCAGCCGCGATCCGGTGCCACCCGCCAGGATGATCCCCTTCATGATGCTCTCCGCAACTGGCGAACGCTGCTGCCAGGCGTCATCGATGCGCCGATACCCAGCCGCTGGGTATCGTATTGCCGATTGATGATGTCCTGCCACCAGCCGCTATTGTCGAGATACCATTGCACCGTGGCATCAATGCCGCTGGCAAAGTCATGCTGCGGTCGCCAGCCCAAATCGCGGTGCGCCTTGGCGGCATCAATCGCATAGCGCTGATCATGGCCGGGGCGGTCAGCGACAAAGCTGATCTGTTCGGCATAGGACCGGCCATCGAAGCGCGGATGGCGTCGATCGAGCACGGCACAGATGCGGCGAACGACATCGATGTTCCGCTGTTCGGCATTACCGCCGATATTATAGGTCTCACCCGGATGGCCCGCCTCAATCACGCGGTGCAGCGCCCGCGCATGATCATCGACATGCAACCAGTCACGCACATTCGATCCATCGCCATAGACGGGCAAGGCCTGCCCGCAGAGCGCGCGAATGATGATCAGCGGGATCAGTTTTTCAGGAAATTGATAGGGGCCGTAATTGTTCGAACAATTGGTGACCAGCACTGGCAAGCCAAAGCTATGTCCCCAGGCACGGACGAGATGGTCCGACGCTGCCTTTGACGCCGAATAGGGCGAGCGTGGATCATAGGGCGTGGTTTCGGTGAAAAGCCCGGTCGGGCCCAGCGATCCATAAACCTCATCGGTCGAAATATGGTGGAAGCGAAACGCCGCCTGATCGGCAGCCCCGAGCGATTGGAAATAGCCAAGCGCCTGTTGCAGCATCGTGAAGGTGCCGACAATGTTGGTTTGGACAAACACGCCAGGCCCATCGATCGACCGGTCGACATGGCTCTCTGCGGCCAGATGGGCGATGACCTGCGGCTGAAAATCGGCGATCGTCCGCGCGACAAGGTCAGCATCGCAGATATCGCCCTGGACAAAATCATACCGGCTGTGTCGGACGACGGAATCAAGCGATGCCAGATTGCCGGCATAGGTCAGCTTGTCGATATTCAGCAGCACATGATCCGATCCCGTAATCAGGTGACGAATCAAGGCTGAGCCGATGAAACCGGCCCCACCGGTCACGAGAATGCGCACCGAACCCTCCCCAAGCAGACATGCTCAACGGGGAACAATAAGCGCGATAGGTGAACGGGCCGTTGAGGCTGACGATCAAATCGATGGCGCGAATTCGCCCGGCATCGGCCTTGCCGCCCGCCCCGCGCGGCTGCTAGGCAAGGGCCAAATCAACGTTTCAACGGTGCCCCCTTTCCCTTAGAGCGCAACCCTCTGCATCCTGCCGGCCGGGCGATCAGCCTGGCGGCGTGATGTGATTGCGCTTCGGTCGGGATGTGCGGCAAGATTTTGGGGAGATCGTGAATGGCCGACAAGACAAGAATCCTGGTCACCGGTGGCAAAGGCATGCTGGGCGCGGCGTTGTTCGATGAAGCCAGCCGATCGCCCAAATTTGATGTGCGTGCACCCGGCCATGCCGATCTGGATACCAGCGATGCGGAACAGGTCGCCAGCTGGGAAACCTGGGTAAAGGGCGGTTGGATCATCCATTGCGCCGCGCGCGTCGATGTCGAGGGCTGCGCCCGCGAACCAGAAGCGGCAAGGCGCACGATCGTTGATGGGACGCGCCACATTGCCGATCTTGCGGTGCGGAGCGGCGCCAGGATGATGTATCCGCAATCCTTCCTGACCTATGACGGGGCGACCAACCCCATCCCCGAAGACGAAACGCCGCGTCCCTTATCCTTCTATGGCGAATTGAAATATGAAGCGGAAAAGATCGTCACCGAACGGCTTCCCGATGCGTTGATCGTCCGCATGGCTGGGTTTTTCGGGGGTGGTGCCGCTGACAAGAACTTTGTCGGCCGGATCATTCCGGTGATGTGGGCGGCGCTGCAAAAGGGCCAGACCCGCTTCGAGGTTGGCGACCGGGTATGGCAGCCGACCTGGACCCAGGATCTTGCGGCCAATACGCTCCATCTGATCGCTAAAAACGCCACGGGCAGCTATCAAATGGCGTGTGTGGGCCAGGCAAGCTTTGCCGAACTGGCGCATGAAATCACGGTCGCGCTCGGGTGGCGCGGCCATCTCGACGTCGTCCCCGTGGATGCGTCGCTGGTGTCGCAAAGCGAGCTTGGCCGTCGTCCCGATGTTGCCGTGCTCAGCTGTGACCGGCTGACGCGCGAGCATGCAAATCTGCAACGCCCCTGGCAATCAACCTTGCACGCCTATCTCACCGATCCCTTTTTCGATCAGTATCGCTTGGAGCCAAAATCATGACCAGTTTGTTCGATCCGCTCAACCGCCCGGATTTCATCGGCGTTCGCAACCGTACCGTCATGTCCGCAATGAGCCGTGGCTTCGCGGCTGAGGGCCATCATGCCACACCAGCGATGCGCGATTATTATCAACGCCGCGCCCAAGGCGGCGTTGGCCTGATCCTGACCGAAGGCACCTTGGTCCATCAAAGCGGCGACGGCTGGAACAATGCCCCCTATATTGCAAGCGACGCGCATGCCGAAAGTTGGCGGCCAGTGGTCGATGCCGTGCACGAAGCCGGGGCGGCAATCGCCTGCCAACTTTGGCATACCGGCCGCATCTCGCACAGCGACTATACGATCGACCAACCCGTCAGTTCGACCAATGTCGCCGCGACGGGAATCAATCGCCAGAACGGCAAACCGTACGGCGAACCGCGCGCGCTGACGCCGGAGGAAATGCCGACAATCTATGGCTATTTCGCCGATGCCGCCCGCCGTGCGATCGACACCGCCGGCTTCGATGCCGTCGAACTGCATGTCGGCCATGGCTATCTCGCCGATCAGTTCCTCGATGCCCGCGTGAATGATCGTACGGATAGCTATGGCGGCTCGGTCGAAAACCGGTGCCGGTTCGCGCTGGAGCTCATTGAAAAAGTGTTGGCGGCCGTGCCTGCCGATCGGGTGATCGCCCGAATTTCGCCATCGCGCTTCATGGGCGGCATTTATGACTGGCCCGATCTTGACGAGATGCTCGCCTATTTCATCCCGGCGCTTCAGTCCCTGGGGCTAAAGGCGCTCGACATCAGCTGCGCCAATTCGGTCTATGCAGATACCGCCGGGCGGATCGTGCGGATGGTTCGGCCGATGTGGAGCGGTGTGCTGATCGGCGGCGCGTCGCTGACGGTTGATGCCGCCAATGCCGAGCTAGACGCTGGCCTGCTTGATCTGGTGACCTGGGGTCGCGCGTTCCTCGCCAATCCCGATCTTGCCGACAAAATCGCCAAGGACGAGCCATGGACGCCGTTTGAGGATGCGATGCGCGAAACGCTCGTCTGATGGTGTCGCGGCGGGAGCTGATCGGCCGCATGTCGGTGATCGCCCTCGCCGCGACCACCACCGACGCGCGCGGCCAGACCGCCAAGCGCAGCGCATCGGCGGGATCGGCACTGTTATCGGCTGATGTGCCGGGCATCCAATTGCCCGCGGGCAAACATAGCGTCGCGGCCAACATCACCGTTCGGGCGGACGTCATGGCGATGCCCGGCGCGACCATAGAGATAGCCGCCGGCAAGACATTGACCCTGCTCGGCGATTTTCAGGCACCCGTGGCCCCGATCTTCACTGGCTCAGGCCGGGTCGACATGAATGCCAGCCGCGCCGCGGCGGCCTGTCCCGAATGGTGGGGGGCGGTGCGCAACAATTCAGCGCATGACTGCCTGCCCGCCCTACGCGCCTGTGTTGCCGCCCATCCGGTCACGCTGCTTGGCGCGGCTGATTATTTCATCAGCGACACCTGGAAAATTGAAACCTCGCATCGCCGGATTTGGGGGGCGGGCAAGAACTGGGGCGGCCCGCATCAGGGCACGCGGATCATCGTCGTCAGTGGTGATCGCGATGTCGTTCAACTGGGCTTCGACACGCCACCGGCGTCGGTCAATGACTATCTCAACTCGGTTGATTTCCGGTGGATGGAACTGACGCGGAGCGCACCGCCCAAGGCGTCGGCCGATGACGGCGCTGCCGGGCTCCGCATGCGCTTCACCCTGGATTGCCTCGTCGAGGCGATCTCCGCGGACGAACATGCGATTGGCTATTCGGTCACCGGCGCAGTCTATACGCATCTGCGCGATTGCCATGCCTTTCGATCGAGCCCGGGCGACAAAAGCGGCCCGCAGCGTTTCTGGGCCTTCCATCTCGACGGCCGGACGCCCGCTGCGTTCCCCGGCGGCAACGCGTCGCTCTACATCGCCAATTGCGGCGCGAGCATCGGTGGCACGCCGGGCGTGCCGCAAAGCATCGGTGCCTATGTTCAGGGCAGTTTTGCCGACACCTATATCCAGAATTTCGAAACCAGCCAGATCGCCACCGGGATCAAGCTCGACGGCAAGACCGGCAAGCCAAGCATTGATCAGGGCCGCGCGGGTCAGGCCAATTTCCACCTGCTGATGCCGATCCTTGATGGCTATAGCGCCGTCGGCATCGAACTGACCAATATTTCCCCCTATGCCGCGATCGATATCGTCGATCCCTATTGTGGCCCGGCACCCGGCGCCTTTGCGGGCATTTTCATCCATCAGGCGCGCGGGCTGGTGACGATAAATGGCGGCCAGCTGCATGGCTGGTATGACACGGTGAATGGCGGCAACGCGCTCGGCATCTTCGCCCAGAATGCCGAGGGCATCGGCATCATCGGCACCAAGGTGATCGGCTTTCGGCGCCCGATCAGCTTTGAACAATGCCGCGATTTCACGATCGACGCCGCCATCAACAATCCCGGCGAGAAAGCCGCTCAACCCGCCATCTCGCTGCTCGGCTGCGCGCATGGCCAGCTCCGCGCGCGGATCAAAGGGCAAGCTGGCGCCTTTCCGGCCGGGATCGATCTGCGCGGCGGCAATCACCACCTCTCTATTGACGCCGCTGGCATAGACTTTAAGTCCCTCCCAAATGGGTCGGCGGCGAGTGTTATCGCTGGACGCGATAACCTCCGTCTTGACCAGCTTGGGATTACCATTTCCTAAGGCGGCCGGCTGCGTCGGATAATCCCCACAAGAGACAGCCCAACTATCTTCCCATTTGGTCTTTCGCGTCCCAGATCGCGATGATATCAGCAAAGCGAAGGGTGGATTTGAATGGTCGAGATTGTAACGCTTAGAACGACGCGAATGCGTTGGGTGACCATGGCAAAGGCCATCGCGCCTCCGGTCGTTTGGGGATTTTTGTACCGGTTGCTGATTGTCAAAGATATTCCACAGGCAGCCCAATATGCCCCGCATTACTCCCCCTGGCTGGGGCCCGATTTCATCAGTTTATACAATAAGGTATCGCCACACACCCTGGTAGATATCGAACGCTGCTGGACGATCTGGCAGGCCTTGGCGCAAGCAATGAATGCCGAAGGCGACGTGATGGAAGCCGGTGTGTTTCAGGGCGGAACCGCCCGCCTAATCCGCGAAGCGATGGGCGCCGATTCAAAGAAAAATCTTTATTTATTCGATTCCTTCGAAGGTATGAAAACCGTATCGGAAGTCGATCGACATAGCGCAGGCGATTTTTCGGATACGTCAGTAGAGGCCGTCCGCGCTGTTGTCGGCGACGACGCCTTTATAAACTATCGGAAGGGCTGGGTTCCAGAAACCTTCGGCGGACTCGAAAACAATCGCTTCTGCTTCGCGCACATCGATCTGGATTTGTACCAAGGGGTGCTCGATTGCTTGGAATTCGTTTATCCGCGCATGTCCCGGGGCGGCGCAATCGTTTTTGACGATTATGGGTTCGCCTCATGCCCAGGTGCCAGACAAGCAGTGGAAGAATTCTTTGCTGACAAGCCTGAATTCCCACTTGCATTGAAGACAGCGCAGGCTCTTGTCACCAAATTATAGAATATCTCCAGTTCAATTCTGTTCGGCCTTATAATAGAATCCCAAAGCCTTCCTGCCACCTTCAAGTGAAAATCGGCAAATCTTTCGAAAATCGCTTTCGCGATTGCGATCCCTTCGCGACAATGTCCCGATAAACGGCAATGATCGTTGCACAGGACAGCGCAAACGGGATCATATAAAAGAATAAGGGGCGAACGAAGGATCCCAGCATGATATAATATGTCACAAATATTGTGCTGTTATTAAAGAAGCTGTCATGAACCAATGGCGGCGTTCTATCTAAAATATAGTCAAATTGAAACGACAGCACATAACAACAAATGATCGCGACCTTCTGCCAAAATCCACGCCACCGTTCAAACAACGTGAAAAAAATCGGGAATAGGTGAGTATATCCGCCTGACTCTACCGTGACCAGTGCAAACGATATTCCCAAGTTCGTAATTCGGTACATTGGAATTACTTCAGGCCTCAGCCAAATTGCAATCACTGCAATTAAGATGGCACCCTGCGTAATTCGCAGTAAAATAGGCAACCAAAACAAAAGCGTATCGACATTCTGGGAGCCGATGAGGCTAGTAACCGGAAAGCTTTGATTCTGAAGAAGCTGAATCAATGGCGCGAATGTGGCTTGATAGAAAACATCCAAAAACTGATTGGGCTGCGTCTGGCCTTGGAAGGCAACGATATTATTATAAATCTCGATTGGGTTGCCGCGCCCCAACAGCCCGTAGCTCACCAGAAAAACGATCCCAGCTGCAGCAGCGCCCCCTTCGAACCATCGCCAGCGGCGACGCAGCAATTGGGGAAATAGCGCGGCGACCATATAAATTTTTAAATTCATGGCGACGCCTATCGCGATCCACCGGTAGCGGGCCGATTTGAGGATCGGACCGAACGCCAATATCACGCAAGTGAATGTCAAGATGATCAGGTTGCCGCGCTCCAAGCCAGCTGTCAGCGGCAAACCCATCCCGACGGCAATCGCTCGTGGCAGCGCCGTTCCACGATCGGTCTTCACATACGCCAGCGCCACCAAGACGATATCAAGCACATATATGCTGTGAAGAAGCACTACCCCCGGCCAATCGCACGCCCTGGCATAATATGCGGAATCAAGCCCGCCGCCCTCATAGCATCGCGAATCACCAAAGATTCTCAGAAAAACGAAACTAAAAGGCGCATAAACAGTACGCCAGCTGTCATACACGCCCCGGTCCCGAGCCCAGTCAGCAGTATTGAACCAGTCCATCCATGTGTCGGCTGGATCATAGAAATATGGTTGCGGCAGATATCCAAAATAATAAACATGCGCAATGGCGCGGATTAAACCACCAACAACAATAATAGCCAATATTGGTTCAAGCCAACGGTCCGAAAAAGAAAATTTCCCGGACCCAATCATGCAATGAGCCTTCTTACGAAGACGAAATATTTAAGTGCGAAATAATTTGTTACTGATCCGGCGATTAATACAATAACACCCAAAACATATGGCGATTTGAAGAAATGCGTCGCGACAAATAATATTCCAAGACCAATAAAATAATTGACGGCGTACGTAATAACAAATTTAACTTTAGCAGGCACTGCGCTACGAAATACATGACGGCTATATGTAAAGTAATTAAATATCATCCCAGATATGTGGGAATAAATTTGTGCCAAATATACGTCAAAGCCAAATTGAACGAGCAGAACATACGCTCCAAATCCAAATATTGCATTGACCAATGCAGCTTGATAAAATCGTACTATTTCTAGTAGATGTCCGAAGTTGACCGATTTGTTCATCGGCTCAATAATTTTCTGGAAAATTCAGGCGTTCGCGTTCGAATACTAGCGGAGTTGCGCGCGTTCGCTCAGAGACCAACCGTATCTGGTCCCCCATCAATCCCATAAATATGAAGACAAGCGCCAACTGGGCTTCCAGTCCGCACACGAACAGCCAAAGGATCAGGTCGAGATTCAGCGCGAAAGCCAAGGGTGTCGCCAATAGCATGATTCCGGCGATCATCCCCAGGCAAACGCCGATATATAATGGCATTCGAACCAGCTTTTTGGAAAAACTCGCCAGGCTGGACAGGGCAAAGTCCAGCAACGTGAAAAAATTATTGCTCGATCGTCCGCCGCGTCGCGTCGCGCGATCATAGGTGATGGTTTCAATCGAATATCCGGTTTCGACCAGCATGCCGCGAAAAAAAGGCTCCGGCTCCCGCAGCGATTCGATCGCGCGCACAACCTTTCGATCATACAGCCCGAAGCCGGTCGCATTCGGGATGACGGCGTAGTCGCCGAAACGCTCGGTAAAACGATAATAGGTCTGGCGAAGCCAGCCGTGCAATCGGCTGGTCGGCTGCGCTCTGGATACCCCCAGAACAATCTGGGTCCCCGCGCGCCACCTTTCCACGAATTGCGGGATCAGCGACGGTGGATCTTCAAAGTCGGCACAGATTCCGATAATGGCCCGGCCGCCCGCCTGGAAAATGGCATGGGTCGGTGACCGCATCTGGCCAAAATTGCGGGCATTGGCGATCAGCTTTATCCTGCCATCGTCGCGGCACAGCGACCGTGCGATTTCAACCGTTCGGTCGGTCGAGGCGTTATCGATAATGATGATATCGAAGGAATCGGTGATCGGCTCCAGCTCAACGATCACCGCAGCCGCAATCGCGGCGACATTCTCCTCTTCGTTGTAACAAGGAATCACAACCGAGATTTCGGGGGTGCTGACCAGCGACAATGTTTCCATTGCTATTGGCCTTTGTTACCAACTGGAGGGCGAAGGCCGTAAAACTCGATAGCCACCGCCAACATTGCAAGCAGCAGCCCGATCATCATCGGGATTAGGTTATATTGGCGATCGGCATCAATATAGGGCTCCTCGATAATGCGAACCACGGCGTCCTTGGTGATATCCTCCACCGATGTGCCTTCAAACAACCGCTCATAATTATCATGGCGGGCATGGGCGATCTCCAGAATGCGCTCCAATTCCCTGACGCGGGTCGATTTCTCGACCACATCGCCCACTGAATCGAGCTGCTTGTCGTCAACTGACACGGATCTTTTGAGTTGATCCTTTAGCGACGCAATCTCTGCCAACAATTGCCGTACCGATTGATTTTGATCGGTCGCAAACTGCCGCGCAGCAAAGAGCTGCGTTTCCTTCGAACGGATCACTTCCTTCAGATAGGCAACCCTGGTCCCAATACCGGCGATCACATTTGCGGGCTGCGCGTAGCGCGTCACCAGTCGAAACCGATCATAGTTGTTTTGCGCATCGACAAGCTTTTTGTCAGCGTCCCTGAGCAACCGTGCGAGCACTGTTCGCTTATATGCTGTCTGCCGCTTACCAATCCGGGCCAAGCTGTCGCGCGTCGAATCAGCAAGCGCGCCGACCAATCCAAGCGCCAGATCCGGGTCAGTCTCCCACGTCTCGATCGTGACGATGCCGCCACGCAACGATCGGATATCAACCGCACGATCGACCCACCGGACGGCAGCTTCAGTTGAAGCGATGCCGAGCTTCTTTTTTAGGTCAAGCCTTCGAATAACATCAATTCGAGTCTGCTTGCTCCGACCAACTTTCAGGACGACTTCAACGGCAGCCTGTGTGCCAAACACGCTATTGACGGCGCCCGATTCCCCAAGCGCGCTGCTCAGGCCAAGGCTGGCCGGGTCAGTTGGCGTCATCGTCATTGCTGCATGATAGCGTTGGGGGAAAAGCGTCAGCAGGCCGCACAGCACAATCAGAACCGCAAAGATCGTCAACCGCTTGCGGCGATCATGCAGATAGCGACTGTTTCGCAGGGCACCGATAATGTCCTTCGGGGGCGTCATTTTGCGACCGCCACAAAAGCCGCTGCGCTGATGCCAATCTGGAAGATGATCGCGCTGATATCGCGGATCTTGGCCAGGATCGAAGACGACTGGGTCTTGATCGGCACGAACACGACATCACCCGGCAACGCCAAGGCGTTCAGCGCACCCCGCCGACGCGACAGGACATCGCCATTGGCGCGAACGACAATCGTGTTCCCCCCATCGGCAGAGCGTTGCTTGCCGCCGGCGCGTTCGATGTAATCGCTGATCCGCAGCCCCTTATCACCCTCGATCAAGAATGACGCCGGGCGAAAAACCGCCCCAAAGACGCCCACCGTAACCGGCCGTGGCGGGATCACGATGCGATCGTTATTCTCCATCACCAGCGTTTCCGGGAGCGCCGAGCTGCCCGGCGTCAGATTGAGCACAACGCGCCCATCCGGTTCTGCCGCACGTAATTTGGCGAGTGCAGCCGTCGCCGCCTGAAGCTGAAGACTGCGATCCCCGCTGTTGGAGATGTCCGAACTGGTAATTGGCGCCGAGAGCAGGGCGAATTCGAGCTGATTAATCGCCTCTGCAAAGCTCTCCCGTTGCTGCCGCTTGACCGACAGGCGCTCCAGCCGGGTGCCATAGACAAACGCCTGGCTGCTCAATCCGCCTGCGCGCGCCATCACATCGGCCAAAGTGGAGTTTGGCGGTACGAAATAACTGCCCGGCGCGTTCACCTCGCCTTCAATCCGCACCAACACCGCCTGGTTTGCCAGCGGGCGTCGCAGCGTGCCTTCCGAAAGGATCTGCAGAATGTCGCCGCCCATCACCATCGTCGCTGCGGATTCAGCGCGCGTCAGCTCGCGGCCATTGACCAGCTTGGGCTGGGTAAGGCGGTACAGCAGGACCCTGGCATTGTCGGCAAGGTCATTCGTCCCACCAGCATAGGCAATAACCGATTCCAGATTGTCGCCTTCCCGCGCTTCATAAACCGCCTCGCTATTGACGCTGCCGGTAATGGCAACCTGGCGACCGAGCGGGGCGATAAACAGCACATCCTCATTTTGCAGAACGGCATCGCGGGAACGATCGCCCCGCAAGATCAGGTCATAAAGATCGAAATCGGTGACGAGCCGGCCATTGCGGAACAGCTTGACCGAACGAAAGCTACCGCCGGATGACGGCCCGCCTGCGGCAAGCACGGCATTGACCATCGTCGACAGGCTATTGACCGAATAGGCACCAGGATTATTCGCAAAACCGGTCACATAAACGCGGATACCGCGCAGCTTTTTGATGCTGACCGCCACGTCATAGCCGCGATATTGGCGCCCCAGCGCCGCCGCGACCGTATTGTGCAGGTCCCGGTAGCGCACACCGGCCACCATGATCGACCCGACTTTGGGCAGGAATATCTTGCCCTCGGTATCAATGTCGACATCGACGCTACCCTCGACTGATCCGGTCAGGCCGATCGTGATCGTGTCACCCACATTCACGATATAATCGGGTGGCACCGTTGCCGTCGCGGGCACGGCATAATCGCGATTGCTGGGCAGCAACAGGTCTGCGCCAAACCGCGGGAGCTTGCGTCCGAGCGTTTCGGCAACAAATAACTCGAACTGGCTCGGCTCCAATGGCTTCAGGCGCGCATTAGCTGTCGCCTGGAGCAGGCTTTGTTCGATTTTTTGGTCCGTCTCGCTCTTCGCCTCGCGACTGCGGTCCGAACTTTGAATATCGACAGGCTCGATCTTGGGGTCCGATTGCAGCTGCGCCGGGCGCGACTGGTCGGCATTCTGGCTGTTTGGTTGTGACAGGTCAGGCGCGGTCGGTGAGCCATAGGCCTGTGCGGTGGGGCGCGCGCCGGCTTGCGCCGCCGCTGGGCTGGTCCCCGCAATGACCGCCGCAATCGCAATCATCGCCGGGGCAAAGACTGTCGCACGCCAGCGGCGGGAAGACTGGCGCGCTGCCGACAAATTGCCGAAAACATGGGCTAAACTGATCATAAAAATATCATCAATCTCTGTTTGAACACAGCATGGTTGCGGGTCATGATTGCCGGCGAACTACCATGCCCCCTTGGGCAGAACCATCGAAATATTGTCCTCACCGGCTGGCCGCCCTGTCGATCTCAATGCTCAGTTCGGTAAGGATTCGGGGAAGGTCGGCGAAATGGTCGAAACGCCGCGCAATGTCGCCCGTCGCACATTCTTTCGCGCCATATCCCCGCTCATAAAGCACGAAAGGAACGCCCCCCGCCCTCGCCGCGGCGGCATCGACACTACTGTCCCCAATCATCACCCCCGCATCCCCCGCCATCCCCATCTGCTGCCGCGCCAGATCAAGCGGCGATCGGTCCGGCTTGGGCAACTTAGCGCTATCCCCGCCAACGATTGCAGCAAAGAAATGATCGAGTGCCAGACCGCGCAGCAAATGACGGCTGAGCGCTTCGGGCTTGTTGGTTACGATCGCCATCGAAAATCCTGCATCGGCAAGCGCCGTCAGCGTCGCGTTGACCCCATCGAAGATAATGGTTTTGTCCGGCGCCAACGATCCAAGCGCTTGACGAAAACGTGCCAAATCGTCGGTCTCGTCCCCGGCAACCGCGCCAAGCGCGCGGCGGACTAGAACTGCGGCACCCAAGCTCACCAGCGGCCGGACGACTGCTGGATCTATGATCGGCCCGCCTCTGCTCTGGCTGACGATCGATAGCGCCCGTGCAATATCCGCTGCGCTATCGACCAGCGTGCCATCCAGATCAAACAGAAGCGCGGGCAAGCGCATCACGCGTTAGCCAATCAACGGAATCAGCATATTCTCCTGGAGTTCCTCGCGCGACAGGAACGGCGCGAGATCCTCCATCGGTGCTGTCACCATCGACCCGTCCTCCAGTCGGCGCGACGACACCTTGGGCGCGAAATTCTGTGTTTTGTCGATAAAGACCTCACACACTGCCGCGCCCGGCGTCGCCAGTGTTTTTCGAATGGCTTCTTCCATATCGGCATGGTCCGTCGTGGAGATATAGGAGAAGCCGAACGCCTGCACGATCTTGCCAAAATCAGGAAAAGTCACCCCGGAATCGGGGCCACAGCCAACCGAAAAGCCATTAAGATAAGCCTGTTGCGCCTGGCGGATCGAATGATAACCGGAGTTATTGTAGAGGAAAATCTTCGCCGGAATATTCTGGCCAATGATCGTTTGCAGCTCCTGGAGATTCTGCATGATCGATCCATCCCCCACCATGCAGATGATCCGCTCGGCACCATCTGGCATCGCGTGCCAGGCACCGATTGTCGCCGGCAGATCATAGCCCATCGATGCAGCGCCCGAATTGGAATAAATCCGCTGGCCAGGCTTTAATTTGGCCGCCTGCACCGTCACGACAGCCGCCGTTGCATCAGCCATCACGATCACTTCATTGTCCTGCAGATGCTTGAATAGCACCTCGGTAAAGCAATAGGGATTGATGACGCCTTTGGTTTCCCAATATTCGGGGAGCACCGGGTTATAGCGATGGCGGCGCGCCATTGCCCAATCGAGATACTCTTTGTGGGCGGCCGGCACCTCATACCCCTCAAGCTCTTCGAGCAGAATGGGCAGGAAGGTGGAGAGATCCGCATGGATCGGCATATCAATTGAAAGCGTTGGCTTGGCGATTTCTGCCGCGTCGATATCAACCATGATCTTTTTTGCAGCCCGCGCGAAGGCGGAGAAGTTGTAGCTGATCTGGCGGATATTGAGCCGGCAGCCAAGCACCAGCAGCAGATCCGAATTCTGCACGGCAAAGTTACCCGCTCGATCGCCAACCGTACCCGGGCGACCGACATAACAGGGATTGGAATCGTCGACGACGTCCTGCGCATTCCAGCCCGGCGCAATCGGGATGCCAAGCTTTTCAGCAATCTTCAGGAAAACATCATGCGATCCGCTGATCCGCACGCCCGTGCCCGGCAGCAACACCGGACGCTTTGCCTCTCGCAACGCCACGACAACTTCCCGCGCTGCAGCGCGCAGCGGATCGCCGGTCAACCAGCCATATTCGGCCGGCAAGGCAAAATCGCGCCCATAACCCTCAATCCGGGGATCGAAACCGCGCAGGGTCGTTGGATCGATGGGCATCGCCTGAATATCAATCGGAATATCAATCCAGACCGGGCCAGGCCGACCGGTTGTGGCCAGCCAGAGGGCCTTTTCCATCAGATACCGGATGTCCTGTGGATCAGAAATCATTGCCGCGAACTTGGTGATCGGCTTTACGATCGCGACCGTATCGGCTTCCTGATCCCCCAATTGCCGCAGCCGAACCGGCGCATTGCCAGCCAGCGTTTCCCGCTTCACCTGGCCCGACAGCACGATCATGGCGATCGAATCCGTATAAGCGCCATGGACGCCGTTCAGCGCATTGATACCGCCTGGCCCCGTCGTCACGTTCACCGCGGCAATCCGCCCCGACAGACGCGTGTAGCTTTCCGCTGCCATCGCCAGCGCTTGCTCATGGTGGCAGCAAACATAGCGGAGCCCTTCGGCGCGCCCCAAGGCATCATTCAGATGCATCGCGCCGCCGCCTGTCAGCATAAACACATGACGCACACCGTGATCGACCAGCAGCTGGGCGACATAATCGGACAGACGAACCTTGGTCATTGACGCTCCTGTAACTGCAAGACCGGCCGGTTGCACCGCCGCAACCGGCCGGGTTTCCAGCCATCCACTCAAGAAATTACGGCGATTAAGCTGCGGTGGCTAAGCTGCGGTGGCGCGCCTGATGGCCTGTTCAGAATTTTCGATCGCCAGATCAAGGCCGCGATCCGTGATAAGCGCAACCAGATCGGCATCGCGCTTATAGGGCGCATCGATGGCAGAAATCAGCAGGCCATGATTGGCGGAAACCCCCATTGTGAGTTTCTCACCGCTTTCGAATTCGCGGGTCGAAATCTGCCCCTTGAGCAACGGCACAGCATGATAGACATCGGCATCCGTCAGGACATAGCCGGCTGGCAGGTCGCGCTTGGCATAAACGCCGCGAACCAGCGCATCGAGATAGCGGCGCTCCGCTTCGGGCACGACGCGACGCGCATCTGCTGCACCACCGCACATTTCCTTGGCCTTGTTGAAGGCCTTGAACCACACATCTGCCTGTTCGGGCTTGGTGCAATAGGAGCTGACCGGCACGCCTTCATAATCGATATCGATATGACGTTCGAACGTGCGCGCGCCCTTGCCATAGGCGATCAAGATTGAATCGTGCCAATCGCGATATTCATGCGTCGACAAGCCGACAGTGATGTGTGGGTAACGGTCGCGGAGATAATCGATCTGATTGAGTTCCAAATCGCTATCTTCTGACGGGTAGAGCGACACGCAATGATTGAGAGCGAACGGAATGCCGCGCGACGTGAAATAATCGACCAGCGCATCAATGTGCTCGGCATTTGCGCCGCCTGACGAGGCGACGACAGGCAGGCCAGTGGAGGCCATCTTGCGCAGCAGTGTCTTGTCGCGGATGTCCGAACTGGCGATCTTGAGCACATCGACACCGAATTCAACGCATTTATCGACCGAAACTTCGTCGAACGGTGTTACCATCGTCACCATGCCAGCATCGCGCACGGCTTCCACCATCCGGCGCAGGCTTTCCCATGGCAAATGCGTATCAATGGTCTTCTTGATATAGCGGACATCACCGCGATCGCGAAAATCCTGATGGATGAAATTATCGACGTCACGAAACTGCAGTTTGATCGCCGCCCGAACATGATTTGTCCGGACCACTTCAGCGAAATCGTGAATGATTTTCAAGCCGCGCTCGATCTTGCCCCAATGGTTGTTAGCTAATTCCAGCACGAACAAATCTTGAAAAATCTCATTCGACATTGAAGTTCCCCTTCAGAATCTTGTTTTTGCTATCGATCGGCGCATGGCTCGCCTCATCCCCCAGCCATCCGATCGTAGGTTAACCCATCTTTTTCGTCCGATGACCCCATCTATTTGATCCCGGCCAATTTTTTGGTCAGGGGGCCGCTCACCCAAGCGTCATCTCATCCCGAGCAGATAATCCAAGCTTCGCCTTAATCAAAGACCCGAAACCTCAATCCAGCGCACCGTATCCGCCACCTGAGCGGAAAACGGGGCCAATGGGAGGTCCAATTCCATGGCCAGAACCTTCGTATCGGTAAAATCGCCCAAATAGGCACTGGGCTTTGACCAATCGACCGGACGCCGCCCGATGGCGATACCGCCGCCCAATTGATGGGCAACGGCCAACGCCGTATCGCTCATTTCCACCGTTTCAGCACCGCAAAAATCAATCGGCACGGGTCGTCCCAGCCCCGCCTGCCCGGCCCTTACGATCAACGCGCAAAGATCGTCAACGTGCAAATAGGATCGAAACACCGGCACCTGGGCATCGATCTGGATCGATCCAGACCGTTTGGCCTGGCCAACAAAGGAACCGATCGCATAGGAGTCTATCTTGTTGATATACGGACCGGCCAGATTAAAAATCCGCCCGACAATGAGCGGCGTAGCAGTCTTAACCGCCCAAGCGCGAAAACGATCCTCCTGCCGCAGCTTGCTCATGCCATAGGGGTGCCGGTCGCGCCCCGTCGCAGCGAGCATCGCCGCCCCAGAAGAGGCGACAAACACGCTTTTCGGCTTCGCGCCAGCAAGCGCCGTTAGCAATTGGTCGTCAATTTCCAGATTTGTATCGCTGAAGCGACGCTCCCCGAGCAGATCGACCTTTTCCTTCGTCAGATAGGCCAGATGAACCACAATCGCGCCATCAAGATCAGCAGGTTTGAGCGTTTCCAGCGCGCGCATCGCCAGCGCCGTACCATCGGCTGCGGTTACCTGCCGGGCGCTTGAACCAAACAGCGACACCCGTTCCGCCCACCCCCCCGGCTGGCGCGACAAATAGGCGAGCATCGCCGTGCCGATCCATCCGGTTGGACCAGTGATGACGATCGGCGCAGGCGTGGTCATGGCCTTGCCGGCCGAAACCGACGCTGGACCGTCGCGACACAGGTAATAGCAGCTTCAGCCACGTATAAACTTCGTAATGGTATCGACGGCAAAGCCCAGATGATCCTCCGTCAAACCAGGATAGAGCCCGATCCAGAAGGTATTGGAAGTCACGATATCGGCATTGGTCAGATCGCCAACCACACGGTGCGGGCGCCCCTTCATATAAGGCTGACGCAGCAGATTGCCGCCGAACAGCAACCGCGTGCCGATGCGATTCTCATCGAGATGCCGGGTCAGCTGGTCACGTGTGAAATGTGCCCCCGGCCGAACGGTGATCGCATAGCCGAACCACGATGGATCGCTGTTTGGCGTCGCCTCTGGCAACATCAACACATCTTCCAACGGCCGCAGCAATTCCGTCAGCAAGTCGAAATTCCGGCGTCGTGCGGCAATAAACTCATCCGCGCGCGCGAGCTGCGTCACGCCGACGGCGGCCTGCATATCCGTGATCTTCAGGTTATAACCGGCATGGCTATAGGTATATTTGTGATCATAGCCGTGCGGCAAATCACCGAGCCGACGCTCGAACCGCTTACCGCACGTATTGTCCTTGCCTGGCGCACACCAGCAATCACGCCCCCAATCGCGCATCGATTCAAGCACACGCTTGATCATCGGCTTATCGGTGAACACCGCGCCGCCTTCGCCCATTGTGATGTGGTGTGCAGGATAGAAGCTCAGCGTCCCGACATGGCCGAACGTCCCAACGCCTTGGCCATTATAGGTAGCACCAAGGGCATCGCAGCAATCTTCGACCACCCAAAGCTTGTACTTTTCCGCCACCCGCATCACCTCGGCCAGGTTGAACGGGTTACCCAGCGTATGCGCCAGCATGATCGCCCGGGTCTTGCTGGAAACGGCCGCCTCGATCATCTCGGGCTTGATGTTGTAGGTCGGCAGATCGACGTCGACGAACACCGGCACCATGCCATATTGCAGTGCCGGGTTGACTGTGGTCGGGAAGCCCGTTGCCACGGTGATGATTTCATCGCCCGCCTTCAGGGCATCGCCGCGGAAGTAATGCGAGAACAGGGTCGACAATGCCAACAGATTTGCTGACGATCCGGAATTGACCGTCAACGCGAAGCGCGAGCCCATGCGGGCGGCCAGCTGCGCTTCGAACTGTTCGTTGAAACGGCCGGTCGTCAGCCAGAAATCAAGCGCGGAATCGACCAGCGACCGCATATCTGCCTCGCCATAGACCTTGCCTGAAACAGGGACCGGGCTTTCGCCATAAACGAACGGCTTGGGCGCGTGAAATGCGCGCGCATATTGGCCGACCATGTCCAGAATGGCCTGGCGAAATTGTTGCTCGTCATAGCCTGCGGTCATCGCTTCAAGGGCCTTAACATTTGGGGCAAGGTCCAACTCCATTAATTTCGCTCCAATAATTTCGTCGCTAATGACGTCCGGTAATCGCGAAGCTGGCCCAGGGTAACGTCGCGCGCGGGCAAACCCTTCGCGACCGATTGATGCCACTCAACAACCTTTGACAAGGCCTGCCCAAGCCCCATCGCCGGGCGCCAGCCTAGTTCACGGCGCGCCTTCGAACAATCTAAGGTTAACAGCTTCGCTTCATGGGGTTGTTCACCATCGGGACGATCCCAGCCCGTCGCGCCCCATTCGGCCAGCATCCGTTCAACGATCCAGCTCACCGGGCGGGTATCATCATCGGCAGGACCGAAATTCCATCCCGTCGCTGCACTGCGGTCACCGGCCAGCAAGCGATCGGCGATCATCAGATACCCGCCAAGCGCCTCAAGCACATGCTGCCATGGCCGAACCGACCCTGGCGATCGGATCATCGGACGGTCACCCGCTTCAAGCGCGCGGACGATATCGGGCACCAATCGGTCAGCCGCCCAATCGCCGCCACCGATGACATTGCCCGCCCGCACCGAAGCTATCGCGGCACCCTGACCAAAAAAGGACTGGCGATAGGCATTAATGACCAGCTCGGCAGCGCCCTTGCTGCTGCTATAGGGATCATAACCGCCCATCGGATCATTTTCCCGATACGGCCAAATCCATTCGCGGTTTTCATAACATTTGTCGCTCGTGATGCACACAATCGCCTTGACGCTGTCGACCATTCGACAGGCTTCAAGCAAATGGACTGTGCCCATCACGTTGGTGGCATAGGTTTCCACCGGCTCAACATAGGAATACCGCACCAGCGGCTGCGCCGCGAGATGGAACACCATCTCGGGCTGCGCATCGACGATAGCCGCACGGAGCGATTCCAGATCGCGAACATCGCCACGGATATCGGCCTTCAGGACGCCGGCCACCTGCGCCTGATCGTATAAGCTGGGATCGGTTGGCGCAGGCAACGAATAGCCTGTCACTTCGGCACCCAGATCAGCGAGCCAAAGTGCCAGCCAGCTACCCTTGAAGCCGGTATGCCCGGTGAGGAATACGCGCTTGCCGCGCCAGGATTGGTCGGTCACCAGACTTTCCAGGGCGCGCCGTTTTGCCAGAGCTCTTCAAGATAATTGCGATCGCGCAGCGTATCCATCGCCTGCCAAAAGCCATCATGGCGAAATGCCACCAACTCACGGCTAGCCGCCAGCGCCTCAAGCGGCTTCTGCTCCCAGATCGAGTCCGGCCCATCGACAAGATCGAGAACGGATGGATGGGCAACAAAAAAACCACCGTTGATCAAACCGCCATCGCCCGCTGGCTTTTCGCGGAAGCTGGTGACGTGGTCGCCATCAAATTCAAGTGCGCCGAAACGGCCCGGTGGGGCAACCGCGGTAATCGTCGCCTTCTTGCCATGCGCCTTATGGGCGGCGATCAACGCCGTTATGTCAATCGATGCCACACCGTCACCATAGGTGAAGCAAAAGGGTTCGCCGGGCTGCAGATAGGGTAGGATGGCCTTAAGCCGTCCGCCGGTCATCGTATTAGCCCCGGTTTCCACCATCGTAATCCGCCAGGGCTCACTCCAGTTTTGGTGAACCTTCATGGCGTTTTTCTTCAAGTCGATAGTAACGTCGGCCGTATGCAAAAAATAGTTGGCAAAAAACTCTTTAATCAGATATCCCTTATACCCAAGGCAAATAATGAATTCAGTAACGCCATGCGCTGAATAGATTTTCATGATATGCCAAAGAATAGGCATGCCACCAATTTCTACCATCGGCTTTGGGCGAACAGATGTTTCTTCGCCGAGGCGGGTCCCCAACCCCCCCGCCAGAATTACTGCTTGCACTGGTGATCACCCCTTGGAACTACTTTGTGCGTTAACGAATCCTATGGGATGCGTGCAGGGGCATTGTCAACCCAGCCCTTGGGCACCCGGATGGCGGAATTGTGCTTCGGAAATGTGACACTAAACCCGGGCGAGACGCTATGGGATGGGCGGGCTGTCGCTATGGTTTCTGCCGGCAACTAGCCGTTTGACAAGGAAATTCCCGATTGTCGGCATCGGCCCGAAGGTCGCCAGTTCGCCGGGGTTGCAAGACCTAGAGTCTGTCCTGATTAGATTGAGGCGTATCCGCTGTTTCGGAGGTAGCTTGCGCATTCGTGTGGCGGGAAGGTGTCGAGTAGCGTTCCGATGCG